>OMZY01000002.1 GCA_900315675.1 uncultured Eubacteriales bacterium
TCCGATTCAATGGATACCCGCTTGAATGCGCTGTCCGAATTTCAGGGTGATCGCCTGTCGGTCAGTCGGATTTTTTAAAACTCCAACTGTCCGATTTACTGGGTACAGTTTAGACCGAAGGGAGTAATCCGGGCTTTCCGCGTTAGCTGGCTAACTGCGGGCGGCGTGTTCGACTTTCACATGCCCTCTATCGTCCGCCCCGCGTTAGCTGTTTGGCGGTAGCTCTGGGAGGGAAAATCGAACAGATTCCGGGGGATTTGGGGCACTTGATCGCTCAATTCAGGCGGCAGTCCGACTTCTTATTAGGAGGCGGCCGCTCTATCCTACTGAGCTACGGGTGCATATTCTATTCTGCCGCTCGCCCGTTCGCTCAATCGTCGCTGTTCGTGCTTGGAGCGCGCTCTCAGCTCGTTTCGCGCTAACAAACTCAGTTCACTTCCGCCTTCAGCGGACAGCACACTGTGCTGACGTTCACTTCGTTTGCCTACTGAGCTACGGGTGCAAGACCTTGAAAAGTATAAGCTTCCGGAGTGCTTTTGTCAATCTCCACTTACCTGTCATTACAGGTATCCGAGACGTCAGGTATAAAATAAATCCGGATTTTCATTCACATTCTTTTCTGTTACAATGTCAGCAAATACAGAAGGATATATGTTTCCTGGACATATATAAACAGGAATCGGAGGATAGAAAATGAACAGTATTTGTCTGGATCGTGAATGGACATTCCGGAAGGGGCTGTTGGACTCAATCAGTCAGCTGAAATCAGATCCGGGAAAAACAGTGAACCTGCCCCATGACGGCATGATCGGCACGCCGGTGACGCCGGATGCTCCCGCCCGGTCTGATATGGGTTATTTCACCGGCGGACTGAGCAATTATACCAAGTACGTTTCCATTCCCCGGGAGTGGGAAAACGGCTGCGTCGGCCTGCAGATTGACGGGGCGATGCTGAATGCCTCTGTGGAAGTCAACGGCTGCAAGGCCGCCCTGCAGCACTACGGTTACGCGCCGTTTTACGTGGATCTGACCGGTCTGGTGGAATACGGCACGGAAAACCGGATCACCGTCAACATGAACGCCAGCATGCAGCCCAATTCCCGCTGGTACACCGGTTCCGGACTGTACCGCGGTGTGAAACTGCTCCACGGGCCGAAGCTGCACCTGGCTCCCGACGGAATCTATGCCTTCACCCGCGAGATAACGGACGGTCTGGCCTTCCTGGAGGTTCAGGCGGACATTGTGAACGCCGCAGGCGAAAACCGGCTGGCAGAAGCGGAAGCAGTCCTGCTGGAAGAGACTTCAGGAAAGCGAGTTGCCGGGGCGAAGCAGGTAATCCAGGTCAACGCCGGAACAGCGGAGACCGCCCGGATCCGCTTCACGGTGGAAAATCCGCAGCTCTGGGACGCGGAAAATCCCAATCTGTACCGCGTCACAGTGCAGGTCCGGGACCTGGGAATCTTCCGGACGCATCTGGAAAAGAATCCGGATCCCTCCGTTGACGGGGGCAGCGTTCTCTTTGGCATCCGGACGATCACCGCGGATGTCCGCCGGGGGCTGCGGATCAACGGAAAAGCAGTAAAGCTCAAGGGCGGCTGCGTGCATCATGACAACGGCCTCCTGGGTTCAGTTTCCCTCTACGAAGCGGAAGCACGGAAGGTCCGGAAGCTGAAGGAAGTGGGCTTCAACGCCATCCGTACCGCCCATAACCCGCCCTCCGCCGCGCTGATTGAAGCCTGCGACCGGCTGGGTATGTATGTGTTTGACGAAGCGTTTGACGCCTGGGGAATTGCGAAGCGCGGCGGCGACTACAGCCAGTTCTTTGCGGACTGCTGGGAGAAGGATCTGACAGCCTTCGTCCGGCGCGACCGGTCCCACCCCAGCGTCATTCTCTGGTCCACCGGCAATGAAATTCCGGAGCGTGGCGGACTCAACAGCGGATACCTGGTGGCAGCCCGCCTGGCGGAAGCCATCCGCCGGCTGGACGGCACCCGGCTGATCAGCAACGGAATCTGTTCCCTGTGGAGCGGACTGGATGACAAACTGGCGGAAGGCCAGAACCAGGCCCAGAACGCCGGAGATGAACGGAAACTTCTGTGGGAAGAAGTGACCGAGCCCTTTGCGAGCAATCTCGACGTTGTGGGATACAACTACATGGAAGGCCTGTACGAGCAGGATCATGAGCTGTTCCCGGAGAGGGTCATCCTCGGATCCGAAAACTTCCCGAAGGAAATCGGCTTCCACTGGCCCCTGGTGGAGAAACTGCCCTATGTCATCGGCGAATTCACCTGGACCGCCTGGGACTACCTGGGCGAGGCGGGTATCGGTAAAGCAGTCCGTCTGCCTGCCGATGATCCGAAGATGAAAGAGGGATGCTGGTCCCTGATGCCCCCGGACGCTTCTCCCTTCCCCTGGCGGACAGCCAATGACGCGGATTTCGACATCACCGGTCTCATGCTGCCCCAGGGCGCCTATCGCAGCGTGGTATGGGGCAGTCCGGAAACCTTCCTGTATTCCCGGAAGCCGGAAGACTTCGGCAAGGATGAACTGATCACGCCCTGGGGCTTCCCGGTGCTGTTCTCCAGCTGGAACTATGCGGGTTCCGAGGGGAAACCCGTGGAAATCTCCGTCTTTTCCGCCGCGGAGGAAGTGGAGCTGTTCCTGAACGGACAGTCCGTCGGCCGGAAGGCTGTCCCGCAGGACGGAACGATGCCCCGAAGCGTCGGTTTTGAGACAGCGTATCAGCCGGGCAGACTGGAAGCCGTCAGCTATACCGGCGGCGAAGAGGTCAGCCGCGCCGTACTGGAAACAACCGGAAAACCGGCCCGGATCCGCCTGCGTGCAGATAAAAAGGCGGTGCGTCCGGACGGTCACGATCTGGTCTGTGTGGAGATTGAGCTTCTGGATCAGGAGGGACGCGTTGTCCCGGATGCAGAGCTCAGCCTTTCCGCGGAAGTGGCCGGACAGGGCTGGCTGGCCGGATTCGGAACCGGCAATCCCATTACGGCGGAAGACTATACGGATAATATGACCGTAAGCTGGCGCGGACGGGCCCTGGCGATACTCCGTTCCGGTTATGAAAGCGGCGAAATAACCCTGACGGTTTCGGCAAGAAACCTGCCGGAGGAAAGCGTCACCTTCCGTGTGACGGAATAACAAACAGCGCAAAACAGCCTGTGATTGAATTCGCAGGCTGTTTCTTTATTCCGGGGAACGGGTACAGGTCATCAGGCAAAACGCCCCACGGAGCCGAACAGTTCCATCTTGTTCCTGACAACCTTCTTCATGGCCTCTATCTCATACGGGATCAGGCCCATCATGGAGGAAGCTCCCGCTGCCAGGCCTTCCTCAATGCCGGCTTTTCCCGCCTTGTCAATATCCGTAAAGATATTCACCTTGCAGATTCCTTTCTGCACCGCCGTGCGGAAATCCGAATCGGACAGGCCGCTGCCGCCGTGAAGCACCAGGGGCAGCCCGGTGCTCCGGGCAATGGTCTCAATCCGGTCAAAATCCAGTTTCGGCGGGAACTTGTAATCCCCGTGGGCGTTGCCTACCGCCACAGCCAGAGAATCAATTCCGGTGCGGCAGACAAAATCCGCGGCGGTATCCGGATCAGTGAAATAATCCTCCGGCTTTTCCAGCTTCCCTGCCCCTTCGTTATCCCCCACATGACCGAGTTCGCCTTCCACCGTAATCCCTTTGGCATGACAGATCCGGACCATCTCCCCGACCTTTACAGAATTCGTTTCATAGTCTGCTGTGGAACAGTCGTACATCACGGAGGTGAAGCCGAGTTCCATCGCCTCCATGCACTTTTCAAAGGTCAGGCCGTGGTCATAATGGACGCAGACCGGCACCGAGGCTTTCCGTGCCATCGGGATCAGGTATTCCGCCACCCGTTCCAGGGACATGGCCGGCAGCAGAATTTCAGCCGTGCCGACCATTACCGGCGCCCGCAGTTCCTCCGCCGTTTCGATGATAGCCCGTGCCATTTCCACGTTCACCGCATTGAAAAAGCCCACGGCATACTTCCCTTCTTTGGCCGGCAGCAGTACATCATTCATATTCACAAGCATCCGGGTTTCCTCCTTACCATCCTTTGCGGATTCTTTCTTCCAGTTCGTCCAGCGGCTTTAGTCCGCTGAGCGCGTCATAGGTTGTTACGCAACAGGCGCCTTCCGCGCAGGCCAGCGCAACGCATTCCTCCGGTTTCCGCCCGCTGAGGACCGCCGCCAGGAAAGCGGCAATGCTGGTATCCCCCGCGCCGGCGCCGCTCCGGACAATATCCGCCCTGAAGCAGGGCTGCAGTACCGTCCTGCCGCTCCATTCCTCCGTATCCAGTCCTAGCCGCGGCCCGACCTTTTCCATGTCCGCCCGGCCGACCGTGCGCAGCAGCATGCCGCTGGTGCCGCATTTGATCATTGCCGCCCGGCAACCCATGGCAAGCGCCTTCTCCGCCAGGGGCAGGGCTTCCTTTTCCATTTCCAGTCCTTCCGTCATATCCCCGTTTCCGGCAGCCAGGCGTTCATACCGTTCCCGGTCCAGCATCCAGCAAAGTTCCTCAAAGCTCGGCACAAAGAAATCGACATAGGGCAGCACGCGGGCCAGAATCCTCTGCCAGTCCGCCCCTCCGGCCGGTGACCGGGGATCCACAGCCGCCAGGTCCAGGCTGGTGGCAATCCCCCGTGCTTTGATCCGCCGGAACAGGGCTGTCAGCTCCTCTCCGTCGTTTTCCCAGGTCCGCCTCATCAGGGGCGGATACCCGAAATGGAACAGGGCGGCATCCTCCAGCGCGTCATCCGGAATATCCTTTCCGGAAAAGGTATCGTTCGCTCCGGGGCTGTGCAGGAAAACCCGGTCCTGTCCCGGAACAGCCAGCACAACGGAATAGGAAGTGGAGCTGTCCGGATCAACCAGCAGACCTCCGGCTCCGTATCCGGCCAGGATATTCCGGATCATCATCCCGAAGGAATCGTCGCCCACCTTGCCCATCAGCGTCACATCGCATCCCAGCAGCTTCAGCGCCAGGCCCGTGTTGGCCACGCTGCCGCCGGTATGCACGTCCGCCGCTTCCATCTGGATCAGCTTTCCGGGAACCAGCAGGCCGGACAGGCTGTCATACTGCATTCCCGCCGGAAAAACCGGGGTAATATCCAGACAGATATGACCTGCAGAAATGATCTTTTTCATGTCTTCCCCCGTTTCCTGTTACCGCGGCTGCGGATATTCATTGCACAGCAGGCGGTAGGGCAGTTCATCCTCCTCAATGGCCGGAAAACGCCCCACAGGTTTTTCAAAGCGATTGTCCGCCTCGTCGTCATTGCACATGGAAACCTCTCCGATCAGGGCATAGGGTTCCCCTTCCCTGACAGTAAATGCATGATAGCACCCCGGATGCAGGGTCAGGCTTTCTCCCGGTGTGATCACAACTTCAGCTCCGGCAGGAACAGTGTAGATTCTGCCGTCCCGGTGCACGGTTACCGGTGTTTCTCTGTCTGGAAGTTCATCCGGGCCGGCATTCCACAGCCGGAAAACCACATTTCCGCCGCCCCGGTTGATGATATCCTCCATCTTGTGCCAGTGGAAATGACAGGGGCAGGTCTGTCCGCCCCGCAGCATCATAATCTTCTCCGCATACGGTTTCAGATACCGATCCTGATGCACGTTCCCGTTTCGGAGCGTAATCAGGTAAAGGCCGCATGAGTAAAAATCCCCGCTGCCGAAATCCGTCAGATCCCATCCAAGGGCGTTATCCCGGATTTCATCATATTCACTGCCTTTGGTCAGCCATTCCTCCGGGGTAAACGACAAAAAAGGCGGAAGGAAAAAACTGTGTTTTTTCAGTACAGCTTCAAACTCCCGGATACAGGTATTGATCTCAGAGCGTTTCATCCGGTCCACATCCTTTCACTGGAAGCGCTTCCCTTTTATGCAGCGTATCCGTTATCCGCCGGAAACGGCAAAAGCCGCCTGCTGTACACGGCGGCTTCTGTCTGGTATTCCGTTTTCTCAGGATGCCTTCTTGCGGTTGCGCAGGAAGTCCATGTACACAGCCGACAGGATAACGGCGCCCTTGATAATGTACTGCCAGTCGGAATTGACGCCCATCAGGTTCAGGCCGTTGTTCAGGATGCCGATGATCAGCACGCCGATCAGCGTTCCGCCCAGTTTGCCCGATCCGCCGGACATGGAGGTACCGCCGACAACCACAGCCGCGATAGCGTCCATCTCCGCGCCGTCGCCGGAGGTGCAGGTACCGGAATACAGCCGGGAAGCGATGGTAATGCCCGCCAGGCCGGCCATCAGGCCGCTGAAGGAGTAAACGATCAGCTTAACCTTTGCCGTGTTGATGGCGGAGAACTTTGCCGCCGTGTCATTGCCGCCCACTGCGTAAATATGCCGTCCGATCCTGGACCGGTTCAGGAACAGCACCGCAACGACAAACACGATAAACATGGTAATGACGGGTGTCGGAATGCCGGCCACATTGCCCGCGCCCAGGAACTTCCACGCGTCAGTCATGCAGCGGATCGGCTTGCCGCCCGAGTAGACGTACGCGATGCCCTTTGCGATGTTCATGGAAGCCAGGGTCACAATAAAGGGCGGGATCTTCGTCTTGGCGATAATCGTACCGTTGAGCAGGCCGAACAGCAGGCCGGACAGGATGGCAATCAGGATGCCTACGATTTCCGGCAGGCCGTGCCAGACCACCGCCGCCGCGCCCAGCACGCCGGACATGGCGATGATGGAGCCGACCGACAGGTCAATGCCGCCCAGGATAATGACCATCGTCATGCCGCAGGCCAGCATCAGGTTGGTGGCGCTCTGCCGCAGCACGTTGAAGATATTGTTGGTGGTCAGGAATGTGTTATGGGTCTTCGGATATACATACAGGAACAGGATCATGGCGACCAGGGCCAGGATGATTCCCAGGTTATCCCTCAGATACTTTTTGATGCTTTTCATTCTTTGGCCCCTCCTGCTGTCTCCAGGGTCGCGAGCTGCATGATCGCTTCCTGGCTGACGTTTTCATAATCGATGCAGCCGGTAATCCGGCCGTCATACATCACATAGACGCGGTCTGCCATATTGATGATCTCCGGCAGTTCCGAAGAAACCATGATAATGGCTACGCCCTGTTTGGTCAGTTCGTTCATGATCTCGTAGATTTCCGCCTTGGCGCCCACGTCCACGCCGCGGGTCGGCTCATCCAGGATCAGCACCTTCGGCTTCGTGGCCAGCCAGCGCCCGATCATGACCTTCTGCTGGTTTCCGCCGGACAGGTTGGAAACCCGCTGTTCATGCGAAGGCGTCTTCGTCTGCATCTTGTCAATGAATTCCTGGGTGATTTCATGCTCCCGCTTGTCATTGACCCGCAGATGATTGATGATCTCCTGCAGCACCTCTATGGTGGTGTTGAAGCTTACGGACTGGATATGGTAAAGCCCCTCCAGTTTCCGGTTCTCCGGCACCATGGCAATGCCGTATTTCATGGCGTCCACGGCGCTCCTGATATTCAGCTGTTTTCCTTCCAGCGTGATGGTGCCGGTAGCAGTGTTCGTCAGTCCGAAAATACACTGCATGGTTTCGCTGCGTCCCGCGCCGACCAGTCCCGCAAAGCCTACGATCTCGCCTTCCCGCACTTCGAATGAAACATCGTTCACCCGCTTGTGGTGCTTCTTTCCGTCATCGATATGCTCACACTTCAGGAAGACCGGCGTGTCCTTCACATGATCCCGGGTATAGTACTGGTTCAGTTCCCGGCCGACCATCATCGTGATCAGCTCATCCCGGGGCGTATCCGCCACAACGCAGGTACCGACATACATGCCGTCCCGCAGCACCGTCACCCGGTCGCAGACTTCGTTCAGCTCACTCATCTTGTGGCTGATATAGATAATGCCCACGCCCTGCGCCGCCAGATTGCGCATGATTTCAAACAGCTGCGCAACCTCACGGTCTGAAATGGAGGAGGTAGGCTCGTCCATCACCAGGATCCGGCAGTTGAAGGAAATGGCTTTGACAATCTCCACCATCTGCTGCTGCGCGATGGAAAGATCGAAAATCTCATCGGTCGCGCTGATCCCCAGGTCGAATTTATCCAGCATTTCCTGTGCGGAGGCAGCCATCTTCCTGTAATCCACGCCGAGTTTGCCCATAGGCTCCCGGCCGAGGAAGATATTCTCCGCCACGGTCATATGCGGCACCAGGACCAGTTCCTGGTGAATAATCGAGATCCCGTTTTCCCGGGCCGCGTGAACGCCGTCAATGACCACGGGTTTTCCGTCAATCAGGATCTCGCCTTCCTCCGCGATATAGATGCCGCCCAGCACCTTGATCAGCGTGGATTTTCCTGCGCCGTTCTCACCCAGCAGCGCATGGATTTCGCCGGCCTTCAGCTGAAATTCCACATTCTGCAGCGCTTTGACGCCCGGAAAGGATTTGGAGATTCCTTTCATTTCGAGCAGGTATTCGCTCACTCAGTCTCACCACCATTTTTGCTTAGGATATCCGGAAAAGAGGATGACATCCAGAAAAGGGCTTTGCCCCCATGGAACAAAGCCCCTTGCTGACTGCCGGGCCTTCCCTTCACAGGGAAGGCCGGCTCAAAGGTTTGGTTTCTTACAGCTTACTGCCAGCCACCGTTGTTGTATTCAGCGATGTTGTCAGAGTTGATCATGAAGGTAGCGATCGGATAACGGGCTTCAACGGTCTCGCCGGCCTTCCACTTGTAGTACAGCTCAGCAATGGTCTTGCCGATGGAGATGGGGGACTGTGCGCCGGTACCGGTCACTTTGCCTTCCGCGATCAGGGCCTTGATGTCGGGAGAACCGTCAACGCCGTAGATCAGGGCCTTGGACTGTGCGGCTTCCGCGGCAGCGGCAGCGCCCAGAGCGGTGGGGTCATTGCCGCCGAAGATGGCGACAGCTTCCGGATGAGCGATCAGGGCGTCAGTGCCGTTCAGGTTGCCCTGTTCCTGGTTGCCCATGCAGTCCTTCTGGAAGACCACTTCGAAGCCCTTGCCGTCAATGGCGTCGAGGAAGCCGTTGGTGCGGTCCACAACAGACTGCATTGTGGGAGAATCCAGCACGATGATGGGGCCGCCTTCGGGCAGCTTGGCCACCAGGTCTTCACCGCAGACCTTACCGGCGTTGTAGTTGTCGGAGCCGGCATAGGTTACCAGGTAGGACATATCAGCCACTTCGGTATCGAAACCGAACATGGGGATATTCGCTTCCTTCAGCTTGTCCAGGCCGGCGATGATGCCGTCTTTGTCAACAGGGTTGACAAACATGGCCACGACGCCGTTGGAGATCATATCTTCAATCTGGGCAATCTGCTTTTCATTGCTGTTCTGGGGATCCAGGGAAATCAGTTCATCGCCGTTGGCTTCCACAACCTCGCGGATAGCGGCTTCCAGGGCAACGAAGAAGGGATTGGTACCGTCCATGCAGGTATAGCCGACCTTATCGGCCAGTGCGGCTGCGCAGCCCAGAGTCAGGGCGAGCGCCAAAATCAGAGCAACCAGTTTCTTCATAGAGAAACCCTCCTTTTGGCAGATTCTTCTGCCTGATATGAAGTTTACATCGCGGTTTTCCGCCGCTGTTGACTTCATTCTAACCAGACAGGGAAAATCTGTCAATCGTACGCCCCGCGGGGTTACAGATTGCTGAACCTGTTGAAAAATATGCTCTTTTTGCCCATATTTGCCAAAAGGGTATATAAAAAATATACCGTATACATTTCAAAAATTTACATCTTCACTGAGCACCGCTGCAATGCAGCTTCCGATATCGTTTGCCCGCCGCAGCAGTCTCTTCTTCCGGATATCGTCTCCGGCCGGCCATTCCATCAGCTTCTTGATCCGTCCCAGCGCAATCGTGCCCTGGAACCGGTCCTGCCAGGCCCGGTACAGAGACATATACCAGTTCCTTAACTCTTCCTCACTGGCTGCAGCTCCGCCCCGGATCTGCCGTGCCAGTGCGGGATTGGCCAGCAGGCCGCGCCCGATCATCACCGCTTCTGTTCCGGGGCAGCGCGCGGCCAGGGCCTCCACATCTTCCTTTGTCTTCAGATCGCCGTTGTAAACCGGGTGCGGCAGGCCTTCCCGCAGCGCCAGTTCAAACGCTTCCGGATGTCCCGCGCCGGTATACTGTTCCTTTGTCGTCCGGATATGCACCGTCACATGGCCGAAAGGATACTCCGCAAGCAGTTTCAGGAGTTCCGGCCATTCGTCAGGGCTTTCGTATCCGATCCTGGTTTTCACGGACAGGGATACGGGAAGGGTATTCGAAAACACGCGGTCCAGGAAGGACCGCAGGTATCCCGGATCCTGCAGCAGGCCGCTTCCCCGGCCCCGTTTGGTCACCGTAGGCGACGGGCAGCCGATATTCAGGTCCGCGCGGGAATAGCCGCATTCACTCACATAGTACAGCCAGGCGGACAGCTGCTCCGGTTCCCTCGTCAGCGCCTGGGGCAGCACCGTCAGTCCCTCGTTTTCCTCCGGCGAGATGTCCCGTTCCTCCCGGGTCAGAAGCGACAGGGACTGGGTCAGCTTGTGAAACGGCAGGCAGTATACGTCGACGCCCCCGAAGATCCGGTTGTGGGTCTGCCGCAGAATTCCGTCCGTCATTCCCTCCATCGGGGCAAAATAGATCTTCAAACCCGGTCCTCCGTCTTCAGCACTGCCACTGGTGCTTTTTCATGTCTACGTTTCCGTTTGGCAGGAAGGTGACGCCCTCCGCCTCCAGCCGTTCCCGCTGATCGCGGAAGCAGGGGGCCGTCCTGCCGGCCTGGTTCACCACCCGGTGGCAGGGATAATCCCCGTAGTACTGCGACAGGCTCAGGATCCTGCCGACCAGCCGGGCGTTCTTATCATGCCCGGTCAGCCGGGCAATCTGTCCGTAGGAGGCCACGCAGCCCTCCGGGATTTCCTCCACCGCGGACAGGATTTCATAAATCAGATCTTCATCCATTTTCCCCTGCATGCCGTCCTTCCGTCAGATTTTCCGGACGCTCCTGAAAACTTCCCTTTTCTCTCCCTGGTAATCGCCAATTCCTTCGAATACCGGTTCAAATCCGCATTTCTTCAGCACATGCACGGAGGCAATATTCTCCTTCAGGCAGATCCCGTATACCTCGCTGATTCCGACCCGTCCTGCCATTTCCGGAAGGAAAGCCTTCACTGCTTCCGTTGCGTATCCGTTTCCGGTATACGCTTTGGCGATATGATAACCGATTTCCCAGGTACCGTCCTCCATCGGGACCATCTGCACATATCCGATGTTCTTCCCGTCCTGCCTGGTGATCACCGGATGGACCTGCGGCCCGTCGTTGGTTCCGTACACGGATATCAGGAATTCAATGGTCTCCCGGGCTTCTTCCAGGGTCTCAAACACCTCGTCCGGCACGAATCTCCGGTTGTCTTCATCCAGGGAATTCTCATGCACCGCCTGGGCCATATCCATTGTGAATTCCGTAATGATCAGTCGGTCTGTTTCAATTCTCATCATTCTTTTCCCCGTCTGTTTTGTTACTTTGCCAGAAGCTTCAGGAACCGTGCTTCATTCATCTGTTCGTTCGTCAGATACTCCCCGTTGTAAAACAGCGCATAGGTCGTTACCGGCGTCGGGGCGTTTTGCGCCTCTGTTTTGCTTTCCAGGCGGATGGCTTTGAACGGCACCCCGTGATCCCTGGCTGTCTGTTCCACGATCGGAACGTATTTGGCATTGAACGGGCACTGATTCGTATAGTACAGAACATACCCCTGTCCGTCAACACGGGGATGCCTGGCGCATTCCCTGAACCTCGGTTTTGCCGTGCCTCCGTCAAAGTTCAATGCCCACAGCTGGATGCCGTTGTCCGCCTCGTCGCAGACCTCAAAGCCCTTATGCTTCAGGAACTTTGGATCGGCAAGGAACGGTTTCTTCTTTGCGGAGGACAGGATGCACAGGCCTTTTCTGCCCTTTGCCCGGCTGTCCGCAATGCATGCGTCCAGCAGGTCGCCGGAATATCCGTGCCCCTTGAGGGAACCGGATACCCACAGGCAGTCAATGTACATGTATCCCTCCGCTTCAATCGGATTCCAGGCGTTTTCCGCCGGGATATACTCAATAAAGCACTTTCCCCGCTCAACGCTTTTCAGGAACACCAGGCCCTCTTCAAACCTTTCCCGCAGCCAGGCTTTCTTGGAAGCCACCTGCACGTCCCGGTTATTGGAAATGGCGCAGCAGATATGCTCATTCTCTATATTGTCCTTTGTTACACGGATATATTCCATATTCTTCTCCTCCTGATCGGAAAGAAGCCAGGGAGCCGCTTTGCTCCCTGGCTTTTCCCCGGTTTTATCCAATCGGGAAACAAACCTCTGTTACGTATTCGTCCGGATTCTTTGTTTCGTTCGGGCTCACATGGTAGATGTTGAACATGGGGCCTGTCACCTGATATCCGTTCTCGCTGATCCAGGAAATCACAGTGGCCGTCGCGTCGCCCATCTGTTCATAACTGCCCCGGATAATGCAGCTCGCCACCTTGACCGCCGGAAGGGTTTTGAACTTCACATGCTCCGTATCCTCATAAGTCCCCTTCACGGTCATCCAGACCACGATCTCCGCGTTTTCTTCCTTGTATTCCTTGTCCAGGAACTCCGCAGCGGCCAGGCAGGGATCGGCGGGAACCATGTTTTTGCACTCGCCCATCATGGCCCAGGCCATGCCCTCGTCCTCATAGTGCGGGATCACCATGTGCACCGTGGCAGCGTATCTTTCCGGAATGGTTTTTACCGTAACGTCAAAATTCATATTCTGCTCCTTTCTCAGCCGTTTCCTGGCTGTTTCCAGAAGCGTCAGCTTATACTCCGTCTCCTTCGAGATCCGTTCCAGTTCCTCTTCCCGTGCGGACAGGAACCGGTCCAGCTTCTCCCGGTCATCGTAAACCTCCAGCATTCGGATAATATCCGTCAGGGAAAAGCCCATATCCTTCAGGGCGGTAATCCGCCCGATCTGGAACAGCTGGTCTTCCCTGTAATACCGGTATCCGGTAAAAGTGTCGGTTTCGGCGGGCTTCAGCAGCCCGATGTCGTCGTAGTGGCGAAGCATTCTGATGCTTACTCTGGATAGTTTTGAAAAATCTCCGATTTTCAGCATTCTGGTTTTCCCTCCATGGATGGTATTTCTGAGCTCGCCGCTACTGTAATCCCTCACACAGTGTGAGAGTCAAGTATTAAATTCAGAATTCTGAATTACTTTTTGATTCCCATAACCTTCCGGATTGTCTTTTCCTCCGCTTTGGGAAAGTGTTTCCGGACCTGCTGCGCAATTCGCTCCCAGGATTTCTCCGGCGTTTCGTCGCAGCTGTTCACCGTGTCATATCCCCATTTGGTTTCCGGCGTCATCAGTTCCGCCACATGCCAGCCGTAGGCTTCCCCGTATTTATTCCGCCGCTGCCGGAAATCGCTCATAATCAGGAAAGATTTCATCTGCAGGTCTGTCAGAGCCCCTTCAAACCCCTTTTCCAGGGCCGCGCGTCTTTTGATTTCAAAGGACAGGAGGCCCAGGCCGACAGCGTCTTCATTCAGCTCCAGGATATCCATGATCCGCTTGCAGCGGCTGGTCATCTTTCCGTCCTCGTACATCCCTTCATAGTCATACCCGTCCCGCCGGTAGTTCGCAAAGCAGGGAAACCATTCCTTCGAAACAAATCCGGCTTTCTTGTCAAAGAACTTCCCGTAGGCAACGCAGGCATTGGGCGCCAGCAGCTGCCGCCAGGCCCAGGGATCCCGTGCCGGGTCGTCCACCCACCAGTCCTCCGCCGGGGTATGCTCCTCCACGGAAAATCCGGGAATATCGTTGGAAAACAGCGGCAGGAAACCCACCTCCCGGATCAACTCCAGCAGGTCTTCCGGGGAATGCAGGCATTCACTGTCCGTCCGCCTGCAGCCCTTCATAATCCATTCACCGGCAATGGTATCCATAGGTTCTCCTTCTCTTTTCGGCTCACCATCTGCGTCCCCGCCCGTAGCAGCTGTCGCAGATCCGGTACGGCCAATTCCACGGCAGATGCCGTTTGCAGGAGGGGCAGGTCCGCTGCTGCAGTTTCTGGGTGGAAAGGATATGGACAATGCCCTGGGAAATCAGATCCTTCCGCCGCTGGATCTCCGCCAGCAGGTTGTCAGGTTCCGGAATAAACAGGCGTGTATAGTTGTAATACAGGTCACACCGCCGGTAGTCCGCTTCCAGCCCGTCCAGCATGCGGATGGTGCAGCTTTCCGGCTCCACAATCTCCGGCATTTCCGGCATCACGTCAATATGTTCCCCGCGGCATTCCGCATGATACATGGCTTTCCATCGGAACAGCAGATCCGGATCCTTTTCGTCAAAGGGAATGCAGATGAACCGGTACAAAAGCCGCCGATCCGTTTTCGGGGTTTCCATCATCGCGGCAAGTTCCGCCATCCGGACCGTGGACGCCTTGGAAAAGCATCCCTTGTCCTGCATCCGGATCCACTGGTCCAGGATGCCGGTCAGCGGCAGCGGAATACCCAGCAGGGATTCCGGGAAGCCGATCACGCCTTCCGTCAGCGGCAGCAGCGGCCGGGCCATGGCCCGTGCAACCTCCTGCCGGAAACCGAAAGCGTTCACATAGCCGATTTCATATTTGCCGTATCGTCCCGCCCGGCCGGCAATCTGCTTGATTTCCGAATCCGTCAGCAGCCGGGTGATATCTCCGTCATATTTTTCCGATTCCAGGAAAACCACCCGCTGAATCGGCAGGTTCATGCCCATGGCAATGGCGTCCGTGGAAACCACAACCTCCGTATCTCCCCGGTGGAACCGGTCCGCCTGGTTGCGCCGCACATCCGGCGGCAGGGCGCCGTAAATCAGGGATACCTTGTATCCCCGCGTCTTAAGTTCCGCGGCCACCGCGTGTACCCGGGCCTTGGAAAACACGATCAGCGCGTCCCCGGGCCGGACGGATCCCGGAAACTGGAATCCTTCCTTCTCCACTTCCAGGGGCGTCATCCGCTCATGGCGGATCACGGTCAGTTCATCCCCGCAGTCTTCAATGATCCGGGTCAGCAGCGCTTCTGCGTCCGGAGAAGCACAGGCATGGATTTCATCCGCGCACAGTCCCAGGATCGCCGCCGTCCAGGCGCCGCCCCGGTCCCTGTCCGCGATCATCTGGCACTCGTCAATCACCGCCACGTCATAGTGGGTCTGCAGATCCGCCATTTCCACCGTGGAAGACTGTACCCGGCTGAAAGGAACCCGGATCTGTTCTTCGCCTGTCACCAGGGAACAGGGAACGTCCGCCAGGTTCAGCGCTTCAAACTGCTCGGCGGCCAGAAGGCGCAGCGGACCGAGATACAGTCCGCAGTATGCACCGTGCAGCCGCTGGATGCCTTCATAGGTTTTGCCGGAATTGGTGGGCCCCAGATGCAGGTAGAAATGCCTGCGCATCTGCCGTGCCAACGGATACAGATCCCGGTAATGCTCCGGAATCGCGTCCAGCAGGGCGGCCCGGATCCGCCGTTCCCGTTCATATACGGCGTCCGCCTTCTTCTGCAGGCGGATGAGGGCGCTGTTCTTCTCCAGCAGGCGCCGGAGACGGTCTTTGGAAAACTTCTTATCCAGCGCGTTGAACACCAGGCGGGTCCCTCTGTCGGCTTCCCGCCGCACTGCCGACGCCACGGTCTCCCCGGAAGGCATGCGCACATTCCTGCAGGCATTCAGTTCCGGGAACGCTTTTCCGGCCTCCGCCCGCAGATATCCTGCCAGTGATCCCGGCTGGAAGGCCCGGTCCACCGCCTTGGGCGTCAGGCCGCCGGGAAAGTACCGTTCCATAACCCGGCGGACCACGGAACGCTCCTCATCGTCTTCCTTCAGTCTTGCTCCGTGATCGCCTGTCCGCAGCCACAGCACCACCCGGTTTTCCGCCCGGGTGGTCATCTGCCCCATTTCGTCGTCAAACCAGCGGCGCAGCTCTCCTTCCCGGATGATCCGCAGGGCCTCATAGGCTTTGTCCAGGGACACCTTGCTCTTTTCCACCGTGCGCAGGAAAGCCAGATCCACCTTGTGTCCCTCCTGCAGCTCCGATGCAATCAGACCGGCCAGACGTTCATATTCCGCCTGGTCTCCGGCCAGCACCAGTTCTCCCCGCAGCAAACCCTGCCAGATCCTGTCCCGGCGCTGAAGCTGTCTTAATGTTGTCAGAAAGGCATCGCTCTGCAGATAAGCTTCCTTCTCCGCAGGCTTCATACTGCGGGTAATCACCCGCACCTTATTCAGAGCGTGCTGATAAAGGTACCGCTCCCGTTCGGGCCGCAGTGCCTGCACATACGCGTTCATCAGTTCGTAATTCATATCTTTTAACACAACAGATATCTATCAGATTGACCCCGCGGGATCACCTCGATATCATCATGTTTATCATAATCTATTTTGCATATAAAATCCACACCGGATCCGTTTCTGTACAGAAGGGCCGGATGAAAAAGCCCGTCCGGCCGCTTGGGCGTGGACGGGGCTTGATTTTCTGTATATTCTGTGTTTCTCAGAAGAAGAAGGTTTTCCGCAGGTGCGCGTGCAGTGGCGGAATCAGCGTCGCGATGAACAGGAACAGACCCAGCAGGCCGAAGCCGCACACACAGTAGAGGGACCAGACCCACATCGGCGTTCCGAAGGTGATGCTCTGGAAAAACTCCACCAGCATAAAGCTGCAGCCGATCAGCACCAGGTACAGGCCCAGCAGCCGCAGGCGGCCCCTGCGGATATACCGGAAAATGGTCACGCCCAGCAGTGTCAGGATGCACGCGATGCCCGTGACCGGAAAGGCGAAGGACAGGAACCAGTTTTCCCCGTTCTTCAGGCAGACATACAGCAGGAAGCCCGCCAGGCAGACAAAATCAACCGGCAGGAAAATCATCGGCCGAAAGCGGGGAAACAGCAGCGGGAACAGCAGCACAATCCAGGCCAGCGCTCCGCCCATCAGCACATATCCGGACCAGGAGGCTTCCCCGGCCGTGTTCAGGCAGACAATCAGGCTGCTCAGGCCAGCGGCGATCATCACCGCCGTCAGCATCCAGACCAGCAGTCCCCTTCCGCTCTTTTCCTTCTCCGGCAGGCGGTCCGAATACGATGATCTGTCCCCTGCCTCCGTCTCCTGCGCAATCATCACCGGCGTACGGCACAACGGGCATTCCTTTGCCCCGTCCTGCAGTTTCACTCCGCAATAGACACAATACATGTTATTTCTCCTCTGTCACTTAGCTTATCTGTGATTACAGTAACCATCATTCTTCATTTTTCATTTTTCATTCTTCATTATTGAAAGCAATTCATGGCGTAAAACGCCTTATGAATTGCTTTCAATCTCTACCGGCACTCCCAATTCCACCAGCCGGGAGAACACCAGCCGCTCCAGTTCCGATTCCCGGATGCCCCGGATCATGTTGATGTATGTTTTGCCGTTGTAAGTCGCCACGGAGCAGTTGTTTGGATAGGTGTACTGAACGCCGATGACGAACTCAAACCGTTCCACCAGCGGCTGCATGGCTTCCGGCACCGTCACAACACCCATGTTGGACAGGTTCAGGCAGCCCTTGTTTTCCCCGCTGAGCATATACACCGTCCGCATACAGATCGTCTTGATCGGCAGCGGAATCAGCCGCAGCAGCAGGTTTCGCTGCTGATCCACGTTCTTGGCCACCCGTCCTGCCATCCGCTGGGGAATGGTTTCCGCCGCCAGCTGGTGTCCCATGAGGGAGCAGATCTGCTCATGGGTGTATTCACCCAGCCGCGGATCAAACCCGATGTTCACCGCCAGGGTAAAATTCCGGAACGTATTCATCCCGAAAGTTTTGCGCAGGTTTACCGGGATGGTGATTTTCACCGGCCGGGCTTTCTTGCCTGTACGGCCCTCTGCCAGCTGTCTCTGCTCAATAGCCTCCGCCAGCACCGCGGCCAGGAACGCCGTCACGGTCACGCCCTGTTCATGCGCTTTTTCCTTCAGCTTGTCCGCCGGTACAATCCCTGTGATGATATGCCGGAACCGGTCCGCCTCCGGCGTTCCGCTCAGGCGGTAGGCCGTATCCTCCGCCCGGCTCAGACCCCGGGATGCGCCGCAGGACTGGAAGCAGTCCCTTGTTTCCTCCGCTTTCGGTTTATCGCTGATGTCAACAATATGTCCTTCCGGCGGGATCTCCGTACCGTATTTCAGCGTCAGGTAACGGGCCGTCAGGTTTTTGAGCAGGATCAGTCCGCCCGTTCCGTCGGTCACGGAATGGAACACTTCCACGGCGATCCGGTTGTTGTAATACAGAAAGCGTACACAGCAGGTTCTCAGTTCCCTGCGTGTCATATGCGTCAGGGGATAAGCGAAATCCTTCTGGGATTTCGGTGCCTTCAGGATGGTTTCCAGGTAATACCAGAAAAAGCCTCTCCTCAGGCGTACAAAGTATGTCGGAAACCGGGGTTTCAGATCGGCGATTGCCTGGTCCAGCACCTCAGGATCCACCGGTTCCTTCAGCGTGGCGGAAACCCGGAAAACATTGTTCCAGTTTTTCCGGATAATCGCCGGAAATATCAAAGCGGCATTGTCCAGCCGGTACCATTGTTTCTTCATCTTTTCAGTCTTCCTCCGGCCACACAGACTGTATCAGCCAGTATGTACCAGACGATCATAGCACTCCGTCTTTTTCCAGTCAAACCAACCAAAAGAAACACGATATAATTATTTACTGATGGCTGGATCAACAGTTCCAGGCTCAGCTTTTTCTTTCATCCGTATAGCAACAGTAAAAAACACTATATCATTTTTCATTTTTCATTCTTCATTTTTCATTGGTTAAAACCGTTTATAAAGCCACCTGTGTTTCCCCGCCGGAATCTTGACCGTTCCCGCCTTGCAGCGGCGTCCGGTCTCCAGGTCGGTATACATGGTCTCGTCATGGATCCAGGCAGTCTGGGGTTCCTGAGAGAAATTGAACACAGCCAGCAACTTTTCTCCCAGGTAATACCGGCCGATGCCCAGGACCTGGTCGTTGCCGGTGGGCTGAATCCACACATCCGCCCCGTCGTCAAAAACGCCGTACTGCTGCCGAAGCTGCTCCTGGCGTTTGATTTCCGCAAAGATCCTGCCTTCCGTGGTATCCGGATCCTTCCGCTTTTCCGCCTTCTGCCAGTCCATGTCTCCCCGGTGAAGATAGCGGCTGTCCTCCGCCTTCAGGGGATCGTCGTGATAGGAGTAATCATTCTCCTGGGCAATCTCATCCCCGCTGTAGAGCACCGGCACCCCGCTGAGGGTGAACATGAGGGCGTGCAGCATGCTGTCCAGGTGGATTGCTTCCTCCAGGGCCTTTCCATTCTTCCATTCCCGGGCAGTCTCGATGCCGCACAGGGACGCGGTGGTACCGCACAGCCGGGCGTCTCCCAGTCTCGGATCATCGTTGTACAGTTCTCCCCGGGACCGGCTGCCCGGATATTTCCCGGTAAACCAGTCGTTCAGATACCGCTTGTGGGGCACCTGTTCCCAGGCAAAGTTCCATCTCAGGTAATCAAAGTCCAGTCCCCAGCCGATGTCGTCATGACAGCGCAGGTAGTTCAGGAATGTATACTGCTTCGGCAGCGCGAACACCTGTCCCAGCTGATGCTCCAGCAGTTTTACATTACGGGTGGCCACAGTGTGCCACAGGGTCGCCATGGTGGTTACGTTGTACAGCAGGTGGCATTCCGGCTTCTGCACCGTACCGAAATAAGGCACCACCCGGCTGGGCTCCATCACCACCTCACCCAGCAGCAGCGTTCCCGGGCAGACAATCTCGCAGACCATCCGCATCATCCGCACCAGGGTATGCACCTGTGGCAGATTCCGGCAGGTGGTTCCCGGCGCTTTCCAGATATAGGGCACCGCGTCCAGCCGGATGATATCCACGCCGTAGTTGCACAGGTACAGCATGTTTTCCGTCATATCGTTGAAAACCGCCGGATTGGCGTAGTTCAGGTCCCACTGATAGGGATAGAACGTAGTCATCACGATCTTCTTTGCTTCCTCGCACCAGGTGAAATTTCCCGGCGCCGTGGTTGGAAACACCTGCGGCACAGTCTGCTCATACCAGTTGGGAATGTCCCAGGTGTCATAGAAGAAATACCGGTTCTGGTAGTCCGTTTCTCCTGCCCTGGCCCGCCGTGCCCATTCATGGTCCTCGCTGGTATGGTTCATCACAAAATCCAGGCACAGGGAAATTCCTCTCTGATGGCAGTCTTCCGCCAGGTCTGCCAGATCCGCCATTGTTCCCAGCTCCGGCTGCACTTTCCGGAAATCACTCACTGCGTATCCGCCGTCGCTCCGGCCTTCCGGGCTTTCCATCAGCGGCATCAGGTGCAGGTAGTTCACTCCGCAGTCCTGTACATAGTCCAGCTTGTCCCGGACGCCCCGCAGTGTCCCGGCGAAGGCCTTCACATACATCAGCATGCCCACCATGCTGTGTCCTCTGTACCAGGCCGTGTCAGCTTCCCGTTCACGGTCCAGCTTCCGGAGGCTTTCCGGCCGGCTTTCCCACATCCGGTACAGCATCCCGGTAAAGTATTCCCAGGCCTTCTGATCACCGTGGTACAGTTCCATATACAGCCACTTCAGTTCGTCCGCATGCCGGGCAAACCGTACGGCAAATTCTTCCTTCCAGTTCTGACTGCTCATCTGACGCCCTCTCAATTTCCGCTTGATGTATGTCTTCAGGATCCTTTTATCCTTTTTCTTCTGCCTTATTTATAGCATACTTCCCGGCTGCGGACAAGGCATACGGAATTGGATGATCGTGCCGTTGAAAACAGAAAACTGTTAATCAGCAGAAAAGCTCTGCGGAATTCACGTTCCGCAGAGCTTTTCTGTGCTGGAAAAACCGGGTTTTGCCGTCAATGTTCCTCCAGGGCTTCATTGTGCGCACTTTGCCAAGCCGGTCCTTCTGATCCCATCCAGCTGTTCTGCGCTCAGGGTTCCGGCGCGATACAGCTGAAGGTATTCATTTTCAATGGAGCTGTCAAAGATCAGCAGGTCGTCCGTGTTGATCGTTACCTGGATGCCATTTTCAACCAGGATCCGGATCGGATGATCCCTGTAATCCTTCACATATCCCAGCATCACATTACTGCTTGGGCATACATTCAGCCGGATGCGGTTATCCGCCAGGAACCTCATCGTTTCCTTTGACGCACAGGCACTGATCCCGTGATGGACTTCCGAAAGGCCCAGCACTTCCACCGCCCGCCTGATGTCGTCCGCCGTACCCGTCTCCCCGGCGTGCATCTTTTTCACAAGGCCGTACCGCTCCGCTTTCCTGTAAAGCGGCAGGAAAACTTCCACCGGCTGATAGTTTTCAAACCCGCAGATATCAATGGACCTGAACCAGCCGGGCTGAAGATATTCGTCAATTCTTTCCGCTTCGAAGGCAGCGTCACAGTTTGACGGAAAGGTCAGTTCAGGCTCAAAAACCGTATCGGGACAATAGGCCCGGTGAAATCCTTCAATCAGTTCCCGAAGCGCTTCCGTCCCGCCCGCCTGGTCGATCTCCGCGGCACCGAAGTTCATGGATAATCTTGCGATATGGTTTCTCTTCGCTTCCGCAAACGCGCCTTCCCAGCGAAGGAGGGCGCCTTCCTGTCCGTCACAGAAGGGCTTTATGGAGGAGCGGAACCAGTCCTGCATTCCGGTAAGTCCGTCAAGCGGCACAGGGGGATCCGGCAGGCTTCTTTTCAGCCTTTCCGCCAGCCATTCCCGACGGCACCCTTTTGTCGAGTGATTATGCAGATCACTCTTGGGAACATCCAGCAGTTTTGCGGTGTTTCCTTCCCGGAGCGCTTCGCAGAACACATTCACAATATCCTTTTTCAGCAGGAGCCTGTTTCCGTCGTCCCTGAACACAGAATACCCGGATCGCTCATAAAAGCGCATAGCTGATGTATTTGATTTTTCCACATGCAGGAGAACCGCCCTGCTTTCGATCTGCTCTGCGTATTCTTCCGCCGTACGGATCAGCGACGAACCGATTCCCTTGTTCCGGTAAGCCGCTGCAACCGAAAAGTCATCCAGGTAAATATGATCCACCGGATCATGATGGACTTCCACAGACAGGAAAGCGATCACCTGACCGTCTTCCGCAACAAAGATCCGGTCCTGGTTTTCACTCCAGTATCTGTCCAGGTCTCCGTCCCCGTAGCCTTTCACGTCATCCGTTTGGTATATCGTCCGCAGCATTTCCAGAAACAGTCCGCGTATCTTTTCTTCATCCGCCGGCACTGCCGTTCTGATCTTATATTTCATCTTTGTCCTCACTCTGTGCAATCTGTTTTTCCTGATACCGGGCCAGGTCCGCGTTGAGTTTCTCCGCTTCTTTCCTGTCGATCAGATACAGAATGAGATGGGACAGGACAAAAACTGCCAGAATGCCCAATGCGAGCCCGGGAAGGACCCAGCTTTTTTCCGTAGGAATGGTGTCCGCCTTCAGGGCAATCAGGATGATCGCCCCTTCAATCAGCAGAAGGCTGATAGCTTTCCGGATAATCAGACTCCGGATGCTGAGCTCCCTGTCTGACCGGGTGATCACGGTTGCCGCGGTACCGATCAGCGCATAGAGCAGCGGGGAAAGAAAGGCTTCATAACTTAAAACGCGGTCCCGGTCAAGCAGGCGCCCCAGAATCATGATCACAACGGTGATCAGCGTAACCAGCAGCGTATACAGGCGAAGCGCCCGGATAAGCTGCTCTTTCCATTTCTGTCCGGGCATCAGGATTCACCGCCTTTCAGGATATTCTTCAGCGACGGAACATACTTCCGGGAAATGATAATTTCCTCACCGTTTTTCAGGACGGCCAGGAACCGCCCGTTCAGCGCCGGCCGAACAGAAGTGATTTTCATCAGGTTCACAATCATGCTTTTGGAAACGCGAAGGAAGCTTTGATTGCGCAGCATCTCTTCCAGTTCGTACAGTTTCATCCGGATCTCATAACTGTCGGCAGCGGTATACAGAAAGAGCCGGTCCTCCACCGACTCGGCGTAGAAAAGATCCACCACCGGCACCTCAAAACGCTGGCCGTCCCGGACAGCGCTGAGCTGTCCCTGACGGGATTTGACAAAGGAGATGATTTCCTGTATCTCATCCGTAATCCAGTGATACCGGATCTCCACCATTTCCGGCTCGCTTTCCGGAATCTTCCTGGTTTCCAGTTTCATTCCACCTGCTCCTTTATACCGGTTGCTTTCTGTCCGAATGCAGTCAGTATATCAGAGCGGGTTGTGAACCGCAATGAACTTATTATCCTTCCAGGTGTTTCCAGTTCCAGACAGAATAACCTCCCAGCACAACAGCGCTGACAGCAATCATGATCACTGTGGTAAGAACCGGACCGCCAAGGGCTCTGTAAAGCGCTTCGTCGTTTGAAACAACAGAAAGCGCATTGAACACACTGTGAAAAACAATACAGGGCACCAGGCTCTTTCCCTTGTGGAAAAGGACAACCAGCGCAAAACCGGCAAACACGGCGAAAATGATCTGGCCGATGGTATCCAGGAGGTTCTGGCCGGTAAGCAGGTTCACGATATGGCCGATGCCGAAGGTGACCGATGAAATGATGACCGCCCGGGTCAGGTTTTCCTTTGCAATCGCCCTGAACAGGAATCCGCGGAAAATGATTTCTTCCAGGAATCCGACGCACAGCATACTGATCACAAACAGGATGCTTTCCGCTGCCGAAAAGCGAAGTGCCGGGCTGAAAACAATCTTATACACACACACCAGCATCAGCGGGATGAAAAGCCATGCCCGCAGGAGCCGGTATCGCGGCAGGAACAGGCCGTACTTTTCAGCCAGGCCGTTCCGCATGACCCACAGGAACAGGCAGGCCGTCAGCACAATATGAAACGCAGCGGGAACCAGCTTATACACTCCGATTGTTTCGCTCAGCATTTCCGCCAGGCTTGTGCCGGCAACATAAATTGCAATCCATCCCAGGGCGAAAGTCAGTTCATTCTTCTCATACAGTTTTCTCATGGTATTTCCTCCATCCGTTTGTTCGGGCAAAGGATAATACCGCAATGCAGCGAGACACAACAAACCGGCAGGTGAGATGCATTTTCCGCGGGCAAGATGCACCCGGGCTTCCCTTCCGGCGGGGTGCGGATCCCCGTTTTTTCTGATCCTCATACAACCGGTATAAGCACTCTGTCATTATGCATTATGCATTTTTCTTTCAGTTGCTTTATCTGTAAAGCAACTGAAAGAAATTGTATGCACAACCGTCTTTTCATGATATAATAGGATGATGCGGTTTTGGGCATCGGGAAGATCTTATATTTTATACGTTATCATTTTTCCTTCCCCCCGTACCGCGTCAATATATCGCTCTTGAACCGGAATGGAAGGAGGCTTTCATGAGCAATCTTGACGCGCAGTCTGTTTGCAGCAGACTGGAAGCTGACCAAACGCTGGCCACCCTGTTCGACATCCTCCGGGATTACGGAGAGGCGCCCGCCGCCTACTGGCTGGAAGGCGAACAGGAAAGAACCCGCTCCTATGCGGAAATGACCCTCCGGGCGGATGACTACGCCGCCTGCCTGAACTCCCTCGGTCTTGAAGAGGGCTGGATCGGCGTTGCCGTGGATACCTGCCACGACTGGCCGTCCCTGTACTGGGGCATCATGCGCTCCGGACATAACGCCCTGCTGCTGGACGCGTCCGCGCCCGACAGCGTGATCCAGGGCCTGCTGGATGAAGCGCACTGCCGCCAGGTCATTTCCCTGAAACCCAGGGCCCTGTCCGGCAACGTACACCAGATCGATTTCAAAACCATCCGGGAAGCTCCCCGCACCATTGGCTTTACCCCTGTATGGGGCGAATATACCGCCATGTGTACCAGCGGCACCACCGGCACCAGCCGGATCTTTGCCTACAACAGCAAGGCAATCTGTGCCCAGGCGCTGAATGCCTATGAGCTTTTCAAGGTGAACCCCCGCATTATCCATCCTGTGAACACCGGGCGTAAAACCCTGGCCTTCCTGCCCTTCCACCATGTGCTGGGTTTCATGGGTAACATGGTCCTTTCCATGTTCATGGGCACCGCCAACGTGTTCCTGCAGGATCGTACGCCCAATTCCATCCTGAACACCTGCCACCATTTCCCGCCGAACCTGCTGATCATGGTTCCCCTGGTGGGCAACAGCCTGGTCCGTTCCGTGGAAAAGGGACTGAAAAAAGAGAACAAGGCCAAGCAGAGCGCCTTTAAGACTTTGAAGGCCCTGTCCCTTGCCCGTCAGGCCATTTCTCCGGAAGCCGGCCTCCAGTGGGCCCAGAAGAAAGCCTTTGCCTCCCTTAACGAGCGGCTTATCGGCACCGAGGTGGACGTGGTCATCTTCGGCGGCAGCCATACGCCGACCGAAACCCTGCGCACCCTGAATGCGCTGGGCTACTACACCGTGACCGGTTACGGCATGACGGAAACCGCCATCAACGGTTTCGAAAGAGAGATGTCCCTCAAATACCGGCTGAACGGCTCCGTCGGTAAGCCCCTGCCCGCCGCAGAATACCGGATCGTTCCGGACAAGGAAGGCAGCAAAACCGGTGAACTTCAGGTCCGCGGCTCCGGCATTCATTCCGGCCGGGTCATTGACGGCCAGATTCTCCCGCCCGACACCGTCGATGACGGCTGGCTGCCCACCGGTGATATCGCCCAGCTGGACGCCACCGGCCGCCTGTACATCCGCGGCCGCCTGAAGGACGTCATCATCAACGAATCCGGCGAAAACGTCTATCCCGATGATATGGAAGACGCCTTCGCCGCCCTGAACGGCGTGGATCAGTTCTGCGTGGTGGGCTTACGCCGCAACCGCCGGGACAACAATGAAGACATCGTTCTGGTCATGAACGTCGGTGAAAACTATACTGATGACCAGTATCTGGACAAGCTGGCCGCGAAGGTGGCTGACGCCAACCGCAAGCTGCCCATCTACACCCAGCTGAACCGTGCCATCGTCACGCCCAACAAGCTGCCCCTGGTCAGCGGCATCAAGGTCAAGCGGATCGAGCTCAAGCGCATGTATGCGGAAGGTGAACTGACCTACCGTGAGCTGGACCTCCACGGCCAGAACGTCGGCGCCGAAGTGGCTGCCGCGGCCCGCATCGAGACCAAGAGCGCGAAGCACGACGAAATTCTGAAGAAGGTCCGCACCATGTATGCGGAAGCGCTGGAGATCTCCGAAAGCGAGATCACCGACAATGCCAACTTCATTGAGGATCTCCAGGGCGACAGCCTCCAGGTGCTTTCCATTGCGCTGAAGGCCGAAGAGGAATGGGGCATTACCATTCCCGCTGAAGAATACGGTTCCTGCGCCACCGTGGCCGGTATGGCCCAGGTGGTGGAAACCCTGCTGGAAGGTCCCGCCGAAAGCGACAAGCCGAAGGAACGCGTCCCCGTCCGGCCCATCAGCCGTTTTGAGGACACGCCGGAATACAAGCATTTCCTTGCGCGTCAGGAAGCCCTGGTCGGCAAGGGAGACAACCCCTACTTCGTCGCTCATGAATCTCCCCTCCTGGACACCGGCATCATCGACGGCAAGGAAGTCCTGGAGTTCGGTTCCTACAACTACGTAGGCATGTCCGGCCGGAAGGAAGTCAAGGACGCCGCCAAGGCCGCCATTGACAAGTACGGCACCAGCGCCAGCGGCAGCCGCCTGCTGGCCGGTGAAAAGCAGGTCCATAAGGACCTGGAAAAGGAAATCGCCGACTGGAAGCACACCGAGGACGCCATCGTCTGCGTCGGCGGTCACTCCACCAACGTGACCTTCGTCGGCAACTTCTGCGGCAAGAACGACCTGATCCTCTACGACGCGCTGGCCCACAACTCCATCGAGCAGGGCTGCAAGCTGTCCGACGCGACCTCCAGGCCTTTCCCCCACAGCGATACCGCTGCTCTGGAAACCATCCTGAAGAGCCAGCGTGCCTTCTACGAAAAGGTTCTGATTGTCATCGAAGGCGCCTACAGCATGGACGGCGATATCGCCCCCGTGCCGGAGTTTGTGCGGATCAAGAAGGAATACGGCTGCTTCCTCATGGTGGATGAAGCCCACAGTGCCTGCGTCATCGGCAAGACCGGCGGCGGCGTGGATGAGTACTTCGGCCTGAACGGCGACGATATCGATATCAAGTACGGTACCCTGTCCAAAGGCCTGGGCACCTGCGGCGGCTACCTGGCCGGCAAGAAGTGCCTGATCGACTACCTGCGCTACAACATGCCCGGTTTCGTCTTCAGCGTCGGTATTTCCCCCGCCCTGGCGGCCGGTTCCCTGGAAGCCATCCGCACCCTGCGGTCCCATCCGGAAATCATGGAGCACCTGCGCACTGCCATCAAGGCCTTCGCGGACAGCGCGCGGCGCCGTCACCTGGATATCTGCCTGGCCGGCGAAACCGCGGTTCTGCCGATCCTGGTCGGCAAGGATGAGGATGCCTGGTTCCTCTCCAACGAGCTGAAAAAGCGGGGCGTCAGCGTTCCGCCCGCCATGTATCCCGCCGTTCCCAAGGGCAAAGCCCGGTTGCGCTTCTGCGTGATCAGCGAGCATAAGCCCGAGCAGATTGAAAAGGCGCTGGATATCCTGGAAGCCACTGCCCGCGAATACGGCATCGAGCTTCCCCGCCGCAACTATGACAAGGCGGAAGATCCGACTCCGGTTCTGTAATCCCAAGCATCAACAATCAAACGAGGCTGCCAGATGGCAGCCTCGTTTTAATAGTTATCAGTAATGAGTGTAAAGTGAAGAGTTGCCGCAACGGCGGCGGCCCCGCTTTATATCTGTCCTTTATTCCGCGTTTTTCATTACCTGCTGCTTATGCAGCCACACCTGCAGCACTGCCACATCCGCCGGATTTACGCCGGGAATCCGGCCCGCCGCTCCCAGGGAAACCGGCTTCTGCTTATCCAGCTTCTGCCGGGCCTCCAGGCGGAGATGCTCAATCTCCGCGTAGCAGATATCCTTCGGCAGCAGGGTTTCTTCCATCATCCTGGCCTGCCGGATCATGTGCGCTTCCTTTTCCAGGTAGCCCGCGTATTTCACGGATATTTCCGCCTGCTCTGCCACAGCGGGGGATACCTCCGCCCACTCCGGCCGGAGTTCTGTCAGGTCCCGCAAGGTGATCTCCGGCCGCTTCAGCAGGTCTTCCGCCTTCAGGGATCCGGCCGCTTCCGGCTGGCCCTTTTCCTTCAGCAGGCTGTTCAGTTTTTCTCCCGGTGCGAAGCGGGTGGTTTCCAGCTGCCGGATCAGCTCCGCCGTTTGCTCCCGTTTTCTCAGGGTCCTCTCCAGCCGTTCCTCCGTGGCCAGGCCGGCCTTATAGCCGATCTCCGTGAGCCGCAGGTCCGCGTTATCCTGGCGCAGGTACAACCGGTGTTCCGCCCGGGAGGTCATCATCCGGTAAGGTTCATCCGTTCCCTTGGTGGTCAGGTCGTCTGTCAGCACGCCGATGTACGCCATGTCCCGGGTCAGCAGGATCTGTTCCCTTCCCTGCAGCTCCAGGGCGGCGTTCATGCCGGCCAGCAAGCCCTGGCAGGCCGCTTCCTCATATCCGCTGGTACCGTTGATCTGTCCGGCGAAGAACAGTCCGCCGATGCGCAGGCTTTCCAGCGTCGGCCTCAGTTCCAGCGAGTCAATGCAGTCATATTCAATCGCGTAGCCCAGCCGGGTAAAGTCGCAGTGCCTCAGTCCCGGGATTGTCCGGTACATTTCCCACTGCACGTCCTCCGGCATGGAGGTGCTCATGCCCTGCACATACCATTCCCGGCTTTCCCGACCTTCCGGTTCCAGGAAGATCTGGTGCCGGTCCTTGTCCGCAAAACGGACCACTTTATCTTCAATGCTCGGGCAGTACCGGGGGCCGATGCCGTGGATTTTGCCGCTGTACAGCGGTGCCCGGTGCAGGTTGTCCAGGATGATTTTGTGCGTTTCCGGCGTGGTCCAGGTCAGATAGCAGCTGTAGGTGTTCTCCAGCTTCCGGTCTGTCAGGAAGGAGAAGGGCACCACCGGGTCGTCGCCTTTCTGTTCCTGCATCTCGTCAAAGTCGATGGTTCTTACGTCCACCCGGGCCGGAGTGCCGGTTTTGTACCGGCGCAGGGAAAAGCCCAGCTCCGTCAGGCTGGCGGAAAGCTCGGAGGCATTCATCAGGCCCTGGGGGCCGCCGTCATGCCGATGTTCGCCAATGATGATGCTTCCCTTCAGGTAAACGCCGGTAGCTACCACCACCGCCCGGCACGGGATCCGTGCACCGGTCACCGTTGTCACCGCCGTCACCCGTCCGTTTTCCGTCTCAATGGAGGCTGCTTCGCCCTGCCGGACCGTCAGCCGGTCCTGGGTCATTAAAGCCCGGCGCATCCGGTTCTGGTACGCCTGCTTGTCCGCCTGCGCGCGCAGGGAATGAACCGCCGGGCCCTTCCCCGTGTTCAGCATCCGGCTCTGCAGGAACGTGTCATCAATCGCCAGGCCCATTTCCCCGCCAAGGGCATCCAGTTCGCGAACCAGATGCCCCTTGGCAGAGCCGCCGATCACCGGGTTACAGGCCATCAGCGCTATGCCGTCCATATTCAGTGTTAACAGAAGTGTATCGATACCCATTCGCGCGGCGGCAAGGGCTGCTTCACAGCCCGCGTGCCCCGCGCCGATTACTATGAGGTCTGCCATCTTTTATCCCACACCCTGACCAGGATTGTTATAGTTATAGTTGAGCGTTGTCCACTGCACCGGCAGCTGATCCGCTTCGGGAATGTACCAGGTATATCCGTCGCTGTCCTTCCAGCTGAGAATTGTCAGTTTCAGCGAACCGATCGGAATATCAGCTTCGAAGTTGTTGAAGCGGAATGCGCCGTGGGCCGTCCTTTCATACGGTGCCAGAACGAAGGGATAATCTCCCTCGAAGAAGGTGCTTTCGCCGTCCGTGTTGCAGATCATGGGATTACCGTCCAGGTCGAAGCATTCAATCCTGAAATGTATATTCTCCAGGGTGAGATCCTGGCTCATGTTCCGCAGGGTAATCCGGATGCTCTGGCCATTGTCAGCCGCCAGGCCTTCCACCAGCACCGCTTCGTTGAAGTTTCCGACCCTGATCCGGGTGGAGGCGGAATAACCGCCGTCCTCCGTGTAGGTATACACGGTTGTTGTGCCGAGGTTGATACCGCTGACCAGGCCCGTGCTCGTTCCGTTGGAACGGACCGAAGCAATGCTTTCATCCTCGGAAGCCCAGGTGACCCGCTGGTTGTTGGCGTTCTTCGGCTGCACCACCGCACGTACGTTCGACGCGCCGCCCCGCTGCACATAGTACAGATCACGCTGCATTGCCACGCCGGTTACCGGCTGGATCACGGTCACCTTCACGCTCCCCTGCTTCTTGGAAGCGTCCTGTGCCGTAGCGGTAATGGTTGCCACGCCGCGGCCCACTGCTGTTACGACGCCGTTGGCGTCCACTGTGGCCACCTTCGGTGCCTGGCTCTTGAAGGTCAGTCCCTTGTTGGTCGCGTCATCCGGCTGTACGCTCCATTTCAGCTGGCCGCTTTCCCCGGTCTTCAGCGTCAGTTCCGAAGAATCGTTTACATTCACAATCTTCGTCACCAGCTGGCTGACGGTTACGGTTGCGGAAGCCGAAACGTCCGGATTGGAATTGCTGGTACAGGTCACGGTACAGACGCCTGCCTTCACGCCGGTAATCTGACCGTTGCGCACCGTGGCAATGGAACTGTCGGAGGTGGACCAGGTCACCGTCTTGTCGTTGGCTTCCGCAGGCAGCACCTGGATCTTCGCCTGCGCCGTCCGGCCCACAACCACGGGGATATCCGCCTGCGTAAAGTTGATCCCGGTCACCGGCTGCGTCACGGTAATCTGCACCGTACCCGTTGCCTTTGATCCGTCCAGCGCCGTCGCGGTGATGGTTGCCGTTCCCTTCTTGATGCCCGTTACCATACCGCTTTCGTCTACCGTCGCCACGTTCGGAGTCTTGGAGCTCCATGTCACTTCCGTCATGGAAGCGTTATCCGGGGAACAGATCGCGTCCAGTTCCATTCTGGATCCGGCCGCCACTTTCTTGTCTCCCGCGTCAATCGTGATCTTCTTCACCGGCTGGATAACCATCACCCGGAAGGTTTCCGTCACTTCCGGATTCTGCACGCTCTGCACCACCAGATCGCACTCACCCCGCTGTACCGCCTTCAGGTTGGTTCCGGTAATCCGGGCCACTCCCGCGTCGGACGTGGTATAGGTAACCTTCCGGCTCGAAGCGTCTTCCGGTGTGCAGGTCGCCGCCAGCGGAGCCACCGCGCCCGCCGGAATCACCAGCACCTGATGCTCTGTCGGTCCTTTCAGCAATCCGGCCACTGCCGGATGATCCGGATCGTAAACCGAAAGCTTCACCGTGCTCAGCGTTACCTTCTGTACGGCGCGCAGCACGTGTACGGTCAGTTTGGTCTGGCCGACGCGTTTGCCGTTCCGCATCAGGGAGGCGGTGATTTCCGTGTCGCCCTTGCTCAGGGCCGTAATCGTTCCGTCCTCGGAAACGCTCGCCACGTTTGCCTTTCTGCTGGCAAATACGACCTCGCCGTCTCCGGCATAATTGCCTTCCCTTCGTACTGTCGCCTGCAGGGTTTCACCCTCAAAGAGCTGAACTGATTTTTCTGTAAAAAGAAAAACATTGGCCGCCATCGCAGGGATCACAATACCTGCACACAGCAGTATCACCAACAAACAGGACAAAGCCTTTTTCATTCTGAATCCCCTCTTTCCAAAGCGTTTCCGGTTTTTTCTTTCCGTTTCCCGGGTGATAATACAACGGAAGGCCTTTGCCGATCCTTCCGTTGTCGTTTTCCATTTGAAAACGGTGCCGTTATACGACACCGTGCAGCAACGGATTAATGCGTGTCCAGATAAGACCGGACCAGCTCTTCCAGTATTTCGTCCCTTTCAAGGCGGCAGATCAGGCTTCTGGCGGAATTGTAACTGGTGATGTAGGTCGGTTCTCCGGTCACCAGGTACCCCACCAGCTGGGTAATCGGATCATACCCCTTCGTCTGCAGGGCTTTATATACATACATCAGAATATCATGTGCCTCGTTGCCTGTTCCCACAATCGGATCCATTTTATGGGTGTTGAACAGTTCTTCCATCCTGAATCCTCCTTCATCTGGGCCGTTTTTAGTATTATACAACATCCTGTGTGGTAAAGACAATACTTTCCTTGTACACTTTCATTGGATACGCAGGGAACTTTTTCTTGCTTCTCTTATCATATTAATTGTATAATGTAATGTACATCTTCAGTTACAGCCCCTGTTGTTTCTGAATGTGAGACAAACCAATATTCTGCATTATGAATTGTGAATTGTCAGAAGGAGTCTTCGCCATGGAAGAGACAAATGCCCGCAGCAACTTTATCTGGGACGCGATCGAGAAGGATCTGGAGGATAAGCGTTATACGGAGATCCACACCCGTTTCCCTCCCGAACCCAACGGATATATGCATATTGGCCACTGCAAGGCCCTGATCATGGACTTCCTGACCGCGGAAAAATTCGGCGGCAAGTGCAACCTGCGCTTTGACGATACGAACCCTGCCAAGGAAGATACCGAATATGTCGAGGCCATCAAGCGGGATATCCACTGGCTGGGCTTCCACTGGACCGGCGGCGAATTCTACGCCTCCGATTACTATGATAAGTGCTATGAGATTGCTGAGGAGTGGATCCGCCGCGGCCTGGCCTATGTGGATGAACTCAGCAAGGATGAAATGCGGGAATACCGCGGCACCCTGACCGAGCCGGGCAAAAACAGTCCCTGGCGCGACCGTCCCGCAGAGGAAAGCCTGGATCTCTTCCGCCGCATGAAGGCAGGTGAATTCCCGGAAGGCAGCAAAACCCTGCGCATGAAGATCGACATGGCCTCCCCCAACATCGTTATGCGGGATCCTGCCATGTACCGCATCCTGTACAAGGAGCACTGGCGCACCGGTAACAAGTGGTGCATCTACCCCATGTACGATTTCTCCCATCCCATCGGCGACGCGCTGGAAGGCATCAGCCATTCCATGTGCTCCCTGGAATATGAGATCCACCGTCCCCTCTATGACTGGGTCGTGGAAAAGAGTGCGGACATGCTGCCCGCCCGTCCCCGCCAGATCGAGTTTTCCCGCCTGAACATGACCGGCACGGTCATGTCCAAGCGTTACCTCCGCCAGCTGGTGGAGGGTGGCTATGTGGCCGGCTGGGATGATCCCCGGATGCCCACCCTTTCCGCCATGCGCCGCCGCGGCTATCCCGCCATGGCCATCCGCAATTTCGTGGATACCATCGGCATGAGCAAGGCGGACTCCACTGTGGACTACGCCGTACTGGAGCATTGCGTCCGCGACGTGCTGGGTGAAACCTCCCTCCGCGCCATGGCTGTGCTCAATCCCCTGAAGGTGGTCCTGACCAACTGGCCGGAAGGCGAAACCAAAACGGTTACCCTGGAAAATCACCCGGATCATCCGGAACTGGGCGAACGTACCCTCACCTTCGGCCGGGAGCTGTATATCGAGCAGGAGGACTTCATGGAAGTCCCGGTCAAAAAGTATCAGCGGATGTTCCCCGGCAACGAGGTCCGTCTCAAGGGCGCCTACATCGTCCGCTGCGACGACTGTGTGAAGGACGCGGACGGCAATGTGGTCGAAGTGCACTGCACCGTGGACCTGGATTCCTTCTCCGGCAGTGCCGGCGCGGATCGGAAGATCAAGGGCAAGACCCTGCACTGGGTCCCCGTGAATGACTGTGTTCCCTTCGAAGCCCGGCTCTATGAGCCGCTTCTGAATGACGATATGGGCGAAGACGAGGAAGAGGAAGTCGACAAGAAAGACTTTATCTCCCGCCTCAATCCCGAAAGCCTGAAGGTTTGCCGCGGCTATGCTGAAAATGTCATTGCCGAAGCGGAAACCGGAACCTCTTTCCAGTTCCTGCGTACCGGCTATTTCTGCAAGGATCCGGATTCCACCGACGCCCTGCCGGTTTATAACCGTACCGTAGGCCTGCGCGATTCTTTTGCAAAGCAGGCTAAATAAACATTATGAATTTCGATAACCGGAGGTTATTATGACTGTTCGCACACGTTTTGCCCCGTCTCCCACGGGCTTCATGCATCTCGGCGGCGTCCGTACCGCCCTTTATGAGTACCTCATTGCCAAACAGAACAATGGCACCTTTATCCTGCGCATCGAGGATACCGACCAGGAGCGTTTTGTTCCCGGAGCCACGGAAGTGATCTATGATACCCTTCGTGCCTGCGGGCTGAACTGGGATGAAGGTCCTGATATCGGCGGCGACTACGGCCCCTATATCCAGTCCGAGCGGAAAGCCACCTACCTGCCCTATGCAAAACAGCTGGTGGAATCCGGACATGCCTATTACTGCTTCTGCTCCAAGGAAGAGATTGATGAACGCCGCAAAGCTGTCGAAGCAGCCGGCGGCACCTGGAAATACGACAAGCACTGCATGCATCTTTCCAAAGAGGAAGTACAGCAGAAGCTGGATGCCGGCATCCCGTGGACCATCCGCATGAACGCCCCCACCGAAGGCGAAACCAGCTACCATGATATGGTCTTCGGCGATATGACTTTCCAGAATTCAGAAGCCATGGATGACATGGTCCTCATCAAGCAGGACGGCATGCCCACCTACAACTTTGCCAATGTCATCGACGACCATCTGATGAACATCACCCACGTGGTCCGCGGCATGGAATACCTGTCTTCCACCCCGCGCTACAACTATCTGTACAACGCCTTCGGCTGGGACATTCCGACCTATGTTCATCTGCCCACCGTGATGCGCGACGCCACCCATAAGCTTTCCAAGCGGGACGGCGATGCCTATTATTCTGATTATATTGAAAAGGGTTTCCTCACCGAAGCGCTGATCAATTACCTCGCGCTGGTCGGCTGGAATCCCGGCACGGACCAGGAGTTCTTCACCCTGCCGGAGCTGGTCAAGGCCTTCGATATCAAGCGCATCAACAACTCTCCCGGCATCTTCGACGTCAACAAGCTGGAGTGGATGAACACCCAGTATGTGGCGAAGATGGATCCGGAGAAGTACCTCGAAATGGCAACCCCGTGGTTTGACAAAGTCCTCGCCGGAAAGAACATCGATTACCGCCGCCTGGCCGAGCTCATGCAGAGCCGCACGGATATCTTCTCCCGCATTCCGGAGAAGATCGCCTTCCTGGCGGAGATGCCGGATTACGACACCGCCATCTTCTTCAACAAGAAGCAGAAGAGCGATGAATCCGTTGCGAAGGAAGTTCTGTCCCTGCTGATCCCGGTACTGGAGGGCATCAGTGACTGGACCGAAACAAACATCCACGATGTGGTGATGGAAAAGATCCAGGCCTGGGAGCGCAAAACCGGCTCCGTCCTCTGGCCCATGCGCATCTCCATTTCCGGTCAGGAATCCACTCCCGGCGGTGCCTTCGAGATCGCATACCTGCTCGGCAAAGACGAAACCATCCGCCGCATGAAAGCCAGCCTGGAAAAACTCGGCTGAGAACTGATCCGATGGTCAGACGCCCGGCTGTTCCCTGTGAACAGCCGGGTGTTTTTGCTTTTCGTCCCTTGTTTTTCCTTGCTTTTCGTGACATTGAAAGTTTTCTTGTTTTTTTTCTTGACATGGTTCCTGCCGTCTGTTATAATACCGCTTGCGGCTAAAGCCGATGGGGAATGGTGTAACGGCAGCACCTACGACTCTGACTCGTATTGTCTAGGTTCGAATCCTAGTTCCCCAGCTTTTCTTTTTCTGGCTCCGTTGTCTAGAGGCCTAGGACGCGGCCCTCTCAAGGCTGAAACACGGGTTCGAATCCCGTCGGAGCTGCTTTTTTATGTCCTTGCAAATTAACGCTTGCAGGTCTTTTTTTTTGCCCAAATTCAGCCTTTTACGACAACCGTACGACAACTGACTTTCTGTTCTTCTCAGACCTTCAGAAAACGGAGTCAGATCAAACACCAATTGAATCAATAAAGCTCTGCATCCTATTAGCGCTATTGCCTGTCGGCATGGGCAAGGATTTTGAAGCATTCTCAATGAAAAAAGCATGCTTGCTGTCTTTGTATCGGTTGACGATCGGCGGCATAGCCTCATCCTGCATCGCCAGGGCCTTCTTCGCCATCGTCGTCAGATTGGAAAAAGTCATGGATTTCAGCATAATCTGAAGCAATTCCTCCGGAGTCTGGACAGCCTCGATTGATTTCGCGGTCTCTGCTATCTCTTTCAGTCGTTCTGCCGGCAGCATGCGATCCGAGAACTTTTCCACTTCTTTGTTGAAGTCATCCTTCAGGAGAATCCGGAACTGGAAATCAGCAAGGGCTGCCACAGACATTTCCTTCTGTGGATGTTCTTTAAGGAATTTGATCAGTTCACGCTTTTTCATCCGCAATGCTGTCCACACAACGACGCAGGTATTTTCCCACTTTGTAGACAGGAACGATTACACTGATCATTCTCTTCTTTCCTTTCTGCTTAAGGGTCTGGCCCATGGCAGTTATTGATACTCTGGTCAGAATTATGGGCTGCTACTATTATACATGAGCTTTCTTATACTTGAAATACCGCGTTTGCAGAATAAAGGTATGCATGGTATAATACATATAAAAATTTGAGATTATGAAAGTACAGAACAACAATCCGCAGCCAGCATGAAGGCAGAAATGATCTCTGCCTGATTATCCTAGACAGGCAAACGCCAGACCTGAACATTATCAGGACAATCAGGCATGCGCGGGCGGAGGCCACCGCTCTGTTCCCCGTCCTGACAGCCCATATGAAACTGAAGATAAAGCTAAAAAGCAGGAGCGAAGAGACTTATTATCTTTTGGATTGTATGATAAAAGCAAGCGGACGGCCCGGGACGAAAGCCACGTTCGCGGAACAGGCGGGCGGCTGATCAGAACCGGCCGGAATGGGCAGCCGGATCGCGGAGTACGACGATATCAGCCGGGAAGCCATCCCAGTCCTGCCGGTCATGATTGAAACCGCATCAGCAGCATGGCTAAGAACGAACGGATATGCACAGACAAAACAGCGGAAGTCACAGAAGAACGTTATGATCTGGGATTATTTACAAAACCAATCGATCTGAAAAGCTTTATCTTCGAAGGATCAAGGAGGAAATGAAATGAAAAAACGGCTTTGCATCATCCTGACCGCCCTGCTCATCGTCTTTTCAGTGAGCTTTGTTTCCCTTGCACACGCGGAGTTCCAGCCCAGGCTGGATACAAACACTGAGTGTGAAATCACAGTGGTTGGAAGCTACTCCAACTTTGAAGCGCTGGAAGCTGAATTCGACAGCTTCAACGAGATCTATCCCAATGTTGGTCTGACCTATCTAAAGCCTGACGACTATGACCACATGCTGGCGACAGTGTTGGATAGCAAAAACCCTCCAAATATTTTCTTTTCATTTCCGTGGATGTATGGAAACGAAGAATACTATGCAGTCTTTGAGCATATGGAGGATCTTTCTGATCCCCGACTAAACATGGACCTGGAATGCATTCGTCCCAACCTGCTGAGATATGATGCCAACGGTCGATTGCTAACGATACCTGTTTTTGCCAGAAACTTCGGGATGCTGGTAAACAACGACCTTTTTGAAAAGGAAGGCTTGCGGGTTCCGACTACCTGGGGAGAACTGCTGGCCGTATGTGAGGCATTTCTCAGCAAAGGATATATCAGTCCGATGATGGGCTACAGCGCAGGTCCTTCCAGTTGCCTGATGAGCATATTGGTATATCCGGAGATCGTGGCTGCCCTGGCCAACGATCCCGAAACGCTCAAAGCCGCAAATGATATGGATTCCTCCGCCGGGCCGTCCATGCGCCGGAGTCTGGAATTGATGATGCATCTGATCGAAAAAGGCTATATTAACCTGAATCAATGCAATGAGATCAGCGACAACTATACACAGGTTATTTTACGGTTCTTTGAAGGAGATGTCCCCATGATGATCTGCACTGCGGATACCGTTTCCGGAGCAGAAAAACGGGAAAGTCAATCCGAGGCGTTCTCCAAAGCACCCTTTACTTATACTTTTTATCCAATTCCGCTTTCAGAAGCCGGAGGTTATTTTATTGACAGTCCATCAGTGGAATTTTCAGTCAATAAAACCTGTAACAACCTGGATATGACCAATGAATTTATGCGCTTTCTGATTACCCATGAGGAACTGAACAAAATGGCTTTGGTGAAGCACCTGGTTACGCCGACAACGGATCTGTTCGTCAACACAGTATACGAACCTTTCGGTCGGGTGCCCGCTGAACGGGTGCTGTACCCGGAGCAGATCGGAATCACAGATTCCCTTTTCATACAGGTACGGAACGCATCTTACATGGTCGGAACCGGAGCCGCCACCATTGATGAAGTAGTCAGCCAATATGGATCCCTCAAGCCATAAAGCACCGAAGGAGTCCTCCGGAATCCCCAGAGTATTCTTTGGACCGTACTACAAAAAAGCGCAATGAAATGCTGCAAAAACACCCGGAGGCCTGCCCCGGGAAACCGGAGGAGGCCGTTTTCTGTATGCTTTGATTGTTTTCCGGTGTGCGCTTACTTTTCTTTTTGAATAATGCCGACCGGACCGGCACACGGGTTGAAAGGCCGGAAGACTAAACTGCATTAATGGAAGCTACGGTCCGCAGCTTCAAAAGCCACGGAGTCTGCCCTGTGGCAGTCCCCGTTCCCGTTTTCCTTAGTTTTCGATTTTATCATAAGCCGATCATTTATATCTCTTTACGGCAAAAACAACATTCAATTGTCGTTTTTGCCGATATGAAGTATCAAAACGGAGACAGGATACGATCAGCATACAAGCATTGCGGTTCCGCAGCCCATAAACACCAGAACAAAGGTACCGATCAGTTCAGATAAATACTTTTTCATGCTTGATTTAATCTCCTTTCCCATGATCAGCCAAACCCGGATCCTTTATATTTGGCAGTGCGTCTGAAGGTGTTTCTACGCCGCCGATCTCAAAATCCACTGCTTCAATCCTCCGCAGACCGTGTATGCTGCACAACACATAGATGGCCTTCACCTTATCCCCCTTGGGTATACTGAACGTGACGTTCGGTCTTTCACCGGGATCCAGCACAATACACTGCCCGCACTTTTCCGATTCACAGTAAACCCACTTGATATAATGATTCAGGAGCATATAACGCGATATTGTACTGACCTTCAATTCAGTAAAGTTTTTCTGGTAACAAACCCGAAGCTGATAGCATAACGCATTTTTGTGCATAGAATTGAGCGCCAGCAGCCGGCTTTTTCCCTTTGCATGAAAAAATGAAACACTTCCGTCAGCATACCGACAGGCATAGTAGCGTGTGTCCAATTTGCCACCTTCTCACTTCATTTTGGGTCTGTGTACCGGGAGTATCCGGCCCTGTTTTCCGCTGAAATCCCGTTGTTTTCAGGCATGCAAACATTTTTGAATATCCAGCTTTCATCCCAACAATCCCTTTTTGATCGCAGGTGAATTACCAAAATGCTCTTTTTTATCATACAAGTCCTGTAGTAACCGTTTACTAACGGTTTCGCAGGATTCAGGGCAATTAACGCTGACTTTTTATATTTTCCTGTTTAGAAAGGGATACCTGATCGTCTACCCTGCCGGCAACTGGAACTGGATATCCGCGGTGATGGACGGAACCATTCCGTTTGTTGACCTTTGCCGATGGATTGATGAAAGCTACGAGGCGAACCGGAAGAAAACAGGCAATCAAAAAAGCGCCCTTGCCGGAGCGAAAATAAAAGAGTATTCTTTATATGAAAAGTAAAATTGGATTCAGTATCCAGTTATCATTATTCTCCCATAAAGATACGGACAGGAGATGCGTTATGTGACGATATGCTATTTCACCGCCACCGGTAACAGTCTTTATGCCGCCAGGCAGATCGGCGGAACACTTCTTTCCATTCCGCAGCTCATGCGGCAGGAAACTGTCCAAATTGAAGACGATGCCGTTGGAATCGTATGCCCCTGCTTTAACTGTGAAATGCCCATGATGGTACGGGAATTCATGCGGAAAGCCCACATCCGGACAGGGTACTTCTTTTTTATTTACACATACGGTTCAGGGCTTGGAGAGGCATACGCGTACGCAAAACTGGCCGCGCGGGAAGCGGGGCTTAATCTCAGCTACGTGAACGCCGTCCTGATGGTGAATAATTTTATCCCGTTTTATGATATACAGGAGCAACTGGATACACTGGCTGAAAAGAAAGTGGAAAAGCAGCTTCAAAAGATCCGCGATGATATTTCCTTACGGGTGACCGTATATTTTAAAGTCACGGTCACCATGAAAGCGCAGATGAACATGTACCACAAAAAGGTAGCGGAACCATGGCTGCGCAAGGACTCCGCCCTTTCCTACACAGTGAATAACAGCTGTACCCGCTGCGGGATCTGTGCTGCGGTCTGTCCGGCAAACAACATCTCCGTCACCGCGGAAGGCGTACGCTTTTCCGATCACTGCGAGGTGTGCTATGCCTGCCTGCATCACTGTCCCCGCGGGGCCATCCATATGAAGCAGGAAGCCGGAACAAAGCGTTTCCGGAATGAACATGTTTCATTGTACGATATCACCGAAGCGAATCAATAAAAAGCATCATCCAAAGACACGCCTGCTCCTGAGCCCCGACTGAAAGGTCATCTCTGTTCTTTCCCGGTGTGTTTTTATTTTTGCAGGAAGAGAGGAGAAATCACAATGCCTTTTATCCAAAAAGAGCTGCCTCAGTATCACTATGCGGATGACGACGGATTGATCGGCCTGCGCGGCGCGATGCACTATTTTCAGAACATCCACACGTGGCATCTGCGCTCCATTGATAAAGGAAACGATATTCTTCCGCAGAAGTATGAGGCAGGATGGATCTACACCCGATACCATGTTGCGTTGAAACAGAAAATGGACTATCGGGGAGAACTGACCCTCCGCGCCTGGATGGAGCCATATCGGCAACCCGTACTTGTCAATGAGGACGTTGAAATCATGCAGCACGGAAAAATCACTGCCTGCGGAAAAATGGAGTGTTGTGTATTCAGCCTTTCCAGGCAGCGCCCGATGCGCCTGACCGCGATCGATTTTCCGGATTGCTTTGCCGAGGCTGTGCCGAATCATATACCGGATTTCCTGGGCATTGAAAAAACAGCGGACAACATGGAAGAACGCTATATCCGTACAGTGCGCACTTCCGACCTGGATGTGAACCGGCATATGAATAACCTGCGCTATATCGAGATGTTCCAGGACGCCCATGACAGTGCGTTCTGGCGTGATTTTACGCCGAATGAAATGGAAATCTGTTTCGTGTCCCAGTGCCGGGAAGGCGAAAAAATCTCTGTGTTGAGCAAGCTGGAGAACAATACCATACACCTTGCCGCGCTTCATCAGGACGGGCGCATAGCTTCCGTGGCTGAATTCAGAAGATAAAATGCCAATCATACAGAATCTGCGGAAACAGCTAGATTCCCTTCAGCGTTCCGTCCAACCAGGTATCCGAAGGAGAAAGCTGTGTACAAAACAAACGGTCTGCGTCAGCTTCATCCTTACTCTGATGAAATTTAAAAAACATGTTTTGACCTTCGCCCGGTCCCAGAATCTCAATCTTTCCCCGCGGATGGCTCATGGCAAAACGAAAGCATTTCCCAAAGCCGTTTTGCATGGATTTTGCTTCAGCCACAATCGCCGCGCCCTCAAGGAGCGGAACCTGGAACCGGCTCCTGACACCCCGGACCGGGCGGCACTGGAACACATAATAAGGTGTGACTCCGAGCCCTGTAAGCCCCTGCAGAAGACTGCCCAGCGTTTCCGCACTATCATTGACGCCCCGCAGAAGTACCGTCTGATTCCGAACCTGTATTCCCCTCTGCTGCAGGCACCGAACCGCGTCCTTTTGTTCCCCGGCCAGTTCCCGCGGATGATTGAACTGTGTGACCAGATACAATGCTTTTCTTTTCCCGAACTTTTCCAGTATGTCCAGCAGTTCATCATCTTCCAGTATCCTTTGCGGAAAAACCACAGGCATTCTTGAACCAATCCGGACAAAATCAAGGGTCTCCAGGGCCGCCATCGCTGAAAGGTACTGTCTGAGAACATAATTGGACAGCATCAGCGCATCGCCCCCTGAAAGCAGCACATTGTTGATTTCCGGATGATTCCGCACATAATCCAAAGCGTCTTCCGTCTGCCTGTTCAGTTCTGTTTCCGATGTTCCGACCAGTCTCTTTCGGAAACAATGGCGGCAATACATAGCACAAACATTTGTTGTAAGGATCAAAGCCGTCTGACGATATTTGTGCTGAAGACCCGTCTGAGCCGTATTGTCTTTTTCTCCGCTGGTATCAAAGCTTCCCGAAGCGTTCAGCTCTTCAACTGAAGGCATGCACATTCTCGCAATCGGATCATCCGGATTGTCCGGATCAATCAGAGAATAGTATGAAAGCGGGATTTTCATCGGAAAAAGGCGTATAATACGGTCTGTTTCTGCCAGCTGATCTTCCGTCATGCCGGTAACCCTGCGCAGGTCATCCGTTGTCCTGAGAATATCATTATTCGTTCCTGATCTGTTCATCCTGTAGTACGCCTCCTGTTCTTTTTGCATTCTGTTTTACTTATACAACAGGGAAACTAACAGGAAACAAATCAAAAAAAGCCGCTACGGCTAAAAACAAATAGGGACTGCGTTCCAATCAGGCGCTTCATCCAGGCCGAACTGCCCATGCAAACGCACAAGACCGGCGGACAAGCAACAAAAACACGGTGGGGATTCATATTGCCCCATCGTGTTTTTTCCAGGCTTTTTCCGTCTGTTACCGTAAAATCATGTCCTGGCATCAGTGTTCTGATATTGCCTGACCCTTTTCTTCAGCGGTATTCCCGCCCGAAAGGAAACATAGCGGAACGATTCAACGGGTACCGGCTCGCGGGTTCGCGGATTCACCAGATTGCGTGCTTCCCGTTTAATCACCCGGAAGGTTCCGAAACCGTTTATTTTTACCTTTTCGCCTTTAGAAAGCGTTTCACTGATAATCTCAAAAATGGCGTTGACAGCCCTGACTGATTCATACATCCCAAAGTCGCGCAACGCAAGATTGTATTTCAGTCCGTCCTTGTTCATCACTTTTTTCCTCCCCGCCTGCCGTACATTCAGTCTTTTTCCGGTTCCTGTTTCATTTTGCCGCATTTATGCTTCTTATTGAGGGCATTGATCAATCCAAGCATTCCACTCAGCAATGCTGTGATGGCATCGAAAGCCACAGCGGCATCCGGTCTTGTCAATCCTTTCCGGACAAAACAATCGATCATTTTCGTCTTGTACATTTTTAGAGTCTCTTCATATATGCTTTTTCATTCCCTTATGTTATGGCATTCATCAAAGCCATCTTCTGCAAAACACACTCCTTCAGATCCGGCATAAGTACTGTGATCCGCAACCTGCAACATGAATTCTGCGGAAGAATGCAACAGTTTTCTTCCGGATCCATAGTCCGTACCTTCTCAGTAGTTTTCTGCCTGAATCTCAAAAAATGCCTGTGAACATGAGCATACAGGACAAACAGCAGGTGCGCGCACGCCGATCATTGCATGCCCGCAGCTCCGGCATTCCCAAATCATAACACCGTTCTTTTCAAATACCTTTCCAACCTCAACGTTCTTCATCAGTTTCCGAAACCGTTCCTCGTGTCTTTTCTCAACAGCTGCCACGCCGCGAAATTTATCAGCCAGTTCATGAAAGCCTTCTTCGTCTGCCTCATGAGCCATCCGGTTATACATATTAGTCCAACCATAGTTCTCACCCAATGCCGCATGAAGCAGGTTGTCTATTGTGTTTCCTAGTCCTCCAAGCATCTTCAGCCACAGCCTGGCATGCTCCTTTTCATTGTTCGCGGTTCTCAGGAAAAACGATGCAATCTGTTCATAACCTTCCTTCTTTGCCGCTGCCGCAAAAAAGATATATTTATTACGCAGCTGTGATTCAACGGCAAAAGCCTCCTCCAGGTTTCTTTCTGACCTGGTTCCCTTCAGCGGTTTTTCCATTTCCGTTCCTTCGATTTTGACAAAATGTTCTTTGCCATGTTCACACAACGGGCACTGAAACCCAGCGGGCAAAAAATCCTCATGAACATAGCCACAAACTGAACATCTCCATTTTTCCAATATCTTCCCCTCCTGTTTTCTCATATCCTCACAAAAAAGATCATCTCCCCTGCCTGTTTCACACAGAAAAACAGTCCCACAGTCCTTTTCGTGCCAGCCAGGTATGAACGAAAAGCAAAAGCATCCTGTTCCTTTTTTATACACAACCGGAAATAACACTTTACTAACGGCAAAACAAAAAGGCTCAAAGCGCAGCTTTAAGCCTGATCAATACATAAAACATTATTCGTCCATTTCCATCCGGGCCAGAAAAATCTCTCCCCATGAATATTCAGAAAGCAGCTGCCCCTCAAACCGATCTTTACGGCCCATATTCCTGTCCTGCCAGGAATAATAATCGCAGTCAAACAAGGCCGTGTTCACCAGCTGCCCTCTTTGGGTGGAAATCAGCAGGCCCTCCAGTTTTTCTCTTTTCAGAGCCTGCTTCAGCCTTCTTAACGCATTGTAATATACCGTCATCTCATCATTGCCATACGGCCTGTTTTCCCAAACTGTACTGTATATCTCTTCATTACTGATTTCCTTTCCGCGGCGCATTACGATCAGCGCGAGAATTTCTTTCGCTTTCCCTGTCAGGCGTATCGGGACATCGTTCCGGAAAACCGTAAACCTGCCGAAAGTCTGGATGAATATATCCTTTTTCTGCCGCTGTGCAAGCAGCCGCAGTTTCCCCATTGCCATTTCGAGTGTCTCCAGATTGTATGGTTTGATAATATAATAATCTCCCCCAATCTGGTTAAAATCCCACAGATACTCATCATACGCCGAAACAAACACAATCAGAACATCCGGACGTATTTTCCTGAGTTCCTTTGCCAGCTCAATTCCGCTCATTCCCGGCATCGCCACATCCAGGAACGCTACCTCAAAAGTATGGTCCGCCGCAAACGACAATGCTTTCGCCGCGGATTCAAACTGCCCTTCCAGATGAACATCCCCGATTTCCGCACTGAGCCGTTCAAATTTCCGCAGCATGAGCGGTTCATCATCCACAACAATAGCTCTCATGAACACTTTTTCTCCCTTGGTATTGTAATCATTACTTTGGTTCCGTCTCCTGTATTGCTTTGGATCGTAACCGATGCATTCATTGTTTTTTCCAGGCGGAAACTGATGTTTTTCAGGCCTGTTGAATCCCTTTTCCCTGAAGAAACATCAAAGTGATAGGCATTCACATTAAATCCTACGCCGTCATCCTCGACAATAATATACACCACGTCCTCGTTTTCTCCGGTTCTGATATGGACAGTCCCGCCCTGATCGCCCCGTTCATAGATTCCGTGGCGGATCGCATTTTCCACAAGCGGCTGTACGCTCAGAGGTGTGATTGAAAAATCTTTTGCCCGGATGTCATAGACAACTTTCAGCTTGTCACCCAGACGCATCTTCTCTATGTTCACATAAGCTTTGATATTGGCAAGTTCCTGCTCAAAAGGAATAGGATCATCATTGGACATTGCGCGGATGCAGCTGCGAAGATGAACGGTAAAATCACCGATCAATTCGGAAGCATAGGCCGGGTTATCCAGAACAATTTCCTGAATGGATCCCAGTGTATTGTACAGAAAATGGGGCTGCATCTGGCTTGTAAAGTTCCGGAGCCTGCTCATCTGGAGTTCATGCTCCAGATCCCTGAGTTCTTTTTCCCTCCGTTGCTGCTCTGTCAGATCATAAAGCACACAGAACGACAGCGTATCCCGTGACAAAGCGTCCTGATACAAATAGAAAACCATCTTGCACGGCTGATCCTTCCCATTGATTGTTCTCATCGCAAAGGATGCGGATGCTCTCCGTTCTCCCTGAATAAAACAATTGATCAGATATTCCCGGCTGCTTATTTCCCTGATCTTTTCCCGGTTTTCAGTCACCAGATGTTCAATACTCCACCCCATAAAATCAGTATAGGATAAACGCCCCGTCACCGCAGCCTGATACAGGTTGCCAGGCAATCTTCCAGTGAGCATACGCGGAGACAACTCATGCACGACGTTCTTCGTAAGATTCACCTCCAGATATCCGTCCGCGCTGGCAAGTATTGCTTCAAGGTGGTTCATTTCTTTGGTACGCATCGCTGATAACTCTTCCGCCTGTGCTTTATCCTGACGGAAAGCGGTATCTACATTCCTGATTCCGATGAGAAAATGTGTTTTCCATTCAATTAATTCCGTTGTCGCCCGGAATTTATGGTAAAGCGGTATCCCGTCAATCACAAGACGGTAAACAAAAGAATAAAACCTGTTCTTTTTTAACCCCTCATGCAGTTTTTCCTTGGAAATCATGTTTCGGACAAACTTCTGATCGTCCCGGTATATGGTCTTAATCAGGTTTCCCTCCGCATCCCGAAAGAAATCTTCCCCCTTGCTTTTCAGGCGCAGAGAACTGTATGTGTCGCTTTCGAAAAAGCATTGATAAGCTGATGTTTCAGCATCCACAATATAAATACATTCATAATTCTCGGAAAGCGCCCTGAGAATCACATCCTGCGTCAGTGATACATATTGGGGGTCTGTCCTTTGGTTCATTTATCTGCTTCCTTTCCGTTTCCAGTCCGTCATTTTTTGAAGATAAACAATTCTCTATTGTATAGTTTAACAGAGTCATACTAACGTATGACTCATCATTAAGAATACGGTTATGCGGTCCGCGCCGCACACGCTTCCCGGCTTAACGGGAAAGGCCGTTATATACAGGATGCCGGTAAATGCCAGCAACCGTTTTTCTTTTATACAGAGGCTGCCGATGATTACAAATCAATCCACTCGCCGGAAACCGGAACCAGGAGCTGACGAAGTCCCTTCTCTGCCGCGAATTTCCGCACCGTCTGACTTGTCAGGCTGGTATACAGATAACTGTCCAGATGGGTTACAACCACGGCTGCGTCCGGAGCTGCATTACACACCGCTTCCACTTCGTCCAGGTTCATGAACACCCGGCAAAGCGGAGGATTTGCATCAGAGCAGTTCAGCACGATAACATCCGGTTTGTTTTCCGCGATGGTTTTCCCGATCCCGGGATAATAGACCGTATCGCCGGCAATATACAGGGTCTGCCTCTCCCCTTGCAGGAGGTAACCGCTGACCGGCCCGAGCTTATAAGCTACAGCAGGATCCTTGGCATGAATAGCCGGTGTTTTCAGCAATACCTGTCTGCCATTATGCAGCCCATCATCCGGTACTGCCTCAACATTGGTAAAGCCCATTTCCGCCGCCTTGACCCGGTCTCCTTCATTCTGAACGAAGATTTTCAGATCCTTTTCCAGATAATCCGGAGAAAAATGGTCAGGATGAAAATGAGTCACAAGACAGCATTCCACATCCCGCAGGATCTCTTCCGGAGGGAGAGGGAGATTGTCAATCGGATAATAAATTTCCTTTTTTTCCAGATTCAAAGGTTTTATTGAAAAGCCGGTCCCTTTGTCCTGCAGCCATGGATCCAGCAGAATGGCATGTCCCTCAAATCTGATTTTCAATGTTGCGTTTCGAAGTAGCTGAAGCTGCATTTCCTTTTCTCTTTCTGTCCTGATCTTCTTAACCTTTCCTTTTAGATTATAGGGAGATCATTCCCGGTTCGGCAAGCTGTAATTACTGTAAATTGTTTCTGTCATTTTCTGTATTTGCAATCATCCGAATCGTCCGCGCCTCCTCCTTTTGCTGCACAGCCGGCTTCCGTTGCATCGGCACGCTGCGGAAGAGGCGGCTGTTCCCGGTTTCAGACAACCACCAGAGCTGCCTGTCAGCATTTAAATGTTGCTTCTGGTATCCTCTGCGGAACAAAGCCGACATTTGCATCGTTATATAAATGTAGGACCTGCTGAAGGTCCTGCTCAGATAAAGGAGGGATACCCATGAAGAAACTCATTGCAATTTTGTCAATCGTAATGATTCTGCTGACCTCGGCGGCGCTGGCACAGGACTACGCGACCCCGACTGATATAAGGGCAACGCCGACTGATATGAGAGCGGTCAACCGGGATATGGTACAGAGGCCCTCATTCGACACCTTCGGGGAAGCCCTGAAGGCTGAGCCCGCTGACGAGGCGTTCTACAATGATAAATTCTGCGCAACGATCGTGCAGTCTGACGGCGTATACTACCGCTTCGTGGCGAAATACGACAAGGAAGCCAGAAATCTCTGGACCGAAGCCCAGAAGGCCGAGCCCGCTGACGGAACAGATCCCACGCAGGCATTCCAGAATTACATTAATAAGCTGCCTGTGAAATATGACGGAGAATTTACTGAACAGCCGCTTGAGCAGGGGGAACTGGACCAGCTGATCGGCAAAACCGTGGCTGAGGCGAAGAAGGCCGGATACTCCTTCATTCGCGGTGAACAGGAGGAAAACACGCCGGAGGTGACCTGCGGTCTGACCAAGGGATACTTCAGCTACCTGATTACCCTCAATGAGTCCTTTGATGTATATCAGGAGCATGACCTGCAGAGCAGTTATGATGACCTGACCATCCAGAAGGTTACCTTTACTTCTCCCAGATTCTCCGCCAGGGCCTGGGGAATCTGATTCAGCAACTGAAAACATATGATTGACAAAAGGAACGCGAAGGCGCGGCTTAGTCCGCGCCTTTTCAAATTTCAAAGATTCCAGGCAAAGAGATGAAAACCGGAGCATCATACAAATGACCAGTTTTGCCATTGAAAGTGGCAATTCGATTCAGTATAATAATTACAGAAGCACTGCCTTGTGCGGTTACGGGGGGCTGGTGAGAAAGCCGTCCGATCGTAAAGCTTTTAGCGAGTGGGCAGTGTCTATTTTATTACAGCTGGAAAGGGAGCGTTTGCTTTTACCGTGTCTTTTCCTGCCGTCCTTAACACCCCAAGGGATTCCACTGCCTTTCAGTCAAGCGAAGTATACACTGTCCCGGTCTGTATTATTCCTTATTCACCAAAGTCAGAATCCATATAAAACATGAGCTGCCGGCCCGAAGGCAGTTGTCTTTTTTACAGGAGCCAGAATGATTCAATATCTTTATCCTCATTATCCTGAACAATACTCTTCGGTTGCCGTTGTCATTATTTCGGTTGCAATGATGCTGTTCCTTGGGTTTCTTATGACGCGGATCACAAAGAAGCTCAAGCTCCCCAATGTAACCGCATATATCGTCACCGGAATACTGATAGGCCCTTTCTGCCTTGATCTTATTCCCAAAGAGGTAGTCAGCGGCAGCGAATTTCTTCCGGATATCGCCCTTGCGTTTATCGCCTTTTCCACAGGCGAATTCTTCAGGTTCTCAACGATTAAGCAAAACGGACTTAAAGTGGTTGTCATCACACTTTTTGAGGCTTTATCTGCCACCGTACTCGTTTTCCTCGTCACGCACCTGATTCTCGGGCTTAATCTGGCATTTTCGATTGTACTTGCCGCCCTTGCCAGTGCGACTGCTCCCGCGTCCACTGTCATGACAATACGGCAGACAGGCGCTAAGGGCGACTTTGTCGATACGCTTCTCCAGGTTGTGGCCCTGGATGACATTGTCGGGCTAATGGCCTACAGCATCGCGATTTCCATCGCCGTATCCTCCGTATCGGGGGCAAGCTTTTCCATTTTTAATGTTCTGAAACCTGTTTTAAGCAATGCAGGAACGATTCTGCTTGGCGGTCTTTTCGGGCTTCTACTAAAGTTCCTGATAGACGAAAAGCGTTCAAAGGACAACCGGCTCATCATCTCCATCGCGTTTATTTTTGCGTTTTGCGGAGTTTGTGCACTTTTAGACGTATCCCCGCTTCTTGGCTGTATGTCAATGAGCACAGTCTACATTAATCTGACGGGCGATGACAAACTGTTCAAACAGCTTAATTATTTCAGCCCGCCGATTCTGCTTCTGTTCTTCGTTCGCTCCGGCCTTTCCTTTGACCTCGGCTCTCTTGTAAACGCTTCAGGTGTTTCCGGAACAACTCCGCTTCTGCTTGTCGGTATTATTTATTTCGTTATACGTATTCTCGGCAAATACGGAGGCTCCTACATAGGCTGTCTCTTCGCAAAGAAAGACAAAAAAATCCGTAATTACCTGGGTCTTGCCCTGATTCCGCAGGCCGGTGTCGCCATCGGTCTTTCTGCTCTCGGTGCCAGGACCCTCGGGGGAGAAATAGGAAACACCCTTCAGACCATCATCCTTGCTTCAAGCGTACTGTATGAACTGATTGGACCTGCCTGCGGCAAGCTTGCCCTATACCTTTCGGGATCATATTCCAACAGAATTGAGGATATCGTTGAAGTACCGCATACCGATGAGGAAGGTAATCCCAAGAGCCAGGTGGAACTGCTGATCGAGCGTATACAAGCTATACAAAAAGAACTGCCTGAGCATACGATTTCCGAAGAGGAGCAAGCCTTTAACACAGCCGCGGAAGAGCAATACGAATTGATCATGTCGGCGAGAACACCCCGTGGCTTCAGGCGCAAATAAGGAGGGCATACCATGCAGTCTATTTTTATTGATCCGATCGCAAACACGCTCGGGAGCTGGTCCATTGACCTGTCCCTTGGCTCTGTTATCCTGAGAATATGTCTTTCACTCCTGCTCGGGGCAATTATTGGCTGCGAGCGCGCTACCAAGCGGCATTCAGCGGGAGTCAGGACTTTCATGCTTGTAGTCCTTGCGTCAACGCTCACCCTGATCACCGACCTTATCCTTTGTACTGTTCTTGATAACCACATCTACCTTCTTTCCGCAGCAACAGTCATAGGGGTTGCGATGCTCAGCGTAAACTGCGTGCTTTTCTCTTCGAGGAACCAGATTAAAGGACTCACGACCTCCGTTGCCCTATGGGCCTGCGCAACAATTGGTTTTGCAAGTGGCATAGGCTATTACACATTGGCAATAGCCAGCTTTCTGGCTCTGATCTGTACGCTTAATCTGTTTCCCACAATCGAGCATTATTTGAAAAACCGCTCAAACCACTTTGAGATACACCTTGAGCTCAAAAAAGCCGCAAATCTTCAGGACTTTGTCGCTACGATCAGAAAACTCGGCGTTCTGATTGATGATATCGAATTGAACCCGGCCTATGTTAATTCCGGACTGAGCGTCTACTCGATCTCTGTTTCGATCGTAAGCGGCGAGCTTAAGAAGTATAAAACGCACAAGGAAATCATCGAGGCACTTTCAAGTCTTGACTACGTATACCATATTGAAGAAATGAGAGGCTGAAAATTTCCTTTTTGCCAGTCAGTTTGCGACAGTACTCATTCTCTCGTTGCCGTTAAAAGCCCGTTGCCATCAGGCAGCGGGTTTTTCCGTATCTGTGCTCAACGCCTGCCGGTTTTCTCTGAAAAATCCCGGATCAGTGCGTTTGCGGGTTTCCCCCAGGTGCAGTATCCGTTGTCATCTGTCCCGGCATACTCCGGATACAGCCTTGTCGCCGGCCAGTCCCACCAGCCGGTTCCCCGGACAAACGGATAGCGTTCCAGGGCGTCCAGAAATGCCCTATACCATTCTGCCTGGGTTTCCGGACTGACGCCTGTCCCGTATCTCCAGTCATTCGGGCGCCGGTCACTTCCGTGTCTGGAAGGGCATCCGCATTCCATGAACATGAACGACTTCCCCGCCCGTTCCGCTGCGCCGCGGATCCGCTCAAACTGCCGGTCCAGATCATCCGCAGGATAATACCCTGAGGAGGAGATCACATCCACCGCGTCCCACCAGGATACATGATCCTCCTGGTATTTATCACAGTTATAAGTCAGCGGCCCCGCATATATTCCCCGTACTTCAGCAATCAGGTGTCGCCATTCCGTTTCCCGGTGGTCTGTTCCCACCATCTCACACCCGACGCACAGCATGTCCGCCTTGTTTTCTTCTGCCATCTTTGCCACGAGCTTCACATGTTCCGTCCAGGCGGCGAACCATTCTCCCCAGCCGGGTTCCACCGGCACTTCCTGATCGAAGAAGTGGATATACGCCCGCCAGTAGCCGTCCCGGCAGTTCACCATTGCTTTCAGGATAACCTTCAGGCCCAGTTCCCTGGCGTATCCGCAGACATTCCGCACATCCTCGGCAGACATCACATCCGGGTGCACGGAATCCATCTTCACGGACCAGGTGTGATCCTGCCATGCGCATACGGGAAGAATCACCGCATTGCAGCCTGTGGACTCAGCCAGCAGCCGCAGGGAGTGTTTCCAGGCATTTCCCCGGGTAAAACCCTGCTTCTCACAGAAACCGTATGTATAGGCGTTGATAAAGTCCATTTCCTTTTCCTCCGCAATATCTCCCGGACCGTTACTCTCCGCAGATCTGTTTCCTTTCCGGCTTCCAGCCTTCCAGGGCGGCCCTGCCTTCCGGAGTCACCGGTCGGATCCATTTCCCTTTATACAGGTGTCTCTGCATCATCACATAGCGGATCGGTTCATCCGCGTAGCACAGGGCAAACACCGCCAGCGTCGGCCACTTCAGCACCAGACCGGAAACGCATACACAGGGCAGCACCATCAGCCACATGAAAATGATCTCCAGCACCGTTCCGGTGGTAGCGTCTCCCGCAGCCCGGAAGGTATCGTTCTGTGTCCAGTTTCCCATGCGGATCAGCGCCGCGGCCAGGTATATCGCCAGCATGCCGAAGGCCAGTCGGAAGCTTTCCCCGCTCATACCCATCACGGTCAGAATCGGCGTATGCAGGGCGATCAGCGTCACACCCAGCAGCCCGATAAATCCCTGGCACAGGTATACCAGCCGCCAGGCACGCCCGTATGCCACATCCAGCCGTCCCGCGCCGACTTCCGTCCCAACCAGCACCGACGAAGCGTTGGAAAACCCGGCAAAGAAACCAATCACCAGGCCTTCCAGCGTCCGCAGCACCGCCAGTGCGGCAATGGCTTCCTCCGGCTGTCTGCCCAGGACAATATTGATTACCATATTCCCCAGCCCGATCAGCACTTCGTTGCAGATAATCGGGAAGCATTTCTTCAGGTATGCTGCCACAAACGGACGTTTCCAGCGGAAATGCCGGCGGACTGCCAGCAGGTATCGGTGGCCGCTGCGGCGGGCCGCAATCAGGATCACCGCGCAGTTCACCGCCTGGGCGATCACCGTCGCCGCCGCAGCACCCCGGACGCCCATGGCAGGCGCTCCCAGATGGCCGAAGATCAGCACCCAGTTCAGGAAGATATTGGTGCCCACTCCGGCGATGGATCCCCACAGCGGGATTCTCACTTTCCCGGTACACCGCAGCAGGGACGCCATCGCCATGGAAAAGACGATCAGCGGATAGGCAAATCCGGCAATACGGAGATACTCTGTTCCGATCTGCCGGATGGACTCCTTGTCGGTATACATCCGCATCACTGTTTCCGGAAAGCAGATCGCCAGCAGGCCGAAGATCATTCCCACCGTCATCATACAGGTCAGCGTCAGTCCGTAGGACCGGTTGATTCCTTCGTCATCCCCGGCGCCCCAGAACTGGGAAAAGAACAGCATGCCGCCGCCCACAAAGCCCCAGTAGCAGGAAAACATCAGGGAGGAAAACTGGGCGCACAGACCTACCGCCCCTACCTCAAGCTGCCCGAGGGAGGCAATCATCATCGTGTCCACCATGGAACCCGTCGTGGTCAGCAGGTTCTGCAGGGCGACAGGTACCGCGATGACGGCTATTTTTTTCAGGAATGATTTCCAGGGATAATTCGTTTTCATTTATGTCCGCCTCAGGGATTCCCGATTCTTAAACAGTGATGCGCGGAGATTATAGCAAACGTTTGCTTTTCCCGTCAACGGACCGCCGGATGTCGGCCCGTCTACGTATTGTTTACACTGTGTTCACATTCGCGCATTGATCCTCTTTTTTCTTTTGTGTATAATAATACAGTCGGGTTATACCCTTCACTCTTAATCACGGAGGAAGAACAATCATGATGAAACGCCTTTTCTGTATCCTGCTTTCACTGGCCATGCTGATCAGTGCGTCTTTCGCGCTGGCAGAGGATACTGCCGATGCCGCGGCTGAAACCGCGGAAGTCCTTTCCGATGAGCCGGTTCTGCTGGTTACCGTAAACGGTGACGAAATCTGGTCCAACGATAACTACCTGCTCTATACCCAGGCCAATTATGAAAACTATGCCGCTTCCAACGGCTACAATACTGCTGATGAAAATCTGATCAAGGCGATTAACCAGCAGTCCCTGTATGAAACCATCGGGTATCGCCTGATCCTCCAGAAGGGTAAGGAACTGGGGCTGGATCAGATCACCGATGAGGACAAAACCGGCTTTGAAACCGATGCGAAAGCCCAGTGGGAGGAAATCGTCAGCAGCTTCATCAGCAGCATGGGAAAAGTTACCGAGGAATCCTCTGATGAAGACAAAGCTGCCGCCCGCGCCGACGCGGAAGCCCAGCTGCTGTCCGACTACGGTTTTGACGAAGCCCGTTATGTGGAGGAATACATCAGCCAGGCTTCCAGCAATACCGTCTATTCCCGCGTAACGGATCACCTTTCCAAGGACCTGAAGGTAACTGACGAAGATGTTCAGACCTACTTTGAGGATCTTGTGAAGGACGATCAGGAAACCTACGAGAACGACGCCGGTGCCTATGAGTTCTATACCCAGTATTACGGACAGCCTTCCTACTATATGCCTGAAGGTTACCGCGGCATCACCCACATCCTGCTGAAAGTGGACGATGATCTTCTGAATAACTGGAAGGATCTCAGCGCCCGCCTGGAGGAACAGGCTCAGGCTGAGACGGATACTCCCGCTGCCGAAGAAACCCCCGCTGAGGATGCCGAGCCCACTGCCGAGCCTGAACCCACCGAGGAACCCGTAACCGAAGAAATGGTCACAAAGGCGAAGGAAGCCATTCTTGAGAGCGTGAAGGCCACTGTAGATGAAATCAAGGCCAGGCTGGACGCCGGCGCCACCTTTGATGACCTGATCAAGGAATACGGCACCGATCCCGGCATGCAGGATGACACCATGCGGGCGGAAGGCTATCCCGTTCACAATGACAGTATCCGTTATGATCCTGCCTTCAAGGACGCCGCTATGGCCCTTGAAAAGGTCGGCGATGTCAGCGAACCCGTGGTTGGTTCCTACGGTGTGCACATCCTGCACTACCTGCGCGATATCCCCGGCGGTGCTGTGGAACTGACGGATGATATGAAGGCAGAGTTCCGTGAAACCATCCTGCACGAAATGATTTCTGAAGCGCTGCACAGTGCTGTGGATCAGTGGATGGAAGAAGCCGAAATCGTCTACTCCGAGGCCGGTGAAGACTGGAAGCTGCCCGTCGCTGACGACGACGAGGAAGACGCAGAGGAAACGGCCCCCGCTGAAGAAACTTCGGAAGCCCCTGCCGCTGTCCTGCCGGCTGAATAAAGTTTGACATGTATGATAAGAGCTGTGAGATCCTCACAGCTCTTTTTATTTCAATAATCAATTGTGCATTATGCATTATGCATTGTGCATTGAATTAAGCTTCTTCTCCCTTGCTCCGCGCCTTGGCCCGCAGGGAGTGATCCAGCTGGCGCTTGCGCATGCGCAGGCTCTTGGGGGTAATCTCCAGCAGTTCATCGTCGTCGATGAACTCCAGGCATTCCTCCAGGGTCAGGGGATGCACGGAGATCAGCCGCATGGCGTCTTCGGAAGCGGAAGCGTTACGCATGTTGGTCACGTGCTTCGCCTTGCAGACGTTGCACACCAGGTCACCCGGGCGGGCGTTCTGGCCGCAGATCATACCGGCATAGACGTTCTCACCGGCGCCGATGAACAGGGTGCCGCGTTCCTGCGTGTAGAACAGGCCGTAGCTGGTGGAAACGCCTGTTTCGAAGCAGATCAGGGCACCGGCGTTCCGGTGCGGAATATCGCCCTTCACGGGCTCGTAACGTTCAAAGACGGAGGACATGATGCCTTCACCCCGGGTGTCGGTCATGAACTCGCTCCGGTAGCCGAACAGGCCGCGGGAGGGTACCAGGAACTCCAGGCGCACCCGGTCCAGGCCGCTCATGTGCTCCAAAGTGCCGCGGCGGCGGCCGATCTTTTCAATAACGGCGCCCGCGGATGCCTGGGGTGTATCCACGATCAGGCGCTCAATAGGCTCGCACTTAACCCCGTCAATCTCCTTGTAGATAACCTTGGGCTTGCTCACCGCGAACTCATAGCCCTGACGGCGCATATTCTCGATCAGGATGGACAGGTGCAGTTCACCGCGGCCGCACACTTCAAAGGAATCCGTGGTGTCGGTATCGTTGACCCGCAGGGAAACGTCTGTCTGCAGTTCCTTCATCAGGCGGGCCCGCAGGTGACGGCTGGTCACATACTGGCCTTCCCTTCCCGCAAAGGGGCTGTCATTGACGGAGAAGGTCATGGTTACCGTAGGCTCGGAAATCTTCACAAAGGGCAGTCCTTCCACCTTGGCTGGGTCGCAGACCGTATCGCCGATGGAAATGTCCTCCGCGCCGTACAGGGCAACGATATCGCCCATACCGACTTCCGTGGCGTTCACCCGCTTCAGGCCGTCATACAGGAACAGGCCGCCCAGGCGCCACATGGGGCTGGTCACGCCGGTTTCCAGGTTGGTGTGCACCACATTCATGCCTTCGGTAAATTTACCGCGAACCACGCGGCCAACGCCGATCCGGCCCACATACTCGCTGTAGTCAACGGTGGAGATCAGCACCTGTGCAGGACCTTCCGCGTCGCCTTCCGGAGCGGGAATGTACTTCAGGATTGCGTCAAACAGAGGGCGCAGGTCGGTTCCGGGCTGTTCCAGATCCAGGGTGGCCGTACCCTTCCGGGCAGACACGTACAGGATCGGGTTCTCGATGGTACTTTCGTCCGCTTCCAGGTCAATCAGCAGGTCCAGGATCTCATTGACCACCTCGTCGCACCGGGCGTCGGGACGGTCGATCTTGTTGATCACGATCAGAACCTTCAGTTTCAGCTCCAGGGCCTTCTTCAGCACGAAGCGGGTCTGGGGCATAGGACCTTCAAAGCTGTCGATCAGCAGCAGCACGCCGTCCACCATCTTCAGCACACGCTCCACCTCACCGCCGAAGTCGGCGTGACCGGGAGTGTCAACGATGTTGATCTTGTGGCCCATGTAATGCACGGCCGTGTTCTTGCTCAGGATGGTAATGCCGCGTTCACGCTCCAGATCATTGGAGTCCATCACACGGTCCACGGTCTGCTGGTTTTCCCGGTAGACGCCGCCCTGTTTGAGCATCTGGTCCACCAGGGTGGTCTTGCCGTGGTCAACGTGAGCGATAATAGCTATATTCCGAATATCTTCCCGAATCATATATTCCCTTTCCCTCTTATCTGTTGGCACCGACTCATAATTCTGAATTGTTGAGGAAGTATCCGCACTTCAGTGCGGCGAATACTTCCCATGCTACAGCTGTCCAAATCTTTGATTTGGGTAACAGCGATCGCAGAATTAGCTTCAGCGCTCTGCCGTTTCCTTCAGTTCCAGCCCTTCGTTGTTTTCAACGGCCAGCCGGATACTCCATTCATTTTCAAACAGCAGCACATCCCGTCCGTGGCTGTCCTTGGCCCGTCCGGAGGTGGAGGTCAGCTTCAGATCCTCCACAGGCTTCGGGGTCTTGATCACCCAGCGCACATGGCGGAAGGGCATGCCTTCCATGACGATTTCCGTCTGGTATTCGGTCCGAAGGCGGTGCTCCAGCACTTCAAACTGCAGCACGCCGACCACGCCGACCATGAACTCCTCCAGACCTGTTTCTGTACGGATGAAGGTCTGAATGGCGCCCTCCTCGGCCAGCTGGCTGATGCCCTTCTGGAACTGTTTGCGCTTCATGCTGTCCATAGGGCGCACCCGGTTGAAGAATTCAGGCGCGAACACCGGAATGTTGGCATAATGCATCTTGGGTCCGGTGGACAGCGTATCTCCCAGCCGGTATATCCCGGGGTCGAACAGACCGATGATGTCGCCTGCCCATGCCTCCTCCACCGCTTCACGCTCATCAGCCATGAACTGCTGGGGCTGTTTGAGCGCCACGATCTTGTTGGTACCGGAATGCCATACCTCCATGCCCTTTTCAAAGGCGCCGGAGACAATCCGCATAAAGGCGAGCCGGTCCCGGTGCGCCGGGTTCATGTTCGCCTGGATCTTGAAGATAAAACCGGAGAAATACGGTTCTTCCGGACCGATCAGTCCGGTGTCGCTCTCTCTGGGCAGGGGCGGCGGCGTGAAGGACAGGAACCGGTCCAGAAAAGGTTCCACGCCGAAGTTGGTCACCGCGGAGCCGAAGAACATGGGCGTCAGTTCACCCGCCCGGACCTTTTCCAGGTCGAAGGCGTCTCCTGCCTCATCCAGCAGTTCGACTTCTTCCATCAGCCGGTCGCGGTAATGCTTCTCCAGCACCTTTTCCAGCTCCGGATCGTCAATCCCGATGTCCGTCTTTTCAACCATCTTCTTGCCGTGATCCCCGCCGGTGTACAGTTCCACCGTCCGGGTATCCCGGTGATAAACGCCCTGGAAGTCGCCGTCAATACCGATAGGCCAGTTGATCGGGCAGGAACGGATGCCCAGCACCTGTTCCAGCTCCTCCATCAGGGAGAAAGGATCCTTGGCCGCCCGGTCCATCTTGTTCACAAAGGTGAAAATCGGAATGTTGCGCATCCGGCATACCTTGAACAGCTTGATGGTCTGGGCCTCAACACCCTTGGCTGCGTCCAGCAGCATGACCGCGGCGTCAGCCGCAACCAGCACCCGGTAGGTATCTTCCGAGAAATCCTGGTGGCCGGGGGTGTCCAGGATGTTGATCCGGTATCCGTCATACACAAACTGCATGGCGGAGCTTGTCACGGAAATGCCGCGCTGCTTCTCAATCTCCATCCAGTCCGAGGTGGCGTGCTTGTCCGTCTTCCGGGCTTTGACGCTGCCCGCGCTGCGGATCGCTCCGCCGTACAGCAGCAGCTTCTCAGTCAGCGTTGTTTTACCCGCGTCAGGATGGGAGATGATGGCAAAGGTACGCCGCTTTTCCACTTCCTCGTGCAAAAGCGACTGGAACTCCCTGGAATCTCTCTCTGGCAGCATAGCGTCCTCCCCCTGAGCAGGCTGAATAAGTAAGCCTTTGCGGACCTTCCGGTCCGCGCAGAACAAAAACACTGTATTTTATATCTGAAAGGCCTTATTTGTCAAGGTTTATGCGCCGTTGCGGCGGTATTTGCGGCAGAGGAGATAATTTTGTATCCAACGGTTTTTTTCTTTCCGGATCTTCCTGTTTTTTCGCTGAATTGAACAGAAAGAAGCCGCCGGTTTTCACCGGCGGCTTTCCTGGTTTATCCGAAAACGGAATCAATCGCTTACAGTCTGCACTCCAGCTTTGCCAGAGCGTCTTCAACAAAGCGGACAATGAAGTCCTCCGCTTCATTCACCGGCACAAGTTCCTTCATGGACTTGTCGCGGGTTGCGATCTCGATGGTGCTGTTCTGAAGGCCCTTGGGGCTGACAATCACACGCAGCGGCACACCGAACAGGTCGGCGTCGGAGAACATCACGCCGGCGGAAACAGCACGGTCATCCCACAGTACCTCAACGCCGCGGGCAGTCAGCGCGTCATACAGTTTCTGGCTCATTTCCACCACTTCCGGCTGGTCAGCTCTCAGGGAGCAGATCTGTACGTGCCAGGGAGCGATGCTCATCGGCCAGACGGGACCGTAATCATCGTGATGCGCTTCGCAGACGGAAGCAGCCAGACGGCCAACGCCGATACCGTAGCAGCCCATGATGGGATGCTTAAGGCTGCCGTCCTGATCCACATAGGTCATGTCCATGGACTCGGTGTACTTGGTGCCCAGCTGGAAGATGTTGCCCACCTCAATGCCGCGGCTGGTATAGATGGAGGGCTTGCCGCACACCGGACAGATGCCGCCGTCAAAGGCCTTGGCCACATCCACATAATCAACCTTGCCGATATCCCGGGCAATGTTGAATCCGGTATAGTGCTTGTCGTTCTCGCAGGCGCCGGTCACCAGCCATTCGATTCCCTTCAGGGAGCTGTCATAGACCACAGTCACGCCTTCCGGCAGGCCGATCGGTCCGGTGAAGCCGGCATGAATGCCGCTGTCTTCGGTCACGATGGCGGGATGTACCTCCGCCTTCAGGTAATTGCGCAGTTTGGTCTCGTTCACGTCCAGGTCGCCGCGGATGAACACAATCACAAAGGAATCGTCCGCGTTGCGCTGATACATCACGGCTTTGCAGGTCTGCTGCGGCTTGATCTTCAGGAAGGCGCACAGATCCTCGATGGTCTTGACGTCAGGCGTATCCACCTTTTCCAGGGGTGCAATCTCCCCGGCCTCGTTGTTCAGCAGGCAGGGAGCCGCTTCCATGTTGGCGCGGTAATCGCAGTCGTGGCACAGCACGATGGTGTCTTCACCCACGTCGGTCAGCAGCATGTACTCGTGGCTTACCTTGCCGCCCATCATGCCGCTGTCGCTGGCCACCGCCACAACCTCCGGAACGCCGCAGCGGGCATAGATGCGGTTGTAGGCCTCGTAGCAGCGCATATAGTACTGCTCCAGGTCTTCCTGGGAAGTATGGAAGGAATAGGCGTCCTTCATGGTGAACTCGCGTACGCGGATCAGGCCGCCGCGGCAGCGGGGCTCGTCCCGGAACTTCGTCTGGATCTGATAGATCATAAACGGATACTGGGTATAGGAGTCCGCAACGTCCGTCATCAGATGCACGGAAGCTTCCTCATGGGTCATGCCCAGGACCATATCCGCGTTGGAGCGGTCCTTGAAGCGCAGCAGCTCCGATCCGATGGAATCATACCGGCCGGATTTGCGCCACAGGTCAGCGGGCATGGTGACCGGGAACAGCACTTCCTGGCCGTCAATGCGGTTCATCTCCTGGCGGATGATGTTTTCAATCTTGGCGGTAATGCGTTTGGTAATGGGGAACAGCGTAAAGATGCCGTTGCCCACCGGCTTGATATAGCCGCCGCGCATCATCAGCGCCTGGCTGGCAATCTGGCAATCCGCCGGGGTCTCCTTGTAACGCTTGGATACGAGATTCCTGACCTTCATAATATGACCTCCATTGCTTGACATAAAAAACAGCCTGTCCTGTGCAGGGACGAGGCTGCTGCTTCGCGGTACCACCTTGCTTGACGGCCTGTGCCGTCATCTCTCTGCCCTGTATCGGGAGCTCCCGGCGAAATTTCACTTCATCAGCGCTTTCTTCCGCGCACTCCGGGGGCGGGAGCCTTTTCGCCGGTTCATACGCGCCTTTCAGCCGCGGGCGCGCTCTCTGAAAAAAACCTGCGGAGCCTTCCCCATCATCGTACGGCATCCATTATATAAAGGATCCGGCAATTATGCAAGCTTTTATTTTTCAACGGTTTCCGCCTGCTCTGCAGCCTGTTCGACCGACCAGTTTTCCGGATCAAAGATATCCTTATTGCGGAAGGTAATCCGCAGCGGGTCCGTAAACGTATTGCCGCAGTTGGTCACAATATGCCAGTCGGATTCAACAATATGGCATTCCGTCAGATTCTTCGCTTCCCGCGTGACCGTCTTGCCTGTAAACGGATTTACCGGATGGTCGATCGTCCCCTCAAAAGCCAGTCCGGGGGTTTCTGCGTTGGTCATGAACGCCGTGTCCGTGGTAAAGCCCGTTGCGCCGAAATCCTTGACCATCAGCAGCGGATTGTAGCAGGTGGTATCCGTCCACTCCTCCGCCAGATATCTGCCCAGCACGCTTTCGTCACTTACCCGGTCCGCCAGGTTGACTCCCGTCAGACCCAGATAGCATCCATGGTCGGAAACCAGGATGATCCGGGTGTTGTCCCACACACCCTGCGTCCGCAGCTCGTCAAACCATTTCCCCAGCTGGATAAACGCCGCCATATCCGACTGATAGTGGATCCGCACGATCTCGTCAGCCTGGGAGATATCCAGTTCTTTTCCGTCCTCTGTGCGCCGGACGCCGTGCTCCGCTTCGTAGGCGGTATTGTCCACATTGTTCCCCGGCGTATAGTCCGGCTCCTGCAGTTCAATCACGTCGTGGGTCATTTCGTTGGACAGCAGCAGGAACGTATTTTTTCCCTCTTCCGTCACTCTGGTGAGAGTGCCGAGATTTTTCATCACCATGTAGTTGTTCAGGAAATCCGGAGAAACGCCGATCAGTTCCGAGCCTTTGCCCTTGTCCGCCTTCGCGTCCATCTCCAGGTACCGTCCCTGGTCATACAGGGTTTCCTGCAGCAGCAGGGGGGCGGAACGGAAAAGGCTGTAGAAGAAGATATTCCGGTTCCGGTTCCGGTCCAGGTTTTCCAGCATCTGCACCTTGTACTCGTCAAACATGCCGATGGTATTGTAGGTGCGGATGTCCGGATACTCGTCAAAAATGCTCATATCCGGGATCCACTGATAATTGGCGTAGGACGCGTCACAGACGGTCACTTCATACCCCGCGTCCAGGAAATTCAGCGGCATGATCTTCAGGGCTTCATTGTGCTTGTCCTTCAGGGAAAGCTCCGCCCGTTCCTCCAGGCCGTCCGGAGTATATTCATATCCGCCGTAGAGCGCCGGCGATGCGATGTTGGTATGATAGCCGTAGGAAAGCGAATTCGGATAGTACGTGAAACCGTCAAACTGTTCCTTCAGTTCCGGTTTTTCGTTCATCAGGTACGGCACAAAGCTGCCGATAGCTCGGTCCATCATGATCACAATCACGTTGCGGCCTTCCCGGTCCAGCCGGAAGGAGGCGTCCTCCGCCTTGATCCGGTCGGTAATATCCCGGACTTCCCCTGCTTTTTTCTCCATCCCGCTGATATTGATCACGGACATCACAGCCAAAGCCGCGCAGCCGTACAGGCACAGGATCCGGAGAATCAGGGAACGTTTTTTCCGCAGCAGGAAAAACACAGCCGCCGCAGCAGCCAGCACGCAGCCTGTATTGATCAGTGTTTTCTCCAGCCGGTTGGTAATGGCCGTTTCATACTGCAGGGCAGAGGAGATAAATCCGTAATCCTTCCCGAAGAACATATAGTTCACGGCCGCGCTTGCCACACAGATCGCCATGAACAGGGTCAGCCGTTTCCTGGCCCGGGGTGAAAGCAGCATGCCGTACAGGATTCCCCAGAACAGGAATGTGCCCGAAGCCAGCAGGGCGGAAGAAAGCAGGTACCGGGCCGGATTGTGGTAATAATGGGCGTCCACGAATTCCGCCGGCGAGGCGCCGATTAGTGCAGAGGGAATCAGCAGTCCTGTCAGAATTGCCATATACAGGCAGCTCAGCACCAGCAGGATGATGTTGTTCCGGTTGGTTTTCAGCTGCCGCGTGTTCATCTTCATGGGTGTATAGCCCCATCCGGTCAGGGCGCGCAGCACGGCAAAAACGGCATATCCGCCCCAGAACAGAATCAGTCCGTTGGTGCCTCCCAGATCCCGGATCGGGCCGAAGGATGCCCCGCGGAAAGCCCGCAGACCTGTAAACCAGCGGATGGAGGCAATGAGCACCAGCCCCTGAACCAGCAGGACCAGTCCCGCCCTGCACCATTCTTTCCTTCCGTCCGGTTTCTGTTTCGGCCGCAGCGGCGTCGCAATCAGGCAGAAGAACAGGCTCATGCACAGGATCGCCGCACCCGGGCTCAGGGACATCCGGGTCAGCAGGGAGCAAAGCACGTCAAACAGCAGCTGAACAGGTCTGACCGTCAGTGTTCCCAGTATCGTCTGTATGCTCATGCGCTGCCTCCCTTGTTTTTACAATACAATATTTAATGTTATCACAGGTTGGAATGGCTGGCAACTTGTCTGTCGGGCACCTTTCCCCGAAAAAAAGGTACGCGTCTGCGTACCCTGAACGGGTCGTTAAGCCCTGTTCTCCATGCACGGATTCCTTCATCTGCCCGGATCAGAAGCAGCCGTCCGCATGACAGGTCAGATCAAAGGCCGCACGGGAAAAGCCGTAAAACTTCCCGCTTGTTACCCGCAGGTTTTCCATATCATCATAACCCGTTCTCTCTGTTTCAAATGCATAAGTGAACAAACCGTTTTCCAGTGTAATAATGATCGGCTCATCATCGGTTTCCTGACTGTAGATGAAGTCCCGGCAGCCCCATGCGTCCATGATTTCACGAACCTTTGCCCCCGCCAGTTCGTCCAGTTCTGTCTGTTCCTTCGCAGCCGCGGTAATCTCTTCTGTTTTGCTTATCGGCAACCGCCAGGTATACTCATCAAACAATTCAAAAACAGCCGTGGTTCCCGCGGCCATCGCCGCCTGATACAATTCCTTTGCAGTTGCGTCCATCATCGTTACCGCACGGTAGTATTTCCCGTTCCATTCCAGAATCAATGTTACAAAATCATCGGTTTCGCTTATCTGTGCCAGCCCTTCCGAAGTGTCCAGCGCTTCCCTGATCGTATGAAATAAAGGCTCCCCGGATGCCATTGCTCCGTATGCCGGACCCAGCATCAGGATCACCAGTATGACCGAAACTGCCTTCTTCATTCTCTCTTGCATATTCCTTTCCTTTTCTGATAGATAGAACGTATCAAACTCCCTGTTTGTTGCACTTTCCCGGGAAACAGGCAGAAAAAAAGCAGGAATGAAATCTGTCATTCCTGCCGCTCCTTCGGTTCATTTCTGAGCTTTCTCCATCACTTTTCTGCACCAGGCTATCTTTTGGCAGCACGGACACTTCATGAACCTTCTGGATACCATATTGAACCCGAGCAGATGCGTCCTGAACCCGGGTACAAAGGTTTCTCCGCACTTTTCGCACTGATAGTACCCGATCTTCCGCTGCCCTTCCATAACAGCTGTCACGCCGACCGTAAAAATCACACACGCAATGGCAAGCAGGATCAGTTTCACTGTCAGCGGAATCACATCCGTATAAACACATACCACAATCAGCAGCGTCAGGAAGGCTGCCAGTGACACGCCGCCCAGCAGGAGGGTGAGTGTAAACTGCTTTTTGTTGGCTTCTCTTTCCCGAATCATTTCCACCATATTGTTTTCCGCCTTTTTCTGATAATCTTCCCGTGGAACAATTTCTCCGGACAGCAGATCATTGACGGTGATCCCCAGTTCATCACACAGCGGAAGCAGCAAAGACACTTCCGGGAATCCGTTTCCGCACTCCCATTTGGAAATCGTTTTGTCGCTGATATTCAGTTTTTCAGCCAGCTGTCTTTGGGTATAGCCTTTCTTTTTCCGTTCTTCGGCTATTAAGCGGCCGCTCCTGATCTGATCCATATTTTTCCTCCTTCCGGGATTGATGATCCTGCTTCTCGCTCTTCATGTACACCCACGAACCGTAGAGCTGGCGGAAAAAGTGGATTCTACGATCCGCAGAGTGAGCTTTCGGGCGTTTCCAGCCCATCTTATCACTTTTTTCCGTTTTCACCAATCTTGTCCTTCCTCTTTTCCGGGAACCCAAATCATGATATACTGTTAAAAAATTACGGGCCAGGCCCCTCCCGACTGCCAGCGGCTGCCGGGCCGGAGGCTGCGGAATCCCGGAAAGTGAGGAACTGCATGGCTGTATATCACCGGATCCTGCTGAAGCTCAGCGGCGAAGCGCTTAAATCCGGCTCTGATCTCTTTGATTTTGAAAAAGTAAACCAGGTAGCCTCCATCATCCGCCGCATGCATGACATGGGCGTGGAGGTCGGCATCGTCATCGGTGCAGGCAATATCTGGCGCGGCCGTCAGGGTCCCGCCGCCAACATGGACGCTGTCACTGCGGACCAGATGGGTATGCTGGGAACAGTGATCAACTGTCTGTGCGTGGCGGACGCGCTCCGCAAAGCCGGTCTGGACGCCATTGTGCAGTCCGCCGTGGACATGAACCGCTTTGCCGAGCCCTTCAATGCCATGGCTGCCCGCCGGCACCTGTCCGAAGGCCGGGTAGTGCTTTTCGCCTGCGGTACCGGCAATCCCTTCTTCTCCACCGATTCCGGCGTGGCGCTCCGTGCCATTGAAATGGAAGTGGACGCCGTTCTCATGGCCAAGAATATCGACGGTGTTTATACCGCGGATCCCAACAAGGATCCTTCCGCTACGCTGATCAAGGACATTTCCTACACCGAAGCCCTGGAACGCGGTCTCAAGGTGATGGACGCTTCCGCCTTCGCCCTCTGTGCGGAAAACAAGGTTCCCATGGTCCGCGTCTTCGGCCTGGACGATCCGGAGAACCTGCTCCGCGTTCTGGAAGGCAGCGATATCGGCACCTTCGTTCATCCCTGATCATTCCGCTGCATCAGAAAAGCGGTTCACTGCTGTGAACCGCTTTCTTTTTATGTTCTTTACTGTTAAGCCGCCTTGCCCCGCAGATGGATCTGCTGCCGTTCCTCCACGGTCTTCGCTTCAATGGCATGCTCGGTCTTCACCCAGTGCTGCTGATCTCCGCAGCGGATCAGGCCGACAATTTCATTGAACAGACCGACGATCAGGTTGGCAAAGAAGCCGCCGATCATCACCGGTATGGTCCGGAAGCTGAAACGGATGTGGTTGTCCATCCAGTCCGCCACATAGAACAGGAACAGGTAGGTGTAGCCGAACAGAAGACCGCCGACCAGCAGGCCGCTCAGGGAAATATCGAAGAACGGTCTTCCGGGCACCACCAGGCAGAGTGCGGTGGTCACCACCAGCTGCACAGCCGCCACCACATAGGCGGCGATGCTGTACATGTAGGTCAGCAGGCTCAGGAATTCACCGAACCCGATCCGTCCGTCACGCAGCGCCCGGAAAAGCTTTCCGGTATTGTGCAGCGCCACATACCAGTGGCCCTGGCCCCAGCGGATCTTCTGCCGGATGGAAGCCAGCAGGGAGGTGGGCTTTTCGTCATACACCCGGGTATGGTGATTCCACAGGATCCGGCGGCCCTCCAGGGTCGCCTCTACCTGGATTTCGAAGTCTTCGGTCAGGGACATGGTGGTCCAGCCGCCCCGCTTGTACAGGTAGGAGGTGGTCATGGCAAATCCGGTGCCGCCGATGGCGCAGTTCAGACCCAGGCGGTATTTTGCCAGGTCAAAGAACCGGTTGGTCAGCGTATAGCCGGTATAGTAGAACCAGGCCACAACGCCCTTCTTGTTCTTCGCGCCCAGGTAGCACTGAATGAAGTCCGGCTTTCCCTTGTCCAGGTACTGGCTGTTGACTTCCCGGAACATGTTGGTGTCCATCAGGTTGTCTGCGTCAAAGATCATCATCAGATCATAACGGTTCTGATAATCACCCACGGCCTGCAGCGCCTTTTTCAGGGCAATCGGCTTACCGGTGGGGGCGTCCTCGGACTCCTTCCGGGTTTCAATCACCTTGGCTCCCAGGCTCCGTGCCACCTCGGCGGTATTATCCGTGCAGTTGTCAGCAATAATATAAAAATCGTACAGTTCCTTGGGGTAATCCATATCATTCAGGTTCTGAATGATATCCCCGATAACCTTCTCCTCGTTATGGGCGGGTACCAGCACCAGAAACCGGGATTCCGGAACATGGTCCTTATAGTCTTTCTTCGCTTTTTTGAAACCGAAAAAGCCAATCACGATCTGATAGACCATGATGAATGTCAGAAAGAAACTGCATACCCCCGCCAGTGTTTCAAGGAGTATCCTGATGAACTCCACTTTCCCTTCTCCTCCTACAAACCACAGGGCACCGGCCCTGTCACACACACAAACACGTAACGGGCTAATTTAACATCACAATCCGTTATTTGTCAAGTTTTGCAATCGTTTATCAGATAAGACATGCCTGTGTTATTTGTACAGATTCTGTTTTCCGTTCAGCACCGCGGAAAGCAGTTTCTCCCCGCTGTATACAAGTTTCAGAGAGAAAAAGGGGATCTCCTCATCCAGCAGCCGGTGAAAAATCCGGTCCCCTTCCCACTGGGGCAGGGCGTCCAGATCCTTCTTTTTCATCCAGACCAGTTCGCCCTCGTCGCAGTCTGTCAGTTCGCCCTCGAACTCCTCCGAGGTGAACAGATGCATCCGTTCGGTCTCGTACCGGTCATTCACGAAGGTGACAAGGCCCCGGTAGCGCCAGGAGGTCATGGTCAGCCCGGTTTCCTCCCGCACTTCGCGAAGCGCGCAGTCCTCCGGGCTTTCCTTGTCCTCAAAGCGGCCGCCGATGGCAATCCACTTGTCGTGGTTCATATCATTCTTTTTCCGCGTCCGGTGCATCATCAGCACCTCATCCCCGCGGTAAAGGTAGCACAGCGTGGAGTCAATCACAGCAGTGCCCTCTGAATCTTTCCGGAAACCGTCTTGGGCAGCTCATCCCGGAACACAACAATCCGGGGATACTTATACGGTGCGGTATGCTGCTTGACGTAATTCTGGATTTCCTTCTTCAGTTCCTCCGTCGGTTCCGTTCCCTTGGTCAGCACAATGCTGGCCTTGACTACCTGGCCGCGGACTTCATCCGGTGCAGCGCTGACGCCGCATTCCAGCACGTAGGGCAGTTCCATAATAACCGATTCGATTTCGAACGGTCCGATCCGGTAACCGCTGGACTTGATCACGTCGTCCGCCCGGCCCACATACCAGTAGAAACCGTCTTCATCGCACCAGGCCACATCGCCGGTGTGATACCAGCCGTCGTGCATCACTTCCTTGGTTTTTTCCTCGTCCCGGTAGTATTCCCGGAACAGGCCGATCGGGATTCCGTTGGAGATATCCACGCAGATTTCGCCGGAAGTACCGACGGGCACCGGTTTTCCTTCCGGATCCAGCAGCGCCACGTTGTAGATCGGAGCCACCTTGCCCATGGAACCCAGCTTGTGATCCGCGCCGGCCAGGTTGCCGATGATCATCGTGCTCTCCGTCTGGCCGAAGCCTTCCATCACCTGTAGTCCCGTCTGTTTTTCGATCTGGCGGAAAACCTCCGGGTTCAGCGCTTCGCCGGCACTGGAGGCGTGGGTCACAGAAGACAGGTCGTACTTGCTCAGATCCTGCTTGATCAGCATCCGCCACATGGTGGGCGGTGCGCAGAAGGTGGTGATATGGTATTTGGCAAACAGCGGCAGGATATCCGCCGCGTCAAAGCGGTCAAAGTCATAAACAAAGATGGCGGCTTCGCACAGCCACTGGCCGTAGATCTTGCCCCAGCCCGCCTTGGCCCAGCCCGTATCGGAAATCGTCAGGTGCAGGCCGTTCGGGTTCACGCAGTGCCAGTATTTCGCCGTATGCAGGTGCCCCAGAGGATGCTTATAGCTGTGGGCGGCAATCTTCGGATAGCCCGTGGTGCCGCTGGTAAAGTACATCAGCATCAGGTCATCGCCGCAGGGAGTCTCCTCCGTACGATGGAAGTGGGTGGAATACATCTGGTACTCTTCGTCGAAGTTGTGCCAGCCTTCCCTTTCCCCGTTCACGATCAGCTTCAGTTCCAGGTTCGGCGCGTTCTTGGCCGCCAGATCCGCCTGGTGGGCGGTGTCTCCGTCCGCGGTGCAGATGATGGCCTTCACGCCGGCTGCGTTGAAGCGGTATTCAAAGTCGTGCTCCTGCAGCTGGGCCACGGCGGGAATCGCGATAGCGCCGATCTTTTCCAGGGCCAGGATCGAGAACCAGAACTGGTAGTGCCTCTTCAGCACCAGCATGACCCGGTCGCCTTTTTTGATGCCCAGAGATTTGAAATAGTTGGCGCAGCGGTTGGACGCGCGCTTCAGATCGTTGAAGGTGAAGCGATGCTCGTTCTTTTCCCTGTCCAGGTGGAGCATGGCCAGCTTGTTCGGAATTTCGTCCGCGATGGCGTCAATCACGTCAAAAGCGAAGTTGAACTTCTCCGTATTCTTGAAGGCGATCTTCACCGGCGTTCCGTTCTCATCCTTCTCCACGTCCGCATAACGGTGCCACACACGGGTCCGGCCGTTCTCCGCCGGGAACTCCTGCAGTGCGGTGCCGGGCACGGCTTTCTCCGGCGTCAGTTCCGGAATCGGCGCGCCGGTGGGATTCAGGACGATGGCATAGAACAGACAGTCCTTGCCGCCCACGGCGATCATGCCATGGGGGGTGCCGGAATCATAGTAGATGGAATCGCCGGGATTCAGCACGCTGATGTGCTCGCCCACCTGTACCTTCAGCTGGCCTTCGATGACAATATCACATTCCTGGCCCTCATGGGTGGTCAGCTTGATATCCTCCTTCTCCGCCTCCGCACTGTAAGCCGCCTGGACATACAGCGGTTCCGCGATCCGGTTCCGGAAGGAAGCCGCCATGTTGTAGTAAATCATGTCATGAGCTTCCTCAATCCGCTGGCCTTCGCCCCGCCGGGTTACGGTAAAGGAGTTCAGGTTCGGGCTGGAACCTTCGATAATGTCGCCGACGTCGACGCCGAATGCCAGCGCGCAGCGGTACAGGAAGGCGAAGTTCAGGTCGGAGCGTCCCAGCTCGCAGTCGATATACTCCTGCTCGGTGACGCCGGTCTTCATCGCCATTTCAGCAATCGTGAAGTTCTCGATCTCCCGCAGCTCCCGGATCCGGTGAGCCATCTCCTGAATCTTGTAATTCAGTCCCGTCATCTGTGCCATGATTTGTAACCTCCTCCGAAGGTCCAGGGCGTTCGGAAAGCCCTGGTCGTGTCCTCAGACGCGAAATGTCCCGGTAATGAAAAATGCCCGTCTCAAAGTTTTGCTTTGAGACGAGCATGAATAATCATCCCCGCGGTACCACTCAAATTGCGGTTCATCACCGCCACTCTTGAACCCCAACAGGTTCTATGCCCTTACGCGGCAGTCACGGGAAGGTTCTACTTGCGCCTTCGCTTTCTTCCTTCCGGCTCTGGAGCTACAGCCTGCGGGCTCTTCCCACGGCTTGCACCAACCGCCGTGTCTCTGAAAGCCGATAACCCGTTGCCCTCTCCTTCAAGGCCTTTATCGGAAGTTTACGCTCTTCCGCCTTCCTTGTCAACAGCAAATAATGTACGTCTTCTGTTTCTTTCCCCTGAATGTTCGGCTTCACCGCTCCAACGCGCCTGTTTTCGGGCCTGATAAGCCTCTTTTCGGGCGGATTCCCGAAAAAAATCATTCTTTTATAAGAATTACTTCATGTTTTTGTCATGTTTAGAGATTGACACTTTTCCCGTCTTTTCCTATTCTTTAGCATGTATTCCCTGTGGAATTGAACGGATCGATTGGAGGATAGGAAATGGATAACAACAAACGGCCCGAAAGCATGGAACGGATTACTACTCCCGCGCTTGCCCAGGCGTTCATCGCCGAGCAGGTGGAGGCAGTCCGGAAACAGGTGGGTGACAAAAAGGTTCTTCTGGCTCTTTCCGGCGGTGTGGACAGCTCTGTTGTCGCCGCGCTGCTGATCAAGGCCATCGGACAGCAGCTGGTCTGCGTGCACGTCAACCACGGCCTGCTGCGCAAAGGTGAACCCGAACAGGTCATCGAGGTTTTCCGCAACCAGATGAAAGCCAACCTGGTTTACGTGGACGCGGTGGACCGCTTCCTGGACAAGCTGGCCGGTGTCAGCGATCCTGAGCAGAAGCGCAAGATCATCGGTGCCGAGTTTATCCGTGTCTTTGAGGAGGAAGCCCGCAAGCAGGACGGTATTGCCTTCCTGGCCCAGGGGACTATCTATCCTGATATTACGGAAAGCGTGGGCGTCAAGGCTCACCACAACGTAGGCGGCCTGCCGGACGATCTGCAGTTCGAACTGGTCGAGCCCGTCAAACTGCTCTACAAGGACGAAGTGCGTGTCGTCGGTAAAGAGCTGGGCCTGCCGGACGGCATGGTTTACCGCCAGCCCTTCCCCGGTCCCGGCCTGGGCGTGCGCTGCGTCGGCGCCATCACCCGCGACCGTCTGGAAGCGCTCCGTGAGGCCGATGCCATCGTCCGCGAGGAGATCGGCAAGCTGCCCGAGGTTCCGTGGCAGTACTTCTGCACCATTCCCGACTTCCAGTCCACCGGTATCAAATATGTGGACGGCAAGGGCCAGCGCTACATGGGCTGGGCAGTGATCATCCGCGCGGTCAACACCGTGGACGCCGTCACCGCCACCGTGCCGGAGATTCCCTTCAGCGTGCTGTGCACCATGCGTGACCGGATCATCTCCACCGTCGACGGTGTCAACCGCGTTCTGTGGGATATCTCCGAGAAGCCCGTTGCTACCATCGAGTTCGAGTGATTGCCCGGAACCTGAAGCGATTGAAATTACTCATTTTCAGCTTCATGGAGCACAGATTGGGTACTAAAGCCTGTTTTCTGTCCTGAGAAAATGTAGAAAATGCAGCCTTTTTCAGACTGCATTTTTCATTTTTCCTATGTTTTCATAGAGAGCTTTGGCATTTTCCTGTATTTTCACCTTTACAAAGTTCTGGCAGAGTGATCATAAAAAGAGCATTGATTAGGTTCTCTGTCATTCGGACGGAATCATAGCCACAAAGAGTTCAGCAAAAAGATCATCAGCAGGAACGAATGGTATGAAGCCGCGTTCACAACCGATGGGGGCTACTACATCATTGAAGCTGTCCTGGCGGGCTATGATGTGCTCTATAAAAACATCAGCGCCCATGCCGGTGGCTCTGACTGCTGCTATAACGGCAGTAGGATCATAAACTGTAAGCTGCCTGCAACCGGCGACGCAGGTAACCCGGGGCTGTGGGTCAGCATGGTGCTCATTGGTGTCAGCATTGTCTGCTGCTGTGTTGTATCCGGCAAAAGGAAAAAGAACAAAACTGACAGAGATTATGGTTTTACGGGTTCAGGTTTATCCACAGGCAGAGCTGGGCATCAGCGAAACGCCCTGAGTATTGAAAAAAGGCAGGCTTCCTTCCGGCAGCCTGTCTTTTTGTCCTTGGGGTCGGTTATTCAGGACGGAGCACCGCCACGTCGTACGGAGGCAGGATGATCTGTCCGCGGGCGGGTTCGTCCGTGAGGCAGTTGGTGTATTCCCTGTCCAGCGGTACGACGGCAGTATGGCTGTTGTGGTTAAGGAGGAAGAGTGCTTCCTTCTCCCCGTCTGTGGTGCTGACGATCTCCACCCCCCTCTGAGCGCCGCAAGGACGGGGAACGCCGGTTTCCCGGCAGAGATATTCCGCCAAGCGCATCATGGCGGGAGCGTCCAGGTCGCATCCGAGATAATAGACGGTACCTTTACCGGACAGGTTGCGGGTGAAGCAGGGGCTGTTTGCGTAGAAGTCCCCGGTGTAGACGCCCAGGACTTCCGCACCCTTCGCCGTGATGATGTCGCACCAGAGCTTCGCTGTGCCTTCTCCGAAAACACCGGAGACTGGGGTCTCCTTCCGGTACTGGGGATCGTAATCCTCCACGTCGATCTTCGCCAGGTCCGCGAAGACACCCGGGATGGGGAGCGGAAGCATAGTGTTTTCCATGCTCTTGATGCCGCTGCGGAAGGACAGCAGCAGTGTACCGCCGTTTTCAACGTATTTTGCCAGGTTTCCCTTCTGCGCTTCGCTGACCATGATCAGGGCCGGAGCCAGAACCAAGGAATAGCCTGTCAGATCTTCCTCCGGAGCTGTAAACTCAACCTGCACGCCAAGGGCATAGAAAGCGCGGTAGTAATCCAGGAGGAGACTATCATAGGAGAAACCCTCCGTGTGGCGGTGGATCTTGTGACTCCATTCGCTGTCGAAGGATTTGATGATCGCCACCTTCGGCTTTGGTGCCAGGGCACCGTAGATCCTGCTCAGTTTCTCCATCTCAGCGCCGGTGCGGGCGAACTCGTCAAAGCGACGGTTTTTCCGGCCGTCATGGCCCAGGATGCCGTTCCAGTATTCCTCCGTGCCGAAGAGGCAGGACCTCCAGCGGAAGAAGACTACCGTGTCCGCGCCATTAGCGATGGAAGCGTAAGTCCACAGCCGAAGCTGGCCGGGCTTGGGCACCTCGCCCAACTGGGTCCAGCCGATGGCCCCTGCCTGCTGTTCCATCACCCAGAAGGGCTGATGTTTATAGCTGCGCAGGAGAGCATGGTCCCGGGAAACGCAGGCGTCTTCTGCAATACCCCACTGGAAATTGACGTAGTTGTCCCAGGAAACGAAGTCCAGGGTTCTGCTCATCCTGAAATAATCGATACCCGTGCCGGAGTTCACACCGGCATCCAGCATGTTCGTGGTCACCGGGCGGTCGCTACAGGTGCGGATGATGTCCGCCTGCTCATTCATGAAAGAGATGACCGAATCCGAGCAGAAGCGGTCAAAGTCCAGCACCAGGGATGGGTTCTGCCCCTCCGTGCCGTCCGGATCCGACGCGCGGCAGGCACCTTCCACGGGAACGATCACCTGGGAAAAATCGTTGTAGTCTTCACTCCAGAACACGGTTCCGTAAACCCGGTTCAGGTTTTCAATCGTGCTGTATTTTGCCTTAAGATAATCCTGGAATTTCGCCCGGCATTTCTCACAGTAGCAGCGGGTGGTGTTGGACCAGCCCAGCTCGTTGTCCACCTGCCAGCCTTCCAGGGTGGGATGTTTCCCGTAGCGCCCGGCGATCAGGGTTACGAGCTTCCGGATCTCCTCCCGGTAGACATCGCTGTTGAAGCAGTAGTGCTTCCGGGTGCCGAAGGGCCTGGCGTATCCCCGCCGGTCCTTCTGATACAAATCCTCCCCGTATTTGTCGCACATCCATTTGGGAGGCGTGGCGCTGGGGGTGCCCAGGACCACTTTCATATCATGGGCAGCCATGAAATCCAGGATCTCATCCATCCATTCAAACCGGTAGTCCCCTTCCGAAGGCTCGTACAGGGACCAGTCGAACTCTCCGATCCGGACTACGCGGATGCCGCACTCATGCATCATCCAGAGATCCGTTTCCCATCTTTCCCTTTCCCAGTGTTCGGGATAATAGTCTGCTCCGATACGCATATCGTTTCCTTTCCCCAGGCTGAAGGCCCGGCGCCGAGATAGCGGAAAGCCGCGCGGGTTCCGTGTCCCGCGCGGCCTTCCATGGTTGCCGTGATACGGTCACTGTCATGCGGGACAGGATCAGGCGAAGCGGAAGGGGACCGCCGCCATGCCCGGATCCCGGCTGCAGCTGCCGATGTAAGCCGTATAGCCAATATCCTCGGTCACAAAGTCATCCTGCTCTTCCGAGAAGTAGGCCATGTCCTTCTTTGCCACAGACAACTCCACTTCCTTCGTTTCCCCGGCTTTCAGTTCCACACGGGCGAAATCGCGGAGCGTCTTCACCGGGCGTTCCACTGCGCTGCCCTCGCAGCCTACGTACAGCTGAGCCACTTCAGCACCGTCCCGGTTACCGGTGTTGGTGACCGTGAAGCGGAATTTCGCAGTATCGCCAAACACCTGGATTTCCGGCTTCCCGAAGGCGAACTTCGTGTAGGACAGACCATAGCCGAAGGGATACAGGACCTCCTTCTTTTCCCGGTCCATCTTCGCGTAACCGTGATAGTACTCATAGGTGATCTGTGTGCAATCCGGATCGAAGAAGGGGTAGTCATCCTCGGAATAAGCCACGGTATAGGGAAGCTTTCCGCCGGGGTTTACATCTCCGAACAGGATCTCCGCCAGGACCGTGCCGCCTTCCATACCGCCGTAGAAGGAGAAGAGGATCGCAGGGACCTTCGCCTCCCACTCGTTTATGAGGATCGCGCTGCTGCCGATTAGGGAAACGACCGTGTTCGGGCAGATGCCTGCCACGGCTTCGATGATATCGGTGTCGCGCTTATGCAGGCGCATGGTCATGCGGTCGCCGCCGGCAGTGGCTTCTGTCTCCACCTTGGAGCTGAGGAATTCGCCTTCGTCGCTGTGGACATAACCGGCTACGATGACCACCGCGTCCACATCCGCCGCCTGCTTCTTCGCCAGTTCCAGGTCGGTACCGTCGTTGTAGAGGATCAGGGCACGGGGCATTCTCTTCATGATGCCGGAAAGCGGGGAAACTGCATAATAGGGGTGGACCATGGAGGAGCCGTGGTCACCGATGTTCTGCGCGTTGCCGAGCTTGCCAAGCACCAGGATCCTGCCGGTCTTCTCGGGATCCAGTGGCAGGACGCCACCCTCGTTCTTCAGCAGGACTGCCGCTTCCTCCGCCGCCCGCTTCGCTACGGCAATATGCTCCGGCCGGGCGATGACATCGGGCGTATAAACCTGCGGATCTTTCCGGGTCTCATAGTACAGGATGGTGCGGAGAATGTAGCCGACGGATTCGTTGATCTCCTCCTCGGTGACCCGGCCGTCCGCAACCGCAGCGGGCAGTTCGTTCTCGTAATAGGCGACGCAGGGCATTTCGATGTTCATACCGGCCTTGACAGACTCCACCGCCCGGCCCTCATGCAGCGCCCATAGGAAGTCGGAAAGCGTGAAACCCTCGAAGCCCCAGCGATCACGCAGGGTGTCGTGAAGAAGGTATTTATTCTCGGAACAGAAGCTGCCTAGCACGGAGTTATAGGCGCACATGACGGAGGCAGCTCCGGCTTCAATACACTTTTTGAAGTGCGGCAGGTACACCTCATGCAGCGTCCGTTTGTCAATCTGCACGTCTGCGGTGAACCGGGCATTCTCAATACTGTTCAGGGCAAAGTGCTTGATACAGGCCATAACGTTCTGGCTCTGGATGCCTTTGGTGAGAGAGGCGCCCATTTCGCCAATGTGCCAGGAATCCTCGCCGTAGGTCTCCTGTGCGCGTCCCCAGCGGGGATTGCGGGGCAGGTTGATGCAGACGCCGCCATAATAGTTTCCTCCGACCGCGCGGATCTCGGCGCCGATGCACTTGCCGATCTCCTCCTCCAGTTCCCGGTCAAAAGTGGCACCGCGGGCCATGGAAACCGGGAAGCATGTGGCGGACCCGGCGACCACGCCGCGGGGACCATCCACGAAGCGGACGTTCGGGATTCCCAGGCGCTCCACGGCACCCGTGGGATAAGGATCGAAATTGTAATGGACGATTTCGAACAGATCGTAGAGGAGCTTCTCCTCCGTGATCTGGCCGGACATGATCCCGATCTTCTCCTTCAGGGTCAGCTGCGGGATCACTTCCCGCTCAACATAACTGCGGATGGTCTCACGGCTGCAGTTTTCGGTGAGCTTGGTGTTTCTGACTGCTTCTCTCATAGGTTCCTCCTGATATTACTTTCTCTTCGCGAACTTTCTCATGTCAACGATGACGGCCAGCAGGATGATGAGTCCCTTGACGATGTACTGCCAGTACATGTTCACGCCGATGAAGGACAGGCCATAGTTGATGACCGTGAAGATCAGCACGCCTGTCACGATACCGCCCACGGTGCCGATACCGCCGGACATGGACACGCCGCCGACCACGCAGGAAGCGATGGCGTCCATTTCATAGCTGTTGCCGGTAGTGTTGGAGGCGCTGCCGATGCGGCCGACCTCCAGCACGGAGGCGATGGCGTACATGACCGCAGCAAGCGCATAGGTGGCGATCAGAATCTTGTTCACGTTCACGCCGGAAACCTGGGCCGCGTTCGGATTGCCTCCAACGGCGTACATGTATTTGCCGAACTTGGTCTTGTTCCAGAGGATCCACATGACCAGGATCATAACGATGGCAATGATGGTTAGGTAAGGAAGGCGGAATGTACCGATCTTGATGCCCCGGGTGCAGAGCTGGGTCAGTTCCGTCGTGATGCCGCCGATCGGCTGAGCACCGTAAGGCTCGCGGTCAAAGTAGATTGAGGAGGTTCCGTACAGCACCAGCTGCATCGCCAGCGTGGCGATGATCGGGGGAACCTTCAGCTTTGCCACGCACACGCCGGAGATCATTCCCAGCAAGGCGCACAGCGCCATGACCAGGAAGAGCGGGACGATGATCGGCAGCTTTGGGAGATTCTGGTACATCCGGTAGGCGTAGTTCACATCCTGCAGCAGGGAGGCGGAGATGACCGCCGCCAGGCCGATCATGCGGCCGGTGGACAGGTCGCAGCCCCGGACCATCAGCACCATACCGGCGCCCAGCGCGATGATGATACGCGTCGAGGACTGGGCCAGGATGTTGCTGAAGTTGATGATGGACAAGAACCTCGGCTCGATGCAGATGATCACAATGATCAGAGCCAGAAGAACCAGATAGATGATCTTCTCTGTGACCAGTTTTTTCAGGAATCCTCCTGCGGACTTGCTGATATTCATACCCCTACTCCTCCTGCGGATACATATTTTGCGGAAGCTTCCATGATGGAGACTTGAGTGGCCTCGGAAGCCTCGAACACAGCCGCCTGCCTTCCGTTGCTCATAACCAGGATCCGGTCACATACACCCAGAAGCTCCGGCATTTCGGAACTCACCATGATGATGCTCTTTCCTTCCGCCACCATCTGGTTCATCAGCTGATAGATCTCATACTTCGCGCCGACGTCGATCCCGCGGGTCGGCTCATCCAGCAGCAGCACCTCCGGATCTGTCAGAAGCCACCTTCCGAGGATGACCTTCTGCTGGTTTCCGCCGGAAAGATTGGCGATCTTGGTCTTGCTGTCCGGTGTTTTTACGTGCAGTTCCTCAATGGAACGGTCCACGCTCTTTTTGATCAGGCCCTTATTGAGCAGCCCGCGCTTCTTGTAGGGCTGAAGGTTTGCGATGATCGTATTGAAGGAAACGCTCAGGTCTCCGAAGATGCCGTTGCTCCGCCGCTCTTCCGTCAGCATCGCGAAGCCGTTTTTCATGGCCTTCTCCGGGGTACTGTTATCAATCTCCTTCCCGTTCATGACGATCTTCCCTTCCCCCTTGAGCCGGATGCCGAACAGCGTTTCCAGCACTTCGGTCCGGCCCGCGCCAACCAGTCCGGCCACGCCCAGGATCTCGCCCTTGCGGAGGGTGAAGCTGACATCCTTGAACTTCGGGACCGCGCTGGAGAGGTTCTCCACTGTCAGCAGAGGCTCCCCGGGAACGGTGGTCCGTTTCGGATAACGTTCCTTCAGCTCACGGCCGACCATCAGGCGGATGATCTTGTCCGTATCCAGGTTTTCGACCGGTTCGGTGGCCACCCAGTGGCCGTCCCGCATGATCGTCACCTCGTCCGAGATCTTCATGATCTCTTCCATCTTGTGAGAAATATAGATGATGCTGACACCCCTCTTTCTCAGCATCTCAATGATCCGGAACAGGTGTTCAACCTCATCTTCCGTCAGGGAGGATGTAGGTTCGTCCATCACGATGATCTTCGCATCGTAGGAAACTGCCTTCGCAATCTCGATCATCTGCCTGTCCGCCACCTGAAGGGTGCCTGCGATGGTCTTCGGCTCGACATGGATATCCAGCTGTTCGAAGATTCTCTTAGTTTCCTCATACATTTTCTGGTGATCGACAAACGGCCCCTTCATCGGGAACCGGCCGAGCCAGATGTTTTCCATAACGCTGCGGTCCAGCACCTGGTTCAGTTCCTGGTGCACCATGGAGACATGGTTGCGGAGCGCTTCCGCCGGATTCTGAAATTCCACCTTCTGCCCGTCCAGGATACACTCACCCGCCGTCATGGAATAAATGCCGAACAGGCAGTTCATCAGGGTCGACTTGCCGGCGCCGTTTTCCCCCATCAGGGAATGCACCGTGGCCGGATGGACTTTCAGCGTTACGTTGTCAAGCGCTGTAACTCCGGGAAACTCTTTCGTGACGTTCCTCATTTCCAGGATGTATTCACTCGCCATACTTGTGCCCCTTCATTCTCTCTGAAAGGATATGCAGAAGCGCGAGGCTTCTGCATATCTACTTAGTAATTTATGTGCGGATCAGATCATTTCTCGTAGGTTGCCGCAGCTTCGTCTACGTTTTCAACCGTGATGGGCTTGTAGGGAACGCGGATTGCCTTGGAGCCGTCAGTGTCAAACTCGAAACCGGTATCAGCCAGGGGGTCCTTGCCTTCATACAGGTTCTGGGCAATCTTGACAATCATCTGGCCCTGGGTATTGGCATCCTGCAGGACGGAACCGATCATCTCGCCGGTGCGGATCTTCTCGAGCACTTCAGGCAGGGCGTCGATGCCGATGACGGGGATGAACATTTCGCTCTGCGCGCCTTCTTCGTTGAAGCCGGCAGCCTGGATGGACTGCAGGGCGCCCAGCGCCATGGCGTCGTTCGCGCAGTTGATGAACTCGATCTCATTGCCGTACTTGGAGATCCAGGCGTCCATCTTTTCCTTCGCCTTGGTGGTATCCCACATGCCGGTGTCTTCTTCCAGCATATCGATCTCAATGCCGGCATCCTGGATGGTGCTCTTCACATACTGAGCGCGGGGCGGAGCAGCGGTGTGGCCGGGATCGCCCATCAGGTTGATCATCTGGATCTTTCCGTCGCCGTTCTTGTCAGCTTCCGGATGAGCCTTCCAGTAATCCACGATCATCTGTCCCTCGATCGCAGCGCCATAGTCACCGCCGGTGGAGGTCACCTGGAACAGCTTGTCATAGGAGTTGACGACGTTCTTGTCTTCGATCTCCTTGTTGAAGAAGATGATCGGCAGCTCGCCGTTCTCACGGACTTTTTCGATGATGGCGGGAGCGGCGGTCACGTCCACAACAGAAACCGCGATGGCGACCGCGCCTTTTGCGATAGCGGTGTCAATCTGGTTCAGCTGCGTGGACTGGTCCTGCTGGCCGTCGTCGACGTTGCACTCAAAGACGCCGTTGGAAGCGTTCCTGATAGCTTTGCCGATATAGGAGTTGAAGTTGTCGGTGGAGGAATAGATGCCCGCGCCGAGGATCGGCAGCTTTTCAGCAGAAGCGCTCATCACGCAGCCGGCGAGCATGACGACTGTCATCACGAAGGACAACATCAGGCAAATGGATTTTTTCATGGTAGCCTCCTTTTGATTCTGTGAGGGATTTCCCTCAGTTTTTTTACCTGGTTTATTTATACATGTCCGCAACAGACAAAACAACTGACTGAATTTGGAACAGGGGGGTGTCTTTTTGGAAGGTTGAAAAAATGACAGCGAAAGTGTCGTCAATCTGCCAAATTATGGTATAGTAATGATCAGTAAGAAGTATGTGCATATCCGGTTTCCCTTTCCGGGAATCGTGTATTACGGAGGATAAAGGTATGATCAAAGTTCTGATCGCCGATGATGAAGTGAAGGTCATTCAGCTGATCGAACATCTGGTCGACTGGCAGGCTTTTGAAATGGAGATCGTCGGCAGGGTCAATGACGGAGAGAAAGCGTTGGAATCCATCCTCCGGCAGCAGCCTGACGTAGTGGTCACGGATATCCGCATGCCCGTCATCAACGGGATCGAGCTGGTGCAGAAATCACAGGAAGCCGGACAGAATCCCTTCTTTATCATGATCAGCGGCTACAGCGAGTTCGAGTACGCCCAGCGGGCCGTTCAGCTCGGTGTGGAGGACTACCTGCTCAAACCGCTGCGCCAGAAGGACCTCGAAGCCGTACTGACGAAGATCCGGGACAAATTCCACGCACGGATGGAGACAGACGCCGCCCGAAGCTCCTACAACCGGAACCGGCAGCGGGAGAAGGAGCAGCTCCTGACAGATATCCTGGTGTACAGGCGACTGGATATGTTCGACCTGTCCGAAGAGGAGTTTGTCCTCCGCTACGGACTCTCCCTCACAGGGGATTACACGGAATGCGTGATCCTCCGGATCTTTGCAGGGGCGACGGGTGCCGCCTCCGAGGATTCCGACGTGTACCGCTTCGTCCTTCCAAAGCTCAATGAGATCATGAAGGAAAGTCTCTCCCCGAAATGCACGGAATACATCAGCGCTGTCCACCACAACGACATTATTGCGCTGATCAGCCATACCGGAGAAATGAAGGTCCCTGTCATGGAGGAGCTGGGAAAGATGAAGTCCCGTTTACTGAACTACCGGAACATCTGTCCGGATCTGCAGGCTGCAGCAGGCATCAGCAAGCCGGTCACCGCCATCCGGCAGATCCCGGAAGCGTACCGGGACGCTTCCGCCGCCCTGACCCGGCGCTTCAAGGCACCGGATACCTTCATTTTTTTCAGCGACGGCTATTATCCCCGCCCGCAACCGGAAAGCCCCGTTTTTGCCTTACAGGACCGGAAGCAGCTGCTTTCCCGGGTCGAGGTGCTGGACATTCCGGGTTTCCGGAAGGAAGCGGAGGAAGTTTTCCGTCGGATGAAAGAGACACCGATGCAACCCGGGGACATCAGCTATACCTATCACACGCTGTGCGAATCCTTTCTCTTCGGTATCCGCTCCTTTGAAAGCCTCGCTTCCCGTGCGGAGGAGACGGAAGAGGCCCTCCGCGCCGCCTTTAACCGGATCTGCACCCTCAATGAGCTTTGTGCGTTCTATACGGACACCTGTGCGGAATGCCTGGAGCGGTGTGAGCAGGAAAAGAAATCCATTGAAGACAAGCCAATCCGCATGGCAAAGCAGTATATCCAGAAACATTTCAACGAAGCCATCTCCCTTGAGTCTGTCAGTGCGGAGGCTGGCTTTAACCCTGCCTATTTTTCCACGGTTTTCAAGAAAGCGACCGGAACAAATTTCATGGACTACGTCAAAGCAGTCCGCATCGAAAACGCCAAGGACCTGCTGGCCCGGACCCGGATGGACGTCGCCTCCGTAGCCCAGGCCGTCGGATATACGGATATCAAATACTTCACACGCCTGTTCCGCCAGCTGACCTCACTGACCCCCAGCGACTATCGGAAACTGTACGGCTGAAACGACCTCCGGGAGATTGCGATATGAAAAAGAAAAGACCGACCCTCTTCAGTGTGCTCATGATCCACTGCGGCCTGTTCATCGGTCTGACGCTCGTTGCGGCAGGCTCCCTCGCTGTCACATATGCGAACCCTCAGAAACGGGAATATGTCCTTGTCGCTCTCCTGGTTGTCTGTCTGGCGGTCGTCCTCTCCGCTGTGGGCTTCTTCACCGTGCTGAGGCCGGAGTATTCCCGCTATCGCACGCTGACCCGGCGCTTCCGGAACGGAGAGATCTACCAGGATTATGTGAACGGTATGGACGGCTTGTTTCCCGACCTGGCGGAAGACATCCGCCGCCTGGACTCGCTCATCGATCGGCAAAACGTAATGCAGCTGTCCACAAAGCAGGCAGAGTTCCTCGCCCTACAAAACCAGATCAACCCGCATTTCCTTTATAATACGCTGGAGTCGATCCGCGGAGACGCCCTGGCTGCCGGGAACCGCTCTATTGCGAACATCACAGAAGCGCTTTCCACGTTCTTCCGCTATACCATCACTGAGACAAGAGATCTTGTGACTATCGGCGAGGAACTGGAAAACGTCAACAACTACTTTGTGATCCAGCAGTACCGATTCGGCGAAAAGTTGACAATGGAAGTCAGCATCCCGGACGACCGCGGGGACATTCTGAAGATCCAGTGCCCCAAACTTTTCCTGCAACCAATCATCGAGAACGCGATTTTTCATGGTCTCGAACGGCGAACAGATCACGGCCTGCTGACGATCCATATCGAGAAAGTGGACGAGGACCTTCACGTGGATATCAGCGATAATGGAACCGGTATTCCGGAAGAAACGCTCAGCGAGCTGAACAGAAGCCTCTCACGCGTTTCGGTGGGGGCTATTGTCGAACAGCCCGCCCCGGGCAGAAAAAAAGGCGGAATCGCCCTGAAGAACGTCTGCCGCCGGATCAAACTCCTGTTCGGTGAACAGTACGGCATCCACATCAGCAGCATCGTCGGCATCGGCACGAAGGTCGAGGTCGTTCTTCCCGTAACCTATAAAGAGACAAAAGCATGAAACACGAACTGTTTGCGTTGGAATCCGCCTCCGTAACCCTGAACGACGCCTGCGTCTTCAGCGATTTCAGTATGTATATCCATGAAGGCGAGATCCTCGGCATCATCTGCGACAATGTGACAGAGCAGCAGTCGCTGCTGTCCCTGTTTTCCGGTGAGTGCCGGATCGACGGCATCACCCGTTTTAAGCACCGGATTCCCGCCCGGAGTACGATGCGGCAGCTGTTCGGGCAGACCTTTGCCATTATCGGCAGCGAAGGCAGCCTGATTTCCTCCCTTTCAGTAGCTGAAAATATCTGCATGTTCTCCCGGCATGAATTCTTCGTCCACTCGCAGGACTACCGAAGCCGCAGCCTTCTGCTGATGGAGGAATACGGCATTTCCCTCGATCCAGACCAGCCGGTCTCCGGCCTGAACGCCCGGGAAAAGCTGCTTACGTCCCTGATGAAAGCCGCCTCGGAAAGACGAAAGATCATCGTGTTGTACAATATTTCAGAGCGGATCAGCGTGGGCGGATTCGTGCCCATCCGGGCTCTGATCCGTAAAATGACAGGACGCGGCTTCTCCTTCGTGATTATCGATTCCATCGATACCGATATCTTCAGCGGCACAGACAAGGTGATGATCATCCGGCAACGCACCTCCGTCGCCTGTTTCGACTCAGTTTTCTTTGACCGGAAGAATTTCTGGAACTATATGTTTTCTGCTTCCGGTACCGCCCGGAAGGAATTGTCCGATATGGACCGTTTTGAGGAGGAAGGGGAAACCGCCGACGCACCTGTCATCTCCCTCCGCCATGTGACGACAGATCTGCTGAAGGATATTTCATTCAATGCCGCCCGGGGCGAACTGCTTAAGATCCTCTGTCTGGATCGCCGGACAATCCACGGTTTCCGGGATCTGGTCTCCGGCACCTCCTCCGTTCTCAGCGGCGAGGCCGAGATCAACGGTTCCATACTCCGGAAGGCACGACATTTCCGGAAGTCGCTCCGGCACGGCGTCTGTTGGTGCCCGGAAGCTCCCTACGCGAACTCTGTCATCAGTACCATGTCCGCCCGGGACAACATGATGCTCCCTCTTGCAGGCAAGGTGCGTGCTATCTGGAGCCGAAAAAGCCACATCACCCACATTGACAGGCTGCTGACGGAGATCGGGATCAACCGGCCGGAAGATATTGCTTCCGATTTCCCCCCGGAGACCCTGCAGAAGCTCGTCTACACCCGTTTCCTGGTCGCCGCTCCTTCCGTGCTGTTTATCGAAAAACCATTTGCCGAAATCGATATGCACATCCGTGAAACCACGATCGGGATGATCAAAGCCCTGCTGGCCAGGGGAATCACTGTGATCCTGCTGATGACATCCCCATCCACTCTTTCCCTCCTCGACGGGGATGAAATTTTCGCCCGGGGTGGACGCATCATCTCTGAGGAGGAGATGTACCGCGTTTTCTATGAGCCGATTGAATAGCAAGCACCGGACAAGCACTTCCATGAAGAAAATGCTGATTTTCCCGGAGGTTTGTTGAGAACCTGAAACCCCGGTCAGCTTCCGCTGGCCGGGGCTTCAGCATCACGGATGTTTTCCGATATAAGCCGGGATTCCACCGTCCACATAAAGGATATGCCCGTTCACAAAATTATCGGCATCAGAAGCCGGGAATACCGCCGGACCCTGCAGATCCTCCGGCGTTCCCCGGCGGTCTGCCGGTGTCCTGGCAATGATAAACTGATCAAAGGGATGACGGCTGCCGTCCGCCGTCCTGATATTCACAGCAGCATCTGCCCGCCGCGCGCGGCGCTTTGCAGAGGCGAATTTTCCCGGTCGGCACTCTCCGGTATATAATGATCCCGTCGGAGTCATCATACGGAAAATGATTACGGGGAAGTGAGTATTTCAGATATGATAATAAAGAAGTTATTATGCGTTCTGGTTCTTCTGTCCATTCTGGCCTGCGCGATGCCGCCCGCCTGTGCGGAGACGGAGGAGGTGCCCGTCGGCTTCGGATTCGTCAATGCGAAGGATGTCGCGCTGCGGCGCGAGACCGGCGGAAAGCTCATCGCGAGGTTCCCGAAGGATGCCTGTGTCTGGGTAAAGGACGCGAAGGGCGTCCGGTGGTTCAGGCTGAACGCGGGGCTGAACGAGGGTGTCAACGTGGATTACGAGGGCTGGATAAAGGCGGAGTTCATTGATACGGCGGACGAGGTCTGGCACGATGTCGTCGACGTATCCTGCGGTAACTGAGGCATGATCGCCCTGAAGAAGGACGGAACGGCGGAAACCGCCGGGTGGACCGTGACCGATCCGGTTACGGACAGATGGGTGCAAAGCCGCCACTGGACGGACCGTTTTGACAAGAAAATCCGGCAGGCCAGAAGCTATGTCAGCTCCATGCTTCTGCTGTTTGAGGACGGAACCTTCGCCTTTCACCGTGACACGGATTCCCGGCAGACGGTGAACGGACCGGTGCGCCTGCTGCCGGAGGAGAGCGAAGCGTTCGTGCTGACAGAGATCGACGATTTCATTTCCCTGAACGGGACCGCAATCGGGCAATGGATCTGTCCGGAGGATGGGCCGGGCACAGGAGCGCTGTCCCATATCACCGCAATGTACTGCAGCGATCAGGACAGCCTGCTGATGTTCACAGATGAGGGAAACGTCCTCGCCGCGCAGATTACCGGATACGGCGCGGAGGAGGAAGATCCGGTGTCGGAGATGCCGGACTGGTCGCAATGGACCCATCTCGAAGGCTTTTGCGCGGTGTGGGCTCCGCGGGGAGACGGGGTGGAAGGACCGTGCTGGATCGTTGCGGGCCTGGAAAAGGACGGAACAGTGCTGGCCTGGCCGGTTTTCACCGCGGAGGCTCTTGCCGGCTGGAGCGATCTGAAGGAGGTCCGCCTTGAGCACACCTACGCCCTGGGACTGAAAAAGGACGGAACCGTCGTATCCGCGGGCTTCAACGGGTATCCTGCGCCGGACGTGTCCTCCTGGACCGGAATCGCCGCCATCCGGCTCTTCACCGATTTCTGTGTCGGCATCCGGGAGGACGGTACTCTCGCCTTTGCCGGGGAGCATGTTTTCATGCGCGAGGGGCATGAGAAGAAATAAGCCGGGAAAAGCCGGCAGACAGGACAAAAACGGAAGCCGGGCATCATGCCCGGCTTCCGTTTTTTCCGAAAAGTGCGTCCTCAGAAGGAAGAAACGCCGTGGCTGTTGACCAGTCCTGTCAGCTTTTCCCCTGCCTTGCACATCGGGCAGTTGTGGGAGGAGCAGCTGACATAATCGGGGAGGTTCTCCTTTACGGTGAAAACACTCTTGACCGGGAAGCCTTCACATTCATCAATCGCGGAGAAGATTGCTGCGACACCTGCGGGAACACCGCTGTAATACCGGATAGCCTCGATAGCGGAGCGGGCGGTAAAGCCGGTGGCCAGGGAGGCTGCCAGCACCAGCACATGCTTGCCCACAATCATCGGAGCAATATTGTCCCGGAAGATCAGCTGGCTTCCGGAGGTATGTTCCGGAGTCACAACGTAAATCGTCTGGTGCGCATTCATGCTCCGGAACCCGGCCTCGGACAGTGCTGAAGCCATGCAGGCGCCCAGCACCTCCGTTCCGTCCAGGCAGAGGATGGAGTCCACGATTGTGGAATTCTTGTACATGCCGCATAATTCTTCCGCGGCAATCCGGGCTTCTGACAGCCGGTGCTTGGTCATGGTCAGGTCAATGTAGTAATTGATATGGCTGTGGCTTGTGGCGAAATGCCCGTGGGCGACGCGCAGACGTACCTTGTTCTGGTGATTCGGAATCTCAACAATCTGGATAGACATGATTCGTTCCTCCTCCTGTATGAAATTCTGTAAAACGGTATTTCTGTAGATCTACTATAAACCTTTTCCCTCTTGAGAGCAAGTGGGTCGGCGGAACAGCCTGTCCTGATTAACAGGCAGTGATAGGAACAGAGAAAGATTGTATCCTGTTATTGACCAAAATCGTGGACAATAAAGTCATATAATTCCGGTCTGTACCGGAACCGAAGGAAGGCGAACCTTTATGGAAATCGCAATCATCTGATCCGGTCTCAGCACAGACGAATTGACCGCAAAAGCCAGGAAAGTATACGGTAAAACAGTTTGGATAAAAGCCGCCCGTCGGATCGCTGGTCCCTGTTACATACCTCTTCTTTCCCGGACTGTCATAGCAGCTTTTCATGATTAGCGCAGTTTCCAGTGGCACTGATAAAGGTACCGGCTTCAAACCACTCCGGTAATGCATCGTTTTGAGGCTTCTGTCGATCAGCTGTTTTATCAGGCAGCATGAATGAATACAATCCTGAATGCTGCCGTTCTTTCGGTTGACGGGTTTCCCGGCGAAAAGCCCATCGCCACCATCGGGTTCGTATAATCGATGATTTGGTAAAGAAGGCGTCCCGTTTGCGGAAGCAACCGGGTTTTTATTGCCCGGGACGGTCCTGTGTGGTATGATGTTGTATTATGAACAGACAAATAAAATCTGTCCGTGAATTTTGCATTGAAACAACCGGAGGTATGGTATGGTCCTTGACTGGGTAACATTTGGAGAACCGCTTTCTTTCTGGCAGATGGTTCTCAGAATCGTGGCCGCGGTCATCTTCGGAGCAATTATCGGCGTTGAGCGGGAAATGAAAAACAGACCGGCAGGTATGCGGACCCATGTGCTGGTCTGCCTGGGCGCCGCACTGATCGGTCTGGTGGAACAGCAGACTATTGCCCACGTAGTAGCGCTCGGTTCTTCTCATATCAATGTCAGCGTAGGACGTCTGACCGCACAGATTGTGTCGGGTGTCGGTTTCCTGGGGGCCGGAACGATTATCATTGCAGACCGGCGGATTTCCGGTCTGACCACCGCGGCCTCCCTGTGGTGCGCAGCCTGCCTGGGCCTGGCTGTCGGAGCCGGATTCACCACCATGGCGCTGGTGGCCTGCCTGGTGGTCATGATCGTGCTGAAGATGATGCAGCAGATCGTGCACGTAAACACCTATAAGCGGCTTGAAATTCAGTTCGTTCGCCGGAATGAGACGCTGAAATACATCCGGGATACGTTTGACCGGATGGAAGTCAAGATTCTTGATCAGGATTTTCACGCGGATAATACGCAGGACGGACAGAATACTTACACCAACGTATATACCCTGTCCATGCCCGGCAAAACTCAATACCAGGATCTGATTACCATTCTTTCCGAGCATTCGAACATCAGAACCGTCAGAACCAGGAATGTATAAACGTAATCCGGGGGACATAACTGTCAGTACGGCAGAGTCCCCTTTTCCGGCGAATAAATATATATTCAATTCGTATTCGACAGGAGGAAAGGGCGTTCCATGCAGTACATGAGCGAATTCTGTGTGGCCGCGGTGATCGGCACCGCGGTGCTTTTCGCGCTGTATTTCCTGAAACGGAACTATGATACGCCGCATAACCGGCTCTTTTTCTGCATGGTCGTAATCAACCTGCTTTCCTCTGCGGTAAATATCATTTCAATCCACAGCATATCGAATCCCTCTCATTTTTCACCGTTTATCCGCGACCTGGTAAACCTGGGGTATTTGTGGCTGTATAACCTCCTGGCCGGCTTTTTCCTGCTATACGCGGATAATGTCACAAAGATCCCCAAGCTTAAAACTCCTGTCCGGATTTTTTTCTTTTCGGTTCATCTGCTGGAGACCTTCCTGATCTTTACCTCCCCCGCCACAAAGTGGATCGCGTATTTTGACGAAGCGCTGATCTACCGTCATGGAATCCTCCATCCGCTGCTTTATGCCGTTGCCTATACGGAAATCCTGGGCGGTCTGTTCTTTTACGCTGCCTGCCGGAAACGGTTCAACCATTACCAGAAAGTTGCCGTTTTCTGGTTTGCCGTTGCCCATTTCTTCGCCCAGATCTTCCAGATCGTTTTCCCTCGTTATGTCATCGGGAACTATATGACCACGCTGGGCCTCTTTTTCCTCTTCATCGCCTTTGAAAACCATGCCTATTACCTCTTCCAGACCACCATGTGCTATAACCGCTATGCCTTTATCACCACGGTACGCCGCCTGCAGAAGAGGAAAGCACCGTATCAGATCGCCGCGCTTCGTATGGACTATATCCAGACCTCCACGGTTGCTTCACGTCCTTCCACCATCGACCAGCTGACCATTCTTCTGGCGGAACGGGTGGACCATGCTTTCCCCGGGAAGGTTTACGTTCTGTCCAATGAATGCTTCGCGATTATTGAGGAAGGGGCCATCCCCCAGTGGGATCAGTCCGCGCGCGGCAAAATACAGGAATGCTTCGCGGAGCCCTTCACCATCACCCGGGAGGACAAAACAGAAACCACTCGAATATCTCCTCGGATCCGTACTATCCACGTTACAGAACATTTCCCTGACGGTTACGCTCTCCTGGATTATCTGTCCGGAGCGGAAAACATCAGCTCGGCCGATCTGTCTGACGATATCGTTGACACCGTCCTGGAATCCATGCGTCATGAACAGAAGATCCTGCATCTCATCGACAAGGCCCTGGAAAACCGCACCTTCATGGTCTGGTACCAGCCGATCCTGGACGTTGCCAGCGGTACATACCGCAGTGCGGAAGCCCTGATCCGGCTGCGGGACGGCAACGGATCCTTTGTCAATCCGGAGGAACTGATTCGCATCGCGGAAAAAAACGGCCGGATCGACGCTGTAGGCCTTTATGTATTTGAGGAAGTATGCCGCCTGCTTCAAGACCGGGAAACGAAGCTCAAGGGAATCAATTGCATAGAAGTCAACCTGTCCCCCCGCCAGCTCCGGAATCCGGCGCTTGCGGACAATCTGTTGGCGCTGATCCGGAAATATCATCTTTCAGCAGATTCCATCAATCTTGAAATCACGGAAACCGCTGAAACCACCCCGGCGGAAAGGGAACAGATGGTCGCCTTTATGGAACGCATGAGAGCGGAAGGCGTCGCCTTCAGCCTGGATGATTACGGTTCCGGATTCGCAACCATCGGAACCCTGCTCACTTATCCGGTCGATATCGTGAAGTTTGACCGGGATATTCTCTGGAAGGCCATGACAGAGCCGTCCGCCATGACCCTGCTCCGGACCTCCCTGAGCGCAGTCCGGGGAATCGGTAAAAAAGCGGTGGTTGAAGGTGTTGAAACAAAGGACATGGAGCAGATGCTCCGTGAAAACGACTGTGACTACCTGCAGGGCTTCCTTTTCTCCCGTCCGCGGCCGGAGAAGGAGTTTGTCCGCTTTATCCGGGAGCACAACCCTGCATAACCGTTACGCAGACTGTATTCATTGGTGAAATAAAAACGGCTGTGATTTCAGAATCATAGCCGTTTTTAACTGCCTGCGCAGGCAGTGTAATCCCGTTAAAACAGATCCAGGGAACTGCTCAGATAGATCTCTTCCCGAACCTGCAGCTGATATTCCGGTTTGGTCAGATAGTAAAGCAGGAACTCCAGGATCACTGCGCTTCCCAGGCTCCGTCCTTCAATCTTGAACTGGCTGAAACCGTTTGGAAGATAAACGTCCCGGATGTCCCGGATTCCGATGAATCCAGGGTTTTTCATGGCATCGGAAAACCGGTATCCCCTTTGGGCATAGGGTGAAACGCAGCGATGCTCCTCACAGTCCTCTCCCAGGTTCTTCCGGCTCACATTCTCGTAGCAGGCTTTCCGGTCCGGACATTCAAACCAGCAGGCTTCATTGCAGAGAAACTCCACCTTGTCCTTCTCTTCCCTGTTCAGTGTCCCGAGCCGATCCCAGGCTTTGTTCAGCCGGAAATCCGGCACCACGTACCGGAAGGACGGACGATCCAGTTCCTCCTTCAGCTGCCGGAAATCCGTCAGCACTTTGGTGGTGGAGGCAACGAAGTAAAACCCGGGGTACATCTTCTGAAGATAATCCAGCAGGAGATCCGAGCTGAGGATTACCCCGCCGGGCACCGGTCCGTTATGCTCAAACAGAGTGCACAGGCGGTTGCATCCGTCATCCGTCAGATCCTCCTCCCGCAGCAGGGTATTGCTGAACGTCAGCCGGGCTGAAATCCCGTATTCCCTCATCAGCGCCGCCGCGGCTTCCGGTTCTGCTTCCCCGAATCCGGCTCTTCCACCGTCCCACCGGCATCCCGCCGGTGCGCCGTAGACGGAACCGATGCCGCACCATTCATAAAACCAGTCCCTGTGGCTGCGGAAAAGCGGCAGAAAAACCTTGTATAGATCATAGAATTCAAACAGTCCGGGAAGATGATATACAGCCTGCATCCGCTTGCTTCTCCTTTTCATTCCCTGTGCGGAAAGATTATATCACACAGGCCTGCCGGCATGATATAATAAATCATTGACTTATGGAATCGGAGGAAACGGTATGCGTGAGAAACTGATGCAGATCGCCCGGACAGCGGGAAACTTCTTTTCAGCCCGGGCTCTTTCAGAAATAGACCAGAAGGAAGGCCATGCGAATTTCGTGACCAACATCGACCGTGAGGTTGAGGATTATCTGCAGCAGACGCTTCTCTCCCTGCTTCCCGGATCACAGATCATCGGGGAGGAAAAGGAAAACAGCGCCCTCACGGACGCGCCCACATGGATTGTTGATCCCGTTGACGGAACCACCAACCTGATCCATGACTACCGATGCAGCGCCGTGTCCATTGCCCTGTGCGAAAATCGTAAGCCGGTGATCGGTCTGATCTGGCAGCCTTATATGCAGGAAATGTTCTATGCGGAAGCCGGCCGCGGAGCAGCTCTGAACGGAACCCCGATCCATGTTTCGGAGCAGCCCTTTGACAAAGCTCTGGTTGCCTTCGGCACATCGCCCTATCACACAGAGCTGGCGGAAAAAAGCATGGAGCTGGCGCTTGCGTATCTGCATACCTGCGCGGATGTGCGCAGGAGCGGCTCCGCCGCCATCGATCTGGCCTATCTGGCCTGCGGACGGCACGACGCTTTCTTTGAGCTGAACCTGAAGCCCTGGGATTACGCTGCCGGAAGCCTCATCGTCCGGGAGGCCGGCGGTATCGTCAGCATGCCGCTGGAGTCCGGGGAGTTCCGGTATGACCGTTCCACCGCCATTCTGGCTTCCAACGCTCTTATTGCCGATGAAATCGCAGCAGTCTTCAGGCGTTATACGGACGGATTCCATCACGGATCATAAAAAGCGGCTGCCCCGGAGTTTCGGAGCAGCCGCTTTTTCATATTCATCTCCCGTTGACATTCTGAATATAGACTTCCTTCGGAATCATGGGCCGTTCCAGATCTGCCACCGTCTCCGCGGAAAGCTTCAGCGTTGCTTCATACTCTTCTCCGGCCTGTTCAAAGCGCGCCAGCAGCGGGTCAGCCACAATCGCGGCTTCCGGAACATTCAGCAGCGGAGTTTCCGGTACACAGACCATATCCGGTTCGTGGAAGCAGACATTGCACATAGCACGCAGGCCGTCAAAGTTGCCCTCCCAGTCCGGGAAGCCGCAGCCGCAGATCACCAGTGTATGAATCCTGGAGAAATCGGCAAGTGCCTCATGGTGTACTGTTCCGTCCGCCTCCTGCACCATGTTCATCTTTACCAGCGGAATGGTCCTGTCCAGCAGCGCCTTCAGGTGAGATGGCATGGCGTAGCAGTACAGCGGAAAACTCCAGAGAATCACATCCGCCGTCCGGTACAGATCCAGGATGGCATTCTGGTCATCCTGAATCACACAGTGCCCGTCCAGTCTCTGCCAGCAGCCGAAGCAGCCCCGGCACGGTGCAATATCCTTTTCGATCACGTTGATGATATGTACTTCATGTTTCTTTTCCCTGTTGAATCCCCGGAGAAAGGCTTCCGTCAGGCGGAAAGTATCGCTTTTCTTCTTAGGGCTGCCGTTTAGCACCAGTACCTTCATGTTGTTTCTCCTTTTGCTTTTCTTTAATCTTACCGCAATCTGGTATAACGGACAACCTACGCATAGTAGAGTCCTGCAATCTGATTATCTCCCGGAAACCTTATGAATTCATACGGTTTCCTTTTTTCTGTTCTTTCCAACCGCATACGCCCATGGTAAAATAACAGGGAATTCTGAAAAAGAGGAAAATGCCGATGAGAACCATAGACCTGTCAGGAATCTGGGACTGCTCCATTCCGGGCCAGACCGGGAATATCCGTCTGCCCGGAACGCTGGATGAAGCCGGTTTCGGGGCTGCGGATGATCCCCGTCAGCAGTGGAAGGCAGACGAAGTAAAGCGGCTCGGTTTCTGGCAGGAAGGGGATCCCATCGTCACGCGCTTTACCCGCCGCAAAGTCTTTGAAGGACTTGCCCGGTTCAGTCGGAAGCTGCGCTGGGACTGCCCCGCCGGTCATCGGATCTTTCTGGAATGCGAAAGAACCCGGCAGCTGCGTCTTCTGGTCAACGGCCGGGAAGCGTTTCCTGTGCGTCCTGTTTCCCTGTCCGCCCCGGCAGTTTTCGAGGTAACCGGTCTGGTTTCGGGAGAGGATGAATTCGTCCTCCTGTCAGATAACAGCTTCCCGGGCTGGCCCCGTGAAGCCATCGTTTATGCTTCCGCCGCCTCGGATGAGACGCAGACCAACTGGAACGGCGTCCTCGGCTATGTCAGGCTGCGGATTGAAGAAGCGGATTATATTTCCGGAATACGGGTTTATCCCAAAGACGGCCGCCTGGAAATCCGGGTGGAGCTGAATCTTTCACGCCCCCTGAAGGGAACGCTGCACGTTTCTTCCCCTGCCCTGCAGGAGGAGGCAGCCCTGCCGTTCCCGGAGAAAGCCGGTATTTGCGAAGTCTGCGGTCTGTCCGCGCTTCGTCCTGATGTCCGCCGCTGGGATCTGGAGGAAGGGAACCTGTATCCCCTGACTGTCTGTGCCGAAGGTCTGGAAAGCCGGACCGTTTTCTTCGGCGTGCGGACCTTTGCCGCCCGGGACGGTCATCTGTCGCTGAACGGACGGCGTTTCTTTCTCCGGGGAGAAACCAGCTGCGCCGTATTTCCCGAAACAGGATATGTTCCGACGGACGTGGACGCCTGGACCGCTGTCCTGGAAAAATACCGGTCCTATGGCGTGAACTGCGTGCGCTTCCACAGCCACTGTCCGCCGGAAGCGGCCTTCACCGCGGCGGACAGGCTGGGCATGCTGATGCAGCCGGAGCTGTCCCACTGGGATCCGCAGGATGCTTTCTCTTCGGAGGAAGCCCGCGGCTATTATGCCGCTGAAGCCCGGCAGATCCTCCGTCACCTGGCAAACCATCCGTCCTTCGTCATGCTCAGTTTCGGGAATGAACTGCATTTCCGCGATGAGTTCCGGCCGTTCGTGGACGGTCTGCTGCGGGAGCTGAAGGAAACGGATCCCACCAGGCTTTATACTTCCGGCTCCAATGCCTTCTATGGGGTCAAAGGACCGAATCCCGCGGATGACTTCTATACGTCCAGCGATGACCGGGGGCAGATGCTCCGCGCCTGCTCTTCGGATTTCCAGGGCTGGCTGAACCGCGGAGAAGCCTGTGCCTGCACGGATTATTCCGCGGCAATGGCCAGGCTCCGGGAAACATCGGATCAGCCTGTCTTTTCCTTTGAGGTCGGCCAGTATGAAGTGCTTCCGGATTTCAGGGAAGTCCGGGATTATCACGGGGTAACCGAACCCTGCAACCTCATGCATATGGAACGGAAAATGCGTGCTGCCGGGCTGGAGGAGCTTTGGCCGCGGATGGTCAGCGCTACCGGGGAAAACGCCCTGCAGTGCTACCGGGCCGAAGTGGAAGCCGCCCTGCGCACAGATGAATTCAGCGGGATTTCCCTGCTCAGCCTCCAGGATTTTCCCGGCCAGGGCACCGCGCTGGTGGGGATGATGAATGCTCATCTGCAGCCGAAGCCGTATCCCTTTGCGGAGCCGGAACGGTTTGCCGCCTTTTTCCGGGACGTACTCCCTCTGGCGCTTTTGCCCCGGTACGTCTTCACCGCCGGTGAGGAAATCAGTATTCCGGTCCGGATCGCCAATTACGGCAAAACCGGTCTGGAAGGTCCCTGCGCCTGGTCTCTCGAAGGGAAAGAAATCGCACTCTCCGGAGAAACGGAAATATTCCGGGTTCAGGCCGGCTCCCTGTCCGGAAAAGAGGAACTCCGTCTCCGCCTGCCCGCGCCGGCCGAAGCCGTAAAACTGACGCTTTCCCTTTTCTTCTGCGGCAGCCGTAATACCTATCCTCTCTGGATCTATCCGGACGCGGATCCCGTCTGCCCGGCGGATGTCCTGGAGTGCCGCGTGCTGGACCGTCACGCCCGCGAGGTTCTTGCCTCCGGCGGAAAAGTGTACCTTGCGCCGGACAGCACAGCGGAGGCGTTTCCCCGTTCCGTACAGGCACAGTTCAGTCCGGACTTCTGGTCTGTATGCACCTTTCCTTCCCAGTCCGGATGCATGGGACAGCTCATTGACGCGGAGCATCCGCTTTTCCGCGCGTTCCCCACGGAATGTTTCAGCAGCTGGCAGTGGCATCCCATGGCCGGTCAGCGGGCCGTCCTGCTTCCCCGGAGAATGAAAGCCATCGTCACGGAAATGGATTCCTGCGCGCTGCTCCGCCCCATGGCGCAGCTGTTTGAATGCCGCTGCGGCGGGGGCCGCCTGATGGTTTCCGCCCTGGGCCTGCATCAGCTGAAGCAATCTCCGAATGTCCGGGCATTACAAAAAGCCATATATGACTATATGGCTTCAGATCAGTTTTCTCCGGAAGAGGAGCTTTCCCCTGCGGAAGCGCAGGAGTTTCTTCCCTGCCGTTAATTTCCCCCTGCTGTCTGCGGAATCAGGCCCAGGCGTTTCAGTTCACTGGCAGCGGCGGCCGCAAAGCGTTCCGCGCCGGCCCGCCGCGTATGCGCGTTATCTTCCAGTCCCTCCGGACAGGCCGGATCCTCTCCGGGAGAAAAATGCATGAACAACACCTTGCTTCCCGTTTCCCCCATGGCCTCGACAATCCGGATGCTTTCTCCGTACAGGTCGATCAGCGGAACCTTCATCTCTTCCGCAACGGCACGCATGGCTGCCGGATAATCCCCGTGGGTCGGCTGCAGCTTCCCGTCCTGCCAGATCCGCATACAGATCGGTGTCAGCAGGACCGGCACCGCTTGCCGTGAAGGAGCAGCCGGACCTGGCTCCGGCGCACCGGAACCTGTCTGTCGCGTACTATAACCATGGAGACCGCAGCCTGGCCGCCGGAGAAATTGCTGAAGCGGTTCGCCTGGAGCCCGGGAACAGCCGTTTCCTGCTGGAACAGGAACAGCTCCTGAAACGGCTGGACCGTCCGGTGAAAAAGCGGCTGGATATCCTCGAAGCACGCCGCGATCTGCTCCCGGACCGCTATGCCCTGATGCTGGCCTGGATCAGCCTGCTGAACAGGGACGGTCAGCATGAAAAGGCCCTGGAACTGTTGATGAACTATACCTTCCATGTCTGGGAAGGCGGCGAAGGCAAAGTGGCGGATGAATATAGAAACGCCCTCTTCGCTCTCGCGGAGAAGGCGCTGTCCGCCGGCCGGGCGGAAGAAGCTGTTGCGCTGGCCTCCCGGACGCTCTCTTATCCTGCCAATCTCGGTGAAGGCAAGCTGGATAACGTTCCGGACAACCGGGCTTATTACTGTATAGGCTGCGCTTACAGGCTGCTGGGGAATCAGTCCAAAGCGGCGGAATGTTTCACCCGGGCTTCTGAAGGTTCCCAGGTGCCTGAACCGGTCCGCTATTACAACGACCAGCCTTCTGATTATATTTACTATCAGGGACTGGCTTTCCATGAGCTTGGGAATGACGAGTCCGCCAAAAAGTCCTTCCATCAGCTGATCATCTTCGGCGAACGCCACCTGTTTGACAAAGTGGATTATGATTTCTTTGCCGTCTCCATGCCGGAGCTGGAAGTCTATCAGGATGATATTCAGAAGCGCAGCGACGATTACTGCCGTCGCCTGATTGCCCTGGGCCGCAGAGGCCTGCAGGAAACAGGCCTCTGATCATCCCGCCGGTCAGTCCAGATATCCTTCCCTGGCTTTGATATTGAACCGCTTCTCCAACAAGTGCATCTGTTCGTCTGTGATCGTGTTGATCCTGGGAAGATGAGCAATCTTCATATAGATTTCCGCGGCTTTCTCCGCGGTCTCGATCAGGCCGAAGGTCTCATCCAGGTCCTTTCCTGCCCCGTAAATGCCATGCTGGCTCCAGACCACCAGCCTGGCTGTTTTCATTTTATCCGCTGTCGCCTCGCCGATTTCGTTCGTGCCGCACAGCATCCAGGGCAGTACGTTCACGCCGTCCGGGAAAACCACCACGCACTCGGTGCACATCTGCCACAGGGTCCGGGTAAACTGCTTTTCATCCAGATCATGCACATAGGTCATTGCCAGAAGGTTCGCCGGATGGCAGTGCATCACTACCCGGTTGTCCGGATTCACCTTCAGCCGTGCCACGTGGCTCATCATGTGAGCCGGGAATTCGCTGGTGAACTGTCCGCCGTCCGCGTATCCCCACAGGAGCTCCGCCTGCCGTCCCTGCTCTTTCAGCCGGACAATACCCAGGTTAACTTCCGGGGCATACTGTACGTTTTTGAAATACTTTCCGGTTCCGGTTACCAGGAAATACATCCCGTCCAGCTCCGGTGCAGTAAAACCGGTGGAAATTGTCCGCAGGACCTTCCCCGCATCCAGGTATTCCTCCGCTTCGTTCCGGTCCAACATCAGGCTGATATTGCCGCCGTTGCGCTCGTCCCAGCCCTGCTGATACATATTCGTGGTCGTTCTGATCATTTCCACCATAAAGGGAGCTTCCAGGATATTCTTCATTTGCGGTTCACCAGTACTTTCTTCTCATATTCCTCAATCTGCGGGAACCACTCGCCGTCGGCCGGCTTGCCGCAGTTCCTGCAGTATTCATCCCAGATCTCGCCGAAGGGCATGGTCTTCATTTCTTCCTGCACAGCCATCAGCTTGCTGAATTGTCCCGCGTCCTGCATCGCCTTCATCTCCTCCTGCGGCTGCAGCAGGGCGTACAGCAGGGCCTTCTGGAGGTTGCGGTAGCCTGTCACCCAGGCGGAAATCCGGTTGATGCTCGCGTCGAAATAATCCAGCGCGATATTGACGCGGCCTTCCAGTCCGCCGCAGCGGACGATCTCCCGGGCGATCTCCCGGGTTTCATCGTCAAACAGCACCACATGGTCGCTGTCCCAGCGGATCGGCCGGGTCACATGCAGGGCAATTTCCGGGAAGAAGGCCAGCAGGGCGGGAATCTTGTCGCTGACCACCTCGGTGGGATGATAATGGCCGTTGTCCATCAGGGGAATGCATTTGTCCATGTTCAGTGCCGCGTAGGAAAGTGCGAATTCTGCGCTGCCTGCCGTATAGGCTTCCACGCCGATCCCGAACACCTTGCTTTCAATGCAGGGCTTAACCTTTTTGAAGTCATAGGGCTCACTCAGGATTTCATCAATGGCCTCCCGGTAGCGGACGCGCGGTCCCATCCGGTCCGCGGGTATATCCTTGAAGCCGTCGCCGGTCCAGATATTCATCACACAGGGTTGTCCCAGCTCCTCCGCCAGGTAGCTGCTGATCCGGATACAGGCCTTGCCGTGCTCAATCCAGAATTTCCGGGTTTCTTCGTTCGGGCTGGAAAGCGTCAGCGGATCGCACATCGGATGGGAGAAGAACGTCGGGTTGAAATCACAGCCCAGTCCCCGTTCCTTGCAGAATTCCACCCATTTCCGGAAGTGTTTCGGCTCCAGCTTGTCCCGGTCCGCCCACTCCCCGTTTTCAAAAACGGCATAGCTGGCGTGGAGGTTCATCTTGGGCGTACCGGGAATCAGGCTCATCACCTTGTCCAGGTCCGCCATCAGTTCCTCCGGTGTCCGGGCTCTTCCGGGATAATTGCCCGTGGTCTGGATGCCGCCGGTCAGCGGTTTGCTCGGATCGGTATCGAACCCGCGCACGTCGTCGCCCTGCCAGCAGTGGAGGGATACCGGAACCTTTTTCAGCTTTTCAATCGCCGCGCCGGCGTCAACGCCGATGGCCGCGTAACGTCTTTTTGCTTCCTCGTAACTCATGCTTCTTCTCCTCCGTTTTTAATCTGGATCATTATATTCCCAAGCGCGGTCGCTTCAATCGGCAGCGCGATGACTTCCTTGCCCGTGGCTTCCGCCGTCAGCCGGTTCAGGTATTTGTTTTTGGCTCCGCCGCCCACAATATACAGTCTGCGGTACTGCTTTCCGGTATTCCGCTCAATGTCCTCAATTGCCCGGCGGTAGCCCTCCGCCAGGGACCGGTATGCGCACCGGAAATAGCCGGCGGTGCATTTCGGCGGATGCGGCAGCTTTGCGTCAAAGGCAGCCTTCATACTCTCCGGCGCCAGGAAAACCAGATCGTTCACATCCACCAGATGGTCAAAGTGGTTTTCTTCCGCCTCCGCCGTGATCTCATTCCAGGGCTTGTCCGGGCACAGTTCACTGCGCAGCCGGTTTGCCAGCCACATACCCATGATGTTTTTCTGGTAGCGGTTGTAACCCACACCGCCCTCATTGGAATAATTGGAGGCTTCGCTGCCCTCATCCGTCAGAGGCTTCGGTGTTTTAACCCCCAGCAGGGACCAGGTGCCGGAAGAAATGTACAGCTCGTTCCCTTCCATGGGAATCCCTTCCACCGCGCTGCCGGTATCGTGGGTGGCGCAGAGCATTACCTTGATTCCCTTGTATTCGCCGATCACGGTGCCCGGCCGCTGCAGGGGATGAAAAAGCTTTCCGGGCAGATCCAGAGCCCGGATGATCTCCGGGTCGTATTCGCCGGTCTCCGCGCTGATCATGCCGCCGGTGGTGGCATTGGTATACTCATGGCTTTTGACGCCGCAGAGCCTGTACATCAGGTACTCCGGCATCATCAGAAAATCGCTGGCCTCCTCCAGCCGTCCCGCCAGTTTGTCAGCATACAGCTGATAGACAGTGTTGAAGGTCTGGAACTGGATTCCGGTCCGCCGGTAAAGCCCGGAAAAACTGATTCTCTCATGCACTTTGGGAATCACATTCTCCGTCCGGCTGTCCCGGTAGGCATAGCAGGGCAGAATGGGTTCCTCCCCCTTCAGCAGCACATAATCCACGCCCCAGGTGTCCACGGACAGGCTTTCGATTTCCGGGCAGGCCCTGAGTGCTTCATCAATACCGGTCCGGACGTGATGCTCCAGCGCGGCGATATCCCAGGTCAGGTGTCCGTCCTGTTCAGTAACGCCGTTCGGAAAACGGTAGATCTCCTCCGTTTTCAGTTCCCCGTCTTCCTGCCAGCCGATAATATGCCGTCCCGAGGACGCGCCGATGTCAATGGCCAGGTATTTCTTCATACGCTTGTTCCTTCTGTTTCCGTCATCAGGGTCCGTCCATAGCGAAAACGCCCGGAAGGTTTCCGGGCGGTTTTCGGACGGTGTCCTTATGGCTGTTTTCCGATATAGGCCAGGATACCGCCGTCCACATACAGAATATGGCCGTTCACAAAGTTGCTGGCGTCAGAGGCCAGGAACACGGCGGGACCCTGCAGATCCTCCGGGGTTCCCCAGCGGGCGGCGGGCGTCTTGGCAATAATGAACTGATCAAAGGGATGTCGGCTGCCGTCCGGCTGTTTTTCCCGCAGCGGCGCTGTCTGGGGCGTGGCGATATAGCCCGGTCCGATTCCGTTGCACTGGATATTATGCTCACCGTATTCGGAGCAGATATTCCGGGTCAGCATCTTCAGGCCACCCTTGGCCGCCGCGTAGGCGGAAACGGTTTCCCGGCCCAGCTCGCTCATCATGCTGCAGATGTTGATGATTTTTCCGTGTCCCTTGGCAATCATGGACGGAATCACCGCCTTGGCGCAGATGAACGGCGCGTTCAGGTCCACGTCGATCACCTTCCGGAACTCTTCCGCGCTCATCTCCGTCATGGGAATCCGGCGGATAATCCCGGCATTGTTGACCAGGATGTCAATCACGCCGATCTCCGTCTCAATTTTCTGTACCAGGGCCTGAACCGCTTCCTCGCTGGTCACGTCGCAGACATAGCCCTTCGCGTCAATGCCTTTTTCAGCATAGGCCTTCAGGCCCCTGTCCACCAGTTCCTGGTTGATATCGTTGAACACAATAGTTGCCCCCGCCGCAGCATAGGCTTCCGCGATGGCAAATCCGATTCCGTAGCTGGCGCCCGTAATCCAGGCGACCTTGCCCTTCAGGCTGAAACTGTTCATGTCCATTGTTACCCGTTCTCCTTTATTTCAGTTCTGTGGTCGGAATATTGTCCATGTCGTCAAAGGCCTGGTTTTCTCCGCCCATGGCCCAGATAAACGTATAGTTGCTGGTACCCGCGCCGGCGTGAATGGACCAGGAGGGAGAAATGACCGCCTGTTCATTCTGCATGACGATATGCCGGGTTTCCTGTCCTTCGCCCATCATGTGGAACACCACATTGTCCTTGGGCACTTCAAAGTAGAAATACACTTCCATCCGGCGCTCATGGGTATGGGCGGGCATTGTGTTCCAGACGCTGCCGGTTTCCAGCACGGTCATGCCCATGCTCAGCTGACAGGTCTTCAGTACGGAGGGATGGATGAACTGGTTGATCACCCGTTTGTTGCTGGTTGCAGCGTCTCCGCAGGGCTTTTTCGCCGCGTCTGCAATCTTGATCAGCTTGTTCTCATAGCTGCAGTGAGCCGGTGCGGAAACAATGTAGAACTTTGCGGGAGCGGCGGGATCCGCGCTCTCGAAGTACACTTCCTTTGCACCCCGGGTCAGATACAGGCAGTCCTTATAGCCCAGCACATACAGTTTGCCGTCCGCGATCACCCTGCCGGGGCCGCCCACATTGAACATGCCGCATTCCCGGCGTTCCAGGAAATACTCCGTGCCGAAGTTGTGCCAGATATCGATGCCCTTGTCAATGGAAACGGTCTCGTTCACCGGCATCACGCCCAGGGTCACCATCCGGTCCACATGGCTGTAGACAGCCGTGACCTGATCCTCCGCAAACAGTTTTTCGATCAGGAATTCCTTCCGGATTTCCTCTGTCGTATAGCGTTTAAAGTCCTTCTGATTGCAGCTGTACCGAATGTCCATATTCTTTCCCTCCATATATTCCTGTGGAATAATCATTCTTTCTGGTTCTGTGCCTGTCAGAACTTTGCCCATCTTTCTCTGAACCAGTGGGCCGCCATCTTCGGCCGCCGGTCCCGGGTAAACAGGCCTTTCCGGTTGCCTCCCGCGCGCATGGGACCCTGGCAGGTGGCGAAATCTGCAAAATTCCAGGGCATCTCTCCGATTACAAAGTCCCGTTCATCCAGGCATTCGCTCATCGCCTCATAGAAAGCCACCTGGTATTCCTCCGTGAACATCTCCGCCACCGCTCCGTGCAGTCCGGCGATCGTATCGGCTCCGTATTCGGAAAGAATAACCGGTTTATGCTGTTTTTCCCACCAGTCCAGTTCCTCCCGGAACGCGTATTTTGCGGCTTCCAGGTCACCAGACAAATTATACCACCCGTAATACCGGTTGATCAACACAACATCCATGCTGCAGATGACTTTATCCCTGTCATACCGGTTCTGGCAGCCGACCACGGTCACCGGCCGGTTCTGCGGATCCGTCCGGTGCGCCGCCTCATACAGCGGCTGCCAGTATTCGTATGCCCGATCCGGATAGGTGTCCGTATCCGGCTCATTGCCCAGGCTCCACATCACCACACAGGGATGGTTTTTATCCCGGGCAATCATATCCTTCAATACCTCAAGATGATAATCCGCCAGATTCCATCCGTACTGTTCATCCGCCCAGATTCCCACTGCGGGCGTTTCATCCACAATCACGATGCCTTCCCGGTCGCACAGCTGGTACATTTCCTCCGCGTAGGGATAATGGCTGGTCCGGAAGCAGTTGGCGTTCAGCCAGTGATACAGGTTGATATCCGTCACGTTCAGGCAGGGATCTGTTCCCCGGCCGTGAAAGGGACTGTCCTCATGCTTGCAGGGACCGTGGAAGCGGAAAGGCTTCCCGTTGATCAGAAAGCGGGTGCCCTCCACCCGGATTTCCCGGATTCCGAAGGGCAGTTCATAAAGGTCTTCCCCGAAGGTAATCCTGGCGGTATACAGGTACGGCGTCCCCGGCCACGGTTCCCACAGACGGGGCTGCGGAATACGCAGCATCCCTTCCCTGCCCTCGCCCCGGGCCGCTGTCCGTCCCTCCGCGTCCAGGATCTCAATCCCGACCGGCGCTTCCCCGCCCGCGGTTTCCACGCTGAAGCGCACCGTTCCGTCCGTGGAGGGAACCAGGGTGATGTCCCGGATATATGTTTTCGGCGTCGCTGTCAGCCTCACCGGCCGCTGAATCCCGGTATAGTTGAAAAAGTCAAAGGCCGGGCGGTTGATTCCCCGTTCCTGCTGCAGCCGTTTGCCGGCTTCCACCGCCGGAATTCCGGGATTGTCGGAACCGAAAAAGGCGGTTTCCCCTTCTGTCCCCACCGGCAGGGTACTGTGGCTGATCCGGTTGTCCGCCTCCACAGTCAGTTCTGCCGTTTCTCCCGGTGCCAGCAGGCCGTCCAGTTCTACCTCAAAGGGCAGAAATCCGCCCCGGTGTGCAGCAATTTCCCTGCCGTTCAGCAGGATCCGGGCGCTGTGAGCCACCGCGTCAAAGCGCAGGCATACGCGCATGCCCCTCCATCCGGCGGGAACAGTGATCTTCCGGCGGTATTCCACGGTTCCGGCCCGGTTCCGGTAATCCGGATCCGGGTTCTGATCGTTGTAGGAGGCGGGCACCGCAATGGGTTTCCATCCTTCATCCCCCCGGAAACGGAAATCCCAGATTCCGCCCAGGTCCAGCGCCATCCGGGAGGCGTTGTTCTGCGGATACAGCGTGTTCATGATCCTTCTCCTTCGTTTCCTGCGTCAGCTCCATAGCTCCGGATCCCTGCCGCAGAGCTTCATCAGTGCCTCCACCAGGAAATAGTCTCCGTATACGATGTTTGTGTGCCGGCCGGCCCCGTCGTCATGGTAACTGGCAGTGCAGTGGGTCAGGATGCCGCAGCGGTTTTCCCCCCAGTCGGCGCAGTGTTCCAGCAATCCGTCCGCCAGCTTTCCGGCATGGTGTTTCCAGTTCTCTTCTCCGGTGATCGCCGCCAGCTCCTGAAGTCCGCTGGCCGCGATCGCGCCGGCAATATTGTCAATCCGTTCCTCCCCCGCCGGCTGGCAGAAGTCACAGTCGGTCAGCCCGTCCGGCCGGATGCGGGAAACGAAATTCCCCGCGATTTTTTTCGCCGCTTCCAGGTACCGTTTTTCTCCCAGGTGGCGGTATGCCAGCGCGAACCCGTACAGGCCCCAGGCCTGTCCGCGGCTCCACTGGGTCCCGAGGGCATAGCCCTGTCCCGCGTGTTCCCGGATCCGTTTCCCGGTTTCCGGATCAAACTCAATGATATGGCTCACAGATCCGTCTTCCCGCAGGAATTCCCTCAGCGTCGTGTCTGCATGGGCTTTTGCCACCAGCCTGAACCGCGGATCCTGTGTATCCCGGCTGGCACGGTACAACAGCGCCAGGTTCATCATACAGTCGATGATGGCAAATCCCGTCCGTTCCGGCTCGTTCCACGCCCGGATAAACCCGGTTGGATTGAACCGGCCCATCAGCAGGGACGCCGCGTGCAGCAGATCCGTTTCCGCCTGCTGGTTCCCCGTCAGCTTTGCGTCCGCGCCGCAGGACAGCAGGTACATGAATCCCACATCATGGTTCAGCAGGCGGTAGCTGCGGAATTCCTCCGTCAGCAGTTTTTCAGCCCGGCACGCTTCCTGCCGGAAGAAACCGTCCTCCGTCAGAACCCACAGCTGCCACATCAGTCCCGGCCAGAATCCGCCGGTCCACCAGCTGTTTCCGTCATAGGGACTGGCGATCCATTCGCCCTTCGCGCTCTGGTATGGAAGGATCCCGGCTTCAGCGGCTTTTTCCGCGGTTTTCCGGTATTTTCCGGCAATCCTGTTCAGCGCTGCTTCATAACGATCCTGCAAGCTTTCTTACCTCCTCCGGTATCCTGTCAGGCAGATTGTTCCCTGCGTCAGCGAATACCGCGCATACGAGTCTGTGTTCTCCAGGTTCCATCCGGCTGTGCAGCGTCGGCAGCACACACCGCGGTTCCATCAGGTTTGTATTGGGCTCGGTCTGGATAACCTCACCGCCCGTATAACCCTCCAGGGCGTAAATGGCGCTCGTTCCCCGTTCGCCGGCGGCTGTTGCCCGTCCTTCGTCCGCTTCCGCTGCCGTGCTGATCCGGTCACAGGGCCTGGCGCCCGCCCAGTCTCTGGGAACGGAAAACGCCCCTTCCGCCGCCTCAAGGGCGGTTTCCGTACGGATCACATGCTTCCGCACATGCCATTGTCCCGCGGGTGCAATCACCGTATCAATCATCACACCGTTCATCGGGGACCAGGTAAAGGATATCCGGTCTTCCTCCAGCCGGTATTGTTCACAGCCGCTGCGCACATGCCACAGGTCCCGGCCTTCCGCCCGGACTGCCAGCATGCTGTCATACGCGCCGCGGTTCAGCGCGGATTCCTCCTTGGCCACCGAAAACGCGAACTGCGTGGAATACGCGAATTTTTCGTATTTTTCATCCTCGTGCATATGCTCCCAGGCATGGTTTCCCGCCGTATAGGCCACCACCTGCCGGTTTTCCGGATCACGGGTCAGCAGCAGCCGCACCTGGGGATCCAGGAAGCGTTCCGGCGGCAGATATTCCTCCTCTGCCGCCTGCCAGAAGGGATGTTCTTCCGGCAGGGCCAGAACCCAGAAAGTTTTCAGGGCCCAGTAGGGAGAGCCCTGCGCGTTGTATCCTTCCGCCGCGCACAGGTTGGGATAACCGTACCCCACCGTCAGCGCCCCGCCCCGGTCAAAGATCGGCCGGCTCAGCCAGAACCGCAGGTTGTTCAGCAGCAGGTGTTTCATCTGTCCGGCGCTCAGTTCCCCGCATTCCACTCCCGTGAAAGCCATGGCTGCCCAGAAGGAGCTCTGGCAGAAACGGTAGGTCAGGCTGCGTCCGTAGGGCAGTCCTCTTCCCTCCCGGTCAAACCAGCAGGCAAACCGGGGAGCAATCAGCGCCGCCCTTTCCCGGATCCGTGCGCACCGTTCCGGATCCTCCCGATCCATCACCGCCGCGTACAGCAGGCTGTAAAAATGGAATCCCCACAGCGTATAGTAGTCCCGCTTGGTCGGATAATCAAAGTACCAGCCGTCCGCTGTATAGTGGCTTTCCATCAGGTCCATATCTTCCTGCATCCGGACTTCATCCACCGGCAGTCCGTTTTTCCGGAAGCCGATGTTCACCAGGATCCGGAAAAAACGCCAGTTGTTTTTCGGCATATCATGCAGGTTGATCTGGTTCAGCCAGTCATACAGGTGCTTCCGCTGCTCCTCGTTCAGCGGATTCCAGAAGTGTTCCGGCGCGAAGCACAGTCCGCAGCCGATCACCGCCATTTCCACCATCCGCTGGTCAAAAGGACGAATCTCTCCCCAGTATTCCTCATGGTCCGGATCGGTTCCGTGGATCATTCCTTCCAGCCACAGCGGCCAGAGTTCCTCTGCCTCCGGGCATTTCCCCGCCAGCATCGGCACCAGCGCCCATAAGGCCCGGCTCCAGCATTCCATCCCGGCCACGTCCTCCGCATAATGAGCAGACCCCTGGCTGACATAAATCCGGGCCTTTCCCGGTGTCATGCAGGACACCAGCGGCTTCAGGATTTCCGCTGCCGCCCGCCTCAGTTCCTGCCGTGTGCGCAGGGACCGGTATGCCTCGTTCATTGCTTAAGCCTCCCGATCGTTTGCCGAAAACTCAAATGTCATGCGGAACACGTCCGCTTTTTTACTCTTCAGTCTGACCCGCCACAGGCTTCCCGGCCAGTTGCGGGCCATTCTTGCGTCCGTTACCGGTTTTTCCTCCGCCGTAAACGTCAGCTCCTCCGGGCAGCGGATCCGCAGTTTCCCGGCGGTGACCGATCCTTTTTCCCACTTTGGCTCATTCCGCAGCAGGAATACCCAGGTCACTTCCTCCGCGGTCCGCAGCTTTCCTTCATCTGTCAGCCGCAGCCCCTCCGGTGTCAGTGCAAAGCGCCGTTTCAGCTGCAGTACGCCCGCTTCCTGTTCATAGGTGTCCTGCAGTTCCAGCTCCATGCCGTCCGGGGTGCAGATCACGTTCCGCGCGGCATGTGTCCTGCCTTCCTTCTGTTCCCGGCTGCCGATCATCGGCAGGTTATGCCATCCGGCCCGGATGTTCCACAGCGTATAGCGTTCTTCAGAAAAGGTTTTGGCGGTATAGATCATGTTTCCCGCGTCCACTACAACCGGCTCCCCGTCCTGTGTCAGGATGAAGGAGCCCACGTCGTTATGGTTATGGTTTTCTCCGTTATGACCGCCCTTGCAGGCCAGGGTCCACGGACCCCGCCGGAGCTTCCGCACCTGCAGGTCCGGCAGCCAGCTGTCTCCGATTGCCCCGGCAGTTTCGTTCTTTTCTCCGGCCGCAGCATGGAACACCAGGTCCAGCACCCGGGTCAGATGCGGCACGTCGTTCAGCTGATCAGCGGCCGTTCCGCGCATCCGTGTCCCCAGCGCCGTCAGAGCCGGATCTTCCAGCATCCGTCCTGCCGTTTCCAGTCTTTCCCCGCTGATGAACGGTCTGGCGTCGCAGTCCGCGAAATTGACAAACCATCCGTTTCCCAGCTCCGCGGTCAGCGGGAACCGCAGGATGTTCCGGATTTTATGGTCTTCCCTGAAGGACATCTGCCCGCCCGTAATGCTTTCCAGGATCGTCAGGCAGTCCAGCAGCGCCCCGCCGGCCATATTCCAGTAGCCCGCGCCTTCATCGCAGCCGCCGTCCTCCGGCAGAATGTCCACGTAGCGGTCCAGCATTCCGCACGCCCGGGTAAGGAGCGCCGCCAGGTTATGCCGGGGCATAGCGTCCAGCACGGCACAGACCATGATATTGGAAAGGATCCACGGGGTCCAGTTATTCAGGTCCTTCCGCCGGAATCCCATCCACCAGAAATCATCTGTAGCCATAAACGGGCGAAGAATCCGCCGGCGGATTTCCTCCCGGACTCGTTTCCGGATCAGCGGCGATACCTCGTCCAGCCTTTTCCCCAGCAGCGAAGCTGTCAGCGCCAGGATCATTCCCGTCTGGGCGCTGAACAGGTCGATATACGGCTTCCGGATATCCGGCAGCGGGTATTCCGAAGCCTTCGGTGCTCCGGGAATCGGATTGATGTTGTGGGCGCTGATCACCCAGCTGCTTTCTTCGCACAGATGCCAGACCCCGTTCACCACGTCTTCCGTGTCCGTGTCCGGAAACGCGCAGCACAGCAGCACCGCAGCGCAGAGCTTCCTGCGGCGGGTGAAATACGGTTTTTCATCTGCCTGCCGGTCTCCGGTCCGGGCAAAGGCCAGGAAACCGGACGCGCTGCGTTCCGGGTACGGTATCTTCCCGTACCGGTCTCCCATCTCCCGGATCTCCTGCCGGTATTTCTCCGGTATGGCGTCCCACGCGTTTCGGTTTTCCGCCGGCGGATACATTTCCCGCGTTCCGCTCCGCAGCAAATCCTCCATGGGATGCTTCTGTAAAAACTCAGCAAACATCTTCCTGTTTATCCCTTCAGTCCGGATGTAGCAATGCCCTCAATAAAATACCGCTGCAAGCACAGGAATACAACCGAAACCGGAAGCAGCGAGCAGAGGGACGCCGCCATGATCAGGTGGTAGTCACTGGAGTTTTCCTGGATAAACCGTCTCAGGCCGACCTGGACCGTCTTGTTGACGTCCCTTGTCAGGTAAATCATCGGCCCCATGTAGTCATTCCAGGTATTGACGAAGGTGAAAATCACCAGCGTTGCGATGGCCGCCTTGGAAAGGGGCAGCATGATCCGGGCCCAGATGCCGTATTCGCTCAGCCCGTCCAGCCGTGCCGCCTCGCACAGTTCCGTGGGAATGGAACGGTAGAACTGCCGCATCAGGAAGACGCCGAAGGCGGAGAACGCCTGCAGCACCACCATCGCCCACAGGGTGTCATACAGTCCCATGGACCGCATCATGATGAACTGGGGCAGCATGTAGGCCTGCCACGGCACCGCGATCGTACCGATGTAGCAAAGGAACAGCGCGTCCCGCCCGCGGAAATTCAGCTTCGCGAACGCGTAGGCAGCGAAGGAGGACGTCAGCGTCTGCAGGATCGTCACCACAATCGCGATGAACGCGGTGTTCTTGAAATAGGTCACCAGCGGTACCTTCTGCCAGATCAGGGAGTAGTTCTCCCAGTGGAAGGTCTCCGGAATCCAGCGCATCGGGAAGGCAAAGACTTCCCGGTCCAGTTTCAGGGAGGAGGAGATCATCCATACGAACGGAATCAGGGTGAAAGCCGCCAGGGCAATCAGCAGGATCCAGACCACTGTCCTCAGGATCCTGCGCAGGGTCGGGTTATCCTTCCGGATTTCCCTGCTGTGAATGGCCGTTTCCATGTTGTCGCTCCTCCTTTCTCAGTCATTCGAGAATTTCTTCTCGGAACCGAACTGGATAATGGTAACCAGCAGTACGATCACCAGCAGCACCATGGAGATGGCGCTGGCCTGGCCGTAGCGAACCTTGATGAACGCCTCGTCGTAGATGTAGGTCACCAGCATCTTGGTGGCCCTGCCGGGACCGCCGTCCGTCATGATGGCCACCACGTCATAGATCTTGAAGCAGGAGATCACCATCATCACGGAAACAAAGAAGGTGGTCGGCTTCAGCTGGGGCAGCGTCACATGCCAGAACTGCTGCCATTTGTTGGCGCCGTCCACGGTGGCAGCCTCCATCAGCTCCCGCGGAATTCCCTGCAGCGCCGCAAGGTACAGCACCATATAGTAGCCCATGTTCCGCCAGACGCTGACCAGGATAATGGACCAGATCGCCATGGAGCTGTCCGCCGTCCAGCCTTTGTTGAAGTTGATCCCCAGCGCCATGATAATCTGGTTCACCGGTCCGTCCTTCATCAGCATGAAGGACCAGCAGACGCAGATGGCTACCATGGAGGAAACATAGGGGAAGAAGAAGACGGTCCGGAAGAATACCGCTCCCCTGATCTTGTTCAGCAGCAGCGCCAGCGCCAGCGCGCAGACAATTGTCAGCGGCACGGTAACCACGGTGTAGTACACCGTGTTTTTCAGCGCGATACCCAGGTCTGCCCGGTTAAAGAAGTAGCTGATTCCCTTCTCCGCAACCTTTTTCGTGGCAAAGATCGTGGCGTAGTTGTCCAGTCCCACAAACTTCAGCTTGGAGATATCCCCACCGTTCCACTCAAACAGTGACAGGGCGATCGCGCAGATCACCGGCACCAGGGTAAAAACCGCGAACCCGATAAAGTTCGGTGCCAGAAAAGAGTACGCCACCAGCGTATTCTTCCTCTCCAGTTTTCCCATCCGGTACCGGACCTTTTTCACTTCAGCCTGGCTCATTTGTCATCGCATCCTTTCCCTGTCCTGAAAAAGGCAGGGAAGGCAAGCAGCCTTCCCTGCCTGGGAATCACAGAAACTGTCAGTATTATTCGAACAGTTCAGCCACCCGTTCATTCATTTCTTCAACGCCCTCTTCAGGGGTAATTTCACGGGCCATGATCAGGCTGTGTTCTTCGTTCACGATGGTCTTGATGTCAGCGACCTTCTCAGCCACCGGCCACTCCATAGCCACAGCGGCGGGCAGCAGCGCGCCCTTGCTGGTCTCGTCAGCCGGGAATCCCTCGACGGAAGACATGGCGGCAGCAACTTCTTCGGAAACCCATGCGGGACGAGCACCGACGGAAGCGGTAGCCTTGGCGCCTTCCACGCCGCCCAGCCAGGAGATGTACTCCCAGGCCAGATCCTTCTTCTCGGACTTGGCGTTGATCATCGCGCCGGTCAGGTTGCCGAAAGAAGATCCGGCAGCCACGCCTTCAGCGTGCGGTACAGCGGTGATGCCCCAGTTGAAGCTGCATTCACCGTCGTTGATCTTCTGAATCAGGGTGGAAACGTACCAGTAGCCCATGGGCATCATGGCAACATTGCCGTTGGCGAAAGCCGCGGAATAATGCAGGCCGGAGGCCTTCAGGTCCGCGAAGCTCATGCAGGCGCCGGAGTCTTCCAGATCCTGATACAGCTTGTAGAAGTAGAGCAGGTCGTCATAGTTTCCGTCTGCCAGGGTGTTCACGCCGTCGCACACCGCCCAGTTCGCCACGGCGGACAGCCAGGTGTGATAGTGGGTTCCGTAGATGCCCTTGTCCTTGTCGGTCAGCTTCTTGGCCAGCTCGGCGTACTGATCCCAAGTCATGTCGTTGGTGGGCAGTTCCACGCCGGCAGCGTCAAACAGATCCTTGTTGTAGAACAGCACCCAGAAGTCGCTGCGGAACGGAATGGCGTACTGCACGCCGTCCACCGCGTAGTTCTTCTCGGTTCCGACGAATCCGGACATGTCATAGCCGGTGGTGTCCAGCGGGGCTGCGAAGCCCTGGGCCTGCCAGTTGATCAGGTTGTCGATTTCCTTGATCATGAACACGTCGCTGGCGTCTCCGCCTTCCAGCATGGTCGTGGTCTTCACAGCGTAGTCCTGGGAAGCAACGTCCACATACTCGATGGTCACGCCGGGATGGGATTCTTCAAAAGCTTTCTTCTGGGCGTCCAGATAGGGGGTAGTGGTGGCGTCCCAGGTCACCACGGTCAGCACCTGGTCTTCAGCCAGGGCGGGTACCGCCAGCAGTGAAATCATCATCACCGCAGCCAGCAGCACAGACAGGATTTTCTTCATGGATGGTTCCTCCTCTATAGCATTTGTCCGGGAAATGTTACCGGTTACACGACGGAAGGTCCATTGATTGCATGTTCCTGTGCCGTATTGCCGCGTCTTTCCCTGAATTTGTCTTTATTCTATGGTTTATAACCCTTTTTGTCAAGTATTTCTCCAAAAGTTTTCCCACTGAATTCAGACAAATTTTATGTTACCGGTAACATTTTCTCTTGTTTTTTCCGCCCTGCCGTGCTATAGTATCCGCAGAAAAAGACCCGTCAGGAGAGAAACTGCCATGAACCGAAAAGCCACGATCTATGATATTGCCCGGGAGGCCGGCGTTTCCACCGCCACGGTCACCCGCGTTGTCCGCCGGGATCCGCATGTAAAGGAAGCAACCCGTCTGAAGGTGCAGCAGATCATCGATGCCCATGCTTATACGCCCAGCGTCTCCGCCCAGAACCTGGAGGGCGGTGGCAGCCGCACCCTGGCCGTGGTACTCCCCGTGGTATCCAACCTGTATTTCAACCGGATCTTTGACGCGGCCTACTGGGAAGCTGAAAAAAGCGGATGCAGCGTCCGCCTCTTCCAGACCATGGAAAACCAGGCCATCTCTCCTGAAATTGTCAGTGAACTGCTCCGCTGCCGCATGGACGGCGTTCTGTTTGCGGGAAGCATCTGGTCCGCAGACCGGGGCGACCTGAACAGCGCCCTGCAGAAGCTCGGCCGTTATATGCCGGTTGCTACCATCTGCCCGCCGGACGTTTCCCTGGAATGTATCTGCATCCAGAGCGATCTGGTCAACTGCTCCCGCCTGCCCGTACGCCATCTGCATACGCTGGGTCACCGGCGTATTGCCTTCCTTGGCGGCTCCATGCACAGCAAGGATACCTCCCGCCGGGGCGTCGGCTTCCTGGAACAGCTCCGCCAGATGGATCTGCCGGATGATCCTGCCTATCATGTGGATGCTGGCTATGATATGGAAAGCGGTGAGCGGGCTGTCCTGCGGATGCTGTCCGGTCTGGATCGCAGCCGCTGGCCCACTGCCATTGTCACCTTCAACGATCTGGTTGCCCTCGGTGTGATGAAGCAGCTGAAAAAAATGGGTCTGTCCCTCCCGCAGGATATGGCCATCATCGGCTGCGACAACCAGTTCTTCTGCGCCTATACAGACCCGTCCCTCACCTCTGTGGATCTCCACCCGGAGGAAATGGCCCAGAGTGCCGTCCGGGAACTGCTCCTGGCCCGGGAATCTTCTTCCCGTTCCTTTGCCATGATCCGGGAAGCTACCCTGGTCGTCCGGGAAAGCTGCGGTGCGCAGCTGGGTTTCCGCAAATTCTGATTCTGGAGGAATCCGTCTTATGATTACTGTTCTTGTCCGGTCCGCCGACGGCACCGTTCTGGCCTCCGCCGCCCATCCGGAGGAAGTGCTTCTTTCCGTGGACCGTGTCTATCAGCCGGGAGACGTGATCCTGATTTCCGGCGCCCGGAATCTCCGGGTGCAGATGGATCAGTCTCTGCCTTCCGGGGAGGTTTACCTTCCGGAGGGAACCATGACCTGGGTCGTTCCTGCCGGGGAGCACCGCCTGGCCTACGCGCCCGGCCTGTTTGACGCCCCGCGTCACATCATCTCCGCGAAAGCCCTTTCAGCGGATGACCTTGCCCGTTTCCGCGTGCTCTCCTGCAACCCGGCGGATCTGCGGGGAGATACGGATTTTTATCCCCACTGCACCGCCAATGTGGAAACCAGGAATGAGGCCTGTTTCTGCGCCCGGAATGTGATTGACGGTCTTCGTCTGAACACTTTCCACGGGGAGTGGCCGTTCCAGAGCTGGGGTATCGGCGCCCGGGAAGACGCCTGGTGCCTGCTGGACCTGGGTCGTCCGGTCATCGCCGAAAAAATGGCCCTGACACTCCGGGCCGATTTCCCGCATGACGCCTACTGGACCTCCGGCCATGCCGTCCTGTCAGACGGGACCGAGCTGTCCTTTGACCTGCTGAAAACCGGAGATCGCCAGTGGATTGATCTGGGAAACCGGACCGTCCGCTGGCTCCGTCTGGAACGACTGGTCAAAAGCGACGATCCTTCCGCCTTCCCCGCCCTGCGCCAGTGGGAAGTCATCGGCAGAGATCTGTAAGCGGGGATTCTCTCCGCAGGCAATCGCCGTTCAGTCCCACAGCGGAGAAAAATGCTTGTATTCAAAATCCCGGATGGCCGCATGGTCCGGATCATTCAGATGATCCCGCATATAGTTGGCCATCGTTTTCTGTTCCTCCGGGTCGATTTCATCGTAGCGATGGATCACCACGTTTCCGGCAGCCTCCTCCCGGAGGATTTCCGGATAAACGTCCCGGACACGTTCCCGCAGGATAACGGGCACATCTGTGTGACTTTCCCAGATGTGCCCTTTTGTATTTTGCAGATCCGGCAGAACAGCCGGCTGATAAAGAAAGCCTTCCTTTCCCTCATACATGACCTTCAGCTGATCGGGAAAGCGTTCAAAATAATGCAGTTTCCCGTCTTCCCGAAGCCCCATGGTCACCAGGTTTTCCTCCCGGCTTCTGCAGCAGACCAGGGCGTAGACCCGGTCCGTTGTAAAGTAGGCCACCCGGCTCCCGTCTGCATGGGATTTCGCGTTGGCCAGGATGGTATCCAGATTCCCGATCACACTGCCGTGGTAAAAGACCTCTTCCTGCTTCAAAACAAATCCTCCGTTCTTTCCGCGCGTCCGCACCTTTTTTGTCTTTCCTCCCGGATCTGCCGCTCAATCAGAAATACATACCGTTCCGTCAGTTCGCGCAGTCTGTCCGCGGAAAACGTCTCCTGCAAAGCCTGTCTTCTGGTTCCCCGCATAAAGTTCAGGAACTGCCGCTGCAGATCTGCGAATTCTGCCGCCAGAACGGTTTCCCCTGCCAGCTTCAGCATGCTGATCCCGTCCAGCAGCAGCGGCCGGAACAGGCTGTCTGTCACCGCGTCATAGTCATCCGGATCATGTTTCGCTGCTGCGAAAGCGGTAATGGCGGCACAGTTTTCCCGGATCACCCGGACGGACGTCTGCAGAAGCGGAAGAATTTCCCGTTCTTCCGGTTCTGCAGCGGCAACCATCCCCACGGTCGCCTCTTCTTCCGTCCGGCAAAGCAATTCCTCCTCCTTCAGTGAAAGCCGGTCAGGTTCGGCGCTGCCTTCACGGACAGGGTTAATAAAGTGGTACGCTCCGTCATATCCCGTAAACACAACAGCATGTTTTCCGGAGTCCGTCCGGATCCCGACCATCGCCGGGATGTGTCCGCGGAGAAAAACGCAGAGTTTATCCCGGGAAACCCGTTCTTCCTCCATCCTGTATCCCCGGGGCGCCAGCCACAGATCAAACCATTTCGCGCCTTGCAGCATAGGACCGGAAATGAACGCCCCGTCCTCTCCGGCAAACAGCCACGGCAGCTTCATCTCCAGCGCGATCCGGTAATCTTCCGTATCCGTCCCGTAATACTCCATCATTGCGGCCAGCGCTGTATAGGAACAGGACGCTTTGAAATGCATATACTTCATATCAGCCCCACCTTCCGCGGGAAGTGCTGTCAGTATAGGAAACCCGGATCCAAAAAACAAGACTGGAAATGCAGCCGGTTTTCAGGTATAATAATTACAGAAAAACCGCGGCGGAGAAGCACTCCGCCGCGGTTCATTATGTACATCCATCCGGATGGATTCAGTCAAAGGTTTCCTCCGGCAGGTCATCCAGGGAAATGGTCGTATGATCAAACCGTTTCCACCCGGTCCACAGCACCCGGATCTCCCCGTGATAGGGAATCTCACACTTGACCCACCAGATTTTGTTCCGTTTGTCCCAGGCCTTGGACAACACCTTAATCCACTGGTTCTTTACGCTGTAGGTGCCGCCGCCCTCATACTGGGTTCCGGGGCCGGTCCGGGTCGCCAGTTTGTCAACGGTCAGGCCCATCACCCCGTCCTTTTGGATTTCAGGCTTCGCGATCCCGGAAGTCCCGCTTCCGTTCACGATCGCCGCGGCACCCTCCCAGTCCAGCGTGAAGCCGTAGCGGCTGACGTCTTCTGTTGTGTAAGTGGAAAGCGTCATTGTCCTGCCGGCCCGCATTGTCCCGAGCGCCGCGGCATATTCACTGTAGCTGATCAGGCTGCCGTTGTGCCAGAACAGGTCGTTTGCCTCGTTGGAATTATCGTATTCCGCCCGCAGGTAATTCAGCAGCGTATACTGGCCGAACGCGTTCCGCGTCAGCTGCAGAACCCAGGGCCATTCATACTCATCATATTCCAGCACCAGCGTTCTGCCGTTCGCTGAAGACAGATAGATATCAAAATTCATCCCCGCGTCATCATATCCGATGCGCGTAATACCCGGCACATACAGAGCGCACCGGGTAGCCGTTCCGTCCGTGGAATAGATATACAGGTCGCCCCGCATCCCGTTCGCGTCTTCCATGAAGATCAGTTCCGGAATTCCGTCCCCGGTCATATCCGCCAGGGACACCGGCTTGCAGGGAACCTGCACCGTATAATCGTCAATGTAGTATTCAATTGTCCGGGCCTGGTAGGCATGAATCGCATTGGAATGGCTGTTCAGGATCTGCATATATGCCTGCCGCCATGCGCCGGAGTAAATCTGCTGATCCGTGATCCGTCCGCCCGTTGCCACATAGCCGTCCGGCTCGGTCGCCTGCGCGGCTGCTGCGCACAGCATCAGCAGGAACAGGAATATGGAAAACACTCGCTTCATGTTCGTCACCTCCCGGGGTATGGTTGTTTTGTCAACTGCTTGCTCTGCCTGTCCTGGATATAATTATATAGTATCCGGCCTCTTTCTGGCAAATCAGGGCGGTTTTCCCGCCTGCAGCGCTGCTCCCGGAAGCAAAAATCCCGGATCCTGTTCAGGATCCGGGTCTTTGTGTCTGAAGGGTCTGAATTCGTCAGTTATGCATTCTTTTTCTCAAACGCGAAATACTTATTCGCGTTCCTGAAGCTGATATCCTTCACAATCTCCTTCAGGGTATTGAAATCTTCCGGATAGAAGCCTTCCTCCACCCATTCGCCCAGGACGCGGCACAGGATGCGGCGGAAATACTCATGCCGGGGATAGCTCAGGAAGCTGCGGCTGTCCGTCAGCATGCCCACAAAGCCGGCCAGGTAGCCAAGGGCAGCCAGGCTCTTCAGCTGCTCGGTCATTCCGTCAAAGTGATCATTGAACCACCAGGCGGAACCGTGCTGGATTTTGCCTACCGCTTCATCATTCTGGAAGCAGCCCAGGATGGTATCGATCGCCGCGTTGTCATTGGTGTTCAGGCTGTACAGGATCGTCTTGGGCAGCGCTCCCGCTTCCTCCAGCGCGCCGAGGAAAGCCGCGGTTTCCGTGCTGGGGGCGGTGTTGTCCACACAGTCGAAGCCTGTATCCGGTCCCATAGCCCGGAAGGTCACAGGATTGTTATCCCTGCGGCAGCCGTAATGCAGCTGCATCACCCAGCCCCGTTCACGGTATTCCGCCGCCATAGCCATCATGAAGGCGCATTTGAACTTTGCTTCCGCCTCAGCGTCCGGCAGTTTTCCTTCCAGCCGGGCTTTGAAAATCTGTTCGATCTCCTGCTCGTCCGCGGGCGCGTACATCACATAGTTCAGTCCGTGGTCGCTCAGCTTGCAGCCGTGGGCCGCGAAGAAGTCCAGCCGTACATGCAGGGCTTTTTTCAGGTCGGCAAAGGAAGCGATTTTCACTCCCGCCGCCTTTTCCAGCTGCGCGATGTATTCCGGCCAGGTTGCCTTTTCCAGATTCATCGCTTTGTCCGGACGCCAGGCCGGCAGCACTGTTACCGGGAAACTCTTGTCCCCCGCCAGCTTTTCATGCCATTCCAGCGTATCCGCCGGATCATCCGTGGTGCAGATGGTATCCACGTTGCTCATCATGATCAGGCCCCGGGCGGAATACCCTTCGCTCTGCAGCTTCGCGTTGGCCAGTTCCCATACTTCTCCGGCGGTTTCCTTGTTCAGGATTCCTTCATAGCCGAAGAATCGGCGCAGCTCCAGATGGCTCCAGTGATACAGGGGATTGCCGACCGCCTTGCCAACAACCTCCGCGAACTTGTCAAACTTTTCCCGGTCGGAAGCGTCGCCGGTAATATACTTTTCCGGCACCCCGGCAGACCGCATCAGGCGCCACTTGTAGTGGTCCCCTCCCAGCCAGACCTGGGTAATGTTCTCATACCGGATATCCTCCCAGATTTCCCGGGGATTCAGGTGGCAGTGATAGTCAATGATCGGCTGTCCTTCCGCCGCTTCATGATACAGCTTTTTCGCCGCTTCCGTATTCAGCAGAAAATCTTTGTCCAGGAACATTTTCATTTACATTTCCTTCCTGCATAAGCGCACACAACATATAATTGTTAATTATTCATTGTTAATTGTTAATTATCTCTTTACTCTCGCACTGCCGTTCTTCATGATGGATTCCACTTCTTCCCTGCTGGCCATGCTGGTATCGCCGGGAGTGGTCATTGCCAGCGCGCCGTGGGCTGCGCCGTAATTCACGGCCAGTTCAGGATCGCCAGTGGTCATCAGGCCGTAGACCAGTCCGGAAGCGAAGGAATCGCCGCCGCCGACCCGGTCCAGGATCTCCAGGTTGTCATAAGCCTTCGACATATAGACTTTGCCGTCCGCCCAGCAGATCGCCTTCCAGTCGTTCACCGTGGCGGTCTTCACTGTCCGCAGCGTGGTGGCGATGGCCTTGAAGTTGGGATACTGTTTGGCCGCCTCCGCGATCATCTTGTAATAGCCGTCCAGGTTCAGTTCCTTCAGGTTGGCGTCGTTTCCTTCGATTTCAAGACCCAGGCAGGCGGTGAAATCCTCCTCGTTGCCGATCATCACGTCCACGTATTTGGCAACTTCCCGGTTGACCTCGCGGGCTTTCTCCAGGCCGCCGATGGCGGACCACATGGAGGGCCGGTAATTCAGGTCATAGGAGACCAGCGTGCCGTATTTCTTCGCGGTCTTGCAGGCAGCGATCACGGTCTCGCAGCTCTGTTCGGACAGAGCCGCGTAGATTCCGCCGGTATGCAGCCACCGGACGCCCAGCTTGCCGAAAATATAGTCGAAATCAAAGTCTTCCGGCGTAGCCTTGGAGATGGCGGTATTGGCGCGGTCAGAGCAGCCCACAGCGCCCCGGATGCCAAAGCCGCGTTCCGTGAAGTTGAGGCCGTTCCGGCAGATGCGGCCGATACCGTCCGTTTTTTTCCAGCAGATCAGGCTGGTATCCACGCCGCCCTGTTCAATCAGATCCTTCAGCAGCTTGCCGACTTCATTGTCCGCGAAAGCGGTCATCACGCCGGTCCTCAGTCCAAAGCACTTGTGCAGGCCCCGAACCACATTGTATTCGCCGCCGCCTTCCCATGCTTTGAATTCCCGTGCGGTACGGATCCGGCCTTCGCCGGGATCCAGGCGCAGCATGATTTCTCCCAGGGATACCGCGTCATAGCGGCACTCTTCAGCAGGTTTCAGATTAAGGTTCATGGTTTATTACCCCCTGATTTCTTTCACAATTTGCGCGGCTTCCCGCACGAGCTTCTCAATTTCATCAAACTGGCCTTCCTTCACCAGTTTGCCGCTTACCATCCAGCTTCCGCCGCAGGCGACAATCCGGTTATAAGCCAGGTAATCCCGCACATTCGCGGCGTTGATGCCGCCGGTGGGCATGAAGTTCAGTCCCACATAGGGTGCCGCCAGCGCCTTGATCATCTTCAGGCCGCCCGCCGGCTCCGCCGGGAAGAACTTCAGCACGTCCAGGTCAAACTGCAGCGCCGCCTCGATTTCCGTCGGGGTGCATACGCCGGGAGTCATCGGAACGCCCTTTTTCAGCACATGCTCTGTCACTTTCGGGTTAAATCCGGGGCTGACAATAAACGTGGCACCCGCGTCAATCGCGCGGTCCGCCTGTTCCGTGGTCAGCACCGTTCCCGCGCCGATGATCATTTCCGGGAAGGCTTTGGCCATTCTCCGGATGGATTCCTCGGCCGCCGCGGTCCGGAAGGTCACTTCCGCGCAGGGCAGTCCGCCCGCCATCAGCCGTTCGGCCAACGGCAGTGCGTCCTCCGCACTGTCCAGAACCACCACCGGCACAATACCGATCTTCTGCAGTTTCTTCATCATTTCTGTCATATCCCCATTCTCCTCCCATTCCTGTTTAAACTGTTTCAGTTTCCGTTATATCCGGTAAAATAGCTTTTTCAATTCTTCATTCTTCATTTTTCATTCTTCATTGCTTTGATTTGAAAATCTTCAGATTATCAAATCAAAGCGTAATTCCCTTTTTAAAGATTGCCAGATCATGGAATCCGTTTTCCTCACCTTTGGTCTTTTCCCCGGAGGCTGTCCGGATCACCGTTTCCAGCAGTTCTTCTCCCAGTTCGTCCAGTGTCATACCTGCCAGCAGCCGTCCGGCGTCAAAATCGATCCAGTTCCGTTTCTTCTCAGCCAGCGGCGTGTTGGAAGCAATCTTCACCGTCGGTACCGGACATCCGAAGGGAGTCCCCCTTCCCGTGGAAAACAGCACCATCTGCGCTCCGGAAACAGCCAGGGCAGTGGAAGCCACCAGGTCGTTTCCCGGTGCGGAAAGCAGGTTCAGCCCAGCGTTTTCCGCATGTTCCCCGTATGCCAGCACTCCCGTCACCGGAGAGCTGCCGCTCTTCTGGGTACAGCCCAGGGCTTTGTCCTCCAGGGTGGTGATGCCGCCGGCCTTGTTGCCGGGGGAAGGATTCTCATACACCGGCATATGATAGCTTTCAAAGTACGCCTTAAAGTCGTTGATCAGGCTCACGGTTTTCCGGAATAGTTCCTCGTTCCCGCACCGGTTCATCAGGATCGTCTCGGCGCCGAACATCTCCGGCACCTCCGTCAGGATCGTGGTTCCGCCCATGGCGGTCAGCCGGTCGCTGAATACGCCGATGGTCGGATTCGCCGTAATGCCGCTCAGTCCGTCCGATCCGCCGCACTTGAGACCCACGGTCAGCTGATCCGCCGGGCAGGGCACCCGTTTGTCTCCGCGCATACGCTCTGCCAGTTCCTCCAGCAGCGCCATTCCGGCTTCCTGTTCATCCTCGCATTCCTGGCAGACCAGGAACCGGACCCGGCTTGCGTCATAATCCCCCATATAGGGTTTAATCTGCTCGATTCCGCTGTTTTCACAGCCCAGCCCCAGCAGCAGCACCCCGCCCGCGTTGGGATGGGTAGCCAGTGCTGCCAGTGCTTTCCGGGTATTGTCCTGGTCGTCCCCCAGCTGGCTGCAGCCGTAGGGATGCGGAAAGGCATACACGCCTTCCACCGTGCCGCCGGCCAGCTTCTGCGCTTCCCGGGCCAGGGCTTTTGCCACGTCATTCACGCAGCCGACGGTAGGCAGAATCCACAGCTCATTCCGGATGCCGGGTTTTCCCTTTTCCCGGGCATACCCCAGGAAAGTGACCGCCGGCATCTTCTCCTGCGCCGGCCGAGCGGGGTGCCATTCATATTCCTGTTCCCCTGCCAGCAGGGTGCGCAGGTTGTGTGTATGCACATGACTGCCCGCCGGAATATCTGCCGTCGCTTCTCCGATGGGATAACCGTATTTGATCACGGCCTCCCCTTTCCGGATTTCCCGCAGCGCCGCCTTATGGCCCATCGGCAGATCCTCCTTCAGGGTGATCTGCCCGGATCCGTAGGATACCGTTTCTCCGGCCTTCAGCGGTTTCAGCGCCACCGCCACCATATCCGCCGGATGAATGCGAACCATTTCGTTCATGTCTTCCTCCATGCCAAATATCGCCATGAAACAGGAAGTAACAATTCTGAATCCTTAATTCTGAATTCTGAATTTAATGATGCATTATGCATTGTACATTATGCATTTATTTCAGGCATTCACCGAATGCCCTCAACGCGCCGTCTCCGCGGATGGTTTTCAGAATCCGGACCGTTTCCGCCTCAAAGCCGGGCACTTCAGTCAGATCCTGTCCCCACATATCGGTGTTGGTCATGACCGCGTGCACCAGTTCCTCCGGAGCGTCATTCCGGTGACTGTAATAGAACTCCAGCACATACCGGTCATCGCTTACAGTATACTCATTTCCCTTCGGCCGGCGGCAGATCAGTCCCTGTTCTGTCAGGCGCTGCACATCGCTGGTATAGAACGCGATGTACGCAGCAAAGCTGGTGGTCAGGCAGGGAGGCAGCGTCCCTTTTTCCTTCACATAATCCAGGAAGGTGGGCATGTTCCGTGCCCGCCATTTGCTGGTACTGTTCAGGCTGATGCTCATCAGTTCATGGTTGACGAAAGGATTGTTGAACCGGTCCTGCACTGCCCGGGCAAAATCCTCCAGGTCCTTTTTATCCAGCGGCAGGGTCGGAATCACTTCCTCATACAGCATCCGGTTCATGTATCCGCGCACAGTATCATCGTGCATGCAGTCCCGGACAATGTCAAAACCCGCCAGGTATGCGCCGGGTACAAAGCCTGTATGGGCGCCGTTCAGGATGCGGACCTTTCTTTTCTTATAGGGCGTCACATCCGGCACCACAATCACAGGCACCCCGGCTTTTTTGAAGGGAAGACGGTCCTCCAGGTCCTGCGGTCCCTCAATGACCCAGATACCGAAAACCTCGCCCACGTCGGACAGCGGATCCTCGTATCCGTTCTGCGCATTTAGCGCTTCCGCTTCCTTCGGATCCCGGATTCGTCCGGGCACAATCCGGTCCACCAGGGTGGAGCAGAAAACATTTTCCTCGTTTACCCAACGCCGGAAATCCTCACTCAGCTTCCAGTCATCAATATACTGGTTAACGCATTTCAGCAGTTCTTTGCCGTTGTTGTCGATCAGCTCGCAGCTGAGCATGATAATACCCGGCAGTCCCGCGGCAAACCGTTCATACAGTACCCGGGTCAGTTTGGCCGGGAAGGATACCGGCGGCACCTGGTCAAAACCGCTTTCCGTGTCATGGACAATACCGGCCTCAGTGGTGTTGGAAACGATAATCTCAAGGTCCTTGCTCCGGGCCAGCTCCAGCACCTTTTCCCAGTCCCCGTAGGGGTTGATGCACCGGCTGACTGCGGAAATCACCCGTTTCTGGTCAACCTTCTGCCCGTTTTCACTCCCGCGGAGATAAAGGGTATACAGGCCTTCCTGCTGGTTGATCAGCTCCGTCAGGCCCTGGGCAATAGGCTGAACCAGCACCACCTTGCCGTTGAAGATCCCTTCCTCGTTTGCGATATCAAAGAAATTGTCAACGAAAGCGCGAAGGAAATTCCCTTCGCCGAACTGCATGACCTTTTCCGGTGCCTTGGCCAGAATAAATCCCTTATATCCGGCTTCCTCCAGCACCCGATAATTCAACTGTGCCATTTCAGTATCCTCCTGTGCGGATCATTCAAGCTCTCAGTCGTTCAGGTATTTCTTCAATGTGCTGCGTACAGCGCCGGGGCCCTGGATCTCCTCCAGGAAATATCCGGTAATTCTTTCTCCCAGTGCGCAGCGGGTCAGATCGCTGCCGAAGATCATGGGATTGGACAGGATCGGTTTCAGCTTGTCTCCGCAGGTTTCCGGCTTGCCCAGTTCGATTCCTGTCAGCATCGCGCGCAGTTCCTCCAGCAGCGGATCCCCGGACAGAGGCATGGCATTGCCCGCGTCGTCCACGCCCAGCAGATACCGGAACCATCCGGCAATGGCCAGGGGCAGAGCCACCAGCTGATCCATGGAGCGATTGTCCGCCAGATAGCTCTTGATGGTTTCACCGAAGCGGATGCCCACCTTCTGGGAGGTATCCGTGGCAATGCGCTGCGGAGCGTCCGGCATGAAAGGATTGGGCAGCCGTTCCTCCACCACTTCGTCAATAAAGGCTTTGGGGCTCAGGATGCCGGGATCCGTCACCACCGGCAGTCCTTCCTGGTAACCCAGTCGGCGAATCAGGCGCACCAGATCCTCATCCTTCATCTCATCGCGGATCAGGGTATAACCCAGCAGGCAGCCGTAAACCGCCAGGGCAGTGTGCAGGGGGTTCAGGCAGGTTGTCACCTTCATCCGCTCCGTCTTGTTCACTGTCTCCCGGTCCGTAAAATACACACCGGCCTTTTCCAGCGGCGGACGTCCGTTGGGGAACTTGTCCTCCACTACCAGGTACTGGGCTTTTTCAGCGTTTACGAAAGGTGCCACGAAAGTGCCCCGGGGCGTTTCCAGGGGAGCTACCGCCTCGATGCCCGCTTCCTCCAGCATCCGCTGAACCTCAGGCGCGGGCCGGGGCGTAATCTTGTCGATCATGCTCCAGGGGAAGGAAACCTGGCTTTCATCAGACAGCCACCGGACAAAATCCTTCGGCACAAAGCCCTCCACCTGCCAGGCGCGGGCAACCTCCAGGATACTGTTCTGCAGTTTTTCTCCGTTATGGCTGCAGTTGTCCATGCTCACCACGGCCAGCGGTGCCTTTCCGTTCTGGTAGCGGTGATACAGCAGCGCCGTTACAATGGTCATGGCATGACGGGGGTTTTCCGGTCCGTTCTTCAGGTCTTCTGCCACAACCTTCTGATAATTGCCGTCAATCTGCCGCAGGGCATAGCCCTTTTCGGTAATCGTAAAGCTGATCATCTGCAGGGAGGGAGCGGCAAAAGCCCGCAGCAGCCGGGCGTAATCCGCCTGTTCCGCAGGCTGCGCGACAACCGCTTCCGAAACAGACGCCACGATCTCCTTGTCGATGGTTGCGTCCGCATTCAGGGTCACGCTCAGCGTCAGGTTGTCATATCCGCCGTAAATCATCCGGATATTGTCCACGTCAAAGGTATCCGCCGCGATGATTCCCCTGTCGGACAGGCCGGCGTCCAGCAGCCGCTGCTGAAGCACGGCGATAAAGGCACGGAAAATGTTTCCCGCGCCGAAGTGCACCCATAGAGGCGCTTCTTCCGTCTTCTCGCGCATGGCGCGTACGTCAAAAGCCGGCAGGCGGACGCCCGCCTTCTCCCATCCGGCACGATCCTTTAAATTCTCTAAACTCACCCTCATATTCATTCCCCGTCTTTCCGCTTTCAGTTACAATTCTTCATTCTTCATTTTTCATTTTTCATTCTTCTCAAGCGCTTCCCACAGTCCGTTCAGGTATGCCACACCCAGCGCGCGGTCATACAGACCGTAACCGGGTCTGCCCTGCTCATCCCAGATCATGCGTCCGTGGTCCGGCCGGATGTAGGTATCCGGGCAGGTCTCATGAATGGCCTTCATGATCTCGTAAACGTCCAGGTCGCCGGTGGAGGACAGGTGGGATGCCTCCCGGAAATGATGGTAACCCAGGTATTTGACGTTCCGGACGTGCATGGCGCCGATCCGGTCCATTTTGCCGAAGTGGCGGATCGCGGCCGGAATATCGTTGTCCGGATTGGAGCCCAGAGAGCCGGTGCACAGGCACAGGGTATTGGCGGGGCTGTCATGCAGCTGCACCATCTTGTCAAAATCCTCTATGCTGTGGGTAATCCGGGGCAGGCCGAAAATCGGCCACGCCGGATCGTCCGGATGGCAGGCCATGCGCACGCCGACTTCCTCGCATACCGGAATTACCGCGTCCAGGAAGTACTTGAAGTTCTTCCGCAGGCCGTCCGGGGTCATTCCTTCATACTGCTTCAGGGTCGTTTCCAGCAGTGCCAGCCGTTCCGGCTCCCAGCCGGGCAGGGAGAATCCCTTGCTGCCGGCCGCTGTCCGGCGGACGATTTCCAGGGGACCCATGTCTCCCAGATCCTTTTCGTCAAAATACAGGCTGTTGCTGCCGTCCTCCGGGATCACCCGGGCCAGGTCCGTGCGCAGCCAGTCGAATACAGGCATGAAGTTATAAATAATCACCTTCACGCCGTGCCTGGCCAGCATGCGGATCGTGGAGATGTAGTTGGCTATGTACTCATCCCGCCGTCCCAGGCCGGTCTTGATGTCCTCATGAACGTTCACCGACTCGATGACTTCAATTTCAAGTCCGGCTTCGTTGACTTCCTTTTTGAGCGCTGCAAACTCATCCTCCGGCCAGTCCACGCCGGCAGGCTTTTCCAGCAGGCCCATCAGGCCGGTCATACCGGGAATCTGTTTGATGTACTTCAGCGGAATCGGGTCAGACTGGCTTCCATACCAGCGGAATGTCATTTTCATTGTTTCATATCCTCCAATAACACGGGCGCCCGGACTTTTCCGGGCACCCGCGGAATAAATGATTGATCAGACTGCGTATCCGAACAGTTGCGGCAGCCAGAGGCTGATCTGGGGAATAAATGTGATCAGGATCAGTGCGACAATCATACAGAGGTAGAACGGCATGGTGGCGCGCACCACCTTTTCCATAGGACGTTTCGCCACGGCGGACCCGATGAACAGCACTGCGCCTACAGGCGGCGTCAGCAGGCCGATGCCGCAGTTCAGAACCACCATGATACCGAACTGGATCGCGCTGATACCGATGGACGTGGCCACGGGCAGCAGGATCGGCGTTGCGATCAGGATGATCGGCGCCATGTCCATGATCATGCCCAGCACCAGCAGGATCACGTTCAGCAGCAGCGCGGTAACAATGGGGCTGCTGGAAATACTGGTAATCAGCGCGGCTGCCTTGGCGGGAACATGCAGGTTGGTCAGGCAGTATCCGAACGCGCCGCTCATGGCAATCAGGATCAGCACGATAGCCAGCGTATCGATACAGTTTTCAAAGCTCTTCCATACGCCCTTCCAGGTCAGTCCCTTGTAGATGAACACGGAAACGAACAGGGAGTAGAGGACCGCGATAGCGGCGGATTCGGTGGCGGTGAACACGCCGCCCACAACGCCGACAACCACAATCAGCACTGCCAGCAGGGCCCAGATGCTCTTGCCCAGCTGCCTGACAAAATTCTTGATGGAGAATTTTTCTCCCTTGGGATAATTCCGCTTCACGGAAATGATATAGGATCCCACCATCAGGGCGATTGCCAGCAGAGCGCCGGGCAGATAGCCTGCCATAAACAGTGCGCCGACCGAGATACCGCCGGCTGTGGTGGCGTAAATAACCATGTTATGACTGGGCGGAACCAGCAGTCCCTCGCAGGAGGAAGTGATGGTCACAGCCGTAGAGAAGTCCACGTCATATCCTTCATCCACCATCATGGGAATCAGGATGGAACCCAGGGACGCCGTATCCGCGGCAGCGGAACCGGAAATGCCTCCGAAGAAGTAGGAAGCCACGATGTTTACCATCGCCAGGCCGCCGCGCATCCAGCCCACCAGGGAATTGGCCAGAGCGATCAGCTTTTCCGATATGCCTCCGGAGCCCATCAACACCCCCATCGTAATAAAGAACGGTACCGCCATCAGGCTGAAGGACCATACGCCGCGCACCATCTGCATCGGCAGGACGCTCAGTTTCTGGCCCATGGAAATCAGGCACAGTACGGTGGAAATACCTACGGAGTAGGCAATCGGGAAACGCAGGAATACCATCAGCAGGAAACTGCCGAGCAGGATGATTGTCGATAAGGTTTCAGCGTCCATTATGCCTGCGCCTCCTTCTGTTCAGTCTTGGGTTTAAAGAATTCCTCGATACGGAGGAACACCTGCTCAATCTCGAAGATGATCATGCTCGCGCCGGCAATGGCAACGGGCAGATACATCCAGATCTGGCTCAGGTTCGGCAGGGACGAATACTTCGCGAATTTGGCAATATTGCCGGTGGGTTTGATCACGTCCAGTCCTTCAACCAGCAGGATCACGCCCAGGGCCATCACCGCGATATCCGCCAGCAGATCCATAACCAGCAGCACCTTCTTCGGCAGATATTTGTCAAAAGCCGTCATGCGGATATGGCTGCGCTTACGGATCGCCAGCGTGGCGGAGAGCACCGCCATGTAGACCATCAGGGTCAGGACCATTTCCTCACCCCAGTGCGGAGCCGTAAAGAAGGGGAAATAGCGGCCTGCTACTGTAACAGAGGTAATGATGATGTCTCCGATCAGAAGCAGTTTGCAGATAAAGAGCATGATCTTGTACGTCCAGTCATAGACGGGCTTGATCTTCTCCAGCTTCTTAAATATAGTTGGCATCCGGAAGCCTCCTTGGTGTCATGTGTGGAAGGAAAAAGGGACTGTCATCAAAAAGACGAATCGGGGGCGCAGGGGTTGGGCCCTGCACCCCCAACGGGTTATTGTCCGGTCGTCTTATCAGGTCATTACTGCAGCGCTACGATCGCTTCGTAGATATCTTCCATGCCGGCGATGTTCGCTTCCAGAACAGCCTTGGTGGCTTCCTGCCAAACGGTCTTGTCTTCGACTTCGTTCACAGTGCAGCCCATTTCAACCAGCTTGTTATAAGCAGCTTCCTGGCGGGCGATAACGGACTTCTCGCACTCGGCCATCGCGTAATCAGCAGCCTGCTGAACCAACGCTTTCTGGTCATCAGACAGCTTGTCGAAGCAGGAGTCGGTGGCGATCAGCTCGATGGTGCCCAGGGTGTGGCCGTCACGGAGCATGTAGGGAGCAACTTCCTGGAAGGAGTTGGACAGGTAGTTGGTGATGGGCTGTTCAGCGCAGTCCACAACACCGGTCTGCAGCGCGCTGTACAGTTCGGTGAAGGAGACGGGAGTGAAAGCAGCGCCCAGGCCCTGCAGCAGGCCGGTCATGATCGGGTCATCAGACACGCGGATCTTCAGGCCCTTCAGGTCGTCGATGGTCTTGATGTCCACCTTGGAGAAGAAGTGACGGAAGCCTTCCTCACCGTAGGCCAGGCCGGTCCAGGGCTGGCCTACTTCCTTGGCTTCAGCCAGCATTTCCTTGGCCAGGTCGCTCTTCGTGAACTTCCAGTAATGTTCTTCACTGCTGAACACGTAGGGCAGGGTCAGGAACACGCTCTTCTTGGCGCCGTACTGGTTCAGGGCGAAAGCAGAGATCCGGACGATATCCACGGAGGTGTCGCCGCCCAGGATGTTGGCCAGGACGTCTTTTTCCGGTCCCATGACGCCGCCGCCCTGGAGGTCAACCAGGATTTCGCCGTTGGACAGTTCTTCCAGTTTGGTTTTGAAAGCCCAGGCCACGTCGCTGACGACGGAGCCGCTTTCGTTGTTCTCTTCCAGGGTAGCGGGAACGGGGTTCACTTCAGCATAGGTCAGGGTAATCGGGTCGGCAAAAGCGACAGTGCAGCCCAGCAGCAGAGCCAGGGCCAGCAGGATACCAAGCAGTTTCTTCATGGAAAATGCCTCCTTATTTAATTGAGGATGATCTCATCCTTCTGATGGCAATATTTAATCATATCCATTCCATTTTGTACATGGTTGAAAATACATATAATATTGCAAAAAACATCATTTTATGTATAATGCAGGTAGAAATATTGTTGAAAGAAGTGGCTGCTGTGGATGGTGCCTATATCTCTGCCTTCAATATATTGCAAGAGATGAGCAGAAACGACATCGAAGTTTACCACTACTGCGATGCCGCGACTTTCGGTGTGCCGCCCCACCGGCATGATTTTTATGAGCTTTACTGCCTGCTGTCCGATGGCTATACTTACCATGTGGAAGGCAGTCAGTATGATCTTCATCCCGGCAACCTGATCCTGGTTCCTCCGGGGGAAACGCACTGGCCGGAACTGCAGGGGCCGCCCCGGGACATCGAGCGGATCGTGCTCTGGCTCAATCCCCAGTTTGTCTCCTCCCTGTCCATTTTCCTGCCGAAAACCCTGGGCACCATGGGAACCAACCTGCAGGATCAGCACTTGATTGTTCCGGAGGAAAAGACTTATCATATCATCCTGAACCTGCTCTACTCCCTGCTGTATGAAAAGAACCGGGCGGACGCGGACAGCCAGTACCTCTGCCATCTGATTCTTTCCCAGCTCCTGATCCATATCAGCCGGGTCCTGAACCAGCGGACAAAGCCGCAGGAGGATCCCGGAACACGGTACGGGGAAATCATGAAAGTTCATGAATACATCAACGCCCATTACCGGGAGCCCATAAGCGTCAGCAGTCTGGCCCAGCGTTTCTTCCTGGACAAAAACACCATGACCCGGCAGTTCAAGCGGATCATTGGGATGACGCCCGGGGATTACATCCGCAGGAAGCGTCTGGAAACTGCTCATGAACTGATCCGCCAGGGCTACAGCGTCCAGCAGGCGGGGTATTCCAGCGGATTTACGGATTACAGCGCTTTCTTCCGCGCCTTCCGGCAGTATTTTGAGATGTCCCCCAGTGAGCTGGCCGGCCGTTCAAAGGCAGGCAGCCGCAAAATCACCCCCACGGGAAAGTGAGGAACAGAACCTTGGAAGCAGCCAAAACCATTTCCATTCCTGTGAAGCTGGATGAGAAGACCTTCCGGCGTTTCGCGCGTTTCGACATGCTGATCCTGCGGAAAAAGTGGGTTCGTCCCGCGGTGTTTTCTGCCATTCTCATCGCCTTTGCCATCATCGCGCTCCTCACCCGGAAGGAGCAGTCCGGCATGATTGCCGCCGTACTGCTGGCCGTGGGTATCGGCCTGCCCCTGGTGTATATCGGCACTTTTCTCAGCCAGGTGAATATGCATGCGGTCCGCGCCGGGCTGAAGCCCGCCCGCACCGTCTATACCCTGACCCTCGGTGAGGCTGGAATCCACATCGAAAACAATCAGAAAAAGGAAGCCTCTCAGGACCTGTCCTGGTCTTCAGCCTGCCAGGCCTTCCGAAAAAAGAACTGCATTTACCTTTACGTCACCCCTCAGAAAGCCTTCCTGCTTCCCGGCGGCCAGGCGAGCGTTCCGGATGAGGAGCTTTGGGATTTTATGAAAAAACATCTCGGCGCTGAAAAGTGCCGTTAAAATCAGGAGGATCATATGAAAGGCATTGTACAGCATCACCAGGATACCAAAGTAATCCCGCTCGGAGGCGGAACGGACCGGCGGATTCTCTCCTATGACGATTCCCTCATGGCTGTGGAAGTCAGCTTCGAAACTGGTTCGGAAGGCGCGCCTCATACGCATCCCCACACCCAGCTGAGCTATGTTCTGTCCGGTTCCTTCCGCTACAGTGTGGAAGATGAATCCGTCATCCTGAATCCCGGCGACTCCATTGTGGTTCCTTCCGGACTGGTTCACGGAACCGTTTGCCTGGAAAAGGGCATCCTGCTAGATGTCTTCACGCCGAAACGGGATGATTTCCTCAAGGCCTGAAATTCCCTGCGGATCGTTTCCCGCAGCGCACCGGAAATATTCCGGACGGCCTGCTGAAGCGTTTCAGAAAAGCATTGAAGTCCGGGCTGCCGTCCTGAAAGGCAGCGGAGCTGTCTGACCGGCCTGCGTCCCTGAAAAAGCCTCCGGAAGTATTCGTTCCCGGAGGCTTTTTCTTGTCCCGTTTTTCCGGATATTCATCCAAAAATCTGTTTGTTCGCTTTTCTTCTTTTCCGCCTCATAGTAAAATAACTTTGGTCGTTATTCGCGAATATGTTCCGTAAAAACCGAAAGGAAATATTGGTTACCATGAGTGAAATCATCCGAAAAGATATCAGTGAAGGCTGGGCTCATTCCGGCATCATCAAAGCTGGAGATTATTGTTTTTTAAGCTATTGTGTCGGGAATGTCGGCGGCACGGTGGAGGAGCAGGTCAACGGCGCCTTCGACCAGATGGAAAGCCGTCTTGCCCTCTTCGGGCTCACCCTGGAAAACGTGGTCCAGATGGACTGTCTCTTCCGGGATATATTCAACATCCCCGTCATGGAAAAAGTCATCAAAGAACGTTTCAAGGGCAAATATCCCGTCCGTAAATCCATCCAGACTGAGTTTGCCCACTTCGGCGGGCCGGACGGCCTGCACTTCCAGGCGGACGCCGTCGCGTACTGCGGCTGATCATGCCTATGCTGACTGTTACCAAAAACCAGGCCAGGCAGTTCATCCTGTTGAAGCAGGGTCTGCTGGGAGACTACCGTTTCATCCGGAAGGACGGGGCGTATCAGTTTGTCCGCCAGGCCGGCTGTATTCAGTTTGATCCCGTGGATGTCTGCGGCCGGAACGCGGAACTGACCCTTCAGTCCCGCGTCAAAGGCTTCCGCAGAAAGATGCTGAACGACCTGTTGTACCGGGATCGTCTGCTGGTGGATTATTCCGACAAGGAACTGTCTATCTGGCCCCGGGAGGACTGGCCTTTCTTCTCCGGCTACCGGGAAAGGAGCGTCGCCCACGGGCGGCAGTTCCCCGGCATTCCCGAGCTGGAGGAGCAGGCAATCGCCTATATCCGGAAGCACGGCCCCGTCAGCAGCGACACCCTGCCGATTGAAGGAACCGTCTTCTGGCATTCCTCCATGCACTGGAGCGGTCACTGGGAAAAGGAATCCCTGGCCGCCCGTTCCGTGCTGGAACAGCTGTATACGGACGGAGTCCTGCTGATTCACCATAAAACCGGTTCCCGGAAGTATTATGATCTGGCGGATAAATACTTTCCCTCCGATCTGCTCCGTGCCCCGAATCCCTGCCGGGATGAGGAAGCCTTCACGGACTGGCGTATCTGCCGCAGGATCGGGGCCGTCGGTCTGCTCTGGAACCGCAATTCCACTGCATGGCTCGGCATCAGCATGACCACGGAGCAGCGGAACGCCTCCTTTGACCGTCTTGAAAAAAACGGCAGTATTTCCGCCGTTCAGGTGGAAGGCATCCGTTTCCCGCTGTATATGCTCCGGGAGGATCTTCCCCTGCTGGAGTCCGTTACGGCCGGGCAGGCCGATACCAGATCCAGGCTGGAATTTCTGGCTCCGCTTGATCCCATGCTCTGGGATCGCAAACTGATCGAAGCCGTCTGGGGCTTTCAGTATTCCTGGGAAATCTATACGCCCGCGGTCAAACGCAAATACGGTTACTATGTGCTTCCCATGATCTGCGGAGACCGTTTCGTCGGCAGGATTGAACCGAAGGCCGACCGGAAAAACAACACTTTCACCGTTCAGAACATCTGGCTGGAGCCCGGCGTCCGCCGGACCAAAAAGCTGTCCGGGCAGATTGACAAAGCGGTACAGCGCCTGGCAAAAGTGAACGACTGCACGCTGCCGGTAAAGCCGGACGATACGATACAGGAGAACTGATGATGACTGATTTTACCCTGATCACTGCCTGCGGTGAATGTTGTACCGGCTGTGCGAAAAAGGCCGACGGCCGCTGCCCGGGCTGCATCGAATCCGACGGCCGGGTGCCCGAATGGGCTGCCTCCGGCCGGTGCAAGGTTCACGCCTGCGTCCGGGACCATGGCGTGCAGTTCTGCGGTTTATGCGGTGAATTCCCTTGCGAAAAGCTTCCTGTACTGATTCACTGGAATCCGGATATCATCAGGCACCTGTCCCTGCTGCGTGATGAATACCTGAAGGAGCATCATGGATAAAACCCTTTACGTGAAACCCTGCTGAACTGGCAGGACCGCGTTAGTCCGTTCAGTATCAGCACAATCAACAACCTGGTGGAAGGCAGGGTCGCCAGGTGGTTTCTCCACAGGCTTTCTCCTGCAGGCTCCGGCAAATATATTCCTTACTGGCTCAAAGAACATGACACAGCATTGTCATGTTCTTTTTGTTAAGCTGCTGACGGTATGATACAATAAACATGTCATTATTATGTCCTGTTTGAGGTGTCTCACATGAAACTTAACCGTCTGATCGCAATCCTCTCTGTTCTCCTGAACCAGGAGCAGGTCACCGCGCCGGAACTGGCAAAACGTTTTGAAGTATCCCGCCGTACAATCAACCGGGATATTGAAGCGCTGAACCAGGCCGGTATTCCCATCGTCACACAGCAGGGTGTGGGCGGTGGCATCCGGATCATGGACGGATTCAGGATGGATCGTACTGCCCTGACCTCCCGTGAAATGCATGTGATTCTGTCCGGCTTGAGAAGTCTGGACAGTGTAAGCGGAAATAACCTGTACCGGCAGCTGATGGAAAAGATCAGTCCCGGTTCATCCGGAATCCTTCCGGGAGACCAGCATATCCTGATCGATCTCGCTTCCTGGCATAAAGCATCCCTGTCTGAGAAGATTGAGTTGCTGCATGGAGCAATCGAACAGCATCGACTGATCTCATTCCACTATTTGTCACGAAACGGCGAAAGCAATCGGATTGTGGAACCGTCACTGCTGGTGTTTCAGTGGTCAAGCTGGTATTTATGGTGTTGGTGCAGGGAAAAGGCTGCTCCTCGTCTGTTTAAACTGGACCGCATGGATTCCCTGCAGATCGGTGAGCCGTTCATACCGCGGCAGATGGAACTGCCGGATCTTCTCGGCGAGCAGGCATTCCCCGACAAGTATCACGTTACTGTCCGAATCAGTTCCGCATATAAATGGCGGCTGGTTGAAGAATACGGGCCTGACTGCTATAAGCTTACTCCGGAAGGAGACTGTCTGTTTTCTGCAGGCTTTACCGACAAGAATCACCTGATCAGCTGGATTCTGTCTTTTCAGGGAGAGGCAGAACTGCTGGAACCATTGGAATTACGGGAAGAGCTGCGGTCAATCGGTAAAAATATTTATGATATGCATAATACATGACATATTGATGTCGTGTTTAATGTGATACTATGCCTTTGAAAAGCAAAGGAGGTATGCTCAGTGAAATATCCCTGGATTGACGAATACCTGATGGCCAGGCGCGGCGTCACAAAAGATCTGCAGCCGGAATGGAACTGGATCCGGTATCACATCGGAGGAAAGATGTTCGCCGCCATCCTGCTGGATGATAACGACAAGCCTTACTATATCAACTTCAAGCTGGAGCCGCTGGAAGGCGAACTGATGCGGAAGCAGTATGAGGATATCATTCCCGGGTACTACAGCAACAAACAGCACTGGAACTCCGTCAAAGCCGACGGGAATATTCCGGACGACCTGCTGATGCGCTGGCTGGACCGCTCTTATCAGCTGGTGCTGAAGGATTTCAGTAAGGCAAAGCAGCGCGAAATCCTCGGGCTTTCTGTCTGTGGAATGGACTGCTCCGCGTGCCCCCTGCACGGCAATCTCTGCACCGGATGCAACGAAGCCTGCGGAAAAGTGTTTCACGCTCCGGAAGGAAAACCCTGCCCTATCTACGGCTGCTGTGTCAACAAGTATCATTACGCAACCTGCGCCTCCTGCGGTCAGATTCCCTGCAGCATATGGCAGGCAACCCGTGATCCGTCCATGACGGATGAACAGTTTCAGCAAAGCATTAACGACCGTGTTTTCACCCTCAAAAAGATCTGATCCTGTTTATGTCTGAAGATGGCGCTGGAAAAGTTCCGCAATCAAATACCCGCCGGAAATCACCGGCAGGTGTGACCATCGGCAAATCGAAGGTTGTCGGGATAATTGAAGTTAATTCTTTTGTAGGCTTTAGTGCGAAAGGAAAGAAAAAGATGAAATACGAATACAAAGAAATGCCTGAATCTATGAAGGGGACATACGGGGAATTTGCTAAAAACTTCGGGTTTGATTGGAAAGAATTTATTATGGGAATACCGACTCCGATGTTTCTTGTCACAACCTATAAATCTAATGGAAAGCCAAATGCTACGATGCAGTCATGGGCAGGGTTTACGAGTGCGAATCATGGAGGCGGGTACTACGTGATTCTATGCAGCGTGAATAAGTGTGGACATCTTTACCAAAGCCTGAACGAAAAGAAGGCAGCAGTACTGAATTTCATGTCTTCTGATTTATACAAAGCCTGCATGCAGACGATACAGAACAATCAGTTCGAAACGGATGAGATAACTTCATCAGGGCTTACCGTGGAGAAAGCTTCATGGATAGAAGCGCCGATGGTCGCTGAATGCTTCATGAACCTTGAGTGCCAGTATTTGTGGGAGAAAGAAATTGTACCGGGTGATGATCATGTTATGATTTGCCTTGAAGTCGTAGGCGGGCATATAGAAAAGGATTATATGGAGGATATATTCGGAGGAAAAGGGGTTCTTTACAATGTACATTATCCGATAAATCCGGAAAATGTGAAAGAAAAAGGCTGCGATTATGTAGCTGCGCTCAGGAAAGTAAATCAATCCTACGAATATTGATCATATAAAGGGCAGTGCAATGTTAAAGCAGTGACGGATTCCAGTTTGCAGGGTGACAGTCTCGCAACCACTATGCTTGTTGCTCGTATTCCTCGCTCTGAAGAGCTCGGTCAATTCCTGTTTGTCGGATACCTTGGCATGCAAAATCGGAAGATAATCTTCCTATGATTTCATCAAATTCAGATACGATTCACTCCTTGTGCTGTAATTACACCATGAATCACACTCTGCACATTGATTCTATTAGGTTTTAGGCGCTTTTACATGACAAAATCCGAGGTGAATACCTCGGATTTTGTCTGTAGTCTGACCCGCCGGAATCTCCGGCGGGTTGCATTTTCCCCTGTCAGTTCAGTTCATCCAGCAGAATATAGTACCTCAGCTTCTCTTCGTTCTTTTCGATGCCGGCCGCCCGGAACAGGTCGTCCGGGTTGATTTTGGGATACACCTTCCCGTAATGACCGTCGCTGTTATGCTTCAGGCTTCGCCAGCCCAGTGCCAGGTCTGTCCAGCGGTCACCGGCTCCCGCTTTTCCCACGTCAATAAAACCGGTAAAGCGTTTCCCGTCCGTAAACAGATTCGGCAGGCAGAAGTCTCCGTGCGTGACCACCCGATCCTGCGGCGGCAGGTTCTCCTTCAGCCAGTCCAGCAGCGCTTTCGGGTCTTTAAACCCGCCCGGCCCGAAAGTTTCCGGCTCACAGTCCGAAGCGTCAAACTTCCCGGCCAGGATCGTTGCCTCCGCATGCGCCAGAGTATCCGCCACAGTCCGCTCAAAAGGGCATTCCGCCGCCGGAATCGCCCACAGGGTATGCAGTGCCTCCGCCATGCAGTCCAGCAGCAGCGTCGGCCGGTTCATAATTTCAGGTTTGCACAGTTCCCAGCCCCGAACCCGGGTCATCAGCAGCCAGTCCTGTCCGTCCTGTACCGCATGGGCCGCTACCCGCGGAGCCGGTACTTTTCCCTCCAGCCACCGCAGGATTTTTGTATCCTCTGTATCCCAGTCATTTTCCGGCCGGATTTTCAGCACATAATCCTCAAAAAGCACCACCTGCGCACCGGATTTTCCCAGCCCGTCCAGCTTCCCCCTGCGGTTACCGATCACCGCCGCAACAGCGGCCGGAATGCGTTCATATTGTTCTGCTCCTTCCGCCATTCCGGTTCACCTCCTCAGTTTTCTTTCCCGGAGCATTCTTCCTGCAGTTTCTTGTACAGGAACAGAACCAGATCATCGTCCACAGTGCAGACCGTTTCGTACTGCACACACTGTCTGTCCTGGTACCATACGCCGGAGCCGTCCGGAATATACCCGCGCTTCACATACATCCGCTGGGCGCTTCCGTAGGCTTCACACAGGCCGACGCCCAGGCAGACCGTATCCGCGTATTGACCGGCAATCTGTTCCGCCGCGTCCATCAGCCGTCCGCCGATTCCCTTTCGCTGGTACTTTTTCAGCACATTGAAATCAACAATGATCGGCCAGCCCTTTCCCGCAAACGGCCCCTCCTCCGTAACCAGGAACAGGTATACATAGCCGGCCTGCTTTCCCTGGTATTCCGCTGTCAGGGCTGCACATTTTCCCTCCGCCCGTTCCTGCATCCTCTTCTGGTAATAATCAAGGCTCGGATGCCATCCCTGGGCAGTAAATTCCTCCACAAAAACCGTTCCGTCCGCTTCTTCCATGTCGCGGATCACAAGCTCTTTATCCTGATAATAGATCATGAGCAAACTCCTTAAAGTCGTTCTCTTTCCGCCCGGATCTGGTCCAGCATGTAAACCGCGTAGCGTTTTGCCGTCTCCGGGTCATACTGTTCGTTGATCCCCTCCGCGTATTCCTTCAGTGCGGACCGGAGCAGTACGTGGTATTCCTCCGGCAGAGCTGCAAGGCCCCATTCCCCGCCTTCCTTCTTGGATAGGACCTTTTTCCCCTTCAGGTAGGCCAGCACCCGCGCCAGATTCAGAATCAGGTACATCGGATTCTCCGTGATCTCTTCCTCCGCGCCGCTGATATCCTCCCACAGGGCGTCCAGGTAATCTTCCTCCGGTACTTCACCGAACACTTCCGGGACCGGCAGGCCGTACAGACACTGTCCCCTGTCCCGGATCACGGTGAAGTGAGCCGCCAGATCCCGGTCCGTCCCGTTCATTTTCCGGATATAATCTTCCGGATCCCTCCGGTACCATGCCGTATGCATTCTGGAATAATGCAGGATAAACGGCGTCGGATACACAAACGGATCGCATACGTCCCGGGTCACAATGCTCATCTCAATACCCTTGGCAGGCCCTGCCGCGTCCAGCATGATAACGCTGTCCAGGAAGACCCGCTTATCCGTGTCCGTCATGTTTTCCCTGACAACCACAAGGAAGTCCAGGTCGCTCTTCTGCGGCTGATAGCAGCCCATCACGGCGGAGCCGTGAAGATAAACGCCCAGCAGGTTCTCCTTCAGGATCTCCCGCGCACATTTCACAAACAGATCTGTCAGGGCGTTCCTGTCCTTCTGTTCCAGTTTCAGCACGGCAATGGCTTCATCGCCGTCGAATTCCCCGGTTTCCCGGAAACCGAAAGATTCGTACAGGGCTTTTGCCTTCGTGTTCTCCGGTTCATAGGAAAGCCAGCAGTATCCTGCGGGACCGCAGGGTTCCGTTGCGATAAATTCCATAATCCTTTTCATCGCTTCCCGGCCGTATCCCCTGCCCTGGTAACGTTTGTCGATCATAAAGCGCCACAGATTGTAGTTTCCTTCCGCTATGGCCGGTGCGTCCTCCCAGTCGTCGTCCGCGCCGAACCCGATCATGCAGAAGCCGACAGGCGTTTCCCCGTCATAGATGCCGAAGGGAAATGCCTGTCCGTTCCGGGTGATCGCGACATATGCCTCGATAATGCTCCTATCATTCGGTGCCACGAAGTTTTTCTGGTCCTCACCGACCTCAAGCTTCAGGATGTCCCATATATTTTTTCCGGTGATTTGTTCAAGCCTGATCATTTTGATTTCCTCGTTGTTTTCAGCGTCTTCAGATAAGCTTTCTGCTCCGGTGTGATCCGGTAGCTCTCAATGGCTTTCTGGATAGCCTTGTTGTGCGTCCAGTCATCCAGCCGGCGGTTTTCAATATAAGGCAGAACCGCGTCATATTGCTTTGCCAGCGCCGTGGCAAAATACCAGGCGGTCATCATGTTTACATAGTATTCCCCGGATCGGACGGCCGCCGCCATTTCAGGATATACCGGATCATAATCCTCATCCAGGTAATGCTCCATCAGCATGCCGATTCCGAAGCGGATGGTATAGGTTTCCCCTGATCCGATCCATTCCCGGATACTGTCCGGAAGTTCCTTCCGGTGTTTCCGGAACACCTTCGGCGACATCTGGTCACAGGTAGCCCAATTGTCCACACAGGGCAGAAACCGGTTCAGTTCCCGAAGGCACTGCGCATAATCCTTCATTCCGGAGAGGATAAACGCGTGCAGCTGGTTTTCCTCAAAATACCGGTGCGGCAGGTCATTCAGGAACACATCAATGTCTGCGTCCTGCGCATACTGTTTCGCCATCTGCCGCAGTTCGGGGGTCCGCACGCCGATGATGCTTTCCGGTTTGACAGTCGGAATGATCCGGACCTGCATCTCCCTGTATTTCGTATCCTGCAGGCGGCTCAGCTCCGCCCTGATTTCCTCAATAATCATTTTGGGGACACTCCTTCCCGGATTGTTTTATTATACCGGTAACCGGCAGGATTGAAAAGAAATCTTTCCGTCTGCTGCCTGTTCTTTCCCCGCAGTTTATGGTATGATACGCTCTAATAACCCGCATGGAGCTGAGCACATGACCGGCCCGGCAAATCCCGGCCTCCCGGCCATTCTGAAAGCAAAGGAGCAAGCCTGTGATATACCTGAAAAAAGCCTGCCTGGAAGACCTGGAGAAGGAATGGTTGTTTGTCCGGGATATGCCTGAGGATGAAAACGGCCTGACAAACGCCTGGCATAACGTTTCCCGGGAGGATTTTGCGGAAAAGGCCCTGCCTGAAATGATCGCCTTTTCTGAAGGAAAAGGACTTCCGGAAGGATATGTGCCGGAAACTTTCTTCTTCCTCTGGGATGATGATACCATCGTCGGCCAGTTCCGGATCCGCCATTACCTGTGCGAGTCCCTTCGTACCGGTGCCGGCCATATCGGCCAGTTCATCGGCAAACCTTACCGGGAGAAGGGATACGGAACCGAAGGCCTGCACATGACCCTGGAAGAGGCGCACCGCATTGTGCCGGAGGAGGAAATTTATCTGCGGGTGCTCATCAGCAACCCGGCCTCCCTGCGGATCATGCTCAAAAACGGCGGCCGGATTGTCGGACAGGATGAGGAACATTACTACGTCCGGATCGCCAATCCCGGAAAAGGCCGGTATCCTGACCGTGCGGAAGCAGAGAAGCTTCTGGCTGAAGCGGAACAATGCAATCCCGGTCCCTGGGGAAACCACAGCAGGACCGCCGCCCATTGTGCGGAAAAGATCGCCCTGTATGCCGGTCTCTGCCCGGAAAAAGCCTATGTACTCGGTTTGCTGCACGATATCGGCCGGAAGTTCGGTGTCAGGCATCTGGGTCATGTCTCCGACGGGTATACCTATATGATGAGCCTGGATTATCCGGACGCTGCCCGGATCTGCCTGACCCATTCCTTCAACGGGATGAAAATCGATGATTATGTTGGGAACCGGGATACATCAGAAGAAGAAACTGACCTGATCTGTACAAAGCTGGCGGAAACTGTCCCGGATGATTACGATTCCCTGATCCAGCTGTGCGACGCCATTTCCGGTGCGGAAGGCGTCATGGATATTGTAGACCGGATGTCGGATGTAAAGCGGCGTTACGGAATGTATGATCAGGAAAAATGGAACCGGAACCTGGAGCTGAAAGCTTACTTTGAAGGCAGAATGCAGCGTGATCTGTATGATGCCGTGGAAAAAGACAGCTTCCGGCCGGTCTGAAAAAGGAGTATAAACCTCATGCTGGAACTCAGAAAGCTTTCCGTCGGTGACGGAAAGGATGTCTATCAGATGCTGCAGGATATTCCCCTGGAGGAGAACGGCCTGCAGAACAATGTCAACGGCCTGACCTATGAAGCGTATCAGGACTGGCTGGTGAAAAAGCAGCAGGAGTCCGAACTGGACGGCATCGTTGACGGCTGGAAGGTCCCCGCTACGACCTACTGGCTGTACGCGGACGGAGTGCCTGTCGGCTTTGGCAAGCTGAGGCATTTCCTGACCGACGCCCTTCGGAAGGCGGGCGGACATATCGGTTACGGCATTGCGCCGCAGTACCGCGGCAAAGGCTATGGCAAAGAGCTCCTGAAGCTGCTGCTCCGCAAAGCGGATGAAATGGGAATCGACAAAGTGCTGGTCACCATTCATCTGGACAACCGGGCCTCCCTGGCTGTCGCGCTGGCCAACGGCGGCGCGATTGCGGAACAGACTGACGAACGTTTCCTGGTCTGGATCAATACCAGACAGGCATGAGTAAAGGGCACATCATGGATTACAAAACTTTCTGGCAGGACGTTCTTTCCCAGAACCGGGAACGTCTGCCTTCCTGGTTCCGGGAGGATGCCGTCATCCGCTGGCATTGCTCCAACGAGCAGTTCACGGTTGCGGAATACGTCCGGGTGAACTGCGATTATCCCAATGACTGGACCGGTGAAATCGAACGCTTCATGGAAAGCGGCGATACGTTCATTCTGGCCGGTCGTGTGTTTCCGCCGGATCACAGCGTTTCCTTCCACGTCGTCTCTTTTCTCAGAATATCAGACGGAAAAATCATCGAAATGGATGAATACTGGGGAGACGACGGAGAAGTGCCGGCCTGGCGCCGTGAGATGCATGTCGGCAGGCCGATCCGGAAGACCTGATACAGGAGTTCGCAATGGATATCAATTTTGATCTGATCATTTCCGGCTGCAATACACGCTGCAGGCACTGCTATGTCAACGGCGGTCCCGGGCGGAGCATTCCGCTTCCAGACGCTCTGCGGTGTATCGCCCGGCTGGATGAACTGGGTGCTGCTCTGCCGGTCCCTGCCAGCTTTACCATGGATAATGAGCCCTTCAATCATCCGGATATTGCTGCCATTATCCGCGCTGCAGCCTCTGTGAAACACATTGCTCACTTTCACCACGGCATGACCACCGGCATCGCCCTTCTGCGCCGTCCGGATAAGGAAGCCGCCGTCCGGGCTTACCTGGATTGTGGTTATAAGGATTTCGGCATTACCCTTCACGGCAGTCCGGAACATCATGATGAAATCGTCCGCCGGGAGGGCGCCTGTGAGGCCTCTGTCAAAGCCGCGGAATTCCTGAAATCCTGCGGTGCGGAGCTCAGCGTTTCCCTGATGATGAACCGCTTCTTTCCGGAGGACGCCGGCTGGATCAGCAGGACGCTGGACCAACTCCGGCCGGATTTCATTTTCTTTGCCGTTCCCAACTATACCCCGCATGCCAGCATGACGGAATATGAACCGTACCGTGCCTCCCTGGCAGACCTGCAGGCTCTTTCCGGCCGGCTGGAGCTGTGGGGACAGAAGACCTCTGAATGCCTGTGCAACGCGGAAAAATCCACTCCTGCCGCCATGGCGGAACAGCTGGAGCAGGGGCTTTCCCTGCAGGATCTCTTTGCCCAAAAGCAGGAGGAACTGTATCTGTCTGTTCATCAGGACCGGCTGCTTTACATGGGTAATACCGGAGCCGAAACAGCCTGTCTGGGAGACCTGGATACCATCGACATCGCTGCCGCAGCCGGAAAGATTTCCCGTGCTCCCGGCAACCGCGATTACGGTGCTTTCTACGCTCCGGATCTTCTGCCCGGTCAGGAGGAACTGATCTGCGCCCTGAAGCGTCTTCCTCCCGACACGCTTTACGGGGATCCGGCCAGCGTGATCTGCCGCGGCCTTGCGGAGCTGCGGATTCCAACCAGAATTCTGGCATAACCCAACATCACAAATCGGAGAAATCAATCATGAAAACAATCGGATTAATCGGCGGAATGAGCTGGGAAAGCACCATTCCCTACTACAGGATCATCAACGAAAAGATCAGTGAAAGTCTTGGCGGCCTGCACTCTGCCCGGATCATCCTCTACAGCGTCGAATTTGCTGAAATCGAAGCCTGCCAGGCAAACGGCGAGTGGGACAGAAGCGCTGAAATTCTCGGAAACGCGGCTGTAAAGCTGGAATCCGCCGGCGCGGACTTCATCGTCATCTGCACCAACACCATGCACAAGGTAGCTCCGCAGATTCAGGCAAAGATCTCTGTTCCCGTTGTCCATATCGCGGATGCCACAGCCGACCGGCTGGAAACTGCCGGCATCCGGAAGGTCGCCCTGCTTGGAACCAGGTACACTATGACCCAGGATTTCTACAAATCCCGCCTCATTGACCGCGGTTTTGAAGTCCTCATTCCGGACGCGGCAGGTGTGGAAACCGTTAACAGCGTCATCTACAAGGAGCTGTGTCTGGGTATTATCAAAGAAGAATCCCGTATCCGTTTCAGTCAGATCATTGCCGGACTGAAGGAGCAGGGGGCTGAAGCCGTCATCCTCGGCTGCACGGAGATCGGCCTGCTGGTTCAGCAGGAAAATTCAGTCCTGCCGGTTTTCGATACAACGGAGATCCATGCTGTCCGGGCTGCCGAGCTCGCCCTGCAGGATTGATCTTCACCGGACACAGGAGTATCCCGCCCGCGGGGTACTCTTTTTGTTTCATCGTCCTTTTCGCTGCTCCTTCATTTTGCGGCGGTTCATGGCAATGTTCATCATCATTTCGTTTTTGGTGATTTTGTTCCTTCTGTTCTCCCGCTCAAGCCGGAGATACGTTTCCCATCTTTCGGAAGTCAGGGAGCCGTTCTCCAGTGCCCTGCGGACCATGCAGCCCGGCTCATTGCCATGGGTGCAGTCAGAAAAAGCGCACTGGCTGATCAGGTCGGCTATATCGGAAAATGTTCCGCTGATCCCTTCCTCCGCGCCGATCATGCCCAGTTCCCGCAGCCCGGGTGTATCGATAAAGAATACGCCGTTGATTTCGATCATCTCCCGGTGAGTGGTCGTATGCCGTCCCTTGGAGTCATCCTCCCGGATCCCGCCGGTTTGCATGATCTCCCGCCCTGCCAGCGTATTGATCAGGGTGGATTTACCCGCGCCGGAAGACCCCAGCAGGGCAATGGTTGTTCCGGGCGTAAAATATTCCTGCAGGCGTTCCAGCCCGAATCCGGTATAGGCGCTGACTGCCGCCACCCGTAGCTGGCTGCTCAGTTCAGACACTTTTTTCTCCATCTCTTCCACATTCGGGCACTGATCTGCTTTAGTCAGTACAGCCACCGGCACGGCACCTCCGGCCGTTGCCATGGAGGCATACCGTGCGATCCGGTTCAGGCTGAAATCGTGATTCAGAGAGGTAATGATAAAGACATAATCAATGTTCGCCACCAACGGCTGGATCTGCAGGTTCTTGGCAAATCCGTCCGCGTGGCCGCCCCGGTCCGGACGGAAAAAAGCCGTCCGCCGGGGCAGGATGGACCGGATCAGGCTGTCACCGTAAGGATTGACTGTGATCTCTACAAAGTCGCCTGCTACCGGATATTCCTCCCGGTAACGCAGGCTGCCTGTCAGTACGCAGTACAGTTCTTCCGTTCCGTTTTTCACCTGGTACCGGTCCCTGTGGACCTGTGTTACGCGATAACTTCCTTCCAAGCATTTTTCTCCTTATTGTTCCTGTGCCGGAATATCCGGCTGAAAAAGTGCCGTCGAATCTTCCTGTTCACAGGCGGCTTTCCTTCATTTCCGATGTAAAAAGTTTCACCGCCGTACGTCACATAACAGGGTTCGGTGTTCCGGCGGATCGCACTGTCCGCCATGCCGGGCTGCCTGAAACTGGCGGTATCCATCCCCCCGGCAACCATCTCATATATCTGCATATTCTTATCCATAATGGTTCCTTCCTTTTACGGCGCGGCTTCCTTCGGGTACTGAGATACCTCCTCCCGCGCTGCTCATCTGTTTTTTCATTTGTGTGGACAGTATACCGGTTCATCTGTTCCGGTACCTGATTATTTGTGCATTCTTGTGTCTGTGTAAAAAAGATATTCCATAAAATCATTGTTTCTGATCTCCTTTCTTCGTTATTTTTTCCCCTGTTGAAGGGTTTGGCAGGCGTTCCTGCCCAGGATTCCGGTACGATCCGGCTCTTTCCGTTCATTGGCGGACAGCCGGATCTGAACCTGTCCCATCCTGACTGTACAGTCATGGAACCGGTCGTCCGGGTTCATCTGTTCCGGAAAAAACATCATTCCCTCCCGGCCGGCTATTCGCCGGCTCCCTGTTTTATTTTTTCTTTGGTTGCCGGGGTTTTTCCGTGCGCAGAACTGCTCATCCCTTTCGCCTCCTTTATTCTTTTTTGCGCAGCAAAAAGCCGCTTATCCGTACGGACAAGCGGCCGCTCATATCAGAAGTGTGCCGGAGATTTATTTCATCAGGCTCTTCGTATGATCGGGCATATTGCCGATGCGGATATTTTTAACTGTAGTTCCGGTTGCTGTAAGCCGTCCGGTATTTGCAAAGTTGACCATACAAAGAACCTCCTTTCTCATTTAATTGTGATCACTATATCTTACTGGAGACGACATGTCAAGCTCTTTTTTTATTCAAACTGAGCCCGGTACAGGCGGTAATAGAACCCCCGCGCCCGCATCAGTTCATCGTGCGTCCCTTGTTCCACAACATCTCCCTGATTGACCACCAGGATATTGTCCGCGTTCCGGATCGTGGAAAGTCGATGGGCAATCACAAAACAGGTCCGTCCCTTCATCAGTTCCCGCATAGCCCGCTGGATTTCCCGTTCCGTGGAGGTATCCACGTTGGAGGTAGCCTCATCCAGGATCAGCATGCTGGAATCGTACAGCATCGCCCGGGCAATGGTCAGCAGCTGTTTCTGCCCCTTCGAAATGTTGCCGCCGTCCTCGCTGATCACCGTCTGGTAGCCTTCCGGCAGCCGCATGATAAACGGATGGATGTGGGCCGCTTTCGCCGCGGCCACCACTTCGTCCATCGTGGCATTCTCCTTGCCGTAGGCAATGTTGTCAAAAATCGTTCCCCGGAACACCCAGGTGTCCTGCAGCACCATGGCATAGGCGGCCCGCAGGCTTCTGCGCGTCAGCTCCCGCACGTCCTGTCCGTCCACGGTCACGCTGCCGCTGTCCACGTCATAGAAACGCATCAGCAGGTTGATGATCGTGGTTTTTCCGGCACCCGTGGGACCTACGATCGCCGTCAGTTTTCCCGCGTCCGCCCGCATGGACAGATCATGGATGATCGTCCGTTCCGGATCATAGCCGAAAAAAACATGGTTCAGTGCCACATTGCCTTCTGTGTCCGTCAGAGTCCTTGCGTTTTCTGCGTCCTGCAGTTCTTCCGCCTGGTCCAGAAGTCCGAACACCCGTTCCGCTGCCGCCAGGGCAGAGAACAGCTCGTTGATGATGTTCGCCACCTCATTGATCGGTCCGGAAAACTTCCGGGAATACAAAACAAATGAGGAGATGCTGCCCAGCCCGATGGCTCCGTTCATATACAGCACCGATCCCAGCAGGGTGATCAGGCTCAGGCCGATGTTGTTGATAAAGCCGATCGTAGGGCCGATGGTCGCCGCCAGGGAGTCCGCGTCATAATAGGCTTCGGCCGCCTGGTGGTTGATGTCCTCATATTTTTCGTCAATCTGGTCTTCATAGGCATAAGCCTGAATCGTCTTTTGTCCGGATAGCTGTTCTTCCACAAAACCGTTCATTGCCCCGTAGGACCGGGACCGCTTCACAAACCTGGGCTGCGTTCTTTTCCGCATATAGGCGGTGAAAATAACGGAAGCGGGCACCGTCACCAGCGCCACCAGGCTCAGCACCGGGGATATCCGGATCATCATGATCAGCGCGCCGATTACCGTCACGATGCTGGTCAGGATCGCCACCACGTCCGTAGCCATACAGGTGCTGATCACGTCCACGTCATAGGAAACCCTGCTGATGATATCGCCGGCCTGGTTCCGGTCAAAAAAGCCCACCGGCAGCCGCATCAGCTTGTCGAAAATGTCCTGCCGCATCTTCCGGCCTACACGTTTGGACACGTTCACCATGATCATATGGATCAGGATGGTGATCAGCGATGAGCAGACGTATACCGCCAGCATCCGCACCGCAAACCAGGTGACCCGTTCAAAGTTGACCAGGCCTTTTCCTGCCGCGGCCTCGTTGATTGCGGAACCGGCAAGTGTCGGTCCCCACAGGCTCAGTACATTGCTGATCAGGCACAGCACTGCCACCAGCAGGATCAGTACCTTGAACGTGCCCAGATAGGACAGCAGCCGCCGCAAAGTTCCCCTGGAATCCCTGGGTTTGGTCATAATGGAGTCTCTTTTTGCCATTATTCTGCCTCCCCCATCTGGGTTTGCTGGATTTCCCGGTAAACCGGGCAGTTCCGCATCAGTTCCTCATGCGTACCCTTGCCGATCATTCCGCCCTCATCCAACACGATAATCTCGTCCAGGTTCATGATGGAAGAAATCCTCTGGGCGATTACGATCAGGGTAGTCCCGGCATACTTGCTGCTGATCGCCTTGCGCAGCTCCGCGTCTGTCCGGTAGTCCAGCGCCGAGGAACTGTCATCCAGGATCAGGATATCCGGTTTCGCTGCCAGGGCCCGGGCAATCAGCAGCCGCTGTTTCTGTCCGCCGGAAAAATTGCCGCCGTGAATGGCTGCCATATGATCCGCGCCGTCCTCATAATCCTTTACAAAATCCGCCGCCAGGGCGTCGGCCAGCGCTTCTTCCAGCCTCTTGCCATCCACCTTCCGGCCGAAAACCACGTTTTCACGAATACTTGCCGCAAACACCGTATCGTTCTGAAACACCGTGCCGAAACGCCTGCGCAGTACATCCCTGTCCAGGGTCCGCACGTCCCGGCCGCCGATAAATACATGTCCTTCCCCGGGATCGTAGAAGCGCATCAGCAGGTTGATAATGGTAGTCTTCCCGCTGCCTGTGGCGCCGATAATGCCAAGGGAACCGCCTTTGCGGATTTCAAAATCCACATCCTTCAGGCATTGCTGCCGTGCGAGCCCGGCGAAAGCCGCCTTATCCTGCGGTGTTTCTCCGTCGTCTTCAGCGTAGCTGAAGGTCACATGATCAAACACAATGTAGCCTTCTCTGTCTGTCTTTGCGCCGGCTTCTGCCGGCAGGACGGCCAGATCCTCCTCCACCTCCGCCGCCCCGGCAATCCGTGCCGCTGAAGCGTTGGCTTTGGAGAGCATGAGAAACACACGGTTCAGGCCCATCACGCCCATCAGGATCATATTGAAATAGGTCAGAAAGGCCAGGATCACGCCTGGCTGCGTCACGCCCGCGTTCACCCGTTTGGCTCCGATAAAAACAATCAGCGTCAGGCCGATATTCAGGAACAGCGTCACCACCGGACCGGGAAGCGCCATGATAATACTGGCCCTGATATCCCGTTTAGAGGTAATGTCATTCGCTCCGCCGAAGCGCCGCATCTCATACGGTTCCTTGCTCAGCGCCTTCACCACACGGATACCGGTAATGTTTTCCCGCATGATCCGTACAATATCATCCATCCCCCGCTGTACCATGTCATACAGCGGAATCCCCTTGAAGGAGATGAATACCACCAGGCCGATCATGATTGGTGCCATAATGCACAGGATCAGCGCCAGGCCTGTATCCATGGTCAGCGTAATCGCAATCCCACCGATCAGCATAATCGGTGCCCGGATCCCCAGCGTTTGCGCCGCCCGGATAAAGTTCTGCACATTGTAGGTGTCGGAGGTCATCCGGGAAATCAGAGAAGGCAGGCCGATCTCATCCGTCTGTCTGCCGGAAAGGTTCAGTGCGGAATGGAACAGATCACGCCGGATCGTGAAGATACTTTCCTTGGCGATCCATACTGCCTTTTTATTGGCCGTCACATTCAGGAACCGCACCAGGCAGGCCAGGAGGATCATCGCTCCGCCCCACATCAAAACCGGCGCCGTCTGTTTTTGCGGCACCACATGGTCCAGCAGATGCTCCATGACATAAGGAATCAGCAGCTCCGTCAGCGTTCCGGCCAGTTTCAGGAGCATCCCGAACAGGATCATCCACCGGTATTTTCTGATATGCTTCCAAAGAAACTTCATCTGTTCCCCCGATTTTCCGCACTTTTTCTTTTACGAAGCAGCCAGGCGGTCAGCACCGCAGTCAGAATTATCAGTACAATCAGCGCCGTCAGAAAAATATCCGCACTGGGCAGGAACGAGGTGGTACCGTCGCTGTTGGAAACGGTTGGCGCATTCCGGAGCACCCATGCGCCGATCTGCGGGCCGATGATGCCGGGAATCAGCACCTGGGACAGAATCCGCAGTCCCTGAAATCGGCCTGCCATGTGTTCCGGCGTATAGTTGCGCAGCTGTGTACCGAATGCTGCCATTCCGCTCAGGTAACCGGACATCATCAGGAACGAACCGATGAATACCGGGATCTTCATCGCTATACCCTCCGCCGGAATCACAGAAGGCACCAGCCAGAACAGCACAAATCCCAGAGCCAGCAGGAACACGGCCGGAAGGACCGTCTTCCTGAATCCGAAACGGTCAATCAGCTTTCCGAAGAAGAACGTCACTGCAGCGGCCAGGATGATGGCCGGCGCCATAATCAGCACATAGTCCGCCATGCCCAGCGTCTGCTCATAGTAGATGATCAGGTAGGGCATGTAGATCTGGATGGAAATGTTGAAGAGAATAAAGGCTGCCATGGAAAAATACAGCACCGCGTTTTTCCGGATCACATCCGGCCGGAATCCATACAGGATCGTGGCAAAATAGCCCAGGCTGTCCGGATTTTTCACCGGAGCTTCTTCCACCAGGAAGAACCCCAGGATACCGATCAGCAGGACCAGACCGCCGATAATACAGTAGATGGTCGTCCAGCTGGAAGCCTGGTCCAGGTCAAATCCCATGAATCCGCCGAACACCACCAGGATGGATATCAGCGGCATCATGGAATTGATGCCTTCGGCAGCCCCGCGGTTGGTGGCGTCTGTGGAATCGGTCAGCCATGCGTTGTATGCGGCGTCGTTTGCCGTGGAACCGAAGAAAGTCATCACGCAGTCCATGATGATCACCAGCGTGATTCCGATGGTTGCCGCGCCGGTCACCATGCCGAACAGGGAGGAAATCACGTCCTTCCGGATCAGGGCAAAGGAAATAATGGAAATGCCCCAGGCAATGTATCCGGCACACATGAAGATTTTCCGCTTCCCGATCCGGTCAGACAGGGCCCCCATCAGGATGGTAGTCAGCGTAGCGGCAATGGCGCTGGCAGTGACCATCAGCGCAATATCCGATGCAGACGCGCGAAACATTTTGTAAATGAACACGTTGAAATACATATTCTCCACGACCCACGCGATCTGGCCGGTCAGCGAGAATATGATCAGGGCCGCCTGGAATTTCCTGTTCTTCTTCATGGGAGCACCTCTTATTCCTCCGGTCTCTTTCAGGCCTGCTCGTTCATCGTCCTGTAAAGCCTTTCGGATACATCCCTGAACTCGTCCGGGGTCACCTTGGCTTCCTTCCGGTCAAAGGTCAGCAGGCCGTTGGTTTCATCCTCAACATCTGAAACCTGGGTGTATACGGCAGCGCACAATCCCTTCGAAATCAGGGGGAGCACCTCTTCCAGGTACAGTGCTTTCAGGTCACGGACAAAAGCTTCCCTGTCTTCATACTTTTTGTATCCGTATGTCTTTTTCAGGTTATAGCTGTGCTCCGGAATTTTGAGGGACCATCCGCCGAACTCTGACAGGAACTGCGGCCGGTCCTGTTTTCCGGTCCGGAGCTTTTTGAAATAGATGTGAAGGCTTTCCACGTCGCTCAGTTTCCGGGCAAACCAGCCGGAAGTACTGTCAGCAAACCGGCTGGCATCCAGCGCTTTCAGCCGCCGGTAGGCGTCGTCCGCACAGAACTGTCCCCAGCCCTCGTTGAAAATGGTCCACAGGCAGATACAGGGATGATTGTCCAGAAGGCGGACGGTTGCGTCCATCGTCTTCAGAAAATTCTCCCTGGCCGTCCGGTCCCGGTTCAGGCGTGCGTCCTTCATGGGTTTCCATCCGGCTGTCGGCAGGATGGTATCGCGCAGGAAGCGGTATTCTCCGCAATTCACCATGTCCTGGAAAACGATCATTCCCAGCCGGTCGCAGTCGTAGTAGAACTGTTCCGGCTCGATTTTGATGTGTTTCCGCAGCATGTTGAAACCGAGCGCTTTCATGGCCAGGATATCCGCTTCATAGCAGGACGGATCTGCCGGCGTATACAGGCCGTCGCTCCAGTATCCCTGATCCAGCAGGCCGTGGAAGAAATACGGTTTACCGTTCAGGCAAAGCCGCCGGATTCCGTTGACGCGCTCAATGGACAGCGTTCTCAGGGCGAAATAAGCCTCCGCCCGATCCTCTCCCGCAGCAACTGTGAACCGGTACAGATACGGGTTCTCCGGACTCCAGCAGACCGGATCTTCGATCCCGATCCGGACTGTGCCCCGCACCAGAGGATAACAGACGCCGTTCATTTCAACCGCGCCTTCTTCAGCGCCGTTTACCGTGATCTCCGCGTAATCCCTGCCCGTATGGATCGTCAGGGAGTGAATATACCGTTCCGGAACCGGCTCAAGCCATACCGTCTGCCAGATTCCGGACACCGGGGTATACCACATGCCTCCCCGCTTTTCTTTCTGTTTGCCCCAGGGATGCTGATGGGACAGATCGTTCACCGCTGTGACCGACAGTTCATTTTCCCCTTCACAGACCAGATCTGTAATATCCGCCGAAAAGGAAAGATAGCTCTCATCATGGGAAACCGCTTCTTTTCCGTTGATCCTGACCGTCGCTTTCCGGCTGACAGCGCCGAAGTGAAGCAGAATCCGTTCCCCCTGCCAGTCCTCCGGCACGGTGAAGCGCCTGGAATACACCATTTCCCGGCCGTATTCCATTGGCAGGTTTACACCTGAAAGCAGGCTTTCCGGACAGAACGGAACCCGGATTTCCGTTTTTGTCCCGCCGCTGATAAACTCCCATTGTCCGTTCAGGCACAGCCAGTCCTTCCGGACCAGCTGCGGACGCGGATAGGTATTCCACGGCATACCGGTCAGCGTTTCCCCGGCGGATGTGAATAAGTTCTGCATTGGAATCCTCCGGCTTTCTTTTACACGTTCCACAGCTGATGCTCTTTCAGCCAGGCAACGGATTTTTTCAGTGCCTCAACGGTCTTTGTTTCCAGGACGCACCGTGCGTTTCGCTGTGCCGCCAGGCCAAGCCTTGCGGCCAGATCCAGCTCTCCGTCGCCGAGCGCCAGATGATTTTTGGCCGGCGTTTCTGTCGCGTCATGGATGTGAAAATGAATCAGCCTGTCCTGATGTTCGGTGATAAACGGAACGTCCGTCTCATGTACCGCCTTTGAATGGCCGATATCCCAGGTCAGTCCGAAGACGGGGCTTTCCAGCAGGTATCGGACAGCTTCCTGCTCGTAGCTGCGAAAGCCGTCTGTGTTTTCTACGGCAATGCGGATATCCTCCGCTCCGATCCACTCCTCGCAGCAGGCCCGGAAGGAAGCGAAGGCTTTCATGTAAGTTTCAAAATCCCGCTCATACATCTGCACTTTCCGGTCCGGAAGGGTGATATAAATGCCGGGATTCATGTGCATATTCAGCGTCAGGGGCCGCTTTTCCGGATCCAGGCAGTCTCGGAGTCCCATCAGCTTCCGGGTCACTTCAATGGACTGCCGGACGGTTTCCAGGTAGGCTTCCGAAACCAGCCGGTTGAAATCTGCGATGTTCAGGTTTTCATCCAGGTGGATGGTATAGTAGATTCCGGCCTTTTCTGCGGCCCGGATCAGCTTCTCCGTCTTCTGCAGCTCGTCTGTCTGATATTCAGGGAAATTCATGTTCAGTTCAATAAAGCGCAGGCCGAGGCTTTCGCACAGGTCAATGTTGTCCTGCAGCGTGTGATTTTCAATCAGGGTCGGCATACCGAAATGAATCATATGAATTTCTCCTCCTGATCTGTGGTTTCAGTTCACTCCGCGGAATCCTTTTCCGATGATCTCCGTGCTGGAGGTGATGATCATGAACGCCGCGGGATCCTGCTTGTGGATGTAGTTCCGGAGCAGCACCGCTTCATGCCGTGATACCACCGTCAGCAGCACGGTTTTTCCCTCGTGAGTATAGGAGCCCTCCCCGTGCAGGCGGGTCGCGCCCCGGTGCAGCTCCGCGGTGATAAATTGTTCAATGGGTTCCGGATCGGATGTGATGATCTGGAAGCACTTCTTGGTTTTCAGGTTATCTGTCACAAGATCCATGAACAGGGACTTGATAATCAGGCCCAGGATGGAGAAAAGTCCTGTTTCCATGCCGAACGCGAAGCAGGCGGATACGGTGATGATGATATCGCTGCAAAGCAGCGCGATGCCGATGTTCAGCGCCGTATGCTTTTTCAGGATCATTGCGATAATATCCGTCCCGCCGGAAGAGGCGTCCAGGTTGAACAGGATCGCGGAACCCACCGCCGGCAGACCGACGGCAAACAGCAGCTCCACCAGCGGCTGGGAGGTCATCGGCGCCTCCAGGGGACAGATCACTTCCAGCAGCTGCAGGGTGCCGGACAACAGCAGCGAAGCATACACTGTCCGGATCCCGAAGGATTTTCCGAATACTGCGAATCCGAGGGCCAGCAGCGCAATGTTGATAATCGTTACCAGGGTTCCGGGAGTAATGGAAGGAATATAATGTCCCAGGATAATGGCTATGCCCGTGACCCCGCCGGTGGAAAAATGGTTGGGAAACTTGAAGAAATAGATTCCCGCCGACATAATCAGAATTCCGGCCGTAATAAAGAGCCATTCCTTCAGTGTAACCTTCTGCTCCCTGGACATATGCTTTTTCCTCCAACTGCAACCATATACAATAATAAGTTATTATACCATCATTCTCTGCAAATCAGAAGAATCAAAAACCAGCTTTTCATTTCCCGTACCTGTCCTGTTTCCACACATCATTCAATTCAAAAAAACAGTTTCCGGATCACTCCGGAAACTGTTTTATCCGCCATTCTTCATTTTTCATTCTTCATTACAAACTGAGGTCTTCTTCCTCAAACCGTTTCGTGCTCATCTGCACACTCTTTGCCGTTCCGCCGGCAAACAGCGCCAGTCCCGCCAGGGTAAACAGGCCCTTGTCGCTCAGGTTCTGCGGATCCGGCGTATCCAGTGCCTGGAAGAACGGCACTGTGTACGTGGCGGCAATTTCCATAATAATCCACAGGAACATGGCGCCTGCGGCAAATGCAAAAGCCTTTCCGGGCTTGTTGATGTCCCTGTAGTAAAGCGGGAAGAAAATCATGTTGAAAAGGGCGAAAGCAATCATTCCCTCTCCGATCAGCGCCAGTCCCGCGTCCAGGCCGGCCGGATTCGGCATATTCCCGATGGCGTTCTTCAGCAGGATCATCAGGCCGATCAGCAGCAGGTCCAGGATTTCCAGCACTGTACAGAACAGGATCCTGGCCTTCACCGCGTCCCCGCGGGATACCGGCAGGGTCAGGGTATAGGAAGCGTCATGGTTTTCCCGCGCCGTCAGGCAGATAAAGTAGATTGCCAGTCCCATATAGAAGCAGCTTACCGTATAGGGATATCCCGGCACCAGTACCAGTGCCGCGCACAGAAGCATGATATATCCCGTGGGATGCATGCACAGTTTCCACTCTTTCATCAGCAGCTTCATGCTTCCTCTCCCTCCTTTTCCAGATGAATCATAATCTCCTCCAGGCTTGCCGCCCGGGTCTCAGTGTTTCCGGCTTCTTCTTTCCGGATCAGCACGGTATAGCCGTCCCGTACCCGGCAGCAGCCTTTTGCCGTCGCTTTCAGTTCCTCCGGTATCTCTTTTCCGCATTCCGCAATCCGCCAGTTCTCCCGGAACGTTTCCAGTTCCTCATCCGCTTTCAGCTTTCCTTCCTGCAGAAACAGGATCCGGTCGGCGCATTTTTCCAGATCTGAAGTAATATGCGTGGAAAAGAAAACCGTTTTTCCCTCATCCTTCAGTTTCAGGAAGATTTCCACCAGTTCCTCCCGGCTGACCGGATCCAGGCCGCTGGTCGGTTCGTCCAGGATCAGCAGCTCCGCCCCGTGGCTCAGTGCCAGCGCCAGGGCGTACTTGATTTTCATACCGTTGGAAAGCTCCGCCGGCGTCTTTTCCTCATCCAGGCTGAAGGCATTCAGCCATTTCCGGTAAGCGCCGTCATCCCATCCGGGATAGAAGGTTTTTGTCACCGCTGTGATCGTCTTCAGTTTCTTCCGGGTATAGTACGTCATTCCGGCGGATACGAATCCGATCTTTTCCTTGATTTCCCGGTCATGCTCCGGGTATTCCATCCCGAAGAAGGAGATGTCTCCCGCGTCAGGTTTCACAAACGCCAGGATACTGTTGATGGTTGTGGTCTTGCCCGCGCCGTTCCGTCCGATAAAACCTGTAATACTACCCGGCACCAGTTCAAAGGAGACATCCTCCAGCCTGAAGGCCGGATATTGCTTGCAAAGTCCCTTCACTTTCAACGGGCTTGTCATTTCAATAGCCATTTCGTATTTCCTCCGCAACACTCATAAAAAACTCCGCGTTTACCAGTGCGATGCCGCTGTTTTCATCCCCGAGCACCATCAGCTGGTCTCCGGGATTGATATTGAAAACACGCCGTGCACGGACCGGGATTACAATCTGTCCCTTATCGCCCACTGTCACCACGCCGAACATGTGCTTTCCTCTCATGCCTGGCCGGCCGTCCAGTTCATTTTCCGGCGCGTTCGTAAGATCATCCAGGGAAACTTTCAGCGCGGAAGCCAGTTTTCCGGCCATTTCCAGGTCCGGCACGCTTTCACCGGTTTCCCACTTGGCAATGGTCTGCCGGGCAACGCCCACCAGCTCCGCCATCGCTTCCTGGGTCAGCTCGTTCTGTTTCCGCAGTTTCTGAAGATTCTTTCCGATCATACATTTCCCACCTTTCGCACTTTATGATAATATATAATCCTTAGTGCTTCAACCATCTCAAGCTTACATTTCCACCCCGGAATGTTAATCTTCGGTGACATTCATCACCGCAACAATTGTCTATTGTCTTCCGGGGATGGGAGGCATATAGTTAAATCAGCTGCTGAAACTGTTCTGAGTAAGGAGGTTTTCCTCATGAAACTGTTCCTGATTCTTTTCCTGCTTGTCTGCCTGCTCTGTCTCACCGCCGCCGCCTTTGCGGAGCCCGGTCTTCCGGACCTGCCGGAGAAGCTGCCCATGGAGTACAGAAAGAGCGTTCAGGATGGCGGTCTGGTTCAAAGGATCGAGTATCCTTCCAAAGATTATTACGGTGACCGGGCGGAAATCACCAAGCCTGCTCTGGTCTATCTGCCCGCCGGTTATTCGGAGGAGAATCAGTATGATCTGCTGGTTCTCTGCCACGGCGTCGGCGGTACCGAGCGGGAATGGGGCTTCCTCAGCAATCCCAGCATGGGTAAAAACCTCGTGGACAACCTCATTGCAAAGGGCGAGATCAGGCCTCTGATCATCGTCATGCCCAACGGCCGCTCCACAAAGGACTGCGGCAATACAGACTGGAGCAACATGCAGGCCTTCTACTCCTTCGGTCAGGAAATCCGCAATGATCTTCTGCCCTGGATGGACGAACATTATGCCACTTACGGAGACCGGGATCACCGCTACATGGCCGGACTGTCCATGGGCGGCATGCAGACCATCAATATCGGCCTGTGCGAGTGTATGGATCTGTTCTCCGCCTTCGGTGCCTTCTCCGCGGCACCCACCAGCTATCCCGCTGCCAAAGTTGCCGCGGAAATCAAGAAGTTTGACGCTTATCCCATCCGTTATTTCTATAATCTCTGCGGCACCGGGGATTCCATCGCCTATGCCTCCGCTTCCGCCGCTGCCAAAGACCTGCTGAAGTATACCGATCAGCTCACGGATGCCAATTTCCACTGGCAGGAATGCCCCGGAGACCACAATTTCGACATCTGGAACCTCGGCCTTTTCAACTTTCTCCGCATTCTGGGAAAATAAAACCGGCTTCATTTTTCAATGAAAAAGGAATGTGTCTCACATTCCTTTTTTTAGCTCATCAGAAATACAACCCGATGCTTGAAAACCATAGATGTTTGTGATAACGTAATTTCTGATCTTTTTTCCGAAGGAAGGATGTTCATCATGAAGCCTTATGTGGAAATGTCTGTAGAGGAACTGAACCAGGAACTGGAAGAGCTGAAAAAGGAATACAAAAAGGTTCAGGCCATGGATATGCAGCTGAACATGAGCCGGGGCATTCCCTGCATCGATCAGCTGGACCTTTCCATGCACATGATGGACGTTCTGGATTCTTCATCTGATCTCACCTGTGAAGACGGCACCGACTGCCGGAACTACGGTCAGCTGACCGGTATCCAGGAAGCCCGCGAACTGCTGGGCGATATGATGGAGAACAACCCCAAGGACATCATCATCTACGGGAACTCCTCCCTCAACGTCATGTTCGATACCATCTCCCGTGTATGGACCCACGGCGTCATGGGCAGCACCCCCTGGTGCAAGCTGCCGGAGGTAAAATTTCTCTGCCCCGTCCCCGGTTATGACCGCCATTTTGCCATCACGGAATATTTCGGCATCAAGATGATCCCCGTTCCCATGACCCCCACCGGTCCGGATATGGACATCGTGGAAAAGCTGGTCAGCGAGGATGATACCATCAAGGGCATCTGGTGTGTGCCGAAATACTCCAATCCTTCCGGCATTTCCTATTCGGACGAGACGGTCCGCCGCTTCGCCCGGCTCAAGCCTGCCGCGCCGGACTTCCGGATTTTCTGGGACAACGCTTACGGCATGCATCATCTCTATGACGATCATCAGGACTACCTGATTGAAATCCTGGCGGAGTGCAAGCGCGCCGGCAATCCGGACCTGGTTTACAAGTTTGCCTCCACCTCCAAGATCACTTTCCCCGGAAGCGGTATTGCCGCCGTCGCCACCAGTCCCAACAACATGGTGGATTTTGTTGCCACCCTGAAATATCAGACCATCGGTCATGATAAAGTGAACCAGCTGCGTCACGTCCGCTTCTTCAGCGACATCCACGGCATGGTGGAACATATGCGCAAGCACGCGGACATCATCCGGCCCAAGTTCGAGATGGTTGAAAACACCCTGGAGGAAAAACTGGCCGGCCTGGATATCGGTACCTGGACCAAACCCCGCGGCGGTTATTTCATCCTCTTTGATTCCATGCCCGGCTGTGCGAAGGAAATTGTCGCCCTCATGAAGAAAGCGGGCGTTATTATGACCCCCGCCGGCGCGACCTGGCCCTACGGAAAGGACCCCAACGACTCCAACATCCGGATCGCTCCCACCTATCCGACCCTGCCGGAGCTGAAAACCGCCATGGAAACCTTCACCCTCTGCGTCCGTATTGCCAGCGCGAAGAAACTTTTAGCTGCGAAAAGCTGAAAGCTTCTTCATCTGACAGCGCTCAACGCTTTACTGGAAACCGATCATTTATGCCGCCTGCATCTCGCAGGCGGTTTTTCATTCTTTCCGAAGACAATCTCCAAAACAGTGCTCAAAGCACTGTTTTTTCGACCATTTTTTCATTTTCAAATAAGCGGATCATCCTTTTCGGATGATCCGCTTGATTGTCTCCGGCACCGCGCTGACCAGCGTTGCCAGCAGTATCATGATCAGTGCGTACGCATAGATTTCCGCATACTCATTAAAGTATGCGCTGCTGTACACCGCTTTTCCAAGCGTATTCCGCGCCTGTACCAGGTATTCCGTAGTCACGGCCAGCTTGATGCCCATACCCACGGCGTTGATATACGCCTGTTTCAGGTACCCGGCCATCAGCGGCAGATAAACCCGGAACAGGACCCTGGCATTGAACCCGCTGTTCATCCGGTAAACATCGATCATTTCCGGTTCAATCCGCCGCAGTCCTTCCGCCGTAGCCTCGCTGATCAGCGGAATCAGCATCAGCGCTGACGCAATCAGCGGCACCCGCTCATACTTGGTCAGCACCATGATGATCACGGTCATGACGATCATCGGAATGGACCGGAGCAGGATCATCAGCGGCTTCAGCAGATTCCTGATAAACATGCTTTTCCCCTGGGCAAGGCCCAGTGCCGTACCGATTGCCGCGGCGGCCGCCAGTGCCTCCACCAGGTGGACCAGCGTCGTACCGATCTGCTGCCAGGTACGTTCTTCTCCAAGCATGCGGACAAACGTCCGCAGGATTTCTCCCACGTCAGGAAAAACCAGCCGGTCGCCTTTCAGCCATCCGGCCGTCTGGATCAATACCCCTGCCAGCAGGATTCCCAGGCAGAACGCCAGGGTATTCAGTCCTTTTTTATTCTGCTCCATAATAGAAGTCGTCCGCGGGCACTTCCCCGCCGAACTGGCTCAGATCAATCTGTGCGGTCTTCTCCACCTGTTCTTTGGCGTCCTTTGCGCTCACAAAGCGGATCGCGCAACCGGGAATCGCCTTTTCCGCCACCTTGGCGTTCGGCAGGATTTCCAGCGCCGCGGCAGCTTCCGCCACTGCGGTCACGTCCGTTGTGCACTTTCCGCAGGCTTCCTCCGCCTGCTTCAGGAATTCTGCCACGGCTTCCGGATTGTTTTCAGCGGTCTCCGCCTTCACAAACAGGGCAGCCTGGGTGTAGCCATCCATACCGTTCGCCTGTTTCAGCAGGTCGTTCACGCTGATGCCGGTGATTTTGTCATTCTTCATCCGTGCCGCGGTCAGTGCCGGCTCCGCTGTCACCACGATGGCGTTTCCGTCGCTCAGCAGCAGGCTCTGGGTGTCAGCTGCTCCGGCCAGGTAGGTCACTTCCGCCGGCTCAATACCGTTCTCCTTCAGGGCATACAGCACCACGGAGGCGTTGATCGTGTTTTCCCCGAACAGCGTAATGCTTCCCTTCAGGTCATCCTCTGTAATCTGTTCCTTCTGTGCCGCAAAGAACAGGTTGCCCCAGCTCACTACCGCTGCCAGCTTATAGGTGGATTTCCCGGCCTTGTACAGTTTTGCGCCTGCATTCAGCGGAGCGATAATGAAGTCCGCTTCCTTTCCGGCAAAAGCCGCGGCAATCGTATCTGCGGCAATCGTGGTATACTGCCCCGGATTTTCAACAGCCATCGCCGCCAGCGCCAGCGCCGGAGCGCCGCCCGGGGTGGTCACCTTCAGTCCGGAAATATCCGCGCCTTCCGCAGCAGCAAACGCGCACAGGCCTAAAGCCAGCACCAGGGCCGTCATCATTGCAAGGAACTTTTTCATATCACAATCACCCTTTCCTTTTCAGTGGAATTCTCTTCCGCGTTATTTTACAGAAAACCCGCGGCCCTTGCAATGGTGGAACCGCAGGAAATCAGTTTCAGTCATGTTCTTTTGCCGGATTCACATGCACCATGATGTGCTTTACCTCCGGAAAAGTTTTCTCAATCGCGTCATGCACGCCTTCCGCAATTTCATGGGCCGCCGCCAGCGTAAGTTTCGGATCGGCGGAGATTTCCAGGTCCACATACACCCTGTTGCCGAACATTCTTGTCCGCAGCAGCTCCACGCCCTCCACGCCGGGCTGTTCCAGCGCCGTGGTCCGGAATGCGCTTTCCGCTTCCTCGTTGCAGGAATGATCCACCATCTGGTCAATGGCTTCCCTGAAGATCCGCACAGCTACCCGCAGAATAAAGACCGCGATGATCAGGCTGGCGATCGGCTCCATCACCGGTACGCCCAGCCGTGCGCCCGCGATACCGATCAGCGCGCCGATGGAACTCAGCGCGTCGCTTCGCTGGTGCCAGGCTTCCGCGTGAAGCGCGGTGGAGCGGTACTTTTTCGCGTATCCCCTGGTATACCAGAACAGGCTTTCCTTGGTTACGATGGAAATCAGTGCTGCTGCCAGTGCCAGTACCCCTGGAATTTCATTCTGCGCTCCGCCCTTCAGGATATCCTTTACCGCGCCGATGCCGATCATTCCGCCCACAGCCGCCAGGATCCCGCTCAGCAGCAATGCCGCCACACACTCATATCGTTCATGGCCGTAGGGATGCTGTTCATCCGGTTCCTTGGACGATATTTTCACACCAATCAGCACAATCAGTCCGCTGAAGATATCCGAGGCGGAATGCACAGCGTCGCTGATCATCGCGCCGGAGTGTGCAATCAGACCGGCAGCCAGCTTCAGCAGCGTCAGCACCACATTGGTAATCATGCTGACCAGCGAAACCCGCGTTGCCGCGCTCTGGAATTCCTCACCGTTCTTTTCAGCCATACCCATCATCTTCCCGACGTTACATATTATCCGGCATTCTTTTTGATTTCCGTATATTATACCATCATTCCATAAAAGTGTTAATCTTTCTGTCTGCGTCTGCAAAAAAAGTTCGCCGCGCAGCGGCGAACCGGAATCATTTACTTTCCATTCATCATTGGATCATACAACTACCCTGTTTCTTCCTGCCTTCTTGCCCATATAAAGCTTATCATCCGCGGCCTTCAGCAGTCCGTCCAGCGGGGAAACAAAATCATATTCCTCCACGCCGATGGTCAGCGTAATCGAGAACTCGTTTCCGTTATATTCCAGCTTCATTGTTTCCACCGCGAAGCACAGGTCGGTCATCACCGCTCCTGCCTGATCCAGGTTCATCCCGGGCAGGAAGAAGCAGAATTCCTCTCCACCCCACCGGCACACGCTGTAACGGCCCATGGCATGCTCTTCCATCAGCTTTGTCAGCCTCATCAGCGCATAGTCTCCGCACTTGTGCCCGTAGGTATCGTTCACCTGTTTGAAAAAGTCAAGATCGGCAATGGCCACGCAGAATGTCTGTTCCCTGTTTTCCCGGCAGTACTGTTCAATCTGTTCAATCATCATGCGCCGGTTCGGCAGTCCGGTCAGCTGGTCCGTACCTGCTTCCTTGTGCAGGATCTGATTCCGCAGCCGCAGCTGCCGTTCCGTCTCCTGGATACTTGAGCTGAACACAATACAGGCGCATGCCAGCATCAGAAAAAACGCAATCGTATTCAGTGTCTGGTAGATCGTGTTGGCATTTGTGTCCATGCTGTAGATCGGCGCGAACGTCTGTGAAAGATAAAACAGGCCCACGCGGATCGTCAGGATCGACAGGAACCATAGCAGTTTATTGACCGGCTTGTCATAAACGTTGAAGAATGCGAATACCAGCATCAGCGTCATCATATGCTGTACGCCGCTGTTCCAGCCGAAATATCTCACGTTCCAGCAAACCCAGCCGATACTGACCACCGCATACTTGATCAGGTTGATTCTCACGCCGCCGCGTTTCAGCATCCACAGGCAGCAGCCGGACAGCAGGGCAAACACCAGCGGACTCCATTCCCACCGTCCGTTGTTGATCAGCGGAAACAGGAAAAAACAGATAATAAAATACACCACCAGCAAAACTTCGCTGGAAGTCAATGCCCTGCGGTAATACCCGGGAATACTCTTGTCTGCCTGGGGCACCTTCTGGTGCAGATAATTCAGAAAAAACTCCATACCTGTCCGCCTTATGTTCAATTGCCTTCTCTGAATAAGTATTATGCACCCTTTCCCGGTTTTATGCAACTCTATGTTGCAAAGCCAATGCAAATCGCAAAGTCTTTGCTTTTTTGTACAACAAATTCGTTTCTGCGCAGGGAACGGTTCCTGACTCTGATTGCGGGAACGGCGGGAAATCCTTCCGCGCCGCGGAACGGAAAACTGCCGGGGTGCCGGGAATTCATCCCGGCACCCCGGCAGATCCTGTTTTCAGCAGGAAATCATATTCTTTTCGTCCCGGAGTCCGGGAAAGGAAGTCATTCCGCTCTGCGGCCTGCCGCCCCCACAAATCCCATGAACAGCGGATGCGGTTTGTTCGGCCGGCTCTTGAATTCCGGATGGAACTGTACGCCCACAAAAAAGTCTTCGTCCGGGATCTCCACGGTCTCCACCAGCCGTCCGTCCGGAGACAGACCGGACAGGCACAGTCCCGCCTTTTCCAGCGCCTCCCGGTATTCATTGGCAAACTCGTACCGGTGACGGTGCCGCTCGCCGATCCGGGTTTCCCCGTAGCACTTTGCGATTACGGTATCTTCCTTCAGGATGCAGGGATACCGGCCCAGCCGCAGGGTGCCGCCCTTGTCGATCTCGTCGTTTTGTCCCGGCATGAAGTCGATCACCCGGTAAGGGGCGTTCTCGTCAAACTCGCGGGAATTGGCGCCTTCCATTCCTGCCGCGTTCCGGGCAAATTCAATCACGGAAATTTGCATGCCCAGGCAGATGCCGAAGTAGGGCACGTGATGTTCCCTTGCCCACTTTGCCGCCAGAATCATTCCCTCGATGCCCCGGCCTCCGAAACCGCCGGGCACGATAATGCCATGAAGGGGGCTCAGGAGTTCTTCCACTGTCTCTGCAGTCAGTTTTTCGGAATCAATCCATTCAATTTCAACTTTCACATCCTGGGCATAGCCGGCATGGCGCAGGGCTTCCGCCACGGACAGGTAGGCGTCATGCAGCTGTACATATTTACCCACCAGGCCGATCTTTACCTTCCGGGTCTGATGTCCGATCCGCTCCACCAGTTCCTCCCAGTCCTTCAGTTCCGGCGCCGGGGATTTCAATCCCAGTTCGCGGCAGACCACCGCTGCCAGGCCGGCCTTCTCCAGCATCAGGGGCGCCGCGTACAGGGTCGGCAGCGTAGTGTTTTCAATCACGCAGTCATCTTTGACGTTGCAGAAATGGGCGATCTTGGTGAAAATCGTCTCATCGGTAATCTTTTCGTCTGCCCGCAGGACAATCACATTCGGGCTGATGCCCATGCCCTGCAGTTCCTTCACGCTGTGCTGGGTGGGCTTGGATTTATGCTCTCCGCTGGCCTTCAGGTAGGGCACCAGCGTCACATGGATATAGCAGGCATTCTCCCGGCCCACTTCCAGGCCTACCTGCCGGATTGCTTCAATAAAGGGCTGGCTTTCAATATCGCCGATTGTACCGCCTATTTCTGTGATCACCACATCTGCGTCGGTCTTTTCGCCGACCCGGTAGATAAACCGTTTGATTTCATCCGTAATATGCGGAATCGTCTGTACGGTGGATCCCAGATAGCCGCCCTGCCGTTCCTTCTGCAGAACGTTCGCGTATACCTTGCCGGTGGTCAGGTTGGAGTACTTGTTCAGGTCTTCGTCAATGAACCGCTCATAATGTCCCAGGTCCAGGTCGGTTTCCGCGCCGTCTTCGGTCACATAGACTTCTCCGTGCTGATAGGGACTCATGGTTCCCGGATCCGTATTGATATAGGGATCCAGCTTCTGTGCCGCCACTTTCAGTCCCCGGGCCTTCAAAAGCCGCCCCAGGCTCGCTGCCGTGATTCCCTTTCCCAGACCTGAAACCACACCGCCGGTCACAAAAATATACTTTGTCATCCTCTTTTCCTCCACCGTTGCTCCGTTTCATTTGGAAATAACAAATTCCCACATCCGGCTTCAGCCGGATATTTCACATCGGCCAAAGGCCGATAATTCACATTTTCCGAAGGAAAATAATTCATATCTGACGCAGTCAGATATTGCATTCGAATAATCCTTTTTCAGGATTATTCGACCGTAACGCTCTTCGCCAGGTTCCTCGGTTTATCCACATCCAGGCCCCGGTTCACGCTGGTGTAATAGCCCAGCAGCTGCAGGGGAACAATCGCCAGGGACGCGATAAAGTGTTCGTCGGTTTTCGGCACATAAACGGTGAAGTTTACCGAATCCTCCACCGAGAAATTCCCGTTTGTAGTCAGCCCCATCAGGTAGGCGCCGCGGCTCTTGCATTCCAGCATATTGCTCAGCGTCTTTTCAAACAGGCTTCCCTGCGTCAGCACGCCGATCACCAGGGTGTTCTGTTCAATCAGGCTGATCGTTCCGTGCTTCAGTTCGCCTGCCGCGTAGGCCTCGGAATGGATATAGCTGATCTCCTTCATCTTCAGGCTGCCTTCCAGGCTGATCGCGTAATCCAGTCCCCGGCCGATAAAGAAGATATCGTGGGTATTGGCGATCTTGGAGGAGAACCACTGCAGCCGCTGTTTTTCCTCCAGCACCCGGCCGATCTGGTCCGGAATGGCGGCCAGTGCCTCCAGGAAGCCGGTCACCTGTTCTTCCGTAATCTGCTCTTTGACCGCGGCCATCCGGACCGCCAGCACATCCATGGCAATCAGCTGGGCGCTGTAGGCCTTCGTAGTCGCCACGGCAATTTCCGGTCCGGCCAGGGTATACAGCGTATGATCCGCTTCCCGGGCAATCGTGGATCCGATCACGTTCACTACGGCCAGCGTCATCGCCCCGCGTTCCTTGGCCACCCGCAGGGCCGCCAGGCTGTCCGCGGTTTCTCCGCTCTGGGAAATGATAATCACCAGCGTATCCGGCGCCACGGGAATGCTGCGGTACCGGTATTCGCTCGCCAGCTCCACACGCACCGGAATTTTCGCCAGATCCTCGATCACATACTGGGAAGCCATGCCCACATGCCAGGCGGAACCGCAGGCCACAATATCAACCCGGCTGATCTTCCGGAGTTCCTCATCGGTCAGCCCCGTCTCCGCCAGCGTAATCTTTCCGTCCTTCACCAGGCTGTTCAGCGTATCCCGAACCGCCTTGGGCTGCTCGTGGATTTCCTTGAGCATGAAGTGCTCATATCCGTCTTTTTCCGCCGCGGCGGCATCCCAGGTGATTTCGGTCAGCGGCAGCTGCACCTCATCCCCGTTCAGGTCATAGAACTTCACCTCTCCGGCGGTGATCCGGCCGACCTGCAGGTTGTCGATATAGTACACATTCCGCGTGTATTTCAGGATAGCCGGCACGTCCGACGCCAGATAGGAAGCGCCATCCGCCGTACCGATGACCAGCGGGGAATCCTTCCGGGCTACAAAGATTTCGTCCGGATAATCCTTGAACATCAGCGCCAGCGCATAGCTTCCCCTGATCCGGACCATCGCCCGGGTAATAGCGTCCACCGGGCCGATCTTATACTTCTTGTAATAATAGTCCACCAGTTTCACCGCCACCTCGGTGTCGGTTTCACTGTAAAAAGCGTAATCATGACGCAGCAGCTTTTCCTTCAGCTCCGTGAAGTTTTCGATGATGCCGTTGTGCACGCCCACCACGTCGCTCTCCACCGGGCCGCAGCCGGATCCGGAGCAGTTGCCGCTCACATGCGGATGCGCGTTCACCATGCTGGGATCGCCGTGTGTGGCCCACCGGGTATGGCCAATGCCGCAGCAGCCGGGCAGGGCGCGGCCCTGGTCCGTCTTGTCCGCCAGATGGTACAGCTTGCCGGTGGCCTTCACGACCTCCGCCGGAGCTGTGCCGTCACGTACCGCCAGTCCGGCGGAGTCATACCCGCGGTATTCCAGCCGTGCCAGTCCGTCCAGTAAGATCGGTGCCGCCTGTACATGTCCCGTATACCCAACTATTCCGCACATGCTGATTAACTCCTTTGTCAACATTCGGCAGTCCTGCGTTCTTCACAAAACCTGTTTTCAAACAAAAAAAGAGCGCAGGGCAGACCGTCTTGCCTGACGCCCTTGCCCTGCTGCCCGTATGCTACCACCATCGTTTCTTCCTGTCAAGATAAAACACAATCAGGAAACATTCTTCATGGATGATGAATTCAGAATGCTGACCGGATCATCTTTCCTTTCGCCGCCCCGGGTTTCCTTCCTTCCATCAGCAACGCCTTCATCTTGCACTGCAGCGACGTTTTCTCCGGCAGCCTGCTGATATCCAGCCCTTCCCGCTGCCCCTGGGCTACATAAAACACCCATTCCAGCGCCGCCTCATCTTCCGGGTATACTTCCAGAATCTCAAACGCTTCCTGGAACTGCAGGATCCTCGATCCTGCCGGCAGTAATTCCTTCAGCACCGGAGAAAGCAGCCAGCTTTCACAGGTTTTCGGCGTATCTGCCCATTCCGGAAACCGTTCCCGGAGGAACCGTTCCGCCGCCTCCAGCGAAGCGTTCATCAGCGCAGGTTCCAGCCGCGCGTCCGACGGAATATGCAGGCCGGTTTCCCGTCCGCCCTCCTCGTTTTCCGCCAGCTCATATTCCAGTTCCCCGATCCGGAACAGCCTGGCTCCGATCTGCCGGACAGTCCACCCGTACCGGTCGAATCCGTCCCGTCCGTAGGATCTTCTGTGTTCCGAGATAAACCGGGGGAAGCACTTCATTGTATCCACCCAGATTTCTTCCGGAATATCCTTCCAGGCGCCGTACTTCCGGCTTTCTGCGGCGGTCATCAGCTGGCGGATCAGAATCCCCGCGCCGTCATCCTGCTTTGGAATGGCCTGTCCGTTGATTTCCGCCCAGACGCTGTCTCCGCCCTTCAGCACAAACTCCCGGGCAATCCCCAGGCTTTCTGCCAGCCGTTCCGCGTCCTCCAGCAGCACCATTTTCCGTTCCTTCAGTTCAAAGGCCTCCGCCTCGCCGGATAAGATCGTCTGCTGTTCTTTTTTCCGGTCCGCCGCCGCGTCTTCCGGGCTCATATTCCACAGTTCCTCCGGCGCACCTTTCAGGCCGGTCTTCTTTTCCACTTCGGCCTCCAGTTCCTTCACTTTCTCCCTGAATACTTCCCAGGGAACCTGATCCTCCCCGGACATTTTCAGGCTCGCCGCCGTCAGCCGCGGAAACAGCTGCCATGCAGCCCGTTCCAGATCCGCCACCCGTTCTGTCCACAGCGGGCACTCGATACCCAGCAGCCGTTCTTCCATTCCCGCGGCATAGTCCGGCACCTGCTCCGTTTCCCAGATATGCCGGACGTCGATCGCGCCGTAGCAGTAGTCCAGGTAGAAATCATCCGTATCGGAGCGGATAACCGATCCGCCGGCTTTCATGAATGCCCGGGTATTCTCCCGGCCGCCCATCCATTGCTGCACAATAAAGTGATCCGGAAGCATGCCGCCCGCCAGCACGTCATTCCACACAACGGTCTTCCGTCCCTTCCCTGCCAGGTATTCACCGATCTGCATCAGCAGCCGGCGCTGCAGGTCATCCTCTGATTTCAGGCCCAGTTCCCGGATCCGCCGCTGGCAGTCCGGACACCGCCGCCAGCGGAATTTCAGCGCTTCATCCCCGCCGATATGCACAGCCGGGAAGGGAAACAGTTCCATCACCTCGTCCAGGACGTCTTTCAGAAAATTGAAGACTTCCTCCCGGCCTGCGCACACCAGGGCTGGAAAAATCCCGCCGGATATTTCCACTTTCTCTTCCCAGTGTTTCCCGTCCCCGCGCCTGCAGCCCAGTTCCGGATAAGCCGCCAGCAGGGCCGCCGCGTGTCCGGGCATCTCAATTTCCGGAATAATATCTATTCCGAGTTCCCGTGCGTACGCCACAACCTCCCGGATCTCCGCCTGTGTGTAGAACCCGCTGTTCCGTTCCTTTGCCGGTGTTCCGCCGAAATAAGAATCTCCCCGCCGGGATCCCTTTTCCGTCAGCAGCGGATACTTCCTGATTTCAATCCGCCAGCCCTGATCGTCCGTCAGGTGCCAGTGCATCCGGTTCAGTTTCAGCTCAGCCGCAGCCAGCAGCAGCGTTTTGATTTCGTTCACAGGCATAAAGTGCCGGCAGACGTCCAGCATAAAGCCCCGGTATTCATATATCTTCCGATCCATTTTTATCTCCTTCCGGATCTCATTCTGAAATAGCATATCATATCCGTTTTGCAGATACAAAGAAGGAACGATCCGTCCTCTTGACAATCTCCTTCCGTGCAGTATAATTCCCCCCGTAAAAAATCACTCAGGAGGATACAGCCATGGTTAAGGGTGCGCAGCTTTATGAAGGAAAAGCCAAAAAGGTGTTCAGCACGGATGATCCCGAACTGCTGATTGTCGATTATAAGGACGATGCCACCGCTTTCAACGGCCTGAAAAAGGGAACCATTCAGGGCAAGGGCGTCATCAACAACCACATGAGCAATATGCTGATGCAGCGGCTTGAAAAGAAAGGCATCCCCACCCATTTCGTGCAGGAGCTCAGCGAACGGGAAACCCTCGTAAAAAAAGTTTCCATTGTCCCGCTGGAAGTGATTATCCGCAACATTTCCGCCGGTTCCTTCGCCAAGCACTACGGTGTGGTGGAAGGCATTGTCTTCGACGCGCCGACCATCGAGTTCTCCTATAAGAACGACGATCTGGGCGATCCCCTGATCAACGAATATCAGGCCCTGGCGCTGAAGCTCGCCACCAAAGAGGAAATCGAGACCATCAAAAAGTACGCCTTTGCGGTGAATGAAGAACTGAAAGCCATCTGGAAGGGCGTCGGCGTTACCCTGGTGGACTTCAAGCTGGAGTTCGGCCGCCTGTCCGATGGCACCATCGTCCTCGCGGATGAAATCAGCCCCGATACCTGCCGTCTCTGGGACAGCAAAACCAACGAAAAGCTGGATAAAGACCGTTTCCGCCGTGATATGGGCGGCGTCGAGGAAGCTTACCAGGAGATCATGCGCAGACTTACGGAGGCTTGAACCGCAGTAAGGCTGACGGATAACGCTTCACTGGTATCTCACCGTTGATAACACTAACACCCTTTGCCGTCCCGGCAAAGGGTGTTTTCTTGTCATTGCTTGTCTCTGCGTGTCATTTGTGAATCAGTTCGCTCAGCTTTTTGGAGAACAGGAAGTCATGCACCAGCTGATCCAGCTCCTGCCACAGCGGGAACGTCACGCAGCTGGCCACCCGCGGACATTCCTCCGCGTCCTTCTGCAGGCAGGCCACCGGAGCAAGGGTTCCCTCCATCCGTTCCACAATTTCCCCGATGGAATACTCCTCCGGCTTGCGCAGCAGCACATAGCCGCCGCCCTTGCCGCTGGCGCCCTTCACAAGCTTTCCATCCACCAGCTCTTTCACAATGATCTCCAGGTACTTCTTGGAGATACCCTGCCGCTCCGCAATATCCTTCAGCGGCACAGGCTGCCCTTTCTCGTTCTCCGCCAGGTCAATCATCACCCGGAGCGCATAGCGGCCTTTTGTGGAAATCATACAGGATCCCTCCGAAAAATGTTTATTGCCTATTTTACCGTAGGGTAGGTAGGCAAGTCAAGTATATATCCTCCGCTCTGTTCCGTTTTTCCGTTCAGGCCGGGGCTGCTCCTTTCTCTTCCTGCCGCTGTGCCGGGAGAGACATCAGTGCCGGAAACTCGTCCGGTTTTTATTTGCCTATTGACACGGTGGGTAAAAGGAAATATAATGCTCATGCTGCTGAAGCAATTGTAAGCAAAGGAGTTGCCTGAATGAGCATTTACGCGGATCACGCCGCGACCACCGCCATGAGTGAGGCGGCCATTGAAGCCATGACCCGCTGTATGCGGGATTGTTACGGAAACCCCTCCAGCCTGTACCGCATCGGTCAGCAGGCCAAAGAAGTCCTGGAACAGGCCCGTGAAGAGGTTGCTTCCGTGATTAACGCGCAGCCGCGCGAGATTTATTTCACTTCCGGCGGATCCGAAGCCGATAACCAGGCCATCCGTTCCGCTGCCCTTGCCGGAAAGAAGAAAGGCAAAACCCATATCATATCCTCTGCCTTTGAGCATCATGCCGTGCTTCATACCCTGAACACCCTGAAGCTGGAAGGCTTTGACGTGACGCTCCTGCCGGTGCACGAAAACGGCATTGTCATCCCCGCTGAGGTGGAGGCCGCTATCCGTCCGGACACCTGCCTTGTCACCATCATGTATGCCAACAATGAAATCGGCACCATCCAGCCCATCCGTGAAATCGGCGCCGTCTGCCGTGCGCATAATGTGCTCTTCCATACGGACGCGGTACAGGCTGTCGGTCCCCTGGCGATCGATGTACAGGCGGAAAGCATTGATTACCTTTCCGCCTCCTCCCATAAATTCCACGGTCCCAAAGGCGTCGGCTTCCTGTATGCCCGCAAGGGAGTTCCGCTTACGTCGCTGATCGACGGCGGCGCTCAGGAACGCGGACGCCGTGCCGGCACCGAAAACGTCCCCGGTATTGTGGGGATGGCCGCCGCCCTGAAGGAAACCGTTGCGGAAAGGGAAAGTGAAAACGCCCGTCTGACCGTCCTCCGGGACCGTCTGATCGCCGGTCTTTCGGAAATCCCCCATTCTGCCCTGAACGGAGACGCGGAAAAGCGTCTTCCCGGCAACGTCAACTTCTGCTTTGAGGGCATTGAGGGGGAATCCCTGCTGCTCCTGCTGGATGAAAAGGGCATCAGCGCCTCCTCTGGCAGCGCCTGCACCTCCGGTTCCCTGGATCCCAGCCATGTGCTGCTGGCCATCGGCCGGATTCATGATGTGGCTCACGGTTCCCTGCGCCTTTCGCTGGGCCGGGAGAACACCCCTGAAGATGTGGAATACATCATTCCCGCTGTGAAAGACGTCGTCACCTACCTCCGCGGTTTCTCCCCCGTCTGGCGGGATCTGCAGAGCGGTAAAAAATCCTTTATTCTGTAATTCGGGAGGATACGCATATGGCACTGTACAGTGAAAAAGTAATGGATCATTTCCTTCATCCCCGCAACGTCGGCGTCATTGAGGATGCCGATGCCGTCGGCGAGGTCGGCAACGCAAAGTGCGGGGACATCATGAAGATGTACCTGAAAATCAAGGATGACATCGTTGAGGATGTCAAATTCGAAACCTTCGGCTGCGGCAGCGCCATTGCCTCCAGCTCCATGGCTACGGAGATGATCAAGGGCAAGCCTCTCTCCGAGGTGGCCAAGCTGACCAACCAGGCCGTTACCGAGGCCCTGGACGGACTCCCCGCCCATAAGATCCACTGCTCCGTTCTGGCGGAAGAAGCGATCAAGTCCGCCCTGGAGGATTACGAAGCCCGGAAGGCTTCGAAAGCCAACTCTTAACGCTTCACTATTCACTTATAACTGTCAGCTCAAAACGGCAGCGCATTCCTGCGCCGCCGTTTTTTGATCCGTCAAATTCTTCTCACTGATGCAGTCTGCATGTTCTTTTCATGGCCACCGCGCTGGCGATATCCCCCAGCACATTGCAGCAGGTGGCGCCCGCATCCACCAGGATATTCACGCTCACATACATGCCCATAATCCCGGCCGGCAGTCCGGCAATCGCCGCCAGCGCCGCAAAGGACGCGATGGCGCTGTTCGGCACTCCCGGCGCGCCGATGCTCAGCAGCGTATTGCTCAGCAGCACCACTGCCAGCAGTCCGTACGGCAGATCCGTTCCGGTTGCGTTGGCGAAGAATACAATCATGAAGGACATCACGATGGACACAGCGTCCATATTGATTGTCGCCCCCAGCGGCAAAGCCAGGGAGGATATTTCGTTCGGCACTTCCATCTCATCTGTGCAACGTTTGCTGATCGGCAGCGTCGCGGAGGAGGATGCCGTGCCGAAGGCGTTCAGTGCTGCCGGAAGAGCTGTCACAAAGAAGCGCTTCAGGCTGAATTTCCCGATTCCCTTAACCAGGACAAGACCGTATACAATCACAATATACAGCAGCATCACCAGATACAGTGTGCCCAGCACCGCAGCCAGCGAAAGAATGGTCTGCAGCCCGTTCACATGCACCGTGCCGGCCAGGGAGCAGAACACGCCGACAGGCGTGGTATACATCACGGCGGAAATGATTTTCACGGAGATATGATCCACCGCTTCGCACAGTTTCACAAAGGGCTCCGCTTTGGGACCGAGCACCAGGCAGGTGATGCCGATGATGATCGCGAATGCCAGCACCTGCAGCATATTCCCGTTGGCAAAGGATGCGAATGGATTGGCCGGAATCAGATTTTTCAGCGTATCGAGCACGCTGGTGAATTCTGCGGCCTGAACCTCCGCCTCCGCCATTTCCACCGCGACGCCTGCACCGATATTCAGCGCCTTGGGCAGGAACAGGCCCAGCAGGCTGGCAAACAGGGTGGTACCGATAAAGTACAGGAGGGCTTGTCCGCCCACCCTGCCGGTAGCTGAAACGCTGCCGATTCCCTTGATGCCCACGATCAGGGAGCAGAAAACCAGCGGATAGATCATCATGGTCAGTCCGTGGAGATATACGGTACTGATAAAGCTTGTGACCGGTTCCGCCCAGGCGGGCATCACCAGTCCGAACAGCGCGCCGAGAATCAGTCCGGCCAGAATCGCAAGGCTGAGCCGGATCGCCTTTTTATTGGTCTGATACGTTTTTGACATCGTTTCAGTCTCCTGTCTGCATTGACTCACAGATATGACGAAGGGATGCGGGAGTATCCGCACCCCTTTGTCGTATTCTCTTTTCGCTTATTTGACTGCCTCGAACGCCGCATCCAGCGCCGCGATCAGGTCTTTTATGTTTTCTGTACCGATGGACAGACGGATCGTGTTGGGCTTGATGCCCTGATCCAGCAGTTCCTCCTCGGTCAGCTGGCTGTGGGTGGTTGTAAAGGGATGGATCACCAGGCTCTTCACGTCTGCCACGTTGGCCAGCAGGGAGAAGATGGCCAGGTTGTCAATGAATTTCTGTGCGGTTGCGCTGTCGCCCTTCACTTCGAATGTAAAGATGCTGCCGCCGCCGTTCGGGAAATACTTCTGATACAGCGCATGGCTGGGTTCTCCCGGCAGGGAGGGATGATGCACCGCTTCAACCTGGGGATGCTTGCTGAGGTAGTCCACGATCTTCAGGGCGTTCTCCACATGGCGTTCCACACGCAGGGACAGGGTTTCCAGGCCCTGCAGGAACAGGAAGGCATGAAAGGGGCTCAGGGTGGAGCCGGTATCCCGCAGCAGGATTGCACGGATATAGGTGGCAAAGGCAGCCGGGCCTACCGCGTCATAGAAGCTGATGCCGTGATAGCTGGGGTTGGGTTCAGCGATCCACGGATATTTTCCGCCGGCTTTCCAGTCGAACTTGCCGCCCTCAACAATCACGCCGCCGATGGCTGTGCCGTGGCCGCCGATGAACTTCGTCGCGCTGTGCACCACGATGTCCGCGCCCCATTCCAGAGGCCTCACCAGGTAAGGCGTGGCAAAGGTGGAGTCCACCACCAGCGGAATGCCGTGAGCGTGAGCAATCTTGGCCAGCGCTTCAATGTCCACGATATTGCTGTTGGGGTTGCCCAGGGTTTCCACATACAGCGCCTTGGTGTTCGGCTGGATTGCCGCTTCAAAAGCGCCTTCCTCGTCGGGATCCACAAAGGTGGTGGAGATTCCGGAGGTCAGGGGCAGGGTATGCTCCAGCAGGTTGAAGGTGCCGCCGTAGATGGTCTTGGAGGCCACAATGTGCTCTCCCGCCTTGGCCAGCGCCTGAATGGTGTAGGTGATTGCCGCGGCGCCGGAGGCTACCGCCAGGGCAGCGCTGCCGCCTTCCAGGGCCGCGATGCGCTCTTCAAACACGCTCTGGGTGGGATTGGTTAGCCGGCCGTAGATGTTGCCGGCGTCCCGCAGGCCGAAACGGTCTGCCGCATGCTGGGCGTTATGGAAAACATAGGAAGCGGTGGCGTAAATCGGAACCGCGCGGGAATCGGTGGCGGGATCAGCCTGCTCCTGGCCGATGTGCAGCTGTTTGGTTTCAAAGGACCAGTTGGCAGAATTCTTGATATCAGACATTGTTCTTATCTCCTTACATATCATGATTATTGATGGAAACCCCTGTGTTGCCGAAGTTTCTCCTTCGCTGAAAACGAATCATTCTGAATTCTGAATTCTGAATTCTGAATTCATTTTCACATTCGGTTCCGGCTCATTTGCACAGCCGTCAGATTACGTCTACATCGCATGGCCGGGACCCCCTTTCGTTTGCGTTGGCATTAATCTACTGTATGAATGGGTTTTTGTCCAATACCGGACATTAATACAATGCTATAGGTTGAATCTATAGCTCCCGTATTTTCTGAAATATATAGATAAGGTAGAAATTCCGGTTACCCTGGCAGTATTCCGGATTACGGCTCTGAATTATCTTTGTATCTCCTATTGACACAGTGGGTAAATGGTGCTAATATGCCCACAAGCTTCCAACAGAAGCCGGTAAATCAAGAGAAAGGAGGCGCGGACATGTATACGTTCGGAAAGGAAAAGATGTGTCGAATGCTGATCTCCCGGGCATGCTCTATGGCTGGGGTGTTGGCATGTATGTGTCTGCGCTCTGAATAATCCGCTTAAGGATCATGCGGAAGTCATAACTGCCCGGGAGCTTGAGACGGCTGCCGGGCTTTTGATTGAAGCCGGCAGAAGCCGGTAAATCCAGAAAGGAAGAAAGCACAGTGGATTGGGCGTACATCGGAAAGGTCCTGCCGCTCTATGGGAAAGCTGCCTGGCTGACCCTGCGGACAGGCACGGCGGGCATCCTGCTTGCCTCCCTGGTCGGACTGCTTTGCGCCGCCGCCCTTCACTGGCGGGTACCGGTCCTTCGCCGGCTCACCGCGGCTTATGTGGAACTGAGCCGGAACACACCCCTGCTCGTCCAGCTGTTCTTCATCTATTACGGTCTGCCGAAGATCGGCATCAAAACGAATCCGGAAGCCTGCGGCATCGTCGGTCTCGCCTTCCTCGGCGGCGGCTACATGACAGAAGCCTTCCGCAGCGGCATTGAAGCCGTGGACCGTATTCAGGAAGAGAGCGCCCTGAGCCTCGGCCTTACCCGGAGGCAGACCTTCCTGCACGTGATCCTTCCCCAGGCGATGGCGATCAGCGTACCGGCCTTCATGGCCAACGTGGTATTCCTGATGAAGGAAACCAGCGTCTTCTCCGCCGTCAGCCTGATGGATCTGATGTTCACAGCCAAGGATCAGATCGGCCTGTATTATCAGACCACGGAGAGTCTTTTCCTGCTGGTAGGTGCCTACCTGCTGATCCTTCTCCCGCTTTCGCTGCTGGGAACCTTCTGGGAAAGGAGGCTGCGGCATGCCGGATTTGGGACTTGAGGTTCTCTGGAAGGGAAAAAACTTTGTCCGGCTCCTGGGCGGTCTCTGGGTGGCGCTCCGCATCAGCCTGATTGCCGCCGGGATCAGTCTGGTTGCCGGGATTCTGCTGGGAATCCTCGCAAGCCGGAAACGCTCCGTTTCCTCCGTAATCCTGCGGATCTGGCTGGGCATCATCCACATCATGCCCCAGATGGTTCTGCTGTTCCTGATGTATTTCGGAACCACCCGGGCATTCGGCTGGAATCTTTCCGGTGAAACAGCCGCCATCATCGTTTTCTCCCTCTGGGGAACCGCGGAGATGGGCGACCTGGTTCGCGGTGCGGTCAGCAGTATTCCCGCCATCCAGCGGGAAAGTGCGGAAGCGCTGGGGCTGAAAACGCCGCAGGTCTATCGCTGGATCATCCTGCCCCAGGCCATCCGGCGCCTGATTCCCCTGTCCATCAACCTGATCACCCGGATGATCAAGACCACCAGCCTGGTGACCCTCATCGGCGTGGTGGAAATCCTGAAGGTCGCCCAGCAGATTATTGAGGCGAACCGGAAGGCAAGCCCGAACGCGGCGTTCGGCGTGTACCTGACCATCTTTGTGATGTATTACCTGGCCTGCCGGCCTCTGAGCCTGGCAGCAAAGAAACTGGAAAAACACTGGAGGTGAGCGCGTGGCGGAAACAGTCCTGAGCATCTCGCATCTGACGAAGCGGTTTGATGACCAGACCATCCTGGAGGATCTTTCACTGGATGTCCGGGAAGGGGAAGTTGTCGTCATCGTCGGCTCCAGCGGATGCGGCAAGAGCACGCTCCTGCGATGTATTAACGCCCTGGAGGATATCCAGGGCGGAGAAATCCGGCTCCGGGGTGAGCTGATTCGTCAGGGAAGCAAAAACCTGCCGGAAATGCGCCGGAAAGTCGGTATGGTATTCCAGAACTACGAGCTGTTCCCTCATCTGACCGTGCTGGATAACATCCTGCTGGCGCCGGTAAAGGCACAGAAACGGTCCCGGGAGGAAACCCGGGAGGAGGCGCTGGCGCTGCTGGACCGGGTTGGCCTGAAGGAAAAGGCCGGCAGTTTCCCCCGGCAGCTCTCCGGCGGACAGAAACAGCGCGTAGCCATCGTCCGTGCCCTGATCATGCATCCCGAAATACTGCTTTTCGATGAGGTCACCGCCGCCCTGGACCCGGAAATGGTCCGGGAAGTGCTGGATGTCATCGTCAGCCTGGCGGATCAGGGAAAAACGATGCTTATTGTGACCCATGAAATGTCCTTCGCCCGGGCCGTGGCAGACCGGATCATCCTGCTGGAAGACCGGCAGATCCTGGAAGAAAGCGTCCCGGAACAGTTCTTTACGTCTCCCAAAACGGAGCAGGCCAAGAAATTCCTGCAATCCTTTGAATTTAACAGAAAAAATAAAACAGAGGCTTAAAGCCCGAAAGGAGTATCCCCATGAAAACGATCCGTAATATCGCAGCCCTGGTCCTCGTCCTCGTTCTCTCCCTTTCCCTTGTTGCCGCCACGTCCGCGGATGTGGTCTACCGCACTCTGGACGAAATCAAAGCGTCCGGCACCATCAATATCGGCGTCTTCTCCGACAAGAACCCCTTTGGTTATGTGGATGAAAACGGCGAATATCAGGGCTATGACGTCTACTTTGCCCGCCGCATCGGTGAAGATCTCGGCGTAACCGTCAACTACGTTTCCACCGAAGCTGCCAACCGCGTTGAATACCTGGAGACCGGCAAGGTGGATATCATCCTGGCCAACTTCACCGTCACCCCCGAGCGTGCTGAAAAAGTGGATTTCGCCCTGCCCTATATGAACGTGGCCCTGGGTGTTGTCTCCCCCGACAGCCGGATCATCAAAGATCTGTCCGAGCTGACCGCGGATGACCAGGTGATCGTCATCTCCGGCACCACCGCCGAAGACTACCTGATCAAGAACAATCCCGAAATCACCCTGCAGAAGTACGACACCTATGCCAATGCCAAGAACGCTCTGGAAAACGGCAATGCTGTCGCCTGGGCCAATGACAACACTGAAGTAATCGCCTACGCGCTGCAGAACGAAGGCTACACCGTCGGTATTCCTTCCCTGGGCAGCCAGGACACCATCGCTCCTGCGGTCACCAAGGGCAATGAATCCCTGCTGAACTGGATCAATGATGAAATCAAGGCCCTGGCCGCCGAGAATTTCTTCCACAAGGACTATGAAGAAACCCTGGTGGACACCTACGGTCTGGACTATGAAGACAGCCTGGTGCTGGAGGGGGGCGGTGCCGTCTAAACGGCAACTCTGAACTGTAAACTCTAAACTCAAAAAAACGAAGACAGAACTGCTTATGTCCCTGTCTTCCGATGAATGGAGCTTTATGAAACAGATACTCGCCTTTGGCGACTCAAATACCTGGGGGCTGATTCCCGGAACCTGGGACAGATACCCGGAGTATGTCCGCTGGACGGGTATCCTGCGAAAGGCTGTCGTCTCCAAGGGCCGCCGGATCCTGGAGGACGGGCTGGTCGGAAGGACCACCGTCTTCGATGATCCGGTGCGTCCCCTGCGCAGGGGAATCGATTCCATCCCCAGATACCGGGAGGAGAAGGATCTTGACGCGGTCATTCTGATGCTTGGCACCAATGACTGCAAAAATGTTTTCCGCCCCACCCCGGAGAAAATCGGAGAAGGCCTGGAGCAGTGTCTGGACTGTTTTGAAAACTTTGTCCCTCCCGAAAAAATACTCGTTCTCTCCCCGGTTCTGCTGGGAGAAAACGTTTGGCGTCCGGAAAAAGATCCTGCGTTCAGTCCGGAATCCGTTCAGGTCAGCCGTGGTCTGAAGGCGGTTTACCGGGCCATTGCGGAAAGAAGAGGTCATGCCTTTCTCGCGGCTTCCGATGTGACTGTCCCCAGTCTCATCGACGATGAACACCTGAACGCGGAAGGCCATGAACAGCTCGCCGCCGCCATTGTCAGCAAACTGAACGAATCCGGAATTCTGTAAAGATTCCCTGTCAGAACCGCCGGGATCCTTCTCCCGTGCGTCAAAAGATCCCGGCAATCAGAAGCCGGGATCTTTTTTATCGGTAAAACTGATGATATACTGTTTTCTGACATTATCCCGGAGGAAAAGTAAATGATACAGAACCTGCAGATCGTGGAAACAGAACTGACGGAAGCCGTCCTGGAGGAGCTCATCCGTTTATCCGTGGACTGGGAAAAAGAAAACAGCTGCCATGGTTACCGGAAAAATGAAAAATCCGACATTGAAGGAAACCGGATTTTTCTGGCTCTTTTGGGCGATACCGTAACCGGTTATCTTTTCGGTCACGCGGAAAAATCGGCAAAAGCCACTTCCATTATGCCGGACGGCACACCCTGTTTTGAGATTGAAGAAATATATATCCGTCCGGAATACCGGAACCGGGGGATCGGCCGGCAGCTTTTCAGCTTTGTGGAACGCACGATGTCCGGTGAAGTGGATTATCTGACCCTCAGCACTGCCACCAGGAACTGGAAAGCCATTCTCCATTTCTATCTGGATGAGCTGGGTATGGATTTCTGGAACGCCAGGCTGTTCCGGAAAATCGCAAAAGAAGCTGAACAAATGACGGAGAGCAAAAAACCTTTATTCAGGGAAATGAGACGGTTTAAACAGCAGATCAGCGAGGCGGAGTGTCTCCGGATCCTGCAGGAGGAAAAACGGGGCGTCCTTTCCATGCACGGCGAGAATGGTTATCCCTACGGTATTCCCATGAATCACTGGTATAATCCCGCGGATGGAAAACTGTATTTCCACGGTGCCGGGACCGGTCATAAGATCGACGCCCTGACCGCCTGTGACAAGGTAAGCTACTGCGTCTTTGATGCCGGTTTCCGCCGGGAAGGCGAATGGGCGCTGAACGTAAACAGTGTCGTGGTTTTCGGCCGGATCAGCCTGGTCACCGACAGGGAGAAGGCCCGGATGATCTGCGAAAACCTGTGCCGGAAATTCACCGATGACGAGGAATATATCCGGAAAGAGCTTGAATCCGCCCTCCCCCGGGTCCAGTGCCTGGAACTGGTGATTGATCATATGACCGGCAAGTTGGTCAACGAATCATAATCAGGGCATCCGGTTCAAGAAAAAACGCCCCTGCTGAAACAGCGGAGCGTTTTTTCTTTCATCCTCTTCCCGGAAGCTTTTTCATGTCAGCTGCTTCTTCATCCGGATGGGATATCCGGCACCCAGAAAACGCATCAGGGATCCTTTCTCCCGTCGGTCAACTGTAAATCCGTGTTTTTCATACAGGCTGATAGCCGGCTGGTTGGTGGAAAATACATGAAGATAGCAGACGGAATACCGTTTCTGTCTGAACACATCGTTCAGCAGGGTGGAAGCCACGCCCTTTCGTCTTGCCCCGCTCCCCGTAACCAGCACGTCAATATACAGTTCATCCTGAAAACTGACCACCGGTTTCTGAAAAACAGCGTTCATCTGCCGGCTGATCATACCGCCCTTCAGCTTTCCGAACAGACGGATACAGGTATCCTGACGGAAATCTATAGGGCGGATCTCGTTTGTGGCGATCCCCAGCAGACCCAGTACTTTTCCGTTCTCCACATAGCATCTGAACAAGGTGGGATGAAAGATTTCCAGCATCAGTTCTTTTTTCAGTTTCTCATCTCTGGAAAATGTCATCATATGGCCGAAGCCTTCCATGAACAGATCAACTGCCTGACTTTTCTGCGAAATCGTCAGGCGGGCATATTCCATAATCTCATAGCTCATTCCGGCAAATCCCTCCTCTGCTTTATGAGTACCCTCATGGTACTTCCGCACAGGAAAAGGTAAAAGGAGTTCTGATTAAAAGAAAATGATAATTTACTTTGAATAATGCCGTTCCGTTTTGACGTAAAAACAGAACCGGTTCGTTGCCGAACCGGTTCTGAATGGATTCATAGGCTTTTGCATTACAGCAGGAAAAACTTCGAGAACACTTCGTCTGTTGTGTCTTCTAGATAAGCTGTTGCGGTTACAGTGACCAGATAATTATCCTGAATCTCCCACAGTTGTTTGAAGTACACCTGTATATCCCTGATCTTGTATTCTCCCTTCACACAGGTGAAGTTTTGTTCCCCGACAGTAACCTCGTCCACACATACCTGAATGTCTGTGAAGCCGGCTGCGCCCAGCGTGACCTTGAATCCGTCAAGAGAATTTGTTGCCACGTATTCCAGTCCCATCATTTTGTAGATGGCTGTATAATTCTTCACGTTCTGGAGCTGGATATTTACATTCTGCTTGCCGTCCGGTCCTTCAGCCATCATGATACCGATATTCCGGTCAACCAGATCGTCCAGTGCATTGGACAGGGCTTCCTTCGTCCTCTGGTTGACTTTCTCCAGTTCCTCATCAGTATAATAATGCCATCCTTCCAGTGTGCATCCCAGGCCAAGAAAAGCATTCTCGTATGTTTCATTCTTCACTTCGCCGAAAAGCGTATCCACAGCCGCTGTCTCGGCCTGAACCGGCATCACCATGCATACTGACATAATCGCCAGTATGATGGCAGTCAGTCTCCTGATCCTTGCACCGTTGTTGCTGAACATATGCGGTGTCCCCCTTGCGTATTTACTTTGCCATGTCAGCTATAATGTATACTGTCTTCCTGATTCTGTTAATTCGCGCAAAAAAAACAGATCCGGTTCACACCGGAACCGGATCCGTTTTTCCATATTGATCTCACAATTGTTTTCTGTTGAATGTTGAAACGCTGACCGCAAGGCATACCGGTATCATCACTGCCGCGATGCCCAGCGGCACCGTGTAAGTCTTTGGCTCCACCATGCCGTATATCAGGGATGTCCCGTCCATCAGCACCGTCGGCATAAGCTTTTTCAGTCCTGAAAAGAAGCTGAGCAGGTAGGAAACAAGCACCACGCACCCTGTCCCCGCCAGTACGCCTGTATTGGACCTCGCCATCGTGGAGAACAGGACCATCAGCACGACAGCAAGAAGCCCGAATACCCACCAGCAGGTCATGGAGAACAGCAGGTGCTGCACAATGGCATTGTCCCAGAAAAATGCGGTATATCCATAGGTGATTCCGGCGCACAGCCAGTAGCTGACTGTCCACAGGAAAGCCAGTACTGCCGTCTTGGCAGCAACAACCTTATGGCGTTCCAGTCCTTTTGTCAGGGACAGCAGCAGGGTCCCCGTCTGGTATTCCCGGGTAAAGATGCTGCTTTCAATCAGGACAAAAGCAATCAGTCCCATCGGCATATTTTTGAAAAACTGCACCCAGGAATCCATGGCGCTTACGGACACAGAGGTGAAAACCAGGCCGTTTCCGGCCAGGGAACCCGCCATCATTTCCATCAGCCACGGCGTAAGCTTTGCGATTGCCGGGCTCATAATGCCCAGTACTGTGAACAGGATGCCAAGGATAATCAGTTTCCCGGATCGCCGCTGCTCCAGCATTTCTTTGCGGATGAAGGCAAGTAAAGATTTCATTTCTCCACCACCTCCACAAACAGGGATTCCAGCGTCGGTTCCTCCCGTTCAATTTTCACAACAGGGACTGCATGATCCGCCACAAAACGGAGCACCTCGCCCGGAGCATAATCCTTTTCGCTGAAAGCCAGCTGGTTCCTTCCGGTTTGCCGCATTTCGGGAAATGCTGTCTGCAGGGCATGCATTCCCTCATTCTTGTCTGTTTCCACCAGATATTCGTCACGCCGGTATTGTGTCCGGATCTCCGACAGTTTTCCCTGGATATCCACCCTACCCTCATGAAGCAGGGCGATATCAGTACAGATCCGCTCCACATCCGAAAGGATATGCGTGGAAAACAGCACCGTCGTCTGTTCCCTGACCGCCAGGAGCAGGTCCAGAATTTCTTTTCTGCCTACCGGGTCAAGAGCGGATGTCGGTTCATCGCAGATCAGCAGCCTGGGCCGGTTCAGGAGTGCCTGGGCAATGCCCAGTCGCTGTTTCATGCCCCTGGAATAGCCTTTGATGCGGTGCTTTTCACCGCTCAGGCCCACCAGCTCCAGCAGTTCTTCACTGCGTACCCTGTATACTGTTTTCTCCATCCCGGTCACTTCACCGCAGAACTCCAGGTATTCCCGTGCGGTCATAAAGGTATAGAATTCCGGCACGTCCGGCAGATAGCCGATATACCGGTTCGTGGCTGTCTGACCGTAGACCACCTTTTCCCCGTTCACCAGGATTTCTCCCGCGTCCGCTTTCAGCAGTCCCAGGATCGTTTTCATTGTCGTTGTTTTACCGGCGCCGTTCCTGCCGATAAAACCGAATATACTGTGCTCCGGCACTGTCAGGTTCAGGCCTTTCAGGACTTCCCGATCACCGAATCGTTTCTGCAGGCCAGTAATGCACAGCATTTCCATTATGATTCCTCCCGGCCGAAGGCAAAATAGAGGATCGGCCCGATGAAGCCCATCAGCCCGATGCAAATGATCAGCCACAGGGTGCGGTTTCCGCGCTTGTAATACTGATGCGTCAGGATATGATGCAGCGCAAAGCCCAGCAGGGCAAGCTGCAAAATAACTAACGGAATCAGGAACGGCAGGTATTCAGTCAGATTTACCATAAGGTTATCCCTCCTTTTCGGGGGCAGATTAGCATATGACGTTGCGTAATGAGCAATACCTGACGTAAGGGGATTTTTTGTTTTCTGCCGGAAAACTCTGCTTTCGCTGATACCTGCCAAAGCAGCCCGGACTGTCTTTTCAGATCAGTCCGGGCTGCCCCGTGTCTTTTTCTTTTTTTCTGTCAGGAGTATGCCTTTTTATCTTTCTCTCAGTTCAAAGTGATTCTGTCCGTCGTCGCTCAGCAGGATTTTGCAGGCCATGCCGCCGTCCATGGCATTGAACCGGGCTGCCATCACTGCCAGCACAAGGGTCGGAAATCCGTGATCACTCACCGGACTGTCCGGACGAACCCGGAACAGGAAATATTTTTCCTTTCCGTTGCCCAGATCGGGGATCCCGTCAATCCATTCATGGATGTGATCCCAGCCCTCCCGGACAAAAACGGTCTTCGCGTCCGCCGGAATATCCTTTTCGATCTCGTCACTTTTTCGGCTGAGCCGGAAGTTTTCCGCTTCATCCAGGCTGCCGTTCATCAGCTGGTCTATGATGTTCTCCATGCCGTCAATCTGCTGTCCGTCAGCACTGACCGAGATCTCCTCATTCTCATTCCGGCAGGCGGTCAGCCAGTCTGCCAGCAGTTCAGTCGCTCTGGCCGTAACTTCCGTGGACCCCTCCCGGTCCAGGCCGAATTCCTTCCACAGCACCGGATTGTCCAGCCGGCCTCTCACATACCCGGTCATAGCCTTCAGCATCTTTTCAACCATCATCGTTTCTTCGAGGTATGATCTGCGTATATTTCTGATTTTCTCCAGTTCCTGTTCCTTCTCCCGGATTTTCCGGTCAAACGCTTCTGCCAGGCCTGCTTCATCATCCTTCAGCAGCGGCCGGATCTCCTCTATGGAGAAATCTGCCTGCTGGAGATTCTTGATCTTCACAAACTGCATAGCCTGTTCTTCCTCATAGTACCGGTATCCGGTCCACTGGTCCACCTTAGCCGGGACCAGCAGTCCGATACGGTCATAATAGCGCAGCGTCTGGGTGTTGCATCCGCAAAGCTTCGCGAATCCCTGGATCGTGATCATATCTCTTCCTCCTCACCCGCAGGCTATCATTGCAGTTCAGTGCAAGGTCAAGCACCTTTTTATATATTTTATCAAAATCTGTCAGATCCCGATTTCCCGGTAGATACTCTCTATAAAGGGTGACTTATGTTCGATGTACCTGTCAATATCATGCGGATACAGTTTCGCGGCTTCTTCCTTCACCCGGCTGTAGGCTCGCACTGCCTCCGGATGGGAGCGCAGGTAATCCCTGAAGGTGATATGCCTTTTCAGCTCAGGGGAATCCTGCGGGCAGACATACAGGTGATGATCCCGAAGATGCTCCTTTCCCTCGTATCCGAAAGCTTCACGCCCGGCAATGCCGTAATTGCCCTCGTGCCGGTAGCCGATCCTGCCCAGGGCCGCTATGGCTGCTTCCAGCATGGATTCATCCCGGATCACGACATCAATGTCGATAATCGGCTTGGCGGACAAACCCGGCACGGATGTACTGCCCACATGTTCAATCCGCAGCGCCAGCTCGTCCAGAGCTTCCTGAAGCTCAGCCTTGATTGTTATAAAGTCTTGTTTCCACTGCCCGTCATACGGCAGGACAATAATATTCCTTGTCCCCATTCAATGTCGCCTTCCGTGTTCTTCCTGTTTATTCAGCAAACCGGATAACCTGCTTCCCGGTATCCACCGTTGCCTCCACGCCGAAGGGCATAATGCACCTTGGCATGGCATGACCGATGTTGATATTGAAAACAATCGGCAGTTCCGGCTTTGCAATAACTTCCTTCAGCAGTTCCTTATATTCCTCCGCATAAGTTTCATCCATGGGTTTTCCTGCCAGCACACCGTTCACCGCGTCAAACACGCCTCTTGCCTTCAGATACTCCAGGGACTCGCGGTACTTCTCCGGTGCCGGCTTCTCCTCGCTGGTTTCCAGCAGGATAATCCGTCCCTTCCAATCCTCTTTTTCCGGAAACAAGCGGTATTTTTCACACAGCACAGGCATGTCCTCATACCGTTCGCCGTTGAAAAAATCATACAGGGAATCAATGCAGCCGCCCAGGATTTTTCCTGAAAACACCGGGGAACCCTGAAGCAGTTCAAATCCCTGGTTAGGATGCACCGGGGTCGTTGTCCCCACCTGGTCCGGCGTAAACGCCAGGCGTTCCTCATACCATACATCGCTGGGTGTAATTTCCCGGATTGTTCCGGTCCTGATCAGTTCCTCAAAGTATTTCCGGGTATAGGGATGCATTTCAGGACCGATCTCACAGATATCCGGAAGGAAAGCCTGTCCGTAAAATGTACGCAGCCCCGCTTTGTGCAGCATCAGGTGATTGATCGTGGTGTCGGAAAAGCCGAGAAACACCTTGTCCGTTACTGCTTCTGCCAGTTCATTGTGCTCAAACAGATACGGCAGCAGCCGGTAGGTGTCATCACCGCCGATCGCGCACAGAATCATATCAGTTTCCGGATCCCGGAAAGCCGCCAGCAGGTCCTCCGCCCGCTTTTCCGGATGGGCTTTGATATAGTCGAGTCCCATTTTCGCATGGGGCATATACTTTACATTCAGGCCGTACTCTTTCAGACGTTTCAGACCGATCTCCGTCTCAAACTGTACAAACGGCTCACCGATGATCCCGCTGGACAGACTGACAATCGTCACATTCTTGATCACTGTTTACGCTCCTTCTGCAAACCGGGCTGTATCTTTGCTATCCTGTCCGGTTGCCCGGATTATTGTAACATGAAGCCCGGGCGACAGGAAAGTGACCCTCCGGGATAAAAACGCGGCAGTCTCTGCTGTCTTTTCCCTGCAAAGAATGGTATAATATCAAAAAACGGACAGAGGGATCATAACATGCTGAAAGTTTATTGCTACAGCCGGTGCACCACTTGTAAAAAAGCCCTGAAATGGCTGGATGACCACGGGATTGCCTATACCGCGGCGGATATCAAAAGTGAGCATCCCGATGAGGAAACCCTGCGCAGATACTATGCTGTGAGCGGTCTGCCGCTGAAGCGTTTTTTCAACACCAGCGGTATTCCGTACCGCGAACTGGAGCTGTCAAAGAAGCTTCCCTCCATGTCAGAGGATGAGCAGCTGGCCCTTCTGGCCACCGACGGCATGCTGGTCAAGCGTCCGCTCCTGGTCGGTAATCAGTTTGTCCTCACCGGTTTCCGGGAAGAGGAGTGGGCTGCCCGCCTGCTGTAAAAACATGCCGGCAGATACATAAAAGCAGGGACAACGTAATGTCGTTGTCCCTGCTTTTATACTGTTCCGGATCAGAATGTGTTGCGATTTTCGTTCTGAGGATAGTATTCTTCCGTCTCCGCGGTTTCCTCTTCTTCCTCTTCTTCCTCTGTGTCGTCCCCCGCAGGAAGGATGAACGCGCAGGCCAGGTAAGCCAGAAGTCCGCTTCCCCAGCCGAAGAACATCAGGGCAAACACCAGCCGGACAATCGTAGGATCCACTTTCAGATATTCAGCAATACCGCCGCAGACGCCGGCGATTTTCCTGTCTTTCACGCTCTTGTGAAGGCGTCCGGTTATTTTCCCGCGGTTTCCGCCTTTATTGCTGACGATCGTCTGATACACAAAATATCCGATCGCAAGTCCCGCTGCCAGTGACATAACTGTACCCATTTGCTTTTTTCCTCCTTCAAAAAACCGTCCCGGTTTTCCGGTACCGACACAGGATAGCAGAAAATGTCCCGGATGAAAACACCCGGATCGGATAATTACAGGACATATTTTTCTTTTTTCGCACCTTGATATCCATCAGTAAAAAAATGTTTCCGATCCGGAAGCGTATTATCCACCATTGTGAATTGTTCATTGTTCAAAGCGTCATTCCTCCCGGAGAATGCTTTGAACCTGCTCCCTGCTCTTCAGTGCTGTTCCCGCGCCTGTCGCTGTGGTACAGATTGCGCCGCAGGCATTGGCAAATCTCAGTGCTTCCCCAACGGCTGCGCCCCGGAGGATCTCCGCCATAAACCCTGCTGCGAAATTGTCTCCCGCGCCGGTAGCGTCCACTGCCCGCACCTTGCACGCGGGCAGCCGCAGGGTTTCCTCGCTGTTCTTCAGCAGGCAGCCTTTGCTTCCCAGCTTGATGATCACATGCTTTACGCCGTATCCCAGCAGGACGTCCGCCATTTCCTCCGGATCTTCTTTCCCTGTATAGTATCGGGCTTCATCTTCATTGGGCGTGATGATATCGATCAGCTTCAGGGAATCCCGGATGTCTTCAAGTCCCAAAGTCCGGAAATTCGGCAGTTTCGTATCTGCCAGCACCAGCTGTCCTGCTTCTTTCGCCTTGCTCACAACCCCGTGGATAATATCCGGATCGTCAAAAGGTGCCCGGAACAGTGATCCCAGGATCAGCGCCCTGGCGTCCGTAAACAGCGCCGGTTCCTTTTCCGGATGGAAGTTAAACCGGTGTGCCTGGTTGGTAATGGATTTCCGGCTGCCGTCCGCCCTCACAAACATGGTTGTCACCGGGGTATTGGCTGTCCTGATAATGGGCTCGGTATCCACCCCGTTCTTCCTCAGCTCATTCAGGACGATCTCCCCTGCCGGATCGTTGCCCAGTGCGCACAGGATCCCCGTTTTCAGTCCCAGCTTCGCTGCGGCAATGGCTTCATTCACTGCCTCACCGCCGGCATTCAGGCTTCCGGATTCCGCCACATAGCCGGATGCGGATACCGGTTTCGGATTAAATCCGCGGATAATCGAATCCACCAGCGCCATACCGATGCAGATCAGATCGTATTTCATGCCTTTTTCCTGTCCTCTTTATCCGTTCCCGCCTATTCCGTAACTGAAGGATGCCTCCACCACAGCCCCGGTCTGCACGTCAATATATACCCAGTAGGTGCCTTCCTTCTCCCGGTAGCGGATTCCGTCCGGCTGCAGTGCCTTTTCCGCCTCGTCATCCCCGAGTCCGTACCAGGACATGACGCAGGGAATACCGTCTATCCTTACATACCAGTAATCCTTTTCCGTGTCTTCCGGTTCATACAGGCTGACCAGCTGTGACGCCTGTTCCTCTGTCAGCTCATAGATTGTACGGATGGCGCTTGCCCCGATCGTGTCAATCTGTTCCCTGCTCAGTACGCATAGGCTGCGCATCGCTTCCCGGTCAGCCTCCAGGCGCCTGTCGCTGATCTCATCCGCATATTCATAAATACTATCCATACTCCCGGTTTCCTGGTTGATCCGCAGCATTGTCATCAGCTGATCCCTGCCCCAGGCCATGGCATTCAGTCCTCCGGATGTATCCTCTCCGTCATAGCTCCAGCTCACGTCTGTCACCGTGCCGTTCTCCACGGCAACCTGATAGATTCCCAATACGTCATCCAGTCCTTCGATCCCACCATACCGGACCGTATATGCGTTCTCCGCCTCTTTTTCCACGCTGCAGCTGAGGTATTCCCGGGTCAGCAGAGTGAGCCCGTATTTTTCTTCAATCGCTTTGTCAGCCAGCATAATCGCCTTTTCCCGATCCGACAAAACCGGTTCCTCCGCCGCCGCAACGGAAAACAGCAGGATTGCGCAGAGCGTCATCGTCAGGCATTTTCTGATCCGTTTCTTCATCATGTGTGTCCTTCTTTCTGTTATGTCCGGCTCCTTTTTGCCGGAATGAAGTGATATGGCTTTCAATATCAGAACGGACCGGCCGTTTTGTTTCTTCCCGGATCTTTCAGTGCAGCTGTCCCATGATTTCCGCCACATCCCCGCGAAGCACCAGTGAGGCCTGCTCCTCCGCCGGAATCGGATCCCGGTTGATCACCACCAGGTTTTTCCCCCGGAAATGGCTGAGAAAGGACGCTGCCGGCTCCACTGTCAAGGACGTTCCCGCCACAATCAGCGTATCCGCGTTGGTGATCTCCCTGATCGCCCCGATACATACATACTTCGGCAGCGCTTCTCCGTACAGCACCACATTGGGTCTGATCACGCCCCCGCAGTCCCGGCAGCGGGGAATGCCGTCTGATTCCAGTATTACCTCCGCAGGATAGGATGCGTTACACTCCATGCAATAGTTTTCATGAACGTTTCCGTGAAGCTCATAGACCCGGATATTGCCGGCGGCCTTGTGAAGTCCGTCCACATTCTGGGTCACAATCCCCCGCAGTTTGTCCGCCCGTTCCAGCTCAAAAAGCTTCCGGTGGGCCGCGTTGGGTTTTGCCTCCGGATACAGCATATGTTTCCGGTACCAGTCAAAGAATTTCTCCGGCTCAAGATAGAAAAATGACTTGCTCAGGATCATTTCAGGGGAAATACCGTCCGCCTCTTCCGCGTACAATCCCTCTGCGGAGCGGAAGTCCGGAATCCCGCTGGCTGTGGACACTCCTGCTCCGCCGAAAAACACAATCCGGCGGGATCGGTCAATGATCTCCTGAAAAGCTTTGATTCCTTCGGAATCCACAGTTCCTGTCCTCCGGTTTTTTCAGTCTGGTTTCTCCGATTATATCATCCCGTGCGCAAAAGAAAAACACTCATCTTCACTTGTCAGGAACATGTTATCCCCGGCTGCAGCCAGCGAATGATGTATTGTTATTTGTGAATTGCGAACGATCTTCGATGGCATTTAGAATATTTTTTTATTCTTTTTGTAAATTATACTTGACATCATGTAAAAGTCATGTTACCATGTGACTGTCGAAAGGGATCGCATGGCGCCGCAGTCCCTTTCCCGGAAGCGAAGATGAAACAGTATCGATTCAAACGGAGGTAACTGATATGAATATTGTCACACTGTTCCTGGCTCTCTCAATCCTGGTCGCTATCATCCTGATTTGTTTCTCTGACCGTAAGAAGGTAAAGCAGTTTGATGAACGTCAGCTGATCGTCCGCGGCCGCGCGGTGAACCTCGCCTACGTAACGCTGCTGATCTGCCTCTTCATCGTCCTGGCGCTCAGCACCATGAACCTCCCCTGGCTGGATGTGCCGGTCTGCGTAATCCTGAGCATGTTCATTTCCCTGACCATCTTCTCAGTGTATGCCATCCTGAACAACGCTTACTTTACCAATTTCAAAAAAGAAACCCCGTTCAGCGGCGTATTCCTTTCCGTCTCCCTGCTCAATCTGTTCAACGGTTTCCGTCATCTCTTCAACGGAACTGCTGAGGACAGCTTTGATATCATTCTTCCCGTTGCCTTCGGCATACTGGGTGTGATCATCATCATCGCGCTGTTCATCCGCAAGCGTATGGATAAAAAGGAGCTGGAAGAGGAAATGCAGGAAGAGGAAGACGTTGAATAAACCGGAGTCCTCAGTAAAGGAGCTGATCAAAGCATGAAAAACCTGAAGCTCAAGGCCGCCCGTGCCGCCAAGGATCTCTCCCAGGAACAGCTGGCCATTCAGTGCAATGTCTCCCGCCAGACTATCAACGCCATTGAGAAGGGCGATTATAACCCCACCATTAACCTGTGCATTGCCATCTGCAAAGTCCTGGACAAAACCCTGGACGAACTCTTCTGGGAACAATAAAACTTCATAAGATAAAGGGGACTGCTTCCTGAGAGCAGTCCCTTTTTTGGCGGCCGTAAGGATATCAGGCATTCGCCTTTTGAGGCAAACGTATGGGTTTTCGCATACTTCATCAGCCTTCCAGGCTGTTGAAGAAGGCTCCGGCAAACACAGCCGGTGAATTCCAGTAAATGGCAATCTCGTTCGTATCCGCCGAGAAGGTTTCCTCCACAAAATACTTCGCCGGCGGTGTGTTCTCTCCCAGCTTTTCACGGGTCTGGGGGAAACACATCTTGTTGTTCGGCCCGCCGGAAATCAGTCCGGGCACCGGTTCCTCAATCCCGTCCGCGTCCGACGGCCGGTGATGGGGATGCATCACCCGGTTTTCCCCGAATCCGGTCACAAAGCAGATGTCCAGGGCATTCATGCCCAGCGCGTAATCCCATTGTTTCAGCGCGGCGTTCCGCATATCCTCCCGCCCTGTCAGGAGTGCGTTAATGATCATCGTCATGGCGTTGCTCAGGATCGGCAGAATGCTGCCCCAGACATAGTTGTCCCAGGCCAGTGCCGTGCCGTAACCCGACGCCTGGGACAGTTTCAGCGTTTCTTCGCTCTGCCGCAGAAAATCTTCCTTCAGGCGGGTATACAGCGTTTCTCCTGCTGTTTCTCCCAGGTCAAACAGGCAGCACAGCGCGCCCATGCCGCTTACGTCTGCCCAGCCGAACTGCGTCAGGTCCAGATCGTCATCGTACAGGGCTTCCGCCGCTGTACGGTATGTTTCCTCCCCGGTTGCCGCCAGAAGCTCACAGGCTGCCCAGAAGCGGTCATCCTGGTCGGTCCGTTCGCCGTACCAGCCGGTGAACACCCCTTCCGGATTCCGGTAGGGTACAAAGTCTTCAGTATGCTTTTCCAGCCATTCCCAGGCTCTCCGGGCGGAAAGCAGCATATGGTTGGCAAACGCATCGTCAAAAGCCTTGTAAACCCGGTATGCCAGCGCCAGACAGGCACAGGCTGCCGCCGTGGCGCAGTGAGCCGCGGGCATCAGGTATTCGGGTTCATGATCATCCTGGGGCATGATAAACGGCGCGAACCGGGCTTTGGTCAGCTTATGGTGGAAAGCGCCGTCGGAACGCTGCATCTGCAGCATCCATTCCAGCTCATACCGGGCTTCATTCAGGATATCCGGCACCCCGTTTCCGGTTTCCGGAATGTTCAGGTCATCAGAGCAGCCGTTGGGAAACAGTTTCCAGGCATACAGCAGATGACCCACGGTTACTGCACCGGGTCCTACATATTTGCCGTAGTCCCCCGCGTCATGCCAGCCGCCGGTTACCCGGCGCTGCACGCTGCGGTCCTCCCAGTCCGTGGCAGGCGCCGTATGGCAGGCTGGATGGGCGTAAACCCCTGCATGTTCCGGCTTTAGTTCACAGCCGCAGCGCTGGTAATACAGTCCTTTGATCAGCGCGTTTGTTACCGTCTGCCAGGCATGGGCGCTTACGGTCAGCGTCCGGTTTCCTTCCGGACTCTCCAGGGTGTATTTCCCTGCCTTCAGCTGCCCCAGATCCGCCACCGTCACCCGGTCGTCCGAAGCTTCGTCCAGCTTCAGCGGAGCTGCTTCAAAAGGCAGGATATTTCCCGCTTCATCCTTCAGTTCCACAAGGCCTTTGGTCAGAATGGCGGCATACACCGGCAGTCCTTCCGCATATCCCGCCTGGTTGATGCGGATCACGGGTCCATCATTCAGATCAAACATCGGATCCTCTTTTCCTTTCCCGGTATTCTCTTCATGTTACGGTTTTCTTATATCTATAGTAAACCCTGAAGTTGACTCCAAGTCAATCCTTTGCGGTCGAAAAAAGCTGTTTTGTTTTTTGATTGTACCTGCCCTTGACAATCCGTATCCTTCGGCATACAATCCGTGCATCCCAATGAGGCGCGAGGGTGTGCTGAACACCTTCGCGCCTCTTTTTATATTCATTGGGAAAAAAGACGAAACGGAAGTGAACGGTATGACATTCTCGGCAGCCAACACAATCTGGGTGCTCCTCGGAGCAGCACTGGTCTTCTTTATGCAGGCCGGCTTCGCCATGTGTGAAGCAGGCTTCACCCGCGCAAAGAACACAGGAAATATTCTGATGAAAAACCTGATGGACTTCTGCATCGGCACCCCCCTGTACTGGCTGTTCGGTTACGGCATTATGTTCGGTGCCGGCACCGCGCTGTTCGGCTGGATCGATCCCTTCATCATGAAGGATTACAGCCACATTCTCCCGGCGGGCGTTCCGCTCTGGGCCTACGCCATTTTCCAGACGGTCTTCTGCGCCACCTCCGCTACCATCGTTTCCGGTGCCATGGCTGAACGGACCAAATTCTCCGCCTACTGCATCTACTCCGCGGCAATCTCCCTGTTCATCTATCCGGTTTCCGGCCACTGGATCTGGGGCGGCGGTTTCCTTGCTGAAATGGGATTCCATGATTTCGCCGGTTCCACTGCGGTTCACATGGTCGGCGGTGTCTGCGCCCTGATCGGTGCAAAAATCCTCGGACCCCGCGTCGGCAAGTACGGCAAGGATGGAAAGCCCCGTGCCATCCTGGGCCACAACCTCTCCATCGCCGCGCTGGGCGTTTTCATCCTCTGGTTCTGCTGGTTCGGTTTCAACGGTGCGTCCACCGTGGGCATGGACAGCGACGAACTGATCGGCAGCGCCTCCCTGGTATTCTTCAACACCAACCTGGCCGCAGCCGTTGCGACCCTGACCACCATGATCTTTACCTGGCTGCGCTACGGCAAGCCTGACGTCTCCATGACCTTCAACGCAGCCCTGGCCGGCCTGGTCGGCATCACCGCCGGCTGCGACGCCGTGAATCCCTTCGGTGCTGCCCTCATCGGCCTCGCCTGCGGCTTCGTGATTGTCTTCGCAGTGGAATTCTTTGACAAGGTTGTGAAGATCGACGACCCGGTCGGCGCCATCTCTGTCCACGGCGTCTGCGGTTCCCTCGGTACCATCCTGACCGGTCTGTTTGCCACCGGCGTCTCCACCCCCAAGGGTGTCTTCTACGGCGGCGGATTCAGCTTCTTCGGCGTCCAGGTTCTCGGTGTCCTGGCTACCATTGCCTGGACCGCGGCCATCATCACAGTTGTCTTCCTGCTCATCAAAAAGACCATCGGTCTGCGGGCGGATGCCGCGGATGAGGTCATGGGCCTCGATCGCAGCGAGCACGGCCTGCTCACCGCTTATTCCGGATTTGCCATTCTGCCTGAAGAAGGCTTCGACGCCGGCGCCATCCTTCCCGCTCCCGCTGCACAGACTGCTCCTGTGGCAGAAGCCGTGCCGGTCGCCGCAAAGAAAGCGGATAAGGCTCCCGGCGAACCGGTGTATACCCGCGTACAGATCATCTGCCGTCCTGCCAGCCTGGAAAGCCTGAAGAAGGCCATGAACGGCATCGGAATCACCGGCATGACCGTTACCAACGTCATGGGCTACGGCGCGCAGAAGGGCAAGCCTGAGTATTACCGCGGCACGCCTGTGGAAGTGACCCTCCTGCCCAAGGTACAGGTGGATATCGTTGTCAGCAAGGTTCCTGTGAGCGAAGTCATCGAAACCGCCCGCGGCGTCCTGTATACAGGGCATATCGGCGACGGCAAGATCTTTGTCCAGGATGTTGAAAACGTCGTCCGTGTCCGGACCGGTGAAGAAGGCTACGACGCTCTCCAGTCCGAAGATGAATAATACCGTTTCTCTGACAGCAGTCCCCGGGAACTCCAGGTTCCCGGGGACTGTTTTGTCTTCCATTGTCAGGTTCTTCTGATGCTGTCGATTCCTGAAAAGTTCTCCCGCAGCGTCCCGCCGTTACCGGCAGAATTCCATACAGACCTGGGTATCCGTGCGGCCGGTTTCTCTGAAGCCGCATTTCGCGTAAACATGGATTGCTCTGTCATTGGTGAGATTGGTTCTCAGGTATACTTTTTTCAGCCCGAGAATATTCATGCCGTACGCTGTCAGGGCCTTTACCGCTTCCGTTCCGTAGCCTTTGCCCTGCATCTTCGCGGTAATGGCAATACCGATCTCCCCGGCGGTCTCTGTGACATCCATCAGTTCAATGTTCCCGATGAATTTCCCGGATTTCTTCTCAATCATGGAAAACACCGGTGCCTGTACCGCCAGCTGTTCCCGGACCCATCTGACTTCATCCGCTTCAGTATAGGGCTCGTGCCAGCCTCCGATGAATCGGTCCACATGTTCTATGTCATTGACCATTCCCAGGTAATCCTGAATCAGTTCTTCAGAAACCTCAACGAAGCTGATATTCTCCGACTCAAAGATCTGCCTCAGTCCCATCATTCCGCTTCTCCATTTCTTTTTGCCACGGTTCAGTTTGATCTTTTCCCGGTCCGGATAAACCGAATCAGTTCCTCCGTATCCTCAAAGTCGTCATAATCACCCGTGATTCCCTCCCGGTGATAAACCACGCCGTTCTTTTCGTTCCGTTCCAGACAGTCCAGCAGTTCTTTTTCGCCGTATAGCCTGGCAAAGAGTGTAAAGCCATAGGGTTTGATTTTTCCGAGCAGTTGTTTCCGGCAGTCTTCCCCGCATTCATAGCAGTGTTTCAACCCCTTCTCTGCGGAGCATTTCCGGTTTTCACACCAGGAAAAACCGGGGCAGTCTCCGGAGTCACAGCCCCTGCAGTGTGCGTTTTCGCTGCACAGGCAGCAGGCCAGTCCGCATCGCGCGATTCCAAGTTCCCGCTTCATATCTCAATCCTCGCATTCCCTGTTGATTCATGACCCATATTTTACTATGGATAGATCCGGATGGAAAGACGAACAAAAGTATAATATTGTTTGCCCGCAGAAAAGGGCCTCCGCCTTCCCGGCAGAGGCCTTCTGTGAATTTCTGTCCAGGGATCAGAGTTCCACTGTTACCCGGAAGGTATGTTCATCCGGATAATCAACAGTCAGCTTTCCGTGATGCTTTTCCGCTATGCGCCGGGCGGCCGCCAGGCCGATCCCGGATCCGCCGCTCTTCTGGGTGCGGGCGCTGTCTCCCCGTACAAAGCGTTCTGTCAGTTTCTCCGGTTTCTCTGTCGGCAGGCTTGTTACGGAATTGGACAGCACAATCCGGGTTCTCTTTTTCCAGGGTGTCACGGACAAACGGACCTCCCCGTTTTCCGGTGTATACTGCACCGCGTTATCCATCAGCAGGCAGAAAACCCTCCGGATCAGGTTCTCCGCACCCCTGACAGGCGCCGTTTTCTCCAGCTTTGCTTCTCCCCGGATCTGTTTCTGCTTCAGGGAAGGCTGATATTCCTCCCAGATTTCCTCGGCCAGCATGGTCAGCTCTGTTTCCCCGAACACTTCCTCATTTTTTCCTTCATCCAGCCGGGCCATCATAATCAGATCCTGCACCAGGTGCTCCATCCGGTTTACCTGGGCCCGGATATTCCCGGTCCACTTGTTCTGGCCTTCACGCAGTTCCAGCACATCCAGGTTTGCCCGGGCGATGGCTACCGGCGTCTTCAGGTCGTGGCCGGCGTCCGTGATGAACCGTCGCTGCTCCTCCGCGTTCCGGACAAAGATGTCCGCCACCTTGCCGGAAACCGGGAACAGCACGATGATCAGCAGCAGAAAGATCCCGATGCCGACCAGGCCCGCATTTTTCAGAAACTCATAAAGCGTATGCAATACAATCGACATGTCCACCAGGATGGCTTTACCGGTTCCGTCTTCATTCTTCCGGATGCCGAATTTGCAGGAACCGGCTTTCCCCCTGTCAATTCCCTGTTCCGCTGCGTTCCGGACGCTTTCCAGCACGCTGTCGTCCGGATCCTCCTCGATGCCGGATTTTCTTTCGATGCTGATTTCGCCATCCCCTGTGATCAGCAATTCATAAAAGCCGGAGGGATTATTCCGCCGTCCCGGCCTGTACCCGAACATTGGCGGTGAGTCCTGCGTAAACCGCGGTGCGTTCTCCCGGTTCCCCCTGTTTTTCTGCAGTTCCGAAGCGATAAAGCTGTCCGCGTTTTCTTCGATCCGCTGATAACTGAACAGCCAGATTCCGGCCACCGCAATCACCAGGATAATCAGGAAGGAAAGCACGCCGCTGAGCATAATCCGGCTGCGGTAGTATTTCTTCATTGTTTTTCCTCCAGCGCGTATCCGACCCCGCGTTTCGACAGGATCTCAACGTGCGCCCCCAGGGACTCCAGTTTCTTCCGCAATCCCGAGATATGGACCCATACCGTGCCGTATTCAACCTCCGCGTCCATTCCCCAGACCCGGTCCAGCAGCGCGTCCGCGGAAAAATATACATGCGGATTCCGCATGAACAGTTCGATCAGGTGGTATTCCCGGTTGCTCAGCGGGCTGTTTTTCCCGTCCACCCGCAGCGCGCAGCCGTTTTTGTCCAGCGTCAGGTTTCCAAGCGTTACCTGTTCACCCTGGTAATTCTGTCCGCGCCGGGTCAGCGCGTCAATCCGCACGCGCAGTTCTTCCAGGGCAAAGGGTTTGGTCAGATAATCGTCGCTGCCGCTCTCAAAGCCCGCCACCTTGTCCCGGATTTCCCCTTTTGCGGTCAGCAGCAGCACCGGCGTTGTGTTTCCTTCCGCCCGGAGCGTGCGCAGCACCGTCAGTCCGTCCATGCCCGGCATCATAATATCCAGGATCAGGACGTCATAGCTGCCCATTCGTGCCGTTTCCAGCGCGTCTGTGCCGTTTCCGGCCCAGTCCACTCCATAATGATGATATTCAAGATATGCAACAACCGCGTCGGCCATTGCTTCCTCGTCTTCCGCCAGAAGAAGCCGCATCCGCACCGCCCCCTTTCCCCAATTATTGCAAAGGCAGTATACCCTGCCAACCTTAAATGATCCTTAAGTCAAAAGACTTAAGGATCGTTTACACTTTTCACTCTTCACTTTCCCATTCCTCAGTTCAGCGCTTCATTGCCGGAGCGTTCTTCTTGACATCCCGCTGTCAAGGTTGTACAATCCGTCTATCAAAGGGCAAAGGCGTCCTTCAGTTCAGGCTGAAGGACGCTTTCTCTTTTTTCGGAGGATCTGTCTTATGCATGAGGAATGCGGCGTTTTCGGCATCTGGTCACCGGTCAGGAAAGCAGTTCCCCGGGAGATCTACCTGGGGCTTTACGCCCTCCAGCACCGGGGGCAGGAAAGCTGCGGTATTGCGGTTTCCTGCGACGGCGTGTTCCATCATCTGAAGGGAGACGGGCTGGTCGGTGATGTTTTCAGCCGTTCATCCCTGGATCGTCTGGGAGAAGGAAATATCGCCGTCGGCCATGTCCGTTATTCCACCACCGGCGGAAAAAATCACAACAACATCCAGCCCATCGTCATCAGTCATATGAAGGGAAACCTGGCCTTGTGCCACAACGGCAACCTGGTCAACGCCCGTTCCCTGCGCACACAGCATGAGCTGAACGGCGGCATCTTCCATGGCACCGCCGATACCGAAACCATCATCTATACCATCGTTGCCGAGCGCCTGAAGGTATCCTCCACGGAAGAAGCGGTTTTCCGGACCATGCAGCAGCTTCAGGGCGCTTATTCCTGTGCGCTCATGACTGCCACCAAACTCATCGCTTTCCGGGATCCCAACGGTTTCCGGCCGCTCTGCTGCGGCCGGACTGCAGACGGTTCCTGGGTGGTTTCTTCCGAGTCCTGTGCCCTGGATGCCGTCGGTGCCAAAATGGTCCGGGATATTGATCCCGGGGAGATCGTTGTTTTCGGAAAGGACGGTGTGGTTTCGGACCGCCGCCTCTGCGGAAAGCCGCGTTCCCTCTGTGTCTTTGAATATATCTATTTTGCCCGTCCGGACTCTGTGATTGAAGGCGTTCCTGTCCACCATTCGCGCCTGCAGGCCGGCCGCTTTCTGGCCCGGGAAAATCCGGTGGAAGCGGATGTGGTCATCGGCGTTCCGGATTCCGGCATTGACGCCGCCCTGGGGTATGCTCAGGAAAGCGGCATTCCCTACGGCGTCGGATTCCTGAAAAACAAATATATCGGCCGCAGCTTCATCGCGCCCAGCCAGGATATGCGGGAAACCGCCGTGCGGATCAAGCTGAACGTCATTGCGGAAACCGTCCGGGATAAGCGTGTCGTGCTGATCGATGACTCCATCGTCCGCGGCACCACCAGTGAGCGGATCGTCCGTCTCCTGCGGGAATCCGGCGCAAAGGAAGTCCATATGCGCATTTCCTCCCCGCCCTTCCGCTATCCCTGCTTCTTCGGCACGGACGTGGATTCCCGTGAAAACCTGATTGCCTGCCGCCTGAATTCGGTGGAGGAAATCGCGGCGGAAATCGGCGCCGATTCCCTCGCCTATCTCTCTGTGGAATCAGCGCACCGCCTGGCCGGCGATCACGGCTGTACCTTCTGCGACGGCTGCTTCACCGGCAGGTATCCAATTGATATTCCGGAGGAACAGGGCAAAAGCAAGTTCGAGCAGCCTATTCAGGAAGAATAAAAAGAAGGCAAGGCCTTCTTTTTATTCTTCCTGAACTCTTCACTCTACACTCTTCACTCTTAACTGGTCACATTCTCACTTCAAAAACTTCTCCACCGCCAGGATCAGCTTTTTCCGCGCTTCTTTGGCGTTCCTGGTCCACCGCATCGTATCAAACCCGTGGATATTCCCGTGAAACACGTCCACATGGGCCTCCACGCCGGCGTCCTTCAGGTTCTGCACATAAGTCAGCGTCTCATCCCGGAAAGGTTCCCCGTCCTCCACAAAGGTATAGCAGGGCGGCAGGCCGGAATAGTCTGTTTCCCGGGACGGCGAGGCATAGGAAGGTACATGGTCTGTGCCGTACAGGTCTCCCAGGTATTTGTGCCAGCCCCAGTGATTCCGCCGGGTGCCCCAGCCATGGGAATGGCTGTGCCGGGAAGATTCCGTATCGTTGCAGTCCAGCATCGGATACAGGGGAATCTGGCAGGACACCGGTATTTTTCCCTCATCCCGTGCCCGGATGCATACAGCCGCTGCCAGTCCGCCGCCGGCGCTTTCTCCGCCGACCACGATCCGGTTCCGGTCCACACCCAGTTCTTCTGCGTGGCTGTAAAGGTATTCCAGCGCGGTATAGCAGTCTTCCATTGCCGCCGGATAGGGAGTCCTGACCGCCCGTCTGTATTCCGGGGCAATCAGAACAGCTCCGAAGTGTTTTGCCAGCACGCTGCCCGCGGTCAGGTAAACCATGGAGGCCATTCCCGTCACATATCCGCCGCCGTGGATCCAGAGAATACCGGGGACCGGTTTCTCCTGTTTTTCCGGATGCAGGATCAGGATCTTCATCCTTCCCGCAGGGCTTTCGATCCGGCGAATTGTACTCTTCAGCTTCATGTTTCGGCCTCCGTCATATGCACCCGTCTTTTCGTGCATTGCAAAGATTATACCAGAATCTTCCATAAAAGAACATGCCTGTATTTTTCTCTTGTTTTCAGTCTGTACTTTCCGCATATATTGCCTTGACAGCCCTTATCGGCGGAAATTATAATACCGCAAAAGCGATGATCAAGGCGAGTAGCCGGATCATGGCGGTGTCCAGAGAGCCCCGCGTTTGCTGCAAGCGGGGAGACCGCCGGTCGGTGAAATTCCCCTTGTATGCTTCCCGTTGAAACCTTTACTGGCAAGTAGGCGGTGACGGAATGCGGCCGTTATCTTCCGCAGGACGGATGACAGTCTGTCCCTGAGGCCGCAATGGCGCGGCGAACCAAGGTGGTACCACGATGATGAATCGTCCTTCGGAAGGGTCCGGAGGATTTTTTATTTCCCGCTTTTCCCTCCCCCTGAGGGGAGAAGAGATATTCGTTTCCCATGTTATTTTGAAGGAGGCTTTCCCATGAAAAAGGTTCTTTCCCTGCTGGTTGCCCTGACCCTGGTCCTGGGCGTATGCGCCTGCGCGTCCGCCGAAGAAAAAACCTATAATGTCGGTATCCTGCAGCTGATTCAGCATCCCGCTCTGGACGCTGCCACCCAGGGCTTCAAGGATGCCCTGACGGAAAAGCTGGGGGACAAAGTTGTCTTTGATGAAGGCAACGCTTCCGGCGATTCCAACAACTGTGCCCAGATAGCCGGTCAGCTGGTTTCCAAGCAGGTGGATCTGATCATGGCCAACGCGACCCCCGCCATGCTCGCCTGCGCCACCGCCACCGCGGATATCCCGGTGCTGGCCACTTCCATCACCAACTATGAATCCGCCATGGAAATTGAGCTGACTGCGGAAGGCGCCACGGGCCTGAACGTTTCCGGCACCAGCGACCTGGCTCCCCTGGACGGCCAGGCGGACATGATCAAAGAGCTGTTCCCGGAAGCAAAAACCGTCGGCCTGCTCTACTGCAACGCCGAGCCCAACTCCATCTTCCAGATCAAAAAGATTGAAGAATACCTGGCCGCCCTGGGTCTTGAGTGCAAGCGTTACGGCTTCAACGACTCCAACGATCTGGCCTCCGTGGTGCAGACCGCGACCGAATGCGACGTGCTCTACATTCCCACGGACAACACTGCTGCCGGCAACACGGAAGCCATCGCCAACGTAGTCATTCCGGCCGGTGTTCCGGTTGTCGCCGGTGAGGAAGGCATCTGCGCCGGCTGCGGCGTCGCCACCCTGACCATCAGCTACTATGACATCGGCTACAAGACCGGTGAAATGGCTTACGATATCCTCGTAAACGGTGCGGATATCGCCGCCATGCCCATTGCCTATGCCCCGCAGTTTGTCAAGAAGTACAATGCGGTCAACGCCGCGGAGCTGAACGTCACCATCCCGGCTGATTATCTGCCCATCGAATAATCCGCTCTGTGGATCGCGCTCACCCCTTCCCCATCCGGGGAAGGGGTATGAGTGTTTTATCATAGGTATTCGTCATTTTCCATTTTCATTCATTTGGAGGGTTTCCCTTGAACATTGCGCAACTGCTTAATCAGCTTCCCGGCGCCGTTGCCCAGGGTCTCATCTGGGGCATCATGGCCATCGGGGTATACATTACCTTCCGGATCCTGGACATCGCCGACCTGACGGTGGACGGTTCCTTTGCCACCGGCGGTGCCGTCGCGGCCATCCTGATCACCAGCGGCGTCAATCCCTGGCTGGCCACGCTCATCGCACTGGCTGTCGGCATGCTGGCCGGCGCTGTCACCGGCGTTTTCCACACGTCCATGGGCATCCCTGCCATCCTGGCCGGTATTCTGACCCAGCTGGCCCTGTATTCCGTCAACCTGCGGATCCAGGGTATCGGAACGGATCTGGGTTCCCGGGCCAACGTTCCCATGAGCATCAACAAATACAAGAACATGCTGGTGTCCCTGCGGAACGTGGGCAAGTTCACCCTGGACAATCCCATCTGGCTGATGCTTCTGATCACCTGTGTCCTGATCGGGATCATGTACTGGTTCTTCGGCACCGAATACGGCTGCAGCCTCCGCGCCGTCGGTTCCAACCAGCAGATGGCCCGCGCCCAGGGCATCAACACGGGCACCGGCAAAGTGGTCGGCCTCATGATCAGCAACGGCCTGGTTGCCTTCTCCGGCGCGCTCATGGCCCAGTATCAGGGTTTCTCTGACGTATCCATGGGCCGCGGCGCCATCGTCATCGGTTTGGCAGCCGTGATCATCGGCGAAGTGATTTTCGGAAAGCTGTTCCGGAACTTTGCCCTGAAACTGCTGGCCGTTTCCCTCGGCGCCATCATTTATTATCTGGTCATTCAGGTAGTGCTGTGGCTGGGTCTGAACACCGATGACCTGAAGCTGCTCACCGCGCTGGTCGTGGCAGTTTTCCTCGCCATGCCCCACTGGAAAGACAGCATCATCACCCGGAAGCTGAAGGGAGGAAAACACCATGGCTGATTCCGAAATGCTGGTCCTGAAGGACCTCCGCAAAACCTTCAACCCCGGTACGGTCATGCGCAAGATGGCGCTGGCCGGTGTGGACCTGACCCTGAACAAGGGCGATTTCATCACGGTCATCGGCGGCAACGGCGCCGGCAAGAGCACCATGCTCAACGCCATCGCCGGTACCTTCCAGATCGATAACGGCACCATCCTCCTCGGCGGCAGGGACATCACCCATCTGCCGGAGCATAAGCGTGCCATTCTTCTGGGCCGTGTGTTCCAGGATCCCATGACCGGCACCGCCGCCTCCATGAATATTGAGGAGAACCTCGCCCTTGCCTGCCGCCGCGGACAGCGCCGCGGCCTCCGCTGGGGCATCACCGCGAAAGAGCGCGCGCTTTACCGCGAAAAGCTGGCTTCCCTGGATCTCGGTCTGGAAAGCCGCATGGGCAGCAAGGTCGGCCTGCTTTCCGGCGGTCAGCGCCAGGCTCTGACCCTGCTTATGGCCACCCTGAAACAGCCCGAGCTTCTTCTGCTGGATGAGCACACAGCCGCTCTGGATCCCAAAACCGCGGAAAAGGTTCTTCGCCTGACCCGGCACCTGATCGAGGAAAACGGCCTCACCGCTCTCATGGTCACCCATAACATGAAGGACGCGCTGGCCCTGGGCAACCGGACCATCATGATGCATGAAGGCAAGGTCATTCTGGATCTGGATGCGGAACAGAAGCGGCATATGACCGTGGAAGATCTGCTGGCGCAGTTTGAAAAAGTCAGCGGCCGCGAATTGTCCAACGACCGCATGCTCCTCACCTGATCCTCCGCCAATCCTTTCTCTTTTTTCATTCTTCATTGATAAGGTGGGACACCGATATGACCCCTTCCATGGAATTTGTCCGGAAGATGCCCCTTCCCCAGGAAATCAAGCGGGACTATCCGGCGGACGCTGCCATCCGGGCCGTCAAGGAAAACCGGGACCGGGAGATCTCTGACGTTCTGACGGGAAAGGATTCCCGCCTCCTGCTGCTGATCGGCCCCTGCTCTGCCGACCGGGAGGACGCTGTGCTGGAATACATGGAGCGCCTGACGGAAGTCAACCGTGAAGTCTGCGAAAAGCTGCTCATCGTTCCCCGTGTCTATACCAACAAACCCCGAACCAAGGGGGTTGGATACAAGGGCATGCTGCATCAGCCGGATCCGGAAAAGAAAGAGGATATGCTGGCCGGCATCATCGCCATCCGTCAGCTGCATATGCGGGTCATCCGCGAAACCGGCTTTACCTGTGCCGAGGAAATGCTCTACCCGGCCAACTTCAGTTATCTGTCCGATCTGCTGGGATATGTGGCCGTCGGCGCCCGTTCCGTGGAAAACCAGGAGCACCGGCTTGTCGCCAGTGGCCTGGGCATCGCCGTCGGCATGAAAAACCCCACCGCCGGCGATATCACCGTCATGATGAATTCCATCGCCGCAGCCCAGAGTCCCCAGGAGTTCATCTACCGGAACTGGGAAGTCCGCACCACCGGCAATCCCCTGGCCCATGCCATCCTGCGGGGCTATGTGGACAGCTTCGGCCGATCCCACCCCAATTATCATTATGAAAACCTGCGGAACCTGCTGAAGCTCTATCGGGAAAGCGATCTGGCCAATCCTGCCGTCATTGTGGATACCAACCACAACAATTCCGGCAAGGAATACCTGGAGCAAATCCGGATCTGTAAGGACGTTATGCACAGCCGGAGCCTCAATCCGGAAATTTCCTCCCTGGTCAAGGGTCTCATGGTGGAAAGCTATCTGGAGGACGGCGCCCAGAAAATCGGCGGCGGCGTTTACGGGCAGTCCATCACAGATCCCTGTCTTGGCTGGGAGAAGAGCCGGGAACTGATCTTCCGCCTGGCGGATTCCGTCTGATCCCGGAATAATGATCATCAAAAAAAGAGTGCCGGAGCATCCGCTCCGGCACTCTTTGCCTTCTATCGTTTGTCTTTATCGATCAGTTCCAGGGAAATCGTGGACAGCAGGGCAAACACCGCGATGAACAGGCACAGCATCAGCCAGTTTTTCATTACATTCTGCGGGGAATTGCTGTACTGCGGCTTCCGTCCCGCTTCGGCGGTCTTCTCCTGGATAAAGACTTTCACTTCCTGTTCTCCGAAGAGCTCCAGCACTTCGCCGATCGTGATATCTATCTCTTTTTTCTTGTCCAGGTTTTTCTGAATCAGTTCACTGTTGTTGGCAAAATCAATCAGCTGTCCCAGTGTCACCGTTTCCGGAATAATCAGGGCTTCTTTGTCCTTCACTTCTCCCAGATTCAGAAATTCTGCCACCTGGGCTGCTGTTACGGGTTCAATGACAGGTTGGTCCCGGTATTTTTTCATGGCGTCCTTGTTCAGTATTTCCAGGATTTGTCCCACTGTCACTTCCTTGTGGATCTCGCTGTCTTTCATACTGTCCACTGCCGTCCAGCCGGCTGCCATCGGCAGCTCGTTATAACCGCACTGTGAGGTCACCGCTTTGATCCCGTAATTGGAAATGGTGAGATTGGACAGAGGCTGGATAGCAGCCGGAATCGGAATAATGCCGCCGGAAAACACCAGCTGGAAAATCAGCACAAAAGGCATCACCGTCATGGCGGCCGTAGTCGTACGGGCAATACTGGAGATAAACAGGCTCATCATATCCGCTGCATAGGAAATCAGCAGCATAGTAATCCCGAACTCCAGCTCCCATCCCTTCCTGAGTAGGATTCCCTCCTCCGGGAAGGGAACACCGAACTGTTTCAGCACAAACAGGCTGATAACGGTCTGGGCCAGGCACAGTACAAACTGGTAGATCATATGGGACGCCACATAGGCGGTGATATGCATTCCGGAGCGGTGTTCCCGCTTGACAATGGCGCGTTCCCGGCTGATCGCCTGAATGGAATTGAAGCAGCCGTTCCACAGGGCCACGCAGGCCAGCGCAAAGGAGCTGATCAGGCATCCCTCCATGCTGGCGAACAGCCGGGTCCGGACAACCACGGCCACCAGGATCGCGATCACCGCCGCCATGGGAAGGACTTTCCAGTCGCTCTCATTGATGAAAAACCGGAACTGTTTGCCCAGGTAAATCGGAATCTGGCTGATCCTGTCCCGGTGCCGGAATGTTCTTTCCTGCCTGTTTACGCTTGTCTCAGACATGCTGCACCTCCGCGTACTTGAGGATAAATTCATCCGCCCGGCCTTCGCCGCCCTCTTCTTCCCGGTTGACGGATTTCACAATCTCTTCCATCTTCTCCTTGCCGAAGAAGGCCCGTGCCTCATCGATGGGACCGAACCATGCCAGCCGTCCGGTGCGCTTCGCGTCCTTCGCCAGCACAATCACATCGTCAAACAGGTCGATTACCCGGTCCGGCGTATGCGTAATCACAATGATAATCTTTCCCTGGTCGGCGATTTTCCGCAGCTGCAGGAACAGTTCCCGGGCCATTACGCCGTCCAGGCCGCTGTCCGGCTCGTCCAGAATGAACAGCGTCGGATTGGAGATAAACTCCATGGCAATGGACAGCCTCTTCCGCTGTCCGCCGGACAGTTTGGATACCAGATTTCCTTTCACCGGTGTCAGGCCGAAAATATCCATAACTTCTTCCACCCGTTCCTGCCGTTCCGGACGGGAGAAGCTGTTCGGCAGCCGCAACATGGCGGTATCCATCAGCGTACGGTAAACAGTATCACATCCGCGGATCAGGTCCGCCTGCGGCACAAACCCGATATCATACTGCATGTCCTTGTAGTTTTTATACATATTCCGGCCGTTGACGGTCACCTCGGCCTTGGCCGGTTCATAGCCGTTCACCGCGTTGAGGAAAGTGGTCTTTCCCGCGCCGGATCCGCCCAGCAGCAGCACCATATGTCCCGGCTGGATGTTCAGATGGATATCCCGCAGCAGGTATTTCTTCTTCAGGAATTCCCGGGCAGTCCGCTCCTCCAGGTTCACCGTCAGCCCCTCATTCAGGATGGCCGCTTTCCGTCCGGAGAAATAGTAATCAACGTCATCGTCCCGGATCTCTTCCGCCAGCCAGATCGGCTGATACTTTTTCCTGAAACCCCACAGCAGCGGCGCGATCGGCACCCATTCCGCAATCAGCCAGGGCAGGATCCACCGTTTTTTCCGTTCAAAGACCCGGCACAGTCCGGAGAAAACCCGGATTTCATAGATGACGCTGGGGAAAAACATGATAAACTGCGCCCCTGCGCAAACAAACGACAGAAAGCCGTTTGATCCCGCAAAACGGGTTATGATATATGTCACGAGAGTCACTGCATTCACTACAGTCAACGTCCGGCCTTCCTGTTCCCGGTCCGCGCACAGTGCCAGTTTATAGTTCCGTATCACCGGAACCAGCGCCCACCATCCCTTCAGGCCGCATTTGACAAACACACCCCACAGGCCGGCAACATAGAAAGCCCCGAGAATTCTCGTGATCCTATCAATCGACCCCGGGAACATAGCATAGCAAAGGATATCCAGAATCTTATTCCAGAAATCTGCTCCCATCTGTCCTTCCCTCCTCGAAAATAGCGGATGCCGCCCCGTCAAAATACCGCAAAAAAGGCCGCTGGTCAACAGAAAAGCCGGAAGCGTATGATCATACGCTCCCGGTGATCTGACTTTTCCGTCCTGTTTCCGGTATCAGCCAAGCTTCTTGTAGATAATCATTTCCACGGTTCCGCTGCGGATAGAAACCTTCACTTCATCCGCCACATGGGATACCACGGATTTCTCCAGCTCGTCCCAGGCCTCCCGGACATTCTGATCTCCCTGTTCAATCTGCGTGGACAGGGCGTTTTCATAACGTGCCATGGACCATTCCCAGTCCAGGGAGGGGGAGCTGGTGTATTCAAATGCGTCCGGCAGCAGCAGCGGGCTGGTGTAGGTGGCCAGATCCTCATCGGAACCCCAGTCAAAGAAATCCCGGATCCGTCCCATCAGTCCCTTGGCCGACTCATTTTTGCCCGTGCTGGAAACAGCCAGCAGCTGTTCTCTTTCCTCGCTGTTCAGCAGCGTCCTGACCTGCAGGTGAAGCCGATACTCCCCGTCTTCATCCTCAATCCAGAAAATGCCTTCCCGCTCTCCTGTAATGGAACGCATCAGTCCCATCATTTCCTCCGTCAGCAGCCGGAGATGCAGGGCGTCCTTCATGGAAAGGCCTTTATAGGCAGCCACTTTATCCGCCTGTTCCAGGGCAGCTCCCATCCGTGCGCCCTGGCTGGATACGCTGATTTTATCTGTTTTCATATGTTTTTCTCCCGCACATAACCGCTATTATTCTGCTTTTTCTGTCCGGGCTGCAGCGGTATCTGCCGCCCCGGTTTTATTCAATCGTCAGGATATCGGCGAAGCCCGTCACTTCAAAGACTTCCTGGACCACCTCATTGACATTGGTGATCGTCATTCCGCCTTTGGCGATCATCGCCTTATGTGCGGACAGAAGCACCCGCAGGCCGGCAGAAGAAATATAGTCCAGCTTGCTGAAATCCAGCGTCAGGCTGTCGGCGCTGCTCAGGGAATTATTCAGTTCCGCTTCCAGTTCGGGAGCAGTCATAGTATCCAGACGGCCCTCCAGCGCAATCTTCAGCGCGGTTCCGTTCTGTTCTTTGGTAATGGTCATGTCATTGCCCTCCTTTGTCGGTCAGTATATGCAGGTTGTTGTCTGATCAGATTATACTATATTGTCCCGATCATCCGCAACTTCCCGCGCGGCAAAGTTTTTTCTTACTGCCAGGGCGTATAGAACCGTTCCACTGCGATCAGGTCGCCGTTCTCGTCAAATGCGGCATACGCGTTGTCGGTTGCGAAGTCAGGATATCCGCCAGCCGTCAGCATGGCAATAAACTCCTGGGCGGTATGCTCGGTCGGTGTATCCAGCGGCTCGCCGTTTTCCGGATCGATGCCGTCACTGAAGGTCAGATTCTCCGGAATTTCCTGCGTCAGGGTCACGAAGGTCTCCAGGTACTCATAGTCGTCCAGATAGACATGATATTCGCCGCCGTAATTCTCCAGCGTAATGTATTCATTGATCCGCAGCGCTCCGTCTTCATCATGCTCCAGCGTCTCAATCTTCTCGCTGAACTGGCCCACAATCAGGGTATCGCCCGGCCGCAGCGCTTCAGCAATGGCCTTATCCAGAACCACCGTGTGCCTGACATCCAGTTTCACGGTGTTGGTTTCCGGATCGTAATCGCTGATGTTTGTCACATACTTTCCGTCCGCCACCAGCGTCTTGGGATCCGCCGGAATGTTGGCGGGAATGAAGTCCAGATCCGTCAGGAAATCGATGCTCAGCCGCAGCTGTTCCTCAGTCAGGTTCCTGTCTTCCGCCTGTTCGGAAGGCGCCAGCACAAACTCCACGCAATAGCCCTTGTAGATGGAGAAGAATGCAATAAAATCCAGTTCCTCCGTCTCATGCCGGGCAATCAGCAGCTGGGTGCCGTAGCCCGTTTCACCGTAGGTAATCTCCACCTCCGGGTCTTCCTCAATATAGGTTTCCTCCAGCTGGGTCAGTTCTTCCGGCGTCAGGTCGTTCATCCGGTCTACGTCATAGTATTTTTCATCGTATGCCACGGACAGATACATGACCGGTGCCAGCGGATCATCGGAGCGGATAGCCGCCGTCACCTGTTCCGGCGTCACGGAAGTCGGAACAGGATGATATCCTTCCGGCAGGCCGCACTGCAGGGTAAAGGCACCGTTAATGCTGATGGTGCCGATCGTCACCTTCCCCTCGGCCTCTGCCAGGACGGATGCCGCTCCTGCCAGCATGATCAGGCTGACTATCAAAGCAATGATTTTCTTCATGGATATATTTCCTCCTTCTCGCCCGTCCGGCCGTTACTTCGCAACATACTGCTTGCTGATGAATCCCACGTCCCCGGTATCCTGGTCTTCCACCTGATACCAGTTGGCGGTTTCCTTGATCACCAGCAGCTTTTCATTCGCCTTGTAGGTCGCCATAACCTCTGCCTGCTTGCTCGGCGCCCAGCGCATATTCACCCATCCGCTGGCCCGGGAAGGCCGTACCGTTATCGCGAAAGGTTCCACCTTCTTCGCGCTTCTGAACTCGGCATTGATCTCCTCGGTCGGATCTGCCTGCGCCGCCGGAGCGGAAGAGGAGGATCCGGACTCAGGTTTGGCCGGCGGCTTGCTCTTGCGCAGGTAGCGGCTGGAGATAAAGCAGGCATAGGTGCCTTTGCCGACGCCCGGCATATCGTAGGTATAGTCAATCAGCGCCCAGCCGTTTCCGCCGTCCCGGTAGTAGCAGTAGATTTTCGTACCGTACTTCAGGGAGCCGACCACCTCGCCGCCGGGAGTCGCCCTCACGTTCAGGCCTTTCCCGTTTTCGGTATATACATAGTAGTAACCCGCGGAATCGGACGGTGTGTCATCTTCCGCCGCTGCCACGGTGAAAACCATCAGCAGAGCCATGATCATGGCAGTAATCAGTGTGAAAACCCGCTTGTTCATGAATGTTGACCTCCTTTATGCTTACAGGTGCACCGGGCACTTCTTCGTGGGCTGGTTCTTTTTCCGGATCAGCTTGATCCAGTCATGATCGATTTCGAATTCCGTCACTTTGACCACATATTCGTGAACCGTCGTGGATTCAGGCAGTTTGAAGTTAACCGTCTTCCAGTCCTTCTCCTTTGTGGATGCTCCCGGATTCAGCGTCTTTTTGTATACCATCTGGTAGGTGTTGCTGTTATCCTTCTTGTTGCTTGGGACCGGTTTCCCTTCGTTGTCAAAGACGGAAACCTCTACGGTGATGGATGTGATTGTCAGCTCGCTGTCATTCTTCAGCGTCACATACGCATCCGCGCCCTTTACCTTCGCCTCAGTGATCTTCAGCGCCTTTTCCCAGTTGCCGACCTTCACAAGGATGGAGGCTTTGAATCCTCCGTCTTCTGTTGTCCCTGTCACCGTGGTCTCCCCGGCCCTGACGCCGGTAATATTCACGCGGTTTTTCTGCTTCGCCAGGGGCTCCGCCTTTGCCACGGAAGCGTCCGCTGTTTCCCAGGTCATATTGTGGTTTGTGGCGTTCGACGGTTCCAGGATCGCGCTCGTGGAGGAGGTCGCGCCCAGATCTATGTAAGCCGTCTTCCTTCTCATATGCACGCCGGTCACATGCTGGAACACCCGCACCTTCACCCTGGCCTGCCGGTTGGAACCGTCTGTGGTGGTCGCGATGACCGTTGCCTCTCCGGCTTTGATGCCCGTCACCGTTCCGTCCTCGCTGACAGTCAGCACCTTCTCGTTCGCGGAGCGGAAGGTAAGGGCCGGATTGGTGGCGTCCGCCGGTTCTGTGTTCCAGGTCAGTCTGCCGGTTTCGTTCACATAGACCGTCGGTGCCTCCCCGAAGGTCACCTTCTTCACCGGCTGCTGAACATGCACCGCGGCTTTCGCCCGGATTTCCCCGTTCACCTGGCTGACGCAGGTGATTTCACATTCACCCTGCCGGATGCCGGTAATTCTTCCCCGGGCATTCACCGTGGCAATGCTTTCATCGGAAGAAGACCATGCCACGCTCTTGTCGTTTGTAGCTGCTGGCAGCACGGTTGCCTTCAGATTGGCCGTCCCTCCGGCGTTCACGGTCAGCTCCGTCCTGTCCAGCAGGATTTCCTCCGCGTTCTGGGTCACCTGGATGCTGATGTTTGCCCGGACATTGCTTCCGTCTTCGGCAATGGCGGAAATCCGGGTATTGCCGCGGGCCAGGCCGGTGACGGTACCGTTGGCGTCCACCGTCGCGGCTTTCTCATTGGAGGAAATCCAGGTAACCCGCCGGATCGTGGCGTCCTCCGGAAGGAATTCAGGCGTCAGGGTTATTGTTTCGCCCGCCGCGACGCTCTTCCGGGATGTGGTCACGGAGATACGTTTCACCGGCTGGCTCACCACCGCACGGTATTGCACCTTCGCTTCCGGATCCTGCGCGCTGGCAATCGTCAGCAGGGTGCTCCCCGGTTTCAGTCCTGTCACCTGATTGCCGCTGATCTTCAGGATTTCCGGATCCCCGGCAGTGAGCGTAACCTTCTTGTTCTTCAGGGTTTTCGGCGTCACGGTTACCTGCATCTGGCAGGTTTTCTTTACCGGGATCACCAGCACAGACAGTTCTTCCTCCTGCGCGGTTCCGCCCGTCAGTTCCGCCGCCATGGCCGTTCCCCTGTCGTACACCTGGAGCTTCCGGGTGTTGACTTCCAGGCGGATTGCTTCATTTTCCTCCGCCGCGGCGGCCAGGCCGATGCAGATCAGTGCCAGCACCAGCAACGGAATCAGAATTTTTTTCATTCCCACAATCTCCTTTGCACCTCGCGTCCGTCTTCCGGACTCCTTCAGCCGTCACCCAGTCCGGGATTCAGCTCCGTCATGTCCAGGCCTGTGTCCGGCAGCACGCCGGCCGGAATAAATCCCCGGGCAGTTTTTCCGTCAATCGTTGTCTCTATATAATCCCATGCACCGGAGTTGTACATGGTTGTCAGGTAGGTTACCCGCGCTCCCGCGGGCAGCTGCGTCAGTGCCTTGCCGGTCAGGGCCGGGTCATCCGTCAGCGTGGTGGCTGTTTTCGTTTCCTGTACGCTGCCGTCCCAGCTCAGCTGGTCCAGGGCCGGGATTTTCCCCCTGATCTTCGCTCCGTCCACATAACCGACCCGATACTGTCCGGCAATGTTTGCCTCGTACAGGATCAGCATCCAGCCCCGATCCCAGCCCAGCGCGTATACGGCGCCGTTGGTGTTGACCAGAGCCTTTCCGTTGTTCGCCCGGTAGGCTTCCGCGGAGGGGGCTGCATAGACCGGCAGCTTCTGGCCGGCCTTCAGTTTCACGAAGTTGAACCCCCTGGGTTTATCCACGTTCTGTGCCGGCGGTTCAGGCATCCCTTTTCCCTTGGGATTCGTGGTGCCCATTTCCCGCATTTCCCTCCGCACGTCCTTGATCAGGTCCACATTCCGGTTCTCAATGGTGCTGCACTGGCTATAGGCTTCATGATGGTTGGTGCTGCTCTCACTCGCGTTCGGTTGATACCAGGGCATCTGGATGAACCAGTTGTAGCAGCGGCTGCCGGTTTCAAACTTGTATCCGTGCCTGGCGTATATCTCGTTGAAGGCGTACAGCAGCGTGTCATACTTGTAATCCCACAGTTCCGCCCGGGTCAGCTCCCTGGTATCGCTGTCCGGAATGATATACAGCGAATCCGCGGAGGATACCGCCGGAATCATGGCCGTGCAGACCATCATTGTCACCAGCGTCAGAATCAATGCGGTTATTTTCTTCATTTTCGTATCCTCCCTCGCTGTTTATCATGGTTTTCCGGAGTTTGCTCCGTCATATCCGGCCGGTTTTCCGCCGGCTGCTTGTATATACGGAACAGAACAACTGATGGCAGTATTTTTGTATCTTTTCTGTTTTATTTTGTCCTGGCAATCCGCTTCCGGCCCGGTACAATGGCCCGCTGGGGGCAGACCAGCACACAGAGATGGCAGCCCACGCAGTTCTTTCCGTTCAGCACGGGATGCCGCTCATCATCCAGCCGTATAGCCTGGTGACCTCCGTCATCGCAGGAGATCCGGCAGCGGCCGCAGCCGATGCAGCGTTCCCGGATAAACTGCGGAAAGAGTACCGTGTCCCGCTCCAGGGTATCGGTTGTTTCACTCAGCGTATCCAGGCCCAGACCGATTGCTTCCTTCACGTTTCCGAAGCCCTTTTCCGCCAGGTACAGGTTCAGGCCGCTCTTCAGGTCGTCAATGATCCGGTAACCGTACTGCATTACCGCCGTGGTTACCTGAATGGATCCGCCGCCCAGCAGGATGAATTCCAGCGCGTCCTGCCAGGTCTCCACGCCGCCCATGGCCGACAGGTGCATGCCCTTCAGGCCGGGATGCTGTCCGAGTTCTGCAATAAACCGCAGGGCAATGGGTTTCACGGCGTTGCCGCTGTATCCGCCCACCGCGCTCTGCCCGTGTACGGACGGCGCCGCGACATAGGTGTGTAGGTTGACCCCGGTAATCGATTTGATTGTGTTGATGGCCGCCAGCCCGTCCGCTCCGCCGCGTCTTGCAGCCTCCGCCGCCGGCCCCATGGATTGCACGTTGGGCGTCAGCTTGGCAAGCACCGGAATATGACATGCCCGTTTTGCTGCGGCTGTGAACCGTTCCACCAGCTCCGGCACCTGGCCGATATCGCTGCCCAGACCGTCCTCCGCCATATTCGGGCAGGAGAAATTCAGTTCCACCGCGTCCGCTCCGTTTTCCTCGCACTGCCGGGCCAGCTCGCCCCATTCCGCCTCGTCCCGGCCCATAATGGACGCCAGGATAAACTTAGTCGGATATTTCTCCTTCAGTCTCCGGAAAATCTCCATGTTTTCCGCCACGCTGTGGTCGGAAAGCTGCTCGATGTTCTTGAACCCGATTATGCTTCCGTCGTTTCCGGTAATGGCGGAAAACCGCGGGGAGGCCTCATGGATATCCAGCGAGCAGATCGTCTTGAAACAGATGCCCGCCCAGCCGGCTTCAAATGCCCGGGCGCACATGTCATAGGTGCTCGCCACCACTGAAGAGGACAGCAGGAAGGGATTCTCCAGCGGAATTCCGCAAAGGTCGCACTTCAGCCGGTCCTCCGTCTCCGGAAGGGCGGTTTCACACTCCGGCTTCACCTGGTAATACAGGCGGTTGATCAGATCCCGGACCGGCACTTCTCCCGGCCGGACGCAGGCCTGCTCGCAGGGCGCTCTGCAGGTCAGGCACGGATTCTCCGCCGGCAGGCTCTGCGCCGCGGTCTGCTCGTTCCCGAACCAGATATTCCTCAGCCTTTCAGCCGGATTCAGCTTCCCGCAGGCTTCGTCACAGGGGGCGCGGTCGCACAGGGCGCACCGGATCATATCCGCCCGGGCTATGGCAGGCGTACTCCGGATCATAGGCGTATCCTCCTCTGCTGTCAGTCTCTCAGGTCGTTTCCTTCATCTTTCGCTTATTCTCATACATTGCCCGGTCTGCCTCGGCCAGCACTTTCTCCAGGTCATACCCTTTCTCCCCGAATGCAAAGCCGCAGGCCACCGTGCATGGAATGCCGTCCTCTTCCCGGTTCAGCTCCTCCAGTGCTTTCTCCCAGGCCAGACGGATCTTCTCCGCTTCAGCCCGGTTTACATGGATCGCGGCCACAAGGAACTCATCCCCGCCGATCCGGAAAGGAATCACATTCCGGGCTTCAATCCTCTTCAGGCTTTCCGCCGCTTTCCGGATCAGCCGGTCTCCGGCCTCATGTCCGAGGCTGTCATTCACCTGTTTCAGGTTGTTGACGTCCAGGTTCAGCACGGCAATCGCGTCCTGTTTCCGGAACAGCGACCGCTTCATTTCTGTAAATTTGCTCCGGTTATACAGCCCTGTCAGGCTGTCATATTCCTTTTCGTTCCGGAGCATTCTGGAATAGTCGCTCATGTGGCGGTACAGCGCTGTATACTCGCTGGTGTCCGCCAGGTGATGAATCTGCTTCATCCCTTCCGCGTCCGTAAACGTGGAGGTTGTCACCATATAGGTTTTCCCGCTGCCGGAGCGCACCAGATCCCACCGTTCGCTTTTCTGCCCCGGCGCCGGTGCCGGACAGGCGCTCTCCCAGTTTGTTTTTTCCTGCCGTATAAACGCGGTCTTATCATCTTCGTAAAGAACGGTTCCGTTTTCCCCTGTGATCAGGATACCGCCGATATCCTCCTTGAAAAAACGGAGAATCAGCTCATCCGTCCGCATTTCCTCTGACATCTGTCATATCCTTTCCGCCGCTGAATGATCAGGTGATAAACCTCTGTATATGATGAGCACAGACGCATGAAAATCATCTTGCCCATGCCGGGTTTACAGTCCTGTATCGCGATGTCGAAAGCCATTTATTGGTTATTTGTATGTATTATAGCATATAATTTATAAAAAAGTTCCCTGTTTTTCCCTTTTTTGCGGAAAAACCCCGGCGGTCTCCCGCCGGGGTCTCTCCGCACTGCCGTTTCCGGTCAGTCGATTCTTTCCAGTGTATGATAGCCCCTGGCCTGCAGGAAGCCTTCCACCTCCATCAGGTCCGCTGCCCGCAGGATCGCCACCGGCAGGCGGCTGAGGGTGTTATAGGTCACATAGAGATAATCCAGGTTGATATTGCCGTCATTGATGGCTGTCAGCAGTTTGTTCAGGCTCCCGCACTCGTCTCCGATCTCAACCGCGGCCACATAATCCGCGTGGCACATATATCCGGCAGCCTGAAGCTCCCGCGCCGCCTGTTCCGTTTCGGATACCAGCATGCGGATAATTCCGAATTCCGCGCTGTCGTTGGTAATCAGGGTATTCATGTTGATGCCGGCGTCACACAGGATCTGTGTGATCCGGTTCATGGCCCCCTTTTTGTTCTCCGCGAATATGGATAACTGACGAATCATTTCATTTCCTCCAAACAGCTCTGTTATGCTTCAATGACAGCTTTTTTCATACTGTTCACGTATACGCCGATGTGTTCCGGCGCGTCTTTTCCGTATTGCGCCAGAATCTTTTCGATTGCCGATCCTACAATAGCGCCGTCGGAAATGGCGGCCATTGCTTTGGCCTGCTCCGGCTGTGAGATCCCGAAGCCGATGGCCACCGGCACCTTCGCATTCTCCCGGATGGTCCGGATGATCGGCTTCAGGTCCGTGGTAATCTCGCTGCGGGTTCCTGTCACACCCAGGCTGGATACCAGATAGATGAAACCTTCCGCCTCCCGGGCAATCATCGCCACCCGGTTTTCGGAGGTTGGGGCAATCAGGGAAACCAGATCCACATGGTACTGCCGGCACAGGGGCAGGAACTCTTCCTTTTCCTCAAAGGGCAGGTCCGGCAGGATCAGCCCGTCGATGCCGATCTTTTCACAGGTGGAAATAAACTTTTCCGCGCCGTAGGAGAAAATCACGTTGGCATAGGTCATGAAGACCATCGGAACGGTCACGTCCCGGCGCAGTTCCTGTACAAAGTCAAAAATCCGGTCTGTAGTGGTGCCTGCCTTCAGGGCCCGCAGGTTTGCTTCCTGGATCACCGGCCCCTCCGCCGTCGGATCGGAAAAAGGAATGCCCAGTTCAATCAGGTCCGCGCCGTTCGCAACGGCCGCTCTCACCGCCCTGCCTGTGGTTTCCAGGTCCGGGTCCCCGCAGGTGATAAAAGCGATAAATGCCTTACCGTGGTCAAATGCAGCTGCGATCTTACTCATGGAGATCCTCCCCTCTGTAGCGGGCGATGGCGGCACAGTCCTTGTCGCCCCGTCCGGAAACGGTAATCACAATGATCTGATCCGGCTTCATTTCCGGCGCGATCTTCTGTGCGTAAGCCACCGCGTGCGCGGATTCAATGGCCGGAATAATGCCTTCTGTTTTTGCCAGATATTCGAAGGCGCATACAGCTTCCTCATCGGTCACCGGCACATATTCCGCTCGTCCTGTATCGTGCAGCCACGCATGTTCCGGTCCGACGCCGGGATAATCCAGGCCGGCGGAAATGGAGTATACCGGCGCAATCTGCCCGTACTCATCCTGGCAGAAATAGCTTTTCATCCCGTGGAAAATGCCCAGGCGCCCGGTGTTCATCGTCGCTGCGGTTTCAAAGGTATCAATGCCCCGTCCCGCAGCTTCGCAGCCGATCAGGCGGACTGTCCTGTCTTCAATAAAGTGATAGAAACTGCCGATGGCGTTGCTGCCGCCGCCGACACAGGCGATCACCGCGTCCGGAAGCCGTCCTTCCTTCTCCATCATCTGTTCTTTGATTTCTTTTGAAATGACCGCCTGGAAGTCCCGCACAATCGTCGGGAAGGGATGAGGACCCATCACGGAGCCCAGACAGTAATGGGTATCGTCAATCCGGCGCGTCCATTCCCGCATGGCTTCGCTCACGGCGTCCTTCAGGGTGGCGGTGCCGGTTTTCACCGGGATCACTTCCGCGCCCAGCAGCCTCATCCGGTACACGTTCAGGGCCTGGCGAATCGTATCCTCCTCACCCATGAACACCACGCACTCCATCCCCATCAGTGCCGCGGCTGTGGCTGTCGCCACGCCGTGCTGTCCGGCGCCGGTTTCGGCAATCAGTCTCGTCTTGCCCATCTTCTTTGCCAGCAGTGCCTGTCCCAGCACGTTGTTAATCTTGTGAGCCCCGGTATGGTTCAGGTCTTCCCGCTTCAGGTAGATCTTCGCGCCGCCCAGGTCCTTCGTCATCTTTTCGGCGTAGTACAGCCGGGAAGGTCTTCCGGCATAGTCATTCAGCAAAGCGGTCAGTTCCCGGTTGAATTCCGGATCCGCCTTGTAATGGTTATAGGCCTCTTCCAGCTCGATCACAGCGTTCATCAGCGTTTCGGGAATATACTGTCCGCCGTGGATGCCGAAGCGTCCGTTCTGATTGCTCATATCTGCTCCTCCCTGACTGCCCGCACAAACGCGCGCATCTTGTTGATGTCTTTGTATCCCTCTGTCTCTACTCCGGAGGAAACGTCCACCGCATAGGGTTTCAGGCTTTTTACCGCCCCGCCCACGTTATCCGGATTCAGTCCGCCGGCCAGGAAATAGGGCCTTGTCACTGCTTCCAGCCAGCTCCAGTCGAAGGTTTTCCCGTCCCCTGCTCCCGCATCCAGCAGGATCTGCTCTGCAGTGGATGCCTGCGCCTGCTGCGCGTTCTCCGCACTCCGGATCCTGAATGCCCGAATCAGCGGCTTGTCCGTTCTCTTCCGCAGTTCTGCCAGGTAAGCTTCATCCTCGTGCCCATGAAGCTGGGCAATGTCGATCACGCCTTCCTCCAGCAGCCCAGCCACCGTTTCCGGTTTCTCATCCACGAATACGCCCACCGCCCTGATTCCCGGGTTCAATCCAGCCCGCAGGGCCTTCGCCGTCTCCGGCGTCACATACCGCTTGCTGCCGGTAAAGAACACAAAACCGATGTATTCCGGCTTCAGATCATTGACCGCATCAATGTCCTCTGGCCGTCTCAACCCGCAGATCTTAATCTTTGTCTTCATTTGAACCATGCTGTGTCCTTCCTTACCGCTGAATTCCGGAGGTGTACTCAAGCATTAATTCTGAATTCTGAATTATGAATTGTGAATTAATTCCTGCAGCTTTGCTGCGGTGTCCTCCGCTCTCATGAGTGTTTCCCCAATCAGGGCAGCGTCCGCGCCGATCTGCCGCAGCCGCTGTACATCCTCCGGCGTTTTCACTCCGCTTTCCGCCACATAAACGCAGTCCGCGGGAATCCTGTCCCGCAGCCTTGCGGCGTTGCTGAAGTCTACGGAGAAATCCTTCAGATTCCGGTTGTTCACCCCGATGATCTTTGCCCCGGCAGAAACCGCTCTGCGGATTTCTTCCTCATCATGGGTCTCCACCAGCGCCGCGATGCCGAGTGCTTCGCATCTTTCAAGATACGCTTCCAGTGTTTTCGTGTCCAGCAGGGAGACAATCAGCAGTGCCGCGTTCGCGCCCATGACCCGTGCCTGATCCAGCTGGTAGGGGCTGACCGTGAAGTCTTTGCGAAGCATCGGCAGGCTCACCCTGGCCCGGACTTCCCGGAAAATCTGATCTGACCCGAGAAAGTATTCCGGTTCGGTCAGGCAGGAAATGCAGTCTGCTCCGCCCTGCTCATAGGCTTCCGCGATTTTCAGGTAAGGAAAATCAGGGGAAATCAGGCCTTTGGAAGGCGATGCTTTCTTAATCTCGCAGATAAAGGAAATGCCCGGCTTCTTCAGAGCGGAAAGGAAAGCCTCGCCGTTTCCTTTTCCCAGTGCCTTTGCCTGCTCCCGCAGCTCCGCCTCCGGCACCTTCTCCTGCTCCGCCGCCACCCGTTTTCTGCTCAGTTCAGCCAGCTTATCCAGTATATTCATCCAATGATCTCCTCATTCAGGCTACAGGATTCCCCGTGTCATTCCGACCAAAGCCGAAGGCGCAGTGGAGGAATCCCTTACTATCATATTGGGCGTAGCCCAATAATTCATATTCGGCGTCAGCCGAATAATTCATATTGACCGCAGGTCAATAATTCATATTTGACGAAGTCAAATAATTCATTCTTGAGAAACTTTTATAAGTTTCTCAAGCGTTTCTGTAGCCTTTCCTTCATCGATCAGCTTCGCCGCAAGCTTGATTCCCTCCGCCAGACTTTCAGCTTTCCCGCCGATGTACAGGGCCGCGCCTGCGTTCATCAGCACCGCATCCCGCTTCGGTCCCTTTTCGCCGGAAAGAATCGCTTTGGTGATCTCCGCGTTTTCCGCAGGAGTCCCGCCCACCAGATCCTGCTTGGTGCAGCGCTTCAGGCCGAACTGCTCGGGCGTAATCACATAGTTCTTCATCCAGCCGTCCTTGAATTCACATACCGTGGTCGGCGCGCTCAGGGAGATTTCGTCCATCTTGTCCTGTCCGTAAACCACCATGCCCCGCTTCACTCCCAGGTTCATCAGCACCTGCGCCAGGGGCTGTACCAGATAGTCGTCATACACGCCCAGCAGCTGCATGGAGGGATGTCCGGGGTTGGTCAGCGGTCCCAGGATATTGAACACGGTGCGGAAACCCAGTTCCCTGCGGATCGCGCCCACATATTTCATGGAGGTGTGATATTTCTGGGCAAAGAAGAAGCACATTCCTGCTTTATCCAGCAGTTCCCGGCACTTGTCCGGATCCTGGTCAATGTTCACGCCCAGTGCTTCCAGGCAGTCTGCCGTACCGCTCTTGCTGGAAGCTGCCCGGTTTCCGTGTTTGGCCACCCGCATGCCGCCGGCGGCAGCCACCAGGGCGGAAGTGGTGGAGATATTGAAACTGTGCGCATTGTCTCCGCCGGTACCGACGATTTCAAACAGGTCGTCTCCTGCTTCCACCCGGGTTGCCTTTTCCCGCATGGCTGTCGCGCAGCCGGCAATTTCATCTGTGGTTTCCGCCCGGGCGCTCTTGGTGGACAGCGCCGCCAGGAAAGCGGCGTTCTGGGTCGGGGTGGTTTCACCGCTCATGATTTCGTTCATTACGGTGTAGGCTTCTTCATAGGTCAGGTCTTCCTTGCTGACAATTTTCACGATAGCTTCCTTAATCATGATTCAATCCTCCGTTCTAAGTATTCATTCTTCATTTTTCATTCCGGAGGGCCATAAAATTCTCCAGCATTTTATGGCCTTCCGGAGTCAGTATGCTTTCCGGATGAAACTGCACTCCGTAAATCGGATACTCCCTGTGCTGAACCGCCATCACTTCGCCGTCCTCCGTCCGGGCAGTCACCTGCAGGCACTCCGGCATGGTTTCCGGATCGGCCGCCAGGGAATGGTATCTCGCTACGGAAAAAGTTTCCGGCAGTCCCTCAAACAGCGGGCTGTTTCCTTCCTGGCGCACCACGGACTGTTTTCCGTGCATCAGGGCCTTGGCATAGGTCACTGTCGCGCCGAAGGCCGCACAGATGGCCTGGTGTCCCAGGCACACGCCCAGCAGCGGAATGTCCCTGCCCAGCTCCCTCGCTGCGTCCACAATAATCCCCGCGTCCTCCGGCCGTCCCGGCCCGGGAGAAAGGATAATCCTGTCCGGCTTCAGTGCCCGGATCTCCTCAAGCGTCATTTCGTCATTCCGGATCACCCGGATATCCGGATTCAGCTCCCCGATATACTGAAACAGGTTGTAGGAAAAACTGTCATAGTTATCAATCAGCAGCGTCATCCGTCTATCTCCTTCCCGGCTTTTTCCAGTGAATTCAGTACCGCCCGGGCTTTGTTCAGGCACTCTTCATGTTCCTTTTCCGGCACGGAATCATACACAATTCCGGCTCCTGAACGGATGAAAACCTTGCCGTTCTTCTTGTATGCGATCCGGATCGCGATACAGGTATCCATGTTGCCGGCAAAGTCGATATAGCCGATCGCCCCGCCGTAGATTCCCCGCTTGTTGTTTTCCAGTTCGCCGATCAGCTGGCAGGCCCGGATTTTCGGGGCTCCGGACAGTGTTCCTGCGGGAAGCACCGCTTCGATGGCGTCCAGTGCGTCCTTATCCTCCCGGATTTCTCCGCGCACTGTGGAACCGATATGCATCACATGGGAGAACCGGAGGATATCGTGGAAAGTCTCCACCTGTACGCTTCCGAACCGGGAGATTTTCCCCAGGTCGTTCCGTCCCAGGTCCACCAGCATGTTGTGCTCAGCCAGTTCCTTTTCGTCCTGCAACAGTTCCTCTTCCAGCTTCCGGTCTTCTTCCGGCGTCTTTCCCCGGGGCCTTGTGCCTGCCAGCGGGTAAGTGTGCAGGATACCGTCTTCCAGCTTAACCAGGGTTTCCGGGCTTGCGCCGGCTACTTCCACGTCCGTTCCGGAAAAGTAGAACATATAAGGGGAAGGATTAACCGTCCGCAGGGTCCGGTACATGTTCAGAAGGCTGCCTTCATACGGTGCGCTCAGCCGGTTGGAAAGCACAATCTGGAAGATGTCTCCTTCCTTGATATAGTGCCGGGCTTTTTCCACCATGCTGCAGTACTCTTCCTTGCTGAACAGCGGTGTGACTTCCCCGGTCAGCTTACCGGGTTCGTCTTTGGCTTCGGCGCCCTCCGTAATCAGCTTCTTCAGCTCAGCCAGTTCCATTTCCGCCCGGTGGAATCCGGCCTCTCCGTCATCCAGCTTCACGTTGGCGATCAGGATGATCTTCTGCCTCAGGTTGTCAAAGGCAATCACCTTGTCAAACAGCATCAGGTCCACATCCTGGAAGTGCTCAGTATCTTCCGTTTCCCTGCGTACCGTGGGTTCTGAATAATTCAGGTAGTCATAGGAGAAATAGCCTGTCAGTCCGCCGGTAAAGGGCGGCATTCCCGGAATCCGGGGGCTCCTATATTCCGCCAGGATCTGCCTCAGCACCGCGGAAGGATCCTTCGTCTTCAGCGTCAGCTCGTTCACCCGCATCTCGCCGTCCACGCAGGAAATGCTCATTTTCGGATCATATCCCAGGAAGGTGTACCGTCCCCATTTTTCCTGCGGTTCTGCCGACTCCAGCAAAAAGCAGTGGGAGGAAACATTCTTCAGTTTCCGCACAGCCTGGATCGGAGTGCAGATATCCGCCAGCAGTTCACAGCAAACCGGCACCACCTTATACTCTCCCGTCTCCCTGTATCGTGCCACTTCCTCCATACTGGGTATAATCTTCATCTCATTTTCCTCCGGTTCAGGCATCTTCGCATTCTTCATTCTTCATCTTTCATTCTTCATTGAAAAAGCAAAGTCCCTGACAGAATTTCTTCTGTCAGGGACGAATTGTTTCTTCGCGGTGCCACCCTGTTTCACGGTTTCCCGTGCGCTTTGCGGAATACGATCATATTCCCGGCAACTGACGTATGCCTCACGTCGCAGAATACTCGGCTGATAGCCTTTGACTGCGCCCTCCGCGGTCCATTTGGCGGTTTGTTTCCTGCCCGGCTTTCACCATCCCGGACTCTCTGTAAGGGCATTGCCGCTTTGATCTCCGCTTCAACGGTTTCCTATGAAATTACCGGCATTGTAACCCCGTCGTCCTCATGTGTCAAGCAGATCACAGGTGATATACACGAGAAAAACAATACCTACCCTGCTTCTCTGTGCGAAGACTATTCATTCTGAATTCTGAATTCTGAATTCTGAATTAGAGGAAATTGATCTCCCGATCAATTTCCATCGCCGCCGCTCTTCCGTCCGCCAGTGCGCGCACCACCAGGGACTGTCCGTTGCGCATATCCCCGGCACTGTAGATCTTTCCACCCAGGTGATGGCTTCCGTCTTCCGGCAGCAGCCGTCCCCGGCCATCCGCCTTCAGGTCAAAGCTGGACAGCGTCTTTTCCTCGCAGCCTACGAAACCGGCCGCAATCAGCAGCAGTTCACAGGGCAGCGTCTGTTCGCTGCCGGGAACCTGCTCAAACCTTCCTTCAGGTGTCCGCTGCAGCTTCACGGTTTCGAGTCCGTTAATCCGGCCTGTCTCATCCGTCAGGATCTGTTTCACTGTGGTCTCATAGATCCGGGGATCGCTTCCCTGGCGGTAAATAGCTTCCATCTGGCCATAGTCCGTCCGCAGGGTCCTCGGCCATTCAGGCCATGGATTGTTTGCGGTCCGGTCCACAGGCGGAGCAGGCATCATTTCCAGCTGCGTCACGCTGACGCATCCCTGCCGCAGGGCAGTACCCACACAGTCATTGCCCGTATCGCCGCCGCCGACCACAATCACGTGCTTTCCTTCTGCGCTTGCTTCGGATGCAGCGCCTTCCAGCACCGCCTTCGTTGCCGCTGTCAGGAAGTCCACAGCAAACATCACGCCCTGGGCATCCATATGCTCCACGTTCAGAGAGCGGGGCTTCCGCGCGCCGCCGCACAGCAGCACCGCGTCATAATCCTGGAGTTCTTCAGCCTTCGCTTCGGTATTCAGTTCAAACCGGATACCCTCCGCCTCCATCAGGCGGATCCGGCGTTCCACAATGCCCTTGGGCAGCTTCATGTTCGGAATGCCGTACATCAGCAGTCCGCCGGGGCGGTCTGCTTTTTCAATCACAGTCACTTCATGCCCCAGCTGGTTCAGCAGGTCTGCCGCCGCCAGTCCGGAAGGGCCGCTGCCAACCACGGCCACACGTTTTCCCGTGCGCGCCGCCGGGATCCTCGGCTGAATCCAGCCCTTGGCAAACCCGGTCTCGATCAGATACAGCTCATTGTCTTTATTGGTTGTCGCATCATTCTCCAGGTTGCATGCCTTTTCGCACAGTGCCGGACACACATGTCCTGTAAATTCCGGGAAGGGTGCCGTCCGCAGCAGGCGGCGCAGCGCCTCCTGCTCCTGCCCCCGGTAAAGCAGGTCGTTCCACTCAGGAATCAGGTTATGCAGCGGGCAGCCGAAGTCTGACTGGCAGAAGGGCACGCCGCAGTTCATGCACCGGGATGCCTGTGCGCGTCTCGCCTCACAGGACTGGCAGGTATGCAGGTCCTCAAAATCACCGAGCCGCGTCTCCTCATCCCGGAAGGGATTCTCTGTCCTGGCAACATCCAGAAAGCCCGTCGAACTGCCCATACATTCACCTTCAATTCGTTAAAGTCACTTTCACATTCGGCGTCAGCCGAATAATTCATATCTGCGAAGCAGATAATTCACATTGGCCGAAGGCCAATATTTCATATTGCCGAAGGCTATAATTCATTCCTGGATTAACCAGGTTTTGCTCCTGGTTAATCCAGGACTTATCCCTGGCTGAGCCAGGCGAGGTATTCGTCGGAGATTACTGCCTTGAACTTCGGCAGATAATCGCTGAAGTGTTCCAGAATCTCTCTGGCTTTCTCAGAGCCTGTCGCCTTCACATGCATTTCCAGCAGCCGGTTCAGTTCATCCGCCTGCTGTGCGGAGACTTCATAAAGCTTCACATGTCCGGTGTTCAACCGGTTCTGAAGCTGGCCGTCCTCGTCCAGCACCCAGGCCACGCCGCCGCTCATGCCTGCCGCGAAGTTGTCGCCCACAGGACCCAGCACTGCAACCCGGCCGCCGGTCATATATTCGCATCCATGGTCTCCCACGCCTTCAACCACGGCCCATGCGCCGGAATTGCGCACTGCAAAACGCTCACCCGCCATACCGGCCACAAAGGCATAGCCGCTGGTCGCGCCGTACAGAGCCACGTTGCCGATCAGGGTGTCTTCCTTCTTCCAGATGCTGTCCGCGGGCGGGCATACCGCCAGCGTTCCGCCGGAAAGGCCTTTGCCCAGGTAGTCGTTTGCCACACCGTAAAGGGTGATCTCCTGTCCATGGGGCAGGAAGGCTCCGAAGGACTGACCGCCGCAGCCCTGGGCCTGGATATGCCGGTTGCCTTTCAGCATTGTGCCGAAAGCCCGGTCTGTTGTCATCAGATGCACATGATCCTGGTACAGCCGCACGTCCGCACGTTCAGCCAGGTGGAAATCAAACTTCGCCGCCGGCTGGAAGTGCGTGTTCCGGGCGAATCCGGTCAGGTCACTCAGATCCATGGCTGCGTCGTCTTTCATCACCAGCAGGTCGCTGCGGCCCACCAGTTCATCCACAGTGCGCGCACCGAGCTTTGCCATGATCTCCCGCATCTGCTCCGCAATAAAGAGCATGAAGCGTTCCACGTATTCCGGCTTGCCCTTGAAGCGCTTGCGCAGTTCAGGATTCTGGGTTGCAATACCGAAGGGGCAGGTACCCAGCTGGCAGACCCGCATCATCCGGCAGCCCATGGTAACCAGGGGCGCCGTCGCGAAGCCGAACTGTTCTGCACCCAGCAGCAATGCCACCATCACGTCATGTCCGGTCATCAGCTTACCGTCTGTTTCCAGCGTAACCGTCTGGCGCAGCCGGTTGCGGCAAAGCACCTGATGAGCTTCCGCCAGGCCGATCTCCCAGGGCAGGCCCGCATGATGCACGCTGCTCATAGGTGCGGCACCGGTACCGCCTTCACCGCCGGAAATCAGGATGCCGCCGGCGCCGGCCTTGGCCACGCCGCTGGCAATGGTACCCACACCGGCGGAAGACACCAGCTTCACGGTGATCTTCGCGTCCTCGTTGGCACACTGCAGGTCATAAATCAGTTCAGCCAGATCCTCGATGGAATAAATATCATGATGCGGCGGCGGGGAAATCAGGGAGATTCCCGGGGTGGAGCAGCGGGTCTTCGCCACGCTGTCGGTCACCTTCGCGCCGGGCAGGTGTCCGCCCTCGCCGGGCTTGGCGCCCTGCGCCATCTTGATCTGTATTTCTTTTGCTGAGAGCAGGTATTCCCGCGTCACGCCAAAGCGGCCGGATGCCACCTGCTTGATGGCGGAGTTCAGGTCCGTTCCGAAGCGTTCCGGCAGTTCGCCGCCCTCGCCGCTGTTGGAACGTCCTCCCAGGTGGTTCATTGCCTTGGCCATGCACTCATGAGCTTCCTGGGAAATGGAACCGTAGCTCATAGCGCCGGTCCGGAAGCGCTTCACAATTTCGGATGCGGCTTCCACTTCCTCCAGCGGAACAGGACGGCAGGAATCGTAATTGAAGGAAAGCATGGAGCGGATGGTCCGCGGTCCTTCGTTCTCAATCCGCGCCGCATATTTATCAAAGGCAGCCCGGTCATCCGTCCATACCGCCTGTTGCAGCAGATGGATGGTTTCCGGGGCATACAGATGTTCTTCTGCTGCCTCGCCTCTTCTGTACTTGTGCTTGCCTTCACTGACCAGTCCTTCTGCGCCGGCTGCGGCAAACGCGGCTTCATGATGATACCGGCTGTCTGCTTCAATCCGGTTCAGGTCTGTTCCGCCCAGGGAGCAGGGTGTATTGGTGAAATAGGTCTTAACCAGGCCCTGATCCAGACCCACAGCCTCAAACAGCTGGGCGCTCTGGTATGCCTGTAGTACGGATACACCCATCTTGGAAGCGATCTTCAGCACACCAGCGGTCAGCGCCTTGTTGTAATCCCGGATTGCTTCTTCCGGAGTCTTGTCAATCTGTCCATCCGCGCAGAGGGCTCGTACGCAGGCATGAGCCAGGTACGGGTTTACCGCCCGGGCACCGAAGCCGATCAGCATGGCCAGCTGGTGCACGTCTCGGGGCTCACCGCTTTCAAGGATCACGGAAACCGCAGTACGCTTTTTCTTTCCGATCAGATGCTGTTCCAGGGCGGACACCGCCAGCAGCGAAGGAATCGCGATGGCGTCCGGTCCGACGCCCTGGTCAGACAGGATCAGGATATTGATATGGTCACGGCATGCCTGGTCGCAGACGGCAAAGAAATGTTCCAGTGCGTCCCGCAGGCTGCCTTTCTTATCATAGAGTAAGGAGACTGTGCGTACAGAGAAATCCGGATGATCCATCTCCCGAATCCGCTGCAGTTCCTCCTCGGTCAGTACCGGGGAGGGCAGCTCCAGCACGGCGCTGTTTCCCGCCTCCCGGGAAAGCAGGTTGCCGTCGTCGCCGACGTAGATGGAGCAGTCGGTCTTCACTTCTTCCCGCAGCGCGTCAATCGGCGGGTTGGTCACCTGTGCGAAACGCTGGCGGAAGTAGTCATACAAGGAAGGATGGGTTTTCGACAGCGCCGCCACCGGCACGTCCGCGCCCATGGAAACGATAGGTTCCGTGCCCTTCGCCGCCATCGGCAGTACGATGTCCTGCACGTCTTCCCATGTATAATGGAATGCCTTGCAGAGCTTTTCCCGCTCCGCTTCCGGCAGAATATCCTCTTTAACTTCAGCTGTTGGCAGGTCCTCCAGCCGGACCAGTTTCTGCATCCACTCCGTATAGGGATGCTCCTGGGCAAAGCGGGTCTTCAGGGCCTCGCTTTCCGTCAGCCGGCCTGTCTTCAGATCTGCTTCCAGCACGTCTCCGGCTTTCAGCTTCCAGCGCCGCAGAATATGGGCATTTTCTTCAAACAGCACGCCTGCCTCGGAGGTCAGGATCAACCGCCGGTCATCCGTCAGTGCGCAGCGCAGCGGGCGCAGGCCGTTCCGGTCCAGGGACGCGCACACTGTGTCGCCGTCGGAATACAGGATTGCCGCGGGGCCGTCCCAGGGCTCCATCATTGTGGCATAGTAGCGGTACAGATCCCGCCAGGCTGTTTCTTTCTTCAGCCCCTGCCAGGGTTCCGGCAGCAGAATCATTCCGGCCAGCGGCAGCGGGAATCCGTTCATCGCCAGGAACTCCAGGGTATTATCCAGCATCTGGCTGTCGCTTCCGTCCGGATCAACCACCGGCAGTACGCGCTTCATTTCCGCGCCCATCACGTCGGAACGCATGGTTTCTTCACGCGCCTTCATCCGGTCATGGTTGCCGCGGATGGTATTGATTTCCCCGTTATGCAGCAGCATCCGCTGGGGATGTGCCTTGCTCCAGGACGGGAAAGTATTGGTAGAAAAACGGGAGTGCACCATCGCCATACTGCTGGCATAGCGCACGTCCTGCAGATCGTCATAGAAAGAACGCAGCTGGTTCACCAGCATCATGCCCTTGTAGACGATCGTCCGGCTGGACAGGGAGCATACATATGCGTCCGTGTCCTGGTGTTCAAAAACCCGCCGTAATATAAAAAGCCGCCGGTCAAAGTCCTGACCGGCACCGGTCTCCTTCGGCCTTTTTAAAAAGCACTGTCGGATGCACGGCATCGTCCGCCGTGCTCCTGCGCCCAGCTGGGCCGGGTGGCAGGGTACCTCCCGCCACCCGAGCACCTGAATCCCCTCGGATTCCGCCAGCTGTTCAAAGATTCTTGCTGTATTCTGAGCTCCGACTTCATCCTCCGGCAGGAAGAACATACCCACGCCGTAATCTCCGGGGTTGCCCAGGGCGATTCCTTCTTCCCTGGCCCAGGCGGCAAACAGGGTATGGGGCAGCTGAGTCATAATGCCCACGCCGTCTCCGGTAGTTCCTTCCGCATCGCTGCCCGCGCGGTGCGCCAGGCGTTCCACAATACACAGTGCCTGATCCACCGTCCGGTGGGTTGCCTTCGCGTTCAGATCCACCACGGCGCCGACGCCGCAGCTGTCATGTTCCAATTCTTTATGATAAAGAGGATACTGTCGGTCAGTCATCTTAACTCCCTCCGGAAGGATGGGAGTTGAGAACTCTACACTCTCAACTCTGCACTCTTCACTCTTCACTCAGACTTGTCGAGAATTTGCTGAGCAAATTCCGCCATCTTCATGCCGTGGTTCATGGCGTACTGCTGCATTGCGCGGTGCGCTTCCGGTTCGGTCAGTCCTTTCTGTTTCATCAGGACAGCCTTTGCCCGGTCCACTATATCCTTGCTTTCCCCTGTCCGATGGGGCAGCTTCATCCGATGCAGCTGTGACAGCATCTCCACCGCGCCGATCACAGCCTGTCCGGAAGCCGGCATCGCCAGCCGGAAAATGTTCGGCGATTCGATGTTGTCCAGCACCGCCTGTTTGGCAATCAGCAGAATCTGGATACTGTCCTTATAGTCCCACATCAGTTCATCCGGTTTACAATCCGGAGTGAAACCGATCATAACCACAACACAATCTTCGCTTTCGCTCAGTGCCCGGCGCAGCTCACTGCCTGATGAGCAGCTTCGGAACACCTGCAATCCGGAGGAGGCAAGAAGCCTGACGAGCTTTGAACGGCTGTCTTCCGACTGGCTGACAACAACGATCCTGGCCACGGTTCCACCTCCATTAATCTAATTCACAATTCATGATTCACAATGCTTATTTTGATATAGTTCGCCCTATGTTCCCGGTGCTCTCAGAACCCTTTTCTTTTGTGTTCTGAAAGCATCCGGCAACATGCGGAACCTTTATTTCATTGTGCATTATGCATTGTGCATTAAAACATCACCAGATAGCGGTCGATTTCCCACTTGCTCACATGTGTACGGTAGGCATCCCACTCTTTTTCCTTGCCTTCCACATACTGATCAAGCACGTGCTCGCCCAGGGCAGTGCAGATCACTGCGTCTTCCTTCAGGCAGTCCACGGCTTCCTTCAGTGTGCCGGGCAGGGACTTGATGCCCTTTGCTTCGCGGGTGGCAGCATCCATAGCGAAGATGTTTTCAGTGATTTCATCCGGCGGGGTCATACCCTTTTCAATACCGTCCAGGCCGGCAGCCAGGCAGACAGCCATATTCAGGTAGGGGTTCGCGCTCGGATCGGGACAGCGCAGTTCAACGCGGGTTCCGTTGCCGCGGGCAGCGGGAATACGGATCAGGGCGCTGCGGTTGCTGGCGCTCCAGGCCAGGTAGCAGGGAGCTTCGTAGCCGGGTACCAGGCGCTTGTAGCTGTTAACCAGCGGGTTGGTGATCGCCGCCATGCCGCGGATGTGGGCCAGGATACCGGCGATGAAGGAATAAGCTTCCTTGCTCAGGCCGCGCTTATCGGAAGGATCGGCAAATACGTTCTTGCCATCTTTGAAAAGGCTCATATTGGTGTGCATGCCGCTGCCGTTGATACCGAACACAGGCTTGGGCATAAAGGTTGCATGCAGGCCGTTCTTCTGGGCCAGCGTTTTCACAGCCAGTTTGAAGGTCATGATATTGTCGGCAGCCGTCAGCGCGTCAGCATAACGGAAGTCGATCTCGTGCTGGCCGGCAGCCACTTCATGATGGCTGGCTTCGATTTCGAAGCCCATCTGCTCCAGTGCCAGGCAGATCTCGCGGCGGGTGCTCTCACCGTGATCCAGCGGTCCCAGGTCGAAGTAGCCGGCTTCGTCAGAAGTGGTGGTGGTGGGCTTTCCTTCTTCATCAGTCTGGAAGAGGAAGAACTCGCACTCCGGTCCTACATTGAAGGAGTAACCCATATCGGCCGCCCGCTTCAGCACTTTCTTCAGCACGCCGCGGGGATCACCTGCAAAGGGTGTTCCGTCGGGATTGTAAACATCACAGATCAGTCTGGCGACTTTACCGTGCTGGGGACGCCAGGGCAGAATAGTGAAGGTATCCAGGTCGGGGCGCAGATACTGGTCGCTCTCATTGATGCGGACAAAGCCCTCAATGCTGCTGCCGTCGATCATAATTTCATTGTTAACGGCTTTTTCGATCTGGCTGGCTGTAATAGCCACGTTCTTCAGCTGACCGAAAATATCGGTGAACTGCATGCGGATGAACTCCACGTCGCCTTCCCGTACCAGGCGGATAATGTCTTCCTTCGTGTACTTACTCATAATACTGACCCCCTCAGCGTCATAATAAAAGAAAGAGAGCAAGGTGCATCGTCAGCACGACACCCTTGCCCTGATGCGCGTATCCTATCACCGGTCCGGAAAGCTGTCAATCCCCCGGATTGTATTCCCTTTGTATTCGCTGTTTCCTTTCTCTGTTTCTTCCTTGACAAGGCTTTCACGGAATGATACCATACCTCCCAACAAGGCAAAGGCGTCCTGCTTCAGGATGCCTTGCCTTTTTTTCTAGTTCTATTGGAGGTGATCCCATGCTGACACCAAACCTCAGCTACGCGAATCTGAAAGAATCCTATCTTTTCTATCATATTGCCCAGAAGACCAAGGCCTATCTGGCAGAGCATCCGGGAACCCATCTTTACCGGATGGGCATCGGGGATGTTTCCCTGCCGCTGGTTCCCGCGGTCATTAAGGCACTGCATGAGGGTGTGGATGATCAGAGTGTAAAGGATCGCTTCCATGGCTATATGCCGGAGTGCGGCGCACCCTCCCTCCGGGAGACCATCGCAAAGCACTATGAAAAGCGGGATGTTTTCCTTTCTCCTGAGGAAGTTTTCGTTTCCAGCGGCGCCAGTGATGAACTGGGCGACCTGCTGGACCTCTTTGACCGGTCAAACAAGGCTTTGATCATGGAGCCGGCCTATCCCGCCTATGTGGACGCCAACACCATGGCCGGCCGGGAGATTATTCATCTTCCCTCTGGCCCGGATAATCATTTCCTGCCCCTGCCGAAGCCGGGGCTGGATGCGGATCTGATCTATCTGTGCTCCCCGAACAATCCCACCGGTGCCGCTTACAACCGGGAACAGCTGACCCAGTGGGTCAACTGGGCCAATGAACGCGGTGCGGTGATCCTCTTCGATGCCGCCTATGAAGCCTTTATAGAAGAAGATCTTCCCCACAGCATTTTTGAGATTCCCGGTGCGGAAACCTGTGCCATCGAGATCTGCTCCCTGTCCAAGACCGCCGGTTTCACCGGCACCCGCCTCGGCTACACGGTCATTCCGAAGGCGCTGGAACGCTGCGGCATGAATCTCAATGCCATGTGGGTCCGGAACCGCACCACCAAGACCAACGGCGTTTCCTATATCCTGCAGCACGGCGGTGCCGCCGTCTTCACGGATGAAGGCCAGAAACAGATCCATGACAACATCCGGATTTATAAGGAAAACGCCCGGGTACTCATGGCTGCGCTGGACAAAGCCGGCGTCCGTTACTGGGGAGGCAAAAACGCGCCCTATATCTGGATGCAGTGTCCCGGCGGCATGGGCAGCTGGGAATTCTTCGATAAGCTGCTCAATGAAATCCAGGTTGTCGGCACTCCCGGTGAGGGCTTCGGTGCCTGCGGTGAAGGCTTCTTCCGCTTCTCCACCTTCGGCGATCCCGCCGATACCCGTGAAGCCGCCGATCGCCTTCTGGCTCTGCTCCTGAAGCCCTGATTCCGGATATCAGCTTTCTGCATCCGGCACCCTGCCGGACGCAGGGAAAAAAGTAACTATCATTATTAATTATGCATTATTAATTATGAATTGGAGCGAAGCGACATGTGTTCTATCTTCGGTACCATCGGTTCCCGCTTTCCCCGGGACCTGGTTAAAACCTGTTTTGACCGGACCATCTCCCGCGGTCCGGATATGAGCCGCCTGGTGGATATCCCCGGCGGCATCCTTGGTTTTCACCGTCTGGCCATCATGGGTCTGCATGAAGAAGGCATGCAGCCCTTCCGCCTGGATGACGACTATGTGGTCTGCAACGGTGAACTGTACGGTTTCCGTCCCCTGCGGGCCCGTCTGATGGAAACCTATGACCTGAAAAGCGAGTGCGACTGTGAAATCCTGCTTCCGCTGTACCGGGAGTACGGTGTGGAAATGTTCAAAACCCTGGACGCGGAATTTGCCCTGATCCTCTGGGACGGAAAACAGCAGAAACTGATCGCCGCCCGTGATCCCATCGGGATCCGCCCGCTTTACTACGGGGAAGTCCGGGGCGGCGGTATCGCCTTTGCCAGCGAGCCGAAGAACCTGATCGGCATGTGCGATACCATCCTGCCCTTCCCGCCCGGCCATTACTGGATTGACGGAGAATTCGTCCAGTACGCCGATCCGGCCTATGTGGGATATTTCACCATGAAAACAGAGGAGGAAGTCTGTCCCAAGCTGCGCCGCCTGCTCATGGACGGCGTGGAGAAACGCCTGGACGCGGACGCGCCGGTCGGTTTCCTGCTTTCCGGCGGTCTGGATTCCTCCCTGGTCTGCGCGATTGCACAGAAGATGCTGGATAAACCGATCCGCACCTTTGCCATCGGTATGGATATTGACGCCATTGACCTGAAATATGCCCGAATGGTCGCGGATTATATCGGCAGCGAGCATACGGAAGTCATCATCAGCGAAAAAGATGTTCTGGATGCCCTGCCCACCGTGGTGGAACTGCTCGGCACCTGGGATATCACCACCATCCGCGCTTCCATCGGCATGTATCTGGTCTGCAAATGGATTCATGAAAACACGGATGTCCGGGTACTCCTGACCGGTGAAATATCCGATGAGCTCTTCGGTTATAAGTACACGGATTTTGCGCCCTCCGCCGCCGCCTTCCAGGAGGAAGCGGAAAAGCGGATTCGTGAACTGCATGTCTACGACGTGCTCCGGGCGGACCGCTGCATCTCCGTCAACTCCCTGGAAGCCCGGGTTCCCTTCGGTGATCTGAAGTTCGTGCGCTATGCCATGAGTATTGATCCGGAGCTGAAGATGAACAACCACAACATGGGCAAGTACCTGATCCGCAAAGCTTTCGCGGATGATCATATCCTGCCGGATGAAATTCTCTGGCGCCAGAAGGCTGCTTTTTCCGATGCCGTAGGCCACAGCATGGTGGATGACCTGAAAGCGCTGGCGGAAAGGACCTACACCGATCAGGAGTTTGAGGAAAAGGCCGCGAAATACGATTACTGCCGGCCCTTCACCAAGGAGAGTCTCCTCTACCGGGAACTGTTTGAGCAGTACTATCCCGGCCAGGCCCGTATGATTCCCGATTTCTGGATGCCAAACAAAACCTGGCCCGGCTGCAATGTCAATGATCCTTCTGCCAGGGTGCTTTCCAATTATGGCGCCAGCGCCATTTAATTGGAAAAGCCACTGGCAACTCTTAGCTTTTCACACTTCACTTCCCAAAGAGGCGGTCTCCGCCTCTTTGTCATTCCGTCTATATTAATTGTATAAATATAGTTGCACAAATCATAAAATGCGTTCATAATGTTCCGGAATTCATAATTGTGAATTATGAATTGTGAATTGTGAATTGCCATTTGGAGGCTCTATGCAGCAGAAAGAACTCATCCTCATCCTGGACTTCGGCGGCCAGTATACCCAGCTGATTGCCCGCCGCGTTCGCGAATGCCATGTCTATTCCGAGGTTGTCCCGTGGAATATGCCTCTGGCGGACATCCTGGCCCGTAAACCGATCGGTATTATTCTTTCCGGTGGCCCTTCCAGTGTCCACGATGATAACGCGCCCCGGATTGATCCGGCCCTGTATGAAGCGGGGATCCCGGTCCTGGGAATCTGCTACGGTATGCAGCTGACAGCTCTGCTCCTCGGCGGCGCGGTTGAAAAAGCCAAAGAGCGGGAATACGGCCGGGTAACGGTCCGGATGAAGGAACAGGCCGGGCTCTTCGGCGGCATGCAGGCTGCTTCCAACTGCTGGATGAGCCATACCTGGCAGGTCAGCGCCTGCCCGCCCGGCTTCCGGGTGATCGCGGAAACGGATAACTGCCCCGTTGCCGCCATGGTCAATGAGGATAAGAAAATCTGCTGTGTGCAGTTCCATCCGGAAGTGACTCATACTGAGGAAGGCACCATGCTGATCCGTAACTTCCTCTTCCGCTTCTGCGGCTGCTCCGGCGACTGGACCATGAGCGCCTACGCCGAGACCGCCATTAAGCAGATACGGGAAACTGTCGGGGAAGATGGCACCGTGCTGCTGGCTCTGTCCGGCGGCGTGGACTCCTCCGTTGTTGCCGCCCTGATCTATAAGGCTATCGGCAAGCGCCTCACCTGCGTTTTTGTGGACCACGGACTTCTCCGCAAAGGAGAAAGCGATCAGGTCTGCCATGTTTTCAGTCATCTCTTCCCGGTCCGTTTCATCCGTTCCGACGCCTCCGAGCGCTTCTTTACGGATCTGAAGGGTGTCACGGAGCCCGAGGAAAAACGGCACATCATCGGCCGGGATTTCATCGAAGTCTTTAAGAAGGAAGCTGCCGCCCTCGGCAAACTAGACTATTTTGCCCAGGGTACCATCTATCCCGATGTGATCGAGAGCGGCCAGGGCACCAATGCCGCCGTCATCAAGAGCCACCACAACGTGGGCGGCCTGCCCAAGGAGCTGGGTTTCACGGAACTCATTGAGCCCCTGCGTATGCTCTTCAAGGACGAAGTTCGCGCCCTGGGCGAAACCCTCGGCCTGCCCAAGGAACTGGTCTGGCGCCAGCCCTTCCCGGGTCCCGGCCTGGCCATTCGTATCATCGGGGAAGTTACCCCGGAGAAAGCGGAAATCGTCCGTGAGAGTGATGCCATCTTCCGGGAAGAGATCGCTGCTGCTGGTCTCGACCGTCATGTCAATCAGTATTTCACCGTCCTGACCGGTATCCAGAGCGTCGGCGTCATGGGTGACGAGCGCACCTATGACTACACCATCGCCCTGCGGGCCGTCACCACCGACGACTTCATGACCGCCGACTGGGCGCGTCTCCCCTATGACCTCATTGCCCGGGTTTCTGCCCGCATTGTCAATGAGGTGCCGCATGCAAGTCGGGTTGTATTAGATGTGACCACCAAACCACCTGCAAGCATTGAATGGGAATAATAAATAAAACCCCGGATCCTCTTATTTTTCAGAGGGATCCGGGGTTTCATTTTGTCGAGTGACCAACCTTTGGACTACTTTTTCCCGGATTCATTATTTTCATTATCCATATTCTCAGATCGGCCGGAAGATACCAGAAGTCCAAAACAGAATAAGATGTCTGATCTTTTGTTTGTTTACATAAAGTTGAAGAGCCTGCCTTCCGGCAGGCTCTTCTGTAAAAAAAGGAGGTTGTGTCCTCTGGTCCTCATTTTCCAAAGGGGTAGATGATCTCAACCCCGTTCCGCTCGGCCATGGCGTACCCGAGCTCCATGTACTTTGTCAGGACCTCCGGATCATGGGCATCGGAGTTGATCACCGCCAGGACCCCATGCCTGGCCGCCACCCGCCAGAATTCATCCAGCGGATACGGCCGCGGGCAGGAAAAACCGTTCGCAATGGCTTCCTCCGCGGAAGTATAACCGAGCTTGTTCGCGTTCTGCTCCTGTTTCAGCCATCCGCTTACGTTAATCTCCAGCGGCATTTTCAGCCGTGCCGCCGTCTCGCAGATCCTTTCCGCCGTTTCCTCGCAGTCCTCGTTCCAGGTATCGATGGACGCTCCGAAAAGATCCGGATGCGCGCCGAAGAAGAAATGGCCGCTCTCCAGCATCTGGGTATAGGCGTCCGCGTAGATCCGCAGCGCTTCCCGGTCCATGACGAAGCCGTTCCAGAAGCCCTGGGGCTTCCCCTTGTACATGTAAAAATGCACACTGCCGATCAGGTAGTCCATTTTCTTTTCTTCCCGGAGCATCCGGTAAAAATCGTCAAACTCCGGAAAATATTCGCATTCCAGTCCCAGCAGGATTTTCAGTTCCGGATAAGCCGCCTGGGCTTCCCGGACTTCGCGGATATAATCATCCAGCTCCGCGATGCCCATCCGGATCATGATCACCCGGTCATCCGGAAACGGCGTATGGTCCGTCATGCCAAGGACCCGGATTCCCTTCTCCTCCGCGGCCTTCGCGTAGTCAGCCGGAATCCCCCTGGCGTGTTTGCATCTGTGGGTATGGGTATGCAGGTTGACCGTTGTTATTCTTTCACTCATTCTTTTTCACCTGTTCAGCTCATCCCTTGATGGATCCGATCATAACCCCGGTCACAAAGTACTTCTGGATGAACGGATACAGGAAGAGCATCGGGATAATGGACAGCATAATCACACAGTAGCGGATAATGGCATGGAGCAGGTTCATCTCGTTGGCGGCTTCCCCGGCATCCGAAGCCTGGGTGGAATTCTGGAGCACAATCTCCCGCAGCACGATCTGCAGCGGATACAGTTCGCGTTTCCGGACGTAGATGGCTGTATGGAACCAGCTGTTCCAGATCTGGACCGCGCTGAAGAGCGTAATCACCGCGATAATCGCCTTGGAGACCGGAATCACTATAGAAACCAGGATCCGGATATGGCCGGCCCCGTCAATTCTCGCCGCGTCCATCAGCCCTTCCGGTATACTTTTGAACGAGGTCCGCGTAATCATAATATTGAACACCGACAGCGCTGTCGGAAGGACAATGGCCGCGCGGGTGTCCAGCATGCCCAGGGACCGGATCACCATATAGGTCGGGATGATTCCGCCGTTGAACATCATCGTGAAGGTCAGGAACAGCGCGATCGCCCCGCCGAACAGCAGGTGCCGGCTCAGGCCGTATCCGGCGAAGATGGACATCAGGACCCCGAAGCCAGTGCCCAGGATCACGTACAGGATCGTGTTGACATAGCCCCGCAGCAGGCTCTCATTCTGCAGGGATTTCGTGTAGCCGATCATGGTTACCCCGTCCTTCGGCCACAGGATCAGGCCCCGTGTTTTGGCAACCGCGATCGGGTCACTGATGGACGCGCAGAAGCAGTGCCAGATCGGAATCAGGCAGGCCAGCCCGATCAGGCAGAGAAAAATCACATTGAATACGGCGAAGATCTTTTCGCCCCTTGTCCGTTTGATCATTTTCTTCCCACCTCCTCAGAACAGGCTGGTTTCCGATTTGCGGCGGCTGATCCAGTTGACCGTCACCAGCAGGATCATGTTGATCACCGAGTTGAACAGGTCAACCGCCGCGGCATAGGCGTAGTCCCCGTCCAGCAGGCCCTTGCGGTAGACAAAGGTGGAAATGGTATCCGCTGTCTCATAGGTGGCCGGGCTGTAGAGCAGGATAATCTTCTGGTAGTTGACGCTCATCAGGTGTCCGACCCGCATGATCAGCATGATAATAATGGTGGGCATAATGCCCGGGATAGTGACGTGCAGCGTCTGCTGCCAGCGGTTCGCGCCGTCCAGCTTCGCAGAGTCATACAGTTCCTGGTCAACCGCCGTCAGGGCGGAAATATAGATCACGCTGCCGTATCCCAGGCCCTGCCAGATGCCACTGGTAATCATGATCCCGTGGAAGGATCCCGGGTTCGAAATCAGTTCCTTGGGTCCGCCCAGCGCCTGGCTGATCTGGCTGAATACCCCCGTTGATTCCGTAAAGGTCTTCACCATGCCGCAGACCACCACCATCGAGATGAAATACGGCAGGTAGGAAATCGTCTGGATCGACTTCTTGAATTTCCGGCTGCGCAGCTCATTGAGCATCAGTGCGAAGATAATCGGTGCCGGGAAGGAAAAAATCAGGTCCTTGATACTCAGTGTCAGGGTATTCCGCAGCAGGCGCCAGAAATAATAGCTGGAAAAGAATTTCTCGAAATTCCGGAATCCGACCCACGCGCTGCCGAAAAGGCCCTTCGCGAATTTGAAGTTTTCGAAAGCCATCACAATACCGAACATCGGCAGATAGCAGAAGATAATGTACCAGATGATCACCGGCAGCAGCAGCAGGTAAACCACCCAGTTCTCCCGCATATCCCGCCGGAGCCGCTGTCTGAAAGGCTTTTTTCTGGCGGTTATTTCCACAGGCATTCTCCCCGTTCCTTGAAAAAAATCATCCCCGGGTCTTTGGAAAAACCGGGGCTGCGGCGCGCCGGCCGCGGCCCCGGAAGAAACACGCTGCGAAAATTATCTCGCGTTGTAACGATCCACAGCAGCCTGCTTGAGCTCAATCGCCCGGTCGATGTTCATCGACTTCAGCTGGGCACGGAATTCGTCAAAGCTCTGGCTGGCGTTACCCATGACATAGTTGACCGTGAATTCTGTCGCGAAGGTGGTGATATCGCCCATGATATCGCTGAACTCTTCCTGTTCGGCTTCCGTCATGGTAATGGAGTCGGAGATATAGGCGGAGTAATCGCTTTCCATCAGGCGAGCCTGGGTCTCACGCTGGGTGTCTGTCCACATGCCCATCACGCGGTTGTAATCCTCATAAGGCGCGTTATTGGTGGTGTAGCGCTGGCGGGCCTGGCCCTGGGTCAGTCCGTCGGGGTTATTGGTGATCAGTCCGCCCCAGTGGGGACCGTTGTCATCGAAATAATAGGAACCGTCTTCCTTGCCTTCCGTCACACCGTAGTTCATCACGAAGGCGGCTTCCTCGCCGTACTGGGCATCCATCCATCTGATAGCTTCTTCCAAGTGTTTGCTCTGCGCGTTGACCGCGATGCAGTAGGTGTTCGTCAGCATGTCGGGCATCCGGTAATGGGCTTCGCCGCCCTCCTTCACCGGGATCTTGGTGCCGACCAGGTTGAAGTCGGGGTTCGTGGCGCCCTGCTTGGCGTAGTAGTCATGGCCGGTCCAGGAGGTGTAAATCGGGAACGCGCCGACCTTGTCGTTCAGCAGCAGGTCGTTTTCAGGCCAGCGGCCGTCATGCACAGAGAAGCTCTGGTCGATCAGGCCTTCCTTGTACCACTGCTGCATCATGTCCAGGTATTCGCCGTAGCCGTCCTCGCAGGGTCCGTAAATGACCTTGCCCTCGGTGTTCAGGGACCAGTCCTTGGTGACGCCGTAGCCCGCGGCAAATTCGCTGTACCACATGAAGGTGTCTTTATTCACATACAGCGGGATTTCAAGGCCCAGCTGCTCTTTGAAAGCAGTCAGCACTTCGTGCCAGTCATCATAGGTTTCCGGCAGGTCCATACCGACCTTGTCCAGGAAGTCCTTACGGATGGCCGGTCCGAAGTTCGGGCCGCGGCCGTCTTTATAAATATAGAAGAAGCACCAGCGGTTTCCTTCATCCGTCACGGATTCCCGCTTCAGGGCTTCGTTGGAATTGATGATCGCCATGTAGTTGGGCATCAGGTCTTCATAATCCTTCAGGTTTGCGTACACGCCGTCCGCAATGGCCATGTCATGGCCGGAGGGATAAACAAAACCGTTGGGGATGGAGTTGTAGATCAGGTCCGGCATGTCATCGGATGCGAAGAGCAGGTTGAAAGCTTCACGGCTTGTACCGCTGGCGGGATGAATCCATTCAATATGGATGCCCGTCTGTTCCTCCAGCCACTTGTACGCGTCGCTGTCATTGTAGTCCTGCATTCCGGGAACATTTGCCGCCAGGTCCAGGTCAAAGAAGAACCGCAGCGTCACGTCATCCGCGATATGCAGGTCACTTTTTTCCTCCGCGATACCGCTGACCGCGACGGTCATCAGCATCATAATTCCGAGAACCAGGGCAATGAGTTTTTTCGCCATTGTTTGTGCACCTCACCTTTCTGATATTATGTGGTTTTTGGCGGACGTCCGCAGTCGGCCGGCCCGTTCGCTTTGTCTGGCTGCATTGTATATACGATCCTTTCCGCCCCGCAACCATCAGATTTTTCCCGCCTGTCAAAATCTGCTCAAAAAGGTCGCTTTTTGTCCTTTCTGGCCATCTATCATCTTTTTCCTGTCTATCAGAATCAGTCCTGGATCAATTGACAAAGCCCCCTGAAACGGCTAAACTGATCCTACTTTGAAGGCAGGAGAAGTCAATATGAAAGATCAGGAGAACCGTGGGAAGCTTTTCTTTTGGAAAAAAGGTCCCGTTGCCAAAACAATATTATACTCTTATCTGATCGTATTGCTCCTGCCCCTCATCCTGACCGTCCTGATGACAACCACCGCGGTGCTGCAGCTGCAGAAGGAAAACGCCCGTCACGTGGAATCCACTTCCACTGAGCTTTCCCGGGTGTTTTCCGCTTATGTGGAGGAAATCCAGTCCAACAATACCCGCCTGCTGATTTCCGAAAACACCAGGCGGCTTTCCCTGGTCAACCCGGATTCCTTCTCCACCTCCGATATCCTGCTCCTGCGGGATCTGCAGAAGCAGCTTCCCAAAGCCACCGTCACTTCCGAATATATCCAGGCCATCTATCTCTGTTTCCTCCGCAGCGGCACCATGATGGATCCCCGCAGTGTCTATTATAACTATAATGCGGCCTATATGCTCAAGGATCGTCTGGGCATGTCCCTCTCGGCCTGGAAATCCTTCCTGGCCTCCGTTCCCAGGGAAATCGTAACACTCATTACGGGGGACCTGGACAACAAGCCCCATATCCTGATTGCCAACCGTCTGTCCTCCCATGGCGGCATCTCGGACGTCATTGTGGTCACCGAGTTCCGGAGTGAAACCGCAGTCCGCCTGATGGATGAATTTTCTGAAAACGGCGGCCTGTATCATACCCTGGTCGGTGAAAACGGCGCCATGCTCTCCGCTTCCTCCGTTTCCCCCGAAAACGGCGTCATGCAGGAGATGCTCCTGCCCATCGGCAACAGCAGTACCCGCATAGATTTCCAGCTGAAAACAGAAACACCGAAAGACCGCTTCCTCCGCCAGACCCTGTCCCTCTTCTTCGGGTACCTGGTCTGCGCACTGCTTTTCGCGGTTTTCGGCTGGCTCCTGATCCGCTATTTCTCCCGGAGGCAGTATTCCCCGATTGAAAAGCTCAACGCCTCCCTGCTTTCCAGCCTCAGCCGTTCCGGCGCCGAAGCCGTGCACGCGGCGAACCGGAATGAATATGAGATGATGTCCGAGGCTATTTCCGTCATCCTGCAGAATCACGCCACCTCCCACCTGGAGAACGAGCGCCTGCAGGAACGGATCCGCACCCAGCTGCTCCAGGGCATTCTTTTCGGCAACGTCCGGAAGGAGGAGATCATCCTCCGCCATACGGAGAATAACGGCATCCGTTTTGTGGGCAAACGCTTCCTGGTCGTGCTCTACGCCGTGGAGGATGTCCGGCGGGAAGACCAGTCTCCCCTGCTGATGCAGAACGCGGAAGCCCTCAGCCGCCTGGATGAGATCGTCCGCACTGCCATCGACCGCCTGGCGGATAACGGCAGCACCCGTTATGCGGTGGAGGTTGAGGAAAATGTTGCCTGCATCGTTTCCCTGCCGGATTCCCTGCCCGAGGAGCAGATCTGGAAGGACACACTCACCAACATTATGCAGGTCCGGGACTTCTTCCGTGACACCTTCGGCGTTATCCTGACCGCGGCCGTCAGCAGCCTGCACAGCGGCGTCGTTTCCATCACGACCTGCTTCCGCGAATGCCGGGAGGCGGCGGATTATATGGAGCTGATCGGCACGGACGTCTCCGTCTGCCGTTATGACCAGATTCCCGCCGCGGCCAGTGACACCCTGTCCTTCCCGGAGCTGCTGGAAAAAGAGAAAAAGCTTTGCCGCAACCTGTCCACCGGCGATTATCTCTCCGCCGAATCCACCTGGCCGGAGGTCGTGGACGCCCTTTCGCTCCGTAAATGCTCCCCCGAGGAAGGCAGGATCCGCCTGTTGAGCGTTGTGAACCTGATGGCTTCCTCCCTGGGCGACCTGCCCTCCGGTGTGGAGGACACTGTGCGCCATGCTTTTGATATCCATTCGCTCCGGACGGTGTCCAACCTGGACAGCATGCTGGACAGGATCCGGTCCGCCCTTTCCACCCTCGCCTCCGACGCCTCAGGGGAAAAGGACCTGTCCTCCGGTGCGAAGGATCTGCAGTTTGTGGATTATGTCAACGCCAACATCACCGATCCTTCCCTTTCCATTTCCGTCATTGCCGATCATTTTGACATGAGTCCTTCCTACTTCTCCAAGCGGTTTAAGAAAGCCTCTGGTGAAAACCTGCTGGATTATATCCACCGGGAGCGGCTCCGCCTTGCCAAAGAGATCATGTCGGAGCGGCCTGATGCAACCCTGAAAGAAATCTGTGATCTCGTTGGTTATACTTCTCCCCTGACCATCAACCGGGCATTCCGGAAATATGAGGGCATTACTCCCTCTGATTACCGTTCCATGCTGAACCGCTGACAGCTCTGTTGAACATAAACAATCCCCGGAACATCTGTTCCGGGGGTGTTTTGCTTTGATCCTGGTTATATTGTCCTGAATTCCCTTTTATTCAGTAATCCAGGCCACGATCGGATCCGTATACCGGATATCGGAAACATCATAGGATTCGGAAATCATGGCTGCCTGCTTCTTCTCATCTTCCGTAGCGTTCTTCTTTTTTGCCAGGGAAGAGGCGAACATGCGCATCATCTGCTTGTAGGGAAAGCTCATTTTGTCATAATCCAGGCCTCCCTGGCAGTAGAATGCCCTGACCTCCTTTTTCAATGTATCCGGCACCATTCTTTGCAGTGCAGCGTCTATTTCGGGGCTGCCGTTTGGGCTTGCGCCCACGCCAAAGGCAGCCAGCCGTTTCCCTTTCCATGCCGGCGCCTTTTCCAGGAACCATTTCAGCTTCACAAAGGAGCCGCCCATGGCCCAGCTGCCGAAAACAATGGCGTCATAGGGAGCAAAGAACCCGTCGTCTTTCTTCTTCGCGTCCTTCAGTTCAAGCAGGTCTCCCTGCGTCCGTTCAGCAATCCATTCCGCATATCTCTTTGTGAATCCCGTCCGGGAAGAATAAATCACCAGGGTTTTCATAGCTTGCTCACATTCCTTTCCATTTTTATAATCGTCTCTATCGTAACCGCCAGATCTTTTTCTCCCACCCCGTCAAAAATCCGGCTGATAATTTCCCTGCTCTGGGCGTCATTCCGCTCACAGTATTCCTCACATTGTTCCGTAAGCAGCACCCGCTGTTTCCGCCTGTCCTTGCCATCAGTGCCCATTTCGATAAGGCCCTTTTTCTCCAGTTTCAGCAGGATCTGCTTCACATTCTGGTGGGAACTGCCCATCACTTCCGACAGATCGTTCAGCGTCGGTGCTTCCCTGCAGAGCCTGATACAGATAATGGCAAAGAACTGCTTCCATGTGATATCCTGAAAAAAGGCTCCCGCGCTTGCCTGGAACCGATTGTCAAATGCGCTCAGCAGGCCCAGCAGGAAAGCCTGGGGCGGCATATTCCCGAATTCCACCTTGTCCATGTTCATTGCTTTGTCGTAATTCATGTCCTCACCTCCTGAATATATGTAATATATTACATATTTCTGCATAAATGTAACATGTTACCCGTTTTTTGTCAAGCATCATGAAGAAGTTTTGTTATTATCTTTAAAATTGTTCTATATAGAACCTTGACTGTAATTAGTTCTATATGGTACTATTTGGATGTAAACCTGATTTCCTCCGGAGGTATTATGGAATCAAGAACTGGCTTTTTAATCTCCCAGATCAAGCAGGTGCAGTCCCGCGTATTTCAGCGTCTGCTGCAGGATTGCGGTGTTGCGGAATTCAACGGACCGCAGGGACGGATTCTTTATGTTCTTTGGCAGAAAGACGCCGTCCCGATCGTGGAACTGTCCCGGAAAACGGGACTTGCCAAGAATACGCTCACTGCTATGCTCGGGCGTATGGAGGATGCCGGTCTGATCGAAAGAAGAGCAGCCGGATGTGACAAAAGGCAGTCGCTGATCCTGCTGACTGAAAAATCCCGGAATCTTCAGGGAAAATATGACGAAGTATCCCGGAAGATGAATGAGATTTTCTATCAGGGATTTACGGAAGAAGAAGTCCGGGAAACGGATCAGAGGCTGGACCGGATCCTCCTGAACCTCGAACAGTCACAGCATAAACCAAAGAAAGAAAAAGAATAAAACAGGAGCGGTAAATCATATGCCTTATGCAAAACTGAATGACTTGAATATGTTTTATGAGGAATTTGGCCGGGGCGAAACAGTCCTGTTCCTGCACAGCCATTTCAGCCGGGGACTGCTGGCTTTTTCCGGACAGATTCTTCCCTTCTCCGGTCGGTATCGGTGCCTGTATCCGGATTTCCGCGGTCACGGACGGACCACGTGCGATGATCTGACCTGGAACAGCCGCATGATCGCAGATGACATGGCCTTGTTTCTCGATAAGCTGGGAATCAGGCAGGCACATCTCATTGGTTACAGCTGCGGTGCCTATGTGGGCTGCTACATGGCGGCGAAGTATCCTCAGAAAGTAAAGAGCCTGGTTACCATCGGAGGCGCGGCTTATCCCAGACCGGAAGGCGCAGCGGACTGTCTGCCGGAGAATCTGCTGAAGAATGGGAATACCGGCTTCATCGAAGACATCAAAGCCAGGCATTATGAGGCGCACAGGGGCGACTGGCAGACTTATCTGCGGAACACGGTGGCCGACTGGCAGAATCATCCCAGCCTGACGGATGCTGAGTGGCAGCATATTACCTGTCCGGCGTTTTTCATCAACGGGGAACACGATACGTTCGGCACCTGTGAGGAAATGCAGGAAAAAGTTCCCTCAGCAAAAATCTACAGGGTGATCGGCGGCGGACACCGTCCTCATTTTGTCGGGGAACAGATAGACGATATCAACAAAAGAATCCTGGATTTTCTGTCCGGAATATGATTGACTTTGGAAAGAAAAGACAGCATTCCTGTTCTTGAAAGTGACCGCGTTTACGGCGGTCACTTTTTTGTGCTTGACAGCTAATTTAAATTAGCCTATGATAAGGCTAATCCGAATTAGCCATCACAGGAGGAGAATGTATGGATACTAAAAGCAGGATTCTGGATGAGGCGCTGACGCTGTTCTCTGAAAAAGGCTATGCCAATGTCTTTGTCAGTGAAATCGCTGAACGGGTCGGAATCAAAGCCCCTTCCCTGTATAAACACTTTGAAAGCAAACAGGCCATATTTGACGCGCTCATCAGGGAAATGAACAATAACTTCCTGAAGCAGGCCGGTATGCTGCATATCCAGGGGAATGACGCCGTCCGGGACGCGGCGATCTATAAGAATCTTACCGAGGAACAGCTGATCAGTCTTGGAAAGAATCTGTTCATGTATTTTCTCCATGATGACTATGTCAGGAGATTCCGGAAAATGCTCACGATGGCGGCGTATCACGACAAAGAACTGTCGGAAGCGTATATGAAGCATTATGTGGACGATCCCCTGTCCTACCAGGGTATGCTCCTGGGACTGATGGTTCAGGAAGGCATCCTGCACGCGGAAGACACGGAAATGATGACCCTGCACTTTTACGCGCCGATCTATATGCTGCTTACAGCCTGTGACCGGGATCCCGCCCGGGAAAAAGGGGCCGTTGAAATTCTTGAAAAACACATCCGTCAGTTCAACAGGCTGTACGGGCGAAAGACAGATCCGCGATAAATCGTTACAGGAGGATATTCATCATGAAAATCGTCATGCTTCATGGCCAGAACCATAAAGGAAGCACTTATCATATCGGCAGATTGATTGCTGAGAAAATAAGCCCGGAGGGAAACCTTGTTGAGTTTTTCCTTCCCAGGGATCTGAATCATTTCTGCACCGGGTGTTACGCCTGCGTGGAAGACGTGACAAAATGTCCGTTTTATGAGGAAAAGAACAGGATTATGCTCGAAGTTGAATCCGCTGATATCCTGATCTTCACAACACCCACCTACTGCCTGAGGGAATCGGCACCCATGAAAAGCTTCCTGGACCTGACTTTCAATTACTGGATGTCTCACCGGCCGAGAAAATGCATGTTCAGTAAAAAGGCCGTTATCATATCAACAGCCGCGGGGAAAGGGGCAAAGAAGGCTGCCAAATCTGTGGCAAACGCTTTGTTTTACTGGGGCATCCCGCGTATATGGACCTATGGAATCTGCGTCCAGGCAATGAACTGGGACAGCATCAGGGACCGGAAAAAGCTGAAGATAGAAAAAGCCGCCGCAAGGATTGCCGGGAAGGTTTTGAGGAAGGATCATGAAAAACCGGGCCTGCGGACAAAGGGCCTTTTCATGCTGATGCGGATAATGCAGAAAGCAAACCTCGGCTCAGGGGACGCGGACAGGTCTTACTGGGAAAAGAATGGCTGGCTGGCCAAAGAGAGGCCCTGGAGATCATAATCAAACAATATTTCACGGCAGTTTTTGCCGGGCTAGCAGGAGGCATTTATGAACAGAACAGTATCCATGATCGGCGCAGCGCTGGTTATCGTTACCGTCTTCCTTTTCGCGGTATTCATTCTCCTTGGTTTCTCCTTCGGGTTCTATCTTGTCTGTATGTTTCTGCCCGTCGGCTATATCATGATGGCGGCGGGATTGCATCATGAAAGCGGCAGTGACCGGAAGGTGGCCGCCAACACCGGCCTGGTGCTTGCCGGAGTCTATGCGGTGCTGGTCCTGCTGGTTTACTTTGCCCAGGCCACCACAGTCCGGACAGAGGCGCTGAACGACCAGGCGTCCCGGGTTCTCAATTTCCAGCGGGGCGGCCTGATCTTCAACTATGACCTGCTGGGGTATGGTATGATGGCGCTTTCCACTTTCTTCATCGGTCTGTCCATGAAGGCGGAAAACAAAACAGATCGTTGGCTCAGGCGCCTGCTGATCATCCACGGGATCTTCTTTCCCGGCTGCTTCTTTATGCCCATGACCGGTATGTTTACCGCCATGGCAGACGGGAAAAGCGGTAACGGCGGATACATTGCGCTGCTGTTCTGGTGTCTCTACTTTATTCCGGTCGGAGTTCTGGCTTACCGGCATTTCCGCATGAGTCAGGGGCATAGTTCCGACTGACGCACGCCTGGCCGCGTCAGTTTCCGCTGCCAATCCGTCAATAACAACACCCCCGGGAACCGGACGGTTCCCGGGGGAATTTATACAGGTTTCGTGTTTTCATTTCAGAACTTATACTGCATGAAATTGCCGTTTTTAACGAAGCCGAAATCCGTATACAGCAGCACGCCCATATCCGAGGCTGTAATCTGCACCGAACCGCAGCCGTACTCCCTGGCTTCCTCCACAACGCGCCGGAGGAGTTCCTTTGCAATGCCCCGGCGCCGGTAAGCCGGATCTGTATACATACTGGACAGAAGCCCGACCCGTCCTGTGGGGCAGCCGAAATACGGCGGTTTCTCCACAAATGACATGCCGCTCGTTCCCACGATTTGATCGTCATCCACCGCCAGCCAGGAAACAAAGGTTCCGTCCGCCATATGCCGGTGATAATAATCCATCAGAGCCGGAACCAGATCCAGATCTTCGGTTGCGCCTTCTTCCCGCAGCTGTGTAATACGCATGCGGATAAATGTCTCAAGATCCTTTTCTTCCAGTTTTCTGTATGTGATGCTCATCTCTTTCCGTCCCTCTCTCTTTTCATCATGACCAGATACTCGGTTGTACCTTCTTCATACTTCTTTGTTTCTGTCAGATGAAAGCCGTGCGCTTCATAAAACCGGATGGCGTCCGTATTCTTCTCTATCGCCCACAGGAAAGTCACCGGATAATGGGTTTTGGCATATTCGATCAGTGCGGAGCCGATCCCCTGGCCCTGGAAAAAATAGTCTACGTACAATTCCACTATTTCTTCCCCGTCTATATGGATCAGGCCTTTGACAATACCGTCATCATAAACAAGCATTTTCCCAAGGATCTCCGGTGCAGCGTATTGCTCCGCCACGGGAAGCACCTGCAGTTCGCCGAAGGAATAATCATCGTCCTGAAAAATAGGGCGAAACTTCATCCGTTTCACAAACACAAGGATTTCCGCAATTCTTGAAAGATCTTTCGGGGTCGCTTTTCTGATCTTCTCCATATCTGATCTCTTCATTTCTCCTGTTCTCCGGATTAGTCAGCAAAGCTATTGTAACGCCGTTCTGTGAAAAACACCATATCCTGACGCATTACAGCTGGCCTGTGTATCAGCAGGAAACGTTCAGTTCGGCACCGCTTTCAAGGTTTCGGATTTTACGGGAAAACAGGGAAATCACCGACACCGCAATCAGCAAAAGGCCGGATATGCCAATGACCAGTGCGGATCCCCGTCCCACCGTCACCTGCATCATCTCTGCCGCCCCGTCTGCCAGCACTCCCGCAAGCGCAAAGGCCGGAATATATCCCAGCTGGGACAGGAACCCGATAAAGCCCCACGCCCGGCCCTGGAGTTCATCCGGAATATTGGTCCGTGTCAGATAATCCAGGCTGGAATTGGCCAGGGGCAGCATGGCGAAAAACAGGAAACCGAAAATACAGATCAGTGCCGTATTCTCCAGCAGGGCAAACCCGATCATGAAAACACCTGCCAGTGACAGGGATACTCCCAGCACACCGGCATGCTTTTTCCGGATTCCGGTCACGCCGGTAACCAACGCTGTCACCAGCATACCCAGTGAACAGACGGTTTCTGTAATTCCCAGGGTTTTTGAATCCGTGAATGAGAGCATCAGCGGCTCAGACAGCACCTGGATCACGCCGATAAACACTGTCATTACAGAGGATATCAGGATCAGGCGAAAGACCCCTTTCCGGGCATGAATAGAACGCCAGCCTTCCCGAAGGCTTCCGGTAAAGCTTTCCCGGGTTCCGCTTTTCTTCGTTTCCAGTCCTCTCCGGACCACCGCCGTCGCCGCCACCGTCACAAAGAAGGTGCAGATATCGATGATCAGCAGCACCCGGATATCATAGGCGGACAGCAGCAGCCCGGCAATAACCGGGGAAACCAGATACCGGGCGCTGCCGGCCAGGGTGGTCAGGCCGTTGGCTTTTGTGTACTCTTCTTTTGTCAGCAGATCTGTGATCGTTGCTTTGAAGGCGGGCTCCAGCAGAGCGGAAAAAAAGGAGCTCACAAAAACACCGGTGCAGATCTGCCAGAGTGCTGCCCCGCCGTTATTCATGCAGATCAGAATATAAATGATCCCGATGGCAGAACATCCGTCGCCGATCATCATCAGCGCCCGCCGGTCAAACATATCCGCCAGCACTCCTGCCGGAACGGAAAACAGCAGCGTCGGCAGGAAGCCCAGCAGCGTCACCAGCGCCATCTGGGCAGCGCTTCCTGTCCGGTTGAAGATATAGACGCCCAGGCCGAAGCTGGTCAGCCCGCCGCCGATCTGGGAAATCATACTTCCGGCCCATAGGAGCATAAACCGGGGATAATTGGATCTGTTTTTCATTTGCTCATTTCTCCTTTTATGCTAACCTCATCCGGAAGCCGGCCCACATGGCGGGTTTCAAAGAACATGTCTTTCTTTTTCATCACAATGATCACCGTCGCGATGATCACCACAATTGTTTCCACACACTTTGTCTCGGGCGTCATGGCGATTTTTTCCTGCATGAAGTTGACAAACAGGTGGAAAATCATGCAGGCCAGAATGGAACGGTCGCTGGCCAGGTACACCCAGGTAATGATGTAGCCCAGCGGAATACCGCTGATGAAGAAATTCACCACATAAAGAGGATTCACCATCAGCCCCGCCTGATATGTTCCTTTGATGAACAACAGCGGAAAATGCCAGAAGGACCAGATCACGCCGAAGAGCAGGGATTCCCAAAACCAGTTCATATAGTTTCCGATGGAATCCTCACAGTAGCCCTTCCATCCAACCTCCTCAATCACCGAGGCCGCCAGAATGGTGATCAGGGCGCTGCCGACGCCCACCCCGGTAAAAGAGAAATCATCCGTGAAGGAGAACTGATTCATTTTCTGTCCGAAAGCCAGGGACAGGAGAATGGAAACAGCCACAATCAGCGCGAACACACCCACTGCCAGGAATACATTGGCCCATCTTACCTTATAAAAGCCGATCAGCTTATTCTTCAGGTCCTTTTTCAGCGCGTCCGAGCCGGAAAGCAGCACAAAGGCCGTGGACACCACTGCCGGTGCGATCAGCCCGATCATCATCAGCGGCGCTCCTGTCTCTCCGGGCACAAAAGCCGCCGGAATCCAGAAGATCCAGGTAAACAGGTAGGTCAGCGCAAAGAACAGTACCGGGCGATACCTGTACTTTCCGTTTTGAATGGTTTTCTTCATGGCTTGTTCCTCCGTTCTTTTGCCCTTACCGGGCTGTTTTATAGACCGACTGTCTGTCGGTATGTCTCGAAAATAAAAAGGGAGCTTTTCCCTTTTTATCTCAGATGCTCAGAATGCCGGCTGAAACAGTCGGGCCATGGGTTTCTCCAGGCTCCCGCGCTCCACGCCGAGGAACTTCTCAGTGTTGCGGATAATGGCCGCCATCCTGTTCTTCAGCTGTTCGGGCGTCTGGCCCAGGCGGCTGTCAAAGGCGATGCTGGCGTACAGAACCAGCATCTCTGTCGTTTCCCGGGGATACTCAGCATGGAAAATCCCCTGCTCGTTTCCCTCCTCCACCAGGCTGCTGATCACCGGAACCACGCCGTCCAGGATTCCCTGCTGCATTTTCTGGTGCATCAGGGCGTTCTGCGGTTTATGCACCTGCTCCAGCACTTCATGCCCGATAGATGACTTTTCTTCCTCCAGGTTCATACTGGCGATGGTGCGTATGATTCTTTCCACTACAGGAACGCTCTGATCCTCTGCAATCCTTCTGGCTCTCGCAATCAGCGCCTGATTGATGCGCCCGATCAGGGCGTCAAGGATCTCTTCCTTGGACTGAAAGTGATAATACAGCGTTCCCCGGGCGATCCCGACGCGTTTCAGGATATCACCGGTGCTGGTTGCGTCATATCCCTTTGCGGCAAACAGTTCTTCCGCCGCGTCCAGGATTTCATTTTTCCGTTCAGTAGCGTCTTTAACAATCCGCATCGCTGTTTCCTTTCTTGACCGACAGGTTGTCGGTCGATAATCATTGTATACGGAACCGCCTGCCGTGTCAATCCCGTCCTCGATTATTTTATTCGCATTATACCATCCGTTGCGTGACGGGTTATAAGGGCTATGTTATGATATATTCATCTTCTGCGCCTGCGGAGGTTCATCCGTTCTCCGGATATTCCGGGAACAGTAATCCTGATTGTGACTGAGGGGTATGAAAATGAAGGCAATTCTGACAAGCGCCCTGGGCGGGTATATCAAAACTGCTGACGGGCGGATCCCTGATACGCTGCTGGAAGCCAACGGACTTTTGGACACCCTCCGTTCCCTGTGGAAGGCAGGCTCAAAAGTCATGATCATTTGCGGTTCACCGGATAATCATGATAAAAATGACAGCATATTATCCTGCTTGCGAGCTGCTTTCCCCATGAGCGGTCTCAGCATCTCCGAAATACTCATGTGCGACGGAAGAAACAGGGAGTCCGTTGACCGGCTGCCGGAAATGGATGTGCTGGTTCTGGCCGGCGGTCATGTCCCGACTCAGAACGCCTTTATGAAGGAACTGCGTCTGAAAGAAAAACTGCAGGCCTGGAACGGCCTGCTGCTTGCCTGGAGCGCCGGATCCATGAACTGTGCGGAAACCGTCTATGCCGGTCCGGAACTTCCGGGGGAAGCGGTTGATCCGGAATATCAGCGCTGGATCAGCGGTCTGGGTGTCACACAGATAAACATTTTCCCGCACTTTGAGGATCTGCGGGAGGAAATGCTGGACGGCATGCGGCTGGTTGAGGATATTACTTATTCCGACAGTTTTGGTCATGAGATCATCGCCCTGAACAACGGCAGCTATATTCTTATCGAAGACGGCCAGGAAATCATTTGCGGGGAAGCATACAGAATTCTGGACGGAACACTGGAACAGATCTGCGCGGATAATCAGCAGATCGTATTATGATTTCTCCTGCCCTCACGGTTCTTCCATGACAGCGTCCTGCCGGCTGTGATATAATGAGCAGGATACGTCTGCAGAAGCCTGACGTATCATGCGTCAACGGTACGGGAGGATTAGGGATGAACATCCTGCATATGAAATACGTGGTCAGTATAGCGGATCACGGTTCAATCAATCAGGCCGCGGAAGAGCTGCATGTGGCTCAGCCGAACCTGAGCCGGGTCGTAAGGGAAATGGAAGCCGATCTGGGCATTCAGTTCTTTCGCCGTTCATCCAAGGGAATGACGCTGACGCCGGACGGTGAAGCGTTTGTCGGCCAGGCAAGGAAGATCCTGGAACAGGTGGACGAGATGGAAAGCCTGTACAAGGAGAAAAAGCCCGGCAAACAGCGGTTTTCCATTTCGGTGCCGAGAGTCAGTTATATCTCAGACGCCTTTTCCGCCTTCTCCCGTACGCTGGGAACAGATGAATTTGAACTTTTCTATCATGAAACCAATGCGCTCCAGGCCGTAAAAAACATCCTGGAAGTAGGATATAACCTGGGTATTATCCGTTATGCCGCCAACTATGATAAATACTTCAAGCAGATGCTGCAGGAGAAAGGCCTGAGCAGCGAGCTGGTTGTGGAATTCAAGTATGTGCTTGTCATGCATGAAGACTGCAGACTGGCGTCCATGGACAGTATTCACTTTTCGGATCTCTCCCGGTTTATTCAGATTGCCCACGCCGATCCCTATGTTCCTTCCCTGCCGCTCTCCGCTGTGAAAAGCGAGGAACTGCCCCAGCTTCCCCGCCGCATCTTTGTTTTTGAACGGGGAAGCCAGCTGGACCTGTTGTCCGAAAATCCGGAAACCTTCATGTGGGTGTCTCCCCTGCCGGAGCGGCTGCTGCGCAGGCTGCACCTGGTGGAACGGGAATGCGTGGACAATCATCGGGTATACCGCGACATGCTGATCCATCGCCAGGATTATCAGCTGACGGAGCTCGACAAGCGTTTCATCACAGAGCTGACCCGGTCCAAACGCACCTTCGTCACAAAGAAATAATAAGAAATTTCAGTTGTCTGAAGAAGCTTTGCTGTCCAATCTGGCAGCAAAGCTTCTTTTTTGTCCATATTCGGCCTCTTCTTATCGATATTGATATATCGATTATACGGTTTTGGTAATTCGCAAAGGAAAGGGTATTCGATACAATGCGTATCGAAAGGAGGAGGATCCCTTGCAAGGTACACTTTCCAAATCAACTTTGGGGAGACTTCCCATGTATTTGCGGTTTGTCCGGACAGCGGACACGGAAAACATTTCCGCAACCCAGATTGCCAAGGCGCTTGGACTGGGCGAAGTTCAGGTGCGCAAGGACCTGGCCAGCGTATGTGCTGCAGGGCTGCCGAAGGTTGGTTATCCCGTGCGGGCGCTGCGTATGGACATTGAAAAAGCGCTGAACTCGGGGGCCCCCGTTTCCGCGGTGATCGTCGGGGCAGGCAGACTGGGCTCCGCTTTGATGGAATACGACGGTTTTCTGGAATACGGGATGGAAATCATCGCCGCTTTTGACCTGAAAGCACAGGTCCCTCCGGTTTATAAAGGGCATGTGCCGGTTTATCCCATGGAACAGCTGGCTGGATTCTGTGAAGCACACGGTGTCCGTACAGGCATTCTGACGGTGCCTGCCGGAGCAGCCCAGGAAGCAGCGGAGGAAATGGTCCGGAGCGGTCTGCATGCGATTCTCAACTTTGCGCCGGTGCGCATCCATGTTCCTGAGGATGTGACGGTGCATCATGAAAACATGGCTTTATCGCTGGCTTATCTCCATGTGGCAGCCGGTGAATCACATAAACAGGAAGAGGAGGAGCAGTATGGAAACCCAGACTTTTGACATGGTGGACAGTGTGGAAACGCTGAACGCGGCCATCAGCAGGGTGCGCGCCGCACAACGGATCTACGCGAACTTCACCCAGGAGCAGGTGGACAGGATCTTTCTGGCCGCCGCCACGGCCGCCAATCAGGCCCGGATTCCGCTGGCCAGGATGGCCGTGGAGGAAACCGGCATGGGCGTTGTGGAAGACAAGGTGATTAAAAATCACTACGCCAGTGAATACATCTACAATGCTTACCGGGACACGAAAACCTGCGGTGTGATTGAGGAAGACAAAGCCTATGGCATGAAAAAGATTGCCGAGCCGATCGGCGTGGTGGCGGCGGTTATTCCCACCACGAACCCCACTTCCACCGCTATTTTCAAGGCGCTGATTTGTCTGAAAACCCGCAACGGCATCATCTTCAGTCCCCATCCCCGGGCGAAAAAGTCCACTATTGCGGCGGCAAAGGTGGTCCTGGACGCGGCGGTAAAAGCCGGCGCGCCGGAAGGGATCATCGGCTGGATCGACGTGCCCTCCCTGGAGATGACCAACACACTCATGCGGGAAGCGGATATTATCCTGGCCACCGGCGGACCCGGCATGGTGAAAGCCGCCTATTCCAGCGGCAAACCCGCCCTGGGCGTCGGCGCGGGCAACGTACCCGCCGTGATTGATGACAGCGCCAATCTGGTGCTGGCTGTCAATTCCATCATTCATTCCAAAACCTTTGACAACGGAATGATCTGTGCTTCCGAGCAGAGCGTCATCATCCTGGACAGCATTTATGAAACCGTCAGGGCGGAGTTTGCCGCCCGCGGCTGCTGGTTCCTAAAAGCCGGGGAGCTGGACAAAGTCCGGCACACCATCCTGATCAACGGTGCGCTGAACGCGAAAATCGTAGGCCAGAGCGCCTGCAAAATTGCCGCTCTGGCAGGCGTTACTGTCCCCGAAGGCACCAAGGTGCTGATCGGCGAGGTGGAATCAGTGGAACTCAGTGAAGAGTTTGCCCATGAAAAACTGAGTCCTGTCCTGGCGATGTACCGTGCCAGGGATCTGGAGGATGCCTTCAGCAAAGCGGACCGGCTGATTGCAGACGGCGGTTATGGTCACACGGCTTCCCTGTACGCGGACACGCAGAAAAAGCCGGAAGTGCTGGATGCTTTCGCGTCCCGGATGAAAACCTGCCGCATTGTGGTCAATACGCCCTCTTCCCAGGGCGGCATCGGCGATCTGTACAACTTCAAAATGGCTCCGTCCCTCACCCTGGGCTGCGGCAGCTGGGGCGGAAACTCCGTATCTGAAAACGTAGGCGTAAAACACCTGCTGAATATCAAAACCGTAGCCGAAAGGAGAGAGAACATGCTGTGGTTCCGTACACCGGAAAAGGTCTATATCAAAAAGGGCTGCCTGCCGGTGGCGCTCAGTGAGCTCGGTCAGGTGCTGGGAAAGAAAAAGGCCTTCATTGTCACCGATTCTTTCCTTTATCAGAACGGTAATACAAAACCCATAACAGACAAACTGGATGAAATGGGTATTCAGCACGCCACCTTCTTTGATGTCGCGCCCGATCCCACGCTGGCCTGTGCCAAAGCGGGTGCGGAACAGATGCGCCTTTTCCAGCCTGATGTGATCATTGCGCTGGGCGGCGGCAGCGCCATGGACGCCGGTAAAATCATGTGGGTGCTCTACGAGCATCCCGAAGTGGATTTCCAGGATATGGCCATGCGCTTCATGGATATCCGCAAGCGCGTCTACACCTTCCCGAAGATGGGTGAAAAGGCATACTTCATTGCCATCCCCACCTCCGCCGGCACAGGCAGCGAGGTGACGCCTTTCGCGGTAATCACCGATGAAAAGACCGGCGTCAAATATCCCCTGGCCGATTATGCCCTGCTGCCCAATATGGCGATTGTTGATACCGATTTCCATATGACTGCGCCGAAGGGCCTCACCGCCGCCAGCGGTATTGACGCCGTGACTCATGCCCTGGAAGCCTATGCTTCCATGCTGGCCACGGATTACACTGACGGCCTGGCCGTCAAGGCGCTGCAAACCATTTTTGAGTATCTGCCCCGGGCTTATGACAACGGACTCACCGATGTGGAGGCACGGGAAAAGATGGCCAACGCAGCCACCATGGCGGGCATGGCCTTTGCCAATGCCTTCCTGGGTGTGTGCCACTCCATGGCTCACAAGCTGGGCGCGTTCCACCATATCCCCCACGGCGTTGCCAACGCCCTGATGATCGAAGAAGTTCTCCGCTTCAACGCGTCTGAGGCTCCTGCCAAGATGGGTACCTTCCCCCAGTACGACTATCCCCGCACCCTGCGCCGCTATGCCCAGGTGGCGGAAGCGCTGGGCGTCAGGGGCAATAATGACCTGGAAAAGCTGGAAGGCCTGATCGGGATGATCAATGACCTGAAAGCTTATGTGGGCATCAGGTCTTCCATCCGGGATTATGTACCGGACGAGAAAGACTTTCTGGACCGTCTGGACGCCATGGTGGAACAGGCCTTCGACGATCAGTGCACCGGCGCCAATCCCCGTTACCCCCTGATGAGCGAGATCAGGCAGATGTACCTGAACGCCTATTACGGGGAAAAACACTTTACTGAAACACCCAAGCCGACAGCGGATGATATTGCCTCCCTGGAGGATGACGCCGTAAAAAAGGCTTACCGTTCCGGCCGGAAACTGTGAGAAGGAGGGAAAAAGCATGAATCTGGATCGCGTCATTGCCGTGCGCAACGCCAAGACCGTTTATCGGGACGGCGAACTGTGCGTCAAAGTATTCAATGAAAACTATTCCAAAGCGGACATCCTCAATGAGGCGCTGAACCAGGCCCGGATTGAGGAAACCGGACTGCATATTCCGAAGATTCTGGGCGTCACCATGATCGACGGAAAATGGGCCATTCTTTCCGAATTCATCGAAGGAAAAACCATGTCCCAGCTGATGAAGGAGAATCCTGACAGCAAGTCTGAATACCTGAAGCAGTTCGTGGATATCCAGATGGAGGTGCAGAGCAAAACCTGCCCCCTGCTGAACCAGCTGAAGGATAAAATGGCCCGCAAGATCAGCCAGGCGGATCTGGACGCCACGACCCGCTACGACCTGCATGCCCGTCTGGAAGGAATGCCCACCCACAACAAGGTATGCCACGGAGACTTCTGGCCCTCCAATGTGATCATCAGCAAGGATGGTACGCCCTATGTAATCGACTGGAGTCACGTCACCCAGGGCAATGCCTCCGCGGATGTGGCCCGGACCTACCTGCTGTTCTGGCTGAACGGAGATATCGACGGAGCTGAGGAATACCTGAATCTGTTCTGCGAAAAAAGCGGAACGCTCAAACAGTATGTACAGAAATGGATGCCCATTGTGGCAGCCAGCCAGTCTGTCAAGGGCAACGCGAAGGAACGGGAATTCCTGCTCTCCTGGGCTAATGTAGTCGAGTATCATTAAGCCATCCGGGTAAAATGACGCAGGAAAGGGAGTAAAACTCCCTTTCCTGTGTTTGTGATCAGAAACAAAAAGAAGGGGAAAAAGAAAATGAAAGTGACTGTTTGTATCGGTTCTTCCTGCCATATCAAAGGTTCCCGCTATGTGGTGGAACAGCTGCAGGACCTGATTGCCAAAGAAAACCTGAACGACAAAATCGAATTGGGCGGCACCTTCTGCATGGGCAAATGCCAGCAGGGCGTATGCGTCACCGTGGACGGTGAATTCTTCTCCGTATCCCCGGAGACCGTTCCCGCATTCTTTGAAAAAGAAATCAAAGCAAAGGTGTAATCCATGCCAAACTGTCTGACGCTGAAGAAATCCAACTGTAAAAACTGTTACAAGTGTATCCGCCACTGCCCGGTGAAATCCATCCGTTTTTCCGGCAACCAGGCCCATATTATCGGCAACGAGTGCATTCTGTGCGGTCGTTGCTTCGTGGTATGCCCGCAGAATGCCAAGGAAATTGTGGATGAAACGGAAAAAGTGAAGGTTCTGATCCAGAGCGGCGACCCTGTGGTCGTCTCCCTGGCTCCGTCCTTCGTAGCCAATTATGAGGGTGTGGGCATTGAGTCTATGCGGGAAGCCCTGAAAAAGCTGGGCTTTTATGATGCCGAGGAAACCGCCCTGGGTGCAACGCTGGTCAAACGGGAATATGACCGCATTCTGCGGGAGGAAGACCGGGATATCGTCATCTCCTCCTGCTGCCATTCCGTCAACCTGCTGATCCAGAAATACTTTCCCCGGGAGCTGCGGTACCTCGCCGATGTTCTCTCCCCGATGCAGGCTCACTGTCAGGACATCAAGCGCCGCATACCAAACGCAAAAACAGTCTTCATCGGACCCTGCGTCGCCAAAAAAGACGAAGCAGAATACTACGAAGGCATCGTGGATGCGGTACTTACCTATGAAGAACTGACCGAGTGGCTGAAAAAAGAAGGTGTGGAGCTCAGGAAGGAAATGCACCGTGATCCGCGCAGCCTGGCCCGTTTCTTCCCTACCACCGGCGGCATCCTGAAAACAATGGTACAGGAAGCGCCCGGCTATACTTATCTGGCGCTGGACGGGGCGGAAAACTGCATTGCGGCGCTGAAAGATATTGAGCAAGGCCGTATCCATCATTGTTTTATTGAAATGAGCGCCTGCGCAGGCAGCTGCGCCGGCGGTCCGGTTATGGAAAAGTATGGCCGCAGCCCTGTTAAGGATTACCTGGCCGTTGCACAGTACGCCGGAGACAGGGACTTTGAAATTGAACAGCCGGATGCTCCCCAGCTTCGCAAGCGTTTTGAACCCATTCCTCATCGGGCTGCCATGCCCGGCGAAGAGGAGATCCGGGATATCCTCCGGGAAATGGGCAAATTCAAACCAAGTCAGGAACTGAACTGCGGCTCCTGCGGGTATGATACCTGCCGGGAAAAGGCGATTGCCATCTATCAGGGCAAGGCGGACGTATCCATGTGCCTGCCCTACCTGATGGCAAAAGCAGAAAACGTCAGCGACGCCATTGCCCGCAACAGTCCCAACGGCATCCTGCTGCTGAACGATCAGCTGGAAGTGCAGCAGATCAACCCCGCCGCCCTGAAGATTCTGAATCTGCGATCGGCCAAAGCAGTGCTGGGTGACCAGGTGGTCCGCATTCTGGATCCCGCTCCCTTCCTGAAGGTGCAAAGCACCGGACGGGGAATTTTCCATCAGCGCACCTACCTGGCTGAATACGGCTGCACCGTCCAGCAGACCATCGTTCCGGCTGAGGAAGGGCGGATGCTGCTGTGCATCATGCGGGATGTCAGCGAGGAAGAAGATGCTCGCCGCCAGCGGGAGGAAATGAGCCGTCAGACGGTGGAAGTGGCTGACAAAGTGGTGGAAAAACAGATGCGCATTGTTCAGGAAATTGCCAGTCTGCTGGGAGAAACCGCCGCGGAGACCAAAATTGCCCTTTCCAAGCTGAAGGAGTCCATTACCAATGAATGAATTAACCTGTGATATCGGCTACAAAAGCATTAATCATACGGGAGAACAGCTCTGCGGGGATCATGTGGAAGTAGTGGAGCAGGAGGATTCCTCCAGCGTGATCGTGCTGGCGGACGGGCTGGGCAGCGGTGTTAAAGCCAGCATCCTGTCCACCCTGACCAGCAAAATCATTTCCACCATGCTTGCCGCCGGACTTTCCATCGAGGAATGCGTGGAAACCATTGCCGCCACGCTGCCGGTATGCTCGGTGCGGGGCGTGGCTTATTCCACTTTTACCATCATCCGTCTGATAAACAACCAGGCCGCGGAGCTGATCCAGTATGACAATCCCCAGGTGATAGTGCTGCGCAACGGCGAAAACTGGGAATATCCCCGGACGGAAACCACCATCGGCGGGAAGCAGATTTTCCGTTCCATGATCAGGCTTCAGGAAGATGATGTGTTTATCGCCATGAGCGACGGCTGCCCCCATGCCGGCATCGGCAAAGCCTACAATTTCGGCTGGAAGCGGGAAGATATTATCAGCTTTATGGAAGCCATGAGCCTGTGCGGCTACACGGCCAAGAATCTTTCCACCCTGCTGGTGGACGAGTGCAATAAACTGTACGGCGGCGAACCCGGCGATGACGCCACCTCCTGCGTGGTGCGCGTCCGCAAAAGGGTGCCCCTGAATATGCTGTTCGGCCCGCCCGGCAACCGGGATGACGCAGACCGGATGATGAGCCTGTTCTTCGCCAAGGAAGGAAAGCATATCATCAGCGGAGGCACCACTTCCTCCATTGCCGCCAAATGGCTGAGGAAACCCCTGCGTGCCTCGCTGAACTTTGAAGGCGATATTCCGCCCATCGCCCATCTGGAAGGGGTGGATCTGGTGACGGAGGGTGTGATTACCGTGAACCGGGTCGTGGAATACGCCAAGGATTATATCGGCGAGAACCGGTGCTATGAAGCATGGAGCAACGGAAAAGACGGCGCCTCCATGATCAGCCGCCTGCTGTTTGAGGAAGCCACCGATATTAACTTCTTTGTGGGTAAAGCCATTAATCCGGCGCACCAGAATCCGGATCTGCCGATTAACTTCAATATCAAAATGAACCTGGTACGGGAACTGTCCGAAGCGCTGAAAAAAATGGGCAAGCGCATCAAAGTCTGCTATTTCTGAGGAGTCATTATGCGTAAATTCGATACAAAGGTACAACACCTGAAATATAAAGTGCTGCGGGAGGTTGCCCGCCAGGCATGGAACGACACGCTGCTGGAGAACGTACTGGATATTCCCAAAATGATTGTTCCCGGCAAGGTGCCCACCATGCGCTGCTGTGTTTACAAGGAACGGGCCATCCTGGCCGAACGCGTCAAACTGGCTATGGGAGGCGGAAGCAGCGGGAATATCATCCAGGTCATCGATATTGCCTGTGATGACTGTCCCGCCATAGGCTATCAGGTTACTGATTCCTGCCGCGGCTGTCTGGCTCACCGGTGTGAGGACGTATGCAAGCGCGGCGCCATTTCCTTTGACCACAATCATGAAGCACATATTGACAAAACCAAATGCGTGGAATGCGGCCAGTGTGCCAAAGTCTGCCCGTACAGCGCCATTGTCAACCGTAAGCGTCCCTGCCAGAACGCCTGCAAAATCAAGGCGATTTCCATCAATGAGGACAACGCGGCCAGGATCGACGATGAAAAGTGCATTCAGTGTGGTGCCTGCGTCTATCAGTGCCCCTTCGGTGCAATTACGGACCGGTCGTTTATCATCAACGTAATCGATATGCTGAAAAAAAGCCGGGATAATACCCGGTATAAGGTCTACGCCCTGGTGGCGCCGGCCATCGGCAGTCAGCTGAATTACGCGAAGCTGGGCCAGGTAATCTCCGGCATCAGGGAGCTGGGTTTCTACACTGTGGTGGAAGCAGCCCTGGGCGCGGATATGGTTGCCCAGGCGGAATCAAAGGAACTGACGGAAAATGGGTTCCTGACCTCCTCCTGCTGCCCTGCGTTTGTTCGCTATGTGAAAACAGCCTTTCCCGCTCTGGTTCCTTATATTTCGCACAATCTCTCACCCATGGCTGTCATCGCCCGGTACATTAAGGAACATGAGGAAAATGCCAGAATCGTTTTCATCGGTCCCTGCACTGCCAAAAAGGCGGAAGCGCAGCTGGAGGATGTGAAACCTTATGTGGATGCCGCCATCACCTTTGAGGAACTCCAGGCGCTCCTGGACAGCCGGGATATTGATATTACCACGCTTCCGGAGGACGTTCTGGATAATGCCAGTTATTTCGGACGCATCTTCGCACGCAGCGGCGGCTTATCTGACGCCGTGGCCGAAGGCCTGAAGGAGCAGCATCTGGATGACTTCGAACTGAAAGCCTGTGTCTGCGACGGTATTGAGGAATGCCGTGCAGCCCTGCTGAAAAAGAGCCGGAATGTGCTGGATGCCAATTTCATTGAGGGTATGGCCTGCGTAAACGGCTGCATCGGCGGTGCGGGCAACCTGACCCACGGTGAAAAAAACAAGGCTGCTGTGGACAGCTACGGCAGGGAAGCCCTGGAAAAAACCATTCTGGATGCGATCGCACCGTTCAGGTCATAAACTATCACGGTCAAAAAAAGGGAATGAGCTTTGGCTCGTTCCCTCTTTTCATCTGCGTTGCTTCCCGCGGATCACTTCTCCATCTTCTTTGCGCAGGCTTCGGCCCGCTGTCTGGGAAGCTGTACGCTGTAGGTCCATCCCTTCTGCCTGATCTCTTCTTCAAGTGCTGTCCAGATCTCATAGGCCTTCCGGTATTCGCCCATTTCCTCGTAGCAGAACCCTTTTGAACACTTTGCGTCGCAGTAGGTATCATCCAGGGCAATGGCATGATCCCAGTACTCAAATGCTTCCTTGTATTTCTTCATTTCCCTGCACAGATCCCCGCCGTAGACATAAAGCAATGCCTGGTCCGGGAACTTTTTCACGGCCTGCAGAAAGTATTGATATGCCGTTTCCGTATCACCGGCATGGGTGTACGCGGCAATGGTGCAGATCCATTCCTGCGGTTCCTCCGGCGTCTCCTGCATCTTCTTCAGCTGCTGATCGATGCTCTCCTGTCCCCGTCCGATCATCGACAGGAAGTAGATCTTCTGCCGCCTGATCTTCCAGTAGACTTCATCGTTTTTGTCTGTCAGGTTCAGCCCTTTGTCAAACAGTTCCGGTCCTTTCCGGATACAATATGCCATCATGCGCTGGTGGATAATGCCATAATACCGCAGGTCATCGGCCGTGCATTTCCCGCAGTTCACCAGCTTGCGGAATTCCTCATCCGCCCGTATAAAATCCTCCGGCTTGCCGGAATGGCTGTACAGGTCTCCGAGGCGCTGTGCGTAATTGTCATATGCGTCAATATGATCCCTGTACAGATCATCCACCGTAACGCAGTACAGCCTGGCAATCTCCGGCAGCAGCATCACGTCCGGCAGGGTGGTTCCGCATTCCCAGCGGGAAATCGTCTGGGACGTGACACCCAGAAACTGCGCAGCCTCCTCCTGTGTGTAATTCTTTTCCGTACGGAGTCGCTTCAGGTTTTGCGAAAAGCTCTGACTCATAATCGGTTTCCTCCTTCATGCAATCCGCCGGTATGTATCCCGGCTTTTCGGGAAAAGAATACCAATCCGTGCACCGGGTTTCCATGGCAGTGACTGCAAACGGACTCTCAATTTCTGATGAGTACTCTTGCTGTCTGATTACTATAATCCGGATTCCGTCTCCGGGCAACTGTCCGTTTGGGTGAAATCCGTCTGCCGTTTTCCCTCCCCGGCTCCTCCGGCTGATCTTTCACCGCTTCTTTATACACATCACAATACTGTAACAATTGCGGCAGCCCCATTGAAACAAGGTTGTCTTTCATATAGAATCTGCTCAGTAAACAGCTGCAGGAGAATCTATCCCTCTGATCTTCAGACTTATCCTCCTCCTGCCGGAAAGGAAAAACACCATGAAACTTGAACGACTGACAGAACGAATCTGGTATTATCCGTTCGAAAAGGAACGGGACCGCCCGAATCTGGGCTATATCCGCGGAGACCGTTGGAGTCTGGCGGTGGACGCCGGGCATTCAGACGCCCATCTGGCGGAATTTTACCGGGCGCTGGAAGAGGCTGACCTTCCCCTGCCGCAGCTCACGGTACTCACCCACTGGCACTGGGATCATACTTTTGCCATGCACGCCATTCACGGGCTTTCGCTGGCCAATACCGTAACAAACCGGCATCTCCGGGATTTCCGGGACCGTATTGAGAAAAACGGTCCGGAAGAATTCCTGGCACTGGATGAAAGCATCCGTCTGGAATACGCCGGGAACCGACCGGTACATATCGTTCCCGCGGATCTGGAATACACCGGGGAAATACACCTGGATGCCGGAAACTGTCCCATCCGTGTTTTCCAGGCTCCTTCCCCTCATACGGATGATACCACCCTGATCGAACTGCCCGGTGAAAAAGTCCTGTTCATCGGTGATTCAAACAGCGGTTCCTTCCCGTCCTGGCGAAAGGATCCTGTTCTCGCCCGGGAACTTGCCGCAGTCATCGAAGCCGTGGATGTACCGACCTGCCTGGAAGGCCACTGGGTTCCGGATACCAAAGAAGGAATAATCCAGGATATCCTGGGAGAAGAATAAAACCACCGGTGCCCGTTACGCCTGACCGGTGGCTGTAAACCCGCGGCCTTGGAATAAATGCGTCCCGGGGGTGCATGTATTCCGTATCCAATCAAAAATTCATACTTTCGTAATACTTTTTCATGCTCCATGTAGTATAATGTGTAAGGATGTACGGACATGTTGGTTCCGTTTTTTGAGGAGAGAGATGAATATGAAACACCTGAAACAGGTGGTTGCCTTTTTTCTGTTATTTTCCTTTCTTATTTCACTTTCATATGCTGAGCCCCTGGATGACAGCGTGCTGCTGAGCTATTATGATGACAGCGTTTTCTTCGGTGACTCCAGAATGGAATCCTTTAATCGCTACGTATCCGGTTTACGGCAGGAAGACGCTTCTTTTATGGCAAAAACGAAAATCGTCCCGACCGGCAGCATCAGCCTTTATGCGGCAAGCCGGACCTATCCCAGCGGCGAATTTTTGTTCTACTATCATGGCCGCCAGCTGACAATGTACGGTATCGCGGACCGCATCCAGCCGAAGAAAATCTTCATTATGCTGGGGCTGAACGATCCGGTTGCCATTAAGATCGAGAAGGCGCTTACCTGGGTGGAGGATATTCTCCGGAAAATGGGTGAAACCGTACCGGATGCCGAGGTGTGTTTTCTTTCGGAAACGCCCGTTACCGAAAACTTTGACAGTGAAAAGAAAGTCGAAGGATATCAGACGCTGCTGGATCAGTACAATGATCGTCTGAAGGAAACCTGCGAGTCAAACGGCGCCCGTTACATCAACATCGCCGCCGCGCTCAAGGGTGAGGATAATTTCCTGAAGCTTGATTACTCCAACGATAAGGTCTGTCACCTGTCTGACGAGGGGAATGCTGCCCTGCTCCAGGCTCTGAAGGATTACGTTCAGGAGCAGTACGATCTCGGTCTGTGGACCCCCGCCGCACCGGAAGGGACCGAATCCGCGCCCGCAGAAGAAACCGCCCGATAAACGGCAGAAAGGAGTGTGATTATCCATGGCAAAGAGGATCCTGGCCCTGATGATGCTTCTCTGTCTTGCTGCGGCTGTCTGCTGCGCTGACGGATCCCCCGACGCTCTTCTGGAGAAAGCACTCCGCATTTCTCAGGACAGTTCAGAACTGATCAAAATGACCGAAGATGATATGATCGATATCATCGGCATCGAACCTGAATACTTTACAGATTATGCCTATTTAACCGGCAAAGACACCTCGGTCGGCCGTGAACTCATTATCGTCCGCGCGACAGATGAGAATGCCGCCAGGCTGGTTGTTGACCGGCTGGAAAGCTACCGTGAACAGCGCATGCGCTGCACCCGGAATTATTATGCGCTGGCTTACCGTGCCTTAAGTGAATCTGAAGTATTGCAGGATTCCCTGTTGATCGTTCTGTCAGTCGGATCACCCGACCCGAGGGAACCACAGCTCCTGCTTCAGGAGGAGTAATGTCCCTATGGTGTTCAGCTCGCTGACCTATCTGCTGCTGTTCATGCCCTGTGTGCTTCTGGGCTACCGCCTGATGCCGTCAAAAGCAAGGATGCCTTTTTTGTTGGGAGCATCCCTGCTTTTTTATGGCTGGGGATCTCCCTCCTGGCTGCTGCTGCTCGCCTGGTGTATCCTGGTCAGCTGGGGCGGTGTTCTGCTGATGAGCCGCTTTCAGTCAAAGCGCAAACTGATTCTGATTTTGATTATTGTTCTTGACCTGCTTCCGCTCTTCTGGTTCAAATATATCGGCTTTATCCGTGATACCCTCCGGGATGTGACCGGCTGGAGTCTTGATATCCGCAACCCGGTTCTTCCTGCCGGCATTTCTTTTTTTACCTTCCAGGCGCTTTCCTATGTCATTGACGTCTACCGCGGCAATGCGCGCACCCAGCGGTCCCCCGTCACCTTCGGCGTCTATCTGGCCCTGTTTCCTCAGCTGGTTGCCGGTCCCATAGTCCGCTATACGGATCTGGAGGAACAGCTCATTGCCCATCCCCGGCCTACCTGGGATCAGATGCGCCGCGGCCTTCGCCGGTTCTGCGTCGGTCTGGCGAAAAAGGTGCTGCTGGCAGACGCTCTCGGCCGTTTCTGGGGCCAGATGAATGCTGATTTTACCCAGGCCGGTGCCCTCGGCGCCTGGCTGGGACTGATTGCTTTCTCTTTCCAGATCTACTTTGATTTCTCCGGTTATTCCGATATGGCCATCGGTCTGGGAGAAGCCATGGGCTTTGTGCTGCCGGAAAACTTTGATCATCCCTACCGTTCCAGGAGTCTCACCGAATTCTGGCGCAAATGGCACATTTCCCTGACCACCTGGTTCACGGAATATGTTTATATTCCCCTGGGCGGCAATCGCCGCGGCACGCTGCAGCGGGACCTGAACCTGCTGATCGTCTGGTCTCTGACGGGTCTGTGGCATGGTGCCGGCTGGAATTTTGTACTCTGGGGACTTTTCTTCGCAGTGCTTCTGATCCTGGAAAAACGGTTTATCAGGGACAATTCCCGGCTGGAGCGTATACCGGCCTGGCTGCGCCAGTGTTTCACCTATATTCCGGTTCTTCTCGGCTGGGGACTGTTCTCCGGCTTCGGCATGCCGCTGTTCAGCGCCATGTTCGGCAGCGTCGGTTTTGCTTCTTCCCAGTCACTCCTGACCTGCGCCGCCTTCGCTCCGTTGCTGCTCCTGTGCGCGTTCATTTCCTTTGCTCCGCGCCTTCCCAGGGTGCGGGAATGGCGGTTTGCCGCTCCCGTCCTGATGCTGCTTTGCCTCGCCGCGCTCGTTTCCCAGGGTTATGCGCCCTTTGTCTATTTCCAGTTCTGATGAAAGGAGGCCGCCCGCATGAAAGAAAAGCATAAGTTCAGGATTCCGGACCGCGTTGTCGTCGTTGCGGGGCTGCTCCTCCTGCTCGCCGCGGGTCTGGCTGCCATCCTGGCTCAGGGCGGGGAATTCAGCGTCTGGGAACGCCGTTATCTTGCGGAACGCCCTTCTGTGCCGGACCTCGCCTACTGGAAAACAGACAAAGCCGTGGAATCTTTCCTCACGGATCACGTTCCCGGCCGCCGGACCCTCGTTACACTGGACAACAGTGTGGAATTCCTGACCGGACGCGGTTCGCAGCTCGGTGCCTGGTACACCGCCGGTACGCTGGTGGAGCCGCCTGTTCCCGTTGAGATATCCTCTCTGGAAACCAAGCTTCGCCGTTTCGGCAGAATTGCGGACAGTGCCGGTGTTCCGTGGTATCTGCTTTCGCCGCGGTCCCACGGATGGCTGCTTCGCGGCAGAATGGTTCCGATTGTGGCCGGGGCATATGACTCAGAGTCTGAAGGTTATGCGCTGCTGGACGCCAGTCCCAATACTGTCAGGATGCCGGAAGCTTTCAATGCCGATCCGGACAGCATGTATTACAAAACAGATCATCACTGGACCCTGCAGGGCGCTTACCAGGCTTACCTTGCTCTGTCCGGTTCACTGGGCTATGAACCCCTCCCCCTGGAATCCTTCCGGCTGACCGGATATGACGGTTTCAAAGGAACAACGCTGGCGCGTTCCGGCCTTCCTTCCCTCTGGCAGGATACGCTGAACTGTGCCGAGCCGGAAACCGCCGTAACCATGACCGCGTACGACCACGGGGCGGAAACGGTCAGCGATCATCTCATCTTTCCGGAAGAGGCTTCCACCTGGGATGGTTATGCCGTTTATCTCAGGGGAAACCACGGCACCCTGATCATCGATCGCCCGGATGCCCCGGAAGGTACCCTGATAGTGTACAAGGATTCCATGGCTAACTGCCTGCTGCCCCTGCTCAGCCAGCATTTCCGCCGTATTATTGCGGTAGACGCGCGCTATGATGATGGAATCTTCTCCGACGCGCTTACCCGCAGCGATGATATCAAAGCCATTCTCTGTGTTTATTCCCTGGAAAGCCTCGCCAATGATACCGAGATTACCCGCAAGGCAAAATAACCGTCAGTCCGGGATCCGGGGCATTGCCCCGGATCTTTTTCTTTTGCCGTACTGCCCCGCCGTATGGAAAGAAGTTCCGTGATTTGATACTGTCCTTCCTGTTGACACGTGTTCTTCTCTCAGCTATAATCATTTCAACAGTGAAGCCTGCATGAGCGGGTATCCTGTGGAGGTAGTGTTTGGAGTCTGTTCGTTAACGGGGACCATGGTTGATTGGTAGTCAGCGGTGACATGACCGCTTATTTGCTGATGCCATGGCGCGGTACGAGCAGATGCCGGGCACTTTTTTTGATGCCTTTTTCGTGTCGCAGTCCCCGTTTCCTGTTCATGTCAATTCATAACAGAACAGGAGCGATCCCATGACACAGGATATGATTACCCTCGGCTTTGACCGGATCATTGAACAACTTCAGAACCAGGCTGTTTCACAGGCAGCGCGCAGCCGTCTTGCGGAAACGGAACCCATTCTCCATGAGGGACTCTGCAGAGCCCGTATGGAGGAAACGACTGCTGCCCTTCGCGTGATGGAAAACGCCGGTACTCCCCCGATCTCTGAAACAGACGGAACAGAAACCGGCCTCATCCAGGCGGCGCAGGGCGGTATGCTGCTGCCCTCCCAGCTCTGTGCCGTTGCAAGGTTCTGCGCGACCATCCAGCGGCTTCGCCGTTATCTGCAAAACGCGCAGCTCTGGAGCGCCGGTATTTCCTCCTGGCATACAGAACTGCCGGATCTGACCAGTCTGCAGGATGAAATCGAGCGTTCCGTCCGGGAGAACGCGGTTCTCGACGAAGCCTCCCCGGCCCTCCGGAACCTGCGCCGCCAGCGGGAGTATACCGAGCAGGCCATCCGTGAGAAACTGAACCAGATCCTTTTCCATCATAAAAAGGAACTGGCGGACAGTTATATTACCCAGCGTAACGGCATTTATGTGATCCCCGTTCAGAAGAAATTCCAGAGCACCTTCCCGGGCCATGCGGTCGACACCTCTGCCAAAGGAGGCACCGTCTTTATGGAGCCCTCTGCCGTGCAGTCTCTCCGTCAGGATCTGGAAGCGCTGCTCATCGATATAGATACGGAAGAACGGCGGATCCTCTGGGAACTCAGTGACCGGGTTGCTGCCGAGGAAACGCCGCTGACGGATGCCATCCAGGTCATGACAGATCTGGACGTCCTCTTTGCCCGGGCAAAACTGAGTATGGAAATGAAAGCCCGCCCGGCGGAACTGACAGCGGAACGCCGGATCCGGCTGGTTGATGCCCGGCATCCGCTGCTGGATCCGGAATCCTGCGTTCCCCTGAATCTGGACTTATCCCTCCCGGATTCAGGTATTGCCGTCACCGGGCCGAATACCGGCGGGAAAACAGTCTGTCTCAAAACCGTAGGTCTCCTGACCCTCATGGCCCAGAGCGGCCTGCACATTCCCTGCGGGGAAGGCACTGTCATCGGCCTGATGGACCGGGTGCTGTGCGATATCGGCGACAGCCAGAGCATCAGCCAGAACCTGTCCACCTTCTCCGGCCATATGACCAATGTCATCCGCATCCTGGAAGAATGCAGCCGGGACAGTCTGGTCCTGCTGGACGAGCTGGGAAGCGGAACCGATCCGGCGGAAGGCTCCGGCCTGGCCGCGGCAATCCTGGAAGAACTGCTCCGGCGCGGGTGCTTCTTCCTGGTAACCACCCACGATCCGCAGATCAAGCAATGGGCTGAACAGACGGAACATGTCATTTCCGCCCGCATGGCCTTTGACCGGGAATCCCTGATGCCGCTGTACCGGCTGGAACTGGGCAAAAGCGGCAAAAGCTGCGCCATCGAGATTGCCCGCCGTCTCGGTATGCATGAAAACCTGCTTGCCCGTGCCCGGCAGGTGGCGGATCATGGGCCGGATTCCCCGTCTTTACCGGTACAGAAGCCTATGCGGATTCCCTCCGGCCGCCTGCAGCGTCTCCGGGAGAAAACAGAAGGAAGCTTTGAACGGTTCACCATGGGAGACAGCGTTCTCCTGCTTCCGGATAAAAAGAACGCTGTCGTTTATCAGCCTGCGGATGATGAAGGCAATGTGATCATCCAGCTCCAGGGGCAGAAAATCACCGTCCGCCATAACCGGCTGAAGCTGCTGGTGCCTGCGTCACAGCTGTATCCGCCGGATTATGATTTTTCAATCATTTTCGACACCGTGGCCAACCGCAAAGCTGCCCATACCATGGACCGCAAATTCGACCGGGACGCGGTCATCATACATAAAGAAGGACACAAGGAGGCATAAACATGCTGAGAATCATTAAACCGATGGAAAAGAAATATCTTCAGTCTTCCCTGGATCTGGTGGAAACTGTGTTCACAGCCTGGGACAGTCCGGAAGAAGGAAAAACCGTCCGTTCACTGGTAGAGGAGATCCGTTCAAAGAAGTATTACCTGCCTGAACTGGAGCTCATCATGGTGGATGAAACTGACAGGATCCTGGGCTATGCCATGTTTTCCCGGTTCCATATTGAGGGAAAATACGAGGATGAACTGCTGATTCTGACCCCGGTAGCCGTACGGACGGAATACCAGCGGCAGCATATCTCAAAGGAACTGATTGAATATGGTTTTGAAAAAGCCGCCGACCTTGGCTATAAAGCGGTTCTGGTGGAAGGTAATCCGAAAAACTATAACCCCCGGGGCTTTGTCACCTCCGCCGGTTACGGCATCGTCGCCGGTCCCTCCATCCATCTTCCCCACCCTTCCTGCCTGATGGTTAAGGAACTGGTTCCCGGTACGCTGGCGCATATTCGCGGAGTGGTGGATTACTCAATCTATAAAACACTGAATGAAGGAGAATAAACACTATGAAACTTGAACAAATGAACGATTTCTTTGCCGCCCGGGTGGACGGCTACGATGAGCATATGCGGACCACCATCGAAGGTGCTTCCGATTTCTATGCCTATACGGCTTCCCTGCTGCCCATGGAAAAGAATGCCCGCGTCCTGGATCTTGGCTGTGGAACCGGTCTGGAACTGGAGGAATATTTTCGTCTGAATCCGGATGCCGTGGTAACTGGTATCGATCTTTCTGACGCGATGCTGAACGCGCTGAAGGCGAAGTTCCCGGACCGGAAGCTCAGCCTTGTTCAGGGTTCCTACTTCGATGTACCATTCGGAGAAGACACCTGTGACGCGGCTGTCTCCGTCGAATCCCTGCATCACTTTACCGCAGAGCAGAAGGGATCCCTCTACACAAAGCTGCATGCCGCACTGAAAGAGAACGGCTGTTTTGTCCTGACGGATTACTTTGCTGAATCGGAGGCGCAGGAGAAAGAACTTTTCCGGAACCTGAAGCAGCTGAAACTGGAACAGGGACTGCCCGATGACGAGTTCTTTCACTATGATACGCCCCTCACCGTGGAACACGAGACGCAGGTTCTTGAGAAAGCCGGTTTCTCAGAAATCCGCATCATGAAAAACTGGGGACATACATTTACCCTTTTGGCAAAGCGATAATGCCAGGCAAAAAACCGGGACGGTCTCATTCATGAGACCGTCCCTTTCATTGGCTCATTCTCCCTGCATCAATAAACGGATACAGGGCTTCACCCAGGCGATTATTGATTGATCAGGGTACCGTCTTCCGCGGACAGGTAGAAGTAATAATCCGTTGCGAACTGATGTTCCTTTATCACTTTTCCGTCCGCGACAACACTGTAACTCTCCGCAAATTCCCAGGCGGGGACCATCTGGCCCTTCCGGTTCACCGCCATTACCAGGCGGCCGGAATCCTCCTCCAGAACCATCTCGCTGCGAAGCGATGAATACCCAATCGTCTTCAGCAGCAGGGTATAGACATCGGCATCGCTCATACGTTCGTCCCACTCAAATCCCCGGTCACCGGTTGCGTTTTCCTTTGCGTTATGCTCACGGGCCAGCTGGAGCGCTTCTTCCTTTGTAATCCTGATCTCCGTTTCCTTTCCGGGTGTCATGGTAAAACTGCCGCCCAGGTAAGCAGTAATAAGGTTCTTTTCACCGTCAAAAATGAAAGTACTCATGCAGTAGGGCATGTTGTAATCACTGTCCGGCCAGTTCATCCCCACCCGCAGCCCGTCAACAGGACCCGGATGATACTGCAGCAGGATCCAGGAAGGATCCATCTCCTCTATCTGCTTCCGGCTGTCGACCGCCGCAAGGTAGGCAGCTTTCAGTACACCTTCCAGTTCATGTGTTACTTCCTGCCCCAGGAAATACCATCGTCCGTCAATCCATTCATAGGTATCAAAATCATAGAGATCGTGAAGCAGGTTATCCCGTAAGGGCATGGCAGAGATCAGCTCCGGTTCCTGGTCAGGATACACGGTATGGAGAAGTTTTTCCGCGATTTCCCGGCAGCCGTTGACCTGCTCACTCTCTTCAATCTCAGGATAAGTCAGGAAACAGCCTGTTCCTCCGTTAATCAGGTCCGGGCAGGAAGCCCTGTATTCATCATATTCCACTTCACATCCCGGAACCATATATTCCGCAAACACTTCCCTCATGGTTTCCGCCGGAATGTTGCGGTTCAATTTGATCTTATAGCAGGTTGCCTTTGTGGGGAGTTCCTCCGCCAGGCACGCGGAGAAAACCATCATCAGGCACAGCGCACACAGAATTATCCTTTTCATCATATCCATTTCTCCTCTCATTTCCCGGTACGGATAGCAAATGTTACCTGCCCCTCGGTGCCGCCTGCGTACAGTTCCGTGTCATCCATTCCTTCGATATACTCCACAACCCTGTAACTCAGCATGCAGCTGATTCCTTCACTGTTCAGGGTTTCCCGTGCTTCCCTGGCTTTTGCGATCTGGCTTTCAGCATATTCCTTCATATTCGGATATTCTTCAATGTACTCTTCCATCTGCCGGTCATAGTCCTGTTTCATCCAGTCCTGGCTGTATTCAAACAGATACAGGACTTCACCTTCAGGAGTACGCAATTCATCCATGGAGGCATAGCCGAACAGTTCCGGCCTCTCCAGCGGCGCCAGCTGCAGTCCTTCGAACAGGAGCAGGCGTTTGCTGCTGTCATCCATCATCTGCGGAACCGGGCCGCATCTGAAGCGCTCATCTGCTTCCGGATCCGTGTTTTCCCGCCACAGCCAGTGTTCCGCATGCCCTTCACACTCCTCATCATACATATCCGGTTCGAAGTCCGGATCATAAGCGCCGTCTACATCAAGGGCCAGCCTGCTGTGAAGTTCAAAGTGTTCCGGATCCTTTGCGGTTGCCTGAATACTGACAACCAGTTTTCCCTCATCAGGCATCCAGGAAACCTCCCGGACTTTCACATCCACAAGACTGTCCTCTGTCTGCTGCTGTTCCGGTTCTGCAACCAGGTTTTCAGCCATCTTCCGCATGAATTCCGGATCAGTTTCAGCTGTTCTTTCCCCATACCACCACTTCAGGTCATAAACAATGCCCGCCGCAATGGCTGCCACTGTAATCAGGATCAGAACCAGCGCGAAAACCAGTCCTGCTGATATCTTTCTTTTCACAATCCTCGCTTCCTTTCCCGGACAGGCAGCCGAAAGGAATACGCGGTGTGTTTCTGCCGGGATCTCACCGGTCATCCGGTTGAGCCGTTCCCGAAGTTCCTGCTCTGTCATTTCGACTCCTCCTTTCCGTTCCATTCCACACGAAGCGCTTTGCGTGCCTGCCGCATCCTGTACTTGACCAGTGGAAGGGTCACATGCTGTATCTTTGCAATCTCTTCCAATGAGAACCCTTCCAGGTAATGCAGAACCAGGGGAACACGCTGCTTTTCAGGAAGGCCCTCCAGCAGCATGCGCATCTCTTCATCGCCGTTTTCCGGCACGGGCCGGTCCGGCATTGTATCTGTCGGAACACACCGGCTGTAGTTTCTGTACAGGTTATGGCACTCATTCACCATAATCCGCGAAATCCAGGTTCTGAAATACCTTTCTTCCCGCAATCCAGCCCGGTTCTTCCAGGCTTTCATTGCGGTTTCCTGCATGGCGTCCTGACGGTCTGCTTCAGACCGGAGGAATGTACAGGCAATCCGGTAAAGCATCTGCTCGCTTTCCAGCAGCATCCGTGTGAATTGTCTTTCATCCATCATTGATCTCAACCTCTTCGAAGGGTTTTATCAGTCATGACATATAATAGACGTTTGAAAACGCCAAAAAGATAGGGGTACGTAAAAATATTCCGGTGTTTTTTTGAAACACTGAAAAATGCCGCGGACTCGTTGAAGTTTCATTCGCGGCAAAACTGCATTGATTCTTATTGTACAGCTCTCCTCATATGCCTCCGGATCACAAGGCACATCGTCGTAAAGCAGGCAGTCGCGCCAATATTCCCGGAACCACCTGAATTCCGCCGGCAGCAGCATTTTAAGTCCTGCATTTCAAAACTTCAAAGGCTTGCTGTTTACTGCACCTCATCATATATTTTATTCTTGATTCCTGTTTCCTCATTCGATATATTATGAGCATAAATCCTGTGTCTGAATTACAGAGGAAGAAAAAGATGAAAACTGTTCTGATTACCGGCGCCGCCGGCGGTCTTGGTATCTGTCTGGCTCGTGAATACCTTTCCAGGAGCTATATGGTTTTCGGTGTGGATGTAGTACAACAGCATTCTGAAACAGACAGACTGTTTGAGGAAGCAAATGGGCAGTTCGTTTTTCTCCACGCGGATGTATCTGATTCATCTTCGGTTCAGCACATGGCTGAGTACGTCGGTGCAAAAACGGAAGCCCTGGATATTCTTGTGAATTGTGCCGGAATCATCCGTCCTGAAAGTGAATACTTGCTTGAGGACTTTGATATTGACGGTTCAATGAATCTGTTCAATGTCAATGCTCTCGGCCCGTTGCGTGTAACAAAAGCATGTATCGGTCTCCTGCGGAAAGGGCATGATAAACTCCTGGTCAATATCTCTTCAGAGGCCGGCAGCATGACTTCCCACGCCGATTACATCAATCGTTATGATTACTGTATGTCCAAAGCCGCCTTAAATATCCAGTCTGTTATTCTGCAGCGTTACCTGAAGCCGGAAGGAATCAGGGTATTACTGTTTAACCCCGGCTGGATGCATACACGAATGGGCGGTCCGGAAGCCCCGGTCGATCCGGCTGTTTCCGCACAGGGAATCGCCGATCTGGCCGAATCCCTGCGCACCAGGCCTGACAGCTACATGTATTGGAACTATAACGGAATGGAACGTCCCTGGTAATCCCCGCTGATGCTGTAACCCTTTACCCGTTAAACAAGCCCGCGGCAGTACAGCCGCGGGCTTTTCAGCAGTTCTGAGGCAGTTGCTGAGAATTCATTATCTTTCAACAGATTGGCAGTGCAGGTCGTCCTTATTCTTTCTTCATATGTCTCCAGATAACCATATACATCGTAGTAAAACATGCCGTCGCGCCGATCACCTGGCTGGCAAATTCTGCCCAGAAGACGCCGTGCACACCCAGCCCGATGTTCGGCAGCAGCAGTGTCAGCGGTGCCACCAGCACGATTTTTCTCAGCAGTGAGAAGAAGAGCGCGTAGCGGGGATAGTTCAGGGAGACAAAGGTGGATTGTCCTGCCTGCTGCATGGCCATGAACGGGAATGCGCCGAAATAAATCCGGGCGCAGACCACTGCGGTTCTGATCAGCTGTTCATCCGAGGTGAAAATACGGATCAGCTGTTCCGGAATAACCATCACCAGCAGCCACATCACCAGGTTGGCCCCCAGTCCGCTCAGGAAGATGAACCGGATACTCTGTGAAACACGCCGGTACAGTTTTGCCCCGTAATTGTAGCTCATCACGTTCTGCCCGCCCATCACAATTCCGCTGTTGGGCAGGCTCATGATTTCCCGCAGGGAATTGATCAGGCTCATCGCGCCCACATAAATCGTGCTCAGCGGTCCGCCCCAGGCCTTCAGCATAATGTTCACGATTGCCTGCGTAATGCTGTTCGTTACCCGGAAGGTAAACCCGGTCACGCCCAGGCTCACAATCCTTTTCAGTTCCTTTCCGTCCAGGTGGAGTCCCGTCAGGCGCAGGACTGCCCGCCTGCTTCTGAGGAATCCCAGCACCCATGCCGCACCGGCCGTCTGGGAAACAACGGTTGCCAGTGCCGCGCCGCGGATGCCCATGCCCATGGTAAAAATCATCAGCGGATCCAGCACGATATTCATCGCCGCGCCGATCAGAACGGCACCCATTCCGATTTTCGGAAAGCCCTGGGCGCCGATAAACGGATTCATACCCAGGCTGATCAGCACCGGTACCGTACCCAGCACATATATTCTGAAGTAGCCCATTGCCGCAGGAATGGTTTCATCATCCCCTCCGAGCCAGCGCAGCGTTACGGGTGCCGTCAGGTACAGCAGACCCGTCAGGACAAGCCCGATGATCAGAAGCATCGAGAAGGATGTTCCCATAATCCTTTCGGCTTTCCGTTCTTCCTTCGCGCCCCGCGCGATCGTTGCCAGGGTGGCTCCGCCGGTGGAAAAAAGGTTCGCAAAAGCCCCGATCAGCGTGATCAGCGGAAAGCAGATCCCCAGACCTGTCAGGGCCAGCGTACCGCCCTCCGCCATATGGCCGATATACATCCTGTCCACAATATTGTAAAGAACATGAACAAACTCGGCCAGCATCATCGGCAGTCCGAGCTTCAGGATGACCAGGGAAACCCTTCCCTTTGAAAAGTCTCCGGTTACAGCAGCCATTTTCACACCTTACTCATTCAGTCCGGGCAAAAGCTTATTCCCGGACTGCCCTGCGATCCGCAAAAGGATCCCACCGTCCGGAAAAATAATGGTAGATAAAGAATACAAACAGCAGCAGGTTGTGTCCGATCATGCATCCCCAGGCTGCGACAAGTCCCAGTCCCAGGAACCGGGTGCAGATCCATGTGCCCAGGATCCTGACAGCCCACATGCCGATGACATTGTACACAAAGGGCGCTGTGGTTTTCCCGACGCCCTGCATCAAGCCCTCCACCACAATGGGAATACCGTAGAACGGCTCGGACACCGCCACCATCCGCAGGACTGTCGTTCCAAGCCGGATCACACTCTCATCCCGGCTGAACAGTCGGACCAGCGGTTCCGCAAACAGGAACAGCAGTCCGCCGGAAACAATCATCAGCCCGACCTCCAGCGGCAGCACCGTGCTTCCCAGCCTTTTCAGTTTCCGATGGTCCTTCGCGCCATATGCGTTCCCGCTCAGCGTGGCTGCGGCCGTCTGCATCCCCCACCCGGGAATATAAAACAGGCTTTCCACGGTATTTGCAATGGTATGTGCCGCCGTGGATATCCCGCCCAGGCCGTTGATCATGGACGCAAAAACCACATATCCGAAGGATGTTGCAAAGCGCTGGGCCAGATTCGGCAGCGCCACCCGGAAGCAGGGCTTCAGGATATCACGGTCCGGCCTGAAGGACTGTCCTTTCGGGGAAATAACCGGGTGCTTCCATAGTGCCCTGGCCATGGCCGCCCCGCCGTATACAAAGGAAACTGCGCTCGCCCACGCGGCTCCTTCCACGCCCAGTCCCGCACCCGGCAGGGTAATATTCAGGCCGAAGACAGATGCCGGCCGTGCCGGGAAAATCAGCAGGAAGTTCAGGATCATGTTCATCCCGTTCACCACCAGGCCGATCCGCATGGGGGTACGGGTATCTCCGGCGGACCGGAGCACGGTTCCCAGCAGGATGGAGGAAGTTCTGAACAGCATCGGAAGATAAAGAATCAGGAAATACCTGGCTGCCAGATTCCGGATGGCCGGGTCTACCTGCATCCATACCGGCACCTGCCGTGCGCTCATGACCGTCACAGCCGTCAGCACCAGTCCCAGGATCAGGGTCATCATGCAAGCCTGAGCGCTTGCTTTCCTGGCCCGTTCAGGATTCCCCGCACCGATCTGCCTGGCAATAAAGGCCAGAAATCCGATTCCGATGGCGGAAACCACGCTGCCGATCATCCAGTTCACGGTGCCGGTTGCTCCAACGGCTGCCGTCGCCTCCGTACCGAGCGCGCCCACCATCGCCGTATCGACATACTGTACCGCGGTCTGGGTCAGCTGTTCCAGCATGGTCGGCCACGCCAGGGCAAAAACAGTACCCAGCATGGTCCGGTCAAATTCCCTGGCAATCCGCATTCTTTCTCACCTCCGGCAGCACGCAGCTTATCCTACACGATCGGTTATGAAAAGTCCATATCTCTTTTCCCGCCTGTCTTCACCTTACAAAACTGTAAGCTGAAAGTCACCTGAAAGTAAGGTTCATCTGCTATTCTCATAGCCAAGGAGGGATGAATCAATGGAAACTTACGATAACATCATCTTGAAAAGAATCGGTTATATCCTGTTCCTGATCGTACTCGCTTTACACATCTTCAATGTCGGAGGCGGCAATGCAGAATCCGCGAACGTTGACAATGCTTCCCGCAAAACCGTAACCTTTGGCGCTTATGACCAGGACAACAACCCCGACAACGGACAGGAACCCATCGAGTGGATCGTCCTGAATGAAAAAGACGGAAAGTGCCTGCTGCTCAGCAAGTGCGGCCTGGACGCCGTTTCCTATCAGGATAACGAGGGCGATACCGACTGGGAGAAGAGCACCCTGCGTGCCTGGCTGAACAAGGATTTCCTGGAGAAGAGCTTTACTGCCGATGAACAGTCTGCCATCCAGACAACTACGGTCGTCAATGGTGCCGGCCAGGGTGCCTCTTACAGCTGCAACGCCGGTACCGACACCGAAGACAAAATCTTCCTGCTCAGCTACCGGGAAGCCTTCTCCGTCTATTTTCCCCAGCCGGAAGACAGACTTTGTGAGCCGACCCAGACTGCCCAGGCCCATGGCGTCCTTTATTCCCTGACCGGTGATCAGAATTCTGTCCCCAGCTGCGTCTGGTGGCTCCGTTCTCCCGCTGACCGGCTGGCCAATGCAATGCAGGTATACTGCGACAGTACGGAGATCTTCTCCGATGTCCATTTCTCCAACGCTGCTGTCCGTCCCGCCCTCTGGGTTAACGCGGAGGCAGTCGGGCTTAAATAATATATCTTCCTGAAAAGCAGGAGCCTTTCACCCTTATGGATGAAAGGCTCCTGTCTTTGCCGGACAGGGGGACGGTTCTTTTGTCCGGTTCTTCGTTGGTAACACACAGCCTGCACTTCAGAAGAACCTTGCGGTTCCGCATACTGCAATTCTCTGTTTATGCTTTCGTAAATCGGAGAACGTTCCAGCTCAGCGCCGGCAGCTTAATCTCCGCTTTGCCGCCGTCAACCTTGCCGCCGGGGCCGGCTGTCGGAGCCACATTCCCGGGATTTTCCTCGGTATTCACGGCTTTCACGTCATCATGATGCAGCAGGATATGCTCCTCCAGCTTCAGGTTTCCGAAGGACCGCAGATCCAGATCCAGGCAGAAGTCTTCCTTCATATCCCGGTTCACGCAGAAAACTGTCACGCTGCCGTCATCTCCCAGTGTCGCCGTAGCGTCCACCAGCGGAACTCCTTCATAGTCAGAACAGTCATAGACCGGCGTGTCCACAATCGCCTTCAGGGCGGTGCCGCGGCCGTAGCGGCTTACATGCATGTAGGGATAGAAGATCGTCTGCGCCCAGCATCCGCCGCCGTTCCGGGTCATAATCGGCGCAATCACGTTCACCAGCTGCGCCAGGCATGCCACCTTCACCCGGTCCGCGTTGCGCAGGAAGGTGATCAGCATGCTGCCTGCCAGCAGGGCGTCCTCAAAGTTGTAGATGTCCTCCAACAGCGGCAGGGCGGGGCCCCACTTTTCCTGCTTCCAGATCTCCTTGTCCTGTTCATTGGAGTGATACCAGACGTTCCACTCGTCAAAGGACAGGTTGATCTGCTTCTTCTGGTGCTTCTTGCCCTTCACCGCGTCGCAGATGGAGATCACCGTATGGATAAAGTCATCCAGGTCCATGCTCCGGGCCAGGAAGCCGGGGGTATCGTTGGTGGGATTGCCGTAGTAACGGTGCAGGGAAACATAGTCGATGTTCTCATAGCACTCGTCCAGCATCGTCAGTTCCCAGTCGCCGAAAGTGGGCATCTGGGAGGAGGAGGAACCGCAGGCCACCAGTTCGATGGAGGGATCCACCCACTTCATCATCTTGGCGGCTTCGTTGGCGATATGGCCGTATTCCGCTGCGGTTTTATGTCCCATCTGCCAGGGGCCGTCCATCTCGTTGCCAAGGCACCACATTTTAATGCCCAGCGGATCCTTTCTTCCGTTCCGGATCCGCATATCACTGAACTTGCTTCCGCCCTTGTGGTTGGCGTATTCCACGATGTCCCGCGCGTTTTCCGGTCCCCGGGTGCCCAGGTTGATGGCATACATGATTTCGCTGCCGACCTTTTCAGACCAGTCTGCAAATTCATGCAGGCCCACCTCGTTGCTTTCCGTTGTGAACCAGGCCAGGTCCAGGCGCTTCGGCCGCAGCTCCCGCGGACCGACGGAATCCTCCCAGTTGAAGCCGGAGACAAAGTTTCCGCCGGGATACCGGACGATCGGAACGCCGATCTCGCGGACCTTTTCAATCACGTCTTTCCGGAATCCGGCTTCATCCGCGTTCGGATGACCGGGTTCATAGATACCGCCGTAGACCGCGCGGCCAAGGTGCTCGATAAAGGAACCGAAGATGCGCGGGTCCACCTTGCCGATCCGGTAGTCTCTGTCCAGGATCATGGATGCTTTTTTCATGGTTTTCTTCTCCTTCCCCGGCTCAGCCCTTCACACTGCCGGCGGTCAGTCCGGCAATGAAGGTTTTCTGCGCGCACAGGTAAATAATGATAATCGGTACAACCGCCATCACCGCGCCGGGCATCAGCACGTCGTAGGCATTTCCGTAGGGGGTAATGGTGGTACCCATACCGATGGGGATCGTAAACTTTTCGTTGGTGCTCAGCACAATCATCGGCCAGAGCAGGTTGTTCCAGCTGTTCATGCCGCTCAGGATGGTCATGGCTCCGAAGGCCGGAATCATAATCGGCACCATAATCCGGAAGAATACACCGTAATCGGTACATCCGTCAATTCTTCCGGCTTCCAGCAGTTCTTTGGGCAGGCCGAGCACATACTGCCGGAAGAAGAAAATCATAAAGGGCGGAACCAGATACGGCAGGATCACGCCGAAATAGTTGTCCACCAGCTTGGCCCGGATCAGCATCCGGTACAGCGGCAGCAGCAGGATTTCAAACGGAATCATCATCACTACCAGAACCAGGGTAAAGATCAGGTTCCGTCCCTTGAAATTATACATAGCCAGTCCGTACCCGACCATGGAGCCGAAGAACAGACCGATCACGGTCTGCAGCACCATGATGATGACGCTGGATTTGTACCACTGCCAGTAAATACCGTCCCGGTAGGTGTTCAGCGCGTTATAGTTGCTGAAGGAGGAGACTCCCGGTTCAATGGACAGGCTCAGGCCCTTGCGAAGCATCTCCTCGCCGGGTTTCAGTGAGCTGCTGAACATGAACGCAAAGGGCAGCATGGCGATGAATGCCCAGATAATCATCAGGGCCGTTGCCAGGAAGGAGAGGGTGGCTTTCCGCTTGTTGATGTGCTTTTTCCGTTTCATCTTCACGCGTCCTCCTTCCTGAAGAATCCCATCAGCACCAGCTGAATCAGGTTTACGGCCAGCACCAGCGCCAGCAGCGTCAGGCCGACGGCGGAAGCCATGCCCATATTGGCCTTGGTGATACCTACCTGATACAGATAGCCGACAATCGTCCGTCCGATGCCGCCGGGATTGCTCTGCTGCCAGAGCGCTACGGATTCCGTGAACATGGCAAAACCGCCAAGCACGGTAATGGTGATCACGTATATGAGGACCGGCCGGATGCCGGGAAGTGTCACTTTGAAGAATTTCTGTATGGGATTGGCGCCGTCGATTTCAGCAGCTTCATACAGGTCATTCGGAATTGCCTGGATTCCGGACAGGTAGTAGATAATGTTGACGCCCATCCAGCGCCACAGTGTCATCACAATCAGGACAAAGTTGCCGCTGTCCGCAAACATCAGCCACTGCCGCGGCTGCCCGCCAAGCGCTGTCAGCATCGCATTCACCGGTGCGGTATCCTGTGTACCGAAGGCCAGGCGGAACACAATACCTGCCACGATAATGGATGTCAGGGCAGGAATGAAAAACAGGGATTTAAAGAAGGCAGATCCTTTAACAAGCCCGGAATGCAGGAGCACCGCAAAAAGCAGCGGCACAATCGTCAGCACGATCACGTCCCAGACAGCATAGCGGGTGCTGGTCTCCAGCGCCTGGATGAAATTCCGGGAAAACAGCTTCTGGTAGTTTTTCAGGCCGATCCATTCACTCGTTGTAGGACCGTCAATCCGCTGGAAGCTCATCAGAACGGTGGAAACCGTCGGATAAAGATAGATCAGGAGAAAATAGATCACAAAGGGCGCGACGAACACATAGGGCACCACTTTCCTGCTGGTCAGGAAAGCCGCCGCTCTGTTCGTTCTTCTTTGGGATACCTGCTGCATATCATCAGCCTCCGTCAGAGAAAACTGAAATAACCGGAAGAAGCCGACCGGAGGATTCCCTCCGGCCGGCCCGTATCGGGAAGTGATTAATCAATCGCGTCTCTCAGTTCCTGCGCGCAGTTCTTGGCAATGGTCTCGGGATCGCCGCCGCCGATCACCAGATCATAGGCCATCTGGCTCTTGACGATATCGCTGGCCGCCGGGAAGTATTCGGAGATGCAGGTGTCCGGAATATCATCCAGCACGGTCTTCAGCATATCAAAGATGTCATCACCATAATAGTCGAAGAACTTGTTCGGCTCCATCATTTCGGGTGCGCCGTAAACATCGGTCATGATGGGATCGAATCCCAGGATGGTCCAGGTCTTGACGCAGCCTTCGAAGCTCAGGGTGGCATAGGCCAGCCACTGTTTGGCGATATCCACATTGGCGCTGGTCTTTACGACCGCGGTGCCGGTGCCGCCCATCTGCGCGGACTTGTGTCCGCCGTCAGGCCACAGGGGCATCGGGGCAACCTTCATCTTGCCGGACAGGTCAGGCATATAGTCGGTGAAACGGTTCAGGTACCAGAACGGCATGCTCACGGAAGCATAGGCACCGCCGCCCATCGCGCCGTAGTATTCTTCGGAGTGATGGTTTCCGCCGGGGCAGGGCACGGCCGTTCCATCGTCCAGCATGCTCTTCATGAAGGCCAGGGTATTGATCACCACGGGCTCGTCCATCCGGACTTCGCCTTCGGGGGTCAGCCAGTCGCCGCCGTGCTGGTTAACCAGGGGATAGATGCTCCAGCAGTCAGCGGATTCCCAGGTGCACATCGGCTTGCCGGTCTTTTCCAGCACAACCTTGCCGGCTTCATGATAGTCTTCCCAGGTCTTGATGTCCTGGTAGTTGATACCGGCCGCCTCAAGGATCTCGGTGTTGTAGAACATGATGCAGGCGCCGATGTGATGGTCGATGCCGTAGTACTTGCCATCCTTGGCATAGTTGTTGAAGCGGCTCATGACCAGCTTGTCCTTGATGGGCTCAACGATGTCGTTGATGTCCGCCAGCTGGATGTCGCCCTTCAGATAGTTCGCGAACTGGTTGATTTCGATGTCCACGATGTCCGGAGCGCCTTCGCCGCTCTGCAGCGCGAGGGTCAGCTTGCTGTGCATGTCATCGTAGGGATAGACCTGCATGTCAATGTCCAGCTTCGGATTATCGGGGTTCGCGTTCCAGGTCTCAAGCATTTCCTTGTACAGCTGCGTATGCAGCTCCTGGAAGGTCCACAGGGTCAGTTTGATGGGTTCGTCTTCCGCCAGGGCGCTGCACATGCCCAGCATCAGGGCCAGCGTCAGCAGAACAGCCAACAGTTTCTTCATGGTAGGTTTCCTCCTCTTTATTAAGATATTCTCTTTTGCAGGATTAACGTTAATCCTGTCCGTTGATTTAATGATATAGGTTATTTGGTTGATTGTCAAGCGTTTTTTGACAAATTTTCGATAAATCTTTTTTAAACAATTGTTTATAAAGAAGTAAGATTGGCAAAAATTGTCTTTATATGGCCTTTTATGATATACTGTTTATAATAACGTTAATCTGATCAATGGAGGGTGCTGTATGGCTGTCAACCGCATTACTCTCAGGGATGTCGCAGGTGCCTGCGGCTATACCGTTAATACGGTTTCCCGGGCGCTCCGCGGTGATCCCCGTCTTCCGGAATCCACCCGGGCAAAAATCCGGGAAGCCGCTGTCAGGATGGGCTATATCCGCAACTCCCTGGCCTCTACCCTTCGTTCCGGAAGAAGCGGCAATATCGCGGTTATCGTCAATGACGTGCATAACCTGCACTTCTGTAATATGCTTACCGTCATGGACAGCGAACTGCGGCAGGCCGGATACAACATCATGGTGCTGTGCATGGGCCTCAATGAAGAGCTGGGCGAACATCTGATCCGCTCCGCCATCTCCCAGTCTGTGGACGGCATTCTGTATTTTCCCTATATGAACAACCGCAGCCACATCGAGATCATGCAGAAAAACAACATGCCCTTTGTGCTGCTGGACCGCCGGATCCAGGACATCGTAACAGACAATGTCCGCTGCGATGACCGTCAGGGCGGTTTCCTCGCCGGGGTTCATCTTGCGGGGCTCGGTCATAAGAAGTACCTCTTCCTGTCCGGTGAAAACCGTTCCAGTTCCCAGATTGACCGTCTGGAAGGTTTCATGCAGGCCATGAGTGAATATGGCATCCCCGAAAGCAACATCCGGGTCGTTCCGGGTGAAAAGGTGGAAGCTGCCCTGGCTGATTCCACTCTCCGGGAACTGCTTTTCCCGCTGGATTATACTGCCCTCGTTTCCTTCCGTGATGAGGTTTCCTATCCCGTCATGCTCGAGCTGGCCGATATGGGGCTGGAAATCCCCAAAGATATTTCCATCGTCAGCTTTGACCATCTCCGCGGGGATATCCCGTATCTTCCGAAACTGACCAGCATTTTTTCCGAAGGGCAAAGCGTAGCGTCCAACGGCGTCCGCTTGTTGCTGAACCGCATTGAGCATCCTGATCTGCCGCCGCAGGTAATCGTCCTTCCCGTCCGTCTGTTTGACGAGGGCACCGCCGCGCCGCCTGCAAAATAACGTCCTCTTTTCATCCTGTATTTTCATATCACTCCCTCCTTTATGCCGGAGTCTGAAAAAGCAGCTTGACATTCTCACAGATCCGGGAGTATACTCACTCCAATCTTTTTCGGAAAGGAGCTCTTCTCATGGCGAAGTACGCAGTCACTACCATGACTAAGAAGACCGTAGCTTATACTGGCTATGGTTATTGCGCGTACACCCGTTTGAAGAGCAGAGAAAAGTAGATTTCCGGAAAATGCGGCCGCATTGATCAAGATCACTTATCTCGCTCGGGATAAGTGATCTTTTTTTATCCGGAATCACATCAGAAAAAAGCGAGGAGGAGTACCATGGATCTGCACGATTTCAGGGATGTTGCCGAGAACTACGACCGATATCTTGAGGTCATGTACACCCAGGGAACGGATCATCACGAAGGATTCCAGGAGTTTTACCTGGATCTGGCCCGCAAATACGGTTCCGGCGGTGTGGTGGATGTTGCCTGCGGCACGGGTGCCGTTCTGCTTTATCTGGCGGAACGCGGCATCGATGTGGACGGTACGGATCTTTCCGGAGAAATGTGTAAGGTGGCCGCCGCCAAGGCAAAAGCCCTGGGGCTTTCCCTGAACATTATCCCCGCGGATATGACAAAATTCAGTTCCGGCAGAAAGTATTCCCTGGCCATCATCGCCCGCAGCGGTTTCATGCACCTTCCGGATCAGGCCCTGCAGATTGCCGCGCTGAAAAACCTGAGGGAGCAGCTGCTTCCCGGAGGCATCCTGACGCTCAACACCTTCGATCCCTGGCCGCCCCTGCAGGCAGCCCAGATGCAGACGTCTCCCGATGATTATTCCTTCCGTCTGGAATATGTCAACCGTGACGGAAACCGGGAGAAGATCTATAATGCAATCAGTTATAAT
>OMZY01000045.1 GCA_900315675.1 uncultured Eubacteriales bacterium
TTGTCTTCCCCGGTCTCAGCATCCTGGGCGGTGAAAGAGTGCCACCACCAATCATATCCGTGGTGCGCCAGGGGGCCATGCAGCATGCAACTGTCCCGAGTTATATCGTGATGATTAAACATGATTCGTCTCCTTGATGTATTGGATGCTACCCTTTCCAAACATAGAGTTATTTGCAGGAATTACGGCTTTTGCCCAGCTGCAGGGAAGGATTATAGCACGAAGAAACAGAGGCAACAAGTAAGTTAAGAGAAATTATGAATCGCACTTGTTCTCTCCTTCATGAGCACCGGCAATGCGCATTCCCATGCGAGACAAACAACCAAACCGGACTAAGTCGCTTCGCCTTAAGATAAGCTTTTTCGTGCTGCAATTCATTCTCGGCAACAAGAACCGCGTGATTCGACGGAAAATCCTTGCTTCGCTTTACAATCTCGGATATCGTTCCCGGACGCTTCAAGTCCTGTTTCCCGCACTGAAGCCTTGAAACACAACAATTAACGTGAATGTTTTTTGAATTGCGCCAATAACAGCCCTATGATCCATGTTTTGTCTGTTACTTGCGCAATCTTCTGGTTCTGAGTATTATTCTTGTTGGTACCCCCTCCAGTTTTATGTTGTTCGCCAACTTTGGCCGGTCAACGATCTCCATTTTACTGTGGTGTACTCCTGGTTTCAATATCCTGCCTCCTGTCAGGATCAGTTTGGATTATACAGGAGGGATTTCACAGGATCGAACTGAATATGTGGGAGTATAACCAGGGAGCGCTTGCGTTTTATGAGGCGGCGGGTTTCCAGACATACAGGCGGTATATGGAAATGCTCCTGTGACCGGCATGATTGAAGACGGCTGATTGTTCCGCTGCCATCACGTAACAACAGAGAAAAGAATGTTCTGAAACGGCAGCGGCAGATGAAGCAGCCCAAATGATAAAGGAGCGTTTTGACTTATGAATCATTGCGGAACTCAAAGGCTGGCAACAGAGAGACTGATATTGCGGAGACTGGCAGCATCCGATGCGGAAGCCATGTTCAGAAACTGGGCATCGGATCCGGAAGTGACCCGGTTTCTGACCTGGCCGACGCATACGGATGTGAACGTCACAAAACATGTGATCGGAACCTGGCTGCCTCAGTATGAGAAGCAGGATTATTATCATTGGGCGATTACCCTGAAGGAGAAGACCGACGAACCCATCGGGATGATCCATGGACTGGTGAATGACGATCTGGAGCAGATCACGATCGGCTATTGCCTCGGGCGGGCCTGGTGGCATCAGGGTATCATGTCCGAAACGGCCCGGGCAGTCATCGGTTTTTTCTTTGATCAAGTTCGCGCAAACAGTATTTGTTCCTATCACGATCCGAACAATCCCCATTCCGGGATGGTCATGAAACATTGCGGAATGAAATTCGAAGGGACCCGAAGGTCTTCCGACCGAAACAATACAGGGATATGCGATATCAGCTGGTATTCCATTCTTCAGACGGAATACAGAAGCATTGCTGAAACCGAACGACTGATTATTACCGAATTCACCGCGGAGATGGCACAGGATGTCCATGAAAATTCACTGGATGAGGATACCAGGCGTTTTATTCCGGACGAGGTCTTTGAAACGGAGCAGGAAGCACGGAATGTGATCGAGGAACTGATGGAGCAGTATCAACATACGGATGGCCCGCTGGTGTACCCTGTCTTTACAAAGAACGGAAACAGGAATATCGGTTACGTTCAGCTTGCTCCGACGGGGAACGGACACTGGGAGATCGGCTATCATATCGCAAAGAAGTATACCGGAAACGGATATGCCACGGAGGCCGTACGCGCATTTCTCAGGAAAATGACAGAGAGGCTTGCGGTCAGCGAAGTTGACGGGATCTGTCTGGCTGAGAACACCGCTTCCCGGCGCGTGCTGGACAAGTGCGGTTTTGTGCCGGTTTATGAAGGACAAGGCGATTATCAGGGAAAGCAGCAGGAGGTTTATAAAAGTATATGCCGCATGGCATGCGCCGAGCGGTACGCTCTCCACCATGTTCCAGGCGGGAGCCCTGATCGAACTGTCCGGGGATGTGGAAACAGCCTTTGAGATCTATTATGAAACCTATGATATTCACGAACTGCCTCCGCTGCACAAGAATTCATGAGAGTATGACGAGTTCATAAGACGACAGAAAGGGAATATGAAACAATGCGTTACAGAACACATCAGAAGACCGGAGACCGAATCAGCGAGATCGGCATGGGATCCGCCTATTTATATGAGGCGGAACACGACGAGGCGATCGCTGCGCTGCGGACGGCATATGAAGGCGGGATCAACTACTTCGATCTGGCGGCCGGAGACGGACTGGCCTTTCCCCTTTGGGGCGAAGCGCTGGCAGACGTCCGGAAGCAGGTGCTGTATCAGATTCACTTCGGGGCGGATTATTCCAAGGGGACGTATGGCTGGTCGCTGGACCTGGAGACCGTGAAGCGGTCTGTGGACTGGCAGCTGCGGGAGCTGAAGACGGATTATATCGATTACGGTTTCATCCATTGTCAGGACGAGCCGGCGGACTGGGAGACCTATCAGAAGAACGGGATTTATCGGTATATCCGGTCTCTTCAGGATCAGGGCGTGGTGCGGCATCTGGGACTGTCCTCCCATACCCCGGCGGTGATCCGGAGAATTCTGGACGAAGTGCCGGTGGACATGCTGATGTTCTCCATCAATCCGGCGTATGATTATGGCCACGGAGAGTTTGCCAACGGCGGCGTGGATGAGCGGGCGGAGGTGTACCGCAGGTGCCAGAAGGATGGAATTGGCATTTCCGTGATGAAGCCGTTTTCCGGCGGACAGCTGCTGGACGCGAAACGGTCCCCGTTCAGGCACGCGCTGACGCAGTACCAGTGCATCCGGTACGCGTTGGACAAGCCGGGAGTCATGACGGTACTCCCGGGAGCCCAGAGCGCGGCGGAGGTGAAGAAGCTGCTGGCCTACGAGCAGGCCGCAGAGAAAGAGACGGATTACAGCGAGATAGCTTCTTTTGCCCCAATCGAGGCGGCGGGGAAATGCGTATACTGCAATCATTGCAAACCCTGCCCGCAGGGGCTGGACATCGGGCTGATCAATAAGTATTATGACCTGGCCCGGGCTGGGGATACGCTGGCGGCGGAGCATTACCGGACACTGGAGAAGACCGCCGCGGACTGTGTGCACTGCGGACATTGTGACCGGCGGTGCCCGTTTGGCGTGAAACAGAGCGACAGGATGAGAGAGATTGTTCGATACATGGATATCCGCTGAAAACGAGATAGCCGAACAATCGGAGAGAGAAATCCGGTGCAGCACGATGGCTTCATTTGTTGATTTTACATTCTATTCATTGTCTCTTACCCAACCCGTTCCTAATTTGGGTATTTGACACGAAATACCGCAGAATCTTCACCTGAAATCACGTTTTTAAAATCATCAAATTTCGGGAAAAAGTTCAGTATTATTAAACCCGGTGAGATGTTGTGATTTTGTCCATATCCTCATTCGTTATATTTCATTTTTTTGAAGGCGATTCGATAAAGGCAGAAACACAAGTTTCAGTTGACTTACTGATAAAAGTTTTATATAATAAGAATTAGAATAATTCTAAGCGGTGAGCCTGATGAACAAGAATGCTGATCTGATCCTGAAAACGGTTCTTCAATCCTCCGCGCACATGACTGCTGAGGAAATCCATGCAGCCCTGCGGGACAGCGGGCACCGGATGGCGCTGGCAACGGTATACAACAATCTTGCGCAGCTGCACAGCGAAGGACGCATCCGGAAAGTATGCGTGGAAGGGCATCCGGACCGGTATGACAAAATGATCCGCCATGATCATCTGGTTTGCCGGCGCTGCGGAAAACTCACGGACATCTGCTTCCAGGATCTGACGAAGCTG
>OMZY01000019.1 GCA_900315675.1 uncultured Eubacteriales bacterium
GGAGATTGTCCGGGTATTGCTCAGCCCCTACGGCGACATGAAATTCCTGCACCGCCTGTACGATGTGATCCGGGAAAAATGTCTCACCGGATTTCCATACGCCGCCGCGGTGGACAAAAAAAATGAAGCGGATTTTGATTACCGCTTCAGTTTTGTGATCTATGGTGCCGCCGGGCTGATCCGCGCCTGGGTAAACCGGAACTGCGCCGAACCCGCCGTTCAGATGGCCGAACTGGCCGACGCTCTGATCCGCCGCGGGAGCCTGTGATCCCCGCGCCATCGCGTCGTTTCCTTCCCGCCTGCGCAGCCCCAGCTTCCCTGCCATGCAAAAACGCCGTATCCGATACGGCGTTTCAGACTGTCTCTTTGACAGCCTCTTTTGTAAGCAGAGAATTGTACCCTTATCTGTACCCTTATAAAACTATAACATTTGGCGTGAAAATGAAACTATTGTCCCCTGAATTGATTGATTTTACTACGTTCCCCAATAAATTAGCATTGAGTAATATAGTTCAAATCCCGGCTTCTCTGCCAGATAGAAAGAAGCCTGCAGATCAATGTCTGTAGGCTTTTTTTTGTGTTCTTTGTATTTTCAACGACTATTTGCAGCACGGGCAGCTGACGTTCCGGTACAGGTACTTCATTTTGGCTGTCATATCATCCCGGGATACCGTCATCACTTTGTTGATCGGGATCTGTGCGTCCGAGAGCAGGTAGTACAGGTTTCTTCCCTTGATATAATACAGAATCCGGATAATAAAGTAGGCAAACAGATGCCAGGCCGCCCGGTCCAGGAAGCCGTTCTCGCCCGGATAAAACTCTTTCAGGATATCCTGGTTCTGCATGCAGCGCAGGCATGCGCTTTCGCCGCCGATGACCAGCGGGCCGATTACGTTTTCCTTGTTGGTATTGTTGTAGAAAAGGACTGTCGCTTTCCGTTCAGTCACATAATCATTCAGTTCAATCAGCCGGTCTGCGCTCATCCCCGTTCCATCCGCCAGGAACAGGACATCCTGTATTCCGCTCCTGTCTTTCAGCTCTTTCTCCGGGATGATCCTGTCCTGAGGAATACCTTCCTCAAGCTGTTTTTCCCTGGACATCCCAGCAAAGCTGCCGACATCCGCCACATCTTCCACCCTTCGGATCAGATAAACTTCAGGCACAAACTCCTTCAGGTTCTCAAATAAAAGCTTGTTCAGAGCTGTTGCGCCCCACAGGTAAATCCGTGTCTGATCAAAAGAAGGATCCACCTGGAAATTCTCGGCGAAATGCGTTGGATTGACCACAGAAAAATAGTCTGCCTCTTCCGCCGCTTTTTCGGCTTCGGCTTCTGTCAGTTCCTCAAAGAGTTCCTGGTGCTTCAGAATCAGGATTCCGAGCCAGTTCCAGTAAGGCTTTTGGGAAAGCCAGTCAATTCTGTGCGGCCGCTTCAGATCTTCCTTCACAGCATCGTTCCAGGCATCTTTTCCGGCCTTCAGTTTCAGTATGACCAGTTTTGTGCTTTTACGGTATACACACACAAACGTGTCTTCCTGGAAGAAAACATAATCCTCTTTCAGCCTGATCATCGCGTTTTCGTTCATAAGTCGTCCCCCTTTTATCCTACAGCCAATACATACAGCACTCTTTTTTCCGTACCCGCTATGTTCAGGAGCTGCCGTATTCTCTCTTCAAAAAAGCCTCCCAGCGGAACAACGCAAAGGTTCAGCATTCCCGCTGCCAGCATCATATTCTGGCCGATATGTCCGCATTCATCATGCATCAGCCGGTAAGTCAGGGCATGATACTTTTTCTTCATCACTTCCGGGCTGCCCGTCAGGCAGACCAGGAACTGTGCCTTTGAAAAAGTGAATGGCCCGATATCTGTCGCGGAGATCAGGGTGTCCACCCTGTCAGTATCCAATCTTGACTGCTTCTCCAGCTGCCGCGTACGCGGATTGTATTTCAGGCAGTAATCCTTTGCGAATATTTTGTTCTTCCCTACTGTTTTTTCAGTGGGTATCAGATAGATTTCCACAGGATACAGGCGTCCTCCGGAGGGATAAGTCAGCAAATTCTGTTTTTTATCATTCACTCCAAAGGAGTAGGCCAGGTACTTCTCCAGTTCATCGTCCGTAAGCACTTCCCGGTGAAAATCCCAGGATGTCCGTCGCTTCATCAGCGCGTCCTTCAGCGTGAATCCGTCATCCGGAATGTCTTCCAGATATGGAATCGACCACACTGCCTCCCGTTCCTCTTCCTTCGTTTCAGGAAGCTTATAATCCATCTTCGGTGCGTTAAAGCTCTGGGTTCTCGCTGTATGCTCGGAATTCAGGTGATAGAACTCATACAGTTTTGCTTTCTGATCCGCCTCTTCCCGGAAATTCCACAGGATCGTTTCCATCCGTTTCAGCTCCCTTCGCAAGTTCGCAGCACCTCTGCCAGCGACGCCTCCAGCTGCGGCACAATGCCCAGCCGGTTGTTTGTCATATGAATCTGGGAAGCAAGGATCATCTTTTCCGCCGTATCCCGATCCGGATAGACCGATTGTGTCTCGCACACCTGTCCCATTTCCTCCCGCAGTCCCATCTCCCAATCCCTGTAATAATCCCCGGCGTCTGCCATCAGGCTGTCATACCGTTTTTTGTATTTCTCTGCCAGTTCTTCCGTTGAAAACAGTTTTTTGTTTTCCCCCGCGAACCCTTTCCAATACTGGCCGTAGAGGCTCAGGAACGGCTTCCTGTCCCTGAGTCCCTTGACTGCCAGCGTAAACAGGTCCAGCCCGCCGATGATCCGTTTCATCACGCTGTTCCCTGCGCTTTTGCGTATCCCCAGTGTATATTTTGACGAAAGCGAGAATATCTTTTCACAGTGCGGAAGGCTCCGCGGCCCGCCGTAGCGTTCCGTTTCCGGCTCGTAAACCATTCGTCTTGCGCTTTTGTCAGGTATAAAAGTAATATCCTCCACGTTTTCCTTGTTATTGCTGTAAAGCTCATAATAAGCCTTCTCCGGCAGAACGTATTTCGGTTCATAACCTTCCAGGAAACTTTCAAACCGTGCGTTCATCCGTCTTTCCACAGTTTCCGGTTCCCGGCTCTTGTAACGGAAACGGATGTGGTTGCCGCCCTGCCAGTACACAATATAGAAATACTGATCCAGCAGGCCTTCCTTTTCCAGCTGCTCCGCCTCAGGCTTCAGGTATTCTGTCAGAAACCTGTTGTGGCAGGTGCTGTCATGGATAAAGTAATGATTTGCGTTCCACTCCATCTTTCCGTACCCTTCTCTTCATAGTCTGTGCACATAGTTCCGCGTATTGGCTTTCCCCAGAATCAGGCTGTATACGAACCGTTCCCTGTCCCTTGCGCCAAACGCTTTTTCAACATATGCGTCATTCAGGTTGCGCATAGGTCTTCCGAAGTATCCGTCCGCGCACCCGCCCAGCAGGAACCAGTGGCAGATCTCCGCAGCCCCGATATGGGCGTTGTAGATGTTTTCCTTCTCTGTCAGCTGCTCGTCATATAGATAGGAGATATATACAACGACCGGCATGCTCTCCATATCGATCATCCGCACCGTGTCATACAGAAGCTGTCCCTTGTCTATGTCTGCCGGTTCCGCCCGTCCCGCTTTTTCTCCTTCTATCCGTTGCAGTCGCTGTCCGTCCTTCGTGGTATACAGCATATGTACCCGGTACCGGTAAGCATCCTCCATGTAATGGTTCATGTAAGCTTCCAGCTGTTTCAGATACCTTTCTGCAGTCGTCTCCGTTATGGTTTTCTCCAGGCTGCATACCCCGATGTGGTTATGGGCGGATTCCCTTCTTTCGGTTTCCGTAAAAGGGATCATCTGCGTGCCTTCACAGGCGACCTTTCTTCTGCGGAAACTCTTGTCCTGGGACAGAAGCCATCCGGCTGCCTCATAGGATGATACTTCCTCGTCATAGTTCATGACCCGCCGGTACCGTCTGTTGTCTTCCGTCCCTTCCGCGGGAAAATACCCGCTGCCCAGGTCCGCTTCCAGCGTGATCATGTGGCATTTGGGGCTCAGTCCCAGCATGTCGTATTCCGACTTCCCCGCCGCTCCGTATCGGATCTCCGTTTCGGTTCTTCCTGCTGCTTCCAGTTCTGTTTTCAGTTCCGCCAGAATGTGTCCCGCGTCCAGCAGCGGAAGCATCAGTCCGAACTCTCCATAGTATTTCATCAGCCGCCACAGTTCCGCCGCTATCACAAGCCGGCATTTCCCGCGCTCCGTTTCACTGAAGCCGACCCGTTCAAACACGTTGCCCTTACAGTTATACCGGCTGATTCTTCCGTCCCAGATCAGGAACGCCTCATTGGCGTGCACATTTCTGGCTGCCGGAACCCGTTTGTGAAACCCATAGGGATTCGTCGGCTCATACCGGGAGTATCCGAAGATTTTCCGGATCAGCCCACATACGTCTGCCAGTTGTGCCGGCAGTCTTTCCTCGGCGCTTTCCTCCAGGTCCGTGATCATGTAATCAATGAACTTTACTGATGAATACCGGTTCGGATTGTCGTACCGTTCCCGGGTCAGTCTGTCAAACAGCTCCATTGTCATTTCCTTCATTTATGGAAAAGGATGCGGTGTCACATTGATCTCCTCTTCCGGAATTTCCCGGTCTGTAATGCCTGCTTCCACAGCGCCTTTCCTGATCCGTTCCAGGTTCAGCCGCTGGTTTTTCACTCCGAAGGTCATTGTCAGCATGGAGGGTACTATTGCCTTTACACACCACAGTCCCAGTTCCCGGTTTACTTTGCTTTCCAGCACCCCCACATAGATATCCGGGTGATATTTCCGGAAGCGTTCCGTGAACTGTTCCAGCGTAAATGTACGGTCTTCCCGTTCGTACCAATCCTTGAACCGTTCCGTGAATTCCACCTTCTGCTCGTTCAGGTAATAAGGCTCGATATTGTGGAAATTCTCTTCCAGTGAGTAGAAATAAACATGATCTTCAATCCCGATCACAGCTTCCGGATGTCCCTTAAGTTTTGCCAGTTGTTCGTCCAGCTCTCCGCTCCTGATCATCCGGTCATAGATACCGATGCTCGTGGCCACTTCCACCAGGGCGCCTTCCAGTGCCTTTTCCGGATTGATATGGGCCCCTGCGGCATTGTAGCATTTCATCTTTCCGTGGTAGTTCCTGTCAATCGCCGCCACCCAGATGGCCGGGATCCCGGTTTCCATGGTGATATCCATTACCCGGATCTCATAACCGATGCAGGTCATATACCGCACCACGTCCCGCAGATAATCGTTCTTCACTCCGGAAATATCCAGCTGCTTCGGTGCAATCCGGTTATACCAGTGCATCAGGAACGCGTCCCGTTCCACCAGTTCCAGCATTGCGTACATCACAGCTTCTTCAAAAGTTCCGCCCATGGCACAGCCGTTGGAAGTCTCATACATGAAGCGTTTTTCCCCGCTCACCAGCTGTGCGTCGTAATACATCACCTGTTCCGGCAGGTAATACTCCAGGCCGTCCGCCAGGTTTGTCACCAGGCGCCAGCGATAGCTCTTGTCATCCGAGTAGGTATCGAAACCATACTGTTTCTTCACCTCATCGTTCACCAGGTTCATACTCAGCTTTTCCGGTGAAACCATCCGGTATCCCGCCTTCACCAGTTCGCTGAAGCTTCCTGCCAGTTCCGGCTTTGTATGCGGCACGATCGAAGCGTACCGCTCCAGCATTTCAAACTCCGCGGACATGCGTGAAACTTCCAGTGTCTCTGACCGGCCATATGAATAGTATTTGTTCGTGATCATATGGCTTTTCACATAGTACATGGGAATAATCCGGCTGTCTGAATCCCGGATGATCTTCCCGCCGATCCCGCTGTGGGGGCTGATCAGCATTTCGTTATGCTCATCGCTGAAGATATCGTTTCCTTTTTTCGCCCGTTTTTCCGTATCCAGCCGGTAATTCCAGTCAATCTTTGGAATGTCCGGGGCAGCCTTCCCTTCGGCGCACTGCACAAGCGGATGGCAGTGCACCGGCAGATACTCTACTGTGTAGTCCTTCCGGGAAATCAGGGCTACTTTCTGTTCCAGCTCTTCCCTGTCCAGGTTCTCCAGGCACTCCATTTCAAAATCATTCAGTCCTTCCCGGTCTTCCGTTCCATTTTCCAGGATCCCGGCCAGATAGCTTTTGTTATCTTCCAGGCTCCGGCGGAAGCACTGGAAGCAGTCTTTCCCGGGCCGGGCTGCAGGCCCGGCGAAAATATAGGAAGCTGTCACTCTCACAGGTATATCCTGGGCAATCTCCCTTTCCATTGTCTCCACGGTCAAAGCTGCTTCCCGTGCCATTTTTCATTCCTCCCTGCGCCTTTTTGATTCACTTTACAAAGTAGAATTTGCCAACATGCATTCCCGTATCCTGGATCTGAATCTGGTAAGCCCAGATCTTTTCATCAATGATTCTGCCCTTTTCCCCGAAGAAGCGCTGCAGTTCCCTCATCGTGTCTTCCGCAGTCTTGCCTTCGGGCAGAGCCCGGATTTCTTCAGCCGTATCATATTCCGCAGCCAGCTTCCGCCGGCCTGTCCGATCCGCCTTTATCCCGTTCTGGATCTCACCCGTCACCTGCCAGATTGCCTCCATCAGGCTCTTTTCCGGTTCATAACCGTTGGGACCGTCATACAGGATGTCTCCGTCATCGCCGCACAGGATCATTCCGCCGATGCCTTCCGCCGGCGATGGCCGCCAGTACACCCTGATCCTGTCCCCTGTCAGTTCCTCCAGATACTTCAGCCTCCCGGCTGCTTCCTCCGGAAGTTCCTTTACTTCAAAGCACCGGTTCCGCTTCTCCAGCAGGGAGATATACCCCCGGGCATAATAATCTTCTTTACTGCTCCCGCAGCACCATACGCTCCCGGTCGCGTCTTTCAGCATCTTTTCCAGGCCTTCGCAGAAAGCTTTAATTCCAGCGGATTCATAGTCCTCATGATATGCTGTATAGCTTTTTCCGCCAAAGTCGCTTCCGAAAACTATTTCATAGTTGCACACCGGGCTTTGCCGTACGTTCAGATTGTCCCGGTTGCATGCTTCCACCAGCCAGGGAGCCCGCACCACCAGTTCTTCCATCCTCAGCAGGCTTTCCCGCGGAGTTCTTTTCGGCGCCAGTTCCCTGTTGTAATAGGTAGCCGTCTCCGTGTACAGGCTGCCGATTGCGAACAGCTGAATTGTCCCGTCTCCGGCCAGGCACAGCAGTTCAGGCGCTCCGCTGTTTTTCCTGCAGCTGCAGCACTGCATAAACAGGTGGATTGGAATCATCTTCTCTTTGGCGTAAAAGCGGCTGCTTTCTTTCCATTCAAAAGTCCGGAACCGGTCATATTTTTCCGCGTCAAACCGGTTCATGTACAGCAGGTAGGTAGTCCCTTCACTTTCCCGAACCAGAACGGCTGCACTTTTTCCATCCAGCAGTTTTCTGCATTCTGTCGCGGTAAAATCACCGATATACAGCCTTTCCCCTTCCGGCTGTCCCGCTTCCGGATAGGTTCCGCAGTCGATCCCAAACCCTGCGACCGCCTTTCGGACGTTATCCAGCCCGGCAAAAAGCACTTTGGTTTCCGTCCAGTAGCGGATCAGTTCAGGATCAGCGTCATAGTTGCTTCGCAGCAAATCCAGAATAGCCGGACTCAGTTTTTTCTCATTTTCTGTATCCTCCACCAGGATCTTTTTCTGCCAGAGCAGCTTTGTGAAAGCGTAATACTGTCCCCGCTTATCCTCCGGGACTGCATGGAATGCCTGCTCAATCTCACATCCTTTGCCGCACATCCTGATGATTTCCCGGATCGTTTCCATATCTTCCCGGGGACGTTTCAGCAGAAAGTGATTCCCCCGTTTGGCCAGCACAATAGCTGCTTCCCGGGCATCGTAATAGATGTCACAGTTCTTTGCATACGTCAGCTTCATAACTTATATCACCCTTTCCGCCATGATTTCCTGCCAGCTAGTGTTGTATTTCTCCATAATGTACCGTACGATCGCATAACAGCACAGGTTCTTCTCCAGGAAGGAAATGTTGAGTGCCGGCATCAGGTTGTACAGAATGTTGGTCACCGACCGGAAGGTCAGATGAACCTTTCCGCTCACAATCTCATGCAGGTGTTTGTCCTTCCGGAACGCCTGGTGGAAGGGGCTTTCCAGGTCCCGGATATTTCTCTGCATTTGTGCTTCCTGATCTTTCAGCTGCCAGTAGCCTTCTTCTGAGAATTTCCCTTCCTCCGCCAGTGCTGCGCACTTATCATAAATCTGCGTCCAGGCTTCTCTGAACCGTCCCTCCAGGTCTCCGGGCGCATGTGTTTCATCAAATTGATCCATAGCCATTCTTCTGTATTCACCTTCAAAGTGCTGCCGGAACGCTTGTTCCTTGCCATACTGCCGGGCAATACCGAAGAAGCCCTCAATGTTGGAAAAGTAAACCATGCTGGCGTATTTTTCCCCCTGGTCAAACAGCGCCATCGTCATCTGGAACAGCTTCATTCCAAGCATGAGCATGTCCCGTTTCCCTTTTACCGTCCGCAGCGCCTCCTCAATCAGGGGCTGCAGCAGAAATTTGCTCTCAAAATGCAGCTTCACATGATCGGAGGAGTTGTACATCCGGTGATAGTATTCCGGATCCGGTGTCCCCTGGATCACTTTCAGGTGGTTTCGAGCCCTGATCGGTACCTTGTCTTTCCGCTCCATCTGCAGCAGGTTCTTCTGGTTCTTTTTATAACTTCTGAGGTTCTGCTGGATCTGTTCCGGTGTCCAGCTCAGTCCTTTCTCCCTGCAGTAGCGGAGAATCTCCCGCCGCAGTGTTTTGGGGTCTATCTCTTCTCCGGCATACACTACCTCTGTATTCGGGCCTCCGTTCCATTCCCGGGTGGCATAGTACTGTCCCTTGCGGTTTGCTTCCATGAAAGGGCAGATACATTCCAGATAAAAGTTTTTCTTTTCTTCCTCATCCCCGAAAAAGAATATATTCATTTTCCGATAGCCCGCCAGGGTATTCATGACCGTTTCTCCTCCTGTCTCTGTCACCGGTACAGCGTTTGTTCCGCCTGGTATTCGCAGATATATTCATCGTCCCGGTTATCCGGATAAATTTCCTCCAGCACGAACTGCTTCTGGTTCTCCATTTCCCGCAGCAGCTCCTGGAAAAGCAGCGGACTGTCCAGGTCGATATACTGGGGTTTCAGCGCTGTCCGGCCCATATTGTAAAAGTCAAAGTCATCACCGTTGATATAAGGACGGATGAAGAACCGCTTCGGCAGCCCGGCTTTCTCAAAGTCTGCCAGGATCTCCAGGTACAGCTCGTCCGCCGACTTGCTCAGGTCATAGATGCTGTTCAGCAGATACTGTTCCCGGATGAAGACCAGCTTCCCGTACTGTGTCCGCGGAATGTGATCCGCAATCAGTCCTTCATTCCGGTTTTTCTCCCACAGGTTCAGGTATGACGGATCAAATCGGGTTGAAGGCTGCATGCCGTTGACCGTTCGCAGCGGAATAGGCATCAGGTTGATCGCCAGGCTTCCGAGAAACACACCGTTCACTTCGCCCAGATCATTATGTCCCAGCTTTACCAGTTTCTTTTCCGGATCGTAGTAGAAATAGCACTCGCTGATCGGAATGTCTCCCGATGTGGCGTCGTTCTGGTCCGTCAGGTTCAGTACCAGCCGCCTGTCAAAGATCCGCCGGTGCACATTGGCATTGAATCCGAAGCTCTCCGTGATTTCCGCCGGGTTCGGCCCAAAGGCATAGCGGCAGTAATCGCGGATTCTCCTGTTATCCTCATCAAACAGTTTCAGGAACCGTACAAAGAACAGCAGCTGTCCTTTGTACACTTTATTGATTACCAGTTCCCCTTCCTTTTCCGCCTTCTGCAGATAGAAAGTGGCGCTGTCGATATCCTCATCAAATATATCCGGATGATTCGCCACCTCAGCGTCGATGAATGCTCTCAGATCCTGCGGTTCTTTTTGTCCCTTTCGTTTCAGGATCTCGGCATACATTTTTCTCTTCATCGCCGAAATGGTCCTGATTTTTTCTCCCGCGTCGAAGCTGATGGTGCTGAAATTGTCCACCCAGACTCCTGTCAGTTTCGTTGAAGCCTCCACAAACAACTTGTAAACTTCCAGGTCATCTGCCGGCACCTTCTCTGTTCCGTACTTTTCCAGGAACATTTCGCTGAACAGCACATAGCCCAGCACGCCCTGGTCAAAGATCCGGAAATACCTCTGCAGCTTATCCAGTTCGCTGTTTTTCAGTTCCCCGGCAGTCAGGGCTTTCTTCGGCCTGTCATACACACTGTCTTCATACAGCTGGATGTTGTGGACAAATTTCCGGCCCAGCACTTCTTCAATTTCGGCTATCAGCCGATCCATTTGATCCACTGCGGCAAAGCGTCCTCGCCAGTCGGCGTCCCGGAACTCCTTCACCAACTTTTCGTATTCTCTTATCCGGTCACGAACCTTTTCCAGGGTCCCTGCCCCGTCGTCCGTCAGGGCTGCTGTTTTTTCCTCAAACTCGCGGAAAATGTTCTCCTTCGTGTCATCAATGCTCAGGTGAGGGGTCAGCACATGGTTCCGGATCAGTTTCTCATGGATAAACTCCTGTGCTTTCGTTTCCTCCATCCCGTGTTCAACCAGCAGGCTGAGTAATTCACTGTAATGGAACACACGGTTTCCGAACTGCTCACAGATCAGCTCTATAATGCCTTTCCGCACCAGCCGTACGGTGCCGTCCACCGTCTTGTAAACCTTACCCTTTTCATAGTCACGCTGATACAGGAATATATAGCAGTCTCCATAGTCCTGGTGAGCGTTCAGCCGGTACTCCGCCTGGCTGGCAAAGTGCGGTATCTCCAGGATAAAGTCATAGACGGCCTTGATAATATAGTTGTTCGCTTCACAAATAGAACGCAGTCCTTCTCCCTGTTCCTGTTCGGCGGATTCCGGATCATAAAGGCACACAGAGGTCAGAAAACTGAAAGGGCTCGTCTTCATCGTTGCCCTGGTAAACAGCCGGATCAGCTGATGATCCAGTTTCCGGATGTCCGCATTGTGCTGCTTTACCGGGACTTCAAGGTACTTGTTCAGCTTATAGATAAAATCCTTGTTAATGAGCGGCAGCGACCGGAGCACAAGCTGATCTTCCTTAAAGAAGGTACGCAGTGCTTCCCTGTTCCTGTCCAGGCATTGGACATACAGCATCCGGTAACGGCCTTCTGCCTGCAGGGTTTCCTCTACCTGGCTGTTGTAACGGGTGATCAGGTCTTCATATTCACTTCCCGTGAATTTTTCCCTGTTCGTCACAATTTTTCCGGCCATCATCTTCCGTTTTGCCTTCAGGATATCCGGATTCTGGCAAAGGCTGTACGCGTGTTCCAGCGTCTTCACGCCTTCCTCTGCCGCGGCCTTCAGTCGCACCGCAGCTTCCCTGTAATACTCTGCGGTTTCCGGCAGCTCCGGACACTCAACAGCTTTCAGTGCTGTCCTGGGCACATTTGTGCTCCGTTCCAGGCAGTAGGGGAACAGTTTTACGCCGTCCATTTTCTCGTCCTCTCTTCAAAATCACTTATCTGTAGCGAAACCCTTCTGGAACTGGATCAGGATCAGGCAAACCGCCACCCAGATTGCCAGGGCAATCAGGTTAATGATTTGCTGCGGCGTCCCGTACCATACGCGAACCAGGATCTGGTTCATGTGATATACCGGATTGATGTAGATCAGCCAGCGCAGGACCACGGGCATCTTTTCCACCGGCATAATCAGTCCGCTGGCAAACAGCACATACTGGAAGCCGATAATCGTAAAGGGCATCACCTGCCGGCTGTTCTTGAAGAAGCCGTGCAGTGTCAGGCTCAGCAGCATCATGATGATAACCGTTACCAGGAAGGCAAAGAAGAAGAGAATCATATGGCTGCTCAAGGGAATCCTGAACACAAGCGTCGCAATCGCAATCATTTCAAAGAAACCCAGGATAGAAATCAGCAGTCCCCTCAGGGAATAGGTCAACACTACGTTAAACAGGCTGATCGGGCTCAGCAGGAGGCGCTTGAATATGCCGCTCTGCTTATCTGTAACGTATTGTGTGCCAATGTTGAAGAAAACTGTCAGGAATGAGATCAGGATCATATACATCGGCAGGAATTGGGCAAAGCCCTCGATACTGGCTGCGTCCTTCGCCATTGACCCGGCATAGATCACAAAGAACACGCCCGGCAGCAGCAGGATCGGCAGTGCAAAGAAGGGTTCACGGAAAAAGATCACCAGGTCATACCAGAATTGTTTCCAGATACTTCTTACGGAGAATCTCACAGTTTTTCTCCTCCTTCCACCAATCTGAAATATGCGTCCGAGAAGAACTCAACGCCCAGCGCCTTTTTAATGTTTGCGGGCGAATCGTTCGCGGCGATCTTCCCCTTGTTCAGCACGATCACCCGATCGCAGAACTTGTCCACTTCTTCCATGGAGTGGGTTGAGAGCAGGATCGTCTTGTCCTTCTGGACTCCGCCCCGGATCTTTTCCCAAACCAGCTGCGTCGCCTTGGGGTCCAGTCCGGTTGTAGGCTCATCCAGGAAAATCAGGTCCGGATCATGCAGGAATGCTATAGCCAGCAGGAACCGCTGTTTCCAGCCGCCTGAAAGTTTTTCAAACTTGGTGTTCAGATAAGGCTGCAGTTCAAAGTATTCCACCAGCCGGCTGATTTTTTCTTTCCCGACGGAATAGAAGGAAGCAAACAGATCCAGCGCTTCTTTCAGTTTGATAAAGCTGTACATTCCGCCTTCCTGAAGCATGACGCCGATCTTTGCCCGGATCGCGTCCACAGATTTCTGTTCACCGGTGCTCTTCCCCAGGATCGTCACTGTACCGTTGTTCACTTTGCGGATCGTCATCAGGATCTCCAGCAATGTGGTTTTCCCTGTTCCGTTTGGTCCGACAACAGCCACTGTTTCACCAGCCGGTATTGCAAAGCTGATGTCATCCAATACGGTTTTCTCACCGTACTTTTTCGTGATGTTCCGAACATCAATAATACTCATACGCTCTCTCAGCCTTTCCGTTTGTTATTGGTCTCCCTCCGGGACCTGATTACTTATTCTTCTTCAGCTTGTTCATGGCTTTGGGCTGCTTTGGCTGATATCCAAAGAAGATACAGCAACTGTTCGCCTGTGCCTCTGCCATTTTGACTGCTGCCTTCACGATGATCTGCTTTCCGATGTTCTTCATTTTCTTTTTCTCCTTTCAATCTGTTCAGTTCGTCAGTCTTTCCGTTTGTTATTGGCCTCTTTTCTGGATCTGATTACTTACTCTTCTTCAGCTTGTTCATAGCTTTGGGCTGCTTCGGCTGATAACCAAAGAAGATACAGCAACTGTTCGCCTGTGCCTCTGCCATTTTGACCGCTGCTTTCACGATGATCTGTTTTCCGATGTTCTTCATTTTCTTTTTCTCCTTTCAATCTGTTCAGTTCGTTTTTTATTTATGTTCCCGCCGCAGCGGTTTGAATTTCTTTCCTGGTTCTTCGGGAGGTCCCGCAAGGGGGCGATCGGCTGTTCAAACAATTTTTCTCGTCCCCTCAGCAGGGTTGTTCTTCTGCTTTTCGGCTTAGTTCGCGGAGCCGCCGTTGATGCCGCAGCTGATGCAGCTGGTGCTTCCGCAGCAGGAACAGCTGGAGCTGGAGCTGGAGCCGCTCGTTGCGGCGGTCTCGCCCAGCAGAGAAGCTTCGGATACTTCCATAACCTCGATGTCTTCCATGTTCTTGATAGCTTCCTTCATTTTTCTCTCCTCCTGTCTGCTTATTTGGATGCCTGAACGGTTGCGTTCGCGCTGCTGTCATTCATACCGCAGCTGATGCAGCTGGTTGATCCGCAGCAGGAGCAGCTGCCGCAGGCGCTGGATCCGCTTGTCGCGGCGGTCTCGCCCAGCAGAGAAGCTTCGGATACTTCCATAACCTCGATGTCTTCCATCGTCTTGAAAGCGTCTTTCATTTCCTTAACCTCCGTTTACGTCAGTTCACGCTGGAACCGTTGATGCCGCAGCTGATGCAGCTGGTAGAACCGCAGCAGGAGCAGCTGGAGCTGGAGCTGGAGCCGCTCGTCGCGGCAGTCTCGCCCAGCAGGGATGCCTCGGAAACTTCCATAACCTCGATGTCTTCCATGTTCTTGATAGCCTCTTTCATTTGTTTGTCCTCCCTTTCGTTTTTGTTTGATTTCGGTCTTGAACAGCCGATCTGGTGTCATTGTAACGATAAAAAAAAGATTGTGGCGATCATTGCCACAATCCAACGTTTTATTGCCATCATCCAAGATAAAGCAGTATTTTTGTCCTGAAAATCTGTTCCTCCGCGTTCATTTCCAGTGTCCCGTGATACTTCTCCACGACCCGTTTCACGTTTTCCAGGCCGATACCGTGATTGTTCTCATCCGCTTTCTGCGTCAGGAGCCTGCTTCCCCGCCATTTCAGCTTGCCCTCAAACGGGTTTTCAGTCCGGATAAACAGCTGGTTCTTCACCAGTTTGATAGACAGATGTATTCTCTTCTTCTCATTTTCCAGTTTTCTGCATGCTTCGATTGCATTGTCCAGCAGGTTCCCCAGGATAACCGTAATATCAAAATCGTCCATACTCAGCTGTTCCGGAATACTGGTTTCCACCTCAATCGGTATTTCTTTCGCGCTGCTGATCTTGTAATGCAGCATGCTGTCCACGGCCGGCTGTCCGGTATAGACCTGCGGAACCGACGCCTGCGTCTCTTCCTGCATTCGGTGCAGGTATTCATCCAGTTCCTGATAGCGTTTTTGCTCTGAATACGAGCGCAGGATCAGGATATGATTCTTGATGTCATGATAGATTCCACGGATTTTCTTCCGGCTGTCCAGCAGGATCTCCATTTCCCGCTCATAACTTTCCTTCTGTTCAGCCAGCAGAAGGTTTTTCACCCGTTCCTCTTCAGATACAATCAGCCGGTCATAGATGTAGATCACCACATAGTCAATCACCGCCAACATCAGTATGGCGCCAACCAACACGTCTCCATGAAAATTGAAGACAAACATGGTAATCAAGCCAATCACCATAATCTGCATGAGGGTGACACCTGCCCAGCAGATCCAGTCACCTTCTGTGCTTCTGGCTACTCCTTTAAACCGCTTCAGAACCTGGACAATCAGTGACAGTATCACGCACTGAATAACCATTCCCATCTGCGAGAAGCTGTCCTGCTGGCGTTCCCAAAGTCCGCTCGGCACAAAGCCGCTGACCCATACAGCTGCCAGTTCCGCCAGTATCATGGCCACATACGTCACCAGCACCATCATAATATTGCGTTTCAGTGTCTTCTCATATAACCGGTTCAGCAGAATCATGCCCGCTATATTCAAAAACATATTCAGCATCGGAATACCAAACAAAAGAAACACTGCGGATGTCACGGCATAGAATGCAAGATAGGCTGCTACTTCCCTCTGGAATGGAACTCTTTCCGCGGCATTGTGGCGAAAAACTCTGGCAATACATAAGGTGTTTAGCGCACCGGTAATCAGATATATCAATGTATTGCTCATTGTTCCATCCCCATCTCGCTGCTCAGTTTGCGCACTTCTTTCCGCTTGGCCTGGCTGATTTCCAGTTCTTCGCCGTTATCCAGTACCAGCTTGTCATAATGAAATTCCGCCACCCGGTCATAGTTCACCAGGATGCTCTTATGGCAGTAGAAGAATCGCTTGTCCTTTAATTCTTCATAGATATCCTTCAGCGAGGCGTAGAACTCATCCGTCTTCTGACGGGTCACAACAATTGTCTTTTTCAGCTGGCTCTCAAAATAAAGAATGTCTTCCATTTTGCAGCGTGCTGTCTGCCCTTTCTTATGGTAGACAAACATTTCCCCGCTCCGGTTCAGCGTATTCATCAGCTTATTCATGACTTCCTCAAGCTCTTCATACTTCACCGGTTTGATCAGGAAATCAAAGGTGTCCACCTTGAACAGATCCATAGCGTACCCGCGCTGGCTGGAAACATAAACGATCTTCAGTCCGTAGTTCTGCAGCTGTTCCCGTACCCGCGTGCCAACTTCCACACCATTGATGTTGGGCATTTCAATATCCAGGAACAGCACATCCCACTGTTCTTCCTTCAGCTTCTGAAGCGCTTTCTCTCCATGATTCACCACATGGATATCAAATTCATCCCGATGATTGATTTCATACTGCTCCAGTTTTTTCTCCAGGTCCTCACTGAACAGTTCATCATCATCACAGATCAGGATTTTCATCATGGTCCAGCCGCCTCCTCCGTTTTTTGTTTGCCAGGCCCACCGCAAGATTCACCGCCATAAGGAACAGGCAAACGCTCACGCAGCGCGTTCCCGGCTCCCACCCCAGCAAAGATGAAATCAGATAGATACCGAATTCAGCCAGCACGATCCGCCGTGCTATCCGGCCATACACCTGTTCTTCCTTTTTGTCCAGTTCTTTGTTGGCCGTATCCACCGGCGCAAAGCGCATGATGAACAATCCGCCCGCCAGGGTCAGTCCGTGCGTCAACATTGACGGCAGCGTTATATATTTAATGCAAAGAAAGCAGATCAGGATAAATATGGCTGATATCACCCCGCATCGGGCGGGCGTCGTTGCATGATATCCTCCGGCAAAAATGCGCAGTATGTACGCAAGTAATAGGAAAAGCACAGCCTGTCCCGGAATGCCCAGCAGCCAACCGACAGCCACCGCCAGAATCAGTCCGCCGATTAGTATCAGTCCCTGTTTCAGACCATACTCCGCTATTTCTTTGTCTTCTTCTGATAAATCAGCAAAAAGCCCGGTTTTCACACAATCCCCTCCGTTCTGTGAAATTGTGTTCCCCTCCGTTCCGCCGGATTCCGGGAATCAAATATTATATATAATATAATTCTATGGCCGTTTTCCTTTGTGTCAATATTTACCAGTGTATTTTTTGCGAATTGGTTTTCTTTTGATCGTATATTTTTTCAAACAATGAAAATTTTGCCGTGGAAAAAGCCGGTATATTCACCGATTGACGGTCTGGCTGTTTTTCGCTAGAATAATGCGGTTTCCGTCCGGAACGGAAGCTGAAAGGATTGAAGGAAATGAAAAAGTTTTTCGGTTTCCTGAAAAAGGAACTGATGCTGACATTGTCTCTCCTGGCTGCCGGAATCGCGCTGATCATCACGCCGCCCTCCGCGCAGCTGCTCCGGGATATCGACTGGCACACCCTCGGTACGCTCCTGATGATGCTGTGTGTCCTGGAGGGCTTCAAGCAGGAGAATGTCCTGCGCCCCCTGGTTGGCCTGGCTTCCGGTCTGAAGCGGATGACCTCCCTTTCCCTGTTTCTGATCTTCGGCGTCTTTTTCTGTTCCATGTTCGTCACCAATGACGTGTCGCTGATCATCTTTGTCCCGCTGACCATCATGCTCTTCCGGGACGGCGGGAAGGAAAAATACATCCTGCCGGTCATCTCCATGGAAAACATCGCGGCTATCCGCGGTTCTCTCCTGATGCCCTTCGGCAGTCCCCAGAACCTTTTCCTTTACGGAAAAGCCGGCGTATCCGCGGGTCATTTCATGCTGCATATGCTTCCGCTCTGCGTCATGTCCGCCCTGCTGCTGATCGGCTTCGTTTTCTTCCTTTACCGGAAGAATCCAAAAGAAGAAATTTCCGCCAGTGCCGACCGGATGGTCTGGACCCCTGACGGAAAAGTAAGGCGTATCGGTTATGTATGCCTGTTTGTCCTGATTCTCACTGTGATTGTTACCCGCTCAGAGCTCTGGCCCTGGGCCGTTGCGGTTGTGCTGATCAGTATGCTGATCCTGGACCGGAAGATCCTGCTGAAGGTGGATTACGTGCTGCTGATTACCTTCCTGTGCTTCTTTGTTTTCTCTTCGTCCATTGCGGCCAATCAGGAAATTGCCGGAGTGTTGAAGAAAGCGGTGGCCGGCTATGAATACTGGTGGGCCATCGGCGTCAGCCAGATCATTTCCAACGTCCCCGCCAGCATCGTGCTCTATCCCTTTACGGAAAACTTTGCCGGCCTGATCTACGGTGCGGATACCGCCGGTCTTTGTTCTCTGATCGGCTCCCTTGCCTCCGTGATCAACTACCGGATCTATGTCCGGGAATATCCGGGAAAGGGCGGCCGGTTCATCAAAGTCTTCACCCTGGTCAGCTGGGCGTTCTTCCTGATTGTGGTGATCCCCGGCTTCCTGCTTTCCCGCTGGAACTTCTTCTGATCAGTTTTCCCTCTCCGGGGCGCAGGCGGTATGCTCCGCCTCCAGTGCTTCGTTGGCGGCTGTCCTGACTATAATCTTCTTCACCAGCGAATCCAGCATGGACCCTTCCGTGTAGTCCGCCGGTGTATAGTATCTGATCCGGTCCTCCCGGATCATTTTTTTGACCTTTTCCATGTTGCCCGTCGCAGGATCATAAACGCCTATGGCATGTCCGCCGTAGGAGTTCACCAGCTTCATGCAGGGGATATCCGTATCGCTGTCCCCGATATAAACCATATTGCGGAACGGAATCCGGATCCTGGCCTGCGGATAGTAATCATTGACCGCGGGATCGTTGACATCCAGGGTTCCTTTTTCAATCCGGAACAGGAACTGTGTTTTGTTGGTATAGTTGACCGCCTGGGCCGGCCAGATAGCTACGCCCCGTTCATTGTAGCAGAAGGAGCTGGCATAGATTCTTTCAAAGGTGCCCTGTTTCGCCATTTCCGTTCCTTCAATCATTTCCTTCAGTCCGGAGGAAATGATATAGTGTTCCACCAGAACCCCATGCTGTCGGCCGTATTCCCGGATGCGTTCAAACCAGCCCTCCACGCCGGGAAACACCTTCACCTTTGATCCGTATTCCATCAGTGCTTTCCGGTTCAGGATCAGGTTTCCCTCCGCCTCCTTCACCATCTTGTACATATATGCCAGGTTGGAATCCATTTCCTGTTCATGGGCCAGCTTGTTGGTCTCTTCCCAGAATTGCTCCACGTCATATCCGACGGACTGAATATACCCCTGCGCCTGCATATCGTCCGGTGTCAGGGTTTTGTCAAAATCATAGCAGATCGCCAGCACCGGCTGCTTTTCTTTCTCTTTTCTTTCATACTTCATCGCGTTCACCTGCCTGATTCTTTCATTCTGTTCTTTTGCCGTTCAGCCGAACACCATCTCACCGAAGCATTCCGGCCTGTGATAATCCGGCACGGCCGAGGCTACCGGATTCCAGGCCAGGTAATGCGGATGAACGGTCTTGTCTCCGCATTTGTATACATTGGCTTTGAGAATACCGGAAAACCGGAAGTCCGGATAATACTCCCGGAGAAAAGTTCCCGGGATCCTGTATTCCGCCTGCCATCCTTTCCCGGTTCGCTCAGTCCGGATCCTGAACAGCGTTTTCGGATCCTCCGGAAGGATCTGCTTCCTGCTGTGCCTGTCCGGTCCGAATCCTACATGAAGGCAGCCGTTCGGGTTTATTTCTAAATTCAGATAGTCTTCTTTTCCCTCCGGCATAAAGAAAAACTCCAGGCAGCTGTCCTCATGCACCGGGGACGGCGGGGTGGTGTATTCCGCCCGGATCTGCTCCTCCTCCGCCCATAGGGTCACATACAGGTTTTCCCCGTCATGCCGGATCCGCCCGCCTGCCCGGATTCCGCAGTCCGGTTCCCACAGAATATGGTTCAGTTCCAGTTCCGGAGCATTTTCCTGATCTGCCCGGGCAATCACATACCGGTTTCCCACGTTCTTTTCTTCCTCCGGTTTCCTTCAGTATCCCCTGGTTCTGTCAATCAGGCGTTTCGGCGTCTGTCCGGCGCAATAAGCGTCCAGGTCTTCCAGGAACATTTCCACAATCCGGTTCACAGTGTGCGCCAGCGTCATATTGCCGGCCGTGTGCGGGGTAATCAGCAGGTTCGGCAGTTCCCAGACAGGATTGTCCTTTTCCAGCGGTTCTTTTTCAAACACATCCAGTCCGGCCTGCAGCCGCCCGCTCTTCAGTTCCCTGATCAGGGCTTCCTGATCAATGACGCTGCCGCGGCCCACATTGATAATCACCGCGCCGTCCGGCAGCAATGACAGCTGCCGTTCTCCGACCATATGGAATGACTCTTTCGTACCCGGCAGGGAGATAATCAGCACATCCGTTTCCGGAAGGATCTGCTCCCACGCGTCCTGCGTCAGGATCCTGTCAAAGCAATTGTCCGGATTCTGTCCGCTCCGGTTTACCCCGTTTATACATGCTGGCAGGAAAGCCTTCAGCCTTCTGGCTGTTTCCAGGCCGATATCACCCGTCCCCAGCAGGGTGATCCGGCTGTCTTTGATGGACCGGATCAGCAGATCCCGCTTCCACTCATGGTTTGTCACAATCCGCCGGTACTCCGGCTGGCGGCGCAGGATATCCAGCAGCATCATAATGACATGTTCTGAGATGGTTACTCCGTATGCGCCGGAGGAATTGGACAGCATCGCCTCCGGATTCGCGAAGGCACCCGGTTTCAGGAACTGATCCACTCCTGCGAACGGTGTGCATATCCATTTCAGCGCGGAGGATGTCCGGGCAATCTCCGGAAGATGTCCGAATACCACCTCGCATTCCGTCAGAAAAGCCCTTTCCTCTTCCGGATTATCCACAATCCGGACTTCAAATCCGTGCTTTTCCGCGGCCGCCCGCATCTTTTCCTTATGTCTTTTTTCCAGGAACGGCTCATATACCGCCAGTTTTCTGCTCATCTTTTTTCTCCGTTTATGTAAATATAGAACTTTATTACCTCAAATACGGTCCGAACAGGGGATCCAGCCTGTACCGGTTATCCTGCAGGAACAGGTTCCCCCTCATTTTGTCCTGAAGCATCCGGAAATCTGCCCGCTGCTTTCCTGTCAGGCAGACGTCGCAGTAATCCAGAATCATTTCCATGTCTGTATGCAATATAGCGTGTCCGTCCAGGTGAATGATCATGTTGTTCTGTTCTCCGCAGTCCAGCAGATCCCATACCGGCTGCGACGCAGCATAGGCCAGGCACTGTCCCTCTGTGTTATTCCATCCCTCGGAAACAATGCCTGTCACCAGAATCAGGTGGCGTTCCCTGCCTGCCGCCAGTGCGCACAGCATATGCTGATCAACCGGAAGCGCTTCCGCTGATGCCAGTCTGGTAAAGTTTCCGCAGAACCAGTAGCCTTCCCCGCCCTGCAGGTTGGAGAACGGTTCGTTCACCGATTCATTCGTCCATTGTACCGGTCCGCCGAGGCTCGTGAGATCATACGTTTTCCCGTGATTATCCGTCCGGAAAACGGCGGTGCCTCCCGCGCCGGAACAGGACGGAACCGTCACCCGGATCCGTTCATCGTATGCGCCGGCCACAGCCGTGCTCTTCCCGTACCGGGACACGCCGCCCACGAGTGAAAGCGCCGGATTGATGCCCAGCTTCTTCCCGGCGCCGTCTTCCAGGGCGTCAAGGATCTTGCTCACGCCCCATGCCCAGGCCAGGAGAACGCCCCGCTGTTCCGCGGGATTGTCTTTTTCGTAGGGATACAGGGTAAAGAAAGCGCCGGTCCGTGTCTCATTGTCTACGGATACCTGTCCGCAGTCATACTGAAAGCAGGCGTATCCCCGTTCCATGGCATACTTACAGTTATCCGAGAATCCGGTCACCCATTCCTTTGTAAACCAGTTCTGATAATGCCACGGCCAGTATTCGATAAAAAACGGAAAACCGCCTTCCGGCGCTTCCCGTGCCGGAAGGCCGGCCAGAACGGAAAAGGACGCGCTGCGTCCTTCCGAGGAAACTGTAATTGTCATCAGTGTTCCGCCCGTTTCCGGGTCTTCCCGCAGGTTCCAGTTCAAAGTTTCCTTTTCTTTTTCCGGCATACAGCCGTATACGTATTCCGAATACAGCCGGAGCAGCTCTGTCCTTCTGCGTTTCCAGTCTTCGGTTGTGTTGACGCTGTCTCCGTTTCCGAAGCGCAGAAGTTCCGGCAGCTTTCCGGTTCCCGACTGCTGTGTTCTGTCCGTCATTTTCCGGTGTCTCCCGTTTCCTGTTTTACTTTCTCAGGAACAGCACATAATCGCTGTTTTTCGGATATACCTGCGGTGTCTGCCTGAAGCTGGTATGCTTGTGCACATACTGGTACAGTTCGTTCAGTGTCAGCTTTCCGTCTCCGTTTCCGTGTTCAATATCCGCCGGCATGGCGCCGCTTGTACCCACACCCTTGGACAGCCAGTACGGGAACAGGTTGTAGGAATGCTCCCCGACCATGTAGGAGGCCTGCAGATACGCGGAAGCCGTCAGCACGACAAACTTCTCCGTCAGGAACAGATTCCCGCCCGGCGCCTGTCCGGCTGTGTCCGTTCCCGCGCCGCTGAGCGGCTCGTCCGCCAGGTTCGTCTGATAAACCGTCAGGCCCGGGTCCGCTGCTGCAAACGTACTGATGATCATTTCAGTAAGATCGGGCGCGTCGATTTCTTCCGCTGTGACCGTTTCACCTTCGGGCGACGCGGCGCTCAGGTTTTCGTCAGGCCATTCCCGGACTGCCGCTCCCGGTCCGCAGGATTCAAGAATCACGATCACTTTGCCCTTCGCCGCAGCCAGTGTTTTTGCCAGTTCCGGCAGTTCCAGCCAGGTTTCCTTGTTCTTGCACCACAGGCGGCCGGCATATTTCTGGCTCGTGGATTTATAATCCCCGTGGGATGCGAAGAAGAACATGGAGACGTCACCGTCCCGGGATGGTGCGACCAGCAGCTGGTTGATCTTGGTGTACACATCCTTTGCCACCAGGTCATCGTAGGAATAGACTTTATACAGTTCACCGTCCGGCCCGGTAACGGAGGACAGAACATTCTTCATCAGTTTCACGTCGCCCCGGTTCCGGCGGATCACTCCCCCGGCGAATGTGGATTCAGAGAACAGCACCGCCCGGTAATTGGCTTTCACGGTCACTGTGGTTTCCGTGAGGATCTTTCCGTCCGGCAGGTATACCTTCAGCGTGGCTTTGCCCGGATAGCAGCCCGTCAGTTCACCGTCCTGGCTGACGGTAAAAATCTTTGTATCGCTGCTCAGCCACTTCAGGGCAGTTCCCGCTTTCACGAGTTCCGGACTGGTCCGGATCTGCACCTTCGCTCCGTTATTGACCACGATACCCTGGTCATCCGGAACAAGGATATAATTGTATTCCGGTTCGGCCCCTGACTCAGAATCGTAAGCCGCAACGATGCCCGCAAACTCCCGGGAATTTGCGAAACCTTCGTTCACCTGTTCCCGGGTCATTTCCTCCTTCAGTTTTCCCTTCCAGAATTCAAGCCCGGCGTATTCCGCTTCCCGGCCCAGGTACAGCCGGTACAGTACTTTGACAAAGGCCTCGTCGTTCAGGTTTTTGTTGTTCATTTCATCGGAGAACACGAATCCCGCCGCAACCTCGGAGAAAGACATGTTTTTCCCTGTCAGCTGGTTGCACCAGAACTGCAGGCCGTTGGCGTCCGGTTCCCGGCTCAGCGCCTCCCGGTAGCACCTGGTCACAAAAGCTGTTATTCTCTCGCTGTAGGCCACAGGGGTTCCTGCCGCTCCTTCCGGAAGCGATCCCGCCTCTATGCCATAGCTTTCACAGATGCTTTTGAATTCAGCGGAAGTGCAGAACCCGTTCAGCAGTTTGTTCAGGGAAGCTCCGCTGGCAATCAGGTTACTCCAGCTTTGCCTGCCGGATTCATCCGACGCCCGGTTCAGCATCGTCCTGTACAGGATCTCAATCATTTCCTCCGAAGGCTTATGCATTTGGATAAACTCCCGGCTGCCGAAGAAGCCCAGGATAATTTCCGCGGCCGTAGCACTTTTGCTTTTCAGTCTGCCGGTCCAGTCGGCCAGTCCGCCCTGATCCGGTTCCCTTCCAAGGATCAGCCAGTAGCAGCGGGTCACAAAGGCTTTCACCCTGTCGTCTTCTTCCGCAGCTCCGGATAAGGGTTCCGCTTCCGTACTCCCCGTCCCGGAGAGAACCTCCGCCGGTTCAGGAGTTTCCTGCGGTTTCTGTCCCTCGTCTGTCATTTCTGCTGCAGGCGCTTCTTCTATTTGTTTGCTCTCTGCTGCCGGAACTTCCTGTTCACGTTCAGCAGGTTCCTGTGCCGGTGCCGCTGCGCCGGTCTCCTCCGGCTTCTCTGATTCTGAAACCGGTTCTGTTTCCGCCGGTTCCGTTTCTCCGTTTTCCGGCTCCGCGGCAGGTCCTTCCTGTTCTGTGTCTGCGGTTGATTCCTCCTCCGCCGGATTGTCCGCGGAACCAGCGTCGTCCGCTTCCTCTGCCGCTGGTTTTTCATCCGCCGGCAGACTCTCCTCCGGCAGCTGTGCTACCGTTACCACGTCGTACAGTCCCGGTTCCGGGAGAGCAAAGGAAATCGTATTCCGTTCAGCCTGTATAATTACCGGAATGCTCCGGACTTTTTCTTTCAGGCTTTGAACAGTCTCATCATACCTCAGCACATACACGCTGACCCGGCTGCCCGGATATTCCTCCTGCAGTCCGGTCAGCCCAAGTTTTTCCATTCTGACCTTGCCGGGTCCGCTCATTTCCCCGAAGGAAAACCGGTAAACCGCGTGGCGGATAACCCTGCCGTCGCCCTGCTCAATGCCCAGTACTTCCTCGGCAGCGGAAACAAAGTCCGCAGCCGATACTTTCGCGACAAAAGTATTTCCATCAGCTGTCCGGGCACCGTCCCTGACCGTAACCGTAATCCTGACGCCCTCCACGGTCTCCGTCTGTTCAAACGGTTCCGCTTCTCCGGCCAGATCCGTCGGTGTCGCCGGAATTTCCTCCGCCAGCGACGCTATGCAGACATGGCAGAAAACGAATACAATGCTTAGAAGCATTGCTAGGGTTTTCCTGGTTCTCTCCCGGCAGCCGTTCATCTGTCTGTAACTCCCTTCCGCTCGTTCCGTCATGCCCGCGGGTTTCTTATTCCGGATAGGTCAGCCGCTTATGCGCTGTCAGTTCTTCACGGTATTTACGGATATAGTACTTGGCCATGTTCAGGTTCTGCTCGGACCAGTTCCCGCACTCTTCCGGTCTGGCTCCGGGAATTTCTCCCTCAAAGCCGATGATAAAATCACACATCTCCAGTACCAGCGGATAAACGTCCTCCGCGGTCTGTTCCCCGAAAACCACAAGGTAAAAGCCCGTCCTGCATCCCATAGGCCCGAAGTATATAATTTCATCCTTCCTTTTGCTGTTCCGGAAGAAGGTGGCGCCCAGATGCTCAATAGTATGTATGGCCGGAACATCCATCACCGGTTCCCGGTTCGGTGCGGTAACCCGCAGGTCAAACGTGGATGCCGCGCATTGTTCCCGCCTGTCAGTCCGGGATAAATAAAGGCCCGGCAGCAGGTTCAGATGGTTAACCTGAAAGCTGGCAATTTTCTGCATGTTGAATCTCCTGTCTCCGCAGCGTGCTGTCCGCTGCTCTGTTCAATTATTTGTACGGAATAAGTATTTCTCTCTTTCCCCATTATACTCCTGTTTTTGGGGGTAATTCTTCCTTCAGAATCGGTTATGTTATCCGCTCCGGAACCACAAAAAAGAGGAGAGCGCTTGTCTCTCCTCTTTGCTCACTGTTTTCATTATTGTACGGCAGGCTTCTTGGGAACCATCAGCTGCTTCACCTGGGCATTGAGCCAGGCTGCCGCGTCTTCCGGCAGGTTCTTGGCCAGCACGGTCACAGACTTCAGCAGGTTGGCGGTTGCTGTCAGGGAAAGCTGTCCGGTCACGGTGGCATCTTCACCGCTCGCCAGCTTTTCAAGCGGCAGAACCGTGATGTTTTCTCCTTCAAACACGCTGACCGGTTTGTCTTCGCTCTTTCCGGCAGAACCTGTAATGGTCAGCAGGGCTTTTTCAGAGTCGTTGGCAAATACGTCCACAGTAAAGTTCTTCCGGTCGCCTTCCGCGGCTTCCACCTTCGCGCTCGCCTTCACATTGACATCCTTGTCCTTGATAGCCAGGTTCATCACCAGGTTGCCGGCCTGATCGGCATTGAGGTCAATATCCATGTTCATGCCCTTGGTGTCGGCAATCTTACCCAGGAGGCTGGTGTTTCCTTCAGCCGCGTTGAAGGCAAACTCAATGTCTTCCTTCTCTGCGTCGGCCGTCAGGAGGATTTTGACCGTTCCGTCCGCAAGGCCTTCAGCGAAATAGACCTTTTCTTCCTTGGCTTCTTCAGTCTCGGTCGCGGCGGTCTTCTTGGTCATTTCAATGACAACATAGTTATCGTCCTTGTCGTTTGAATAGATCGCCGCAGACAGTTCAGGCTGTTCTTCAGCGGGCTGGTTCTTGATTTTTTCAATTGCCTTGTCGATCTCTTCGATCGGATCGCCTTTCTGGCTGAAGGCCTTGAGAACCGCCTTCATGGAATCTTTTCCAAGCAGTTCCTTCGCGCTGTTCAGAATCAGTTCGGAAGCTTCCGCATAAGTGATGTTGACAGGAGTCTTCACGGTAAAGGTCATTCCGTCCACAGTGAATTCGCCGTTCTCCGGCTCACCCACTTTTTCGCTGAATGCCTTGCTCAGCTTCTCCGCAATTTCCGCTACGTCCTTCCCGAGCTGCTCCTTGTCAATGTTCTGCAGTTCATTCAGCGAACCTGCAGAAGCCGTTGCAGATGTCGCCGCCTGCTGCTGAATCTGCTGCTGCATCTGCTGAACCATCTCATTGGAAAGGAACAGCACCTGGTTGCCCAGCAGGGTGCTGGCAATGGTCGCGCCCTCTTCCGTTTTCTTCGCGCCGATGGAAAGCATAAGATCATCGCCCGCGTACAGGGCTACTTCTCCGGCGTCCTTTTCAAAAACGCCTTTCAGCGTAACCGTATTCAGGATCGCGTTCACAGCGTTCAAAGCCTGCTGCGCGTCCTCGGGCAGTTCTGCCGTAGCCTCCCCGGACTGCACCATCAGTGCGGGAATATCCGCGCTGATCTTCGCGTCAAAGGATATCGTACCTTCTTCAGCGGCCGCCAGGCCGATGCAGGAGAAGGCCATTACAAGGGCCATTACCATGGACAGAATGGATTTCTTCATTTTTTTGCCTCCTTCATAATACAGGATTATGGACTATGGTTTCAGGTTTTACTCCTGTGGTTTTACTCTTCTTCCCCATGATACCGGTAAATTCTCATCAGCAGGGCGCCGTCGTCATTGGAGGTGCCCAGCACTTTGATCGGGAAATCATAACGGTTGGTAAAAATCAGGTTCAGTTCCGGGTTGCCCACAGCCGCGTCACAGTGGATCGGCAGGTAGGCGGCACCGTTTCCGCCGTGGGGACGGCGATGATTGATCTCGATGTCCGGCAGCTGGATCAGCGCGTTGTACAGTGTGCTGGAAACCTGGCAGGTTCCGCCGCCGTATCCCAGCTTGGATGTCCCGGCCGTCAGCACGCCGGCCTGTTTGTATCCCTTGCCCGGACGATAGGGACCCATGGTTTTGTTTGCGTCCAGGCGTTCTCCGGGCTGCAGCACCTGGGAAATATACCCGCAGCCGGTTTTAATATTATGGATCCGGTTCAGGTTTGTTTCGTTCTGGGTCATCTTGTAATAGCTTGTATAGGCAGCAATGGGACTGTCCGGGAACAGTTCTTCATCCGTAGGAGAAACGGGCACCAGGTCCGTCAGCTCATTCGGATCGATATAACCGTATTCACGCCAGTAGTTTACCATCGCCCAGCCTTTGTAGAACTTCCAGATGCTCAGCTCTGTGCCGGGCTTCAGGATGACCCAGTTGTTTCCGTCATCCCCGTCTCCCTTGGAAGGCGTCATGCTCTTCCGTACATGGCAGGTGGTGGCGGTTTTGGCGATATAGGTGTGCTTCTGAACATTGAAAGGCGGTGTGTTCACAGGATCAACCGTTTCAATGTCGCCTTTGGCAATCTGCTGCCTTCTGACATAGCCGATCACATTGTCCCGCCGGACGATAAACCAGATCAGTCCGACATACAGGATGTCCACCTTTTTACCCCTGGCGTCCATCAGTCTCATCTTCGGGGTAATGTCTTCTTCAGACTTCCACTTTTCCGAGTAGATCACGCCGTTGTAGTCCGAACGCATTTTGGCCTTATACAGGGCAGGAGAATTCGCATTGAAATCCTCCCGGGTCATTTCATGGTAAACCTCACCTTTTACCTCAGCCTCAACATAGTTTTCAGCCTGGTCTTCCTCTTCCTGCATTTCCCGCAGTTCTTCATCCGAGAACTGAATATCGTCATCCTCTTCAGCAACGGCAAAAGCCATTGTTCCGGTCAGCATTCCAAGGGCAAGTATAATGCACAAAATGCGCTTCATTAGCACATCCTCCTTCATCGTATACGAAAAATATTATCCCCTTTTTTCGTATACATGTCAACCGCACCGCCATCGGCAGGGCGTCTGAGCTCTATACCTTAAACGATTATCCATCCTCCTTTCTTCCCGTGAGATCTGCAGATCCGGAATCAGGTTCTGCCCCTCATCCTTGCCCGTATTATATTCCCGGCATAACCCTGAATAAACGACGCATCTGATAAATTGAGCCCCTGTATTTCTCTCCATCCGGAAAAAAACGACCCTCAATATCACATCCTCCGTCTGAAAACCCCAGTCAGAGGCAGTAACTGCCGCATTCGCCGACAGGCGAGTATTTCACATCGCAAAGCGATAATTCACATTCGTCCGTTTTTTCGGACGAATAATGCATTGATTTTGCAACTTGCTGAACAGCTTACAAAATCTTGTGTTCCCCTTTCTTTTCAGGCACATTTTATGGTATAATAATCTGTGATCATTCGGGCCTTTCATGTGAAAGCCCCAAAGGAGTGAACCCATGGCATCCCAAACCTATAATGCCGGTAATATCCAGGTGCTGGAAGGCCTGGAGGCTGTGCGTATGCGCCCCGGCATGTATATCGGTACAACCTCTTCCCGCGGTCTGCATCACCTTCTGTGGGAAATCGTGGACAATGCGATTGACGAAGCGTCCAACGGCTTCGCTTCTGAAGTCTCCGTCACGCTTCACAAGGACGGCTCCGCCAGCGTTTATGACAACGGACGCGGCATGCCCGTGGATGAACATCCCACCATGCACAAGCCCGGTGTGGAAGTCATCTTCACCGTGCTGCACGCCGGCGGCAAGTTCAACAGTGAAAACTATGACTATTCCGGTGGTCTCCACGGCGTCGGTGCCAGCGTCGTTAACGCGCTGAGCAAGTGGCTCACCGTCGATGTGTTCCTCAACTGGACCCATTACCGCATGGCCTTCACCAGTCAGACGGATCCTGCCACCGGTAAAATCCATGCCGGCAAGCCTGAAGGTCCGCTGGAAGTGCTGGGCAACACCCGTAAAAAGGGCACCCTGGTTCGTTTTCTCCCGGATGATGAGATCTTTGAGGATGTCCGTTTCCAGACAGAAACGGTTGCCCGGCGTCTGCAGGAACTGGCTTACCTGAACCGCGGCATCCGCATCACCTTTACCGATGAGCGGCTGGCTGACGCGGACAGCCGTACCCGTGTCTTCTGCTATGACGGCGGCATTTCCGATTATGTCCGTTACCTGAACGCCGGTAAAAACGCCCTGCAGGAAGATATCATCTATATTGAGGGCAAACGGGACACCGTCATCTGCCGCGCGGCCATCCAGTATACTGACGGCTACACCGAAAGCCTGTTCTCTTATGTCAACAACATCAATACACCCGAAGGCGGCACCCACGAGACCGGTTTTAAGGCGGCCTTTACCAAGTGCTTCAATGATTACGCCCGCCGGATCGGCCTGCTGAAGGAAAAAGATAACAACCTGGCGGGTGAAGATTTCCGCGAGGGGCTGACCTGCGTTCTGACCACCATGGTCAAAAATCCCCAGTTCGAAGGCCAGACCAAGGGCCGTCTCGGCAACAGTGAAGTCCGTCCCGCGGTGGAAGCCATTGTGACGCAGCAGCTGCTGGACTGGCTGGACAACCTGAAAAACCAGGAAGTTGCCAACGCCATCGTCTCCAAGGCCATCCGCGCCGCCCAGGCCCGGGAAGCAGCCCGCAAAACCCGTGACAACATCCGCAAGGCCAGCCAGCTGGAAGCCGCTCCCCTGGTGGGTAAGCTTTCCAGCTGTACCGGACGGCACTGGGAGGATAACGAACTCTTCATCGTGGAGGGCGATTCCGCAGGCGGCAGCGCCAAGCAGGGCCGTGACCGCCGTTTCCAGGCCATTCTTCCCCTTCGCGGCAAGCCGCTGAATGTTGAGAAAAAGCATCTGGACCAGGTGCTGGCCAATGAGGAATTCCGCAGTCTGATTACCGCTCTGGGAACCGGAATTGATGAAGGCTTTACCCTGGACAACCTCAAATACGGCAAAGTCATCATCCTCTCCGATGCGGACCAGGACGGCGCCCATATCCGGGCCATCCTGCTCACCTTCTTCTTCCGTTATATGAAGGATCTGATTACCGGCGGTCATGTCTATATCGGTATGCCTCCGCTTTACAAGGTTCAGAAGGGGCAGAAGGTCATCTACGCCTATGATGACAAGGAGCTCGCCAAAGCCACCCGTTCCGTCGGCAAGGGCTACACCCTGCAGCGGTACAAAGGTCTTGGTGAAATGAACCCCGAACAGTTGTGGGAAACCACCATGGATCCGTCCCAGCGCAAACTCATGCGCGTGGGTATTGAGGACGCCGCCCTGGCAGACCGGCTTACCACCGTTCTTATGGGCGACAAGGTGGAACCCCGCCGCGATTACATCAGCGAACACGCTGACTTTAACCGTACGGATACATTCGATGCCGAACTGGACGGTCACAGCGTACAGTCGCAGCAGGAAGGAGGGCAGTAAATCATGGCAAAGCGTAAAGAGCCTGAAAAGCCCATCGTCAAAGACGATCCTTCCCGGATTCTTGATATCAACATGGAAGACGTCATGCATAACAGCATGATGCCCTATGCCGAACATGTTATTCTGGAGCGCGCCCTCCCCCGGGTGGAAGACGGACTGAAGCCCGTTCAGCGCCGTATCCTCTATACCATGATGGAACTGGGCACCACACCGGACAAGCCGCACCGCAAGTGCGCCCGTATCGTCGGTGACTGCCTTGGTAAATACCATCCGCACGGAGACTCTTCTGTCTACGGCGCCCTGGTGCATATGGCGCAGGACTTTTCCATGCGCTGTCCCATGGTGGACGGTCACGGCAACTTCGGCTCCATCGACGGCGACGGCGCCGCGGCCATGCGTTATACCGAAGCCCGGATGACGCCCCTGGCCATGGAAATGCTGCGGGACATTGAAAAGGACACTGTTCCTTTTCGCCTGAATTTCGATGACACCCTGAAAGAACCGGATATGCTGCCCGCCCGTTTCCCCAATCTGCTGGTAAACGGCGCCAACGGCATTGCAGTCGGCCTGGCCACCAATATCCCCACCCACAACCTGGGAGAAGCTGTCCGGGCTGTCGTTGCCCAGATGGAAAATCCGGATATCACCCTGGATGAACTCATGCAGATTCTTCCCGGCCCGGACTTCCCCACCGGCGGCGTGCTGCTCCGCAATGAGGAAATCCGCCGCGGTTATGAAACCGGTAAAGGCAAGCTGACGCTCCGTGCCCGGGTTCATGTTGAGGACGGCGCTTCCGGGCGGAAACTCCTGGTTATTACTGAAATTCCTTACCAGGTCAACAAAGCCGCTATGCTGGAAAAAATCCAGAAGCTGAGCGAAGACAAGAAAGTAACTCTCGGCGGCATCTATGACATCCGGGATGAAAGTGACCGGACCGGTATGCGCGCGGTCATCGAGCTCAAGCGCGATGTGGATCCCCTGCGGACGCTGTCTTACCTGTATAAATATTCCGATCTGCAGGTCACCTTCGGTGTCAACATGGTCGCCATTGTCGGCGGCAAGCCGAAGCTTCTCAGTCTGAAGGAGCTTATTTCCAGCTATATTGACTATCAGAAGCAGGCCGTCACCCGCCGGACGGAGTATGAACTGAAGCAGGCCAAAGCCCGCGCTCACGTACTCGAAGGTTTAATGATTGCCCTGGACAACCTGGATGAGGTCATTGCCCTGATCCGGGCCAGCAAGAGTCCCAAGGAAGCACGGATCGGCCTGATGGAGCGCTTCGCTCTCAGTGAAATCCAGGCTCAGGCAATCCTGGATATGCGTCTGCAGCGCCTGACCAATCTGGAAATTGAAGCGCTCCGGAAAGAATACGCGGATGTTCTGAAACTGATTGCCCGTCTGGAGGGCATCCTGAAGAGCGGAAAGAAGCTGACCGAGGTCATCCGCAAGGAAATGGAAGCGATCGCTGAAGAATTCTCCAACGACCGCCGTACTACGCTGGAAGTGCCCGAGGATGCGCCGGTGGATCTGCCGGACAACACGCCCGAACCCGAGGATGCCGTCATTATCTATACGGAAGGCGGCTACCTGAAGCGTGTCTCTCCCGCCCAGCTGAAGCGCAGCCCGCTTCCCTCTGCGGAGGAAAACCTGGCAGAAAGCGCCCGCTGGCTGCTTCCGTCCACCACCGCGGATACTCTCTATTTCTTCACCAATCTGGGGAACTGTTATCCCATCAACATCGGCAAGATTTCCGAATGCAAACCGAAGGACCGCGGCCAGCTGCTCTCCGGCGTGCTCATGGGAATTGAGGAGGAAGAGCAGCCCCTGCTCATGCTGGCCTGCAATCCTTCGAAGGTCAAAGACCTGCCGGATTTCCTGTTTGTCACGAAGAACGGTATGATCAAGCGGACCGCTGCCGTGGATTATGATGTCCGCAGCCGCAAATATCCGACACTGTCCCTGAAGAAGGGCGATGCGCTCCTGTCAATCCTTCCCGCTGCGCATGAAGGCGATCTGCTGCTCATCACCCGCGGCGGTATGAGCATCCGCTTCCCGCTGGCCTCCGTCCCGGTTCAGGGCCGGATTGCCACAGGCGTTAAGGGCATGAGTGTCGAAAGCGGTGACGAAGTCTTCTGGGTCAGTCAGCTGGAAGAAAACGATGAAATCATTCTCTTCTCTGAGCGCGGTTGGGCCAAGCGTATTCCCCAGCTCGACTTTGAACCCCAGAACCGTGCCGGCAAGGGTGTCCGCTGCTTCTACTTCAACAAGAACGGTTCCAACGGCAAGTGTATCGCGGGCGTCAGCCGGATCAGCCGTGATATTCCCTGCGACCTTCTGGTGTATCAGGTTCGCAGTCCGTACAGCAAACTTTCCAGGGATGATATTCTTTTCCAGAACCGTGCCGGCAAGGGTATGCCTTATGTCATGGCCATTCTGGATGATATCGTCACCGGAGTTACGGCTGTTCCCGCTCCGGTTCCTGAAGAATCCGCGCCGCCAGAGGAAACCACATAATGCTTTCCGGTTTTCCGCGGACAGGATTCCCCCGACAATCTATAATTCTGAATTCTGAATTATGAATTCTTAATTAAATATCTGTGGAGGTATAACAATTATGGGTAGACCGAATTTCGGCGGCTTCGGTGGAGGCGCCAACATGCAGCAGCTTATGCGTCAGGCTCAGAAAATGCAGCAGCAGATGCAGGAAGCACAGGAACGTCTGGAAGAGGCCGAATATGAGGCGACCGCGGGTGGCGGAATGGTTTCCGTCAAAGTCAGCGGCAAGCGTGAACTGACTTCCATTACCATTGATCCCCAGGTTGTGGATCCTGATGATATCGAAATGCTTCAGGATCTGGTGATGGCCGCGGTCAACGAAGCGCTTCGCAAGGGTGAGGAAGCCCGCGAAACCGCGATGAACCGCATGGCTCCCGGAATGGGCGGTCTGTTCTGAGATGAGCAGTCAGTTTGAGCCCATTGCGGCAATGGCCATGGAACTGGCCAAGCTGCCCGGCATCGGCCCCAAAACGGCCCAGCGGCTGGCCTATCACCTGGCTTCACAGCCGCAGGAGAATGTCCGTGCGCTCTCTGTTGCGCTCTGGGAAGGCCGTAAGGCTATTCGCTTCTGTGAAACCTGCGGCAATTACGCCACCGGTGATGCCTGCCCGATCTGTGCGGATCCGGCACGTCATAACGGTCAGATCTGTGTGGTCCGGGATCCGCGGGATGTGGCGGCGCTGGAACGTATGCACGAGTACCATGGCCTGTACCATGTGCTTCATGGGACTCTTTCTCCCATGGAGGGAATCGGCCCGGATGATATTCACATCCGGGAGCTTCTTGCGCGCCTCGGGACCGAAGAAGTAAATGAAGTCATTCTCGCCACCAATCCGGATGTGGAGGGTGAGGCAACCGCTACCTATATCGCGCGTCTGCTCAAGCCCATGAATGTCAAGTGCACCCGGATCGCCCACGGCGTTCCTGTCGGCGGTGATCTGGAGTATACGGATGAGGTAACCCTCTTTAAGGCGCTTGAAGGCCGGCGGGACATGTAAGATCAATTCACAATTCATAATTCATAATTCACAATTGAAAGTGTGTTCACACTAAGAAGGCGAATTATGATTCACCAGTTATGAATTGAACGTGTTTCTTTTACATCTATCTCCGCTTCTGACACTCCATAATTATGAATTATGAATTACGAACTAATCACTCCCCTGCTTCTGGTTCTTTGCCTGCTGCTCCTGATCATTCTTTTGATCAGGCAGTCTGCGCTTGACCATAAACAGGAACGTGACCGGATGACCCAGGAGCACGGCCTTGTCAATCTAGGCAACCGTCTTCTGGACGAACTGGACGCCCAGCATGACGAAGCGGCAAAGTCGCTTTATGAGGCCAACCAGTCTCTGATGACCACCCTGTCCCAGATGGGCCAGGGTCAGTCTACGTTGCTTGAAAGTATGCAGCGTCAGGTGCTTCTCTCCACCCGGAACCAGGAAGAGAAAATCAATGACCTGCGGCTGGAAAATGAGCGTCAGCTATCTGAAATGCGCAAAACCGTGGACGACCGGCTTTCGGAAAGTCTGGACAAAAAGCTGGATCAGTCTTTTGCCCAGGTCAGCGAGCGGCTCGAATCGGTTTATAAAGGGTTGGGGGAAATGCATACCCTGGCCTCCGGCGTCGGCGATCTGAAGAAAGTCCTTACCAACGTGAAGACCCGGGGTATCTGGGGTGAAATGCAGCTCGGCAACCTGATCCGCCAGTCGCTTGCCCCCGGTCAGTATGAGGAAAATGTGGCTGTCATTCCCGGCTCTTCGGAGCGGGTGGAATTCGCGGTCTGTCTTCCGGATCAGAACGGCAGCACCGTCTATCTGCCGGTGGACAGCAAATTCCCCCAGGAGGATTATATCCGCCTGACGGACGCTGCCCAGCAGGGTGATGCCGCCGGCGCCGAAGCTGCCCGCAAAGCGCTCATCCAGCGCCTGAAGCAGGAAGCGAAAAAAATAGCGGAAAAGTATATTTCCCCTCCGCATACCACAGATTTCGCCATCATGTTCCTGCCGGTGGAGGGCCTCTATTCCGAGGCGCTTCAGACTCCGGAGCTGGTGGAAACCCTGCAGCGGGATTACCGGATCGTCATTGCAGGGCCCGGCACCTTCTCTGCTATGCTCAATGCGCTGCAGATGGGATTCCGTACCCTGGCCATTGAAAAACGTTCCGGAGAAGTCTGGCTTCTGCTGGGTGAAATCAAAAAGGATTTCATCCGTTTTGCGGAAACGCTGGAAAACACCCGCCGCCGTCTGGACCAGGCTGGAGAATCCATCGATTCCGCCGTAACAAAATCCCGCAGTATTCAGCGCAAACTCTCCGCGCTGGAGACTGTTCCCGCTCTTGACAATCCCCCTGAAACCCTTACAATACAAGATGATATTGATCAGTAAAACCGTTTTTCTCCGGGATATACGCATACAGCACTGCTGTTGAGTCCCCCGTTCTTTTATGCCGGCATCCATATGTTCCCGGTTATGAAAATGGCTTCCCGGAGAAGAACCAAACCCAACAAAAATATCTGGGAGGAATCGTGCTATGTCCATCAAAACGGAAGTCTGGGGAAAATCCCCCAAAGGAAAAGATGTCCATAAGTTCACAATGACCAATAACATGGGCGCTTCTGTCACCGTCATGGAGTGGGGTGCTATCGTCACCTCCATTATCGTTCCGGACGCCGGCGGCAATATGGATGATGTTGCCCTCGGTTTTGACAGTCTGGACCGCTACATCGGGCCTCACGGCTGCTTCGGTGATACCGTCGGCCGTTACGGCAATCGGATCGGTGCCGGCAAGTTCTCTATCGACGGCGTCCAGTATCAGGTCGCCCTGAATGACAACGGCATCAACCACCTGCACGGCGGCAACGTCGGCTTTGCGGCCCATTTCTGGACCGGCACTCCCAAAGAAGGAGAGCACGAGGATTCCGTTTCCTTCCATCGGATTTCTCCGGACGGTGAGGAAAACTATCCCGGCAATCTGGATGTGACCGTCACCTTCACCTGGAATGATATGTGCGACCTGATCATCCGCTATGAAGCCACCACGGATAAGCCCACTCTCTGCAACCTGACCAACCACACCTACTTCAACCTCGGCGGTCATAAGCACGGCACCGTCAAGGATCATGAAGTAGCCATCGACGCCGATGTGATCACCAAGGTGGATAAGGGCCTGATCCCCACCGGTGACTATATGCCTGTAGCCGGAACCCCCCTGGATCTCCGTGACGGCCTGCTGCTGGAAGAAGGGCTGGAAGTGTATGAAACTTGCCCCCAGATGATTCCCGCCGGCGGATACGATCACAACTTCGTGCTCCGCAAAGGTGAGGCCATGGGCGCCGCTGCCAGCGTTTATCACGAAGAAACCGGCCGCTACATGGAAGTCCTGACGGACCAGCCCGCCATCCAGCTTTACACCGCCTGCACCACTGATATCAAGGGCGGCAAGGAAGGCGCAAACTACGGTCATTACTCCGGCTTCTGCCTGGAAACCCAGCATTGCCCGGATGATCCCAACCATCCCAACTTCCCCGGCACCACAATTCTCCGTCCCGGTGAGAAGTATGACACAACCACCATCTACGCCTTCCGCGCTGATGATGAATAATCCTTAAATACCCATCAGCCCCGCTGCTTTCCCGCAGCGGGGCGTTTTCAGTCTTAAGCCTATATGCCCGCGGATAGTTAACATGAGGGACGGGTTAATGTCATGCGAAGTTTGACCTTAATCCCGTTCTCTTTTTCATCTTCCCGTTTTCAGCACATCTACTGCCGCCAAGTCCAATCTCCATCAAGTCAGGCAGGAACTCCACCGCCTTCACTTGTCATCCCGAGCGTAGTCGAGGGATCTCCTCCGGGGATGTAAACCTTCAATGCTTACGGAACATCTTCTGTAAAGAGATCATTCTCATTCTGCATTCATAATTCCGCATTTTGCTTCACTCATGTGATGCCATTGTCTCTTCTGTCACGTTCCCTTTCTCCGTCGTCCCAACGACATATTGTCATTCCGACCAAGCGTAGCTCGTGGAGGAATCTCTTACTACGCGAATGCGCATTAATTCAAGAAAACAGCTTCCGTTTCTGGAAGCTGTTTTTCCCTCCATCTTTCATTCTTCATTTTTCATTCTTCATTCCCAAAGGGAAAAGCCCGCTGCGGCGGGCTTTTCCCTTTGCAGCGGGCTTCCTTCTCATTCTCTCTTCAGTTGCTTTTATTTCGCAAACTTCTTCACGCAGAACAGCACCGCGCAGGCGCCGATCACGGAAACGATGATATTGCCGATTCCGTTGATGGAGTCCAGTCCAATCAGACTGAACAGCAGGTTGCCCACAACGCCGCCAACCAGACCCAGCAGGATATTGCTGAGCAGTCCGTCGGGCCTGCCCTTCATGATCTTGCTGGCTGCGAAACCTGCCAGCGCCCACAGTGCGATCTTAACAATCCAACCCCACAGCATATTCTTTATCCTCCTGTACTACAGTATTTTACATTTTCTCATCAACAAGCTTCTTCAGCTCGTTCATGAAGGTTCCCACGTCCGTGAACTTCCGGTACACCGCAGCGAAACGGACATAAGCCACATCGTTCAGTTCTTTCAGTTCAGACATAACCATATCGCCGATCTTCTCTGAAGCGATTTCTCCGTCCATCGTGGCGTAGGCTTTCTGCTCCACCTTGGTCACGATCTCATCGATCTGCTGCATGCTCACAGGCAGCTTGTCACAAGCGTGCAGGATACCGGCTTTGATCTTCCGGCTGTCAAAGCTTTCCCGGCGGCCGTCCCGTTTCACCACAAACAGAGGACTGAGTTCAACCTTCTCATAGGTTGTGAACCTTCTGCCGCAGTTTGTGCATTCCCGTCTGCGCCGGATGCTGTTTCCATCGTCTGTCGGCCGGGAATCGATCACCTTACTGTCCAGGCAGCTGCAATACTGGCACTTCATAAATCTTCCCTCCACTGATATATGCGTTATCGTGGGTAGTAACAATTGTTAATTGTGCATTATTAATTGTTAATTATTCAATCGTTCCCAGGTCTTTATACAGTTCCTTATTTGCGGTATAAAGCTTCTTGAATACTTCATACACCTTAGCGTACTTCGGCACATTCTCCGCAATGGGTTCCTGTGCGGGATTAACCTTGATCATCGCCTTGCAGGCTTCCTGGACGCTTCCGTACAGTCCGGCGCCGACGCCGGCCAGGATAGCCACACCCAGCGCGGGACCTTCTGTATTCACGGTCGTTGCAACGGGGCAGTTCATCACGTCTGCCAGCATCTGACGCCACAGCGGGCTCTTTCCGCCGCCGCCGCAGGCCAGCATCGTTTCAGGAGCAACGCCCATTCCGGCCAGCACGCCCAGGCAGTCATTCAGGCTGTAGGTCACGCCTTCCATAACCGCACGGAGCAGGTCACGACGCTGATGCATGGCACTCAGGCCGAAGAAGATGCCGCGGCAGTCACTGTCCAGGTGAGGAGTACGCTCGCCCATCAGATAAGGCGCATAAATCAGCTTGTTTGCGCCGATGGGGCTCTGGGCTGCTTCCTGGTTCGTCAGTTCGTAAGTATCAACACCCATAGCCTCAGCAGTGATCTTTTCAGCTCCGCAGAAATTGTCGCGGAACCACTTCAGGCTCAGGCCGGCCGCCTGGGTAACACCCATCACATGCCATGCGCCGGGCACTGCGCAGCAGAAGGTATGAACACGGCCCTTGGGGTCGATAGCCAGCTTGTCTGTATGGGCAAACACCACGCCGCTGGTGCCGATGGTGGTAAAAGCCTTCCCGTCTTCCACAACGCCGGTACCGACAGCCGCAGCAGCGTTATCTCCGGCACCGCCGACCACCAGGGTCTTCTCACTCAACCCGGTCAGCTCGGCAGCCTTCGCTGAAATGTGTCCGGTCACTTCGCAGCTCTCGTACACCTTGGCCAGCATGTTCTTGTCGATATCCAGGATGCCCAGCAGCTCGTCGCTCCAGCAGCGGTTCGGCACGTCCAGCATCTGCATGCCGCTGGCGTCGGAAACCTCTGTGGCGAAATCACCGGTCAGCATAAACCGTACATAGTCTTTGGGCAGCAGCACATGCTTGCACTTCGCGTAGTTTTCCGGCTCGTGATTCCTCACCCAGATCAGTTTGGAGAGGGTGAATCCGGGCAGAGCGGGATTGGCGGTAATCCTGATCAGGTTGTCATATCCGACCTTGGCTGTGATCTCTTCGCATTCCTTGGCAGTCCGCTGGTCACACCAGATAATGGAGGGACGGATGACTTCATCCTTCTCATCCAGCATCACCAGACCGTGCATCTGGCCGCTGATGCCCATGGACACAACGTCTTCCTTGGCCACGCCGCTCTTTTCCAGTACTGTACGGATCGTGCTGACCGCAGCATTATACCAGTCCTTGGGATCCTGTTCCGCCCAGCCGTTCTGCGGCTGGTACATCGGATATTCCACCGTTGCGGAGCAGATACCCTTACCGTTCTGGTCGAACAGAACTGTTTTCGTGCCGGATGTTCCCAGGTCGATCCCAAGCAGGTATTTCATATGCATTTTCCTCTCTATCCACAAAATATAGTGGTTAATCACTAAAAACTATTATATTCTTGTGGTTTTTCCCTGTCAAGCAACATTCCCCTTGTTTTCCTGTTCATCTTCTGCTTTGGTATAAAAAGCGGGTCGGCTTTTCAGCCGGCCCGCAAACCTTGGTTTTGATTAGTCGAAGCAGTCACCAACATGGTTGATGATGGTTTCAAGTCCCAGAGGCGTCTTGTATTCCTCGAAGGTGACGGTTTCACCGGTTGTCTTCGGTTTCCTGCCGCCCGTCGGAGGAGTCTCAGGACGCTTCCAGAGGGTATTGGTGAAGGTCGTTGTGCTTCCTTCCGTTACCACACTGGTCAGACCGTAGTTGAGCACTTTCTGCTCTGTCCAGGTGTACGTCACAGGCTGTCCGTTCACCCTGACCGGCAGATCGCTGATCGTCGCGGTCCAGTTGTTTCCTGCGCTCAGCAGAACTGTCATACCGTTGCTCAGCGTCATCACGATGCTTTCCGGTCTCAGCTTCTGGTCGTTGTTATTGTCGTCCCATACCTTCCGGACCGATACGCTGGTCAGTTCAGGCTTGTAGTTGTTCCGGATATTGAATCCATGAATCTCAGCCTCGTACCATTCAACCGGATCCTCGGTGATGGTGTACACAATCTTCTGCTTCTCGGCTGTCAGCCTCGGAAGTCCGGTGAACACCGTCTTCCAGCCATTCGATTCGGCCAGCTGCGCATTGGCGACTTCAACGCCGTCCGCCAGCAGTCTCACCGTAATGGCTCCGGGCCTGTTGCCGTCCTTGTTGTTATTGTCGTTCCAGGTCTTGGTGACCGGGATATCCATCGGACTGTCGTCCGGACCGAAGGGCTCCCAGGGTTCGATATCAAATTCCTTCTCAATGATCAGCTTGCCGGTTTCGAAGGTATTGGTAATCACATAACCCGTGGAGGCATTCCCTGTGGTCTTGGCGATGTAGCCTTCCGGTATATCGGTTTCTGCCACCGTGTACTTGATTTCTCTGGTCAGTCCGGTTACGGTGACGTTCTTCGCCAGCTTCGTCCAGCTGTAGCTCCAGTTGTTGGAAGCGTCCAGCGTTACGGCTTCGCCCGTCGCCTGTCCGTCGGCATACAGCTGCACCGTGATGCTCGCGGGCCGCTTGCCTGCCGCGTCATTACCGTCGATCCAGGCCTTACGCACCTTCACTTCGGTTTCTTCCGGACCGTGTGTATTCGTCAGGGTTGTCAGGATGCCGTTCGTCCTGCTGTCCGTCAGCGTGTAGCCGAGGACTGCCGGTTCGTTCCAGCTGTACTCAACCGCCTTGCCGCTCTTCATCTTCGGCAGGTTGTTGATCATAGCCGTCCAGTTGTTGGCAGCGTCCAGCATGGCGAACTGTCCGGTGCCTTCGCCGTCTGCCAGCAGTTCAATCCGCAGGGCCTGCGGCCGCAGACCGTCACGGTTCTCGTCATCCTTCCAGACCTTCTTCACAGCCGCGGATGTCAGTTCAGGCGTGTTCTTCACATTCGTTACCAGGCTGCCTGCGCCGGTATCTTCAGTGAATTCGATCTCGCCTGTGATCACGTTGCCGGTCAGCTTCGTCAGGATCGTGTTCCTGGCTTCGCCTTCCCAGACAACCGTATGATCCGCAGTCACCGTGAATTCGATCGGATCGATACCCTTATATCCTTCAGGCTTCATGGTTTCCGTCAGGATATAATCGCCGTCATCCAGACCCTTGAAGGTGAACATGTCTCCGCTTTCAGCCTCGATGCAGCCAATAACTGTCTTCTTGTCGCCGGGCAGTTTCTTCTCCAGAGTGAAGGCTGCGCCTGCCAGAGGCTTACCGGTCTCATCCACCTTGTTCACATCCACCATGTAGGTGAAGGCGATGACCGAGTCTTCATCGGTTTCTTCGGTCTCTTCACTGGGCTTGCCGTCCTGTTCAACGTTCGGGTTGCAGCTGTATTCCAGCTTGCCCGTGTTGACATTGCCTTCAGCGCCCAGGACCGCTTCATCGTTCAGGACTGCGGTGAAGAGGACTTCGACAACTGCCTTGTTCAGGTCTGTGTCTGTAATCTTCTTTTCGCCGTCGCCCCAGGTCAGTGTCAGGTCGAAGCTGTGCTCGCCGGAAGTAAGTGTATACTCATCCGCTGCCACTTCATTGCCGTTCACTGTCACCTTGTCGATTCCGTTGAAGGTCAGGCCGTTGTCCATCGTATCGTGGAAGGTGATATGGTACTTCAGATAGTCGGTCACGTTATCCGCCAGGGTCGCCTGCAGTCTGTACGGTACAGCATCTCCGATGTCATAGTCGGCGCTGTCCTGCCAGTCGCTGGTCTCTCCTGTCGTGTCGTTCGTGTCCTTAATCTTCTTCTCAAACTCCGGCTTCTCAGCCAGCTTGTCTTCCAGCAGCAGCACACCGTCTTCACGTGCTTTCAGTCCGGTGCTCTTAACCGTACCGTTCCTGTCAACACTGAATGTGGCGTCTGCCGCGAAGGTGTAATCTTTCGGAACGATGGTCTCTGTCAGCGTGTACTCTTCATCGGTCTTCAGGTTCTCCACTTCATGGATCTTGCCTGTTTCGGAATCCCACTCGTCAATCACAGCGCCGGTCTGGTCCAGAACCTGGAGATGCGCGCCGGTCAGTTCTGCGCCGGTTGCAGCATCTGTCTTCTGGATCCTGACGACTGTGTTGATGAAGGTGATACCCAGATCGCCGGTTGCCGGATCCGTAGTGATCGTACCTTCCTGATCATCTGTCAGCGTCACCGTGATTTCCTTGACAGCGCCGTCATAGATGACTGTCTTGTCAAGTTCGTCGCCTTCGGGCTTCACTTCGCTGATGGTGTAAGTGTACTTCCGTGTCTGGACCCAATCGCCGTTCACCTTCATATCGTCTTCGGTATAGGTGATCGGCTCGAACTCGACCTTTCCGTCAGCGTCGCAGGCCACAGTCTGCAGAACATTGCCGTTTTCATCCTTCAGTTCGAAGGAGAACTCGCCTTCTGTCAGATCACGTCCCATCATGGTCTTCTTTGCGAAGAACTTGATTTCGCCGCGGGATTCGTAAGGATTCTTGATCTCAACATAGGCGTCGCTGCTGGAGTTGTCAACATACAGCGAGCCAATTCCGTCATCCTTGATCACAACGGTGAATACCTTCGGCTCGGTATCATAGGTCACGCCCTTGATATGGCCTTCGGTCTCGGTAACCGTGAACTTGAAGGTTCCGTACTTCGTGAAGACGATGTCACCGAAGCTTACGGTCTGATTGTTGATATTTGCCTTCTTGACCGTTTCGTCCGGCAGCACAGCGCCATCCGGATTGCCTTCAACCTCAGCCAGCGTGAATTCGAACTCATCCTCGTCAGTCCACATACGGCCTGTCAGGATCTTCGTCGCTTCAATCGGCAGCCTGGTCGGCTTCACGGTGTATGTGTTCGTCAGAGTGGTAACTGTGCCTTCCTTGGCAGTGCCGGTCAGCGCATACCCTTCGGGCAGCCGATCTTCACTCCAGGTGTACTCAATTTCCTGACCGTGATCCCTGTACTTCGGCAGTTCCGTAATGGTTGCTGTCCATTTGTTTGCTTCATTCAGTTCAACGGTCTTGTCGGTTTCAACGCCGTCAGCCACCAGGGTCACGAGCAGGTTTTCAGGAATCTCCTTGATTTCCTTCTCGGTGAGATCCCAGACCTTCCTGACAGTCGCTTCGGTCTTTTCAGTCTCATGGCTGTTCGTCAGCGTGTAGGTGAAGGTGCCGTCAAGAGCTTTCTGGATATCGGCGGTATATTCATCAACCGCGTCCTCAGCAATCGTGTATTCGATCACCTGGCCGTTGGCCTTCTTGTCCAGCTCATCCCAGCCGTCGCTCCAGTTGTTGGTGGAGCTCAGCTTGACGGTCTTGATGACATTGCCGTCCGCCAGCAGGTTCACCGTCACATCATCCGGACGATAGCCATCCTGGTCATCCTCGTCGTCCCAGACCTTCAGAACCTTCACCTCGGTCTTTTCGATCTTGTGCGTGTTCGTGACTGTGTAGGTGAATGTACCGTCTTCGGCCTGGGTGATGGATGCGTCATACTCGTTTACCTTGTCCTCGGTTACCGTGTAGACGATATCCTTGCCTTCGGCTTTCTTGTCCAGCTTCGTCCAATCGTAGTTCCAGCTGTTCTCCGCATTCAGCGTAATGGTGTCAATAACCTCGCCGTTTGCCAGCAGGTTGACTGTTACGTCATCCGGACGGTAACCATCCTGGTTGTCCTTGTCGTCCCAGACCTTCAGGACCTTCACTTCGGTCTCTTCAGTCGTATGGCTGTTGGTCACCGTGAAGGTGAAGGTTCCGTCTTCGGTCTTGGTAATGCTCGTGGTGTACTTATCTACCGCGTCCTCGGTCACCGTATATTCGATGTCCTTACCGCTGGCTTTCTTGGGCAGCTTCTGCCAGATGTTGCTCCATTCGTTCGCGGCATTCAACTTGACAGTGTCCTTGACCTCGCCGTTTGCCAGCAGGTTGACTGTTACGTCGTCCGGACGGTAGCCATCCTGGTTATTCGCGTCATTCCAGACCTTGCTGACCTTCACTTCGGTTTCTTCAGTCTTGTGGCTGTTCGTCACCGTGTAGGTAAAGGTTCCGTCTGTGGCCTTGGTAATGGCCGTGGTGTACTTCTCCACCGCAGCTTCGGTCACCGTGTATTCGATGTCCTGACCGCCGGCCTTCTTGTCCAGTTCGGTCCAGCTGTAGCTCCAGTTGTTCTCTTCGCTCAGCTTGACGGAGGCCTTATACGTGCCGTTGGCCAGCAGGTTGACTGTTACGTCGTCCGGACGGTAGCCATCCTGGTTGTCCTTGTCGTCCCAGACCTTCGTGACATTCACCACGGTCTTTTCAGTTTCGTGGCTGTTTGTCACCGTATAGTTGAAGCTGTTCTCATCGGCCCTGGTAATGGTCGTGGTGTACTTCTCCACCGCGTCCTCGGTCACCGTGTAGACGATGTCCTTGCCGGCGGCCTTCTTGTCCAGCTTCGTCCAGGTCTTGTTCCATTCGTTCTCCGCACTCAGCGTGACGGTGTCAATAACCTCGCCGTTCGCCAGCAGGTTGACCGTTACGTCGTCCGGACGGTAGCCATCCTGGTTGTTCTTATCGTCCCAAACCTTCAGGACATTCACTTCTGTCTCCTCGGTCGTATGGCTGTTCGTCAGCGTTGTGACGGTGCCTTCCGCCTTGGTGTTCGTCAGTGTATAGCCTTCGGGCAGGTCGGTTTCGGACCAGGTGTACTCAATTGCCTTGCCGTTCGCGTACTTCTGCAGGTGATCAACGGTCGCTGTCCACTCGTTCGCCGCTCTCAGCGTGACGCTGTGTTCAGTTTCCTGTCCATCTGCCAGCAGTTTCACGGTCAGGCTTGTCGGCCGTACGCCGTCCTGGTTGTGCTTGTCGTCCCAGACCTTCTTCACAGAAGCTTCTGTTTCTTCATAGTCACGGGCGTTCGTAACGGTGTAGATCCATTCGGTTGCAGACTCTCTCTTCACAACGGGTGCCTTATAGTTGGCCACCGGTGTTTCGGTTACGGTGTACTGGATCTCCTCACCCTTGCTGAACTTCTGCAGCTTCGTCCAGGTATACTTCCATTCATTTTCAGCGTTCAGCTCAACTGCTTCGCCTTCGGCCTTGCCGTTCGCCAGAAGCTGTACCGTCACGCTGTTGGGACGGAAGCCTTCCTTGTTCTCGCTGTCAGCCCAGACCTTGCTGACCTTTACTTCGGTCTCCGCTGTCTTATGGCTGTTCGTCAGCGTAGTGACTGTGCCTTCCACCTTGTTGTTCGTCAGCGTATAGCCCAGCGGCAGCGCTTCTTCACTCCAGCTGTAGACGATTTCCTTGCCTTCTTCGTACTTCTGGAGCTTATCCAGTTTGGCTGTCCAGTTGTTATCCGCGTTCAGGATAACGTCTTTACCGGTATCCATACCGTTGCCCAGCAGTTTCACTGTCAGGCTGGCCGGACGGATACCATCCTGGTTGTCCGTGTCATCCCAGACCTTGATAACCGTAGCTTCGGTCTCTTCAACGTCACGGCTGTTCGTCACGCTGTACGCCCATTCAGTCTCAGACGTCTTCACGATGACCGGCTCCTTGTAATTCGTGAGCTGGTCTTCCGCAACCGTGTACTGAATTTCCTGACCATCAGCGTACTTGTTCAGGCCGGTCCAGGTATGCTTCCACTCATTGTCCGCATTCAGCGTCGCTGTGCCGGCTTCCTCGCCGTTCGCCAGCAGCTTCACTGTCACGTCGTCAGGACGGAAGCCTTCCGCGTTGTTGCTGTCATTCCAGATCTTTTCAACGCTGACCTCAGTCTTTTCGACTGTACGGCTGTTCTTCACTGTGTAGGTGAAGGTTCCGTCGGTAGCCTTGGTGATCAGGGTGGTGTACTTCTCTACCGGATCTTCGGAGACCGTGTAGTTGATCGCCGCGCCGCCTTCGTACTTCTTCAGTCCAGTCCAGCTGTAGGTCCAGTTGTTGTCCTTGTTCAGCGTGATGCTGTCACCGATCTTCTCGGTTCCCTTCATCAGGCTGACGGTAACGCTTGTCGGCCTGAAGCCTTCTTCGTTGTCGTTGTCGTCCCAGACCTTGGTAACCTTCACTTCGGTCTCTTCGTAGTCGCGGGCATTCGTTACAGTGTATGCCCATTCAGTCTCGGAGATCTTTTCAATGACAGGCGCCTTGTAGTTCTCAAGCTGTTCTTCGGCAACTGTGTAAGTGATTTCTTCGCCGTCGGCAAACTTGTTCAGGCCGGTCCAGGTATGCTTCCACTCATTGTCCGCGTTCAATGTCGCTTCGCCGGCTTCCTCGCCGTTCGCCAGCAGCTTCACTGTCACGTCATCAGGACGGAAGCCTTCCACATTGTTACTGTCAGACCAGATCTTCTCTACGCTGACCTCGGTCTTCTCGGTTGTACGGCTGTTCGTCACCGTATAGGTGAAGGTTCCGTCTGTAGCCTTCGTGATCTGCGTGCTGTAGTTTGCAACCGGATCTTCGGTGACTTTGTATTCGATCACCGTACCGTTCTCATACTTCTGCAGTTCAGTCCAGCTGTAGCTCCAGTTATTGTCCTTGTTCAGCGTGATGCTGTCACCGATCTTCTCGGTTCCCTTCATCAGGTTGACAGTAACGCTTGTCGGCCTGAAGCCTTCTTCGTTGTCATTGTCGTCCCAGACCTTGGTCACCTTCACTTCGGTCTCTTCGTAGTCGCGGGCATTCGTTACAGTGTAAGCCCATGCGGTCTCAGACACCTTCTCGATCACAGGAGCCTTGTAGTTCTCGAGCTGGTCTTCAGCAACCGTGTAAGTGATTTCCTTGCCGCCTTCGTACTTCGGCAGGCCGGTCCAGGTGTACTTCCACTCGTTGCTCTCGCTCAGTTCAGTTGTCTTGATTTCTGTACCGTTCGCCAGCAGCTTCACTGTCACACTTGTCGGACGGAAGCCTTCCTTGTTACCGTTGTCAGCCCAGATCTTCTCGACGCTTACCTCGGTCTTCTCAGTATCGCGACTATTCGTCAGAGTGGTGATTGTACCGACCTTATCAGTGCTGGTCAGTTCGTAGCCTGCCGGCAAGCCCTCTTCGTCTTCGGTCCATGAGTAGTCAATTTCAACACCGTTAGCAAACTTCGGCAGATTCTTAATTGTCGCGGTCCAGCCATTCGCCTTATTCAGCGTGACTTCCATACCGTTGCTCAGCGTGACTTTCAGTTCGGTCGGACGCTTGCCATCCTGGTCATCCGCGTCGTTCCAGACCTTCTTCACGGTCGCTTCGGTCTCTTCTGTCTCATAGCTGTTCGTCAGCGTTGTAATCGTGCCGACCTTGTCGCTGCTGGTCAGCTCGTAGCCTTCCGGCAGTCCTTCTTCGTCTTCGCTCCAGGTGTAATCAATTTCAACACCGTTCGCAAACTTCGGCAGGTGTTCAATCTTCGCGGTCCAGCCATTCGCTTCGTTCAGCGTGACTTCCATACCGTTGCTCAGCGTGACTTTCAGTTCGGTCGGACGCTTGCCATCCTGGTTTTCACTGTCGTCCCAAACCTTCAGCACGGTCGCTTCGGTCTCTTCAGTGTCATGGGTATTCGTCACGGTGTAGCTGAAGCTGTGCTCATCAGCCCTTACGATATTCGCGGTGTATTCATCCACCGGATCTTCAGTGACTGTGTAGTTGATGTCTGCACCGTCTGCCTTCTTAGGAAGGTTGGACCACTTGTAGTACCAGTTGTTTTCCTCACTCAGCGTGACGGTAGCAATGTTCTTGCCGTCGGCCAGCAGGTTCACTATCACTTCTTCCGGACGGTAGCCATCCTGGTCATCTGCGTCATCCCAGATCTTCTCGACATCTACGTCAACAGTCTCCAGCGTGTTCGTGATGCGGGTGCCTTCGATGACCTTTGCGAAGCCGGGCACAGCAACTTCTTCAACTGTGTAGTTGATTTCAGTCTTGCCGCTCCGGCCTTTACGGTCAGCGTGTCAACGATGCTCTCGCCGTCCTTGATGTAGACCGTGATGCTCTCCGGCAGCAGGTCTTCGCTGTTACCCTTCAGGTTCCAGACCTTCTGGCCGCTTACGGTCGTTGTACCAGGCTTGTAAGTGTTGGTAATGGTGGTGCCGGTCACAACCTTATCGAATCCGGCCGGGACTTCTTCGTCCACGGTGTATTCGATTTCGGTCTCGCCGTCTGCTTCGTACTTCGGCAGGTCTCTGGACTCGAACTTCCAGCTCTTGTCCTCGCCCGCTGTTACGGTCAGCTCGTCAACTGTCGCTTCGCCGTTCTTGATCAGAACCTTGATGCTTTCGGGCATCAGCTCTTCGCTGTAGCCCTTCATATCCCACTTCTTCTCGCCTTCGATCTTCACTCGCCTTCGATCTTCACAGTCTCCAGCGTGTTCGTGATTGTGGTGATAGTGCCGTTCTGACTGCTGCCATCGAGCTTATAGCCAGCAGGTACCTGTTCCTCTGTCCAGGTATAACTGATTTCCTTGCCATCAGCATACTTGGGCAAATTCCTGACTGTTTCAGTCCAGTTATTCTTGGCATTCAGCGTGACAACAGTACCATTGCTCAGTTTGACCTTCAGCTCTTCCGGACGGGTGTTATCACGATTTTCAGAATCGTTCCATACCTTCAGTACGGTCGCTTCAGTCTCTTCGTATTCGCGGCTGTTCGTTACGGTGTACTCAAATTCTGTAGCGCTTACCTTCTTAATTACAGGCGCACTGTAGCCCGGCACCTGTTCTTCGGTAACCGTATAGATAATCTTTGTACCGTTGTCGAACTTCGCCAGTCCGCTCCAGGCGTGAGTCCAGTGATTGCCTTCGTTCAGTTCAACAGAATCGATGGCTTCTGTGTTCTTCCACAGCTGGACCGTTACCTTGTCAGGACGGAAGCCTTCCTTGCCCTCACTGTCATCCCAGTTCTTCGTAACTGTCACATAGGTCTTTTCAGTGATATGGGTGTTGGTGATCGTTACAGTGTATCCGGTGATGACTTCATTCACAACAACGGGCGTGATTTCGCCGATGCTTGTGGTGTACTCATCAATCTTGGCTTCGGTGACCGCGTAGTCAATCTTCTTGCCTTCTGCGTACACGTCGAGCTTCGTCCACTTGTAGCTCCACTGACCGTCCTTGGTCTCCGGCTTGATCGTCTGTGTATCACTGAAGACAGTCTTGCTTTCGCCCTCAGCGGCGCCCGGGATCGTACCAGTCAGCGTGACAACAATCTGTTCAGGACGCTTGCCATCCTGGTCGTCTGCGTCATTCCACGCCTTAGTGACTTCGATCTCCGTTTCTTCGGTTGTGTAGCTGTTTGTCAGAGTGGTGATCGTACCAACCTTCTCGGTATTGGTCAGCGTGTAGCCTTCCGGCAGACCGGTTTCATCTTCAGCCCAGCTGTAGACGATTTCCACGCCATCCTCAAACTTCGGCAGTTTTTCGATCTTCGCTTCCCACTTGTTGGCAGCGTTCAGAGTAACACTCTTGTCGGTTTCCTCGCCGTTCGCCAGGAGTTTCACTGTCAGCGCTTCCGGACGCTTTCCATCCTGGTTATTCTTGTCGTCCCAGACCTTCCGTACGAACACGGTTGTTTCTTCCGGTCCATAGGTGTTGGTCAGGGTCGTCACGGTACCGTTCACGCTGGTGTCGGTCAGTTCATACCCTTCGGGCAGATCGACTTCTGTCCAGGTGTATACGATCTCCTTACCCTTGTCATACTTAGGCAGGTGATCAATCTTTGCGGACCACTTTCCCTGTACCAGTGTAACAGTCTTGCCGGTATCCTTATTGTCTGCCAGCAGCTTCACTGTCAGGGCATCGGAACGCTTGCGGTCCCGGTTGTTCGCGTCATTCCAGACTTTGATGACGGTCGCTTCAGTTTCTTCAGTTGTATGTTCGTTGGTAAGTGTAGTTACCTGTCCTTCGGTTACTGTATTGACCAGTGTATAGCCGGTCGGCAGTTTCTCTTCAGACCATTCGTACACATAATCCTTCAGGTTCTCATCCACAGAAGGCAGGTTGTTGACCGTAGCCGTCCAGTTGTTGCCCTTGTTCAGGGTCACTCTGGTGTACTCATTGCCGTTCTGCTTCAGGATAACGGTCAGGCTCTGCGGACGGATACCATCCTGGTCTTCCCCATCGTCCCAGACCTTGTGTACCGTCCTGGTGAGTTTGATCATGTCATCCTTAATCAGCATGACTCCGCCTTCAGTGATTGTACCGGAGGAGGTTACTGTACCGTCCGCAGCAATCGTGAAGGTTGTGTCGGCCGCAATCGCATATCCGTGAGGCGCGACTGTTTCACGCAGGATGTACTCAACGCCGGTCTTCAGGCCTTCAACCTTATGTACTTCCGTGGTGGATGTCCACTCTTCAACGATGACAAGTGTCTTTTCCTCGTCAAAGTACTTGGCGTCTTCACCGTCATCATCTGTCTTCGCACGGAGAATCTTAATCTCAGCGCCCGGCAGTTCCTTCTCGCCGGTGATGTCGGTCTTGCTGACATACACCTTGGTCAGGTCGTCCTTGATCAGGATATGGCCGCCTTCAACAATCGTGTCGTTGGCCGTGACCTTGCCGGTTTCGTCGATCGAGAACTTCGTATCCGCAGCGATTGTATAGCCGTCGGGTGCCACAGTCTCACGCAGGATATACTCAACGCCGGTCTTCAGGCCTTCGATCTTATGCGCTTCCTCTGTGGAGGTCCACTCTTCGATAACGACATATTCTTTTGTATTGTCCAGATATTCTGCGTCTTCCGCTTCGTCATCTGTCGCCTTCCGGGCCAGTTTGATGTTGGCGCCTTCCAGCTCTTCCTGTCCGGTAATGTCGGTCTTGCTGACATACACCTTCGTCAGGTCATCCTTGATCAGGATATGGCCGTCTGCAACAACCGTACCTTCCGTCTTGACCGTTCCGTCTGTATCAATCGTGAACTTCGTGTCCGCCGCGATGGTGTAGCCATCAGGTGCCACGGTTTCACGCAGGATATACTCGACGCCCGTCTTCAGGCCTTCAATCAGGTGTGCAGTTGTTGTGGAGGTCCATTCGTCCTCAATCACATATTCATTGTTTTCACCGAAGAACTTCGTGCCTGCAGGCTCATTTTCACCGGCAATGCGCAGGACCTTGATATCCGCACCCGCCAGTTCTTCCTCGCCTGTGATATCAGTCTTGCTGACCGTCACCCTGGTCAGATCATCCTTCACCAGGATATAGCCGTCCTCAACAACTGTATCATTGGCCGTGACGTTGCCCTTTTCGTCAATGCTGAACTTGGTATCAGCAGCGATTGTAAAGCCGTCCGGAGCAATCGTCTCGCGCAGGATATATTCGACGCCGGTCTTCAGCTTCGTGATCTCGTGGACGTCCTTCGTGGAAATCCATTCATCCACAACCTTGCCGTCCGGTCCGATAACCTGCAGTGTTGCGCCTTCCAGCTCTTCCTCGCCCGTGATGTCAGTCTTGCTGATCTTCACCTTGGTCGGCGCGTCTTCAATCAGGATATGGCCGCCGGCAACTTCTGTGTTACCGGACTTGACCTTACCGTCAGCGTCAATCGTGAACTTCGTATCCGCGGCAATAGTATAGCCGTCCGGAGCGATGGTTTCACGCAGGATGTACTCAACGCCGGTCTTCAGGCCGTCAATCTTATGGGCTTCCGTGGTGGAGGTCCACTCTTCGATGATGACGTATTCCTTTGTCTCATCCAGGTAGTTAGCGTTAGCCGCTTCATTTTCAGCAGCCTTCCGCGCCAGCTTGATGTTCGCGCCGGGCAGTTCAGGTCCGCCGGCGATCTCGGTCTTGCTGACTGTGACATGTGTCTTGTCATCTTCAACAACCAGGACTTCAACACCATCGGCGTCCTTGCTCACCATACCGGAGCTTGTGACCCTTCCGGTCTTCTCGTCAATGGAGAAGGTGGTATCGCTGGTGATGGCATAGCCGTCCGGAGCGATGGTTTCACGCAGGGTGTAGGTCACACCGGTCTTCAGGCCCGTCACATAATAGGGTTCGGTGCCGGAGATCCACTGCTTGACAACCTCGTCGCCGATCAGGATCTGCATGGTCGCGCCGGGCAGTTCCTTTCCGCCGTTGGTGATATCAGTCTTGCTGATCTTCACCTTGGTGATGTCATCCTTCACCAGGATATGGCCGCCTTCAACAATCGTGTCGTTGGCCGTGACCTTGCCGGTCTCATCAATCGTGAACTTTGTATCCGCGGCAATCGTGTAGCCTTCGGGTGCTACGGTTTCACGCAGGATGTACTCGACACCGGTCTTCAGCTTCGTGATTTCATGTGCCGCAGTAGTGGAAGTCCACTCATCCACGATCACGTATTCCTTGTTGTCGCCAAAGAACTTGGTGTCTTCAGGCTCATTCTCACCGGCTGCACGCAGCACCTTAATGTCAGCGCCTGCCAGTTCTTCCTCGCCTGTGATATCCGTCTTGCTGACCGTCACCTTGGTCGGGCCGTCTTCGATCAGGATATGGCCGCCTTCAACTTCTGTGTTGCCGGACTTGACCTTACCGTCAGCATCAATCGTGAATTTCGTATCCGCGGCGATGGTATAGCCGTCCGGAGCAATGGTCTCACGCAGGATGTACTCGACGCCGGTCTTCAGGCCGTCAATCTTGTGAGCTGTTGTTGTGGACGTCCACTCTTCGATGACGACATATTCCTTTGTATTGTCCAGATATTCCGCGTCATCCGCTTCATCATCTGTCGCCTTCCGCGCCAGCTTGATGTTCGCGCCGGGCAGCTCGGGACCGCCGGCGACTTCTACCTTGCTGATGGTAACGTGGGTCTTGTCATCTTCAACAACCAGGACTTCATTACCCTCGTCATCCTTGCTGATTGTGGCAGTACCCGTGACC
>OMZY01000013.1 GCA_900315675.1 uncultured Eubacteriales bacterium
TCCTGCCTGATCTGAACTAACTTGCGTGGCCATCCTTGTGATGGTCTGTTTGCTTTACACTTCTTTCCGGCTGTCCGTTAATTGAATGTTTCAAACTTCTTCTCTCTTTTTATCCGAAATCAAAGATCTTCCAGGTCGTCGCTCTCGTCCTTGGTGACTTCCTCCCGGCCGACCGCCTTGGTGATCTTTTTCTTGGCCTTGCGCCAGTAAATGGTGAAGCCCGCGGCAAGGGCCACCACCAGGCCGATGGCCGCCTGGATGATCATGGTGGTGGTGGAAGGATCAATATACGCGCTGGCCTGGGTAGGCGTCATGACCATGCAGAAAACGCAGTAAAGCGTCAGAAGGAATAAAGGAAGGCCTTTTTTCATCGTTCATTCTCCCCTCGGATTGTTCGCGGAAAAACCGCTTTGTCTATTGTACTCGGTTTTGTAACAATTCACAATTCATAATTCAGAATTATTCCGCCTGCGTCGGGGAGAACGAGATCTCTCCACGCGGCCTGCGGCCTTGGTCGAGATGACACAGTGGAGGCTACGAGGTTCCGAATAACGTTCGGGAAGACTTTTGCTGCGGATGATCCGTTTACACGGCAGAGTAAAACAATTATGAATTGTTGAGGAAACATCCACGCTTCAGCGTGGCTAATGCTTCCCATGCTACAGCCGTCAAAGTGCCAAAGGCACTTTGGTAACGGCGATCGCAGAATTGTGGCAAAACATCCGTTTTGCCACTCCGTGTCAGTGTGCTTTTTCCTCCCCCGCGTTAGGCTGGACGCGAAAAGGAGGGAACACCATGGATTACTACAACGCGGAACACTATATGGACCGGACGGCGGCGGAAGCCATGCGCAACGTGATGGAGGAAGGGCGGGCGCCCCTGAATGAGGAGGGCTGCCTGCGCCTGGCGGAAGCGCTGGTGCGCCTGGCGGCGGAAGATTACCTGCGGGCCTGGCGGTGCCTGCCCTGCCGGTCCGCGGGAAAGCGGATCGGGGAAATTGAGGAATTCTTCCTGTCGGAGCATTTCACAGGCCTGACGGGCCTGGACGGCAGGGCGATATTGCGGATTGTGCGGAGGGAGGCGAAGAAGCAGTGAAGGTGCCGGAGGTGATCCGCAGGCCGAAGGACCTGCGGAAGGAAATGGAACGGAAGCAGACGCGGATTGACACCCTGCGCCGGTTTGCGCAGCAGCTGACGGCTCCCCCGCGGGAGGTGAAGGTGAAAAGCAGCCCCGACCCGGCCCGCTTCCAGGCGCTGCTGGCGGAAGCCGCGGACGAGGAACAGGATCTGAAAAAGCTGGAGGAGGAGCGGATGCAGGCGATGACCGAGGCGGTGCTGGCCTTCTCCGCCCTGCCGGATGAAAGGATGATCCGGATCATGGAACTGCGGTACCTGGAGGAAAGAAGCTGGGAGGAGATAGCGGAAGAGATGTATATGAGCGAAAGCTGGACGCTGAAGCTGCACAAAGCAGCGGTCGCCGTCTTGTGCAGCAATGAAGAATGATGAATGAAAAAGGGAACGATAGGGACAGTCCCTATCGTTCCCTTGGAGTTCCTGTTGTGTGATTAATCCCGGAATTGCTGCATAAAGATCCTGTCAGCCTTCTCAAGCTTCGCCAGATACTCGTCATAGGCAGGACTGAGCCTTCTCATCGCAGGAATGAAAACGCTGTTATATCCCTGTTCCTCATTGAATTCCCTGATCAGTTCCTTCAGCTTAGCCCCCGGAGAGTTCCGGTATTCGGCTGTTTTCTGGAATTCCAGATACTGATCGATGATTTCCCTGTTGTTTTTCAGCCAGCCTTCAGGATCCTCCGCCGCTTCACTCAGTGCTGTGTCTGCCTGATCGGCTGCCTGACGGCCGATGTCAGTGTCCATCTCATCCAGGCAGTCCTTCAGTTCTTCCGGTACTTCCAGCTGTACGCTGTCCAGATAGTCGCAGACCTCCCGCAGCGCTTTCTCCTGGTCCCCGGTCCGGACAGGCTCCTGCAGGAACTGTCCGAAATGAAGGGCCAGATACTTGCCCCAGAAGCCCGGGAAAGCTGCCGTCAGCCTGTCTGTGACAGACTGCCTGCTTTCCGCGGCCGCGGCTTTGAGATACACGGCATCCCAGTCCTGTGAGGCTTCGAGCTCTTTCAGCATTTCATTCTGCTCTTTTCTCCTCCGGAGGATCGTTTCCTGTTTTTCAATGGTTCTCCGGAGGGCGGTATCATCCTTTCCGCTGAGCAGTTCCCGGATATCTTCAACCGATACGCCCAGGTTCCGCAGCAGCGAAATCTTTTTCAGGCAGGCAACATCTTCTTCGGAGAAATCCTTGTATCCGTTCTCTGAAACCCGCGGACTCAATAAGCCTTTCATGCAGTAATATTCAATGGCCTTCTTCGTCGTTCCCGACCGTTCAGCTGCTTCATGGATATACATCTTCCTCACCTCCGATTCAACTATAATCTACCCCCTAAGGGCACAGTCAAGAGGTTTTTTGAAGGAAATTCTGATGCAGGGGAAAGGCACAGTGCCGTTGCTGAAGCGATGGCAAATGCAGAATTAAGAATGCAGAATGCAGAATGATTCCGCTGCGGCGGGAATCGTCCTTCGGACGTAGCAAGGGATTCCTCGACTACGCTCGGAATGACACCCAGGGGCGTTGGAGTCCCTATAGCGTTCTCGAACGTTTACGGGCTGGGAGATCTCTCGACTACGCTCGAGATGACACACTGGGCGCCGCGGTGTTCCGGGTAACGTTCGGGGAGACTTTTGCTGCAGAGTTGACATTTACCCCGTCCCTCTGTCAACTATGGTAACAGCGATCGCAGAATTATGATTTGTTTCTTCTTCCCTTTTTGGTCTATAATAAGCATATCGGAACAAGTTGATGAACGAGACAGAAAGGATTTTGATTATGTCAGACGCTTTCAGGCCTAATCCCTTCCGGCTGGCTTTCGGGCTGATGCGGCTGCCGAAGAACCCGGACGGCAGCATCGACATCCCCCAGGTGTGCGAAATGACGGACCGGTTCATCGCCGCGGGCGGAACCTATTTTGACACCGCCTATGTATATGACGGCGGGGACAGCGAAAAAGCCTTCAGGGCAGCGGTGGCGGACCGGTATCCCCGGGAAGCCTATACCCTGGCCACGAAGCTGCACGCCTCCATCGGGGCGACGGACGAGAAGAGCGCCAAGGCGGAATTTGCCGTGAGCCTTGAGCGCACCGGCGCGGGGTATTTCGACTACTACCTGCTCCACGCGCTGCAGCGCAGCACCTTTCAGAAATACGACGAATACCACCTGTGGGATTTTGTGAAGGAGCTGAAGGAAAAGGGGCTGATCCGCCACTGGGGATTCTCCTTCCATGCGGATCCGGAGCTGCTGGAGGAAATCCTGGACGCGCACCCGGACGCGGAATTCGTGCAGCTGCAGATCAACTACGCCGACTGGGACAACCCGGGCGTGGCCTCCCGCAGGAACTGGGAAATCTGCCGGAAGCGGGGCATTCCGGTGATGATCATGGAACCGGTGAAGGGCGGCATCCTGGCCGACCCGATCCCGGAAGTGAAGGAAGTATATGACGGGAGCGGGGCGAAGGTCTCCTACGCCAGCTGGGCGCTGCGCTTCGCCGCCGGGCTGGAGGGCATCCACGCGGTGCTCAGCGGCATGAGCAGCCTGGCGCAGATGGAGGACAACCTGAAGACCTTCACGGACTTCCGTCCCCTGGACGAAAAGGAGATGGAGCTGATCCACCGGGCGCAGGCCGCCCTGGACGCGGACAAGTCTATCCCCTGCACCGCCTGCCACTACTGCACGAAGGGCTGCCCGATGGAGATCCCGATTCCCGAGATTTTCAACGTGATCAACCGGCGCAAGGGCAGTCCGGAATTCCGCACCATCCGGGAATACGGCATCGTGACCGCCGGACGGGGCACCGCCGGGGACTGCGTATCCTGCGGCCAGTGCGAGCGGGCCTGCCCCCAGGGGCTGCCGATTATCAAACTGCTGCGGCAGTGCAGGGCGGAGCTGGAGAAATGAAAAAGAAACTGAGGCTTTCCTTCAACGCGCCGGCGGTACTGGGGTTTGTGGGGCTGTGCGTGATCGCGCAGATCATCAGCATGCTGACCGGCGGGCAGAGCAGCAAGGTGCTCTTCAGCGTATACCGCGCCTCCCTGGCAGACCCGCTGACATACGTGCGGCTGTTTACCCACGTGCTTGGGCACGCCGGGTGGGACCACCTGCTGGGCAACATGATGTACATCCTGATCCTCGGGCCGATGATTGAGGAAAAATACGGCACCGGTACCACGGTGTTCATCATCGCGGTGACGGCGCTGGTGATCGGGATCATCAACATGGCCTTCTTCCCCGGGGTGAGGCTGCTGGGCGCCAGCGGCGTGGTGTTCGCCTTTATCCTGATCTCCTCCATCACCATCCGGGAGGACAACACCATTCCGGTGACCTTCATCCTGGTGGCGGTATTGTACCTGGGCCAGCAGATCTGGCAGGGGCTGTTCCAGCAGGACAACGTGAGCCAGATGGCCCACATCGCCGGCGGCGCGGTGGGCGCGGGGCTGGGGTTCCTGCTGGGCAGGGCCCATCAGCAAAAGAACCGTTCCTCGTTCTGAGGAACGGTCCTTTTGAATGAAGAATGAAAAATGAAAAATGAAGAATGGCAGTGCCGTTATTCCGTTTCCTGAATGGACACCGGGGACAGTCTCCAGTGTCCACTTTTTTTGTTTTTCGGTGCTTTTCAACGTTTGCAAACGTATAGACATATGGTACAATATTCCCAATTGGAAAAAGCCCGGGATCCCGTACAAAACAAAAGACCGGAGTGAAGAAAAATGAACCTGAGGAAGACCATCGCCGCGGTATTGATCCTGCTGGTCCTGTCGGCCGTCTGCGCAGCGGCGGGAGCGGAGACAAAAGTTGTGGAGATCATGGATCCTGCCTACGGGAAGGTTATTCTCAGTTACGGGCTGGATGATGAAACTAAAACAGCAGCGGTTGCGGGATTGGTTAACATTCCGCCGTCAGAGTACACGATTCCCGAAACAGTCACCTATGAGGGCATACAATACACGGTGACAGAGATTGCGGGCGAGGCATTTGATCGGTATTATAACACTATCCGCAAAATTACGATCCCCTCCACCGTCACCCACATCGGGAAAATGAGTTTCTACGGTAGCCAAAATCTGACGACAGTGGAATTCGCGCCCAATTCACAGCTGACCACCATCGACGACGCTGCTTTCTGCGGTACGCCCTCCCTGACCTCATTTGATCCCTTTCCGGAGAGTCTCACAACCATCGGCGAAGCTGCATTCGACGGATCCGCCATTTCAGGAGATAACGGTACCCTGACGATCCCGGCCGGCGTGACCAGGATCGGAACAGACGCCTTTCTTGAATGCTTAAACCTGAAAGCATTCAGCGTCGATCCCCGGAACACGGCCTATAAGAGCGTGGACGGGATCATTTTTTCCAAGGACGGGACGGTCCTGGTTTGCGCTCCCCGGAGAAAGGAATATGCAGACGGAAAATACATTGTTCCGGACGGGGTCACAACCATCAATGAAAGCGCGTTTAGGAGAGGTATTCTGCAGGATGATGAGCCTGAGCAGCAGGAGTATCTTCTCCTTCCCCCGAGCGTCGGGGAAATTGGGCGAGAAGCGTTTTTCTATTTCACCCCGAAGACAGTGGTTGTTTTGCCGGAAAATCCGCCCGTCTCCTCCATTACAACCTTCTCTCACCCAAAAGACTCTGTGGTCAATACTTACTTTGTCCGGTCAGCCGCATACAAGACTGCCCGGATATGGAAGAATTCTGCCGATAAGATGAAGGTCATCTCCACCGCGGAAACAGAAGACGGCGTCCTTTTCACCGGCGAAGCGGTGCTGGAACACGGCGGCGTCCGGTATTACGAAGAAGGAACAAAGCTGACCCTGAGCGGCAGCGACAGATACTTTGTGAGGGACAAGGAAGGAAACAACCTGACCGAACAGGTGCTGAGCGGAAGCATGCTCACCATGCCGGACAAGGACATCATCATCAGCAAGGCCGACACCTTTACCGTGACCTTTGCCGTAGAAAACGGGGAATGGGACGGCGGCGGCAGCAGCGCGGTGGAAAAGGTCCTGACAGGCCCCGCGGGCACCCTGAAGATCGCGGAAGACGACATCCCGGCGGCCGGAAACAAGCCCGCCGAGGACTATAAGGCCGGCAGGTGGAACCCGGTGCCGAAGGCCGGGGACGCGGTGACCGGCAACGTGACCTATACCTACACCTACGCGAAGGAGGACATCGTCTACACCGCCGCGGCGGGCCCGGAAAGCGGGTATACGCATACCGTCGGCAGCGGAAAGGATCTTGTCATCACGGTGAAGCGTAACATCAACGACGCAAAGACCTTTGATCAGTATACCGGCGCCGCCATGGACGGCAAAGCCCTGCCGGAGGGCGCCTCCGCAGCGGAAAAGGGCAGCCTGAACCTGACGGTGAAGAGCGGGTACCTGGACACGCTGGAAGCCGGAGACCATACGCTGGAGATTTCCTTCAGGGACGGCAGCGCGGAAGTGCCCCTGAAGGTGGAGGCTCCCGCGCCCACGGCCACCGCAACGCCCACGGCGACCCCTGAGGCGGCCAAGCCCACGCCCACGGCCACGCCGACAGCAACACCGACAGCAACACCAACAGCTACGCCGACCGCGACGCCCACAGCAACGCCGACACCCGCACCGACCGCGGCGCCCACCGCCGCACCTACGGCCACGCCGACTCCCGCGCCCACCACAACACCCAGGCCGGTTCCGCAGACCGGGGACAGCAGCGCGCCCCTGATGTGGCTGGGAATGATCCTACTGGGAATGATCGGGATCGGAGCCGCGGCGAAGAAGAGGAAAAACAATTAATCATTGAGCAAAAAAAGTGGACACCGGGGACTGATATGTCCCCAGTGTCCACTTTTATCTGTTCAGCCGGATGCGGCGCCGCTCTTCCGCGGCGGCATACTCCTGTTTTTCCTCGGTGGTTTCCGGCACGAAGGGCGGAATGGCCACGGGACGGTCCTCCTCATCGATGGCGACAAAGACGGCGTAGGCCCGGTTGATCAGCTCCCGGCTGCCGTCCAGGCGCTCCACCATACTGTCCACCCGGACCTCCAGGGAGGTGCGGCCGGTCCAGGTGACCACCGCCTCCTGCACCACGGTATCGTTCAGGTAGGCCGGCTGGAGGAAGGTCAGGTTGTCGATGCAGACGGTGGTGACCGCCTGGCCGGTATAGCGGCGGGCCGCCACGGCGCCGACCACGTCGATCCAGGCCATGATCTGGCCGCCGAAAAGCCGGGGCTTGGCGTAGCCGTTGCAGTGCTGGGGCATGACGATCTGTACGGTGGTTGTTTTCTCTGCCATAGGCGTTTTCCTCCATCGGGTTTTTCTGACCGAATTATATCCCATCCGGCGGGGAAAAGCGACTTTTATTTTTTTGTTCGCTTTTCTTCCCTTCCGGCTTTTTTTATAATAAAACGGAAGGCTTAATACTCTGTTGATTATGTTCTTCACAGAATGATGTTCCTTTGGGTTGAAGATTTACATCCCCGGAGGAGATTTCTCCACTGCACTCACTTCGTTCGTTCCGGTCGAAATGACACCTGGAGGCAACGTTTTATCCATACGCCCTGCATCCGCAGTAAGGATCATTATGAATTATGAATTGTGAATTATGAATTATTTATCCGATTTATCCATTGACATCTACGCGGAGCGCTACCGGGGCATGACCCGGGAGCAGCAGACCTGCTGCCTGACAGGGCACAGGATGATTCCGCCCGGGGAAGAGCAGAAGATCATGATCCGCGCGAAGAACATCCTGGTGCGGCTGATCCGGGAGCAGAACGTCCGGTACTTCGGCGTGGGCGGGGCCGTCGGCTTTGACATGCTGGCGGCGGAATACCTGCTGCACCTGAAGGCCCACGAGGAACAGCAGATCCGGATCATCTCCGTGCTGCCCTACCCCGGATGGCGGGAAACGGAAGAGTGGGACGACCAGCTGCGCCTGCGGGAAGACTGGATCCTGCGGCAGTGCGACAAGGTGGTCTACGTCCGGCAGGAATACGAAAAAGGCGTATTCCTCCTGCGGGACCGGAAGCTGGTGGACGGCTCCGGCTACTGCGTCAGCTACTGCAACCGGCCGAACACAGGCACCGCCTATACGGTGAAATACGCCATGAAACGCGGAGTAAAGGTACTGAATGCCAGCAGTTTTGATCTGAGGAACTTGTGAGAACGGAGGGACGGTTCCTTTCGTTCTTTTCGGTTTCATAAATGGTGAGAGAACGAAAGGAACCGTCCCTCCGTTCTCTTCTCATTCCTTCATCAGGCCCGCGCCTGCGTTCCAGGCTTTGCCGACCTGTTCCCCGGAAACATAATAACCGTGTTTGAACTGATCGAAAATCAGAGCGTTCAGTCTGGCAGGATCAATCTTTCCTTTTTCATCCAGGACAGCTTCATCCGCTGCCACGTTGACGATTTTTCCGACAATTGCATACATGTTATCCGTATTGATAACCTCCGCAAGCTCGCACTCCATGACAACCGGGAATTCCTCAATGATGGGAGCATTCACATGCTCGCTCTTTACGGCATGATATCCCGTGCGCTCGAATTTGTCGTTCATCCTGTTGCCGGAGGCAATCCCGAAGAAATCGGCAACATCCATATGCGCCTTGTCAGCCAGGGCAACGGTAAGGGCTTTCGTTTTCAGAATGTTCTGCGTTGTTTTGTGATCCTCGTCAATGAACAGCGCAATCTTATCCATGGCACAGATCATGCCCCATGCCGCGTTCATCACATTAACCTTGCCCGTTTCATCGTAGGCAGCCACCATCAGCACCGGCATCGGATAAACAGCCTGAACCAGCCCCAGGTTTTTCTTCATTTTCATCATCCTCCTGTCTCTTGCCTGATCAGCAGTTTCATGCTATCATTCATCCGACATGATTACAAGTACCAACATTAAAGTAAGGTACTTACCTAGAGGTAAGTAATGGAAGAGAAACGAATCGACGGAGCCTGTTTTGCCGATACAGGTTACAGCTATACCCTTTCACTGATTTCCGGCAAATATAAACCAGTGATCCTTTATTGCCTGATGGAATATGAACCGGTCCGGTTCAATGAAATGCAGCGATATCTTGGCAGGGTGGCAGATAAAACGCTGAGCCTTCATCTGAAGGAGCTTGAGCGTGACGGACTGATCCATCGGAAGATGTATCCTGAAATTCCCCCCAAGGTTGAATACTCCCTGACGGAACGGGGGCATTCTCTCATGAAAGTGCTGGACCAGCTGTGTACCTGGGGAAATGAAAACAGAAATGACAGTGCATTCCCGTCCTGCGGAGGCTGCAAAGATGATCAGCCTGAACATAAAGCATAATGAATTAACGGCTGAAGAATTCTTCAATGATCACGGCGTTCCCGGGACAGAAATCTTTGTTGAGCCGTGTGCCATGCCTGACAAGATTCAGTTTTATGAAAAGTTCGGTTTCAGCGCCAATGAAGCGCAGCGGTTACGAAAGTATCTGCGGGTCCGGGAATAAGAAGAACGGAGGGAAACGTCCCTCCGTTCTCACGTTTTACGGCCGGAAATCATCCGGCGCGGTGCCTTCGTCATCCTTGTCCCTGCCCAGGCGGATCAGAAGGACCACGCCGCCCACGCAGGCCGCGCCGATGGCCAGGCGCTTCAGCCCTTCCCAGATCAATGGGGAAAAGAACAGCGTAAAGAGGCAGTAGACCGCGCCCACACCCATGGCGATGATCAGGATAAAGCGGACGATGAGTCCCATGGCACCGCCGAGTACGGAAAGGATGTCCCTGAGCATTTTGTCGTTCCTCCAAAATGCAATTCATAATTCATAATTGGCATGGTTTTGGGCAGAAAATGTTCCTGTTGCTTGAAGGTTTACATCTCCGGAGGAGATTCCTCCACTACGGTCGGAATGACAACGTGGGCGCTACGAGCTAATCATTAGACCAGGTATCCAGAGTATATAATTCTGAATTCTGAATTCTTAATTCTGAATTCTATTTATGATCGCTTGTCCTTCGGTTTTCAGCCATTTCAGCGGCTGTTTATAATCCGGCAGGACCTTCTCCACCTCCGCCCAGAAGCGGGGGGAATGGTTCAGTTCCTTCCGGTGGCACAGTTCATGCACAATCACATAGTCCATCACGTCCTCCGGGCAGAGCATCAGCAGGCAGTTGAAGTTCAGGTTGCCCTTGGCGGAGCAGCTGCCCCAGCGGGTTTTCTGGTTCCGGATGGTGATCCGGCCGTAGGTGACGCCCATCTGTTTTGCCCGGGCTGCCACCCGGGGCGGGATCTCCTTCAGGGCGCGGTCGGCCAGGGCGTTCACTTCCTCCGCCGTCAGCTTCGGCAGCTGCGGCCGGGAGCTGATCTTCGCCAGGGTCTTTTCGATCCAGCTCCGCTTGCTCTCCAGCACCTGGCGGATCTCCCTTTCCGGCATGCGCAACGGCGCCCGGACGGTAATTTCGCCCGAGTCGTCAATGCGGATGCCCACGCTCCTGCGCCGGCTCCGGATCAGATGAATATGCCACGAGTTTTCCATGCTTTTCCTCCGCTTTCAGCGATGTTCCGATTGAGTTCCAACCAGCTATAATTCTGAATTCTGCATTCTTAATTGTTGAGCATCTGTCCAAATCTTTGATTTGGGTAACAGATGCCATGCTACAGCTGTCAAAGGTCCGGAGGCATTGCCGAACGGAACTTTGGTAACAGCGATCGCAGAATTATTAAAACACTCCGGTGATAAAGATCTCCAATCCAATCAGGATCAGGATAATGCCGCCGAAGACCGACGCCTTGCCGGCCAGCTTCAGCCCCAGGCGCTTGCCCAGCTTGACGCCGAGAACGCAGATGCCGAAGGTCACCGCGCCGATGATCACCGCCTCCACCAGGGCGGAAAGCAGGTCGTATTTCGCGATGGTGAAGCCCACGGACAGGGCGTCAATGGAGGTGGCGATGCCCTGCACCAGCAGCGCCCCGCCGCGGAGCAGCTTCTTCTCCTCCTCTTCCTCCCTTTCCGTTTCCTCCTGCAGGCCTTCCCGGATCATCTTGATGCCGATGAACAGGAGCAGCGCCAGGGCGATCCAGGGGATAAAGGGCTGGAAAGCCTGGAAGGCTTCGGCAATGGAATGCACACACAGCCAGCCGGCCAGCGGCATCGCCGTCTGGAACAGGGCGAAGGTACCGGCCACCAGCAGCACCCGGCGGGCAGGCATGTTCGGCTCGTTCAGGCCGTTGGCCACGGAGACCGAGAAGGCGTCCATCGCCAGGCCGACGCCGAAGAGGATACTGTTGACCACAAACATGAAACCGATTGACATGACAGGACCTCCCAATGAAAAAGTCAGGCACGGCGAAACCGTACCTGACTGTCTTGGGAGACCGTACATGTATAGCTTCGCAGTTATACATGAGTCTCGCATATTAAAGCAAGCCAGGCCGGGGGGGCCAGTATGTTGACTTGCTGCGTAATCACGCTTGCTACTCCCTCATGGGACGGAAATCATTGTAAGAGCCGGTCTCGCTGTTAGTCAATGCTAATATCTGTTTCCCGGTCCCACTGCCGCAGGAAGGCCTCCATGAACGCGTGGCGTTCCTCCGCCAGCGCCTTCGCCTGCTCCGTGTTCATCAGGTCTTTGAGCAGGAGCAGCTTCTCATGGAAATGGGCGATGGAGTCCTCCGGCGTCCGGCCGTGCTTTCCGCCGTAGGCAAAGGTGCGGGCGATGCCCACCGCGCCGATGGCGTCCAGCCGGTCCGCGTCCTGGATCAGCTGACCCTCGATGGTTTCCGGGCGCTTTCCCCGGTTCTGGCTGAAGGACACCGCGTTGATCGCCCCGCAGATCCGGTCCGCCGTTTCCGCGTCCACGCCCTGCTCCGTCAGGAAGCGCCGGGCGTTGGCGTTATGCTCCGTATGGAACAGCTTATGGTCGTCCGCGTCATGCAGCAGGGCGCCCAGCGCCACCACCAGCGGATCCGCCGCGGGGGCAGACTTCGCCAGGTGCAGGGCCGTGCGGTATACCCGCAGGGCATGCTCCAGGCCGTGGCCGTCCGCGTTTTCCGCGAAGAGCCGCCGGATATATTCAATCGCCGCGTCAATGATCTTCTGCATCTTCCTTACCGTTCCCCGTTTCATTTTCCCCTATCATACCACGGAAAAAAAGGGAACGAAAGGGACTGTCCCTTTCGTTCCCTCCCCGGCAGCAGGCCATGGTTTATGCCGCAGGCGCGGCGGTTTCCGGGTCCGCATCCCATGGCCACTCCGCCATAACAAGCCCGGCAGGGAGTTCAAAGCGGCACGCCACGTTCAGGATTTTTTCAATGTGCGTCACAAAAGCAGAAAGCGTCATACGCTCCGCTTCATCCGGCGAAATTTCAAGAACATATTCATCCCATTCTCCCTTGGCTTCACCGGCAGACTTCCAGGACAGCTTATTATACTCAATGTCTTTTCTTTCATCCCAGTCCCCGATTTCAGCATCGGCAGAAGCCGACCAGGAAAGATAATGCGTATTATCGATACGTACAGATGAAGGATCCGCATCATGGAATTGCACATGGAGCTTATTGTCAATCCAGCCGATCCCGGACAGGGAAAGTATTCCGCCCATGGATTCCTCCAGCGGCTGCGTATAATCCAGGATTTCAGGATACATCGACACGTCCGCGGAAGATATGCTAAGCTGATCATGCGCCAGGAGACTGGTGTTTTCCGGCAGAGCCGTCACTGCCGCGTCTTTCCCGTACTTCTCCAGCAGCGGAAGCAGGTCAACCCTCTTTGCCTCCCGTGCGCCCAGGCCGCCGAATTGCAGCGTAATCTTCTGGTCAGCCTCTGCCGGATACACAAGTTCAAATTCTTTCAGGCAGGTCACTTTTTTCTGTTTCTCAGTATCATAGTCCAGTCTTATCAGACTGCTGGTGTTGTAATCCAGAGAAGGTTCCAAGGTGATCACCGGATCCGCTTTGAGCCGGCCTCCTTCCAGATCCTCAGCCGAAAAGACAACATACAGTCTCTGGTCCCTGATCAGGGCGGAAATGACCTCCATGCGAACGCCCTGCTCTATAGTGCGGAGATTCAACGGTTTCAGGTCCTTCAGCAGTCCCGGGCGCTTGTTCTCCAGGGCCGCGGTCCAGTCATTCGCCGGGAGTTCCGCTTCCTCTTCCCGATCAGCCGGTTCCGCGGCGGTCAGGTCCGGAAGCAGATCCAGCGGAACTTCCACAGTCCAGTCATCCCGGAGGGTCGCCCTCATGATCGTCCCGTATCCGTAAAGCCTCATACTGTCCACGTCTTCCGGCGTGCAGTTGAATATATATTCCTCCCTGCTGGTTTCATTCTGCAGATTGAACCAGGACACCGGACTGCCGTCCGCCTTGATTTCCTCATACGGTTTCCCGGTCACGTTGCAATTGATAAATAGGCGAAGATCGTTATAGGCAGGATCCGGAAGTTTCTCATTTTTCCTCACAAGCTGCACATGCAGCTGATCCCCGATCCAGCCAATGGCCGACAGGTATGTATTGCCGTCCAGATGAATATCCAGGGATCCCTCATCATTGAGAACTTTCAGTCCGTCTTCCGCACGCTTTCCGTCAAACGTAAAAACAGGATAATTCTCCGGCAGGGTTATGCCCTCCTCCGTTCTGCCGTCCAGCTCCAGCAGCGGAAGCAGGTCGACTTCCCTTTCCTCCTTGAAATCCAGCTCCTCAATACCAACCCGGAGAGCATTGTTTTCAGCCAACGGCGCTTTGGACAGATCCACGCAGTAAAGCCAGGTAGTTGTGTTTTCTGTCCGGTTGATTCTCAGCCTTATGTAATGGCCGTATACAGTTCCATCCTCCGTTTGCAGATCGTGCGGCGGATCACAGCTGTAGTCACTGTACTCCCCGCTCAGTTCCTGTGTGGTAAGGAGGAAATAAGCATTATCTCCTTTCCGGCAGCCGGAAACCACTTCCATGCGGATTCCCTGCTTTTCCATGCTCAGGCCGATGGGCGCCAGTTCATCATAGGCAACTTCCTCCACATGGGCGTCCATCGTGTCCCGGAGGAACGCCTCCTCCGTCACAAGGGTCAGTTCCTCCTCCGGAACCGCTTCGGCAGGCTGGCTGTTTTTGAAGCCTTCCGGGTTGATTTCGTATTCATACGATCCGTTCCGGTTCATTTGCAGCCAGATCTCAACAGTATGCCGGGTATACCGGTATCCGCCGTCCTCCGCGTCCCACTGCACGGTCACATCCAGGGTGCGGACAGGATCACCCTTTGTTCCGGAAATGCCGTGAAGTTTATAGGCTCTCGGGGTACCGGCCGCCATGATCTCCTTCGCGGCCTCCGCCTCATCAGGACGATCAGGCTCTGCATGATACGTTAATGCATTCTCCACACGGTCAGTATTGCCCAGGGCCCAGTCCCCGAAGAAAGTCCACAGGGCGGACTGATAGGCGGAATCCGGATCGTTCTCTTTTTCAGCCGTTTCCGCGGCGTCCTTTTGCAGGAGCATGTTCATCGGGATCTCCACGCTCCAGTCGTCATACAGCGATTCTTCATACTCTGTCAGATGCGTTTCCAGCGTCATCCGATCCACGTCATCCGGGTCACAATTGAATACATATTCACTCCACTCGTCCCAGCTGATCATACCGACGTCCGCCTGGACATTTTCACCGTCTACAGCGCCGTAGGCTGACATCCCGTAACCTTTATTCAACACAGGTTGCTGCACGTACAGCTGCACATGCAGCTGACCGTCGATCCAGCCGATCCCCGACAGGAAAACATTCCCGAACAGGGGGATCTTCTCCTGAGACGCATCATAGCTGAGCACCTTCATATCGCCGGTTACGGGAGCCACGACATCGGATAAAGACCGCGCGTCTTCCGGCGGCGCCACGCCATCTTCCGTCCCGGCGTGTTCCTTCAGCAGCGGCACCAGATCGATGGTTGCCTCCTTCTTGGCATGGAATTTATTCATATTCAGATTGAGAGAATCCGATTCGGACGGCATGGGATCAGGCAGTTCCATCTCGTAAACCCAGACGCTGTAATTTTCAGCTTTATTGCGATACCGTTCCGAACTGGTTAAGGAGAGAAAACCTTCATTATTCGCTATATGAACCAGTTGCAGATCAAGCCCGTTATACTTTCCTTCGACGTCGCGTACTATGACCAGGAAGCTTGCTTTGTCTTCCTGCAGGCAGCCGGAAACGACTTCCATCCGGATCCCCTGCTTTTCCACGCTGAGGTTGATCGGTACCGGATGATCCCGGAGTTCCGGATAGAACCGCAGCGCGTTCCGGAGGATCGCCTCCTCTGTCAGGAGAACCATCTCCCTCTCCTGCACGGGCTCTGCGGGTTCACCCGCAGAGAAGCCTTCCGGATCAACACGGTAGGCGTCCATAGCCGGCGTGACCCTCTGCAGCCTGAGCGCAACCTCATGCCGGGTGTACGTATCGCCGCCATCTTCCCCGAGCCACTTCACCGTCACATCCAGCATACGGACCGGATCGCCGTCCCAGCCGGTAATACCGTTGATCCTGTATCCTGCCGGACGGCGGGCATCCACAAGTTCCTTCACGGTCTGTTCCGGATCGGCCTGGCTTTCCTTCCACGTGTCCGCGCAAACATTCAGCAGGTAATCCGTATCCTTCAGCGCCCAGTCTTCAAAGAACGCCTGCAGGGTTGCCTTCCACTGAGGCTCCTCTTCAATGTTCCCGCCCGATTCCGTTTCCTCTTCCCGGGCAGCAGGCTCCTCAGCAGTCAACAGGATATCCGCCAGCGGGATCTGGACTTCCCAGGTATCCTTCACAACTTCCGTAATTTCGTGAATCCAGGCTTCCAGTCTGATTTTGTCCGCTTCGTCCGGCTGGATACCGAGTATAAACTCACTCATATCCCGATACCCGTCGCCGACAGAACTCCACATCGCCCGTTCCGTGGTAACTTCCTTCTCCGGCTTTTCAGCATACAGCGCTGCGACGCCAATCACCATCGGAGGGATCGTTCTGGAGCCGATTGTGATCCGTTCCTGCTGCCGGTCCTGGACCTGCACATGCAGCTTGTTATCGATCCAGCCGATCCCGGTCAGATAAAAGTCTTTTTCCAGGCGCACATCCAGCGGATTGGTATAATCCAGGACTTTGGACGGGCTGTATACTATGGCGTCATCAGGCATCTTCACGCCCTCCGATGCTTTGCCATATTCCTTCAGGTAAGGAAGCAGGTCAAGTTTTATCTGCTTGTCAGCGCCCACATCTTCAACCCTGAACGAATAGAAATTATCCTCCGGATAAGCATAACCGTCGAATTCCGTATAATTCACGCATGTGATTTTATGTTCTGCCTCGTTATAGTCCAGGTAGCAGCTGTATCCGCTTCCCGGCCTGGTGCCGTAAAGGCCATCATACGTGGTCGCAAACCGGGTGACCCGGTCCCCTTCCAGATCCTGGAGGGAGTAAACAATCCACGCTTCGTTTCCTTTTTCCAGGGCGGAAATCACTTCCATCCGGATCCCCTGCTTCTCCACGCTGAGGTTCACCGGCTTCAGTTCCCCGGCAATCCCCGGGAAATTCGTTTCAAACATTTTAAGCGCGTTCGCGGACAAAGTTTCCGTCCCGGCACCCGTTTCTTCTCCCTTGCCTTCAGACAGGGCCGTCACCAGGGGCGTTGCGGTTTCCCGCGCCCGGATGGTATCCGGCCGGATAATCAGATCCCGGGAGGCGGCCGTTACAAAGCACAACACCAGCGCCGCCGCCAGGGCAATGACAGGCTTCCGGTACCGGGATTTTTTCTTTATCGGAGCCTGCTCCTTCTGCTGCATAAGGGAAATGACCTTCCGGTCCATTCTTTCCGCAAAGCCTTCCGGCGGCACGGGACTGTGCGCCTGAAGCGTTTTTTCAATATCATTCTTCAACATCTCTCAAGCCCTCCTTTTCCAGGTTCTCCCTGAGGATTTTCAGCGCGTGACCGATGCGGGTGGAAACCGTTCCCCGGGGAATCCGGAGCACGGAAGCAATCTCCTTTTCGGTCATTCTCTCCTGCATTTTGAGAATCAGGGGAATCCGGTATTTGTCCTCCAGGCCGCAGATATAGTCAAAAAGCAGGTCCCCGCTTTTCTCCGCCGCCCGGTTTTCCGGCACGGCATCCAGGGGGACAAACTTTTTCCGCCTGCGCAGCTCGTTTTTCGAGCTATTGACCACACAGCGGATCAGATAGGCGCCCAGCGCGTCCGGATTCCGGATCAGGGCCAGGTGATTCCAGGCAGACTCAATAGCCGCGGACACCGCGTCCTCGGCGTCCGCCTCCGCATGCAGGAAACCCATCGCGACGCGGTACATCCTGTCCCTGTTTTCCCGGACCGTTTCCAGGAAATGCCGTTCCCGATCCATCCACATATCCTCCGAATTTGATCGATCTGTAATACAGACGCACCAAAGAGGGCTTTTTGCTTTTGGGAAATGAAAAAAATGATCCGGCTATGTATAACACAGCCGGATCAACCCGTCAATTCCTTATCTGGTTACTGTTTCCCCCGGCCCGGCCTCCGGACAGATTGTCCTGAGCGGGAACTTCACGCTCCAGTCTCCGTCCAGGTTCTCCTGGCCGATCGTCATGCTCGCCGTCAGCTTCAGCGTTTCCAGCTCTTCGGGCTCGCAGTCAAAGATATATTCCAGGTATTCCGTTTCCGTCCCCTCATCAAGCCAGCGCAGCGGGCTGCCCGGGGTTAGTTTTTCGGTCATGTTTTCCGCCCCGTTTTCCCTTTCGGTGAAAGTGAGGGAGAATCCGTAAAAAATATCCATGCGGATCTGCACATGCAGCTGGTCATCCACCCAGCCGATTCCGGTGAGAGACACATGATTCATCAGCGGAATATCCAGCGGCTTTGTATAATCCAGGACCCTGATCTTTTCCGGATCCAGCTGCCGGTCCATACGGTCATAGCGGTTGTCCGTGATGTTTTCCGGCGCCCGGATCCCCTCCGTGACCGTTCCGTACTGTTTCAGCAGGGCCGTCATGTCTGTCCATCCGTTCTTTTCCATGGACAGGTTATCCAAATTGAGTGAAACGGTCCGGTCATCGGTCCCGATTTGCGTTTTGTATCTGGGATTCCAGATGAAATAGGCCTTATGCTCCTCCCTGTCCCTGTACAGGCATAGTTCAGAAAAGGACTGCATCTCTCCCACAGTATCCCTCATGCTGTAGGTGCGGTAGGAATAGCCTTCGTATGCCCCTTCCGGATCCTCCAGGGAGTATACATACCAGGCTTCATTTTCCTCTGCGTCCGCCAGTCCGGAAATCAGTTCCAGCCGGATTCCGTCTTCCCTGCAGCTCACGCCAATAGGCTTCAGCCGTTCCCTGACCCCGCCGAAGAAATTGTCCAGGCGGCCGTTTATGATCGCTTCCTTTGACAGGGAAACGGTCCGGACGGATGGATCGTATTCCGCCGGCTGCCTGTCTTCCAGGCTGTCCATGTCAATAAACGGGATAAATCCGTACTTCTTCATCCGGACGGCCATGTGTTCACAGCGGATTTCGCCGCTGCCCGGATCCAGCTGAACGGTGCAGTCATACAGCAGGCCGTCTTCATCTTCCTGTACCCCGTTTATCTGGTAGCCCAGCGGTTTCCCGCTGTCCAGCAATTCCCCGATCCGGGCCTGCAGCTGCTCCCCGCCGATCCGCTGTTCCGGAAGAAGATTATACGGCAGGTTGTCCGCGTCTTTTTCCGCCCAGTTGCAGAAGAACTCCCACAGAATAAACTGGTTATAGTCATTCCTCATGTCCGGATCCGCACCGGTTTCCTGCACAGCGGCGTCTGCGGTCTCCGCGCTGCCGGCCGGTTTCGCTTCCGGGCAGATCGCGCTCAGCGGGAACTCCAGCTTCCACGGCCCGGGCAGGGTCTTGCCGCCGTTCGCCACGTAAGACAGCTGCACAGTCACCATACGGTCCGTAAGATCAGCCTTTTCCCAATATTCGTAATGGCCCATCCGGATGGTCTGATGCTTATCCGGATCGTGATACAGTTCTCCGTCCTGGAACGATCTGTATGCCCCGATGCTGTCCGACAGAGTATAGATCTCCCAGCTGTCATCGCCGGACTGCATCTCCAGATCCTGGACAGAATATACATACCATGCTTCATTGGGCGTAACAGCACCGGAGATCAGTTCCATCCGGATTCCGTCCTTTTCGCAGCTAACGCTGCTAACCGGGAACAGTTCCGCCGGAGGATCAAAGCCCTTCAGATTGCGGTTAAAAATCGTTTCTTTGGAAAGATCAACAGCCTTCACAGCCGGATCGTTTTCAGCCGGTCCAAGGAGTACCAGGCTGAGCGGATCAGGCATCAGCTGCCCGTTATTGATCCGTCTGATATCCAGTTCGCACCGCTGATACTGCGGTTCCTCTCCATTGCCCGGATCCGCCAGGATGGTAAGGGTGACCTTACGCACTTTGCTGTCATCTGTCACAGAGACGCTGTTTACCTGGTAATTCAGCGGTCTGGCGAAGGACAGCTTCTCCTTCACGGCCTCCAGGATGGAAGACGCCTTATCAGTCCGTTCATACTGTGCAAAGACAGCTGCATTGCCCCAGTTCTTCTGGGCCCATTCAACCATAAAGCGATCCAGCTCATCATAGCCCCGCCCGAAACCGTCTTCTTCCGCCCCGGCGGTCACCTGATCATCCGGGATACGGATCGGATCCAGCGGAATGTCAAAGGTCCAGTCGTCTTCAATGATCCTGTCGGTAACGGTGATATTCGCGTTAAGCTCCATCTTTTCCGCGTCTTCCGGCTGACAGTTGAGCACATGTTCAGTCCACTCGGTCCATCCGTCACCGTCTCCGTCCCAGCTCAGCGGGGCATAATCATTATAGATTTCCCGGGAGGACTTCCCTGTCACGGAACAGGAAACGTTCATACTGCATGCGGAACCGCGGCCATTGCGCAGGTCAATAACGTCCCGCCCTGTGTTGTGAAGCTGCACATGCAGCCGGCCGTCGATCCAGCCGATGCCGCCCAGGCGCACATCCCTGAACAGAGGGATATCCAGCGGTTTTTTATAGTTGAGCACCTTCAGGTCCTTCGGCAGCTCAGCGTCTCTGTAGTTATTTTCCAGCCTGGGAAGCTCCACGCCTTCCTCTGTACCGCCGTGTTCCTTCAGCAGGGGCAGAAGATCGACGGTGCTGCTGTCTTCCACCCTGAAATGCTCGTAGCCAACCTGAAGACTTACGCCGGACGCCGGTAACAGGTCAGACAATTCCAGGCAGATCATCTGAGTATACTCATTCGCTTCCGGATCGGAAAACAGGTTCATGCAGCTCGTTGAAACAATGTCGTCGCTCCAGAGCGTTGACGCGTCCAGCTCATATCCGGCATATTTCCCGTCTGCATCCCGTACGTTGCACAGGAAGTATGCATATTTTCCCTTCACGCAGCCGGAAACCACATCGACCCGGATCCCCTGTTTTTCAACGCTGAGGTTCAGCGGAATCAGGTCATCCACGGAGATTCCAAAGTGCATTTTCAGGTTGTGCTGCATAATGTCTTCCCTGGTCAGGAGAACCAGATCCTCTTCGGGAACAGCTTCCGCAAGCCCGCCGGTTCCGAAGCCCTCCGGATCAACGCGGTAGATATCATTCCCGCTGCTGAGACGCCGGAAGGCGATCACATGCTGTTTCCAGGTATAGGAACCGTCTTCCGCTTTCCACTGCACAGCAATGCTGGCCGTGCGAACCGGATTCTCCTGTCCGCCGGAAATTTTGATAATCTGATATCCCCGCGGTTTGGCGGACGCCGCAAGATTCTCAATTGCCTGCGCGGCATCCGGGGTGTTTGCTTTCCACTCGTCCGCACACAGGCTCAGCATCCGGTCTGTATCATTTTCAGCCCAGCCGACCATGAAGCCCCAGAAGGTGTGCTCGATCTGTCCGGCTGTTTCGTCCGCTGCGATTCCCGCGCCGTCCGCCAGTCCTTCTCCTTCGCCTTCTCCCTGCTCGGTGCCCTGGGCCAGCGCCGTCTCAATGGGCTGCACCGTATACTGGGCCTTGCCCGTCCGGATCTCGTCCGTATGCCCGGACAGGTTCAGGGTATCATTCACCGCCAGGAAACCGATGAACAGCACCAGAGCCATGGCCATGGCCAGCACCGGCCTGCGGTAGCGCAGCCAGTCCCCGGCGGTGCGCCGCTTCTTCTGCGTTTCCTTTGCCCGCAGCTCGCGGATTGTCTCCTTTGCCGCTGATTCAAAACCCGGAGCTACCGGCCCGAAGGCCTTCCGGAAATCTTCCGCTTTTTTCATGATTCAAACACATCCTCCCTGCAAATGCTCTGCAGCTGCCTGCGTCCCCGGTTCAGCCTGGACTTCACCGTGCCCTGCGGAATGCGCAGGATGGACGCAATTTCCCTGATGTCATATCCCTCAAGGTAATACAGCAGAATCGGTATTCGTTCCCGCTCCTCCAGCCGGAGCAGGCATTCCTTCAGGTCAACGGAGGGAGCTTCGGGCCCGGGCGGCGGTTCCGGAACAGACGCCGCCGGGATCATACGCTGTTTTTCCCGCTGGATATCGTGACAGACGTTCAGCAGGATGCGGACAATCCAGGTGCGGAAAAAGGAATCATTGATCAGTGAATCCTTCTTCTCCCAGGCCCGGCGCAGGGCCTCCTGGACCGCGTCCTCCCGATCCGCTTCCATGGACAGCTGGCTGCAGGTTACGCGGTACAGCGTCTGCATCATGTCCGTTACGGATGCCTCAAAGGTGTCGCCTGTCATCTTGCTTCCTCCAGTTCTGCGATTACGCCTATTAGACGGACTGGCACAGGGATTGGTTCACGGAAGGAGTAAAAAAATGAATCATAGCCGGAAAAATCCCCTCCGGAATACCAGAGGGGACAGGAAATCCATATGGTTTATTTCAGGCGGTCGTTGGCGACATGCAGGACCCACTCGCCGTAGGTTTCGCCGGTGTACAGCTCAAAAGCCTGGTCAAAGCTGTAGCCCTCCGGCAGCTTGAGAATCTGCACATGGTAGTTTTCCGGCGCGCCGTCAAAGGTGATAACGCCGTCTTCGCCGCCCTGGGCCATGGTGCAGGCCGCGTCCGTGCAGAAGTTGACCGCCGCGCCGGGCACGGGATTGCCGTCCTGGTCCAGCACATGGATCACGTAGGCCTTCTGCTCCGGCGCCTGCGCGGGTTCCTCCGCCGCTTCCTCCCAGGTGACCTCATAGTCCATGGAGCGCAGGTAGGCGGCCACGTCCTCCAGGTTTTCCTCCTTTTCCACGAGGAAGAACTCCATCAGGTCCGGATCGCCGTCCCCGCCCACGTTGTAGTACAGGCCGTAGAGATAGGGAACGCCCTCCGGGCTCTCCAGGACCTGGTCGTAGGCAAAGACATTGCGCTGCGCGTCCAGGATGTCCGGCAGGTCCACCCGGGCCACCTTCGCGTCGTCATAGTACATCATGTCCGCCGCGTCGTCCGCGGAAGAGATGGTGAAGCGCAGGTGCGCCGTCTGATCGTTGACCACATAAACCGGCAGGGGCTTATCCGCGCCGGAAAGGGTGAAGTGAAACTTCTTCACGTTCTCATTATCCACATACAGCGCCCGGGCAGAGACCGGATAGGCGCGGGTGGTTCCCTTCTTCGGGATCTTTGTCAGCACGGCGGTCTCTGTATAGTCGTCTCCCAGGTAGCGGTCCAGCACATTGCCGACCTCCTCCGCGGTGTTGAAGCTGCCCAGGCGCAGGAAGCCCGTATTGCCGAAGCGGTCAATGACGACCGTGGTGGGCACGCCGTACTGGGCGACGTAGTTATACAGGGCCGAGCCCTCGTCCCGCCCCATGGGGAAGGTGAGATTGTACTCCTCCTTAAACGCCGCGATCTTTTCGTTTGTATCCCCGTCGTCATAGGACAGGGCGATGAAAGCCACCTTGTCCTTATACTGCTGATAAGCTTTTTCCAGGTCCGGGAACTCGCTCTGGCAGGGGCCGCACCAGGTAGCCCAGATGTTCAGCAGCACCGCCTCATGGTCCTTCAGGGCTTCGGACAGGGTGAAGGTGTTGCCCTCCGTATCCGCGGCCGTAAAGTCCATAAAGGGCTTGCCCAGCTCAAAGCCGGTATCCGCGGACGCCGCACCGAGGCACAGTATCAATACTGTCAGGATCAATATAATTAATTTCTTCATGTTCTTTCATCTCCTTGGGTTTTTTATTCCGCCGCTTCCCGGTACAGGGCCTCCAGCTTTTCAGACGATACGGAACTGACGCTGTTGTAAACCACCTCGCCCCGCCGGTTTAATACGATCGTCTGGGGCAGGGTGGCGGTTCCGCCGACGATCTCCTTCACGGGATCGCCCGCCCCGTCCGTGGCGCAGGGCATGGTCAGGCTGAGGTCCGCCAGGAAGGCCTCCGGATCCTCCACGGTCATTTCCGGGTGGATGACGATCATGGCGACGTCCTCCGGATGGGCCTTGTACAGCTCCTCAAAATACGGAAGCTCCACGACGCACGGCGTGCACCAGGTGGCCCACCGGTTGATAAACACCACTTTGCCCCGGGTGTCCGCCAGGCGGAACTCGCTGCCGTCATAGCAGGGAAGGCTGAAGTCCGCCAGCCGCTGTCCGGGTTCGTACCCGACGACCGCGGCGCTTTCCGCCGGAAGGTTTTCATGCTGCCGGACGGAAGGATCCAGGAAATTGAACCAGACCAGCACCAGGCACAGAAGCGCCAGGGCGGCGGAGCGGAAGAGGATCTTCCGGCTCCTGGCGGGTTTCTTCTCCCCGCCGGTTTCAGGGCCCTTGAGGGTAATCTTTCCCGCCTTCAGGGAGATGGCTCCCCGGCTGCAGGCCTCCGCGCACTTTCCGCACTGGATGCACTCCCGGTCGCCCACACGGCGGATATCCATTTCACAGACGCGCAGGCAGGCGCCGCAGCCGTTGCAGCGGTCCGGGTCCGTTTGCACGCCCACCAGGCTGAAGCGGTTGAACAGCCCGTAGATCGCGCCCAGGGGGCAGAGGAAGCGGCAGAAGCTGCGATAGCAGAAGACGCAGGCCAGCAGGATGGCAACGAGGATGACCCACTTGCTGGTGAAGACCCGGCCCAGCATTTCAAACATGGACGCGTTGGCGGGGTTGGCCAGGTGGCCGGCCGCGCCCTCCAGGGTGCCCGCCGGGCAGATATACTTGCAGAAGGCCGGCAGGGGCAGGCCCCGGGCCAGGGCATAATACAGCGGAAGGGCGATCACGAACACCGCCAGGATGACGTATTTCACCCAGGACAGCGCCCGGGTTGCCTTTCCCTTGCGGATCTTCGGCACGGGCAGCTTATGAAGCAGGTCCTGGATCAGGCCCATGGGGCACAGCCAGCCGCAGACCGTCCGGCCCAGCATGACGCCGAAGAGCAGGATCATGCCCAGCACATACCAGCCGGCCCGGTGTCCCGCGGCAGCCAGGGCGTTCTGCAGCGCCCCCAGGGGGCAGGCCCCCGTCGCGCCGGGACAGGAATAGCAGTTCAGGCCGGGGACGCACAGCGCCTTGGCCTTTCCCTCATAGATTTTCCCTTCAATGAATCCCCGCAGGTACGCGTTGTGCAAAAGCGCCGCGTACAGCTGGACAAGCCGCCGTTTCGCCGGACGGAAGGCCTGCAGCCGGGAGACCATGTTCCGCTTATCCAAGGCCCACACACTCCGTACAGATACTGATGGCCTTGGCCAGCACGTCCTGAACGCTGCCGTTGGCGATGCCCGCGATGATCAGCAGCGCAGCCGCGGCGAAAACGGCTATGCGGATCCAGGTTTCGTGCTTCAGTTTCCCGGAGGCCGGGGAGGCTTTTCCGCCGCCCGTTTCCCCTTTGCCCTTTGGCGGCTTCACGTCCAGGATCAGGCAGGCCGCCAGCACGCAGAGGAGCGCCAGGAACACCGGCAGGGCCGCGGTCATCACCTGACCGGCCTTTTCCGCCGTATAGATGTTTTCCAGCGGGTTTTCCGCCCTGCGGGGCGCCCCGTCCAGGTAAATCAGGACAGCGCCCGCCGCCAGGATCACCGCCAGGGCGGTACACAGAACCGCCAGCAGCACCGGCAGGAATTTTCCCTTACCCGTATGGCTCACCTCCGCAAAGTTTCATCCGTGCCCGAAAGCATTGGACATAATATAAAACGTTGCAGGCCGCTGATTTGTACCGCAAATCAGCGGCCGCGACCATATAATTGTTAATTATTCATTGTTAATTGTTCATTGGCTTTACAGATTCTGTAAAGCCATGATTCCCATGCAGATCGCAAACGTCCCTGCCACCATGGCAGCAAAGGCCACGGGCCACTTCCCCTGCTTGTTGAAGCCGTAGAAATCGTCCCAGCGCTTTTCCGGCGGAGCGAACAGGATCTTATACAGGTACAGCGGGCCGTAGAGCAGCACCGGCAGCATTCCCCACAGGCTCTGCAGGAAAGTCATCCCCTGCCGTTCAAACACGCAGAAGGTGAACAGCGCCAGCAGCGGCGTCAGCAGATGCATGAAGATATCCGACCCGGTCAGCAGGTACTTGACCCAGTCCTTCCCGATGCTCGGCGCCAGGAACAGGAACACCGTCAGCATGGTCACCGTCACCGCCGCCGTGCCGATATACTTCAGCGTCCAGATCCACCGCGGGATCGTTCCCTCCGATGAAAGCGCCAGGGCCGTCAGCAGCGAGGCCGCGGCCACCAGGATATTGCTCTGGGTGGTGAAAAAGCGCAGTGCGAACTTCCCCCGCTCCGGTTCCCACTTTCCGTCCTTGCGGAAAAAGCCGAGTACCAGCAGCAGGGTCAGCAGGGCAATAAATACATTCAGTGTCCGGTCCACTGTCATCATATCCAGCTCACCTTCTCCTCAATCACCTTCACCAGCTGTTCCAGCCCTTCCCGGTCCTCCGGGCTGAACCGGTCCTTCACCGGGCTGTCGATATCCAGCACCGCCTTTACTTTCCCGTCTCCATGGATCGGGATGACGATTTCCGACTCGGAAGCCCCGTCGCAGGCGATATGTCCCGGGAACTGGTGCACGTCCGGCACCACGGTGGTTTCATCCTTCGCGGCCGCCGTGCCGCATACGCCTTTGCCGGGCGCGATATGAATGCAGGCGGGCAGTCCCTGGAAGGGGCCAACCGTCAGCTGTCCCTCCCGCATGAGATAGAACCCGGCCCAGTTCAGCCGGGGCAGCATGGCCATGATCAGCGCGGAAATATTGCTCAGCGACGAGGCATACCAGGGTTCCGCCTCCAGCATTTCCTTTGCCTGGTCCGCCAGCGTTTTATAGTCTGTCATATGCTTCATCCTCTTTTTTCAAAGTCTCCCTTTCATATTTCGCCAAAACATGTAAAAAGCCTTCTTGCATCAGCCTCCTGTATGAGGCTGATGCAACTCTTCAATCTTCACTTGAGTACTGAAAACAGCTTCCTTTCGGAAGCTGTTTTATCACCATTTTATGTTTTCAATATTCATTGATTACGCCGTTTCCCGCAGCGGGATCACCTTGCCCTGTTCCGGATCGTCCGACTTCAGGTTCGGCAGCAGCCGTCCGTGGAGGGACCGCATCAGGCGGAAATAGCAGGGGAACAGGAAGATGTCCGCCATGACCCAGGCCGCGGGGTTGGCGAAGCAGGCGCCGGTAAAGCCGGCCGCCGGCACCACAAACAGCGCCACGGCGGTCCGGGCCAGCATCTCGGACAGGCCGGCAAACATTGCCACCCGGGTATAGCCCATGCCCTGAATGCACAGGCGCAGGATGTTCACAAACAGAAGCGGGATATAGAACGCGGCGTTGATCTTCAGGAACCGGAAAGCCAGCTCCATGACGGCGGCGTTTTCCCCGCTGTCGATGAACAGGCCCAGCGCCTTATCGCCGAAGAGCAGCACCACGCCCAGGGCCAGCACGCAGTAGATAATGCCTGCGGCGGAAGCGGCGCGCATGCCCTCCCGCACCCGGTCCAGCTTCCGGGCGCCGATGTTCTGCCCGGCAAAGGTGGCCATGGTGGACGCCAGGGCGTCAAACACGCAGCAGAAGAACATGCTCAGTTTTACCGCCGCGCTGACTGCCGCCACCGCGTTGACTCCCAGGCCGTTCACCGACCACTGAACCACCACGGAACCGATGGCGGTGATGGAAAACTGCAGGCCCATGGGCAGGCCGATGCCCAGCATGGACCGGGCCCGCTTCACGGAGAAGCGCCGGTCTTCCTTCGTCAGCTTCAGGATCGGGAATTTGCGGACGATGACCGCCAGGCAGCCCAGGCCGGAGATCAGCTGGCTGACCGCCGTAGCCACCGCCGCGCCGGCCACGTCCATGCCGCAGACGATAATCAGGAAAAGGTCCAGCACGATGTTCACCAGGGAAGCCAGCACCAGGAACACCACCGGCGTTTTGCTGTCCCCCAGGGAACGGAGGATGCCGCTGGCCATGTTATACAGTACGCAGCAGGGAATGGCCGCGAAAATGATCCGGATATAGGAGGCCGAGGAATCCAGGATTTCCTCCGGCGTGTTCATCAGCCGGAGCAGCGGCTTGCACAGCAGCGTGGCCGCCAGGCCGAAAATCACGCTCAGCACCACGCTGAGTACGGCGGAATGCCAGACGCAGCGGCGGACCTCATGCTCGTTCTTCGCGCCGAAGGCCTGGGCGATCGGGATCGCGAAGCCGGAGCAGAAGCCCAGGCACAGGCCGATTACCAGAAAGTTCACCGAGCCCGTGGCGCCGACGGCTGCCAGCTTCTCCGCTCCCAGATACCGGCCGACAATCGCCGTATCCACGAAGCTGTAGAACTGCTGGAACAGCATACCGAACAGCAGCGGGGCCGCAAAGGAAAGGACCAGCTTCAGCGGTTTCCCTTCCGTAAGATCTTTTGTCATGGAACGTGCCATGCATTCATGCTCCTTCTGCAAACATTTGTTTGCTGCGATGTTATAGCACTTTTCCACGCCCGGTACAATCAGTCTTCTGGTTGGTTTCTGTTCCATTTCAGGCATGAAAAAAGCCCTGCCGGAGCAGGACTGGGATTAAACGGGCACCGCCGCGGCCAAACCCGGACAGGGTGGAGAAATCCAGGCCCGCCGCAGCAGGTTCCCAAAGTGTGATCATCCGGCTGTACAGGATCATACAGCCAAAGGAAAAACCCTCTCACAATTATGAAATATGCTTTTTCTCCTACCAGATAAACTTTTCCCTTGTATTGTAGGCTCCGAGATCATATCCTCTCGCGCCATAAGTATAAAACTCAAAGCGCTGGTCGTGATTGATACCGTAGAAGGTACCGCAGTCATGCATGGTCTTCAGGTTGACCAGCACCACGCCCTGCTGGCCAGAGCCCATGGTTTCCAGCCAGGTATAGAGATACACATCCTTCGTGATCCGGAAATACTTGCAGGGAGCGGATCCCAGCAGTCCGGCGCCGGGTCCCGAGAGGATCACCCAGGAGATACCGTAGGGGGATCCGAAAATATGCTGGCTGGTCATATCATCCCGGTAGGACCAACCGAAGGAGCGGCCCACCAGGTCCCGCGTCACATGGTGCCTCAGGACATACGGCGCCGGGGCACCCTCCCGCAGGATGACGCCGTGGAGCACATGCTGGGTGATATCCCGGGCATAGGCGGGCGTTCCCATTGTGGAGCGGATCATGGTTGTCAGATTCATCTTCAGGTCCAGCACGATGGTGCAGGAAGTGGTGGGACAGCTGTTTTTCCGCAGGTAGGCCACCATCAGGACATCCTTATCGATCTCGAACGCCTCGTAATACTCCGGATGAACCTGCCCGTCCTCATCCGTCCATTCCAGGGAATGGCTGTCCCTGAACACATGGGGATAGTTTCCTCCGTCCCCGTCGTATTTCAGCGTCATTTCCATTCCCGCGAGGCGGTCCGTAAAGGCCGGGCGTCGTCCGACAAGCCCGCCGGTGGTATAGTCCTCGCTTTTCGCGGCCAGTTCTTCCACTTCCTCCGGCGTCATGGGCTTGGTCAGCATTCCCGAACGGTAGGCACGCAAAAGGTTTTTCATCTTTTCTCCTCCTCTGTGGCACGTACCGGCGGCCACGGCCAGTCCGCCCGGACATCATTGGGGATATTCAGGTTGGTCAGCTGGCCCACATACTCGCCCGTCGCGCCGAAAGTATAGCACTCAAACTTTCCCGCGCCGTTGATGCCGAAGAAGCAGCCGACATCATGCATTTCATGCAGGTTCATCAGTGCGAAGCCCTGGATTCCCGCCCCCTCTATCTCAATCCAGGAATAAATATAGACATGGTCGTTGATCTTTACATAGTTGCAGGGGGAATCCAGCATCATACCGCCGATGGGAGAATAGAAATCCACAAAAGCCGAATACCATTTGGACGCGTAAATGTGCTGGATTACAAAGTCATCCGTATAGGACCAGATAATGGACTTGCCCACCAGATCCTCTGTCAGGCAGTGGGGCTCGCCCGCGGGCGGAGTCCCCCGGTCCACATAGCCGAAGCAGATTTCCCGGTCCACTTCCCGTGCGGAATACTGATTGCCGATCTTCACGAAAAAGGTTGTCACCCGTCCGGTGTCCGTGCTCACCACAACCATGCGCGCCGCCTGGGGTTTGCTTCCGCGGATGATGTGGAGGAAAAAGACCACATCCTTGTCCGGCGTCAGCGCTTCGTAATATTCCTCATGCCAGGTTTCCCCGCCCGGCTCCCGCCAGAACAAGGTATGAACATCCTCAAACCGGTACTCCAGGATCCGGCCTTCGTCATAACGGATGGTGAACGCCTGTCCGGCCAGCCCTTCGTAGAACGGCGGGCGGTTTGCGCCGAGACCCCCGTGGTTGTAATCCGGTGATTCAGCGACAATCCGTTCCACATCCTCCGCGGTCAGTTCAGGACGTTGATGTGAATAACGCGGCATACTGCTTCTCCTTTCTTAATATACTTGCGTTTCGCGGTACAGGTTGGGTTGGGATTCGATCACGCCGTCGGACTCCACAAACTCGCCGAATGCGCCGAAGATGTAGTTCTCCGGATGCACGCGTCCCGTTTCCAGGCCGGCATGGCCGAAGGAACGTCCGACGTCATGCACACGCCGGGTATCGATGACAAAGAGCAGGGAATTCCCCGTCCAGCCGCGGCAGGCCATGTTCTTTTCCATGCAGCTGACCAGGTACAGGCCCGGACGGAGTTTGATAAAGGAAGCGGGTTCGTCGTAAGGTTCCCGTTCCACCAGTTCCTGCCAGGCCTTGGGGTCCGCGCCGGCCCAGCCCTTGTTCGCCGGCTGGGTCACACGCATATAGTCTGTAGCGTAATAAACGTGGATGATCTCCGTTCCCGGCGCATAATGCCAGTGGATGCGTTTGCCCAGCAGATCCGCCGTATACTTGTGCCGCTTCTTCGGCAGCGGGAAACCGGGAACATCCAGGGCGCCGAAAAGGAACTTGCTGTCCACCATATAGGGGAACTTCGGATGATAGCCGGTAATGGTGGTAACCATCGTTACCAGACGCTCGTCCACGTCGATCACCAGGCTGATATTGGTCCGGGGCGTCCGCTCCTTCAGCTCAAAGTTCACAAAATAAACCCCGTCCTCCGCCTTGGCGCAGTCATAGTATTCCACAGTCTCCGGCTGGCCGAAGGCTCCCCACCGGAGGGTATGGCCGTCCAGGAAAGTCGCCGCGTACCGCACGCCGTCATCCATCGCCAGGGAATAATACCGGCCGGCCAGTTCAAAACAGAAGGGCTCCCGGTACTGGCTCATCCCCTCAAACTGCGGCTTTTCCTTCCGGATGCCGGCATAGGTTTCCGTTCGCGGCGCCGGCCGGCTGTCACTGACAGCAGTAAACCGGGCGCGGATAAACTTCCCGTTCTCCGCTTCATCCACCATCGCCACCGCGTAATCCGCATAGCTGATGTAGCTTTCGCCCGCGGTATTGAGGATAACAGTGTCGCCGCCGGTCACATAGGTACCGGTCTTGCGGCCCCGGGGATCAAAGAAGCAGGCGGGAGAGAAGAAGGTGTACTTCACGCCGCTCTTCTCCAGCAGCTGATACGCCCTGAACAGATCCATCGGATCCTTCCGGATTTCCTCCGGAAAGGAGTCGATCACCCGGCCGGTCTTTGTTTCATCCTGATACAGGCTGGCCGCGCCGCCGACCACCAGCAGCCGGACCTCCGGCACCTTTTCAAAAATGCTGATCAGGTGAGCGTAGGCCTTCTGGTATGCGTCGTCCGGATGATTCCCGCCGAAGGGAAGCCCGAAGGTGCTGACCACCGCGTCAAACCCGCGGATGTCGTCCGCCGTCAGGTCAAACAGATCCTTCTCCAGGATCCTGTAGCGGCAGCCCGGCATCTTTTCCCTGTCCCGGATGATGGCCGTAACGTCATGCCCGCGCTTATAGGCCTCATAGGCAATCAGCCTGCCCGATTTGCCGTTCGCGCCGATAATACCGATTTTCATACTGGCTCCTCCCTTCAGACCGTGTAGAACGGCGGCTCGTTTTCAAGCGCGTCGTCCCCTTCCGGCGTCATATACTCACCGTAGGCGCCGAACAGGTAGTTTTCCGGCCGGTAGCTGGCCCCGCCGAACTGGCCTGTGTGGCCGAAGGACCTGCCCACGTCATGGAGCCGGTCTGTGTTCATCAGGAACAGCAGGCTGTTCCCGATCTTCCCCCGTTTCGACATGCTCTGTTCCGTGAAACTGACCACGTACAGTCCTTCCCGGATCTTGACGTAGACAGCCTTCTCATCATAGGGATGCCCGGCCCAGCTCTCCAGATCATCCGGTGACGGCGGGGTCATGCGCGCCAGGGCCTCCGGCGCGAAGGTGGCACGGACATAGTTCGGGTGGTAGTACACGTGGATAATGGCGAATTCCGGCCCGTAATGCCACTGAATCCGCTTGCCGACCAGGTCGCTGGTATATCCGTGCCGCTTTTCAGGCAGCGGATGTCCCGGCAGCACGATGGCGCCGAAATCGTACACATGGTCGCACATCGTCGGGTATTCCTTCTTGTATCCCACATAGGTGTCCACCACGGTAACCAGGCGGGTCATCAGGTCCAGGATCAGGGTCACGTTGTGCCGGGGATCCGCGCCGGTGATCTCCAGGTTGACAAAATAAGCGAGATCGGCGCCCTTGGCACACTCATAGTGCTCCGTGTACCGGTTCTCCCCGCGAATCATTTCCAGCGTGTCCCCGGTCAGGAACTTCACCAGGATATCGTCCGTCTGGTCCATTTTCAGGTGAAAATCCCGTCCCGCCAGCTCATAGTTCAGCGGCGGACGGTAGGTGCTGATCCCCTCGAAGACCGGCTTCCGGCGTTCTGTTCCGAAGTAGCCGTCCTTGTTGGGCGTCTTCTCGGAAGCCGCGGTCATCCGCTTCCGGATATGGTTCCCGTCCTCAATTTCATCCAACATTGCCGCGGCAAAGTCCGCGTAGCTCAGGTAGCTTTCTCCCTCGCTGTTGACCGTCACCTCATTGCCTCCCAGGCGGTATTTTCCCGTCCGGGGCCCGTTCGGGTCAAAGGTCGCCGCCGGCGAAAAATAGGTCCAGTTCACCGCCGAGGTCTGCAACGTCTCAAAGGCGGCCTTCATATTGGCCGGCACCGCCTGCCACTGCTCCGGAATGCCCTCCAGGACCAGTTTCCTGTGCGACCGGTCCGTGTACAGACTGGCCGCGCCGCCGACCACCAGGAACCGCACCTCCGGCAGCTGCTCCATGACGCTGATCAGGTGCTTCATCGATGTCTGATGGCCTTTCGCGCTTTCCGGATCAAAGGCCGTGCCGAAGGCGTCCACCACCGCGTCAAAGTCCTTCAGGTCTTCCGCGGTCAGATCAAACAGATTCCGTTCCAGCACCGCCAGGGCTGGATTTGTGATCTTTGAACGGTCCCGCACGATGGCCGTCACTTCATGGCGCCTGTAAAGCGCCTCCTCGGCGATGCAGCTTCCCGCCTTTCCCGAAGCGCCGATAATCCCTATCTTCATTGGACAATTTCCTCCTCCAGATGATTGGTATGCGTTCTGTCCCCCATCCCTGCCAGCCGTCCGGCAGCCTCCATTCCGCGCAGGTGGCGGAAGAGGCTCACCGAAAGAATCACAGCCAGGAACGTGACCAGAATATCCGCGGCCGGCTGGGCGAACGCGAAGCCCGTAAGGCCGAACCGGTCTGGGAGCACCAGGAGCAGCGGCACATAGAAGATGAGCTGCCTTCCCAGCGTAATCAGCATGGCGCTGACAGATTTGCCCAGCGCCTGGAATGTAACGGTCAGCGTCAGCTGCAGTCCGACGAAGGGCATCGCGATACACAGCGCGCGCAGCATCATGCTTCCGACCCGAACCGTCGGTTCATGGTCGATAAAGAAACGGATCATATGATCCCCGCACAGCAGGAACAGCAGGTCAAACACACAGGCGACCGCCGTGGCCAGCAGGGCGGTGGTCCGGAAACCTTTCTTCAGCCGTGCATAGCTTCCCGCTCCGTAATTGTAGCCGGCAAAGGGCTGATAGCCGGTGGTCAGGCCCATGAGCAGCATCAGGCAGAGGGTGCCGACCCGAAGATAAACCCCGACACCCGCCACCACCTCATCCCCGAAGGACGCGGCAATGTTGTTGCTCAGGATGGAAGTCCCGCTCATCACAATTTGGGACAGGGCTGCCGGCCCGCCGATCTTGAGGGTTTCCGCGTACACGGCCTTTCCCGGGCGGAAATACCGGGGCGAAAGGCTGAGCACCGAACGTCCCCGGAGAAATACGGAGAGAAAGAAAGCGACGGAGCAGACAGAGCCGCAGACCGTGGCCAGCGCGGCGCCTGCCGTACCCATACGCAGGTAAATAATCAGGATCGGATCCAGGATGATATTGACAATCAGGCCCAGGGCCGTACCGGCCGTTGCCTGGCTTGTCGCCCCTTCGCTGCGCAGCTGTCCGCCGAGGGTCACCGTGAGGACCATGGGAATCACAAAGATTGAGATAATCCCGAAATAATCCGAAGCCGGCTGCCGGGTCACCGGGCTGACCCCGATCAGGTCCAGCAGCGGTCCGCGGAAAAGCAGGAGCAGCAGCGTCATGACGCCGCCGAGAATCACGGTGGTATAGCAGGCAGTCGCACAGGTTTCCCGGGCGGATTCCTTCTTCTTTGCTCCGAGCTGCCGGGAAATCAGACTGGCGGAACCGACCGCGAAGACGTTGCCGACGCCCTGGATAATATAGAACAGGGGCATGACCAGCGAGATTCCCGCCACCAGGGCCGGATCCCCCATCTGGCCGATAAAGTAGGTGTCCGTCATGTTGTAGACCATCTGAACCACCATGCCCAGCATGGTCGGCAGCGCCAGGCGCAGGATGCTCTGCATCACCGGTCCCCGCTCCATCATTTCCAGCCTGTCCTTCACGTCATTCATTCCTTTCCGGAAAAGGCAGAGCCCGCCTTTCGGCAGGCTCTGCCGGATTGATTCAGGTGTTTATATCTTTTACTGCGCAAGGAATTCCTTCAGCTGGGTTTTGCAGGCATCCAGGAGTTTTTCATATCCTGCTTCCTTCAGCAGGGAGATATACTCGTCCAGCTTCGCGTCCGTGTTGTCCCCGAAGACGCCCAGGTCAAAGGAAGTGGACCACTCGAGGCTGAGGGAGTTGATCGTGGCGGTGATGTCTTCCATGCCCTCCGTATCGAAGGTGAAGCCGTCGATCGGGAACCGGTCCATGGTAATGTTGTTGGCGTCAAACTGCGCACGGATCGCAAGCACTTCCGGCAGGATGCCGCCCACGGAGGGGTTCAGCTGGGTGCGCAGGCACCAGGCCCAGCCGCTCCAGGGATACTTCTCGGAATCGGGTCCGTTGGAACGGCTGCCGTCTTCACCGAGAATGTAATGCACGCCTTCAATACCGCCCTGCAGCAGGTTGGTGATGATGGAGTCGTTCTTCATGACGTCGATCGCCAGGCCCGCCCGTTCCGGATTCTTGCAGAAGGCGGTGATTGCCAGGGCGTCATAATTGTAGGGGGAGATCCGGGTACTGGCGTTCTCGGGCATGATGTTGAAGTATTCCGCGTCGTTGCCCTTTGCACGCTGCCGGATAATATCCTCATTGGCGCTCTTGTACATGCAGATGTCGCTGGCGCTCTTGTCATCGTTGAACAGGTCGTTGATGTGGGTCACGTTGGTGATCGCGTTGGAAGGCCATACGCCGTGCTTCGCCCAATCCACCATGCGATGGCAGTATTCACGGTATTCCTCGGTGAAGGTGCCGATGAACAGATCGTCCGGATTCAGGGTACCGTTGTCGGCATCCCAGTAGAAGTTGCCGACTGTCATCCAGTTGTTCGGTCCGGTCAGGAAGGTCAGGGTCATCGGGCTGGACGGGTTGGTGTACATCGCGTAGATACCGCTGTCCTTCTCGTTTTCGGCGACCGCGTAGAGGTACTTCTCATAATCGTCGATGTTTTTGATTTCCGGGATGCCGTACTTTTCGCGCAGATCCTTGCGCACAACCACACCGTAGGTGTTGTCGTAGTCCGATTCGTTCCGCGGGATCTGGTACAGCTTGCCCTTATGCAGCGCCTGTTTCCAGCTGGAGGGTTCCTGAGACTTCATGGTCTCAGGCAGCCAGGTGTTCAGGAATTCTTCTGACAGCTCCATAAATGCGCCGTTGTCCGCCTGGGTGGCGAAGGGTCCGATGTAGGGGTGGGTCATGATAATGTCGCAGTCCGCACCGCCGGCCAGGACCAGGGGATACTTGGTCTGGAAATCAGATAGCGGGATGACGGAAACTTCGATCGTCGTGTTGATCAGCTGCTTCATCCGCTGGTTGGCCATATCAATCACTTTCCGGTGATCTTCTCCGTCCGAGCCGACCACGTAGAAGACCAGGTTGACCGGTTCGCTGGTGTCAAAGGAAGCCCAGGGGTTGTCTTCGGGTGCAATCGGCGCGCTCAGGTCCGCGTCCGCAGTCGCCACCTTGATGACTTTTCCGCTCACCTGGTTCAGCACCGTCTTGATTCCGTTTTCTTCCGTAATACCGTCCGCGAACACCGTGTTCAGCGAGAGCAGCATTGCCAGTGCCAGAACTGTTGCCAAGAGCCGTTTCATAGAATCCGTTCCTCCTTGTAATATAGATTTTTCTATTTCAAAGCGTTGCCGCTTTGGGTACGGGGTCAGCCCTTTACCGCGCCGATGACCAGGCCCTTGATGAAGAAGCGCTGCACAAAGGGATAAAGCAGGATGATCGGTCCGGTGGTGATCATGGTCATGGCCATCTTCAGGGTCTCCTGGGGCAGGTTCCTGGAGATCTGGCTCACATCCATGCCGGAGTTCACCAGGTTCTTCAGCGCCTGCATACTGTTGAGCATCTCCTGGAGGAAATACTGCAGGCTCTTGTACTCGTCCTTGGAGATAAAGAGCATGGAATTGTACCAGTCGTTCCAGTACGCCAGCGCGGCGAACAAGCCCAGGGTCGCGATCAGCGGCAGGGAAAGCGGGAGGATCAGTCGGAAGAAGATCAGCAGGTCGTTCGCGCCGTCAATCTTGGCCGACTCGGTAATCTCATAGGGAATTCCTTTCATATAGTTCTTCGCAATGATCATGTTCCATACGGAGAACATCAGAGGCAGGACCAGCGCGATGAAGTTGTTCTTGAAGCCCAGGTACCGGGTACACAGAATATACCAGGGCACCAGGCCGCCGTTGAACAGGGTGGTGAAGAAAAAGAACAGGGAGAACTTATTGCGCGGACGGAAGTCCGGGCGCTGGAGCACATACCCGGTCATGGTGGACAGCAGCACCGACAGCGTTGTGCCGATCAGCGTGGCGCAGGTCGTGTTCCGGTAAGCCCAGAGGATCTTGTCGGGATTCCTGAAGGCCAGGTCGTATGCCTGGGTTGAAAATTCCGCGATAAAGAAGGAATAGCCGTGATGCATCAGCGCGGATTCCGTCGTCAGGGAGGTGATGAATACCAGCAGGAACGGAAGCATACAGGCCAGGCCCATAAGCGCGATCAGGATGTAGGAGATGATATTGAATACATACCGGTCCTTTTCTACAATTTTCCTTTGGGCGCCTTTGATGGCCTTCAGCGTTGTCATTGACATACCGGTTCCCTCCTCAGAACAGCGCGTAATCAGGATTCGCTTTCCTGATAATGCCGTTGACTGTCATGATGGTCACAAAGCACAGAACCGACTGATAGAATCCCGCGGCGCTTGCCATACCCATATCGCTGGTGGACGCGAGGGCGCGGTAGACGTACAGGTCCAGGATATCCGTCTTCGGAAGCAGGAGGGCGTTGTTTCCGACCATCTGGTAGAAGAGGCCGAAATCTCCGCGGAACACTGCCCCGAGAGCGAGCAGGAACATGATCATCATCGTCGGGCGCAGGCCGGGCAGGGTAATATGCCGGATCCGTTTCCAGAAACCCGCGCCGTCAATCGACGCCGCCTCATACAGTTCCGGACTGATACCGGCAATGGACGCCATATAGACGATTGATCCGTAGCCGGTGCCCTTCCACAGGTGCAGCATAATCAGCATGGCGGGCCAGGGATCCGCGCTGATATACAGGTTGATCCGCTCCAGGCCCATCCACTCCAGCACCCGGTTCAGCATGCCGTACTCATAGCCGAAGATCGCCTGCACCATGGCCGCGACAACGACCCAGGAGATGAAATAGGGCAGGAAGATGAAGGACTGGAAGATCCGCTTGAACCACTTGACCCGGATTTCGTTGATCATGATGGCGAAACAGACCTGGATCACAATACCCAGAACAATGAACGCCAGGTTGTACAGCAGCGTGTTCCGGGTCAGGAACCACAGCTTGTGGGAATTAAACAGGAATTTGAAGTTCTTCAGGCCGACCCAGGGGCTTCCGAAGATTCCCTGAACGTAGTTATACTTCTTGAAAGCAATCACCAGGCCGCCCATGGGAACATAGGAAAAGAGAAGGGTATACAGCACCGCGGGAAGAATCATCAGATACAGAAACCGGTTATTGTAAAACCGGGTTCTTCCCGTTAAACGCCGATTGTTAACCACTGCAGGACGGATGCTCACAGGACCACTCTCCTTCGCTGCTCTCGCTGCTTATGTGCTTCTCTCTTTACTTGCATTATAACCATCCGTTTTCCGGGCGAATCTCAAAAAAGCTGTTATCATCATCGAAATCCTGCTATGTTTTATCCGGTCAGTATTTTTCCGGATTATACATGGCAGAATATCGAATACCGCAGCAGTATTTCAAAGAAAAAAGGCCCTCGGGCCTTTTCTGTATACAGGTCACAGGCTCTTCCGGACCGGAAAAATCACCGGAACCGAAAAAGCGCCGGAGAACATCTCTCCGGCGCTGCTTTTTCCCTTTTATGTCCGCACGGGCAGCCTGATGGTGATAGCCGTTCCCTTCCCTTCGGCGCTCTCATAACTCAGTCCCGCCCCGGGGCCATAGAGGCTGACCAGCCGGGAATTGATATTGCGCAGGGCATAGTGGCTGCCCGATTCCTCGTTGGCCTTTACGTCCTCAAGCTCCTCCCACAGCTGTTTCAGCCGTTCCGGCGTCATGCCGACGCCATCATCCTGTACCGTAATGCACAGTCCGTCGCCGTCATACCTGCCGGTCACACGGATCGTACCGCTGCGATCCGGTTTCTTGAGAATCCCGTGATGGATCGCGTTTTCCACCAGGGGCTGCAGGATCAGGTGCGGCACCAGGCTCTGCTTCATCTCCTCCGGCACGTCAAAGATGAACTGAATCCTGTCCTCGTTCCGGATCTGCTGGATCTCACAGTAGAACCGCGTCAGCTCCAGTTCCTCCCGGACAGTCGCGTACTCGCTGCCGTAATTGAGACACCTCTTATAGAAACGGGACAGCAGAATAACGATGCGTTCCACCTGCTTCGCGTCGCCTACCATGGCGTAGTAATTGATCATCTCCAGGGTGTTGTACAGGAAATGCGGATTGATCTGTGCCTGGAGCGCTACCATCTCCGCGTGTTTCTGGCTTTCAGCCGCGAGCTTCTGCGCGTTCTTCAGCATGACCAGCTCGTCTGAAAGGTAATTGTAGCTCTCAATCAGCATACCGATTTCATCCTGGCGTTTCGTCCGGGGCAGCGGTTTCAGTTCTCCGTCCTTCAGGGCCGTCATCCCGTCGGAAACCATCGCGACCTTCTCCGTCATGTTTTTCGTGAAGGCCAGCGCGCCGACTGTAGCCGCCAGTCCCAGCAGCAGCGTAATGGCAATGATGACCAGCCACTGCCGGTTGCTGAAAATCAGTTTCCCCACGTCCATGACCCGGTAGGCATAAGCCAGGCGCCAGGGCGTACTCGCGACAGTCTCAATCCGCGCGACATAGTGATTCCCGCTGTCATCCAGCGTCATCCACCGGCCGAACTGGGACACGTGGGTTTCGCTGATCCGCCGGACCAGCGTTTCCGGCAGCGTCTTTGCCCCCACAATCTGTTCCCCGTCGCGGGTCATCAGGAAGGCCCCGCACTCTCCGCCGATCAGCGACTGTTCCAGTGTCTGCTGGATATTCGCCGCGGAAAAATCAAAACGGATTACGGATACCGTAGACAGGATGCTGGCCGGATCACAGACCCGCACCACACAGGAGAAGGGACTGTCCGTCAGGAATGAAACTTCCGAGTCATTCACGATCCAGTCTTTTTTGTAGGGTTCGGAAATCACCTTCCGGTACCAGTCCATATTCTCAACCTGCCTGGCCGGAAAGATCCGACGGTTGTCCGTAAGGATATTCCGTTCCTGGGGAACGTAGACCTTCATGCTCATATTCCAGATCTTCTCGTTGAGCACATAATCGAAGGTGGTGTTCATCAGCGCCTTGTCATGGGGCAGCTTCTGTGTATCCCAGTTTTCCGCGGGAGACTGAAGCAACGCCCGGACGTTGGCGTCCTGCAGCAGCAGGCAGATATCCTGCTGAACCACGTCCACACGGGTGGAAAACAGATCCAGCAGCTGGGAATAGGCATTCTGCGCATTCTGTTCCTGGGATCTTGAAATGTTTTCCGCGCTGAAGCTGTTGAACAGTGAGGTGGACACCAGCAGCGGGACAAAAACAGAAAGCAGGACCAGCAGGGTCATCTTCGTTTTAAGCCGGCTGTCGCGGATCTTGCTGAAAAGCCATCTGAATCCCTTGTGCAGTACAGACTTCATTTCAGATCCTCCGCCCGCCCGCTTGGCGCGAAGCCTTTCTGTTTCTTGAACGCGTAGGAGAAATAATTGCCGTTGCGGTAGCCGACCATCCGCGCAACGTCCTTCACCCGGTATTCCCCGCTTTCCATGATTTCCTGGGCTTTGTCAATCCGGATCCGGGTCAGGTAATCCCCCAGCGTGCAGCCGGTGACATTCCGGAAAAGATGGGCCAGGTAGGAGGACGACAGGTGCATGTGCTCTGAAATCAGCCCGATGCTCAGCTCCGGATTCGCGTAATTCTGCTGGATATACCCGATGATCTTATTCACCACCGGATTGTCTGTATAGTGGTTGTTCACCTTCTCATAATAATCCCGGATCACGCCGAGCGTGTACTGGTGCAGCTCGTCCAGGAAGCGGCAGCTCCGCAGCCGGTCCAGCATCCGGTATTCATCCATCGGGAGATCAAACAGCAGGATGTTCTCCTTTTCGGCCTCCCGATACATGCGCATAATAATCGAATAATAGAACCGGTGTACGTCCGAGGGCAGCGTCCCATCATTCATCTTCAGCTGCGCGGCAAGATTGTTCAGCATGGAGACAATCATCTCGCTGTTTTCCTTCTGCAGCGCGTGCGAATAAGCCGAGAGCGGGATCTCATTCAGATCCAGGCTCCGGGGCTTTTCCTCCTGGGACAGGATGAGGCACCCCGGTTCCCGGTAATAATACCGGAGCAGCGACTGCATTGCGGACTGATAGGATCTGTACAGCTGGGAAGCGTCCCGGACAAATCGGCCGATCACGTGGCAGCAGATCACCTGCCGCTGCGCCAGGTAATCCGTAATCTGTTCAAAGAGCGGCGCAAGCACCGCTGTCTTTTTCTGGGTTTCATCCGTGCAGAGGATGTGGAAAACCAGCCTGTTCTCGTCCTGGAAAAAGCACATGCCAATTCCGGCGTTCCCGAAGGCAGGCATCAGGGCTGAAAACAGTTCCTCCGGGGAGCCAAGCCCGCCCCGGTCCGACGGAAAGAGCTGGGTGATCCCGGCAGCAAACAGGCAGAAGGATTTCTCCTTAAAATACTCCTTCAACGCCTGCACGGCTTCCGGATGGTTTTCTTCATTGATCAGGCTTTTCGCGATGGAAGTCTGCCGGGCGAAGAGACTCTTGGCCCGAAGCTCCTCCCGGTCCAGGCTTACCTGGTAACGGTTGGTGATCTCCTCTGCGGCCGTCCGGATATCCGCGGTCAGTTCCGCGATATCGATCGGTTTTTCCACATAACTAACCGCCCTGAGGCGAATTGCGCTGCGCAGGTACGGGACGTCCGAATACCCGCTGATAAAGATCACTTTCGCCTCCGGGTTGTGGTAAAGGTATTCCTCCGCCAGCTTGATGCCGTCCAGGCCGGGCATACGGATATCCGTCACCAGGATATCCGGCTTGAATACGCGTATCACGTTCAGTGCCCTCTCGCCGTCATCGCAGACTTCCAGCTGGTCAATCCCGATCTCCTGCCAGTTGATCTGTAACCGAATTCTTTCGCGTACAAAAGATTCATCGTCAACCAACAATAGTTTCATACCAATCCCCTATCCCCGGCTGTATATGGAAAAAGCGTTTCCTGTTCCTGTCCGCGTTTTCAGTTTTTCCGTCAGTCGGGATATCTTCCGTTGAAATTTTATTTATCATATCACAACCATACAAAAAGAAAAAGGCCTCTGCGCTTTGCGATATAAGCATGACAGTCGCTGTCAGATCCCATGGCAATTATATCCCGGCATTCTCCCAAGACCCGGACGCCTGTATCACATACTCAAAAAAGAGGAGCTTGTGCTCCTCTTTGTATTGGCTTTTACATATTACAGACAAGATTCGCCAGGATCTGGAATCCGGCCGCACCCCAGCTGCCCGCAAAGCCGGGCATGATGCCGAAGAAGGGGCTGCCCCCAAGTTTCATGCCGTCGCAGAAGCGGCGGGCGATTTCCTTCGCTAGTTCCGTCTTGCCGGCGCTGTACAGGCCGGTAGCAATCAGCAGGTTTTCCGACGCGCTGGGGCCGCCGTTGCCGTATCCATTCATGGAGAAATCCCGGCTGGTCAGGCGCTGGCTCAGCAAGCCGTAGGGGCTCAGGTAGTTTCCTTCCTCTGCCAGGTCTGCGGCCATTTTATCAATGATCTCCTGCGGCAGACGTTTCCCAAGCACCAACGGACGGTAGAACATGATAGCCGCCGTATCGATCACCTCGTGCGTGCCGTCCACCCGGCCGATGAAGCGCTCCCCGTTCCAGAAGTGGTCGATCATCTTCCGGATCAGATCATTTGATTTCACAGCCCAGTTCTTGCACTCCGCCTCATCCTTCCCAAGGATCTGTCCCAGCTTTCCGATGTATTCATACAGCAGCGCCAGGAAAGCGCTCAGGTCCGGCAGCTCCACCATGTGATGATCCCGGGTGATGGCGGTGCCGTCGTTGCCGGTTTCATCCCCATGCTCATAGTTCGGAATGCCGTCCCCGTCGTTGTCCCGGTACAGCGTAAACCAATCCGCCCAGCGGGCATAGCCGTCATACATCCACTCCAGCTTGTCCCGCGGGACCTCCTTCCTAAAGTCGTGTTCCCGCATCAGGATATCCAGCGCCCACCCCTGAACCGGCGGCTTGATCTGGCCGAGCACCGCCCGGCCGTCGCCATACAGATCCGCCAGCTGGCCGGACGGAGCCTGCCAGTCCAGCATGTTCAGCATCAGTTCAATTGCCACGGGCAGGTTATTTTTCAGCACCACTGCGTTCTCGCACATCTGCCACTCGGAAGCGCAGAAGGTGGCGCCCATGTACATATAAGGTCGTTTGATCCGACCGCTGGGGCTCATCAGATGGGTCCAGGTCATCCAGGCGGCCTTCTCCCGCTCCTCGGCGTAGTGCGCGCTGAGCGGCGGCTGTTTCGCCAGGAAAGATTCCCAGTCGTTCCGGACTTTCTCCAGGCCTTCCTCATAGCTGTAAAGGCTTTCACGCTCCACGCCCGCGTGGTCGAAGTCCTCCACGGACAGGAGCAGTTCTCCGCTTTCGTCCGGCAGGAAATCGCCCTTCACAACGGGGGTGGACAGCTTTTCCCAGTCCCAGTCCGCTCTGATATCCGCCTTTCCCTTCCAGGGTGTGAACACAATGCTCGCCGTACGCAGGAACACCGCTTCCCAGGATTTTTTTCCCCGGGGCTTCATCATCTCATGGGAAGTCAGGTTCCCGTCGATCCGGATTCCCAGGCCGTTCTCGCTCCGGAACAGCATGAGGTTCTCCTCCGGGAAGCAGACGCGGATGTTGCCGTGCTGCGTGCGGATCAGAAGCTCCGTGGGTGTTGTCAGCAGGGAGTAAGGCACCTTATGCCCCTCAAAGACAGGAGAAATATCGAACAGCCTGCTGCTGGGCACGATGCGGCGCAGTGCACCGTCCCGGCGGGAACCCAGATAGAGCTTCGCGGCGCCGTATCCGCTGCCGCCTCCCCCGTTGAACAGGCCCATCCAGCAGCCCTGCCGGGTATAGGCGTTCATCCCCAGGGCGATGAAGTTCTTGCCGTCGTTCTTGAACTTCGACTCGGACACCGCCGTGAACCGCGCGCGGATAAACGAGCGGTTCTCCATCTCGTCCACCACGGCCAGGGCGTAGTCCTCATAGGTGATGTAGCTCATGTTCATGGCGTTCTTGATGGCTACATCCGTGCCGAGGGTATAGGTGCCCACGCCCCTGCTGCCCGCATCGAAGAACTCGGCGGGACTCACGAAGGTGTAGTTCACCCTGCTGGCCGCCAGCTTCAGGTAGGCGTCGAACATCTTCCGCGGCACGACGCTGAACTCCGGTGACATGTCGTCGATCAGCCGGCGGGTGCGGGTTTCATCCGTGAACAGGCTGGCCGCGCCGCCCACCACTATCAGGCGGACATCGGGGATCGGCTCCATAATCCGGATCATATGCTCCATGACCAGCACGTGCTGGTTCTCATTGCCAGGTTTGCCGAAATTGGTGCCGAAGGCGTTGACCACGACGTCAAATCCGCGCAGGTCCTCCGTGGTCAGCTCAAAAATATCCTTGGCAATCACGGGATAACTTTCTTCCAGCCGATGAACCGAAGCGGGACGCGTGACCGCCGTCACTTCGTATCCCCTTTTCTTCGCTTCCCGGGCAATCAGCTTACCCGCTTTGCCTGTTGCACCGATAACTGCTACTTTCATCTCTATCCGCCTCCTTCCTCAATGGTTGCAGCACAGGTCCGCCAGGGCGATATAAGCGGTGGCAGGCCAGCTGCCGGCCATGCCCGCGCCCCGGGAGCCGGAGAACGGATCCATGACCATGGAGAAAGTGCCGTCCCGGATGGCAGTGCAGTACCGCAAAGCGATTTTCTTTGCCAGTTTTTCCTCGCCTGCGTCATACAGGCCGTACAGGATCATCAGGTTCACAGGAGCCCAGATGCCGCCGCAGCAGGAGCCGCCCAGGCGGAAGTTCTCGCTGCTCAGCTTTTCGCTTGCCAGGCCGTAGTTCGTCAGCCAGTCCCCTTCCTCGCTCAGATCCTCCGCCATTTTCCGGATAATCTCCGGCGGCAGGCGTTTCCCAAGCACCAGGGGCATATAGTAGAGGATGGAATCGGTCTTCACTTCCTCATGGGTTCGGTTCACCAACGCGATGAAGCGCTCGCCGTTCCAGAAAGTTTTGATCATCCGGTCAATAATCTCCCGGGAACGGGTATACCATTCCTCACAGACAGCGCTATCCAGTTTCAGCATTCCGGCGAGATCACCGAGGACTTCGAACAGCAGCCCCAGGTAGGCGCACAGGTCCGGCGTCTCCATGACCGGAGCGTATTTGAACACAGAGTTGTCGTCCAGGCCCGCGTCATCCCCGTGCTCATACTGAGGAATGCCGTCGCGGTCGTCGTCCCTGTATTTCATAAACCAGTTTCCCCAGGCAGCCAGGCCGTCATACAGGTACTGCAAATCCTTCGGGGCCATTTCCGCAGCCAGGTCATGGTATTTCATGATCCATTTGAGGGCCCAGCCCTGGACCGGCGGCTTGATGGACTGCCAGCAGCCGTAGGAATCGTCATAAAAATCCGGAAGCTGGCCCTGGGGGCTGGCCTCATCCAACGGAATCATCATGAAATCCATGGCCATTCTCAGATCCCGGTGCAAAGCCACCGCATGATGGGACAGCTGCCACTGGGAGCCACAGAAATTGCTGAACATATACATCATCGGACGGCGGATCCGTCCGGCGGGATTGACGATATGGGAATAGAGAATGTAGGCAGCCTCGTCTCGGCGTTCGTCCAGCGCGGCGTCAAAGTGCGGGATATTCGCCAGGAAGGCTTCCCAGTCCGCGTTCGCGTCCGCAAGGGCCTCCTCATAGGTTGGATAGGTTTCCCGGACCCGCTGGCTGAACTCGCTTTCGTCCACGGCCAGCAGGAAGCGCCCGTTCTCATCCGGAGTAATAAAACCCTCCACAAACGGCGTAGTCATCTTTTCCAGATCCCATGGTGCATGCATGTCGATGGAGCCCTCCAGGGGATTGAGCAGCAGGCAGCAGCCGCGCCAGTTGTTCATGCTCTCCCAGGCCTTGTCTCCCCGAGGCTTCATCATCTCATGGGCGACGTAGTCCTTGCGCACCCGCAGGGACAGACCCCGTTCGCCTTTGATATAGAGCATGTCGCTCTCAGCGAAGCAGCAGCGGATTTCCCCGTAAGCCGTGCGCAGGATCAGCTCCGTGGGCGAAGTAATAACCGCAAACTCGACGGTTCGCCCCTGCCATACCGGTGCAATCTGCAGCAGTTCCGCCACGCCGTCATCCGGCTCGATGTTCCCCCGCAGGCTGTTCAGACACAGCATGCCGCCGGCGTAATTCAGGCTGCCCCGTGCCCGCCGGTTGCCCGGCTTTCCGGAGAACACGCCGAAGTGCCCGCCCCTGCGCTTGAATGGTATGGCCGTAATATCGAAAGTCATACGCTCAATGTAGTTATAGCTTGTATCGGAAACGGCGGTAAACCGTCTGCCTTCAAACTGTTTCCGGCCGATCTCATCGACCATGGCCACCGCGTAGTCTGCATAGGAAATATAGCTCCTGCCTTCAGGATTCATGATCCGTACATCGGTGGTTGTAATATAGTGCCCTGTCCGTTTTCCTGCAAAATCAAACTGCTCGGCAGGGCTGAAATAGGTCCAGTTAACACTGCTCTTCTTCAATTTCCCGAAGGCTTCCATCATCGCGACGGGAACCGCTCGGTAAGATTCCGGAATATTCTCCAGGACCAGGGATGTTTTGGTTTCATCCGTATACAGGCTGGCCGCGCCGCCCACCACCATCAGGCGGACCTCCGGTAGCGGCTCCAGGATTTCAATCAGGTGATCCATGGCGGCAACATGCTGCCCGGCTGCCCCGGGACTGCCCATGGGCGTGCCGAAGGCGTCCACCACCACGTCAAATGCTTTCAGGTCCTCGGACGTCAGATCAAAGAGATCGCGATTCAATACGCTGTAATCCCCCTGCAGACGGGCCTGCGCGTCCCCGCGCACAATGGCGGTCACCTCGTAACCGCGCAGCCTTGCTTCCGCTGCAATCAGCCCCCCGGCTCTGCCCGCCGCGCCGATAACAGCAATTCTCATCGTTCTTCCCCCTTTGCTTCGTTCGGTGGAACAGGGTACCGCGGGGATAACCCCCGCGGTACCCGCCCTTTCCCTTCAGAAACCCGTTGCCGGTCAGTTGCTCATGTACCGGTCGAGCGCCTGCTGTTTAATCTCTATCAGTTTCTCAGCACCCATATCATAGCACTGCTTCAGATAATCGTCATACTCGCTCAGCGGACGGCTGCCGTTGATGAATTTCACCAGGTTTTCCTTCACATACGTGTCAAGATCGTCAAAGATCGCATAATACGCTTCGGATTCTTCCGTGTTCATCTCTGCAAAGGAGGTGTAAACACGGGTATCCTCCGTACAGTTGCTGTCCCATACTTCCGGTGCATTGAATGCGTCCTCGGACATCTGGATCTTTTCCTTGTGGTATACGTAAATGGTGGGAGCACCCTTCAGGGTGTAGTAATACAGGGCGGAGTTTCGGGTCATATCCGGATTGGCGTAAATCGTCGAACTGAACTGCGTACGCCCATCCACAACTTCATAGGAAACGCCCTCGAAACCGTACTGTGACAGATGATAGCCGTCATCCGTAAACAGGTAGTCCAGCGCCTTGAGCAGCGGGACGGGATCCTTGCAGGCGGTGGTGATATACCAGGCGGGGCCGTTGATGTAGCCGCTGGTCCTCCAGATGGAAATCTTGTCGCCCTTGTTCTCCACCGGGTCCGGAACGGGCACCAGGTGGTAGTTGGGGTCCCCGGACTGCAGGCCGCGGTTGTCGATTTCCGTATACATCTCGAACCAGGCGCCAGCCATGCCGGTGGTCGTCAGGCTGGTGTCCGGGATGAAGTTGTTGTTGCGGGTATAGAAGTCCTTGTCGATCAGGCCTTCCTGGTACCACTGGGCCATGGTTTCCACATACTTGCGGTAGCCTTCGGTAACGGGACCCCACTGAACCTTTCCGTCATCGTCCACGAAGTAAGCGTCGCAGGTACCGAATCCATTGGCCAGGTGGCTGGCGCCCATGCCTGTGGAAAGCATGCCGTCGGAGGGCAGCAGCAGCGGCGCAGTGGCGCCCTTTTCATTCTTGAAGCGGGTCAGCATCTCGTGCCAGTCGTCATACGTTTCAGGCATGTCCATGCCCAGATCGTCCAGCCAGTCCTTCCGCAGCACCGGTCCAAACCAGTTGTGCTGGGCAGGGATCCACACATTCATGATGCCCTTCAGATTGCCTTCGGGGGTGAACGCCTGGCGGCGGGTTTCATCGTCCGTGTTGATCAGAGCCCAGAAGTTGGGCATGTACTGCTCCGCCAGCTCGTTCAGCCGGAGATAGACGCCGTCGCGGATCGCCGCGTCCAGACCGCCCTTGTACAGGGTCGTACCAGTGGACAGGTTGACGATGTCCGGATAGTCTCCGGAAGCCAGCATCATGTTGTACGCTTCGCTGAAACCGTTCTGCGCGGTGGGAATAATGTCCAGGGACACGTTGGTCCGCTTGAACCATTCCTTGTAGGCGGCGCCGTCCGCCAGCGTCTCCATGCCGGCGCCTTCAAACTCGAAAGCCGTTTCAGACATCATCGTATAGGTGACGGGGTTTTCCACGACAGGCAGGGTATAGTCATTTTTGATCACGAAGTTCGGCTCAGCCATCGCCGTGCTGCCCAAAAGCAGGGCAACCATGAGAAGGATGGATATTATGCGTTTCATGATGAAATACTCCTTTTCGCCTTATTACGGTTCCGTTGTTACAGTTCGATCGTCCGGTCTTCGGTGAAACTCCATATTCTCGCGGACTCGGGCTTGATATACATGGCCGCGAAAATGGGATTGTCCGGGGACTGATACAGGTGCTTCAGCGCCGGGGAGTTGGCAAACAGCTTTTCCTTAATTTCCATCCGGTCGTCCAGGTATGCCTTTCCGTGCACCCGCACCACCTTGGCGAAGTTCGGGGCGCTGACCGCCAGCTCCACGTCGGGCTGGCCCTGGATCTGCGTGTACATGCCCTTCTGGGTGGACAGGGCGTAGTAGAGCTTTCCGTCCTCCACATAATTCAGGCCGATCACCCGCGCATGCGGCCTGCCCTCCGCGTCCACGGTAGCCAGGTAGCCGCTCCTGTTTTCCAGCAGGAACTGAATGACTTCCTCCATTGTTTTTCCTCCTTTCCCTTTGAAATAAAACCTGTGGTATGGGATATATATCCTCGCTCAGCCTTTGATCGAGCCGAGCATTACGCCCGCGACAAAGTATTTCTGGATGAAGGGATACACCGCCAGGATCGGCGCCGTGGCGATCACGATGGTCGTGTACTGGACCAGAGGCCGGTACAGGTCCGTCGCGCTGGCCGCGTCGCTGGGCACGTTGATGCTGGAGGTGTCCGCGTTGATCAGAATATCCCGCAGCACCAGCTGCAGCGGCCGGAGCGCCCGGTTCTTGCTCAGGTAGATGGAGGCCGGAAACCAGGAGTTCCAGATACCCACCGCGTAGTACAGTGCGATCACGGCCAGGGTCGCCTTGGTCACCGGCATGATGATCCGAAACATGATGGTCAGGTGCCCGGCACCGTCGATGGTGGCGGATTCAACCAGGCCGTCCGGCACTTCCGACAGGGCGGTCCGCATGATGATGAAGTTGAAGGTGGACATGACCGTCGGCAGGATCAGCGCCGCCCGGGTATCCAGCATACCCAGGCCCCGGATGACCATGAAACGCGGAATCAGGCCGCCGTCAAACCACATCGTGAACATGATCAGGAAGATCAGGACGCTTCCAAAGAGCAGGTTCTTCCTGGAAAGCACATAGGCCGCGATAAAGGTGAGCAGCACGCCCAGAAGGGTTCCCAGGCTCACATTGATGATCGTGTTCAGGTAGCCGGTCCAGACGCTTTTATTATTCAGCACCAGCGCATAGCCTTCCGTTGTAAATCCGCCGGCCGGCCAGAGCAGCAGCCCGCTGGACCGTCCCAGGTCGTAGGGCATACTGAAGGATGCGCACAGGGTATGCCAGATCGGCATCAGGCAGATCAGCGCGAAGAGAATCATGATCAGGTGATTGAAAACCGTAAAGGTGATACCGCCGGCTGTTTTTCTGTATTTCATATCGATCGCCTCCGTTCGCCGCCGGTCAGAACAGGCTTCTCTCGGTCAGTTTCCGGGACAGGGCGTTGAAGCTGATCAGGAGAATGAAGTTCATCAGCGAGTTGAAAAGGTTCACCGCTGCGGCATAACTGTAATTGGCTTCCTTCAGGCCTGACCGGTACACGAAGGAGGAAATGGTATCCGCCGTCTCATACACCGCGGGGGAATACAGGAGGATGATCTTCTCGTAGCCGACGCTGAAGAGGCTGCCCAGCCGCATGATCAGCAGGATGATGATCGTCGTGCTGATCCCCGGCAGCGTCACGTGCAGGGTCTGCTGCCATCGGTTGGCGCCGTCCACAATCGACGCATCGTACAGTTCCGGATCCACGCCGGAGATGGCAGCCAGGTAGATAATGCTGTTGAATCCGCAGTACTGCCACAGGTTGGTGCCCACAAAGATGCTCTGGAAGTACCGGTTGTCCCCCAGCATGTTGGTCGGGCTCATCCCGAAGAGCGTAAACAGCTGCGTGACGGCGCCCGTGGAGGAGAAGAACTCGATGATCAGCTTGGACATGACCACCACCGAGATGAAGTACGGCATGTAGCTGATCGTCTGGATCGTTTTCTTGAACCGCCGGCTCTTCAGCTCGTTGAGCAGCAGCGCCAGGATGATCGGCGCGGGGAAACCGATCAGGATGTCCTTCAGGCTCAGCAACAGGGTGTTCTTCAGCAGCCGGGAAAAATAGTAACTGCCGAAAAACTGCTCAAACCATTTGAAGCCCACCCAGTCGCTTCCGATAAAGCCCCGGGTCGGATTGAAGCGTTCAAAGGCCATGACCACGCCGAACATGGGGAAGTAATGGAAAATGATATAGAATGCCAGCACTGGCAGAAGGATCAGGTACAGGGTGCCATTCCGCCGCAGATCCCTCCTGAGAATGTTCTGTTTCACACAACCACCCGCTTTCGGAAATAGTGAAATAAACCGCCGTCATTGATTTTTGGCAACAGCAAACACACTCCCTCAGAGATCCCTTTTCCCCTTTGTTTTCCGGGGTCTTCCAGTTGCTGTGCCTGTTATTTTGTTCCGTTCTCCTGTTTACGCTCACATATTAGCATGTATTTTTGTCTTGACAAGTACTATCTTTTTTATTAGTATTAACCCGAGCCAACAAATTATGCCTGAAGCTAATGAAGCAAATGAATCAGAGAGGAAGCGGAAAATATGACTGACCGTTCCAATATCACCCTTTTCGGGATTTGCCCGCTGACCACCGCGCAGGCAGTAATCTTCGGCAAATGGAAGCTGATGATCGTTTACCAGATCGGCACGGGGCAGAACCGTTTCAGTTCCATCAAGAAAAACCTTCCCGACTGTTCCGAAGCCATCCTGGCCAAGCAGCTGCGCGAACTGGAAGCCGACGGCATCATCCGGCGGATCGATTTCTTCGAGATGCCGCCCCATGTAGAGTATTCCCTGACCGAATACGGCGAGAACCTGATGGGAATCGTCAGCATGATCGCCAAATGGGGCACCTCCTGGATCGCTGAATTCTGCCCGCGTACCGATCAGAAGGAAGCCTGATGTTCCTGATATGCGGGTTTCATTCCCATCCGCTTCAATATAAAAAAGCCTTCCGGAATATCATCCGGAAGGCTTTTCCATCACCTGTTCAATTGTCCACGGCGTCGTATCCGCAACCTCATTCGGCGCACTTTCCGCAATCTCAGTCGGCGCAGCAGGCATCGCTGACGCATCAACCCGCTGCTTGCTTCGATTGACTCGTTCGGGGCACTTTTGTCTTCGGCAAATGACCCACTGGGTCACCGCTTCCCTCGCTCCCCATTGGGCAGCTCGCTTGCTTCGGTTGAGACGACGATCGATGAGCCTTCAGCCACTCCTCTGTATGTGAACTGTTACCCAAATCAGAGATTTGGACAGTTCATCACGGCTGTCATCGATTGTCGTATCCGCAACCTCAATCATCGCACTTTCCGCAATCTCAATGGTCGCAACTCCACACTGTGGAGCTTGCTCCCTTTCGATTGACCTCACCTCTGACGAAATTTCTGCCACTGGCAGTCGTCAGAGGTTCGCCCCTTGGAGCGGTCGCATTGCTCGTTTCGGTACGGATTCGCGCGCGCACCGCGGGCGGAATTCCCGTCTCGCGCACCGCGCACGACAGGACTCCGCCTCATTTCGGCTTCGCCGACAGCCCACTGGGCTGACATTCAACTCGCTCTCCGCACCCTCAATCGGCGCGACTGTCTCCCAGACAGATCGCTTGTTTCGGGTGAGACGACGACCGATGAGATTTACTCCCGCATCCTCAAAGGTCGTTCATAGCCCTTGGAACGGGCTATGCTCTTCCTTTCGGATGACTCGTTCGTCTCATTTCGGCTTCGCCGACAGCCCACTGGGCTGACATTCGGCTCGCTCCCCACTGGCTGTCATCGGTTGTCGTCCCACGGATCTTCATACCCCATGGCCCGTTCGCTATCCCCTACACCAGCCGTAGTTGGATCCACAATGACGCCGATGAGGCCCAGGAAGGTCAGCACCTGGTTCAGCAGCTGCACAACCAGGTTCTGGGTCACCGCCGGGAACACGTCAAACAGCGCCAGCAGGCTGTAAATAAAGCCGATTACTAGGCTCAGGAAGCTTCCCAGCCAGACCTTGTTCTTAAAGCGCACTTTCCAGTTAATTCTCATAGTCATTCCTCCTTAAAGATGTTTGATTTCCTTCAGTTCGTCCTGCAGGTTTTTGACCGTTTCCTCCAGGCGGAACATCCGCTCCACCACGCTGTTGTGCTTGTCCACCTTCTCCTCCAGCTTTTCCAGCCGGTAAGCCACCAGCGCCGTCTGCTTCCGGTTGCTCACATAGACGCCCAGGAAGGCAAAACCGGCAGTGATCAGGGCAGCAATAATCGTCTCAACACTCATCAGTTCATCAGCTCCTTCCAGGTCTTGGGCCCGCAGATCCCGTCAACGGTTAAACCATGGTCCTTCTGGAAGGCCTTCACTGCTTTTTCCGTCATCCTTCCAAAGTCCCCATCCACGCCGCAGGATCCCAGATCATAGCCCAGGCGTTCCAGAATACCCTGCATTTCCGCTACTGTTTCACCTTTACTTCCCCGCCGGATCGTCAGCCGGTTTTCAGCATTTAATTCTGCATTCTGCATTCGCAATTCTGCATTGTCACCGGCGTAATCTACGCCGGTGACTTCCCCCCAGTGCGTCCATTTTCCCGCCGTGACCTTCGTGGTGGTCACGCCTTTGAGCGTGCTCATGGCTTCGATCACAATCCCGCCGCCCGCATACAGTCCCACATGGCTGTAGCTGCTGCCGTTCCAGACGAAGACCGCGGTGCCGGGCTTCAGGGTGCCCCGATCGGTGCGCTTGCCCTTGCTCAGTTCTCCCTTGTTCACGCAGAATTTCCGGTACATGGTATCGGATCCGTGGTAGATGCTTCCGCCCAGCTACTTAAACGCCCACGAAAAAAGGCCGCTGCAGTCAGCGACCCTGTGCCCGATCCATTTGCTCCCATACTGCCGTCCCTGTGCCCGGTTGGCATCCGTTGTTTTCTCCAGTTCCTTCTGCTTTTCGGCCGTCCACTTTTCTCCGGCCGTTCCCCAGATATAGCCCCAGTGTTCATCCAGCGCCTGCTGAAACTTCGCGATCAGCGCTTCTGCTTTGATCATTTCATTCACCTCTCCCTGATGCAATAGACTTGTCTATTTTTCTCTTTTGAGCCTGTTTCCCGCTTCCCCGCTGCGTTATGCTTTATGCAGCAAAAAGCGGCTGACGCCGCAAACGGAGGAAGAGATCATGAAGAAACAGCTGTTTGTCGTAAGTTTCTGCTACCGGGGTATGCTGGGCGGCGATATCATCGCGGATGAGAACGCCATCACCTACAAGACCGGAAAACTGACCATCCCCGCCGAATTCCGGAACCTGGAAATGAAGTATGCGGACATCGCTTATGTTTATCGTGACAAGGCCGGTTTTTTCCCGGCGGTCACCGTGCATATGAAAGATGGAAAGAACTATAAGTTTGTCATCTTCTTCGCCCGGAAGCGGTTCTTTGAACTGATGAAAAGCCGGGGCGTGAATGTCAATTCATAATTCACAATTCATAATGATATAATCACCAGACTCCCGGGAAAACGGGAAGATGACAGAGGAGACGGGGTTAAGGTCAAACTTCGCATGACATTAACCCCGTCCCTCGTGTCAACTTCCCGCCATGCGCGATGAGCGCATTAAGTATTAATTCTTCATTCTTCATTCTTAATTCTTAATTGTTTTTGTCCCCGCCGGGATCGGAATCACCTTCCCTGCCACTTCTCCATTTATCCCCGTAATTGAAACCGTTCCGTCCCCGTTGTCTGTCTGCATGACGCCCGGAAAGGCCGTATGCAGCACCGCGGGGACGGTTTTGTTTGTCCCGTCCCAGGACCACAGGGCCAGCTTTGCCAGCAGGTACTGCCGGAAGGCTTCATCCTGTGCATCTGCGCCGACATCCCCGCGGTCCAGCCCCACGGACCGGGCCAGACTGTCCAGCTGAATCCCCTCCGCCGCGGCAAAGGAAAAGGCCGGCTGCAATGCTTCAATCACAGAAACCAGATCCTCCGCCTGCCGAAACACCGCCCCGGCCAGCGCCATCAGGCGGGGTTTGTCCCGGGAGGCGCCCGGGAAAAGGGAAAGCCAGTCCATCCGTTCCCTCCTTTACTCAAAATGAATGGTAATGCCCGTACCCGGCATCGGGGTGATCTTCTCTTTCCACCCGCAGGGAACCAGGTCCCGGATCACACCGGAAGCCCCCGCCGCGTTCACCTGCACATCCGTGACGATAAAGGTCCTCGCCATGGCCGGATCCGCCGCGTAGGCGACGCCGAACAGCTGCGGCACATTCAGCGGCACCGCCAGTCCCAGGTTCCCGATGTATTCCGCGACCGCGGCCGTCACCGCGTCCCGGATCCGGTCCCGGTTTCCGCTTTCCATCACCCGGATATACAGGTGAATCATCACCAGCTTGTCCGCATACCGGGTGAAGGGAATCAGATGCTCCCGTCCCTCCGCGTCCGTCGCGACGCCGGAGGTACTTCCCCAGGCGCCGATCCCCGGCGCTTTTTTGTCATAGATCGCCTGGGCCACCGCGTTCGACCCGCCGCCCCGGACCACCACGGCAATGCTGTGGCCGGGAATCCCGAGGCTGTCCGGCGCGTCCGTTTCATTCACATACACCAGGGCGTCCATGGCTCCGCCCGCAGACCGAACCGCCGCCAGGATCGCGTCTTTCGATCCGGATCCCCGGCTTGCCAGCGCGTGCCGGATCCTGTTCCGGACAGAAACGTCCGTTTCCCCCGCCTCCCGGGCCAACCCGTACTGGGGCAGCAGCAGGTCCAGCGCCTGCCCGGACGCGTAAGCCGGGTTCCGGCTGTTATAAGCCTTCAGCACCAGGGCGGAAACGTCGTCCAGCGCCCTGGCAAAAACGGAAAGCAGCTGGTAATCCGGCGCGGCGGCGGACAGCTCCGCCCCGGCGCCGAAGATCCCCCGGTAGGCTTCCGTCAGCGCCTCCAGCCGTTCCTCATACGTCGGCATATGGATGCCGGTACCGTCGATATACGGCGCGAAATATGCCATCTCAATTCTCCGTTCTCTTTTGTCAGAAAAAAGTTTATAGTTAAAACAGAACCTGTTTTCCGGTTTCCCCGTCTAACGGATGGAAAGAATCCCCGACAGTATGCTCCAGGAGGAACGACCTTGACCAACGAAGCCTTTACCGAAGCCGTCATCCGGATGACGCCCACCCTGTACCGGGTTGCCCGGGGCCAGCTGATCATCGAAGCGGATCAGCAGGACGCCGTGCAGGAAGCAATCCGCCGCAGCTGGGAAAAGCGCGGCAGCCTGAAGAACGAGCGCTATCTTCAGACCTGGGTCATTCGCATTCTCCTGAACGTTTGTCATGACATCCAGCGGCACAGCAAGCGGGAGGTCCCGGTGGAAGAACTCCCGGACCGGCCGATGGCGGCAGCGGATTCCATCGACCTGCGGGACGCCCTGTTCCGGCTGACGGAAAAAGAACGCGTTTCCGTGATCCTGCATTATATCGAAGGATATGATGTGAAGCATGTCGCTGAAATCCTGAAGATTCCTGTCGGCTCCGTCAAGACAAGACTGATGCGTGCCCGCGCCCATCTGCGGGAGATCCTGAACGAGGAGGCACTGGAAGACAATGAAACGAAATGAAGATTTCAGAAATGCCCTGGGGCAACCGGATGAATACTTCCGGCAGTCCGTCATTGATACACTGGACCAGCTGAATATGCAGGCGGAAAAGGAAAAGCGCCCGCAGAGAAGGTTTCCCGCCCGGCTCGTGTGCACTTTCGCCGCCCTGGCGCTGGCAATCACCGGCCTGTTCCTGTCCGGAGTGCACATTCCCGGCATTCCGACCGAAAGCTCTGTGGACGCAATCCGGCCGACGCCCACCGTTGCCACGCAGCTGACCGCCGACCAGCCGTCAGCGGCCGCCGCAGACCAGGCCGTATCCCGGATTCCTTTTGTGGAAACAGAGCTGGCTACCCTGACCATCCGCAACCCAAAGATCATCGGCTCCCATATTAAACTGCAGGTTGAAGTGATGCCCAAAGCCGAGAAGACTCTGGCCCTGAACTGGAGTATTCATCCTTATACCGACCGTGTGACAAAAATCGGAAAAACCCCGGATTACGCGGGGCAGTCCATCATGCAATGGGCCAACGATCATGGCTATACGCTTCTCCGCGTCGTCTTTGGCAATGCGTTTGAACCTGAGATTCCCGGAGTTTTACCCGACATTGATCCTCCAAAGACAGGAACTATCCAAGCGCCCGCTTTTGATTCCATTTTCATTGATCAGTCAACCTATGAAGACAGCGGCGCTACGGTTATCACAGTCTCCGGTGATACGCTTCCGGACACCATGGATTACATGCTTGGTTTTGTCCTGCAGACCTGGGACAATACAAAAACAGATTATCGCGATTATGAGAACGCCTTCCATTCGGACGGCCAGATCTTCGGGAATATTCCTTTCAGGACTGAAGCAGAGATCATCGAGACCGTCGCCCTGTACACCTCCCATCCCCATCCGTTCAAAAGCGATTCAGATCTTGAGTACACTGCCGCATTCTATAAAACCACCTACGGTGAATATATGGAGGTTCGCACAAATGACCTTTCCCTCACCGACACATTTAAATCGTACAACCTGTATCTGATGAGCCAGCTTTCCAGCCACCAGTTCCTCGTTCTTTATGATTTCTGGGCTACGAGGGTTTATCCCGATTCAGCGAACATCGATTCGCCTCTGGAGAGCGAATGCTATCAGACGGAAGACGGCTGGCTCGTCGTCAGATGTCCCTGTGTGATATCCGAACTTCCGGATATGCTCGATCTGGATGTTGGAACAAGTCACTGCAACCTCATAAAGGTTGAATCCGGCTGGAACAACTGGGGCGAAGAAATTGACCGGAGCACAGTAATCAGCACGGGCCCGGAAAACAACACATTGGAAACGGAACTGGCCGACCTGAAGCTTCTGCAGGCTGAAACCGATGACCAGGGTCTCCTCTTCTCCTTTGCGGTTTCTCCCCGGCAGGATCACATCCTGGTAATCGGTACAGATATCAATCCGGAAATAAATTCACCGACAAAAATCGGCCTGACTCCTGACCGCGCCGGCCAGACAATCGCCGAATGGGCTTTGAAACACGGCTATGACCAGGTTATGGCCATCGATCTCTTCTCCCCGTCTGTCGAAGAATGCCCCACCCGGGACGCAAAATGCCGTACCGCGATCAGGGCCGCCGGGCAGGACGGTTCCGCCATCCTGGATGTACGCGGCAGCATTCTGGCCGATAAAGCGCTGTATGATCTGTGCTGCACCATTTCAGTCAGTAACTTGGCCGGCCATTATACATACACCGATGACGGTGCAGGCGGTTCAGGCACGACTTTCACCGCAACATATACCCAGGATGCGCATACTTTCCTGAAGGTTTCCGTTCCCGGCGGAGAGGAAACGCCTGTCACCCGTAACTGATCCGCGCCGTTCCCGCCCCGGTGTCAACGGTGCACTCATAGCGGAACTGCCCGCCCTCAAAAGAACACTTTACCTCCCGGACGTCCACGACGCCGGGAGTTTTTCTGATATAGTCCGAAAGATAATTGGCCAGGATCTGCCGGTCCGTTTCCGTCAGTCGGGATTCCCTCAGCAGCTCCAGGATGCCGTTTCCCCACTCGGGATTCTCCCACCAGTCGCCGGTCAGCAGGTTCAGCCGGTCCCGGATCAGCTGCGTTTCCGCCCGGATGCCCGTCAGCAGGTCAGCAGCCGAAAGTACCGGCAGGATATCGCCGGAAGTGTCCGCAGGACGATAAGTTAATTCATAATTCATAATTCACAATTCATAATGAATAGTTTGCTGCCGCTTCCGGCGTGCTTGTAAAGCGCGGTTTGAAGCCTATGAACGCGAAGGCGTCTGACAGCGAATGCTGCCTGCCGGAGCGGGGGATCTCCGCTTCCCCGGTTTCGAGCCAGGCGTCAATATCGCAGTCGGCAAAAATCAGCAGGCAGGCGTCCCCCGGATTCACCTCAAAGGGAACGGGCATAAACACGGGCACGTCCCGTAAAAGCGGAAGCGCGCAGGCGTCTTTTCCCGGGCCGGACCCCGTCCGCCGTTTCAGTGCCGGGCGGATCGCGGCGGTTTGGGTTTCCGGATCGAATGCCTCCACCGTCCCCGGCAGCGCGCAGTGAAGTGCGGAGAGGATCTCCCTTTTCAGCGCCCCGATTCCGGAAGGAAACCCCTCTGTTTCAGTCGAATTATTCATTCTGTCACCTCGGTAAATCAATTTTGCAAGGGAGACTTGATCTTTGAAACTGCTGATTGCTTCGGATATCCACGGCTCCGCCCTGTACTGCGGCGAGCTGCTGAAAGCTTATGACCGGGAGAAGGCGGACCGGCTTCTCCTGCTGGGAGACGTTCTGTATCACGGTCCACGCAACGATCTGCCCGACGGCTATGCCCCCAAGGAGGTCATTCCCATGCTGAACGCGCGGAAGAATGACCTCCTGTGCATCCGGGGAAACTGCGACACGGAAGTGGACCAGATGGTGCTGGATTTCCCCCTGATGGCGGACTACGCCCTGCTGTGCGTTGACAATCTCCGGATCTACGCCACCCACGGCCATGTTTTCAACCCGGACCGCCTGCCGCCGCTGCAGCCGGGAGACATCCTGCTCTACGGTCACACCCACATCCCCGCCTGGGACAAAAAGGACGGCGTCCTGTGCCTGAATCCCGGCTCCGTCTCCATCCCGAAGGCCGGGTCAGAAAGGGGCTACATGTTACTGGAAGATGGAGTGTTCAGTTGGAAAACGCTGTGCGGAAGCATTGTTCACGAGGAACAATGTTCCGCACAATGAATTATTGAGCCGCAAACGGCTCAATATGAATTATTTGCCTGCGGCAAATATGAATTATCCCTCTGCGAGTGATATGAATTATTCACCTTCGGTGAATGTTTTATAATCTTCTCCCGCCAGGATTTGCGGCCGCAGTATTAATTCTGAATTCTTAATTCTGAATTCTTAATTCTGCATTTGCCTCTGCCAATCCGCCTTCAGGCTGATCAGCAGCATGCTTTCCCATTTTCCGTTCAGCGTATCAATATCCATCCTGCGTTCTGTGACGAGTCCCTCCGCGGACCCGTCTTTCCATTTGACGGAGATTCTTTCCCCCACCGGCCAGCCGGTCACGGTGGTCCGCAGGATCATCTGCCCGTCCGTGAAGGAAGGAGCGTCGATCAGGTCCCGTTCCGTCAGATACAGGATCACCGGCAGGCCTTCCGCCGGGATCACCCGCAGGCCGGCCGGGCTGAGGCAGGCCCGGGCAGGTACAGCGGAGAGCGCCTCCTCCGCGCATTCCGCCGCCCGGCCGTAAAAGGCCTGGCCCCGGGTGCGGACAGGATCCGGCCCCGGAAAGGCCAGGAGGGAGATCCCCATTCCGGAAGCGGCCAGGATCCTCCGCAGGGTTTCCGAAACAGAAACGCCGGCTTCCACCGACAGGGAGACCGGCGCTTCCCACAGGGGAAGGCCCGGGGAAAAGACTACCTCCGTCAGGGTTCCCTCCGGCACAGTCCGCCGCAGCACCGCCGACACCCGTCCCCAGGCCAGCAGGGATCCGTCCCGCAGGACCGAAAGATTCCTTGCGGCGTACAGCAGCCCGGTTCCGGAATCCGGCAGGTTCAGAAGCCGCAGCGTATAGGGCAGCGGCAAAAGGCCCAGGGCTTCCCGGCCCGTCAGGCGCGCATAACAAAAACCGGTCACCTGTTCCCCGTCCGCCAGAACGGTCAGTGACCGGAAAAGATTCTTTTCCATGCTCTTATATATTCGTATACTCCGATACGTCCAGGCCGATCCGGCTCATGGCGTCCCTCAGTCCCGGAAGGATTTCCTCCCGGTCGAATTCCGCCCTGGCCAGGAATTCATCATCCTTGCTGTTCACATGATCGTAGAACTGCAGGATCAGGAGCCCCAGCGCGTCCTTTGCCATGCCGGAGGTTTCGATGATATCAAACAGCCGGTCCTCCGCGGCGTTGATTTCGCCCTTGTCCACCATCTCCAGCAGGAGATCGTTGCTGCCCCTGAATTCATCTCCCAGGGCAATGAACACTTCCTCTGAATTCAGTTTTTTGCCGAAAAGGATTACCGCCAGCATCTGGGTGATGCCGTAGATCATGCGCATGATGTAGTCCTTTTCGTAAATAAACATATTCATCCGCTCCGTTTCAGATTGCAATGCAATTGTACAACAAGGAAAGGCAATTCTCAATTCATAATTCAGAATGATTATATCCCATGACGCAATGCGGGAATGTGACAGAGGGACAGACCAACTGTCACGGCTAAAGGCTGTGTACAGTTGATCTGTCCCTCTGTCACGTTCCGTTTCTGCGCTTTGCTGTCTCCAGATGTCATCCTGAGCAAGGGCGCTTGCGCCCGCGTCGAAGGATCTCCCCCGCCGCAGCGGATAATTGTTCATTTGGCATCGTCAGAGACGATGCCATTCCCCACAGCAAACAGAAGTCTGTTATCGTGCCTTTCGCCGGATCCAGGCTGGACGGTTCCCCGCCGTCCCTCAGGCAGATCAGCGATCCCACACCCTTGCCGTTCCGCAGATGGCGGAAGGGCAGGAGCAGGTCATTGATTTCTCCCCGGGAGCAGATCAGCGGGATCATGTTCACCAGCAGTTCTCCCGCCGCGTGATCCCACAGCGAGAAAAACCACTGGTCCGCCGCGGGCAGGTACCGGATCTCAATCTGCGCCTGGAAAGGTTCTCCGCTTATCTCCGCGCCGAAGGTCATCACCTGGCGGGTCGCGGAAGTCAGAGGAAGCTGATAGAACAATTCATAATTCATAATTCATAATGATTTCAGTCATAACGCAACGGATCATCCTTTGCGTGAAGGTTTCTTCCGGGCTGCCGCGGGTCACAGGCGGGACAGGATCAGCCTTGCCGCTTCCCCCGTCAGGCGGAGCACATTGCCGGTGAAGCCGGTATGTTCCCGGGTGGAGGAATTGTCATTGGTTTTCACGCTGCCGGCGTTTTTCCCGTCGGCCGGCACATACTGGGTGAAGGACAGGCTGCCGCTCCAGCCGCACTGGTTCTCCTCATCCTGCGTCGCCGTGATTTCCGTCAGCAACATATTGGAGTAGGTGCCCATGGAGGTGACCACGCCGCACAGCACCCGCCGGCTCTTCAGGGAGGCCATGGCCGCCAGCATATGGGCGGACCAGCCGGGCATATGCTCGGCGTCCGTTTCGATGACCGTGAGCGTCACCCGGTCCGGCTGGTTTCGCGCCCCGTTGATCAGTTCCGCCTCCTGCGAAGCGGTGCTGCCCAGGGTCAGCGACAGGCTGTGCTCAATGGAAGTCACGCCGGTAAAATGCCAGGCGCAGGAATCTCCGTTCACCCGGGCGGTCACATAGGCGGCGGACGCGGCGTTCATGGTTTTCCCTCCTTCCGGGCATCAAAAAAGGCCTGCCGCAGCAGGCCAAAGAACGAAAGGAAGACCCTCCGTTCTCACCTTGCAAACTGGAAAATGCAGAAGGCCGCGTAAACGCACAGCAGGCAGATGCCCTGGGGCCGTGTCAGCTTTTCACGCTTCAGCGCGGGCAGGGTCATAAAGGCCATGACGAAGAACATCACGGGGATGTCCACGGCCAGTGAAACCGGAACCCCGAACACGGTGTTTGTCGCCGGTACGGCAAACGGGGAAAGGGTGGTGCTCAGACCGGAAACCAGCACCAGGTTGAACAGGTTCGCGCCCACGATATTGCCCAGGCTTAAGGCGCTGTGTCCCTTGCGCAGGGCGGTGATGGCCGTGACCAGCTCCGGCAGGCTCGTGCCCAGGGCCACAAAGGTCAGGGCAATGACAGTTTCCGGTACGCCCATGGCATGAGCGATTTTCGTTCCGTTATCCACCAGCAGCCTCGCGCCGACGGCAATGGCCGCCGCGCCGGCAACCAGCATGAGCATGGTTTTCCAGAGGGGACTGTCCTTGTAGTCCTCCGCCCGGTCCTCTTTTCCGAAGCCGTGCCGCTTGCCGGACCAGACGGTATAGCCGATGTAGAACGCGAACACCAGCAGCAGGGCGATGCCCGCCAGCCGGGTGAAGTAGCGGTCGATGTAGGCGTTCAGCGCGTAGAAAACCGCCGCGGCGAAGAAGAAAACCACCGGGGTGCGGAAGGTACGCCTGTCCACCGTACAGGGCCGGATCGCGAAGGTGATTGCCGAGATCAGCGCTGTGTTGCAGATGATGCTGCCGATGGCGTTTCCGTAGGCAATTTCACTGTGGCCGCTGAGGGCGCCGGTTGCTGAAACCAGCACCTCCGGCAGGGTTGTTCCGATGGAAACCACCGTCGCGCCGATGATCAGCTCCGGTACATGGAAGCGGCGCGCCAGATCGCTGGATCCGTCCACAAACCAGTCTCCGCCTTTGATCAGCAGGACCAGTCCGAGAATAAACAATAAAACCGGTACAAGCATGTTTATCTCCTCCTGACCGGAAGATTATAACACACTCTCGCGGAATCTTGGGAACCGCTTTGAGAAAATAGCGGGGGCTATTCCGTCGAAAACCGCAAAATAGATTTTTCAGGAAAAAGCGGATTCCAGCGTCCGCAGCAGGTACCGCTCCGTCACGCTGTACAGGGACTGCCCGATCTCCTTCGCGTCCGCGCCCGAAGCATGCACCTGGATACTCACCGGCGCGGAAACCGACCGGGCGTCCCGGGTGACAATGCTCAGCACCTGTCCCGCTGCCGGACTCCCGGTGAGTACGCTCCCCATGAGTCCCTTCCCGATTTTTTCCTCTCCGTGAATTTTGAATTCCTGCGGAGTCAGTATTAATTCTGAATTCTGAATTCGTAATTCTGAATTGGTAACCCTCTCCCTCGCCGCCGGCGAAAGCTCCGAAAGCAGCCGGCGCAGCAGCGGCACCGCCCGTTTCTCCTTTTTGACGGGAATAATGTATTCCGCGTCCCCGTCCTCCGCCACCTGTACCTCCGTCGGCCGGGAAAAGCGGCCGCCCGCGGACATTTTCACCGGGGGTCCGCCTCCGGGATCCGTTCCCCCGCCTTCCTGTTCCGCCTTCACGTGCAGCGTCACCGGCGCCGCAAAAAGGCTCCGGACGCTGTTCAGGGCCGTCCGGGCCGCGGAAGTGATTCCCGCCGCGCTGGCTTTCAGGGCGATCGGCTGTTTCACCAGGGCGGTGAAACGCTCATAATCCGTGAAAGCCTGTGACAGATCCAGGCCCAGGGACAGCCCGCCCAGTCCGTTCAGGCTTTCCGTCACAACGCCCCTGCCGGAGAAATCCGGCAGCAGGCCCAGGTCCTCCGCAAAAGCATGCAGGGAGGCGGAAGCGGCGCCGAAGGCCGCGGCCAGGGAATCCGCCAGCGCCGTGTTTTCCGCCAGGACCGACTGCAGGCGGGCAATCCCCGCCTCATCCAGTTCCACCGCAAAGGAAGCCAGAAACTCCTGATCCGCCATCTTTCCTCTCTCCTTTCCGCCGTACTTGCCTCACCCCGCGCCGGGGTGATATCATATTTTCTGAAATACAGTAAGGATGGGTTCTGCCATGAATATCTATGTTGATTTTGATGACTGCCTGTGTGAAACCGGAAGATCTTTTTCCGTTCTCGCCTCCGAGCTGTTCGGAATAAACGTGCCCTACGAGGAGATGCGTTATTTCAACCTCCAGCACGCCTTCGGCCTGACGGAGGAACAGTACCGCCTGCTGCTTGTCAAAGGCCATGAGCCGGACCGGATCCTCGCCTTTGAGGAAACGCCCGGCGCCTCAGCGGTCATGAACGAATGGCTCCGCGCCGGCCACAATGTGTCGGTGATAACCGGCCGTCCCGGCAGCTGCTATGACGTATCCCGCGCCTGGCTGGACAACCACGGCCTGCAGGATATCCCGCTGTTCACCCTGGACAAATACGGCCGGGAGAACGGTATGCAGCACGGTGCCACCAGCCTCTCCCTGTACGACTATTACAAAATGAAATTCGATTACGCGGTGGAGGATTCTCCCCTGGCTTTCCGGTTTTTCGATCACCTGCCGGACCTGAAGGTCCTGGTCTTCGACCGCCCCTGGAACCGGCTTCCGTCGCTGCCCGGCAGCAATTACCTCCGGTGCTGTGACTGGAAAGCCGTCCGGGCCGCCGCCCTGAACCCCTACGGCGTGGAAGCCTCCGTCCTTGAACAGCCATAAAGAACGATATAACGTTCCTCATCCCCGGGCAGCTTCGGCTGCCCGGGTGTTGTTTTCCATCCTTACCCGGATCAGCTCCGTGATATCCAGCAGGTCGTCCAGGGTATAGGTGCCGTCCCACAGCTCATGCTGGCGCCAGCAGCCCTCCGCCACCGGCAGGAACAGGAACTCGTCAATGTTCGGGCAGGTCAGGGGGATGTATCCGGGCTGCCGTTCTCTGTCCCCGACCCGCCTTCGCCGAAAAAACCGGAAAGACTCCAGGCAACGCCCTCCAGCAGCAACTTCATGCAGGAGGGCGTATCGTGCTCCAGTTCCGGGTATCCCCATTCGCTGCCGGTCATCACCGGCTGGGGACCGGCCGGCAGCAGCACGGAAACATGGTTCAGGACCGAAGTCATCACCGACCGCAGTTCCTCCTCCGTAAGGGAAGCAATCAGATCCAGCATCGTAAGGTCCTTCGCCTGCGCTGCCGCTTGCTCAGGATGACATTTCTGATGATCTTCCAGCCGCATCAGAAGCCGGAGCAGCATAACGCCGGAAAAAGCGTCCAGTTTGAAAAGGCGGAAGCCGATCCGGTTTCCGTCCATATTGATCTGAATATCTTTTGTAATCTGACGCATAAGGCCTCCAATGTGATATATTATGAATATAAAACAAAAAGGAGAAATGGAACATGAAAAAGCACGCATGGCTGATCATCCTGACCGCACTGGTTCTGACGTTCGCTTCCGTCGGCATCGTCTACGCGGAAATCATCCCGCCCTGTGAGCCGGGACAGCAGATCGGTTATCCGGCCGTGGTGCTGTGCGATACGCTCACATTGCGCGAAAAACCCACCGCCTCTTCCAGAGCGATACAAACGCTGAACTACGGGGATTTGCCCATCGTGGTAGACGCAGACACAGCATCAGGGGCAAAAGAAGAGAACGGCTTTGTCTATTGTACCCTTGGCGATTCTGAGGATGCTCCCGTCGGCTGGATCAACGCTGACTACATCTTCATCAATCCGTCCTGGTATGTGACTGTGAAGAATACAGCGGTATACGCATGGAATGATACTTCAGCGCCTAAGGTAGCCCTGCTTGACAAAGGAACCCGCCTCCCCATCCTGAAAGAAGAAAGCGATTGGTTTGTTGTCAGTCTGCGCGGCGCAACCGGATGGATTCATAAGTGAGAACGGAAGGACGGTTCCTTCCGTTCTTTTTGTTTTTGGCAGCAGCTTTTCTGCTCTTACTGCTCCGTGACCGCCGCCGTTTCCTGTCATCCGGCGCATTCCATTCTCCTGTATTTTTATCAAAAAACTGCCATCCACTCTTTTCCTGCGTATCAACAGGTGTAAAGAGAATCACAAAACCGCGACAGGAAAGGAAACAAGGCAATGAAAACCAGCAAGATGATCAGTAACATCTATCAGCACAGGCGGGAACTCAGTCCGGAAGAACTGGATTGCGTCGTAGCTGGCAAGAAACCAAAGCAGGGCGCGGCTCTGTTTGATTTCTTCATGTGGATCGCCTGCGGGTTCAATCACCATTATGTGCCTACCGGAAAGACCAGGACGGAAATTGACCTTGTTTTCGAGGTTCCCTTCTATGAAGTCAAATGCCTGGACTGCGGACACATGACCTGGAAGCGCGGGGAATGCCCCAATATCCAGGGGCCCAAAATCAGTCCTGATGTACAGATTGTCCCGCAATCATAAACGCAGCCATCACCAGCCGGGCCCGACGGCCCGGTTTTTCTTTTGAGCAGGAAAACGAAATAAACAGGCGGCAGAGAGAACGGTTTCCGGACGGAAGCCGTTCTTTGTTCCTTCACGCGGTCTGACATACCTGAAAACGGTGGGCTCATAAAAAAAGATCAGAAACTTTTGTAACGAAATCCGTTTTCAGCCGTCCAACCGTTGGTTTTGAGGAAAATCAAAACCGAAATATGAAGAGTTCATTCCGGCAAGGAGGATGTATCAATGGAGATCAATTCAAACAAAAACAGGACGCACCTGAGCAGACTGGGATGGTATCTGATCCTGGTCGCCGCCCTGTCCGCATTTTGCTACGTCACCCTGCATGTATGGCTGCTGCCGTATTCGATCGCTTATCAGGAAACAGGAAAAATGACCGCGGGTTATTTCATGTATGCAGCCATAGGCCTGCTCTTTTCCACCCCGGGACCTTTTGTCGCGGTTCTGATTCTTTCCCTGTTTATCGAAAAAATCGGCGTCAGGCAGATGTTCCGAAACATCTTTCATACGGAAAACAAGCTGATGACGGCCCTGATCACCGGCGCATTCTGCCTGCTTGCGCTTGTCTATGCGCTGCTGTTCGGAAAACCCAACGGTTCGCCCTGGTATATGTTCCCCCTTGGTTTTCTGATCATGATCCCGTTTGTCGGTATTGCTGAGGAAACCGGCTGGCGCGGGCTGCTTCAGCCGGAGCTGGAGAAAAGAATGCCCTGGCCTTTTTCCGTTCTCCTGACCGGCGCCATCTGGTGCGTATGGCATTACTCCGCGTTTATCGATCCCACGTCCCGTCATTACGGGGACAGCGTCATCGGATTCGCAATCACAATATTCATCTGGGCATTCGCTTTGGCCGCCATCTATAAAGCGACAAAGAGCGTGATTGCCTGTGCCGTTTATCACAGTTTTATCGACGCCATCGGCGCCGTTTATGACTGGAACCTGCTGTTTGACAGCTTCCCGGGAAACACCCCGGCCAATGTATATCGGCTTGTATGGCTGCTGTCGGCTGTTGTGCTCTGGTTTATCGCGGATCAGAAGGATTGAGGACGGAAGGAACCGTCCTCCCCTTCTCACTGTTCCGTGATCGTCGCGGCCAGCAGGGTATAGCTGACGTTCGTCGCCGTCCGATCCCAGGTCCGGTCCGGCGCTTTCTGCAGGCTGACGCCGGTGCAGATGGTTTTGAACCCGGATACCGTATCCGTAATTGTCAGCGTCCCCAGGGCGACCCGGTTCGGGCTGTTCGTGTTCCGGGCCCACTTTGCCCATCTTCTCAGGAAATCATCCCCGATACTGTTCTGCGGCACCTCGATCTGGATGGTGCCGTTTGTCGTCTTCAGCCGGTTCACCACCACATATCCGTCCGCGGTCGTGGTATGGGACGTCAGGTCTCCCGCCGCGGAGACCACAATCTTCCCGATCCCGCACAGGTGCAGGTTCGCCGTTCCCACATCCGGATGATATAAAACCGACTTCACATCCGGAAGCGAATAAACGTTATAGGCCATATGGAAAACCTCCGGTTTTCAATTCAGAATTCAGAATGCAGAATTATGACAGTCCTGACACTAATGCTTTCCTGGAATATCCGTTCAGTTCATCGTCCATAATGAAAGGTTCTCCCGTCATCCGGCAAAGCCGTTTCATTATGAATCATGAATTGTGAATTAAGTCATCACGTTTACTGTGATGACAATGCTTTCAATACTTCCCGCCGGTGTCAGGGCAACCTGCACCGGCATTGCTTTATGCGCCGCCCGGTCGGCGTCGGACTGATCGTCATAGCTGTCCGCCCAGAGCATAAAGCCGTTCTCGACGATCTCCCCGTTCCGGACCGGTCCCAGGTCCGCACCCCGCCACACAGAGGAGGCCAGGATTCCCCGGTCGGTATAACCCATGAGGATCGACGAAAACCGGTTGATAAACTGCGCCGTAGAGTCATCCGTCTGAGGAAGTTTATCCGGGTTTTCCGCCAGCAGGGTCACTGCCGCGTTCTGCAGGTCCTCCGCTATTTTGTCCACATACAGCACTTCGTCATACCGCTGCCCGTTGGCGGTTGTCCCGTTCTCCAGCAGGAAATGAGTAAAGCCCCGGGCCACATACACGTTACAGTTCATCGCCTTCAGGCTGTCCACCTCCGTCTGGGTCAGCTCGGAGGGTACAATCCCGTTGATCGTCTTGTAGCACAGGGCAAAGGCAGCGCCCTTGTGGGAAAGCTCCAGCCCCATGGCGGTGCCCATTACCGCGGCACAGTCGGAAGCCGCGGCACAGTAAAACGGAACAGCCCGTTTGATCTGTGCCCCATGAAGCTTATCCAGGATCCCGCCATCCGCAATTGCAGAAGCCACCGTGCCGGTCACCGGCACAAAAAGCGTCAGCGGCCGGGGCTGCGCCTCCACATGCTGCGCCAGCGCCAGCCATTGGTCCGGCGTCAGCGTTCCGCAAATCATCACACCGTAGAAGGCTGCCGTCCGGTCCAGCACCGCGTCCAAGGCCGTCCGCCAATCCTCCCCTTCCGGGCAGCAGGAAACCATCAGCCGTCCCGGAGCCGGGGAAGCGGCGAAGTATTTGATGGCCGCCTTATACGGTTCACTGTCCGTTCCGAAGTCCAGAGCTGTCACCCCGGCAGCTGCCTCCGCCGCGGAACTGTAGCTCTGCAGTCGCCGGCTGTCCGTGAAAGCGGGATCCTGCACCAGCAGAAGTCCTGTATCAAAAGCTGCCGGAGATTCCAAAGCCCGGACAGTATTGACTGCAACCCGAGCAATTGTGTTAATCGATAACATTTTCCCCTCCAGTTATCATTCTGAATTCTGAATTCTTAATTCTGAATTAATCTCACTGCGGGAACGGATCGAATGGACCCGCTCGACTTTGCCGATTGTTCATAACGTATCCGCAGTGAGATCGTAAGGTCAGCGCGTTTTCTCCAGAGGGATCCTTCCTCCTCATGGAGAAGTGCTGGCTGCGGCGGATCAGGAACCGGATAGATTCCGGCTTCCCGGAGAATCCTTCGCGGGAAGCCGGCACCGTCCAGGTACAGCAGGGAACGGATCCGGAGCGCATACTCCTCCGAAGCGGGACCGTAGCAGACAATAATCAGCTGATACTTCAGCGTCGTGTAAACCACGGTTGTGTTTCTGCCGGTCCCGGCAGCTTCGGTGAGATACGCGGTGGATACGGGATCGGAAGCAGGATCCTGCAGGAGGGTCCAGTAAATCACATTCCGGTTCCGGGGCGCCCGGGGAACGTTCTCCGGCTCCGCGTAGGCTTCATGGATCAGGGCGGCAGCTTTCCGGGAATGCCTGTCCAGATTCACGCAGGCGCAGAGCGCGTCAAAGACCGCGGTACGATATAATTCACAATTCATAATTCAGTTTGTCTCCTGCAATAGAACAGCATAGGCCTGGACGTATCCGAAGGCTGACCAGTCCCGCACCTTCACCACCCGCCAGGTCTGACCGTTCCAGTGAATCCGGTCCGCGCCGGTAAACGAAGCACCGGCATCCTCAGGGGTGCCGGTGCTCAAGGGATAATCCGTATAGATCACAACGCAGGCTTCCTGCCGTTCCTCCTCCGGCAGCAGTTTCAGTGTTTCCGCTGTCCCGGGATGAATGCAGCCCCTCGCCTGTTCTGTCACACTGCGGGAAGTTGTTCCCTCCCGACCGCGGGTATAGGTAATCCGTTCCACCGTGAAGGAAGTACTGCCCAGCTCCGGATCAAACAAAGCAGACATAACATCCACAATCCGTTACCTCTCTGTCACTTCATAATCAAAATCGTTGTACAGTCCGCCGGTGTCGAGCATAGGCTTGTCGCCGGCTTTTCCTTTCACCATAACGCCCTTTTTCGCCACCCGGTTGTAGATCCAGCCGCCGGACAAGGTCACCGGGCTGTTGGGCGGCGAGATCCCGGCGTCTATATATTCCCGGATGCCGTCCGCGCCCCGCTGCCCGGCTTCCTCCAGCCCGGCCCGCGCGCCGGACAGATCTCCCTGAAAAGCCGCCTCACAGGAAGCCAGCAGTTTTTCTCCCATCTCAGCCCGGAGCCCTTCCTGCGCCAGGGCCGGCTGCACCACCGGCCGGGGCGGGATCCTCATAATCGGCGATCCCCGGGTATGGATCCCCAGCAGGAACTTTGACCTGGCGGAAGCGGTGGAGGTCAGGCCCACGTCCACCTTGTGCTCCCGAAGATAACGCAGGCATCTTTCCCGCTTTTTCAGCCGGTCTGTATCCTCCGCAACCTGCAGTTTCAGCATCGTGCCTCCGTTCCGGCTGCAAAAATGCGCCGTGTTTTTCCAATTACACGGATATTTTCAGTCAAACCGTTGTTTTTCATGCCTTTGAGCTAAAAAACTCAAGAAAATCCTTCCATTTGTATGGAATATCAAGCACAAGTGTGTTATAATATCACAAAAGCAGGGCTACAGCCCGGAAAGGAAAATAAAACTATGAACAAAACTGAACTCGTAGAAGTCGTTTCCAAGAATGCAGCGATCTCCAAGGCAGAAGCTCAGAAGGTCGTTACCGCCACGCTGGATGCCATCGTCGCCGGTGTTGTTTCTGACGGCAAAGTGATCCTGCCCGGCTTTGGCACCTTTGAGACCCGTCAGCGTTCCGCCCGCAACGGCCGGAACCCCCGTACCGGTGAGGTCATCAAGATCAAGGCTACAAAGGCTCCCGCTTTCAAACCCGGCAAGGGAATGAAGGACGCCGTCGCGAAGAAAAAAAAGTAAGCAAAACTGCCTGTTAAGCAGCCGGGAGTGATCGTCACTCCCGGTTTTTTCATGCCCGTTCCGCCGCCGGTATGCTATAATCGGTCTGTTATAAACTTTTCCGGGAGTACCGAACATGGAAATCACTTTTGAACAGCTGACCCATCAGAATTTCAGCGCGGCCCGCGCCCTGGACCGGGACGACATTCCGGAAAGCTTTGTGGACACCGCCGCGACCATCATGGAAATCACCGATTACGGCTATGAAAACAACCTGATCGGCCATACCTACCTGATCCTGTGCGACGGCCGCTATGCCGGACTCATCCTCCTGGGCGAAGCGATTCCCTGGGATACGGATCCGCCGGAGGTTCATCAGCAGCCTTTCTACCGCCTGATGGGCTTTGTCATCAGCCGGGAATTCCGCGGCAAAGGCGTCGGCGGTGAAGCGCTGGAAAAAACCATTGCCAAAGTCTATGAGGACTTCGGCGTCCGCCCCCTCGTCCTGGGCTGCCACAAGGATAATCCCCGGGCTGCCGCCTTCTATGAACGGCACGGATTTCAAAAGACCGACTATATGGAAGGCAATGACTGCTATTACCTCCGCTTTCCCCGTCCGTAATAAGTTTCTCTTTCTGCGGGAACAAAAACTGCCGGCAGGGACGTTTGATAGATGTTGAAAACTTTCGAAGGAGCGTGATCCGATGAAGAAGATTCTTATTCTGATTCTCGCTGTGATGCTGCTTATTCCCGCCGCCCTGGCGGAAGATCTTTCTTCCCTATCAGACGAAGAGCTGCTGAACCTGCAAAAGCAGGTAGAAGAGGAACTGATCCGGAGGAACTTGTACCCTCTGGCTGACGACGTACCGGTGGATTCTGAAAACATTGCGCTGTTTGAGCGTCTGGATTCGTTCCTTTCTTTCTGGGCTGCGTCAGACTACCCGAACATGCTGGATTACTGCGTTTCCGACTGGAAAAATCAGACGGAAGACTCCCAGACAGAGCTGTTACGGATTCTCAGTAACCGTACACCCCTCCATTTTGAAAACGTGGTTCTGTCCGGCTCCCCGAAGGATACTGAACGGACAGCGAGCATTATCCTGACGATAGACAAACACAACGGCCATGCTCCGCAGGTTTACTTTTTTGATATCATCATGAAGCAGGAAGAAGACGGGCTCTGGTATGTTGATCCCCGAAGCCTGCAGTCCCATGAAGAGGATGTCATTGAACCCGGACTGACTCCCGTACCTGCCGAAGCGGACGCGGATGATATTCTCCTGTATTTCAACGCGGAGAACGGACAAAAGTATCACCTGGATCCGAACTGTAAGGTCGTCAATCCGAACTTCCTGCCGATGACCGACAGCTTCCCTTTTACCGAAGTATGCGACCCGAAGTACGCGGATCTGCAGCCCTGCGAAATCTGCGGCGCGCCCGAACGTCCGGAGAACACTTCATCCGCGGAATAAGCGGTTCAACGCAAGTCTCCGCATGCCGGGAAACCTTCCCGGCATGCTTTTTGTTTGCGGGCGTTCCGCTTTGTGTTATACTCTCCCCGGATATATCCTTTGCGGGAGGGACTGTCATGCAAATCCTTTTTATCCTGGAAATCATCGGTACCATTGCCTTTGCCATTTCCGGAGCCATTGTCGGCATCCAGAAAAAGATGGATATCTTCGGCGTTTCCATTCTGGGCCTCACGACGGCTGTCGGAGGCGGAATCCTGCGGGACCTGATCCTGAACGTTACCCCGCCGGCCGCCTTCCAGAATCCCGCTTTCGCGGCCACCGCCATTGTGGTCAGTATCCTGGTCTTTATTCCGGCGGTGCGGAATGTGTTTGAGCACGGCAAAAAGTTCTATGAAGCCGCGATCCTGCTGATGGACTCCATCGGCCTGGGACTGTTCACTGTAGTAGGCGTGCAGGTAGCAACCGCCGCCATGCCGGAAATGAACCTGTTCCTGATCACCTTCGTCGGCGTCCTCACGGGTGTGGGCGGCGGTATCCTGCGGGACATCTTCGCCGGCAATACGCCTTATATCTTCATCAAGCATTTCTATGCCTGCGCCTCCATCATCGGCGCCTGGACCTGCGCGCTGCTCTGGCCGCATACCGGTTCTGTGCCCGCCATGATCGCCGGCGCAGTCCTGACCGTTATTCTCCGCCTGCTGGCGGCCCACTTCCGCTGGAGCCTGCCAAAGGCGAAATAAATATTTCGCCTTTGGCAATTCAGAATTCTGCGATCGCTGTTACCCAAATCAAAGATTTGGACAGCTGTAGCATAGGAGGCATTAGCCGCATTAAAAATGCGGATGCCTCCGCAACAATGCAGAATGCAGAATTTAGATACTATACCGAAAAACGAAAGTCATTTGAATGAGAGAAAGCCATCATGAAAATCGGAGTGATCCAGGCAAGTTCCCAGGCGGGAAAAAACCGCCTGATCTATGACACAGTGAAAAAATATGCCGCGGGTTCGGAGGTCATCAACTTCGGATGCACGGAGGATGAACCGGAGCGCTACAGCTATATAGAGATTTCCGTCCTGGTCGGCATGCTGCTGGCCGGCGGCGCAGTGGATTTTATCGTCACCGGCTGTTCCTCCGGTCAGGGGATGATGCTGGCCTGCAACAGCTTCCCGGGCGTGCTGTGCGGCTACGCGCCCACCCCGCGGGACGCCTATCTTTTTGCCCAGATCAACAACGGCAACGCCGTTTCCCTTCCTCTGGGAGAGGACTATACCTGGACCGGATCCGAAAACTTTGACGCCACCCTCGCGGCGCTTTTTTCCGAGCCTTTCGGCCTGGGCTGGCCGAAGGGGGAATCCGCCCGGAAGCTCCGGGATACGCAGCTGCTGAAGGACATCCGCCGAAGTTCCCAGGTTTCAGCGTCCGGCCTGCTGAAAGCCCTGGATCCCGCGCTGATTCAAAGCGTCCTGCGGAAGCAGAACGTCATCGAATACATTCTGGAAAACGGAAACAAAGAGATAAAGCAATTCATTATGAATTATGAATTGTGAATTAAGAACGAAGGAGATCCGCTCCTATGGATATTCGCATTGTAGACCCTGACATCCGCCTCATTCCCTACTATCGCAACAACGAGGTTTCCCTGCCCTGGTACCAGGACCTGGACGTCTGCAAACAAGTGGATAATATTGACCATGCCTATGATGTGGAAACCCTGCATAACATGTACGACTACCTGTCGACCCACGGGAACTGCTACTACATTGAGTACCGGGGAACCCTGGTGGGCGACGTTTCCCTGCGGGAGAACAAAGAGGTGTCCATCGTCATCTCCAAGGAATACCAGAACCGGCATATCGGCCGCCGTTGTGCCATGGACATGCTGAAGCTGGCAAAAGAGAAAGGCTATGACAAGGTTGTCGCCACCATCTATTCTTTCAACGAGCAGAGCAAACGCATGCTCCTGGCCATCGGCTTTGAGCAGACCGGCGAGGAAGACTACGAACTGAAACTGTGAGGGTTCCATGGATATCCAGCGAATTGACAATTACACGGACAGCCGTTTTTCAAAGACCGTGCTGCAGCAGCATGGTGCCTACCTGATCGGCGGCGAACCATACGAAATCGAAATCACCTGCCCTTCGGAGGCCGTGATCCGCGGAACAGACCCGGCGGTTTTTGACGAACTGATTGAAACCTTCTGTTTCCACGCGCCGCACATCTGCCGGTTTTACAGTGAAACCGGTTCTCCTGTCGCTTCCTTCCCCGCCCCGGAGATCCTTGAAGTGGATTTGGACAATATCCAGCCTTCCCAGTTCTTTGTGGATGAGGAAAAGCTGGCTGCCGTCCGGAGTTTTATCCGTCAGCCGGAGGATGTGATCATCCAGGTCATTCCCCACGGGGACCGGTTCATCTCCCTGGACGGCCATACCCGCCTGTACGCGGCTGCACAGGACGGGTTCCGCACCGTACGGGCCGTGCTCAGCGAAACCGACGACTGGGTCTGGCCTTTTGTGCGGGAGGCGGAAAAACGGAAGATTTTCCGGCCGCGGGATCTGATCCTGCTGCCCCATGACGAATATGAAATTCAGTGGAACCAGTACTGCGATTCCGTCTTTGCGCAGCAGGATCCCGGCACCGACCGGTGACCGGTTCTGCTGTTCATTGATCCCTTTCCTGCGACAGATCGCTGCAAATATCTGAAAAAAGGAGAAAACAAAAGTTTGAAACATTCAATTAACGGACAGCCGGAAAGAAGTGTAAAGCAAACAGACCATCACAAGGATGGCCACGCAAGTTAGTTCAGATCAGGCAGG
>OMZY01000009.1 GCA_900315675.1 uncultured Eubacteriales bacterium
TTCCTGCCTGATCTGAACTAACTTGCGTGGCCATCCTTGTGATGGTCTGTTTGCTTTACACTTCTTTCCGGCTGTCCGTTAATTGAATGTTTCAAACTTACTCTCCATTTATTCTTTTTACCGGAACAGTCTGCCGCGGCGCAGTTACATACCGGCGACTGAAATACTCAAACTGTTTTCTGTTATCCAGCAGAAGTGATAATTTTTTTAATTCTGAATCCTGAATTCTGAATTCTGCTTAACTAATTCCTCTGCCATTTTCCTGATTCGCTTTGCTGTAACTTCTCCATACTTTTCCGCCACAGCTTTCATTCCTGCCATCATGCAGGTCCCCCGCCCTTCCATGGCATGGGTGTCTGTCGCGATATAATCCACTAATCCTTCCCGGAAGAGCTTATCAAAAAATCCCCTGCGCAATAGCGGTACCTTTCTGGTCAATGTTCTGGCATTAATCTGGACCTTTGCCCGGAATCGGTTTTTCATTTCCTCAACCTGTTCAATCTTTCCGATCGCCGGATACCGTTCCATATGTGCAATAATCGGGATCATTCCACATCCGGCCACCTTCTGGAGTGCGTCAAAGATATGCTCCCGCTTGTCTGTAGGGCTGAATTCGATCAGGGCATAGTTTGTTCCGGCCATGGTTGCCACTTTGCCTTCTCTCAGCAATCTTGGCGTATTCTCCGTATACAGGATTTCCGCCCCCTGATACAGCTTCAGCGGTAAGTTTTCCTGCTGAATATATGCTTCCGCATCCCGGAAATGTTCCTGAAACGTCCGTTCCGGAAACTCATACACTCCGGGCGTCACATGCGGCGTACAGATAATCGTCCCGATCCCGTCAGCAACCGCTTCTTTCAGCATCCGGAAGGTTTCTTTCTTCGTCTCCGCCCCGTCATCCACACCCCAGATCACATGGCTGTGTATATCTGTATACACCCTTCTCCTCCTGAAAACCAATTCTATGTTTGCTTAGCAATATTCCACCAATCCCATAACTAGCCGGAATATCCTTATCCCGAAATGTACACATATAGGCTGTCATTTCGACCGAAACGAAGTGTAGTGGAGAAATCCCTTACTACGTCCGAAGGACAATGTCGTCTTCTCCCGAGCAAGCGCTCAGCGGCGCGAAGGAAGCATTTTTCAGTTTTTACATTATCAGTCTTAAGTTTTCGCTACCGCGGATCATCCCTTACACAATCCTTGTGTAAAGGTGCTCCAGCACCCACTCTACAGCTGCTCCTTCTTTCATATGAAACTCTACAAACCCGTCCTTGCCGATGGTGTATTCTCCTTCAGGATGTTCCACAGCTAGTGTTTCGTATTCCCGGGCTTTGTACAGTTCCTCCGCCAGCCGCTTCGCTGTCATATTGCTTACGCTCACCTTCTGCAACTGACTCAGCAGTGTTTCTCCAAATGACAGGTCTTCTCCGATTTTCTCTTTCATCTTTGCAATCGCTTGCGTCATGAACTCGTTCTGCCGGGCCATACGCTCTTCATTCGTACCGCTTCCGATGGTTTTCCGCGTGCGCACAAACGTTTCTGCTTCCTTGCCCTTCAGCGTCACTGTCCTTCCTTTTGTCCAGGCAGGATTCACGCTTGTCATATCTTCTTCAATTTTGACCGTCACTCCGTCCAGCGCATCATTCAACACCGGCATAGCTGCATAGTCGATCATGTAATAACCTTCTATTTCCATACCATCCAGCAGCCGTTCAACCGCCCGGATCGTATACTTCGCATTATCCTCCGGTGTCGCGCCGAAACTGTGAGCCAGACACAGCTGTTCTGTCCGGGTACCCACCTCATTACCGAAGATTCCCAGGATATCAATCTCCGCCATGGTATCGCGTTCCAGCTGCAGCTGATGGATCTTCTTGTCCGTATGATCAATAGCCAGCAGCAGCAGATAGTCTGCCTGTCCACCGTCCCGGTAGCTGTCCTTGGTCACGTTTGTCACAGACTCCGGCTTATCTATACCGGCAATCAGGAGCGTTGTCACCGCCGGCTTCTCCCGGTAATTGACGCCGCCAACCGTCACCGTCTTCAGCTGGCCGAAGCCTTCGCTCATGATATCCCTTTTGTCGGCATACTTTTCCTTATCATTCTCATTTAAAAGAATGATGCCTGCAACCAAAACAGCCACTGCGATCAGTCCTAAAACAATCGCACGGATCAAATGTCTCTTTTTCACCTTATATCCCTCTGTAGAAAGAGTCCTGTCCTTAACCTTCTATTGTGTCATGAATTCCATCCGAAAAACAATTCACCCACGAATCATTCTGAATTACTTTAACGCTATCGGCGACGTATACAGCTGCACAATTGCGTATGCCAATCCGTCTCTCCCTGTATCTTTCTCAATCATGGCACAGGGCATCGCGGCTGTTCCTGTCTTTTTAGCGTTAAACAAATCCCGATATGCATCCTTCTGAGTATGGAACATATTGAATGTCACATACGCTGTGTTTTCGTTTTCCGTTCTTAACGGCTCCGTCATCAGCAGATAGGTATATTCTTTCGCGTCAGCTTCTTCTGTCTTGAATACATATATCTTTTTCCCGCCCATAATATCTGCTTCTTCCAGCGTTTCCACCCAGGAATATTCATGACCAAACAATTCCGCTCCGTCTTTTGTTTTGCCGGTAAAATGATTCCCTTCAATAAGCAGATCATCCACACCATTTTCCAATGCGTAGCCCTGCATCATCATCACTTTCAACTGTGCACCCGTTAGATTCAATCCCAGGTTTTCACCAAACACCTTGGCGCTTTCTTCCCAGACTTCTTCCAAACCTTCCTGTGCCAGAGCCACTGAAAAAGAGATCCACCCAGCTTCGTGCTGCCACAACTCTGCTGTCACATTCTCAGCACAAGCACATCCCAACAACATCACCACAGTAATGATTGTGCATAATACCTTTTTCATTGTGCAACACCTCCAACAAAACTGACTATACAATTATGAATTAGGCTTATCTCTCTTACTTCTTATTTTCCTTCCGGTAATACTGCCCGTACTTCCCATACTTTCCGTATCGTCCATACCCGTATTTCCCGCCATAGCTGTAATACTTCTTCGTGCTTAGTCGATCCATTGATACCTTATTCAAAACACATCCCAGGATCGGCACTCCCGTCCGTTCCATCTGATCTTTTGCGTCCTGCAATGCGCGACGGTGTGTCTTGTTATATTCAAGCACCAATACGCATCCATCGCAACTCTTCGCAATTTCAGCCGCGTCAATCACCATTCCGACCGGCGGTGCGTCAATTACCACAAAATCAAAGGCCTCGCCCAAAGTCTGCACCAGGTTATCAAAATCCGGTGTGGCAATCAGGCTTAACGGAGCCTGTACATCTGTCCCAATCGGAATATAAAACACATTCGGCACATTTGTTTCATAGACTATATCATCTATCTGGCATTGTCCGGAAAGAAGATGAGCTAATCCAAGCCCTTGTCCGGGAAGTTGAATTTCATAATGAGCGTTCAATACTGACAAGCGCAGATCTGCATCCATCAGCACGACGCGTTTTCCACGTCTGGCCATGTTCATGACCGTCTGAATTGACACAAAGCTCTTACCATCGTTCGGTTCACAGCTGGTGATAACAATCTTTTTAATGTTCTTTCCAGCAAAGGTCAGGTTGGAGCAAATGGTATTCAGCGCTTCATTACCCGCATAGTCCAGCGTCAGATTGCCTTTAATCATCGCCTTCTGCATTCTCCGTCACTCCTTCCTGATTATGTTTTCTTTTCTCTGCTCAGCGTTTTTATCCATATCCTGCAACGGAATCAAGCCAAGTGTCGGAAGCTTTCCAACCTTTGCAATATCCTCTGTTGTGCAAATACGGTCATCGCTCAGGAATTTAACCGTCACAATTGCCATGGCCAGTAACGCTCCCAATAGGAATCCTATAATAATATCCCGCGTCTTTTGCGGCGATACCGGCTTGTCCGGCAGCTTCGCTTCCTCAAAGATATTCGGCTCTCGCATATCCATTTTTGCCGCAATAAATTCACGCGCCACTTGCGCATAGGTATCTGCAATCAACTTTGCTTCCTGTGGATCAGGGTTCTTAATACTCACATATAATACATGTGTATTAGCAGGATTCGATACTGATAACATTCCGGACAGTTTGCTATAGCTGTAATCCAGATTGAGGCGTTTATCCACCAACTCATGCACATGCCAGTTCTTGAACACTTCCTGATAGTCTGCTGCCAGATTAGAGCCTATCTGAAGGTCTGTCAGGCTGATTGTGGTATCTGATCCAACAATATAGATTTTCGCAGTTGCTTGATAGATGGGTGTTATAAACTTGAACACCAATACTCCGGCAATCACTGCTCCAAGCAAAGCACATAAAATAATCCAGTGGGCTTTTTCAAGGAAGCGATAAAACAAAGCCACCAGATCGATTTCGTCCACACCCGTACTCGTGTTTGCACTTTTGTTCACTTCTCTACTTTGAATACCCTTTTTGTTTTCTTTTTCCACTGCCATATTACACCTCTACTCATTATAATCACATTGCTTTTTCTCTTTTATACTATATTTTTATTCAATTCTCAATGTTCATATACGTCTTTATTATGTCCTAACCATTGAGAATCTGCCCCATTATGCATGCCAGCATACTTGCACGTTTCAGGCCGGTCTCCTCTGTGATCTGAGCCACAGTCAAACCTTGGGCATGAAGTTCTTGAACCTTGCGGCTTAGAACTGTTGAATACAGCCCACCTGTGATCAGCAACTTCCGGGCTTTCATAACTGTGATGTTGAAGCGATCGGCGACATCATGAAGGCTCACATGATCCAGATCTTCCGACTTCCGATCGTCAACAGGATCACCATAGTAATCACACACAGCAGTCAGGAGTTCCTGCATGGTGGTAGCAGCGTTATAGTTTGGTTTCCGTTTATGTGCTGGCATAACTTATATCCCCTCAATCTGAACACGTAACATTCCAAACAGCTAACTCCAAAAGAGAGCCGGGAACTGTGCCGCCTTCCCGGCTCGGTTTCTTGGTTTGCAAGGTCTGAAGTTTATTTAGTTGGTTTCACACAACGGAACAATATGTTCATATCGTAATCAGCCGGGCCAACGACTGGCATGATTTTTTCTGGATAATCGGCACCGTTGATAATCTCTACAGAGAATCCGGTAGCTGTTAACAGCTGATTGGCTTTCATCCCAAATACTCGCTTATGATCATCCTGACCGAACCGACGAAAACGTTCTTCAGGCGTCTGAACGCTTGGATCTTCATCTATAAACTCAACTTTTGGGTCCATTGGAAACGAGCAGATGAAAGAACCTCTGGGGCGGAGGATACGGTATATTTCTTTTAGGGCAGCTCTGAAATCATCCACATGCTCCAAAACATGATTGCAGATAATCATATCGTAGGATTCGTCCGGCAATCCCGTTGCCTGAATATCAAGTTTAAGATCTGCTTCTTTATAGAGATCAGCGGTTTTGTACGATACCCTATTCCTTCTCAGCCACAGTGTCATACTGTATTCCGGAGCAAAGTAAAGGATATCGTCTGCTTTTTGAACCAATTCCTTATGGTTATCACACCAACTTGCAAGAATCCGATGACGTGGCAATGATCTGCATACAGGGCACAACACATCCTGTTTTGTGTTTTCATACCTTACCGGATTAAACCTCTCAGGATAATCCGCATAACTTCCGGCTACAAAAGTTTTGCTCTTAGAACCACAGCAAGGGCAAAAGTGTTTCGCTTTTTGGGGAGACAGTGCTGTCTCTAACTGTCCGCGTATTAGCCTGCCCCGATTAACCACATTTACTGCTGTTTTCACCATGGATCTAGGACACATCTTAAAGAACAGTTTTTTTGCTGATGGCATTTTCTGACGCTACTCCCTCACAACATTGCCCTTTCTCGGCCAAAGTCTTCTGAACAGCTGATTAAAAGTATATAGTACTGCAAACGACACACCACTATCACTGTGCATGAATAATGATGATAATCTTAAATAGTTTGGCCACGAGCTGAATCCAAACAGCGGTAAATACTCTCTCGTGAAGTCCAGCAGCTCTCCTATTCTGTCCTCGTATTCTGCTTTCTCTTCTATGCTGCACTGATACCACCATCGCCAAACAATAGAAATGCCTCTCGCCGGAAGGGACAGTAAGTCATGCTGATTGATTGGAAACGATTGTTTCTGAAGGCCACTTAAGTATACATAACTGTTAAGATAGGCATCTGCATGATCAATCAAGTTCCTCGCCGAATAGTTTCTTGTAATGCTCTCTAGTCGTATACGATAGTGATATCCCAAATTCGGAATTACAGCAACTCTTCCAGCCTCATACATGATTCTATGCATGATCGCAATGTCTTCAAAATTCTTCCCCTCAGGGAAAGTGATATCTTGAAAAACTTCTCTTCGATAGAGCTTATTCCATACGTTATAGTTAATTTTTCTATCCAACAGAGCTTTTATGGCATCAGCATCTTGATATACTCTATCATCTGACTGAAACTCTTTTTCATAGGCAATAGGCTCTTGACAAAAATCGCAGATACATACGTTAGATCCTGTTTCCTCAAGCCCTCTTAACAGGGTCTCATACATCTCAGGTTCAATCCAGTCGTCTGAGTCAACAAAACCGATATACTCACCTTCTGCATTTTGAAGGCCAACGTTCCGAGCTGCAGATAAGCCGTGATTCTGTGTATGAAAGACTCTTACCCGACAATCTTGTTTTTCATACTCATCACAGCTCTGACCGCATCTATCTGGAGAACCATCATCAACGAGCAGTATTTCAAGATCAGCATATGTCTGACAGAGAATGCTTTCCACACACTGGTTAAGATAAGGCTCGACTTTATATACTGGCACAATAACGCTTATCATAGCCTTACCTCGAATCCTAATAGGAAAATGATTATATTGAGCTCATGATTTTCTCCACACCATCTTATTCACGACACCGACATAGCCCTGGATGATACGGACAACCTTCATTGAAACGGTCTCATCCACATAATCCGGACAGGGCTTGCCAAGAACACCTTTACGCTTCATCTCGATGGCCATGGACGTTGCATTCAGCAACTCATCCGTTGTAATCCCGGCAAGGATAAAATCTCCCGCTTCCAATGCTTCCGGACGCTCTGTGCTTGTACGGATGCATACAGCTGCGATGGGGTGTCCGATGGAAAGATAAAAGCTGCTTTCCTCGGGAAGCGTGCCACTATCCGACACGATGGCAAGCGCGTTCATCTGCAGCTTGTTGTAGTCATTAAAGCCGAGAGGTTCGTTTACCCGCACGCGTGGATCCAGTTTGAAACCAGATGTTTCCAGCCTCTTCTTACTTCTCGGATGGCAGGAGTAGAGAATCGGCATATCGTACTTCTCCGCCAATGCGTTGATCGCCGTAAAGAGACTGGTGAAATTCTTCTCGGTATCGATGTTCTCCTCGCGGTGAGCCGATAAGAGGATATACCGATCCTTCTCCAGTCCCAACCTCTCCAGCACATCAGAAGCTTCAATCTTCTCCAGGTTCATCCGCAACACTTCTGCCATCGGAGAGCCGGTCATGTATGTCCGTTCCTTAGGAAGTCCGGTATCGGCCAGATACTTACGGGCAAACTCAGAATAGCAGAGATTGACATCAGAGATAACATCTACGATCCTGCGGTTCGTCTCTTCCGGCAAGCACTCGTCCTTGCAGCGATTTCCAGCCTCCATGTGGAACAGCGGGATATGGAGACGCTTTGCAGAAATGGCGGACAGACAGCTATTCGTATCGCCCAGAACAAGATATCCGTCAGGCTGAAGCTCTGACAACAGCTCATATGATCTTCCGAGAATATTTCCACAGGTTACGCCGAGGTTCTCACCTACGACCGGTACCAGAATGTCAGGGCCGATCTCTCCCTTCGCGTTGTATAGTTCAAAATCTTCCCAGAACACAGTACTTAAATTCGGATCCCAGTTCTGATTGTAGTAAACGATGCAGGTATCGAAGTATTCCCGGCAGCGCTTCATAACAGCCGCAAGGCGTATAATCTCAGGCCTTGTTCCACAGCCGATCATGATCTTCAGTCTGCCATCATTTTTCCATTGAAATTTATGCTCTACCATTGCTTACTCCTTCACAACCGGCTCAAAGAACGTGTCCGGATGATTCTTATCCAACAGTTCTGATGCGAACATCACAGTGATCAGGTCGTCTGTCTTACTGAGATTAATGATATTATGCGTCCAACCCGGCTTCATGTAAACGCCCTGGATCTTGTCACCAGAGACCTCATACTCTTCAATCTCGCCATCTTTGAGATTACGCATCTGGATCAGACCATGGCCATGAACCACGATGAAGATTTCCCACTTTGACTGGTGCCAGTGCTGTCCCTTCGTGATACCAGGCTTGCTGATATTAATGGATACCTGCCCGTGATCGAGCGTGCGGATCAGTTCCGTGAAGCTGCCGCGCTGATCCACATTCATCTTATAATCGAAGACTGTCTTCTCACGAGGCAAGTAACTGAGATACATCGCATAGAGCTTCTTCTCAAAGCTGCCGGGCGTCAGGCTGTTGATGATATAGTCCTGCGGGAAGTCATGGAACTTATGGAGAAGATCAACGATTTCCCCAAGCGTAGCTTTATGCTTCACCGGGCAGTGGCAGTAACGGCCAGATTCATCCGGCACAGCCTCCACGCCTTCATAATGGCATCGATGTGGATGACCCTCCATAGCATCATAGATTTCTTCGCAGATGTCATCGAAGAAAACCATCTCCATCAGGACCGAGGGATCGTTAACGGTAATAGGTTCTTCTCTTGCAATGCAATAGCAGAAGGTACCAACTGCGCTGTTGTAGCGGGGCCGAATCCATTTGCCCACCATGTTCTCGAAGCGATAGACATACACCGGAGCACCGGTGGATGCTCCATACTCGAACATCAGCTCTTCACCGGCAAGCTTTGATCTTCCATACTCGGAATTACCAAACCGACCGGAGAGGGTGGCTTGAACGCTGGACGTAATCATGATGGGGGCTTTGTTATTGTGTTTCTTCATACTATCCAAAAGTGTGGATGTGAATCCGAAATTTCCCTCCATGAACTCGGAGGTTTCCTTAGGGCGATTCACACCTGCTGCATGGACGATGAAGTCACAGTCAGAGCAGAAACGGTCAAGGTCTTCCTCTGTGTTATCTCTGTCATATTCGTAGATTTCTTGGATGGACAACGCTGGTCTTGTCCGGTTCTTTCCGTCCCGGATGGTTTTCAAATTCTCTACCAGATTACGGCCTAATGCTCCGGACGCTCCTGTAATTAATACGTTCATGTGGCCTTATTTCCCTTTCTCGATGTTCTGAGTTTTAGTTGACCACATGGGTCAAGCAGTATTATAAGATCAATTGCCAACGGCATTCAAGTCATTCTTTGCGAACAGCTTCTTTGCAACTTTGTATATTCCGTAACCCATCACTGTGCCCAAGCCATTCAGAAGCACATCATCGAGATCGAAACACCCTCTTGATGTGATTAGCTGGATAGTTTCGATCATTAATGAGAGTCCAACTCCCGCTATCACGAGCTCCCACATTTTCTTCCATCCTGTTACCTCAGGAAGCAGGGCACCAACCGGGATGAAAAGAACTATGTTTCCAAGAAAGTTTGCACCAATTCTTCCTTTTTGAATCTCCTTCAAGAAAGAAACCAGCGCATGGAATGGAGGATATGTGATTGGCATCCCAATCAGTGTCTCCCGGCTCAGTATTGTGATCCATAGAATCAAAGCAACTACGACCCCGAGCAGAGCAGTTGATATATCTTTTTTCTTACTCATCTCTGTACACCGCCGGTCGAGCCTTCACATCTATCCCTTCAACCTCCGGATAAACTCCCATGCGGAGCGTTGCTTCCACTGCTCTTTCAATAGTGAAGCAAATATCGTCATTGTACTGATAGAAATAGTGATAATAGCCTGTATCATCCTCTATACGAAGTTGAAAAGCTACAGTATTCTCAATCTGCCCCTTCATTCCTGTCAATGTATATGTCCCTGGTTCAAGGGCGAAGGCTGATAGCAGCTTCCAGGCGCTGCTTTCCTCAACATTATCACCTACGAGGCTTATCCAACCGTCTTTGAGATAGGATAGATGCACAGACGAATATCCGAGGTATCCGGGCTTTCCAGTCAAAACCACGCGGTTAGGTGTACCATCATCTCGGGCGGAGGCGATACTATACTGTATCATCCGCTGATGAAGGATATTTTTTGCAATCACATCACCAGTATACAGAAGAGCCAGTGTGGCGAGTAATGATATCAGGAATATTGCTATTGTTCGTTTTCTGGCTGATATTGCAACTCACCCCGCTTTGAATTCTCCTCTATCTCCTATGGTTCTCTTCTTTTATAGAAATTCTGTCAACAGGCAGATCATGCCTCAACTGTATGGGGACGTCCTTCAAGTTCCTCTTTTACATAGTCAGTTCCCATGATCTTCTGTACCACGCCATCAACGTCCAAACGATTCGTATTATGAGATGTGTATGCCTCATCTCCTTGGGTATGAACGGTTCCCTGGACATAGAACTTGTCGTAGTTCAAGCCACGGGCATCAGGAGCGATACGATAGTAATGCCCCATATCCACGGATCGCAACATCTCTTCACGAGTTACAAGCGTCTCATAGAGCTTCTCGCCATGACGGCTGCCGATAATCTTACACTCAGTTTCACCGAAAACCTTCATAACACCTTTGGCGAGATCCCCGATTGTGGATGCGTCTGCCTTCTGGACAAACAGGTCCCCAGGCTCCGCGTGCTCAAACGCAAAAGCGACCAAGTTCACTGCCTCATCAAGATTCATAAGGAATCGGGTCATGTTGGGATCAGTAATAGTAATCGGAGCCTTTCTCTTGATCTGGTCGATGAACAGTGGGATGACGGAACCGCGACTGCACATAACATTTCCATACCGAGTGCAAGCAAGAACCGTACCGCTACGCTCAAATGCCTTCTGGGCACGGGCTTGCACAACTTTCTCTCCGACTGCTTTGGTCATGCCCATCGTGTTGATGGGGTAAGCAGCTTTGTCTGTGCTGAGGAAAACAACCCTCTGCACCCCAGCTTCCACCGCTGCAGTGATCACGTTGTCGGTTCCTATAATATTTGTCCTCACAGCCTCCATGGGGAAGAACTCGCAGGAAGGAACCTCTTTCAAGGCAGCAGCATGGAACACATAGTTTGCCCCATACATTACATCACGTACCGAGTCAAGGTTTCTCACGTCACCGACGTAAAATTGTACCTTGCCGCAGTGTTCCGGATACCGAGCCTGCAGCGTATGCCGCATCCAGTCTTGCTTTTTCTCATCACGGGAGATAATACGAATCTCACCAATATCAGTGGTAAGGAAATGCTTCAAGACTGTTGAACCAAAGCTCCCTGTGCCACCAGTTATAACAAGCGTCTTCCTTTTGAATGCTTCTGTAATTTGCATTATAATACTTCCTCTCTTTCCAGCTCAATTGATCCAGCCTCGGAGTTGGAAATGTGGTCTTATTCCTTGTTGAACAATGTTCAAGTGTTTACTTCATTGAGTTTTTCTCGCAAGCCCATCACTGTCACTCGCAATCAATCCTGTAGGAAAATGCGATATCGGATTGTCATTAATCCCTACGGAACAGATCTCTCGTGTAGACCTTATCTTTGACATCATCGAGGATGCTATCATAACGGTTAGCGATAATAGCATCACAGCTCTTCTTGAAGCGCTCAACATCATTCACAACGAGAGAACCGAAGAAAGTCGAGTCGTCAGGTAACGTCGGCTCGTAGATGATGACCGTAGCACCCTTGGCCTTAATCCGCTTCATTACGCCCTGGATTGAGGATTGCCGGAAGTTATCGCTATTTGCCTTCATTGTAAGACGATAGACACCGATGGTGATTGGCCGTTCCTTCTCCACATTCCACATGCTGTTTGCGGTGTAATAACCCGCTCGCTCCAGCACACGATCTGCGATGAAGTCCTTCCGGGTCCGATTGGATTCAACAATCGCCTGAATCAAGTTTTCCGGAACATCTGCATAATTTGCGAGGAGCTGCTTGGTATCCTTGGGAAGGCAATAACCGCCATAGCCGAAGGAAGGGTTATTGTAATGAGAGCCGATGCGTGGATCGAGACACACACCGTTGATAATGTTCTGGGTGTTCAGGCCTTTAACCTCCGCATAGGTATCCAACTCGTTGAAGTAGGATACACGGAGGGCAAGATACGTATTAGCAAACAGCTTAACAGCTTCTGCCTCAGTGAAATCCATGAACAGGGTGTCGATGTCTGGTTTCTCCGCACCTTCCTGGAGCAACCGCGCAAACGTCTCTGCCTTCTCCCGGCTCTGATCATCACAGCCAACGATGATGCGGGAAGGATACAGATTGTCGTAAAGAGCTTTCGACTCCCGTAGAAACTCCGGGCTGAACAGAATACGATCCGTATTGAACTTCTCCCGAACGCGTCGTGTGTACCCGACCGGTATAGTGGATTTAATGATCATCGTAGCAGCAGGACTGCTCTTTAGAACCAGATCGATTACTGTCTCGACAGCACTGGTGTCGAAGAAATTCTTCTGTGGATCGTAGTTTGTAGGAGCTGCAATGATGACGAAATCAGCAGCACTGTATGCTGCTTCCGCATCCGTGGTGGCTGTAAGATTGAGCTTCCTCTCTTCATGCTCTGCCATGAACTTCTCGATGTAATCGTCCTGGATGGGGCTGATCCAATGATTTATCTTCTCAACCTTCTCCGGAACGATATCCACGGCTACAACTTCATTATGCTGGGACAGAAGAACTGCCAAAGACAGCCCAACGTATCCGGTTCCTGCTACTGCGATTTTCATATAGATTCCCTTTCCTTTTCCAGCCACACGTCTTTGCTCATCTACCGAATGAATAGCTTGTGTAGCCCGCTGATCCCATCAGCAACGGCTTATGTGGGCACCTTCACCCACTGTTTTATTGTGTTATTCCTTTGAAGACGGCTCGTACTGTCTCGTAGCTCTTCATATCTCCAATGTCATACCGTTTCCCCGGCATAACATAGGCGTGCATGGGAGTTTGTCGGGACAACCACGCTGCGAAGCTTCCAGGAGCATCGTATCCACAGCCAGCGTCCAGAGCTTCCTGAATTCTGTGGATATCGGCAACGCGATAGAAATAAAACGGTGGAACGGCATGATTGCCCTTCGGTTCTTCTGGTTTTTCTTCATACGATATGATGAGGTTGTTCTCATCCATCGTTATTACTGCGGTCTTCTGCAGCGCCTCCAACCGGTTCTCCTCGTGGCACATCACGCAACTTGTACCCTTCTCATGAGCAAAACCGACGAACTGATGCAGGCTAAAATCCAGAACATTATCTCCGGCCATGACCACGCAGTCATCGGTAATGCCCTGCGCCGCTAGCTGAATATCCTTAACAGCTCCGAGCCTCGTCTCATTGCTCTCCGTCCCATCATCCAAGACCGTAATCTTCTGCGGCTTATTATCAGCCCATGCCTGAAACCGCTTCGCAAATTTATGATTGCTCACGACGATAAACTCATCGATCAGCGGGGCAATATCGTCTACGAGCCAATCCAGGATGCCTTTCTTGCCAACTTTAAGCAGCGGCTTTGGAAAGTTCTCAGTCAGCGGATAGAGTCGTGTGGCATAACCAGCAGCGAGAATAATACATTTCATAATCTCACCCCATCCGCCGAATCACACAGTGCGCCAAGGTATTTGCCTTTTAATGCCGGGTAAACAGCGAGATACCGTTCTTCAACAGCGTAAAGGACATCCTCGGCCTTATCAGGATCAACGAGTGCCATGCAGCAACCCTTAAACCCGGCACCGCTGAACCGGCCCCCATAGATGCCATCGGTTTCGGTCATGATGTTGTAGAGAGTGATCAGTTCCGAGCAACCGCATTCGTAGTTTTCCACGCTACTCCTGCCACTCTCAAAGATCAGCTTTCCGTAGGTCTCAAGGTCACCTTTTCTCCACGCCTCAGCACCTTCTTCAGCACGACGATATTCGGAGAAATAGTGCTCCGCACGCTTTCTGAAGTTGACAGGTAAACGGTCCTTATACTGTTCAAAAACAGGTGTCGGCACATCCCTCAGTCTCGTATCGGCAAACTTCCCGTACTCCAGCCCCGCATGAGCTAGAAGGCTGTATGCTGCCGCTTTGCATTCGTCCTGGCGAAGATTATAGGCGGATGTTGCAAGGCTGCGCTCCAATCCGCTGAATAATACTGCTATCTTGAACTTCGGGCCAATCCAGGGAATGAGAGAATAAGAATCGTCAGCGCAATCCAGATATAACAGCTGGTCCTTCCTGCATAGCACTTCACAGCTTTGATCCAGCTTACCGCAGTTGACGCCGACATACTTGTTCTCGGCAGCCTTGGCCATCATGATGGTTTCCCAAGGATCTAAAGTGATTCTGTTGACCTTGGCCAACGCTGACATAAACGCGATGATGACAGCAGCACTGCTGCTCAGCCCACCAATCGGCAGCGATCCCTCGATCACTGCACTGATACCATACCGCAACGGCTGCTTCTGATGAAGCTGCAATGCAGCTCCACGCATGTGGTCCGCCCAGTCGCCGACCTTCTCCTCAGGGATGCTATTTACATGAAACTGCGCCCGTTTCGGGAAGTTCAGGCTTTGCAGTTCAACCACGCCATTCTCTTTCCGGCTGTAGGCAATGTGGATACCCTTATCGATTGCCAGTCCGTTGATCTTTCCATATTGGTGATCAATATGCGCACCGAGGGGAGAAATGCGGTACGGACAGAATGCTACTGCCTCTGGGGCCCTGCCATAAGTCTCGAAATAGACTTCTTCACATCTCACTCTTCATCTCTCACCTTTCTATAGTCAGGCGCTTATGCGCCGTAATATCCCTTATACCATTCACAAAACTTCCTCAGTCCTGTTTTAATATCTATAGAGGGCGTGAAGCCATAGTCACGCTCCAACGCCTCGCTATCTGCATATGTGATCGGCACATCACCTGCCTGCATACCTACAAGCTCTCTGTGGCCTTCAAAGTCATAATCGGGAGGTAAGACCTCTGCTCTTACAAGTTCCTCTTGAAGCGTAGAGATATAATCCAGCAGGTTCTCAGGCTGACCGCCACCGATGTTGTACACGGCATAAGGTGGGATCGGCAGGCCGTCAGCTCCTGTGGCTTTCTCCGGAGCACCTTGCATCACACGAACAATGCCTTCAACAATATCATCGATGTAGGTAAAGTCACGCTTCATGTCACCATAGTTGAAGATCTGGATTTTCTGACCAGCAGCAAGTTTCTTCGTCGCAGAGAAATAGAACATGTCCGGACGACCAGCGGGGCCATAAACTGTGAAGAAACGGAGTCCCGTGGACGGAATGTTGTAGAGCTTGCTGTATGCATGCGCGAGCAGCTCATCGCTCTTCTTCGTTGCCGCATAAAGGCTCACGGGATTATCAACCTTGTCATCGGTACTGAACGGAACTTTCTTGTTGCCGCCGTAGACGGACGAAGAACTGGCATAGACAAGATGCTCGACGGGATAATGGCGGCAGGCTTCCAGCAGATTATAAAACCCGATGATGTTTGATTCGATGTACACATCCGGATGGTCGATGCTGTAACGTACACCCGCTTGGGCGGCAAGATTGACCACAATATCAAAGTGATATTGTTTAAATAGTTGGTCGATTAGCTCCTTATCACCAATGGAGCCTTTGATGAAAACGTGCTTGACCGGGCTCTTTTCTGCCACAGCGCTAATTTGTTCTAGCCGCCATTCCTTTAAACTCACCTCGTAGTAGTCATTCATATTATCAAGAGAGACTATAGTGCCAGCGGTAAGCGTGGTAAGAATTCGGATCACAAGGTTTGCACCAATGAAGCCGGGAGACCCTGTTACGAGGATAGTCTTTCTGTTTAGTTCAACTTGCTTCTTTTCCATTTTTCCTCAAAAGTCGGTGCGGTATCCGACTCGATTCCACAGAAAAACAGACGCCGCAAATTTATCTGTTTTCCTAATATGTTTTGAAAATAATACTTCAACAAAGGAACGCATCTGGAAAGAAAGTACGTTAATTCTTTCCTATTAAGCATTTCAGTTTTGTTTTAGTCAGTGCTCTCCTTAGTCCTTCAAGAAGAATCATTGTGATAATAAGAACACATATTTTGGTTGGCCACATGGGTAATTCAACCAAGCTCATTAGGTTAAACGAAACTAAGATAGCTAGCTGGTTTAAGCACACATAAACTATTGAATCTCTACCGATATTAAGAATATATACATACTGCAGAATATTCTTTGAATTAATCCATTTATCCAATATTCTGCAAATATTCCATAGACCTATTATTGTCAATGTTGATGATATCCAAAATACTAGTACATTTCCGTATTGACCTTGTCTTAAATTCACATACGGATTTATTATAATAAGCACGCATCCAAATGCAAAAAATAAAAGAGACAAAAGCACATTCAAATCAACTATTTTTTTATACTCTTGATGGATAATCCTCCCAATATGCATAAATACCATTCCGACAAAGGAGACATCTATTCCAAATGGAAGTCTTATTGGAAGGTATAGCCCTAATACATTCCCGGCGAGTCCCACTGCTAGAATGATGCAATGCATTATTATCCCATAACCAAGTATATAATCAAGTATCATATATATTACATCGGCTAAAAACAGCGATGTCAAAAACCAGAGTGCCCCTGCAATAGGTATACCGTCCAAATCGGTGTTAAAAAACAGAAGCCTCAAACTGTCGAACTGAAAATGCCCATTTAGTAAACTGTTCATTACAATATGTAAGACGGCAAACAAGAAATATGGCATTAACAAAGTTTTACACCTTACCCCGATCTTATGTAATAAAGTGCTACTACTTTCTATTCTTTTGAAAAAATATCCAGACACAAAGAAAAACATTGGCATATGAAAACCGTGAATCAAATGGTCAAAATGCCATCCAAAATTTATGTGCCCCATTATCATTGCAATGATTCCGGTAGCGCGAAAGAGATCGATATATGTAATTCTTTTATTGTTAAAATCCTTAATCATTATTCTTGGCTCCGTCACGATACCATTATGAGCACATCATTTGAAAGGTATAGGCTGTCTTGAGAGATGTCAAATCTGACCAATTGTAGCTGGGAATATCTAGTTTGACTCTTCTTTTTGTGCCATATGTGCATTTCCTATTCTTGAGAGCTGGCGAAAAATTGTAGTTGGTGAGTATAGAATAGCTATGACAAAATGAACATATCTCCGCCTGTATCTGGGATTTGACATTATCGGCCCTCTCAGCAGTGTGTTAGCTATAGAAAGTTTAACGCTATAAGGGAAGGCATAATAGGATCGAATAAATGTCTGGAAATCCTTGAGTTGATTAGAAGTACCAGTTAAAGCCACCTTCTCTAATTGAAGTCTAAAAAAGCCAAAAAAGTCCTTCTTTTTGTTCTCAAAATCGCTCAATTCACTAATTTCTACCATCGTTTTTTTGAACAAGTATTTTGTTGATTCATATTTTCCTTCAGATATAAAATTCGAGGTAATTGTTCCTGTATGACCTTGTCGGTAAAGGTAATCAATCTCTGAGTTCTCATCAAACGCATAGTTTGGTTGCTGAAGCAGTATGCGAATAAGAAAATCAAAATCTTGATATATCATAATCTTTTCATCAAACAAGTTATTCTTCGCTATGTTTGCCTTAAATATACAGTTCCACATTCCAAAAGGATAATTTGCCATTAAAAATCTTGAGATGATATCACAATGTGGATTAACACCCCATTTTCGATTTTCATTAATCGTCTTCGTTTTTTCGTCATAATTTATTCCTTTAAATATAGCGAAATCTAAGTCCGGATGTTCCTCCATAAAAGAAACACGTTGCATTAATGCATATGGACGAATAATATCATCAGAGTCAAGTATCAAAATATATTTCCCAGAAGCAGCCTCAATGCCAGTATTTCTACATACTTGGGCTCCTTTGGGTTCCCGATTACGGACGATTAACTTAATACGATCATCCTTATCCGAAAAAGACGCTACTATAGCCTGTGTATTATCTTTTGATTGGTCATCTACAACTATTAATTCCCAATTGGTATACGTCTGTTGCTGAATATAAACTATTGTTTCAGCCATGAATTTCTCTTCATTAAATGCTGGCATCACAATAGAAACCAAAGGTATGTTATTGATCTGTATCGGCATAAGCGTCTCTCTTTCACTTGTGTTTTTATGTTTTAACAGAGTATCTCATCGTTCAAAAAACGTTCTTGTCTGCATCAACACTAGCTCTAGAACTTAAAAGTGTCTTTTATCCCATGCCATTTCTGGTCTTTATTGCTCAGAATTAGAGGTGTTCCATCAGCAAGCTTATACCCACTTGCATCGGCCGAGCCAGGATACTTCCCTACAACTTCAGGCCATTCGATACCGATCTCTGGATCGTTCCAGGCAAGTCCTCCTTCATCATTAGCATGATAGAAGTCATCGCACTTATAACAGAACTCTGCTTCGTCACTCAGCACAAGGAATCCGTGAGCAAATCCACGAGGAATCAGGTATTGTTTTTTATTATCAGCCGTGAGGATTTCGCCGTGATATTTTCCATACGTCGGCGAGCCTATTCGCAAGTCAACAGCAACATCATAAACTGTTCCTTTAATAACCCTTACCAGTTTTGTCTGTGGGAACCGCTTTTGGAAATGAAGGCCACGCAGTACACCTTTTGTACTCATAGATTGGTTATCCTGAACGAAACTGATATACAATCCAGCCTCGTACATATCCTTCTGGCTGAATGTCTCCATGAAGTAGCCACGGCTGTCACCATGAACTGTTGATTCTATGGTGCAGAGTCCTTCAATATCGTCGAGGTTGTAAGTAACCTTTATCTGTCCCATTACAGCTGTGCCTCCTTGAGATATCTACTGACTGCATCCTGCCATGTGGGTAAGGGCTTAAATCCTGCAGTCACCAGCTTTGCCTTATCAAGACGAGAGTTGAATGGCCTCGCCGCCTTACTCAATCCGTATTCTGCTGTGGTCACGGGGATAATTTTAGTCTCCAGTCCATATTGCTTGTAAAACTCGCGGCAAAAGTCGTACCAACTGATATAGCTACCCTCATTTGTGGCATGGTAGTAACCATACTTGTCGGTTTCGATCATATCTACAAGTAACCGAGCAAGATCATATGTGTAGGTTGGCGTACCGATCTGATCATTGACCACACGAACTGTATCGTGTGCCTTGCCGACATTGATCATCGTCTTGATGAAGTTCTTTCCGTTAAGTCCAAACACCCAAGCAATACGAACGATAAAGAACTTCTCCAATATGTTGCTGACAGCCTGTTCTCCGTCCAGTTTGCTTTGACCATATACATTGAGAGGGCTAAAGCACTTATCATCTGGCTCCCAAGGACGTTCTCCCTGACCATCAAAAACGTAGTCTGTGGAGATGTACACCATCTTTGCATCTACAGCCTTTGCCGCTTCCGCAATATACCGTGTACCAAGGTGATTGATAGCATCAACCTTCGGCCTATTCTCTTCATCTTCCGCTGCATCTACAGCCGTCCAGGCCGCACAATGGATGATGACGTCAGGCTGAAGATCTACAATTGCTTTTTGTACAACTTCCCTGTCCGTAATATCAAGCTGCACATAGGGAACTATAGTCACAGCTGTCCCGTCGGCAACACCACTATAATTCTCCTGTATATCAGAACCAATGCTCTGATTCCCTCTGCGTTCCAGCTCATTGACAATATCGTGTCCGAGCTGTCCTCCAACTCCTGTTACGAATACTTTCATATCATCACCTGCTCGTCCGCCGCTTCCGATGACGTCATATCCCCTTTTGACCAGCTCATGAACCACATCGTGCCCAAGCTGCCCGGTCATTCCAGTTACAAATACTTTCAACAGTTTCTTTGCCTTGGATCGGCTCCTTATCTCTCGGTGTTAACCCACACGGTGAGGCATCAACGATTCCCATACATCTTAGCGTAGTAATTCTGATATTCCCCAGAGATGATTTCTTCCCACCAGTCACGGTGCTCCAGATACCATTTGATTGTTTTTACAATGCCGTCTTCAAACTTAGTATCCGGTAGCCAGCCTAGCTCATTGTGTATCTTTGTCGGATCTATGGCATAACGCATATCGTGACCTTTTCTGTCTGTCACATAGGTAATTAAGCTCTCCGGCTTCCCTAATTCGTGACAGATGAGCTTTACGATATCAATATTTCGCATCTCATTGTGTCCGCCAACGTTGTAAACTTCGCCAACGCGGCCTTTATGGATAATTAGATCGATTGCCCGGCAGTGATCCTCTACATATAGCCAGTCACGGACATTCAGCCCTTCCCCATAAACCGGCAAGGGTTTATCATTCAGGCAATTGGCGATCATCAGCGGGATCAGCTTCTCCGGAAAATGATACGGGCCATAGTTATTACTGCAGCGGCTGATCGTGATCGGAAGTCCGAAAGTACGGTTGTATGCTTGGACAAGAAGATCAGCTCCGGCCTTGGAGGAGGAGTAAGGACTTGACGTATGAATCGGTGTTTCTTCGGTGAAAAACAGATCAGGCCGATCCAGCGGCAGATCGCCGTAGACCTCGTCTGTGGACACCTGATGATATCGTTCAATGCCGAACTTCCTGCAGGCATCCATCAGGACAGACGTTCCGATGATATTTGTCTGAAGAAAGATAGACGGGTCTGCGATAGAACGATCCACATGGCTCTCAGCTGCAAAATTCACAACTATATCAGGCTTCTCTTCCTCAAACAGCTGATATACACCTTCCCTGTCGCAAATATCAAGCTTCACAAACCGAAATTTCGGCTTTTCCATGATATCTTTCAGTGTGGACAGATTGCCAGCATATGTCAGCTTATCCAGACATATAATCCTGTAATCCGGATGAACGTCAAGCATATGGAAGATGAAGTTCGAGCCTATAAAACCAGCTCCTCCGGTTACAATGATGGTCATGATCAGTACCTAACCTTTCCTTCAGCTACAGCCTTAAGATGTGCCCCATAAGGACTTTTGCCATATCGATTTGCTGATTCGAGAAGTTTTCCTTTATCAACGAATCCATTTATGTACGCTATCTCCTCTGGGGCAGAAATCACTATTCCCTGGCGAGATTGGATGGTTTCTACAAAATTCGCCGCTTGGAGTAGACTGCTCATTGTACCTGTGTCAAGCCATGCAAATCCACGTCCGAGAAGCTGAACATCGAGAAGCCCTTCTTGCAAATACATCTCATTCAGTGTTGTAATCTCTAACTCGCCACGAGCGGACGGCTTCACTTGATTTGCTCGTTTGCAAACATCTCCTGGATAGAAATACAAACCGGTGACAGCATAATTACTCTTTGGTTCTTTAGGCTTTTCTTCAATACTGGTCGCTTTTCCACTTTCATCAAAAGCAACTACACCAAAGCGCTCTGGGTCTGGAACATAATATCCAAACACTGTGGCACGTCCATTTTCTTCTGCGTTCTTTACTGCGGCCTTTAGAAGTGTTCTGAATCCGTTTCCATAAAAGATATTGTCGCCAAGAACCATTGCTCCGGGATCTCCAGCAAGGAATTCCTCACCCAGGATAAACGCCTGTGCGAGACCGTCAGGGCTTGGTTGTACTTTATAGGAAAGGTTAATACCAAACTGTAATCCATTTCCCAAAAGATGCTCAAATCGTGGTGTGTCTTCCGGTGTGCTGATAATCAGAATATCCTTTATTCCTGCCAGCATCAGAGTCGACAAAGGATAATAAATCATCGGCTTGTCATAAACAGGCAGAAGCTGTTTTGACGTAACCATGGTTAAAGGATACAAGCGAGTTCCGGCTCCACCGGCTAACACAATACCTTTCATGATTGATCATCACCTAATCCTTTCTTTTTCTGTAATACAATAGTAAAAAAGGAATAAAGAACCATATCTGCATACTTATTATTCCTTTAATTCTTGCCTAGTGCCCGTTTCAGATTGCGAATAACAAACCCTTTTGCTTCGCGGAATTCTGGCGTTTTTTGCAACACGATTGTATAAATAATTGCAAAGAGAACGATACAAAGAACGGCTCGACAAGCAAGCCATCCGAAACCGGAAAGCGTATTCATCGTCATCGGCAACAGTTGGCATAGCATATATATAACCGAAACGCTCAAGACCATCGTTACAAAATATATAGCTAACTGTCGGAAGTACGAACCGACCTTCTCTCTGCCAAAATAGTGTCTGAATACGATGATGGTTCCATAAACAGTTGAGAAAACAAATATCGTCAGCACCGTTGCCAGGATTACGCCGAAGGTGCCCAGCAGCTTCCCAAGAACTATATTGAGCACCAGGTTGCATACCGCTTCAAGTATATAGCGACTCTTTCCAAACCACCACAATCCTGCAGCGTTATTATAGACAGATATCATATCCCCTTGCAGCAACAGATAGAAGTAAAGGCACCACAGAACAACTTCGGAAAGCGTCATCAACATCGATTCATCCCGCAGCCAAATCAACATGAAAGGCTGATAAAGGCAAAGCAACAGGGCTGTACACATCCCGGCAATCCACATGTACAGGAACTGAAACTTGCACAGATCGGCATAGTTCTTTTTCACCGATTCTGTAGCTATGCTATTGCCGACGCTCGCCTGTATCGCTTGGATCATCACGCTGAAAAATGTAGTGACAGTAAACATAATAAAGTAATAATTGTTATACCGGGCGACGACCGTCAGTCCGAAGAGGGCTGAGATAATTATGCTATCAAAGGAATTGCGGGTGGTTGTGCTGACTTTGTGGATCATAAGGCCGAAGATACGTTTCCGAATGCCTTGCATCTGATCGTTATCCACCTGTCCCCGACAGACAAACTGAGGATACATCTTCTTGACGAGGAGTGCGTTAATTCCGTTAAAGACCAAGTTGTACAGAGGCTGCATGATCACATAGAGATAGTAATTTTTCCAGATCAGTAGGACGAAAATCTGGAGCATATATTTGACGACGCTCAGCAAAATTGTCGTTTTGCTCAGCACATCGCTACGCTGATTTGCCCGCAGGAGGCTGGAACGGTAGGCAAAGAACCAGTAGCTAATGACTGCCTCCACCAAGTATACAGCATAGAGAGTGTAGAGATTGATACCCTCTGGCACCTCTCCGCTGACTAAGTGTGGCAGGAATGGCAACAGAATCATCCCGATTATTAGTACTGCCAGGCCAATCCACCCGTACATCTTCCGGTAAAGGTTCAGCAACGCACAGACTTCGTCGTCCTTTCCCTCCGCAAGGGGCTTGTACATCGAGTAGACGATCGCTGCGCCAACTCCCAGTTCCGACAAGGAAAGCATACTGAGAATAGAGGTGAACAGTCCATTCAGCCCAACATACTCCTGTCCGATGGTGTAGATCATAACGGTCCGTAAAATAAACGGTAATACCATCGCAACAATTTTACTGATCCAGCCCCAGATACTGTTGCGGATTGAGTTCTCAGTACGGGATTTAACCGCTGTCATTCTTTCTCTCCTTTGCGTGGCAAGAAATCCAACTGATCCTTACTCATCAGCGGAACATCAAACGCTTTGTCGTGTTCGTGGATTAATGTAGTATCGATTTTGCTAAAATCCACTTGAAGGAGTTCCTCAATAATCTCCTCCGGAAATCGCATTTTTATTACTCGAGCAGGATTACCACCTATAATTGCATAAGGTGGAACATCTTTAGTAACCATAGCCCCAGCAGCAATGATAGCTCCCTGACCAACCTTCACCCCTGAAAGAATGGTGGCCCTAGCACCTATCCATACATCATTACCAACCACGATGTCTCCTTTGCCAAAGGCTTCAGCAGAGGCAGTCTTTAGCAAGCGTTGTTTTAGAGGAAAAGTAAATATATAGTCAGTATGATGTTCAGCAGAGACTATAAACAGCACATCTGGTCCTATACTACAGAAATCTCCAATTCTTAGTTTCCGATCTATGCCGTGGCAAAGAACGTTTAGATCACCATATGTTTCTCTGCCGCATTGTACACTCTCTATCGGAAAAACACTTTTTGCTACAACGTGATTGTGACGGTTAGCTTTTCGCCACTGCCTTTTGAAATAATATAGCTTGTAATAATGCTTCAGTAATCCAAGCATAGACAACTCCCGTAAATTTCCAGTAAATCTCTTCTTTGTCTTTATCGATTTATTCTTCGCAGCCCAAATCTTGTATGCTCAAGAAAAATAAAGGCGCACTCTTGTAGAACAAAAGCTATTAGGGTGTAAATATAATTTCTCCCTATGACAAGTGCTCCCTGCAGCATAAATTCAAAGAAGAAGAAGAAATAATAAATAGTTGCAAAATTATATCGACTCTGTCGGACCAATAAATTTGACAATAAGAAGACCAAAATTGTGAAGATGATAATTCCTACAGCACCCCAGTCCATATACAACCATCCAAGGTAGGTAAAAAATGAACTGCCCCAGGTTACTCCAACAGCCGAAGCCGAAAAATCAGATGCAAGCAAATAGTCGAATGCATAGGCACCAAAAGAAAACCTGTCTAGTTCGGGCACTCTAGCGCTGAATGTAATGGGAGAAACTCCAAAATATCTAATTACTGAATATAATTCAGAATTTTTCCCATAGAGGGCACTGTCAAAACGAGATGCTGTGACAACCACAGCAAATAGCGTCCCGACAGAGAGAGAGAGAAGTAGTATAAGCTTTAGTTTCCTCTTCAACTCGATTGTTATCCCATCTTTGAAAAACAAATACATTCCAAAGAGTAAAATCAAAAAATTGAACAGCGTTCCACGTGCAGAATAAATAACCGCATTTAAAAATGTTGCTACTATAGTCGAAACGAGCAACGATATTCGTAAAAAGGGCTTTTTCTCTTGCGTAAGAAGATAAAAATATACAATCAGCGAAGCTGTTGTAAAATAACCTCCAAGAACAACAATGCTTTGAATAATCCTATTACTGCTATAAATAACTGTAATCTCTCCGCGATAAAGCGCAACCCTATTGTGAGCCCATTCATTTGCCGAAATAAGATTACGCGCTGTCGAAAAAAGAGCTGTAATTTTAATGACATTAGAAATTAGTGCACATAATACGACTACCATGAGTAAGGGATCCGAAATCTCATAATCTATCTTATTTGGATCAAATTGTCTGCCTCTATAAGGAAAGAGTAATACGCTTACTGAAAATAGAATCAATACATAAGGCCATAAACGAATCCCTTGTATCGATTGAAGGCCCAGTCTCTCCCCAACTATAGACATTACGGAAATGAAAAGGTAATAAGCGCATATAAATGTCACTATGTTTGCTCTTTTTCTCTTTCCTACTTGGATTGTTATTACAAGCATTCCAAGTGTATATAGGCACATATAGATCATGTTTTTCCCCTTACCTACCTTTTGCTATATGTATATCTCTTTTTCATTCTATAATCGCCCTTTTAAGAGCCTCCAAATATCCCATACCATACTTAAGATCAGGTTCCATATGATTGCCTTCTCCCCATTCATTCCAGGATTTTAGAAAAATAAGACGTTTGCTTTCTTTCTTGGACGAAACAGAGATAACTGCTTTTTGTACAAGAAGTTCGAATGCATCTGGAGTACAATGAGTAAATATAAACGCATTCCTTCCTGTTCTTGGAGAATGATCCCAATTCGGTACAATCACAGGGATTACATCTTCTTCTTGGTCCTCAGGGAGTATCATATGGTCAATCGCTTTGCGATAGTCAAATATAGTCGGCAAATTAAACAATTTGCGGCCAGCCATCTGTAAAGCTTTTGTTATTTTTGTCTCGTCTGTATGAATGGCGAGCATATTATCGTCATAGACTGCGTCAAAGCCCATTGACATAATATTTTCTCTTCCTCTACAATTAAAATCATGACCAACGAAATAAAAGCCCCCCAGATTGTTTTTTTGAGCCAGTTCTCTCCATGATTGAATAAAATTTTTGATTTGGGCATCCGCTGTAGGCTGATAAACGACAAATAATAGTTTCCCTTCTACTCGGTAGTATCTATCATCCATAAATAGTGGCAATAAATAATCAAAGTAATTTTGATAGTCTTCTTCTCCCAAATACTTTTGCTCCAAAAGTAGTTCATTGCTTTTTTTTGCATCCCACATCTTGTTATACCAAGAGGAGTTTGCCCAACCTATGCAAAAAGGAAATTTATACGACTTATCGTTATATGCATCCCATATAGGACGCTCCAATATTTTTTTTCCTTCACCAAACCAATAATTCCAAAAACAAAAGGCTGAAACGCCATGCTCAGCAGCCAGAGATGCTTGTGCATGGCGTACCTCAGGCAGCCTAAGATCATAAAACCCCAAGTCTGCAGGAATATGTGGCTGATAATGACCAGGAAACAAAGGTTTGGCTTTAGCAACATTCGTCCATTCAGTAAAGCCTTTTCCATACCACATATCATTTTCTGGTGTTGGGTGATATTGTGGAAGGTATAGAGCTATAACATCTGCCTTTTTTTCCATTATTATGTTCCTTTCATTTCTAGTTAAAAAATACACCAATATTCCCATCAGTTCGTACAGACTGCTCTCTTTGCAATATCCCGATAAGAAAAGACCTGCATACCTTTTTCCTTGGCAATGTTCTTCATCACTAAATACGCTTCCGGATCTCTCAGAAGTCGCTCAATCTCGCTCTGGATCTCTTCAACACTGTCTTTTGAAAGGAATCTCACATTCCCTCCAAGATCAATGTGATGAGTGCCCGGCCAATCCTTTACCAGCATGAGCTTTCCTTGCCCCGTCACCTGTTCCCACATCACACTGTGTCGGCCTGGAAATACGACAAGATCAGCGGCCTCGAAATAATCATAGGAATCCTTCGACAAAACCCATCCGATATACTGAACCTTCGTTCCATCCGCCAATGCTTTCACTTGATCCATCAGTTCCTGTGTAACGGATCCGAAAACAATCAGGCGCACATTATCTCTATCAATATTCTGCACAGCCTGCATCAGTAATAATGTCTGTGTCTTCCATTGATCGATCTTTCCACCTGTCATGATGAGAAAGTCATTATCTTTGATGCCGTATTGCTCCCGAATTCGCTCCCTTGCATGAGATGTCTTTGCCTTTTCTACTAACTCATCATCGGCACCCATGACCAACAGTTCGCACTTCTCAGCTGGAAGCCCATAAATGTTTTTCAAGAAGTCAACGCGGACAGGAAGAACACCATAAAACTTCTTTGTATAAGGCTCTATCTCGTGCTCAGTATGCTTCCACACAATCTTGTGAAGAATGTTCTTTGACATCCAATTAGTGGCACTATTTGAGAAGTCTGCATGATTATCCACGTAAACGGTCACATTTTGATGTTTCTTCAAGTATTTCACGACTTGATCAATGTCAAGGAATTGGCCGCCATGAATGAAAAGGATATCCGGTGAAGCTTTTTCTAATGCTTCATACGTTCCCCGGTATCTTTTCAGCTTCTTCCAAATCCTGTTTTCGCTCTTATAAGAAAGCCGAGTTACCTTTATGTCATATTCATTCTGATACGTTCCAGCATTCGGAAGATAACAAACCTTTCCATGCTCGTCAAAACTTTGTGTTGAGGCGATAACCTCAACCTCATAACCAAGTTCTTTATGAAATTTGGGAAGAAGGTTCTCCTGATATGAGTAATTATCTGGGTAGAATGAACCAAGACACAAATGAACGACTTTCATATTGACCACCTTACGTTTTTTCTATCATTTCAATAAGTGTTTTCGGATCGTCGAAACTCTTTCCGTACTTCTCCAGCTTTTCATCTGGCCAATCCCACCATTTTATCTTGCATAGTATGCGAACCGTTTCATCATCAAAACGCTTTCTAATCTCTTTAGCAGGAACTCCACCAACTATTGAATAAGGCTCGACATCTCTTGTGACGACCGCATGGGCACCGATTATAGCCCCATCACCGATTCTCACGCCAGATACGATGCAAACGCCCTCTCCAATCCAAACATCATTTCCAATTTCAACTCTCTTTGATGGCTCATAGGGAATCTCAGCGAAATTCTTTCCGAGGATATTACGCCCTTTTAGAAATGCCGGAGATGTTGAAACCATGTCTGTTGGATGAACGCCCCCGCCAATACCGCAATGTGCGCCTATGGAGCAGAAATTACCAATGGTAGCATCTGTAATTCTTGTTCCTGTCCCAACATATGAGTATCTTCCCATAGTAGTCTTCGCCAAAGTGCATTCAGAATCAACTTTTGCCGTTGAATCAAGGTTGCAATGGTTAAATGAGGATATTCTCATCTTGTGTAAGACTTTTGCCAGATAGTAGCTTTTCAATTTCCTTAACCTCTTATTATTGTCTCAGCATATTTCCTGCTGTTATCTGTCATCTTGCAGTATTTCAAGAAGAACTCACCTGCTATGTTCTGCCGTTCTCCGTTCTGGACCCGTTTTATCGCTTCCACAAGTTCTTCAGCCCTATCCGCTTTGACAACGGGGCAACCAGCCTCATTCATAGCCTTCTGACCGAATTTGCTCTCTTGACCAATAGCAAAGATAATCGGCTTTTGACATGCCAGGCATGTGGCTGTCTTCGACGGCAGAGCCGTTCTATAAACATCCTTCACCAGGGGAATTACATTTACATCAGCCGCACTATAAATCGCCGGAGCCAACTCAGGTGGTTGCATTGACCAGAAGCTGATGTTGGTGATTCTGTAATCCTTTGCTCTGGCTTCAAGTTTTTCTTTATACACACCATTTCCGATAATGTGGAACCAAACGGACTTGTCTTCTTTCATCAGTTTCGCTGCTTCAATAAGAATGTCCACATTCTGCATTACACCAATATTTCCAGCGTAAACGACATTGAAATAATCTGGTTTAAACATATGAGAAACGGGAGCCAAATTAACGTTCTCGTATGGTTCATCTTGATAAGACCAGTTATAGATCACTTCTACCTTGTCCGCAGCCACGCCATCCACAACCAGGGTGTCCTTCATATCCTCAGAGATCGTGATTACATGATCCGAGTGTTTATACCCATATCTCTGTTCTGCCGCAAGGATCTTAAATACAAGGCTATTCTTTTTCAGTCCACCAGTAATGGCCAAGTTATACGGAAAAATATCCTGAACATTAAAAGTCACAATCGCCTTCGGCAGTTTCTGCCTAATTGCCTTCACGGCAAATCCAGCCACAGTAGTAGATTGAATAAACACGGCATCGTAATCAGAGGTAATATAATTCTTACATGCGTTGATGTATTTAAGTTCTGTCAGATACCGTGCAATGAAGTTTCCTTTGTCAGCAGCCTGATACGGAATCACGTCGGTCGTAATGTCATATTTGGCAAGTCTCTCTGGAATAGTCTGAAGACTTCCACCTGTGTTTTTCTGAAGAATATGAACGGAATGTCCTGCTTCACAAAGCTGCTCTATAACAGCAGAAAGCAAATGCTCCGATGTAGCATGTTGATCAAAGCCAATAAACATCCAAAATAAGACTTTCAAATCGGAGCTCCTCCTTCCGTTTTATTTCCCAAACTCAGCCTTCACGCACGCTTCTGTAGCACCAATTCCATATTGAATAAACTCATCGCGGAATCGTTTTGTATTCGCGCACTCAGCCTTATAGTCTATACCCTTAATCCGACTCAGCAGTTCCTTTTCCGTTCTACAACTCTTATTCGGATACCGATCATCGATGTCGAAATAAGTACCGCGCTCAGCCAAGTAAGTCTCGTAGTCATAGGCGTAGATAAACATTGGCTTACACAGCACAGCGTAATCAAATGCTATAGCACTATAGTCAGTGATGAGCATGTCTGATGCAATCATCAGATCATTAACCGCCGGGTAATCCGAAGCGTCTCTTACAAATTCATCGTATTGAACGCCGAGAACCTTTGTGGTCTGATGATGGGCACGGAAGAGAACAATGTACTCCGCACCAAGCTCTCTCTTCCAAACATCAAAATGAATCGGTGGTTTGATCTCGTAACTCTTACCCCCATCAGTGCTTTCACGCCAAGTCGGAGCATAGAGGATAACCTTCTTGTCTTCAGGGAGTCCTAGCTTCTTCCGCAGTTCCTTCTTACGATCCTCTGTCGCCAGCCACAGCTCTTCGTTCCTTGGCATACCGCAGCGGAGATAGGTCCTCTCATCCGCGTTAAATGCGCTCTTCCATACCTTTTCGTCATGGTCACCGGAAACGACCAGATGGTCAACCGTATCGAAGTTATAATCCTTCCGACCTGGACAATCATTTCCAATATGCTTGAGAGCGATGCCATGCCAAGTGTTAAGATAAACCTGAGACCGTTTCTTAAACTTCAGTCCACGTTCAATATTCGTGTTTGTGATCCAGTATTTAGCTCTAAGCGCTGTTTTGAAGTATGCGGGGGTGTCGATCTTTACTGTTTCAAGATCCGGGAACTTCTCCGGGTGTTCAAATGCCCACACACAACGATATCCTTTGTATTCCGGGTGACTCTGCATGTAGTCATATATGGTTTTGGGACTATCATTGAAGCCCATACCCATAAAGGAAACAAAAATCACAAGCTTATCATCTGTCGGAAGAAATGCGCCCCATACTCGAAATACAAAGCTCATAACGACTCTGTAAAGTTTCTGGATAGCCGCATTGTGTTTGAGTATGTAAATTAATCTTTGGCGCATGTCATATCCTCACTCTTCGACTTTAATATCCTTTGTCTTTAATAAAACAGTCTTCCGGATCTGCGTGCTGCTCGTGCTCTGCGTGTAGGGGAAATAGACGATTTCTACGCCTTTATCGGCAAAGTACTCCTCATACCGCTGAAACCTTGGTGTGCCCTTATAATCGGATCCGACGAACAGCTTGTCGTAGTGCCACAGATCCCACGCATCTGAATCTTCTGTACAGGAATCAACTACTTTGTCCACATACTTGCATGCTCCAACAATAGCTTTCCGCTCTTCAAACGGTATGAAGGTTTCCTTGCCTTTCCACGCACCAGATCCATGTACACCAACAATTAGGTAATCGCACTGAGCCTTAGCCCGGCGAAGAAGGTTCAAATGACCAACATGGAACAAGTCAAATGTTCCTGAAAGGTATCCGATTTTTACACGCCTGTTGTTATCAAGGCGGCCGGATTCTTTTTTATATCGATAACTATGCAGCCCATACTCGTGAGGATCAGCTGCATATCTCTCCAGAACCGCCTTGAAGGTCTCCTCAAACTGGGGAATAAAACGCGTCTCACGTCTGAACAGATGCTCCAGGATTTGCTCGGCAAGAGGTCCCGTTATGGACAGATCATTCTTGCCGCCATAGAACTTGGAGCCTTTGAAACTTGCTGGACTGACATCAAGGATTCGGTTTTGGGAGCCATATGCTTCCAACTCAATGTTCACGGACTCAACAAACCGAACCACACCTGCCTTGGCAGCAGCATATACAGCAGCGCTTGGTGTAGACATCCAGCCACTGATACTGCCCATCACTCCGGCATAAAAGCAGCTATCGTTAAGGATGCGATCATAGAAAATGCGGAAGATTTTAAGGGTACTCACGGTATCTACCGTCAGTATCTTTTCAATCTCTGCTGTATGGTGGAACTGAAAATCAGCCACACGACCAATACCCGCCGTCACCATAAGCAGTTCAACGTCTTGTTCAGCCGCCAGCGAATAGAACAGATCTTCGTCAAAATCGAGAAGGTCGCAGTAATTGTGGTGGTATGCATTCTGGTCGAGCACACCGTCATCCGGGCCTGACCTGTCGCAAATCTCGAGATAGTAGCCATTCTCTATAAGTCCTTTACTGATGGCAAGCCCGATTCCGTTACTTCCGCCAACGACTACTGCTTTTTTCTGATTTCCCATTTGTTCACATCCTCAAATAGCAATAAAGTTCAATCCTACCGTGAGGAATCAAATCTCCCCAAAACAACACGAAATGCTCTGAAGCCAATATCACGCTCCGGAGCAGCTTTTTTCTACTCTCTCGTTTTCCTGATCACGCAGATCAGCTCCAATCTATCTCAAAGCCCCATACTGTGGGCTGATTACTTACATCTTGTTGACTAGCAGCTTGTTACGTCTACCGGTCTCGCGATCCGCTCATTTCTTACCCTCGTTCACAATCCGGCAGATGAGTTCGACAATTATCTGCACTTTCTTCATTTGATTCTGATTGAGTTTTGAATTCTCAAGCACCGACTCTATTTCTGTGATTGGATCATCAACGGCAGTAGCGAACTGGACAGTCCTTAGAAGCTTACCTTGGGGCAATCCCAACGCCTCTTCTATCCATTTAATGGTTTCCACTTTGGGCTTACATTCATTCCGCTCAATCCGACCGATTTGGGTCCGGCTCACACCGGAGTACTCTTCCAGATCCTCCTGAGACCATTTCTTTTCTCTCCTGTAGAAGGTGATTTTCTCGCCGAGTGTTGTGGGTATCATTCTTAACCTCCATATGAATAACTGTGTTATCCACAGTATGGGGTTAAGCTTTTATGCCTTCTCCGGCGGGTCATCTGAGCCCCGTCCCTTCGGTACTCTCCGAATAGAATTACCGGGTTAAGAGGACCGTTTCTAAGTCGTCCACACAGGGTCTAAACTCTCCCGGTGCCGTCGTCTTAAACCGGTACAAATCTACATATCCCTGTCCTGCCTCTTCTTGCCTGAAACTATCGACGGTTTTGAGCCTCTCATTGATGTGTCTGTTCTTGCCTGAAACCACCAAAAGCACATAGCACAGACTGCTTTCCCGATATGTGTTTGCTACATTAACCTCTGCTCTTCTATAAGCAGAGTACCGAAGGCGCACATTCTCCCTTGCCTCTCAAGCAGGAGTTGAATTTGTTCAATCCGTCCTATTTTCCGACCGTTTTATCCTCTTTTTCTGTGCTATCTGCCACATTTTCATAGTCCATCGCGGTTGTCTGCCCGGCTGCGACGCCTTCGGTGCTTTCAGGCAAGAAGAGGATACTCAGTGTGGCAAAGAAAAGTTCAATATCTATAAGAAGATTCATGTTGTTAATGTACATCAGATCAAACTCAAGTTTCTCATAGGGTTCGGTATTATATCTGCCATACACCTGGGCATATCCGGTAAGGCCGGCTTTTACCTGTAGTCTAAGTCTGAATTCAGGCATAGACTGGTAATACTGCTCAGCTATCTCAGGACGCTCCGGACGCGGGCCGACCAGGGACATGTCACCCTTCAGGACATTGATGAGCTGAGGAATTTCATCCAGGCGGAATCTGCGGATAATTCGGCCGATCGGTGTGATCCGATCGTCCTTCTCTCCGGTGGACAGCCTAGCAATACCATCCTTTTCCGCATCTGTCCGCATGGAGCGGAATTTGATGATCTTAAACTCTTTTCCGTCTTTGGTAAGGCGAACTTGCTTGTAAAATGCCGGACCATGATCATAGAGCTTAATAGCGACAGCTGTAACAAGCATTGCAGGAGAGAGAACAATTAATCCTGCAAGAGAAACCATAAAATCAATGCTTCTCTTTATGGCTCTGTGTTCAGGACTTAAAGTTTTTCTTGTCGCCATCAGGACAGGAGAATCAAAAGCCTGTATATGCTGGGCACCCTGCATGATGACGTCACCCACATGAGGAAGGAAGAAGCCGCGAATGCCGTTTATTTCACAATGCTTTAAAATGCCGTTCCGGCAGCGTGAATTGACACCCGCAACAAAGACAGCATCGTATTTATCTAGTTCATTTTGTATTTCCGGAAAAGAGCCATCAAACTGCATTTCTTTTTCAATCTTATACAGGCGTTCCATCGGTTTGCCCGTAATTGCACCAAAACGTCTCCGATCTTTTTCATTGCGGTAAATCAGAATCGTCTTTCTCGGAGGATTCATTTTGAAGTAGAATTTATTCCCGTAGTAGGCAAATAGAGCATTCAGGAAAATATATACCACTAGGAGCAAGATAAAATATAAAGGATTGTTGAATCTGTTCCAGCCAACACTGACCCCGAAGTAAATAATCCAGACGGTGAAAAATTGGGAAATGAACTGAGCGAGCATCAGCGTTCGAATACGGAAGTATCCGAAAAGATAAGCATTGTATGTCTGAAGGAAAAATGCCACTCCGACACCGAAAGCAATGGCAACAAAATAATTATATCGATATCCAGTTTCCCTTACTTGGGGAAACTCATTATATCTGAACAAAAGCCAAGCTCCGTAAAAAAGAAGAATTGTGCAGACAAAATGCCCCATTTTGACAAGGAACATCCTGTTTTTCATTCGGTTATTCTGCTCGTTTCTCATACAATGTTCCCCTATCCCCATTATTGACGCTGTAATCAATCTGCATATTGATACGTACAGCATTACAAAAAAACCAGTACCAGCTTGTACTGTTTATGTATTCTTGATTCAAAAAAGTGAAAGCTCCGCCGGGATGACATGTAACCATATCACCCTGAAGAGAATCCTTGTGTCAGAACAGAAAACTGTCCGGCAATCCACACGTAACAGTTTCCCCTGTTCGTCTAATCCGTTCCGGCTGGTGCGTCCGATTCACTGATTTCTTTATCTGCTTTTACTGTTTACAGGCATTCCATTGGTGGAGAAAAGCCCGTCCCTACGCGGTTTGCAAGTACTATTCTCCCTGTTTTTGGAATACTTGTCAATCTATAAACGTTTGCTTTTTGTAGCACTTTTTGTATATATTGCATCACACAACCGTTCTTATGCGTACAACTTTGATGTGCTTACATTTTTGGATACTTTCGCACATTTATCATTGTATTTCTATGTAATAAACGAAAGCTTCGTCATAGAGACCAGTTACATTTGTCGTTACGCAAAAACAGCAACCATTTTTTCTTTTTCAGGGATAAAATATGCAATCTGTCTATTATGATGTTTTTATTCCAGACGAACACTGATTACACGGTTACTATTATAACATTTTCTCATGTAATCTTGTATGCCTTTGTATTTTTTTGTATAGAGATTTCGCTCCGATGATCTTCGCAGGAAAATGAAAAGCTTTTTTGCATATGAAAAAGCCCCTCACAGAAGATAATCCTCTGTATCTGCCTGTTTTTACAGTCCGTTCCGGATACGCTGCCTTTCCTCGTCAGACAGTTTCTCCATATCGCTCATATAGCTATAAACAATGGCTTCGGCCCAGGAAGCTCCCCGTGAGATATCAAATTGGTGAAGCTCCCGGGTAAAGAACTCGTAATACAGATTTGAATAAACGGGCAGCAACGGCAAGGTTTCGGAAATCTTTTTCTGCAAAGCCGTCCACTTTTTAACAAAGCCCGCCGTATCATCCGGTTCTGTACGCACCATGTCCAGCGCCAGAGCATAGGTCTCTTCCCTGGCCTGATACAATTCGGAATCTCCGTCGTTTTCGCTTCTTGGTTTCAGAACATCCGGACTGAATACATAGGCGAAGTTCTGGCCGAGATAGAGTATATCATATGGGCTTTCCTTCCTGCCCATATAGGCTGCTTCGATTTCGTCCATGCTGACGGGGACCATCGACAGGCTGATGCCGACCTCCTTCAGAGGCGTCACCAGGGTCATCTCCAGTTTCTTACGGATATCTTCGGATTCCGGAAATGCCAGGGTGAGATCCAGTCCGATCAGGCCGTTTTCAGTCTGCTTGAAACGGGTGCTGTCGCGGTATTGGTTGTAGTTTTCCCCCTTCTTGTTCAGGATCCAGCCCGCTTCTTCCAGAAGATTGATCGCTTTTCCCCTGTCCGGTTCGTATCGGGTCAAGCCGGGGAGGGTAATTCCTTCCTCCGGCAGTGTGTTTACAGTTGCTGTTTCCATTCCAGCCGCTTTCCGGTACATCCATTGGCCCGGACCGAAAAAGCCGTCCGTTCTGACTCCGTATTCACCGGTATACAGGCGGGTGAAGGTGTCCCGGTCAAAGCAACAGGCAATGGCTTCCCGCACTGCTTTTTCCTGCACCTTCGTATTGGATTCCATGAACCAAAGCATCGTCAGACCTGAGCGCGGTTGAACCTGCATAGCCAGGCTGTCCTGTGCGGCCGTAACGCAGCTGATGCCATCACTGATTGTTTCTGCTTTAGTCACCTTGTCCAGCAGTCCAGCCTCTCCTTTTATCAGGGAAGAGACCATATTGCTGTTGGCAGCTGCTGTGAATTCAATCCTGCCGATCCGTGGCATATAGCCATCTTCTGTTCCCTTATAGTACGGATTGACCGCAAATTTGGCTGTGACACCGTCAAAGGATTCCAGCATATAAGGCCCGGAAACCTTCCCGGGATGGGACAAATAACCGCGAGTTTCATCCAGCACTGTCTTCTGTAGCAGTTCTGCTGTCAGCGGTTTTGTCAGATACACACCTTCCCCGTCATCCCTTATGGAAATCCTCGGTGCTATGGCATCGGTGGGATATGGATGGATGTCCAGCCTGTCCAGCTCGTAAAAGTATGGCAATGCTTCCGCTTTGACCGTAATCTGCAGAATATTATCCGCAATGATCCGGACGCCGGTCAGCGTCTGGGTTTGTCCGCCCAGATATTCATCGGTGCCCGCCAGCCAGGAGAAATCCTTCGGCCTGCCGCCTGTCTCCGCCACAGCAGGATCCATTTGCAGCAACAGGGAAAAAGCATAATCCCTCACGGTAATCGGTGTACCGTCCGACCAGCGCAAGTCATCCGCCAGTACCATCATATAAGTCCGGCTGCCGTCTCCATTTGTCAGGATCACGGCATCCTCCACCACATTCCGGTCAAAAACAAGCCGACCCAATTCATTGTCCCAGCAAACGGGAGAAGCCGCATGTAACAGTGTCCGTACGTCTATGTCGCTGGTCGTCCCACCCCACAGATCTGTGAAAAACTGTCCTTCCATGGGTGTGAGTGTCTGCACTGTCAGGCAAGCCCGTTCATCCTGATACCAGCTGTTCCACTTCACCTCATTCGACAGTTTGCTTTCCGACATGGCCGGTGCCGCAACAAACGGAAACAACAGGAGGAAGGCAAGCAGAAAACCCAGCAGTTTTTTCATCTTTTCTCCTCCCATCATTCCGCACAGATGCCAACCTGGAAGTATGCTTCTCCCAGATCCGCTGGTGTCCGCAGATCATCCATGTCCACACAGTCTGTAGCATCTTCCGGTACATAGATCACTGTATAGTTTTCATTTCTTCCGGAGTTCACACCGGAAACCCTCAGGCGCACCGGGCGCCATCCCGGAACTACCGGACTTTCCGTATCAAAGGATTCACCGGTGCGAATGGTCGTTTCGTACGGTTCCGCCGCTTCCGTCCCGTCCGGATACAGATAGCGGATCCGCATCTTCCAGGTCAGGGGTCTATAGTGAACGACGACCACCGTATCCTCGGTCAGGGTCCCTCTCAGAATCTGTACATCCGTCTCATAGCCCGGATACTGAGGAGAGACCACATAGTACTGTCCGCCTTTCTTCCGGATGAACACCCGATCCGGGAATACTTCCTTCCCGTTCTCATCGTAATACTTCACGGTCAGTTTCAGCGTGTCGCCTTCAGGTTCACGTTCAGCCATCCGTCCGAACACAACCAGTCGGCCGTTGGTACTCGTATCCGCGCAAGTAGACAGTGCCAGGACCTTTACGGTATTCTTTACAACTTCCTCATCCCAGACCTGAATCTCTGTTCCGATGCCCGTATCATGGCTCCGGTCTCCGGTCAGAAAGTCAATGACCTGCCGTACCCGGTTTCCCATGGTATAGATTTCTTTTTCATAGGCGTCCGTAACCACCGTAGCAAAGAAAGTTACATCATAGATTTTTCCGTTCTTCGTGATCAGCACCGCCGTCTGGTGGCTTTTGAACCAGCTCGGATCCCGGTATTTGTCCAGCGAACCGAACATCGCGCCGTTGTCCATGTGGTGGCCGTACAGCAGGTTGTAGCTTTCAGAAAAGTCCGGCATGCACGCTGCCGCCTGGTAAATAGCGCCGGTCAGGGAAACCTTGCCGTAAACGTCGTGGGAGGCATAGTGCAGATCGTCCCTTCCCTGGACAACAGGATAATCGATGGGTGTATCCTCCACGGTAATCCAGGCCCGGTAGTCCTTATTCACCGTCTCCATGGACGGTGCTTCCGCCAGTGCTGCATTCATCACATCAGGCTTATATTTCAGCAGGTCACTGCCCGAGCTGAAAGCTCTAAGCCCAACAGCCATGCTGTCAAACAGGCCATATCCGGAATAAGCGATCAGGACGAAAGCCAGCAGTGCAGCGCAGGCAGAAATAAGCCCGCTGCCGATCCTGAGCGCGGTCAGAATACCATCCCGCTGTTTTCTGTGCTTCATCCTGTATCCCTCCTTTCCCGATCTGTTCACGAATGCTTTTACAGATTGTTTCTCCTGAGGATCGTGATCACAATCCCCTGAATCTCATCCGCCCGGACGATTCCAAAATAGCGACTGTCTTTGCCGCCATTCCGCTGATCAGCCATGACAAAGTATTCCCCGTCCCACAGTTTCAGCGGGTATTCCGTTATTCCCTCCTCGTAGGGTCGAGTGGGATAAAAGATGTTGTTCTCAATCACTGCGTTTCCGTTCACGGAGAGGCCCCGTTCATCCGTCACCTCTACCGTGTCCCCCGGCGCAGCGATAATCCGGCAGACAAAGCGCTGCGTTTCCGGGGCTTCCGGATCCCGGAAGCCCAGCCAATCCAGCGCCTTCCGGACAAAACCTTGTTCGCCGGTCCGCGTATCTTCTTCCATCTGTTTATCGATCACCACGATATCCTGCGCCTTGAAATTCCGCTCAATCCTGTAAAAAAGCAGCAGATCACCCGCATCCAACCGCGGATACATATCCCGGTTCGGCATAAAGGTAAGCCCTACCAGATGGAAAAACAGGAAATAAACCACAAGCGCAAGCGAAATAAGCCGGAGCAGGAAGGAACGCAGCGCCCGCATCCGGAGCCTGTGGCGCTTTTCCTTTGCCGCGGTTTTCTCCCTGACGTCGGATTCAATCAATACATCCTCCGGGAGGGAGACCGGAACCACAATTTCTTCTGCAGGTTCCGGCCTGCCTGCCGGTTCAGTTTTCTTCTGTTCCGTCCCTTTCAGGATCTCAGGGATCATTCATCTTCCTCCGTGTGCTTCCGGTGCTTCTTCGCCACGATCAGCAGGGCAATACCGCCGATCAGCATTAAGGCATACGGTGCGAAACGGACCACATAACCAGTGGGGGAGATAAGCGACAGTGTATTGGTGAACTGGATGGCTGCGTTGGTATCCGCAGCCGGCGCTGCTGCCTGTGCATATGCTACCGTTGCATTTTCAGACATTGTGGCGGTCTTATTTTCATTGGAAAGGGTTGCTGTGCCGCCTGTGAAGGCCACATCTGCATCGCCGTCTTTCGCTGTAGTTGCATAAGTGGTACCGGTCACATTGTTCGTTTCGGTCACGGTCACTTTGGTTCCCGTGGGAATACCGATGTACTTCACGGTACTGTCATTTGCGATGGAAGGAGAGCCGTCCTTATCCGCCGTACCGACCGCGTCTGCGCTGCCAACCTTATACAGGGTATTGGCTGCTACAGCCGTTCCGCCCACAGAAGTGGCCGCTGCCTGAGCAGTCTTGGTTACAGCAGCATCGGACTCCTCCACCGCAAACTGGAAGGTTCCCGTCGCACTGTCGGCTGTCCATGCTACGTCAAAGGGGAACTTATGGCTGTTCATGGTTGCATCACCGGTCAATGTCTTGCCAACCGTCAGGTTGTAGGTGTGATACTCGTCAGCTTTCACAGCAGTGCCATCATTGGTTGCCGTCACAAATCCGTTGGTCTTGACCGCGCCGGCCGTTGTGGTATCGCCGTCCGGGGTAATATCCTCATTTTCGATGACGCAGACATAGCCGTAAATTCGCCAGTCTTCACTGGTAATTTCTGCGGTGTCATAGACGTCACTTCGCATGACGTAGACGTCCAGATAGCGGGTATGGGTACCCGTAGTTTCCGTCACGCCGCTGGTCGTGTAGGCATTGGCGGACTCGGTAATCAGGTAGCGGTACACACCGGGCTGGGTGAAAACCACATCGCTGAAGTCTACGGTAAACGCCTTGCTGTTGGCTGTACCGCTCGCGGAGGCATCCAGGATATCCGCATTTGTCCAGGCCAGCGTACCCGTTGCAGATTCGGATGTTCCGGCGGTTCCTCCATTCACCTTCACCCCGGTAATGATGCCGGGAATGGTGGTAGTACTGACAGCCGTACCGGAACTGTGATCTGTTGTTGCATCTGTAACGCTCACTGCCGTACCGGGCGTCACCGTATAGGTATAGGTGATCGCCGGTCCATAAATCAGCGCCTCATCCGGGTTGAAAACGGTGATTTCCTTCTGGATACTGACCACCTTGTCATCCACGGTCTGTGTGTCAGGAGACGTGTAACCACCGGCTTCACCGCCGGACAGTGAAGTAGGTGAGGTAGCAAACGCTGCGCTCACCGTCAGCACCAGGGCCAGTACCAGCAGCAGAGATCCGATCTTTTGCAGCTTCATCATTCTTGATTCCCTCTCTTCCTAAAATATCATTGTTGAACTGTAATAGTCTTCAGGTTGCTTTTTATTTTTCATCCACCGGGATCACCCCAGTTTCTTACCCTGCTCATCGCATAGGGTCACCCCGCTTTCCGGGTGTTTCCTCCGTCAGTGCGGCCTTTCCGCGCCTGCGTCTCCTGATGCAAGCCGGTGCGGTAAAACCGGCAGCCAGCAGAAGCCCCACAAACATCATCACAGCGAAGGGCTGCTTAAAAATCCTGACAGCCGTCGGTGCGATAATGGGTTCGCCCGTGTTGGTAAAGACAAGCCGGAGGCTGTTGTCTTCTCCTGCATTATACTCATTCCGGTTCGGTAAGAATCGACTGCCCTGTTTTACAGTGAAACTGAACGCACGCTCTGCTTGGCTCGTATCGCATTCAATATTTCCGTCCATATCCTCCACAGCCACTTCTGTGTCATAACCCGCTGCGGCTTCTTCGGAGATCTTCAGGGTGTATTGGTAATCCGAAACGAAGTTTTTATAGGTGTTCTTTTCGCAGTAGATCACCTGTCCGCTCTTGATGATGGCGCCGCTTGCGTCAGTTACTTCTATTCCGACGCCGTAAGCTCCGCCCCAGTCGGTTATATAGGACACCGTAATGTTCACCGTATACTGTTGGTTGTTTTTCAGTTTTACGGCTACAGAACCCCATCTCACGACCAGGGGCCCTGTTGTGTTCGTGGTGCTCGTAATCTTACCGTAAACCAGTTCATCCAACACTTCCACATTGAAAGTGAACTCATCATTCGGATTGCCGTCCACCACCCGTTTTTCCACCGTGAAGGTATAATGCTGCGACAGATTCGTTGTCCACGAAGTGACCAGCGTCACCGTCTCCATAATCCTCTGCGCAAAGTCAAAAGAATACTTCCCGATGTCATTATTGCCGGGTTGCTTTTCAGTGCTTCGGAAACTGTCGGTTGTTGTGTTATGTTCCAGCCAGGTGATGAAGTTCCAGCTCGGCTTTTCGGAATGGGGGGATGGATCTTCCGGCTTGACCGCCCGGTCGCCCTTAGCCATGGACCAGATCACATACCGTGGATCCGCCTCGCTTCTGTAGAACACGTAAGGCTCGTCGGTATTGACTGTTTCTGGTCCGTTCCATATATGGAACCTGGTATTGCTGGTATACATCATGTTATAGACCACGCTGACCTTGTCGCTCCACACGGCGTACAGCGTCTGCTCGTAGGGCGGCGGCTGGCTGAAGTCCCACAGATACTCTTCCCTTACCTTGTCCAGCACAATCTTTCCCTCGTCCGGAATAATCGTTGTGCTGCCCCAGGTGACCGCCTCTTCCGTACTGAAATCCCTCTGCGCTGCAATATCCGCGTTGGTAGTCCAGCCGATAAACACCATGCCCGGATGGGACGGATCTGTCGGCCTGTAGGCATTGTCCGTAATTTGTGCCTCGTAGATCGTGTACAGGTCATCCTCCAGCTGGATATAATCCGCGGAGGTTTCCTTCCAGTGGCCGGTATTCACATCAAAGAGCACCTGGTTGTCCGGTTCTTCCGTATAAGTAACCACAATGCCTTCTTCGTCAAACTGCAGCGTTCCGGACCAGGTCGCCGTATCGTCATAGCGAACGCCTTCTTCACCCGTTCCGCAAGGCTCGTCCCGGAATATACCGCTGACGCTGATCATTTTTCGTGCGTGATCGTTCAGCACCTCGGCTGTCAGGGTATCCGTTCCGGCCACTGCACAGGGAAGGACCACCTTGATCATGCCGTCGGTCTCTCCGATCTTTGCCGGAATGGTGATCGTGCCCCGGGTTTCCTCCCGGTCATATTCCCCGGTGACCATATTCACAACCCGTACCGTTTCTGTACCGGCCGTTCCGCTGAACCGGACCGTGATAGGTTCGGAGGTGGTGTTCACAAAGATCGCATAGATCATGGGCTCCCACAAGGCATAGAGGGTTTTCTCTCCTTCCCTTGTTACCGCGGCCACCCCATCGGCGGCAAAAGCAGGGATGTAGGGAGAGCCGGTGGTAGGATTCAGGGGATCCTCGTTCTCGTCAAAACCGAGCAGCAGGTAGAAATCATCGTTCGAGAAATAGCTGTTTCCCTGTACACCGTCATGGGTCTGTTCCGTCGCGTACCGGTACAGGTGCAGCGCCAGGTTGGACTGCAGCAGCTCTTCCGTATCGCCGAACAGGATCTGCGTCGGCCGTCCGCCGCCGTCCAGGTGATCCTCTGTGTTGATCCAGGTATGGCCCGGATGGTCCAGTGCGGGAAGGCCTGTTGAATCCGCGGTGTTCACATATCCGCCCCGGGGATCGTTCGCGTCCAGGATGAGGCTTGTCACATCCGGCCTGCGGTAGGAGGTATCGTCCGGCTCATAATAAGCCTGCATATGAATCACAGCGCCGTTACCCGCGATCTCCGAAACCAGGCTGGAATCAATAATGAAGTCGCTGCCGGGTTGATAGTATACAGCCTCCCCGTTCTCATCCAGCTGAATCGGTTCCCAGGTTTCCCCGTTCAGGCGGACCACCCGCCAGCCCCGGAACACCCATCCCGGGGTGATGTTCGAAGGCGCCCGAAGGATGTGCGTGGGGGACTGGTCCGCGTAAAGCAGCTTCGAGGGATCCTCGGGATCGCTCCACTGCTCCACATTACCCATTACGGTCGTCACGTTTCCCTGTCCGTCATCCTCGGTATAGGTCGGGTTGTACCGGATATAATATCCGCCGTCCAGCCGCCACAGCGCCCGGATTTCGAGATCCTCCGTAATCATGGTATTGAAATTGAAGGGAGCGGAAGCCAGCGATCCGTCCTCCATTACCTGATACCAGCCCATAAAGGAGTAATGCTCCGCGCCCTGTTTCCGGCGGTATTTCGTCAGGCTGTCCAGGTTGTGTCCGCCGAGGTAGGCGTCCATCCACTCTTCCTTGTTGGTAAACTTCACCGCGCCGCGCTCGGTAAACCGTTCCTCCGGGAAGGAACTGTAATACGCCCAGTACTGGTCAATCTCCGCCGCGGTCAGGTACAGCGCGCTCCGGAGGGCGCCGGGAATAAAGTCCCCGTCATGCTCCTCGCTGATGTACCGCGTATTCAGGTAGTAATAGAGTTCCGTTTCCGGATTCAGTCCGAGTTCCCGGATCTCCTGCTCGTAGGTGGGCAGGTAATTGCGCTCCAGGAAGTTGTAGGCGCTGATGGTTTCCTTGTAGTTTACCCGGAATCCCGTGGAGGCGCCGGCGGATGTGGAACCTGCCCGCCAGCGGTCAATTTCAGCCCCGTTCGGGTCAATCCGGATCACATAGTCCAGTTTTTTGAACACCGGATAGAGCACAATGCTCTGGGCCGGCATGGTCGAATGGGCAAAATCAAAGGGTTCGCCCGCGCCTGCCTCGTTGGTATACCAGCCCAGGAAGCTGTATCCTTCCTTCCAGGGATCCTCGTATTTCTTTGCGTCCGCCAGGGATTGTTTGTAGAAGTAGGTGTCCATCTTCCGGTCCGCCTCGTTCTCATACATGAACGTCAGCGTATACTGCTTTGGCGTATAGAAGAAATAGACATGGTTTTCATATCTTTGCGGCACGTTATAACAGCTGTAGAAGTAGTCATACCCGGAAAAATCCCAAGCCATCTGGAATTCCGGGTTCACGTTGGAAATAACCGGTACCGGCGAACCCGCAGATTCATAGAACATCTTGTCCGTGATGACCTCGGCGCTTACATGAGCAATATCGCTGCTCCAGGTTGTCCGGTTGTACCCGGTATAGTCTTCACCCGGCACCAGGGTAACTTCATCCGGATCATAGGTCCCTTCCACCGCCTCAAACAGCGTATGGTACTGCTTGATCCTGTCCTGGTTCGATTTTCGGCCAAAGTATGCCACAATGTGGTGAACCTGGTTCTGGTTGATAATGCCGGTACCCGCCCGGTTAGAGCACAGCTCCGCGGACATATAGCTGTAGATGCCGTTCAGGTCCGGATTGTTGCCCTGCTGTCCGGCCCAGGTCGGCCGGTCGTTGGCGATCTGGCAGTACAGGCTGCCGTAATAACCGGCCCAGGTATACATGGTATGTGTGGTATTGGAAGGCTCATCAAATCTGAATCTGGGATTGGACGGACTCGGCCAGCGATCACCGATATAAGCGCCGTATTTCGCCGCCAGTACATAGACGTTCTCATCCGCCCCCGGCACATAGTCGCCCATGACGTTTGCATTGGTTGTCACATATTCTGATGTATATGTCCGACCTTCGAAGGTCATGCTGTACAAGCCTCTCAGGGATGGGCTACCATGAGCCGTATAACCCAGCTCTGTGAGCTTGTCATCCTTGAACATGAACTCAATCCAGTTGCCGTCCCATCCTTCGGCTGTCTTCTGGGATCCGCCCGTCTTCACATATCCGTCGCGGCCGATGTGGAAAACCAGCTTGAACACTTTCCGGCTGTAGTAAACGTTGAAGATCGCGCTGCCTTCTCCGTCTATGGTCTTTGACCGGTCAGATCTTTCCGCGTTCAGGTCGTAGAAAATTTCCTCTCCCGCCGGCACGGCGCTCACATCGTCCAGGAACTCTGTGCTCAGCACGCTGACGGAATCCACGGTATAGGCCTGCAGGCCTTCCAGCGTAATCTCGGATCCGGAAGCGTAAGCCGTGCTCAGCTGATTGTTCAGTTCTGTTGTGGAAATGGTCTTTACCGCGCTGGAGGCATATCCGTCGTCATCCGCGTTCTCTGTCCAGTAAACCACAGTTATGCCGGAATGATCGGGAATCCAGTTGGCGTACAGCGTCAGGCGGTCCAGGGCGTCGTAGAACTTCAGGGAGGTGCCTGAACCCTCAAACAGATCATATCCGCCGCCGACGTCCAGCGTGTATTTGCCGTTATAGATAATCCGTCCGTTTCCGTCCGTAATCTTTTTGGCTGTTGTGTTGATCGTGACCAGCCGTTCCTGCAGGTTTTCGTCGATATAGCTGACGGGCACGTCCTTTGGCTCCGTCAGGTTGGTGATTTCCCCCGTGTCCGGATCTGTGCTGGCAAAGGCATACCAGCCGTCGAAAAGATAGCCCTGCCGCTGTGAAACCGGAATGGACGGATCAAACACATTGACGTCTGGTTCCGGCGTCATTCCGTCCGGCGTCACGCCGTTTCTGCCCCATGATTCCAGGAAGCGGGAACCGACAAAGGTTGCGCCGCTGCCGCTGACGCCGCTGACAAAGTCTACCCATCGTGCTTCCACAAAAATGGGATACAGGTCGATGCTTTCCCCTTCCGCCATTCCTTCCGCGGTGAAATAAACTCCGTCCCTGCCGGTATCCTTCAGTTCCGCGCCGGTATAGTCCACCGTGGGAATCTGTATCCAGTCCGGATTTGCTTCCGTCCCGGCGTTATATTCCCATCCGATAAAAATCAGGTGAACCGCGTCCGTACTGCTGGACCGGATATCGCTGATCCGTACGTCAACTCCCGGTGCGCTGCCTTCCGCAATCAGTTTCCGGGTCATCAGGTTGCTGGCTCCGGAAACGCCTGCGTCCCGGGCATAGAGCATAAAGTTGATGAAGTTGTATTTGTCATAAACCGGGGCCAGGAACACATGTACGCTGCCGTCCCTGTCTACCGCACCCGCGCCGGAAACGCCGTGCAGGCTCCAGTGCACCGTATCGCCGACGCTGACGTTGTGCTCCTCGATGCTGATAGGCGTCTCAAAGGCAATGGCGTCCGGATTGGCCGGCCAGCTGTAATACAGTTTTGAATCCGCTGTCCCGATTCCGTGCTCATCCGTTGTTCCGTTGATGACGAACGGATCCACCACATACCAGCCGTAGAAATGCTTGTCCTCCACGTTTCCCGGATCCGTAATCAGTTCCAGCGTCTCTCCGTCTTTCAGGATCTGCGTGGTCTGGTTCTGCCCGTCCTTGTTCCTGAAGGGATAGGGTGCGCTCGCATAGTAAACGCGGTTCCCGCTGGTCAGCGCGTTGTCGTCCCGGGAGATAAAGTGGAATTCCACCCGGGGATTGGCCACCGTACCGTCCTCATGGACAACCACCACATAAACGGAGAAACCGGCTGCCTCAAAGACAATCCTGCCTTCCTCCACGGTAATGTTTTCGATTTTTTCTTCCGTTCCGTCATCCCGGATGTGCCACAGCTCGGTTTCCCGGTCCGGGGTAATCCGGCTGTCGGTGATTTCCACGCGGATGGGTTTCTCCTCATCTGGCTGATATTTCCCGTTTTCGTCCGTAATACTGATGTCAAACGCGGCCAGCGTGACCCATTCCGCCGGCTTTTCCGTTTGTGGCGCCGCCTTCCGTGCCTTCAGCAGGTTCCTCTGCGGAAACCGCGGGAACACATATCCGGCAAAACGTTCCGTCACGTCCTCTGCCGTAGCCTCCGCGGCCTTGGGTACCAGGCCGTTCAGCGTAATCGTCTGTTCTTCGGCTTTTCCCTCCGGGTTCACGGTCAGCGTCCGACGGCGCAATCCAGTATCCCGGATCAGAGCGATCTGTCCCGCGTCCAGCTTCTCAATCCGGCCTTCTTCGGTCAGTTCCTCCATCATCACGTCCGCCTGACCGTCCTTCACCCGGTAAAGGGCCACGCCTTCCGTCGGATCCAGTTCCGCGTCTTTCTTCAGTTCCGCCCGGATCCAGAGGGGATCCCGCCTTTCCGCGGTTTCAGCCGTCTCTTCCTGGCTGCCGACGGCAAAAGCGCCGAGCACTTCCAGGCCCTCCGCAACTTCCGGATCCGCCGTCTGCGTCAGGTTTATCTGCGCGCCGGAAGCGTAGCCCAGCACTTCCACCCGGGCCAGTTCAGTCTCCCCGGCTGTCAGGGACGTCAGCGCGTTGCCGATGCCGAATACGCCCGGGACATATGTCCCGAAGCAGATCGTTCCATCCGTCCGGCTGCTGTCCAGCAGAACAGCCTCCGCGCCGTCAAAACGCACTGCCTGCAGGAACTCTGCGCCCTCCAAGGCGTCCGGCAGCCGCACAAAAACGTTTACCGGTGTATTCAGCTTCAGCTCCTCCCCGTTCAGGGTCAGCGTGAGCTCAATATATTTTGTATATCTCAGACAGGATTCATCTTCACACTTCAGCGCTTTCGCCAGCCCGTTCCGACAGGCTTCCCCGGCCTCGGCGGAAAGTTCCCTCACATGCAGTTTCGCATCCGGGGGAACGCCCGCGTCAGACTGGAAACTGATCCATGCTTCCGTTTCCGGTTCTGCCGCGTCCAGTCTCACTTCCGCGGGTTCTTCCGGCTCCGTTTCAGTCTTTTCCTCAGCGGTTTCTCCGGATTCTTTTCCGGTTTCTTCGTCAGATTGTTCTTCCGGTACTTCCTCTCCGGACTCTTCTTTCGTTTCGTCGGAAATCTCTTCCGGGACTTCTTCTCCCGTCTGTTCTTCTGTTTCTTCTCCGGTATTGTCTTCCGGTTCCGTCACGGTTTCTCCGCCCGGCTCTGTGCCTGGCTCTTCCTCCGGTTCTCCCGCCGGCATGCCGGTTTCCTCCCCGGGTTCCTCTTCTGTTTCCTCTTCCAGAACCTCTTCCCCGGCAGTTTTCTCCGGTTCCGTCACGGTTTCTCCGTCCGGCTCTGTGCCCGGCTCTTCCTCCGGTTCTCCCGCCGGCATGCCGGTTTCCTCCCCGGGTTCCTCTTCTGTTTCCTCTTCCAGAACCTCTTCCCCGGCAGTTTCCTCCGGTTCCGTCACGGTTTCTCCGTCCGGCTCTGTGCCCGGCTCTTCCTCCGGTTCTCCCGCCGGCATGCCGGTTTCCTCCCCGGATTCCTCTTCTGTGTTCTCTTCCGGAACCTCTTCCCCGGCAGGATTCTCAGGCTGTTCATCCGGATCTTCGCCGGTTTCTTCCTTCAGCTTTTCTTCAGGCGCTTCCGCGGTGCCTTCTGTATTCTCCGCTTTCCTCTCGCGCGCCAGGATACTCTTTTTCACAATTCGAAGGGTGAATTCTGTGGATTCCGCGCCGGTAATCCTGACCAGATAAGTATGATCCTTTTCGGTCTTGTATTCCGCCGCGGTCCACACGTTTCTTCCGTCTTCATCCGTCCCGTCCCGGACAAAAGGAACTGTAATCCCTGTTTCTTCAGCGGTCACTTCAGCCTCAAGCTGTTTGCCGGAAGACAGGATCAGATACGCCGTCTGAGTCTCCGCAGGCGTAAAGCGGATCAGGTATTCCTTTTTTTCAAGCTTTCCGTTGATTGTCAGGTCATTTCCGGTCTTCAGATCCCTGTTCACCCTCGGTTTTTCCGTAACAGGTTCCTCCGTCGCGGCATCCGGCTCCGTGTTTCCTGTTTTTTCAGCCACAGGCTCGCCGGTATTGTCTGTTCCGGGTTCCTGCGTTATTTCAGTCTGGGCAGGCTGCAGGTCTGTCGGCGTAGCCGGAGCGGAATCAGACAGCACGGAATAAGGCATGCTCGTCAGCAGCATACAGAAAACGCACAGCCACGCAATATATCTGCACGTTCTCTTTTTCATTCCCGGCGTCGCCTCCGTCAACGATTATCTGGTAAATATTACCTGGTAAATATCGCCTAGCAAATACTGTCTCTTTTTGTGATTATATCACAATTTTGTTACACATTTCCATACTTAATATGGCGTGTAACTTTATTGTATTGTCCGAAACGTGCATTTTTCGACTCCTCTTGTACCTCCAAACGCAAGGAATATCAAAGTTCCTGGCTTTTTCTTCTCTTTATGTTTTTTATGTCAGAAATTGACATTTTTTCTTTTTCAATACAAAACCCCGGACCTTACGGTCCGGGGTTGTCTGTTTATTCCTGGAAATCAGAATCTCATTCTGTCTTCAATGTACTTGCGGATCTCGCTGATCGGGACGCGCTCCTGGGTCATGGTATCCCGGTCGCGTATGGTCACGGTCTGCGTCTCTTCGGTTTCGAAGTCCACGCAGATACTGAAGGGCGTACCGATTTCATCCTGGCGGCGGTAACGCTTGCCGATGGAGCCGGTCTCATCGTATTCCACCGGGAAGTATTTGCACAGCTCCGCGTGAATTTCGCTGGCCAGTCCGCCCAGTTTGTTCTTCTGCAGCGGCAGCACCGCGGCCTTGTAGGGAGCCAGGGCGGGATGCAGGTGCAGCACTGTACGCACGTCGCCGCCTTCCAGCTCTTCCTCTTCGTAGGCATTGCACAGGAAAGCCAGAACCATGCGGTCTACGCCCAGGGAAGGCTCAATGCAGTACGGAACGTACTTTTCGTTGGTCACCGGATCCAGGTACTCCATGCTCTTGCCGGAGTGCTCCTGGTGCCGGGTCAGGTCATAGTCGGTCCGGTCCGCCACGCCCCAGAGTTCGCCCCAGCCGAAGGGGAACAGGAACTCAAAGTCGGTGGTCGCCTTGGAATAGAAGGCCAGCTTCTCCGGCTCGTGGTCACGCAGCCGCAGGCTTTCTTCCTTGATGCCCAGGCTCAGCAGCCAGTCACGGCAGAAGCCGCGCCAGTAGTTGAACCACTCCAGGTCCTCGCCGGGCTTGCAGAAAAACTCCAGTTCCATCTGCTCAAATTCCCGCACGCGGAAGATGAAGTTACCGGGAGTAATCTCGTTCCGGAAGGATTTACCGATCTGGGCAATACCCGCCGGCAGCTTTTTCCGGGTGGTACGCATGGCGTTCTGGAAGTTGACGAAGATACCCTGGGCCGTTTCCGGACGCAGGTAGATCTCGTTGGCGCTGTCCTCGTTCACGCCCGCGAAGGTCTTGAACATCAGGTTGAACTGGCGGATGCCGGTGAAATCCTTCTTGCCGCATACGGGGCAGACGATGTCATGCTCGGCAATGAACTGCTCCAGTTCGGCGTTGGTCCAGCCGTCGCCGGTTTCCTCACCCTTGGTGAAGTCCTCAATCAGCTTGTCCGCGCGGAAGCGGGCCTTACAGGCTTTGCAATCCATCAGCGGGTCGTTGAAACCGCCCACATGGCCGCTGGCCACCCAGACTTCCCGGTTCATCAGGATTGCGCAGTCCAGACCGGTGTTATACTTGCTTTCCTGCACAAACTTCTGCCACCAGGCCTTTTTAACATTGTTCTTGAATTCCACACCCAGGGGGCCGTAGTCCCAGGTGTTCGCCAGGCCGCCGTAAATCTCGGAGCCCGCAAAAATGAAGCCGCGGTTCTTACACAGTGCCACCAGCTTATCCATTGTCAGTTCGCCCATAGTAATCCTCCTTCGGAGTCTTCATTAATTCAGAATTCACAATTCAGAATTCATAATTATATAGTGTTTATTCCCTTAGCGGGCTTTCGTGAAAGTTCCCGGAAAAGCACTTCTGTTTCCCTTTCACATCCCTGCACAGAAGCTGCCAGCATTCAATAATTATGAATTATGAATTCTTAATTATGCATTATCAAAACAGTGCTTCCACAAATTCCTTCGCGTTGAAGGGCTGCAGGTCGTCGATTCCTTCACCCACGCCGATGTACCACACCGGCACTTCCAGCTCCTGCCGGATCGCCAGCGCAATACCGCCCTTGGCGGTCCCGTCCAGCTTCGACAGGATGATGCCGCCGATCTCGGCGACCTCCTTGAAGGCCCGGGCCTGCATCAGGCCGTTCTGGCCCGTGGTGGCGTCCAGCACCAGGATGCAGCGGGTATCCGCTTCCGGATACTCCCGGTCGATCACCCGGCGCATCTTGCTCAGCTCGTCCATCAGGTTCTTCTTGTTATGCAGCCGTCCGGCGGTATCCACGATCAGCAGGTCCACGCCCTGGGCCTTGGCCGACTGGATGGCGTCAAACACCACCGCTGCCGGATCCGCGCCTTCCGCGTGCTTGATGATCGGAACCCTTGCCCGTTCAGCCCACACGGTCAGCTGCTCTGCCGCCGCCGCGCGGAAGGTATCTCCCGCGCACAGCATGACCTTCCGGCCGATAGCCTGGAAGCGCAGTGCCAGCTTGCCGATGGTTGTGGTTTTGCCCACGCCGTTCACGCCGACCAGCAGCATCACCATCGGCCACTTCAGCGGCGGCCGCGGGATATCCATCTGTTCCACCATGATCTGCTTGAGCATCTCCCGGGCTTCAGCGGCGTCCTTGACCTTGCCGGCCTTCACACGGTTCTTCAGTTCATCCACGATCGTCTCGGTGGCTTTCAGGCCGCAGTCGGCCATGAGCAGGATATCCTCCAGCTCTTCGTAGAAGTCATCGTCGATCTTCCGGTTCTCCCTGACCATGTCGTCGACTTTTTCGGTCATGTTTCCCCGGGTTTTGCTCAGTCCTTCCCGCAGTCTCGCGAAAAAGCCCTTTTTCTTCTCTTCGCTCATATGAACCTCGAAACAAATCGTTCAAAATCCATATCTCCTAACTCATAATTATGAATTATGAATTATGAATTATGAATTTTTACCCAATGTGATCCTTCCCGCCCATGTACATCCGCAGCGCTTCCGGAATCGCCACTGTGCCGTCCGCACGGAGGTTGTTCTCCAGGAAGGCAATCAGCATCCGGGGCGGCGCCACGCAGGTGTTGTTCAGGGTGTGGGCCAGGTACTTGCTGCCGTCCGCTCCCTTTACGCGGATCTGCAGGCGGCGGGCCTGGGCGTCTCCCAGGTTGGAGCAGGAACCGACCTCAAAGTACTTCTTCTGCCGGGGAGACCAGGCTTCCACGTCCAGGCTCTTCACCTTCAGGTCCGCCAGGTCGCCACTGCAGCATTCCAGTGTACGTACCGGAATATCCAGCGTGCGGAAGAAGTCCACCGTGTTCTGCCACAGCCGGTCAAACCACATGGGGCTGTCCTCGGGCTTGCAGATAACGATCATTTCCTGCTTTTCGAACTGGTGAATGCGGTACACGCCCCGCTCCTCGATGCCATGGGCGCCCACTTCCTTGCGGAAGCAGGGGCTGTAGCTGGTCAGGGTCTGGGGCAGCTGGCTTTCATCCAGGATCGTGTCAATGAACTTACCAATCATGGAGTGCTCGGAGGTGCCGATCAGGTACAGATCCTCGCCCTCGATCTTGTACATCATGTTTTCCATCTCGGCAAAGCTCATGACGCCGGTCACCACGTTACCGTGGATCATGAAAGGCGGCACCACATAGGTGAAGCCCCGGTCAATCATGAAATCACGGGCATAGCTCAGAATCGCGCTGTGCAGCCGGGCAATGTCTCCCATCAGGTAATAGAAGCCGTTGCCGCTGGTCTTGCGGGCCGCGTCCAGGTCAATGCCGGACAGCCGCTCCATGATATCCACGTGGTAGGGAACCTCCCATTCCGGCACCACGGGCTCACCGTAGCGCTGGATTTCCACGTTCTCACTGTCATCCTTGCCGATCGGTACGCTGTCATCGATGATGTTGGGAATCACCAGCATCCGTTTGCGGATCTCGGCCTTCAGTTCTTCTTCCTTCACTTCCAGCGCGGCAAGCTCTTCGGCCATGGCGTTCACTTCCGCCTTGACCTTCTCGGCTTCTTCCTTCAGGCCCTTGCCCAGCAGGCCGCCGATCTCCTTGGACATGGTCTTGCGCTTGTTGCGCAGGTTGTCGCCCTGCTGGATCGCTTCCCGGTATTCCTTGTCCATGCGGATCACTTCATCCACCATGGGCAGCTTCTCATCCTGGAACTTTTTCCGGATGTTCTCCCGAACCTTCTCGGGATCATTTCTGAGCAGATTAATGTCTAACATTGCTTAATCCCCCAAATAATAAAGTGTCTTTTCCGCAATTACTTCTTGTTGGTAATAACCACGTGACGGTTGGGTTCCTCACCCTCGGAATGGGTGGTCACGCCCTCCGTCTGCTGCAGCGCGTAGTGGATAATCCGGCGTTCATAGGGATTCATGGGTTCCAGGCTGACCTTCCGGCCGGTGCGCAGCGCGCGGTTCGCCATCCGGTTCGCCAGGCGGATCAGGGTGTCTTCCCGCTTCGCGCGGTAGTTTTCGGTGTCCAGGGTCACCCGGGTATAGCCTTCGCGGCCCCGGTTCACCTTCAGGCTGGTCAGGTACTGCACGGCGTCCAGGGTCTCGCCCCGGCGGCCGATCAGAATGCCCAGCGTATCGCCGTTGATATAGCCGTATACATTGCCTTCGGCGTCGGTACCCATGTCAATGGTCACGTCCACGCCCATCAGCTTCGTCAGCTCGGCCAGGAAGGAACGGGCGATACCGGCGGGGGAATCCTCGGTCAGCTCTTCCGCGGCGATCATCGTCACTTCCGGCTTTTCCATCGGACGGACTTCCGCTTTCACGGTAGGTTTTTCCTGCTTCGCAGGCGCTTCTTCCTGTTCCTTCTTTGCAGCAGGTTCCGGCTTCTTCTCAGTCTTTTTCTTTTCAGGAGCGGGCTTCTTCTCTTCCGCCTTCTTTTCGGCGGGTTTCTTTTCCGCTTTCTTCTCCGGCTTCTTTTCAGGCTCTTTCTTCGCCTGTGCGGGCTTTTTATCCTCCAGCAGGTCGGCCAGCGGATCCTCTTCGGCATCCTTCAGCGTCAGGCGCACCTTTACCGGACGGGAACCGAACAGACCGAACAGGCCTTTGCTGCCTTCTTCCACAACCTGTACGTCAACGTCAGCGATGGAAACACCAAGTTCCTGAAGCCCCTGTTCAATAGCTTCACTTTCTGTTCTGGCAGAAAATTCATACTGTTTCATTTCACAGATCCTTCCCCGGCCACGTTTCCGGCCGTCTTTTCTTTGTTGTCAAGAATCTTGTTGATCAGCAGGGTCTGGCAGGAGCTTACCAGGTTACCGGCCACCCAGTACAGGGCAAATGCGGAGGAGTAGCTCAGACAGATCACCATGGAGAAGATCGGGAAGAACCACTGCATGAACTTGCCGGTTCCCGCGCCGGATCCCTGCGCGGCGGGCTGCTGCTGGTTCGTTCCCATGAGCTTGGTCATCGCGATCTGGCTTACAGCGGACAGGATCGGCAGGATCAGCAGACCGTTGTACTGGTTCACCAGTGAGAACTGGGTAATCAGCAGATTGAAGGTCCAGCCGGGCTTGATGGCCACGGCTTCCACATAGGCGGGATTCTGCTTCACCGCCTCAAAGATGCTCTGCAGTGTTTCTGCCAGCACCTTGTTATCAAAGCTCGCAGTGGTCAGGCCCAGTTCTTTGATCAGCACAGGCAGGTTGCTCTGATCCAGTCCGTTAAACCAGCTCAGCCACTGGTCCGCGGGGATCTGGCGCAGCATGTTCAGGTCCGGCAGGGCTGTTGTAAACAGGCTGTCCGGCATCCACAGGTTCTTGATCCACAGCCAGCGCTCCAGCGTGGGCATTTCGTTGTTCAGGATCTGGGTCAGCTGCATCAGCAGTTCCTTGTTGGCCACCATACGCATGGCGGCGAACACCGCGATGATGACCGGCCAGGTCAGCAGCAGCGGCAGGCAGCTGGACAGGGGATTGATATGCTCTTTTTTGTAGAGTTCCGCCAGCTTGGCGTTCAGTTTTTCCTTGTCGTTGGCGTACTTTTTCTGCAGGGCCATCTGCTGGGGCTGCAGCTTCTGGGTCTTCCGCATGCTCACGCGGCTCTTGATGTCAAAAGGCGTCAGCACCAGACGGACCAGGATGGTGAACACCACCATGGACCAGCCCCAGCTACCGACCCAGCTCTGGATCCAGGCCAGGATACTAAAAAGAAAGTCATTCATTCCGGGTTATTCCCTCCTTAATGTTGTGCAGGGATCATCCGGTACGGGATCATAGCCGCCCTTGCTGAAGGGGTTGCATCGCAGCAGGCGCCACAATGCCATACGTCCGCCCTTCCATGCGCCGTATCGTTCTATAGCCGTCACGGCATACTCGGAGCAGGTGGGGATATAGCGGCAGCTCGGCTTCCGCTTGCGATGGCTTATTTCCCGTCTGTAGAAACGGATCAGGAACAGCAGAAAACGCTTCATTCTGCGCGGTTCCCTTCTTCTTCTGAAGAACGCTTCAGCAGTGCGTTCTGCTTTTTCAGCAGATAACGCACATCCTTCTTCAGATCCTCGAAGGCGGCTTCTGCAGCTGAAGGCCTGGCGACAATCACGTACAGACCGGTTTTCACATCCCCCAGATAGGGCCGGAAGCATTCCCGCAGGCGCCGTTTGATCTTGTTGCGGGTCACGGCATTGCCTGTTTTCTTGCTGACGGAAAAACCGATCTTCAGCTCCCTGCCCGGGGCAAGAAGCATGACCAGATTACGGCATCCAACAGAATGTCCCCTGTGATAGACATACTGGAACGCCTTATTCTTCTTCAGCCGATAACGTCTTTCCATTCTCTTCCTTCCGCTCTGCGCGGAGAATCCCTTTGCGCTGTTTCAACAGCGTCTTTTATGAGGAAAGGCCCGCCCATCTTTCACGGGCGGGCCTCATCCACAGTCATACTGAAGCAGGCTTTGCGGCGGTGATTACACCGTCAGCTCCTTGCGGCCGCGGCGACGGCGGGCAGCCAGAACACGACGGCCGTTCTTGGTCGCCATCCGGGCACGGAAGCCATGCACCTTGCTGCGCTGGCGCTTCTTGGGCTGATAAGTACGGAACATGGTCAACACTCCTCACAGATCTTAATCGTTTTGCGGATCCGGGAGAAGACCCGGTCCCGAGAACATCATACAATGCATGTCCACATTGCGGACAGCCTAATAAATATATCAGAATGATCAAACGCTTGTCAAGTCTTTTTTGGAATACCGACAGCCATGCAGCCTTTATTTTTCACCGCCTGCGCCCTGTACACAACATCCTGTGGTTCATACAAAACCCATACGCAAAACGTCTGGCAGACAGCAGGCACAATTGCACATTCTGAATTATGAAATATGAAAAAGAAAGCTTCCTTTCGGAAGCTTTCTCTCCGCCATTTTTCATTTTTCATTCTTCATTTTTCATTGCAGAAAAGCTTTCAGCTTTTCTGCATAGTCTTCCTTCTCCCACGGCAGATCCACGTCTGTCCGGCCGAAGTGACCGTAGGCAGCCGTCTGCCGGTAGATGGGGCGGCGCAGGTTCAGCCGTTCAATGATGGCGGAAGGACGGAAGTCAAACAACTTCGTCACAATCTCCGCCAGTTTGTCATCCGGCATCACGCCCGTTCCGAAGGTATCCACCAGCACGCTGACCGGCTCGGCCACACCGATGGCGTAAGCCAGCTGGATCTGGCAGCGCTCCGCCAGTCCGGCGGCCACCACGTTCTTTGCCGCATGACGGGCGGCATAGGCGGCGCTCCGGTCCACCTTGGTCGGGTCCTTGCCGGAGAAACATCCGCCGCCGTGAGGCGCGGATCCGCCGTAGGTATCCACGATGATCTTCCGTCCGGTCAGTCCGGTATCTCCGGTCGGTCCGCCGATCACGAAGCGGCCGGTGGGATTGATCAGGATCCGGGTTTTGTCCGTCAGCAGTTCCTTGGGAATAATGGGCAGGATCACCTGTTCCTTGATTGCCTTCCTCAGCTCATCCATATCCACGTCAGCGGAATGCTGGGCGGAAACCACCACGGTATCCACCGCCACGGGCTTATCGTTTTCGTATTCCACTGTCACCTGGGTCTTTCCGTCCGGATAGAGGAAAGGCAGCGTGCCGTCCTTGCGCACCTGCGTCAGGCGAAGCGCCATCCGGTGGCTCAAGGCAATGGCCAGGGGCATTCTTTCGGGCGTCTCGGTGCAGGCGTAGCCGAACATCATGCCCTGGTCGCCGGCGCCGATATCCGCTTCCTTGCCGCCGTCCCGGGTTTCCAGGGCGTCATTCACGCCCATGGCGATATCCGGGCTCTGCTCGTGAATGGCGGTCATCACGGCGCAGGTATTGCCATTGAAGGATTTTTCCGGTGCGTCGTAACCGATCTCGGTCACAACCTTCCGGACAATAGCGTTGATATCCACATAGGAAGTAGTGGTGATTTCACCCATAACGGTGATGATTCCCGTGGTCGCGAAGGTTTCGCAGGCCACGCGGGCTTTGGGATCATTTTCCAGGATGGCGTCCAGCACCGCGTCGGAAACCTGATCGCACAGTTTGTCGGGATGTCCTTCAGTAACAGATTCGGAAGTAAACAGTCTGCGCATCTTTTTTCTCCTTTTCTTGTTGTCATCCGGTGCGGGGCTTTGATGATCGCCGTATTCCGCAACCTTCGCCCCAATGGCAGTCACCGGGGCTTCTTCTGTTCTTGCGACGGTCCAGCCGGATAAAAAAACCGCCTGGCTTGCACACAAACCAGGCGGGATTCGATCTTGTTGACCGTCCTTATCTGTCAGCGCCTCCCATTGGGGTGTGCACGCTGCGGGATTTGGCACCTTGCTTTTTGCCGGTTGCCGTGACGTCATCGGGCCCGTCCCTCAGTCACTCGTGATAAGGTATTCAGTTGCGGAAATATTATATCTGTCTGCCGTATCCTTGTCAATGCTCAAAATAGCAATAAAAAGAAAAGTCCGAAATACGGACTTTTCTTTATAAAGCAACTATCATTATGCATTATGCATTGTGCATTATTTAATCATTTCTCCCATGGTGCCGTTCACAGCGCAGGCAGCGTTGCTCTCGTCGGTGTCAATATGCATCGCCAGGGCGAACTTCTCGCTCACGCGGACCACAACATCACCGAAGACCAGGGCACGGCCGTTGGTATCCACTTTCACGGAAACAACGTCCTTGTCCTTCACGCCGAATTCAGCGGCGTCAGCGGGGGTCATATGAATGTGGCGCTTGGCGGCGATCACGCCTTCAGACACTTCCACTTCACCCGCGGGGCCAACCAGCTTGCAGGAGCCGGAACCGGCAATGTCGCCGGACTCACGCACAGGAGCGGTCACGCCGATGGAACGGGCGTCAGTCAGGGAAAGCTCCACCTGGGTGGCGGGACGGACAGGCCCAAGGATGCGAACCCGCTTCAGGGTGTTCTTGGGGCCGACGATGTCCACCTGCTCTTCGCTGGCGAACTGTCCGGGCTGGCTCAGCCAGCTCTTCACGGTCAGCTCATGGCCGGCGCCGAACAGCGTCTCCAGGTCTTCCTTGGTCACATGTACATGGCGGGCAGAAGTTTCAACCAGAATCTTGTTCATGGAAATTCTCTCTCTTTCTGTTATTGTCGCGGCCTCCGTCGTCCGCTGATTTGCATCCGACTTCTGACCAATCAGGAATTATAGCACGGAGGCACGATATGCGCCAGTGCATATGTGCCTCCGTTTATTTTATGCGTCTTGCATTGTTTGATTAGTCTTTCAGTTCGCTGGTGCAGTGCGGGCAGCGGGTAGCCTTGATGCTGATCTCGCTCTGGCAGAAGGGGCACACCTTGGTGGTGGGCTCGGCAGGAGCTTCTTCCTTCTTCTTCAGGTTCTTGGCCTTGTTGGCAGCCTTCACGATCAGGAAGAGCACCAGCGCGGTCAGAAGGAATTCAACAACCACAGCCGCAAAGGTTATCAGGGATCCGGTGAATCCGGTTCCGCCGTTTTCCATCTTGGGCAGACTCTCGAGGATGGGGTTCAGGAAGATTTCCACCACAGAGGTGACAACCTTGTTGAACGCAGCGCCCAGAACGACGGCAACGGCCAGATCCAGTACGTTACCCTTCATTGCGAAGTCTTTGAACTCTTTCAGAAGCTTTTTCATATAAACAAACCTCCCAATATTAATATTGTTTCAATAATCAATGGTTTGGACGTTCCGGCATTATTTCTTGCTGCCGAAAATGCCGCCGATCGCCTTGCCCAGATTCTTGATCAGGCCGTTCACGATCGTACGGGTCGCGGAGCTGATCGCGGTATTCTTCACGCGGCCGGCAACGGAGTCATTCCGGCGGGCACGCTCAGCCGCTTCTTCACGCAGCTGGTCATTGCGGGCACGGCGTTCAGCCGCTTCCTGTTCACGGGCTTTCCTCTCCGCTTCCTTGGCGGCAGCGGCGGCAGCCTTCTGCTGGGCTTCCAGAGCCTTGGGATCCACGGCCACGGGAGCGGGTACATAGTTGCCGGTCGCGGGATCAAGCACCATGTCCACCATCTGCTGCACATACTGACCGGTCGTCTGGTCGAGCACCATCACGGGCATCTTCTGAGCCTGGGGCTGCACCTGAATGGTGGGAACAGCCTGCTGCACGGCCTGAACAACGGGCTGTGCTGCCTGCTGGACAGCCTGTACCACGGGTTGCGCGGCCTGCTGTACGGCCTGCACCACAGGCTGTGCTGCCTGCTGCACCGCTTCAGCCACGGTACCCTGCTGAACGGCTTCCACAACGGGAGCAGCCGCCTGCTGCACCGCTTCCACTACGGGGGTGGCAGCCTGCTGCACCGCTTCCACAACAGGAGCGGCAGCTTCCTTCACAGCTTCAGCCACAGGAGCCATGCCTTCGACTTCTTTTTCAACATACTGACCGGTGGTAGGATCGAATACTTTGAATGTTGCCATCTTCTCTCTGCGGCGCTCTCCTCCCTGCGCCGTTCCGGGGTCGTTGAGTAAACAGTGACAATGGAGATCAGCTCCCTGCCGCACCTCAGAAATAGTACCACTGGCCGTTTATCAGCTTAAACCGCTGTGGATCCATTTCCTGTACCTGTGGTACCGGCGGTGCAGACGGTGTCGGCTGTTCCTGAGTTCCGGGATCTTCAGCAGGCTCTGCATCATCATACTTGTCCTTCATGGGACTGGCGTCGATGACCATCCTGCGGATTTCCTGGCTGATCGCACCCATATAGCTCTGCGGGGGAAGAATGGTGGCCCGCTCCACCACGCTCGGAGCTCCGTGCTCATCCAGGAAGGAAACCAGCGCCTCACCTGTCTTCAGGGTGGTAATGGCTTCTTCTGTATCAAAGGACGGATTCGTCCGGAACGTCTGTGCTGCCACCTTGACCGCCTTCTGGTCAAGCGGGGTATAGGCCCTCAACGCGTGCTGGATCCGGTTGCCCAGCTGGCCGAGGATCGTCATGGGAATGTCCGCCGGGCTCTGAGTAATGAAATACACGCCCACGCCCTTGGAGCGGACCAGCCGGACCACCTGCTCGATTTTATCCATCAGGGATCGGCTGCAGTTATTGAACAGCAGGTGCGCCTCGTCGAAGAAGAACACAACTTTCGGCTTCTCCGCGTCTCCGCGCTCCGGCAAAAGGTCATAAAGCTTTGTCAGCATCCACAGCAGGAAGGTGGAATACATCGTGGGATTATTGAACAGCCGGTCTGCGCACAGGATGTTGATCTTGCCCCTGTTGCTGGCCGGGTCCACCTGGATCCAGTCATTGATATCAATGGCCGGTTCCCGGAAGAACACGTTGCCTCCCTGGTCCTCCAGCACGCCTACTGCCCGCTGGATAGCGCCCACGCTGGCCGCGGACACATTACCGTATTCCAGGGTATATTCCTTCGCGTTTTCGCCCACATGGATCAGCAGGTTCTTCAGGTCCTGCAGGTGTTCCAGGGGCAGATCCTCCCGGGCCGCCACCCGGAACGCGATGTTCATCACGCCGCTCTGGGTCTCGTTCAGGTTCAGCATCCGGCTCATCAGCAGCGGACCCATGTCCTGTACTGTTGCCCGGATCGGAATGCCCTGTTCTCCGTATACGTCCCAGTATTCTGTCGGATAGGAAGTGTATTTGAATGCGCCTGCCGGAACGCCGCACTTTCCCAGCCGCTTTTCAATCGCTTCTGTCGGGGTTCCGTCCATGACCATGCCGCTCAGGTCGCTCTTGATATCGCTCAGGAACACCGGAACGCCAAGATCGGAAAAGCCTTCCGCCAGCACCTTCAGGGATACGGTCTTGCCGGTACCTGTCGCGCCGGCAATCAGGCCGTGGCGGTTTGCCATGGAGGGCAGCAGATACACTGGGGTGCCGTTTTCACAGGACCCGATCCAGATCTTGCCATCATAAAGCACCTGTATCCCTCCCCATATCTGATTATTGTCTTCTGTTGATATATTTTACACAGTTTCCCCTTTACCGTCAAGATTTTCAAGGGCTTTCGATTGTTTTTCTACACTTTTTGCAAGCTGAATTAGCCCCTCTGGAAAATGCCATATTTTTATGATTAACGAAAAAAGGAACTGCCTCAGAATAGTCTGATAAAACTACAAGAGACAGTTCCTTTTGAAATCAGGAATTTATTCTTTGGTCAGCAGCTGGGACATGATGCTGCGCATCATCTCTGCCGCGCGGGAGCGGTGGCTGATCTGGTTCTTTTCCTCCGCGTTCATTTCCGCGTAGGTTTTGTTCATGGGCTCGTAGAGGAACAGGGGATCATAGCCGAAGCCGCCGGTGCCCCTGCGCTCCGTGAGGATGGTACCGGGGCAGCTGCCCTCGGCAATGATGGTCTCCTTGCCCGGAATCTTCAGGGCCAGTGCGCACTTGAAGGCGGCGGAGCGGTCCTCCTTGCCTTCCATCCGGCTCAGCAATAGATCGTTGTTCGCTTCGTCATCTCCGTGTTCTCCGGCATACCGTGCGGAATAGACGCCCGGCTCGCCATCCAGCGCGTCCACTTCCAGGCCGCTGTCATCCCCGATTGCAGGCAGGCCGGTCGCTTCGCACACGGCTTCCGCCTTGATGGCGGCATTTCCGGCAAAGGTACTCGCGTTCTCCTCAATCGGCCCGAAGAAACCGACAGAAGTCATCGGCGCCAGGGTGTAGAAGTCCTTGAACATCTCCTGCAGTTCCCGCAGCTTGTGCTCATTGCCCGTAGCCACCAGCAGCAGCGGCTTGGGAGCAATATAGGCAGCCCGGTCCCCGAGGGCTTCCCGCTGGGCGTCCATCAGTTCGCGGATACCCTTGGCACCGTATTCCATGATGGTATCCAGCTCTTTCTTGGAGAAAGCCCGGCCTTCACCGGTGCCCTGCAGTTCAATGAACTCGCCCTTCTCATTCATGACAAAGTTCATATCCACCTGGGCGTGGCTGTCTTCCTGATAGCACAGGTCCAGGCAGGGTTCGTCGTTAATCACGCCCGCGCTGATGGCCGCCACCTGATGAATGATGGGGCTGATGGGAAGCTTCTTCTCCTTGACCAGCCGCGCCGCCGCGCAGGTCAGTGCCACCATGGCGCCGGTGATGGACGCCGTACGGGTGCCGCCATCCGCTTCCAGCACGTCGCAGTCCAGAGTGATCGTCCGCTCACCCAGGGCCTTCAGGTCCACAGCCTGGCGGAGTGCCCGGCCGATCAGCCGCTGGATTTCCACGCTCCGGCCGTCCTTTTTGATGCCGTCCCGCTTTTTCCGTTCCGTAGTGGATGCCGGCAGCATGGCATACTCGGCTGTCACCCAGCCCTGGCCTTTTCCCTTCAGGAAGGGAGGTACCGCTTCCTCCACGCTGGCGGTGCAGATCACCCGGGTATTGCCCGTAGCAATCAGGCAGCTGCCGTAAGCCGTGCGTACAAAATCTGTTTCAATGCTGACCGGCCGCTTCTCGTCCGGTGCTCTTCCGTCAAGTCTCATATAATCCTCCGGGTCTTCTCTTTATTCATGATTCAGAATAGTATTATGCCTGTTCGCTTTTCCTGTTCCGGATGGTTTTAATCGCGCCGGCGGCATAGACCGCCATGGCGATGATCGCGAGGGCCACCGTCAGCCACAGCAGCAGGATATCCGGCGTCATGCCCCACAGCATAACGTTTCCTTCCACAAAGGCCTTATGGAAGAAGGACAGCACCAGCGAAGCAATGAAGCCCACCTGCGCCGCCTTGCCGAAATAGTTACTGTAGACGACCACGCCCTTGCTCAGCATGAACACGCCGCCCAGAACCATCATCAGCTCCTTGGCCGCCACAATGATCACCGCGATCAGCGGCAGCGGGCCCCAGAATGTCTGGCAGATCATGGCGCTGAGCACCATCAGCTTATCTGCCAGCGGGTCAAACAGTTTGCCGAAGTCCGTAATCTGGTTCAGTTTCCTGGCCAGATACCCGTCCAGCATGTCTGTCAGGCTCGCCGCGCAGAACACGCACAAAGATGCCCACTTGATCTCCTGCTCATGGAAAAACAGCACCACAAACACCGGGATCAGCAGCATCCGGATAATTGTCAGGACATTGGGGATTGTCCAGACGTTGGAAAACAGCTTGCGAATTTTCTCTTTCAAAAAGAGGACCTTCCTTCAAAACACTATATTATTCATTATTTATTTTTTTGCGGTCGTCAGTCTTTCGTTCCGCAAGCTCAATGGTCGCGACTCCACACAGTGGAGCTCGCTCCCTTTCGCTTGACCTCAGAACCAATGAGATTCCCTCCACTGGAGGTCATTGGTCCTTCGCCCAACCCAATGAACGTTCGACGGCACTGTGCCATCCTTTGAGGTTCAGCAGCCTTGTGGCGTCATCCATCCGGGGCGTGAACTCCAGATCCTTCTGCCAGATTTTTGTGGTTTCCTCCAGACTGCTGTAAATGCCCGCGCCGAGTCCGGCCAGCAGGGCCGCGCCCAGGGCGGTGGTTTCCAGCACTCTCGGCCGGATCACGGGAATGCCCGTGATATCCGCCTGGAACTGCATCAGGAAGCTGTTTGCGCTGGCGCCGCCGTCCACCTGCAGGCTTTCCGGCCGGCTGCCGCAGTCCGCGATCATCGCGTCCATCAGGTCTGCGCTCTGGTAGGCAATCGCTTCCAGGGCCGCCCGGACAATATGCGCCCGGCCGGTACCGCGCGTCATACCGATCAGCGTTCCCCGGCTGTACATGTCCCACCAGGGCGCGCCCAGGCCGGTAAACGCCGGCACCAGGTACACGCCGCCGGTACTCTGGATCGACTGGGCAATGCCCTCCGACTCCGCGGCATTCTCAATAATCTTCAGTTCATCCCGGAGCCACTGGATCGTAGCCCCGCCCATGAACACGCTGCCTTCCAGCGCATAGGTTGGTTTTCCGTTAATGCGCCAGGCCATGGTGGTCAGCAGCCCGTGCCCGCTCATCACCGGTTTATCGCCGGTGTTCATCAGCATGAAGCAGCCAGTACCGTAGGTGTTCTTGATGTCTCCGGTCTTCAGGCACGCCTGTCCGAAAAGGCTCGCGTGCTGGTCGCCCGCCATGGCGGTCACCGGAATGGCCCGGCCCAGGATTGCCGGATCCAGCATGCCGATCGGTCCGGCCGTATCCACCACCCGGGGCAGGCAGGCCTTCGGGATATCCAGCAGCTTCAGCAGGTCCTCGTCCCAGTCCTGGGTATGCAGGTTAAACAGCATGGTCCGGCCCGCATTGGTCGCGTCCGTCACATGCGGCCGGCCTTCCAGCAGGTTCCAGCACAGGAAGCTGTCCACTGTGCCGAAGCACAGCTCTCCCTTTTCTGCCCGGTCCCGCAGGTTGTAATAATCCAGCAGCCATTTCAGCTTAGTGCCGGAAAAATAGGCGTCCGGCACCAGGCCCGTTTTCTCGCGGATCATATCCCCGCAGCCGTCCGCTACCAGCCGGTCCACAATCTGACTGGTTCGCCGGCACTGCCATACAATGGCGTTGCCCACGCATTCGCCCGTGTTCCGGTCCCAGAGGAAAGTAGTTTCCCGCTGGTTGGTAATGCCGATGGCAGCGATTTCCGCCGCGTTCACGCCGCTCAGGCGCACAGCCTCCCGCAGGGCCGTGATCTGGCTGTTCAGGATATCTTTCGGGTCATGCTCCACCCAGCCCGGTTTCGGATAATGCTGGGGGAATTCTTTGTTGAAGGCCGCAATAATCTCCCCGTCTTCGGTGAAGATTACCGCCCGGGAGCTGGTTGTTCCCTGATCAAGCGCCGCCAGAATCTTCTTCATCGCCAACCTCCTCGTTCTGCTGCTCCTGCTGCGCATACTCGAGTTCGATGCCGTAAACAAAGGATGTATTTTTGCCCGTCGTGCCAATCACGACCATATTGCCGTAAGCCGCGGGGGAAGCTTCAATCTCCCCTTCCACTTTCATGGTGCTCACAGCGTTCCCCGTCAGGCCTTCCACCAGATGAATGGTTCCGTTCTGTTCGCACTGGACAATCCAGCCGTTTCCGGCTTCGTCATACACCGCGATGGGGGAAGATTCACTCCGGCTGGAAAGGCCGTAGGACCAGACGATCCTGCCGCTTTCCTTTTCCAGCGCGATCAGGGCAGCCATCGTCTCGCCGGAAAGGCCCAGCTGCTGTCTGCCCTCGTCTGAAAGGCCGGTCACCGTGAAGTAAACCAGGCTGTCCAGTCCGTGCTGTCCGATAACAGGAGACGCCTTGGCGCCGACATCGTCCTTGTCTTTCTTTCCCTTGTACACGCCGACGCTGGTTTTCCAGATTTCGCGTCCGCTCATGGCGTCATACCGCCGGATCTGGATATCGCTGTCACCCTTTTTCCGGTTGTTCAGCATATTGGCCGTATACAGGTTCAGTTCCCGATTGTCTGCCGGCGTCTTGGCCTTGGGATCGTCTTCGTCTCCCTCTTCCGCAGGTTCCGGTGCCTCCTGATCATTTTCCTTTTTCCGCAGATCCAGGGCAACCGCAGCCATGACCGAGTCACCCGTGTTCACAGCCCAGACAGGCTTCAGGACGTTCGTGTCAATGCACATCAGAACGCCGCCCATGTTTGCCATATAGACATACCTGTCATACGCGGCGGGAGAGGATTCAATGGCCAGCAGCGCTGTGTTCTTCTGTCCCTTCACCTTGTAGTTCATCGCGGTGGTGGAGGGGTCTATCGTCAGCACCTGCGCATTGTAATCAAAGCTGGAGTTCAGCGATTCCAGATACAGCATGCCGTTCGAACCGGCGGCAATCAGCGTATCGCTGGTCCTGTCAATCAGGGCGGATGTTTCAAAGCTGCCCACGTCGTTCAGCGGACGGTGGTACTTCCCGTCCAGGCCGTCAATCAGTTTCAGTTCCTTCAGGGTATAAAGGTTATACTGCCGCAGGCCGATCTTGCCCGTTTTCACCTTCATCTTCCGGGCAAACTGGCCCACGCTCATGAACGGAGACCCGTTGGTATGCAGCGACGGTGTTCCGCGCATGGGATACCCCAGTTTGATACTGTTCCGGGTAGCTTCTCCGTCCTTAAGATCTATGAAGCGGACATTGCCGTCCATACCGGCAATGATCACTTCCTTCAGGGAGTAGGTATCCGTTTTCTTCTCGTACAGATTGCTGCCCTCACGGACCTGCTTGCTCCAGTGGGCAATCAACGGCTGACCCGTCCAACCGTATCCGTAATAGGTCGTGTTGGTTCCGCGGGTGCTTCCGCTTTGCTCATCCCACACCTGTTTCATGCCAATCGGTTCCGCGCTCAGCGTGCCGACTGCCGCATTCCGGCGGAAGTTGTCACCGCGGAAAGCCAGAAGGCCCATTCGCGGGTCTTTCGCGTATTCGTCAGCTTCCGGCATATGGATCAGTTCCTTTGCCGGTCTGCTGTAGTTCTTCACCTTCTTGGTGGCGCTTGTATAAACTGTTGTGCTGGAAATCAGTCCCGGATCCGCCTCCGGTACCGCTTCCGCTGTCATCGGCGGTTGTTCCGTCGGCGCAGGCGTAGGCGGCGCGACCGTAGGCGTGGGAACAGGCGTGCGCAGTTCTCCGGCAGGCAGTTCAGCGTCCGTTTCCTCTTCGGAGTTTTCTTCGCCGTCCGGTTCTTCTCCGGATTCCCCGTCCATGCTTTCCGCCTGGTGATCCTCTCCGGCTTCGTCTTCCCCGTCCGGATTCTGTGTTTCTTCCGGAGCCGCCTCAGAATCCTGTGTTTCTTCCTCTCCGCCTTCCGCGGCAGCCGCTTTCTTCGCTGCTTCGGCGTCCTCGTCGTAATAATCGTCGTCTTCCGCATCCGCGGACGTTACGGGTTCCGGGGTTGCCTCCGGATTCGGGGTCAGTATATCCGTCAGGCTCTGCACGTTCACTTCGGCCTTGTAATCAGTGTTGTACCACTGTTCTTCCCCGGCACGCCTGACCTGCAGGACCACGGTTCCTGTATAGCCGGTTTCCACGTGCATCTTCATGGTCCACATCCGGCTGCCGTCTGTGTTGATCACATCCCAGGCTTCCGTGTCCAGGTCCTCGTTGTTTTCCCCTCTCAGGCGGATTCCGTCCACATCTCTTTCGGTATCAACCTGGAAGGCCAGATCCACCGGCGGAATCTGTTTTTCCAGTTCCGGCGGAACAAACCTGAGCACCCGCGGTGCCTGCCGGTTTGTTATGTTATTCGGGTTTGAGCTGTTCCGGGCAATCATGATGCCCATGATAACGATGCCCGCTACAATCAGCAGGGCGACCACGATCCTCAGCAGCTTGTGTTCCGGACGGTCCGGGCCGGCAGTTCCCCGGGCGGGTTCCGTACGGAAGGGCTGGCTGCGTTTTTCCAGATACGCCTTTGCGTCACGGGAATAGATCTGTTCCTGTTCCCAGGCTGCTTCACGGGCAGTCTCCCGGACCGGAACCTGCTGCGTCATTCCGTCGCTCATCCGTCCCGGGGCATAGCCCACCCGCACCCGTGACGTTTTGTCCGGAGCACGACCGGCCGCGGGGCGCTGCGCTTCATTCCGTATATTCCGTTCATCCCGGACATCCCTTCTGGGACGAACCGGTACCGGTTTCTGTTCCTGTACAGAGGGCCTGCGGTATCCGTTCTGCGGACGGGTTCCGGGGCGTCTGGCCTCCGGTCTGACTGTTCCGTAGGGGGCGGCACTCATGCGGCGTGCCTCCGGAGGCACACGGCTGTCCGCGCCCTGCACCGCTGCAGGAGTTTCCTCCGCGGTTTCCGGCTCCGCAGACGCTTCCGGCTTTTCCGGTGTTTTGTCTTCAGCGGACGCGTCCGGTTTTTCCGGCAGTTCAGGTGTTTCAGCAGCTTCCATATTTTCCTGCAGCACCGTTTCTGCGGGAGAAGCCTTCTCTTCTTCCGCTTCAGGCGCCGGACTTTCCGGTTCTTCAGTCCCGTCCGTTTCCTTCTCTGCCAGCAAGGCGTCCCAGTCCACAAGCGCGGGGCCTTCAGGGCTTTCCGTCGTTTCGTTTACAGAAGCTGTTCCCCGTGTTTCCCTTCGGGGTTCATCGTCCAGAAGCCAGCGTTCCAGGCCGTCCGCTGTTTCAGATACGGCCGTTTCCTCCGGCTCCACCGGCATACCCATGTCCGGCTTCCGGCGGTTCCTGCGCTGCACATTCATTCCGGTATATGTATTCTGATCTTTTCGATTCCATCTGTCCAACTCTTCGTCTTCTCCTTTTCTGCAAAGTTTCCGACAGCGTATATTATATCTGAAAGCGTTTTTGTTCACAAGTCCCGGGACCGTTGCCTTTTCTTCCCCGCCCTTATATAATACGGATACGGACGGTTTTCCATTGCATATCACTGCGATTTGTTCCGTTCATCAAACAGGTACCGAATCCATAACCCGTAAAGCGGCAAACCGACGCATGAATCATTATGAATTGTGAATTATGAATTGCTCTCTCTGTCCCCGTCACTGCGGCGCTGACCGCTCTGTCCGTCCCGGCTTCTGCGGCCTGGGCGAGGAGATGCTCATCGCCCGCATTGCGCCCCATCTGTGGGAGGAACCTCCCATCTCAGGCAGCCACGGAACCGGCGCTGTCTTTTTTTCGGGCTGCACGCTGCGCTGCGTCTATTGCCAGAACGGAGATATTTCCCATCGGAATGAGGGCCGTCTCTTCACCCCGCAGGAGCTTTCCGACGCGCTGAAGCGCCTGACAGACCTGGGCGTACACACCCTGTCCTTCATTACAGGCACTCCCTTTGTGCCCCGCATCCTGGAGGCGCTGGAGCTGTGGCGTCCGCCCCTTCCCCTGGTCTGGAACACTTCCGGATATGAAACCGTGGATACCCTGCGCCGCCTGGAAGGCGTCATTGATATCTATCTTCCGGACCTGAAGCACTTCTCTGTACGGGCCGGCCGTCTGTGCGCCGCGGCACCCGACTACTTTGACGTTGCCTCCGCCGCGCTGAAGGAAATGTGCCGCCAGACAGGCACTCCGGTTTATGATGAGAACGGCATCATGCAGAAAGGCACCCTGGTTCGGCACCTGATCCTGCCCGGCTTCACTTCGGAAAGCCTGCGCCTGCTCACCTGGGTCCGTGATGAGCTTCCCGCCGGCACACCCGTCAGCCTCATGCGCCAGTACATTCCCTGCAACGGTGTTTCCGTGCCGGGTCTGGACCGCCGTATCACGGAGAAGGAATACTGCCGGGTCCGTGACCATATGCTGGCGCTGGACCTCCCCGGCTTCCTGCAGGAACCGGATTCAGCCGACCGGGACTTTATTCCGCTGTTCAACAAAGATGAGAGCTTTGTTTAATTCATAATTCAAGGCAATATGAATCCTCCTGTCCGGTTGTTGAGCCTGCCGGAAGAAGGATTGTCTGTATTATCAGGATAAGGGCTGCAGTAAATCATTCTGAATTCTGAATTCTGAATTCTGAATTTGCCAAAGGTGGCCGCATAAAAAAAGGATCGGATAACTCCGATCCTGATTTTTATGCTTTTGCCACCTTTGGCACATGGTATTCCACCTTCTGGTCAAACCTGACCGATTCCGGCGGAGTCTCCAGCAGTGCCGGATTATCCATATACTTGGTCATGGAGGCAAAGAAAGCGGCATAATGGGCGCCGGAGCACATCCGCTCATCCGCGGTCATGCCCAGCGGCAGCCAGCGCTTCATGCGGCTCTTGCCTTCGCTGTCGGCAATTGCTTCCTTCAGGATGTTTCCCATGCCGATAAACATGCTCACGTTCCCGAAGTTGTAAATGTGATGCCATACATGGTTCAGGCCGATGGACGCGTTGTTGGTGATGAACAGGCCGCTGTAAAAGGGCAGTTCCCGGATCAGGAAGCCCGGCGCGAGGCCGTAGCGGTCCAGCAGTCGATACAGGCCCACAATACCCGTGGCCAGTCCCGGAATCTTCAGCAGGGCGCCTGCCAGTTTGGTCAGGAAGGCGTCATCCTCCTCCTGCCGGATTTTTTCCTGTGCGGCGACCATCCTGTCCCGGACATCAAAAATGGTATCCGTCAGGTCAAACTCAATCCGCGCTGTAACCTCGTTGCTCTCATTGTTCTGGGGATCCTTGAGGACCACGTAGGAAATGGAGCAGTTGTTCCGGGCGTAATACTGCTTGTTGAAAATATACCGGTTCAGTTCCGGAAGCTGGCTGACCGAACGCACATAAGCCGCGGCTATGATCTGCATGAAGGTGATTCTCTCACCCTGCCGGTTCTTTTCCGCGATATAGCGGGCAGCTTTTTCATAGTCCATCTTGTGTTCCAGAAACACCTGCGCGTCACAGCGCATGGGCATCAGATAAGGTGTAATCTGGACAATCGGGTCTACGTCCCTCAGACGTCTGCCATCCGGTCTGCGTCCAAACATGCTCCGGCCCTCCCTATATCATCAAAACAGGCCCGTGGCCTTTTCCAGAGCTTCCTGCTGCGCGTGAAGCAGTTCCTCAAACTGCCGCTTGTATTCCGCTGCGGTCTCCTTCAGCGCGTTAACCTCTTTTTCCAGGACTTCCCGTTCCTCAGCCAGGCCGTTCAGCCGTTCGTTCGCTTCGGTCTCAGCCTTCAGGCGGATCGCCTCGGCGTCCTCCCGGGCTTTGCGGATGGTCTCTTCCTTCACGGTCGCCGCCATCTCCAGGATTTCCCGGAACTTGTTTTCATCCTCCCGGCTCACAGACGACTCTGCCGCGGGCGCGGACGGGCGCACCATGGTTGTCTTCTGGCGCATATCCTGGATATCATTGTTCAGCCGGTCCAGTTCCTCGCAGATCAGGTCCAGGAAGGTGTCCACCTCTTCCTGATTGTATCCTCTGTTTGCGATCGTAAACTCTTTTTCCGCAATAACTTCTGAAGTGATTCTTTCCATGTCCGTCCCTCCTCCCGGTACTTTCAATTCTTAATTATTCATTGTTAATTGTTAATGGCTATTGATCCGTTTTTCGGATCAATAGCCATATCCCCCGAAGCTGCCGTACGCGCCGGCCGCCACCGGCATGGTGCCGGTATAGGGGTTATAGCCCTGAAGCTCACCGTTTCTCGCCGCGTTCCATTCTGCCGCGTTGGCGCTTGTTCTGCGCTCACGCCGGCCCGGATACGTCGGTTCCTGTGCCGCGGGCATCGGAGGAGCCATCATTTCCGGCGGACGTACCATCTCGCTGGCGCTGTTCTGCTCCGGCAGGATCTTGACGCCTTCCGGGGCAATCACGACAATCCTTGCTCCCTGCAACAGCCTGACTGAACATCCCAGGGTGAAAGCCGCGCCGGCCAGCATATCCTGGCACCGCATGCTCTCGCTCTCATTGGCGATTGCGTCCAGCATCACAATCAGGGTCTCCCCGTCCTTCATGCACTCAATCGCTTCATAGCAGCTCTTCAGACCGGTCAGGGTAATGATGTGCTCCACGTGCACCTGTCCGCGCTCCATCCGCGGTTCAACACCCGGCATATAGGAAATATTGTTCCGCTGGGCCTGGGTAAAACCCGTCTGCCCGCTGAAGCTGCCCTTGCCCACATAGTCCTGCTGCGCCGCGGAATCCTGCTGCGGGAAATAACCGGTTCCCTGGGGCTGGCCGTACGCCGTCTGTCCGAAGGCGGTCTGTCCGTAGGCGGTCTGATTATACGCTGTCTGGCCGTAAGCGGTCTGATCAAAAGCAGTCTGGCCGTAAGCCGTTTGTCCGAAGGCGGTCTGCTCATATCCTCCGTAATTGACCGGGGGATTCATTCCCGTGAAGCCGGTATGTACAAAGCGGGGATCCTGTCCCTGCATCGGCTGCATCTCAATGTTCTGAGTTTCCGCGGTCTTCTTCCGCAGCGGACGGTAATGGCTTGTCCCTCCGTCCGGCCGGCGCGTGATATCCGCCGACACGCGGGAAAAAACCCCTTCAATGCTCTTCATCAGATCCTTCAATGCCATAAGTGTTTCCTCTCCTCTTTCCCGTCATCCGCGGGGTCCGAAAATTGCGCTTCCCACCCGGACCATTGTCGCTCCGTGAGCCGCTGCCAGCGTGTAGTCGCCGGACATGCCCATGCTCAGTTCCTCCATCGCGATCCCGGTCAGGTTTTTATCCCGGATCCGGTCAAAAAGTCCGCGCGTCCGTGCAAATAATCCGTCCAGGTAGTCCCGGTCCTCTGTCAGCGGCATCACCGCCATCAGGCCCCGGACCTCTATGCCTTCCAGGGGCGCGATCTGTTTCAGGAACGTTTCCGTTTCATCAAACGGCACGCCGCCCTTCTGTTCCTCTCCCGCAGGGCTGATTTCCACCAGCACCGGCATACGCCTTCCGGCAGCCAGCGCCCGGTTATGAATTTCCCTGGCCAGCGGTTCGCTGTCCACGGACTGGATCATACAGACTTCTCCGGCAATCTGCTTCACCTTGTTCCTCTGAAGCCGGCCGATCAGGTGAATCTGAAAGCGCTCCTTCAGCTCCGGCAGCTTGGTCAGGAGCTCCTGCACCCTGTTCTCACCGATATCCGTAATACCCATGTCCGCCAGCGGCAGAATCTCTTCTGCGCTGTGGGTTTTTGTCACGGCAATCAGTTTCGGCACGGGATAGCGTCCCGCCGCAGCTTCCTCCAGCTCCTGACGGATCCGCGCCACCCTGTTTTCCATTTCTTCCCGGGTCATGGCGTCTGTTTCCTCCCTGCTCAGAACAGCTTTACGGTCTGTCCTTCATAAAGCGTGCCCTGCTGGATCGGGGAGATATAAACCATTCCGTCCCGTTCATCCACAATGTTTACAGGAATAAAGAACGGATATTCCCCGTCTATCACCACAACGCCGGGCATATTGTCCTGCGTGTAAATGGCCTTTGTCGGTACGGTCAGGCTGGTCACGTTGTCGCCTAGCACGCCCGAACAGGTCCGGATATACAGCACCGGCTGCACGTTGGACTGCACATCCAGCCGAACCTCCAGCTCGCCGCCGGTCCGGGTAAAGCTGATGACCCGCGCCTGCACCATGGTGTCCTTGAAGTTTTCCAGCTTCAGTTCATAAACCGCGCCTTCCACCGGATTCCAGTTGCTGTCTTTGATCAGCATCAGCACAATCCAGTGTCCGTCACGGACCAGTCGGTAAATCACGGCTTTGCCCTTTGAGCCCATATTCGCGGACGGGGGCTTCTGGCCGTTGATCATGGCACGGACCTGGCTCGGGGTATACTTGTCGTAGTTGTCGATCGTCAGGTCATATTCATATCCGTCGGAATAGAAGCTGACCAGGCCCTCCTTTGGAGCAGTCTTTTTTTGTGTCCAGCTGGAGATCTTCTGAAGCTGGCCCTGCTCGTCATCATACAGGCGGGTCATCCGCTGGTCTTCGCTGTATTTTTCCCTCAGCCTGTTCTGGCGCGCGTTGATCGCCTCAGCCAGCATCGCTTCCTGGTTGTTCATGTTGCCCCGGGCGCCGCCGATCAGTTCCCGGACCTCCCGCGCGCGGTTCATCACATCCGATTCCAGTTTTTCCATGCTGGAGTCCGTATTGATCTCTGCCTTCAGGAGCTTTACCTGATAATCCTTGATCTGGTCGCGGAAATCCTGCAGCGTTTCCAGTTCCTGTGTCCGGAAACCGTTGTTATAGACCTTGCAGACATCATCGCCGATGGAGACGTATGTTCCTTCCTCGGCCAGGTACTCGACGTTTGATACGCCTTCCTCGTCAAAGGGAGTCTCATCCCGCACAATCAGGCAGTCCCCGGTATAGCGGGCACCGATCACGCCCGCAGTAATCTGGGCATAGGGGGCGGTTTCGGGCGCCAGCGAGGTGACCAGATACCATATGACAAAAGCCAGTGCCAGCACGATCAGCATGATCTGCGGCACGCTCATGCGCTTCTTTTCCTCCCGCACCGGCATCTGTACCGGCTGCGGAGGCTGCATATCGTACACCTGCGTCACTCCCCCTTTCTCAGATCTTGATATTATATCATGCGTATTTATTCTTTGGCAAATCAGCGGCTTATTTCAGCCACTCCGCCGGTCTGACAACGGCCGCAGCCGGTTCCCCGTCCGTCACTTCCAGCGTCATCAGGGATTTTTCCCCGGTAATCCGCTTCTTTTCCGGTGACGCGGTCGCCATCACGAAAGCCATGCCGACCACCTTCACGTTGAATTCCCGCATCAGTTCCACCATTCCGCCTGCGGTGCCGCCTCCCTTGAGGAAGTCGTCCACAATCAGCGCCCGCTGGTTTTCCTTCACCGCCCGGCGGCTCAGGCTCATCGTCTCAATGCTTCCGCTGCCGGAAACATAGTTGATATTCACCGCGGAACCCTCATAAACCCGGGAGGAATGCCGCGCAATCACCAGCGGCACACCCAGTGCATTCGCTGTCGCGAAAGCCACGGGAATGCCCTTGGTTTCCATTGTCAGCACAAAATCAGGCTCTGTATCATAGTATTCCGTCGCGAGAATCTCGCCCATCCGGTTCACAATCTCCGGCGTGGACAGAATATCACTGTAATAGAGAAATCCCCCGGGCAGCACCCGTTCCGTGCCGCTGAGATCCGCGCACAGCTTTTCGATGGTGGCCCGTGCCTTTTCCCGGCTGACCTTCGGGCGGTACCGCACGCCGCCGGCCGCTCCCGTCACCGTATCCACTTCTCCCAGATCAAACGTCTTTGTCACCTGCTGAAGCAGGTCAACATCCTCGCTCATCGTGGATTTCGCGGATCCGAACAGCTCGCAGAAGCTGTTCAGCGTAAAGATCCTGTTGGGGGTTCCCGACAGCAGTTTCATCATTGCGGTCATGCGTTCGTTCCGGCGGATTCTGTCCATTTTTCCTTCTCCAATTCTGCTTCCGTAGCATCCTCTGGTAAAACATTTCACAACACTTTATTATAGCACAATTTCCGAATGATTTAAAGGTAATTATGCCTGATTGTTCGGAAAATAAAGAAAAGACCGGCTTTCACCGGTCTTCATTCCTTTGCCTGTTTTATTCTTCCTTAATCAGGAACGGGCTGATCTCTTCCAGCAGGTCGCTGCAGTCATCACTGTAGATCTCCAGGGTGATCGGCTTTGACAGATCCAGGGAGAAGATTCCCAGGATTGACTTGGCGTCCACCACATGGCGCCCTGCACGCAGATCCATCTCATAGGGGTAGCGCGCAACGATGTTGACGAAATTGTTTACATTCTCAACCAGGCTCAGTCTGATCATAGCGGACTTCACGGCAAAGCACCTCCTTCATATTCGTCACCGGGATTGCCCGGCGCGGGTTCCTATCATACAGCATTTCGGTATCGGTTTCAATTTCCTGTCCGGCCGTTTACGGACCGGATTGTCCATCAATCCGCGTACTGAACCGAATCCTTGTCCCGGATCCGGAGCATCAGGGTGTTCTCCTCCTGATCCCATTCAGCCTCGCCTCTCAGGGCTTCGGCCAGGAACTTCGCGTCGATGAAATGACCTTCGGACGCAAAGTCAAAGTCTTCTTCCGTCACAGGAATCTGCATCCCGTTCAGCGTCGCGGTAATCCCCTGTTTTTCATCATACAGAACCAGGGTGTATCCGGCGGCTTCCAGTACAACCGTTCCCACGCCGTCGTCCGTCAGTTTCCAGCCTTCCACGCACTTGCACAGATCATCCAGGCTGATCCGGATCTTGTCCTGGTTCCAGATCAGTCTCGGCCTGGCCGTCACCGGAACGCCGTCTTCCATGGCAATGAATTCCAGGGGACCGTCCGCCTCATTCAGGGCGACCATTGCGCCGAACGCGTCGAATTCCTCCGCGTCCAGATCCACTTCTTCAACCTCTTCCTGAAGTTCTGCCTCAGGCTGTTTTGCCTCGGCTTCCGTCTTTTCCGGCGCCGCTTCGGTCGCTTCTGCCGCCGGGGCTTCGGTCACAGGAACTTCCGTAGCCGGGGTTTCCGTTACGGGTGCTTCCATTACCGGAACAGCTGTTTCGGGAGCCTGCGTCTCAGGGACTTCGCTGGTCTCCGATTCTCCGGCGTCCGCCGGAGCCGGGGTGGCGATGGGAGCCGGCGTGGCTTCCGCGGGTGCGGGAGTTTCTTCCGTCTTGTCCGGGCTGTCCAGCATTTCCGGATTCTCAAACAGGTTGGTCTGTGTAGCCCGGCCGGCAATGCCGTCCGCCCTCAGGCCGTTATATTGCTGGAATTTCTTGACTGCGTTATAAGTCTGCCGTCCATAGGCGCCATCTGCGCTTCCTTCCGGCAGGTAGCCTTTTTCAATCAGCTTTTCCTGCAGTTTCTTGACTTCCTTGCCCTTTGTACCCATCGTCAGGTTATGATAACCCTTGACATTCGGGGTGATTGTCGGCACGGGTGCCGGGGTAAGCTGCGCCGTAGGCTTCGCGGTATTTTTCACCGTCGCGGAATCCGCGGCGGAATCCTGAACCTGATTGTCCACCGTTTCCACAATTGCGTTCGGGGCAGGCGTGGGAACGGGCGTTTCCTTCGGAGCAGTCGTACTGTTCACTGCCAGCGTCATCGTCGCCGACATGTAGATCAGCAGGGTTCTCATCAAATCCATATACGCCACTCCCCATTTCCAAGAATTGGACCATTCTTCAGATTATTATATCAAACCCCGACTCTGATGACAACACCAGTTTTGTATGGTAAAATCTACTGTAATTCATAATTCATAATTCACAATTCAGAATTATGGAGTCTTTTTCCCCGATACATTCCCGTATGAATCAGCGAAAAAGAACCCGTCCGGTTCCAAAGATGTCATATAGCATGGCGTACAGGATATTCTTTTCGCACAAAGCACCGGACAATTGTTAATTGTTATACTGGGGTGACATATGGAGCAGCTAGAAGCAACCATCCAGGGCACTGTTTTCCGGAACGAGGAAAACGGCTGGACCGTTCTGACCGTGCGTTCCGGCCGGTCGGAGGTGACCGTGGTCGGTTCCCTGCCGGAACTGAGTCCCGGCGAACAGGCTGTTTTTTCAGGCGACTGGACGGATCACCGCACCTACGGCCGTCAGTTTCACTGCGTCTCCTGTGAACTGAAAACCCCCACCACCCTTCTGGGAATTGAGCGTTTCCTCGGCAGCGGCCTGATCCACGGCGTGGGTCCGTCCACCGCCACGCTCATCGTCTCCGCCTTCGGGGAGGATACCCTTACCGTACTTTCCGAGCATCCGGAGCGTCTCAGTGAGGTCCGGGGCATCGGCAAAAAGCGGGCTGAGATGATCGCTGAAAGCTTCCGGGAGCAGCAGAGCACCCGGCGCGCCATGGTCTTTCTCCAGTCCTATGGCATTTCCCCCGCCCTGGCTATCCGGATCAGCCGGCATTACGGCGACCGCACCCCGGAAATCGTCCGGGAAAACCCTTACCGCCTGTGCGATGACCTGGAAGGCGTCGGTTTCAAAACTGCGGATCGCATCGGTCTGTCCCTGGGCATCCCGCCCGACAGCGAAAACCGCGTAAAATCCGCCATGTCCTATATCCTGCGGGATGCCGCCGCGTCTTCAGGCCATGTTTACCTGCCGGAAACAGAGCTCTGCTCCGCTTCCGCCGCGCTGCTCAATGTGCCGCTGCCCCTCTGTCAGCAGGCGCTGCGCGGCATGCTGGTTTCCGGTGTCCTGCATTCCGAGTCTGATGAAAACGAAGACCGCCGGGTCTACCTGCCTTACTACCGGTATGCGGAGCAGGAGGTGGCTCTCATGATCCGCCGCCTGATGACCGCCATCGCCCCGTATAAGTATGCCGGTGTTTCCCGGGCCATCTCTTCTTTTGAAAAGCAACGGAAAATCACCTTCTCCCCCACCCAGCGCCAGGCTATTGCCGGCGCGCTGGAAAACGGAGTTTTTGTCATCACCGGCGGTCCCGGCACCGGCAAGACCACCATCATCAACTGCATCCTGGAACTGCTTTCCAAGGATAACGAAACCGTCCTGTGCGCCCCCACCGGTCGCGCCGCCAAACGCATGAGCGAGGCCACCGGCGCCGAGGCGAAAACCATCCACCGCCTGCTGGAATACAGCGGTGAGGAAGGCACCTTCACCCGTACGGATGACAATCCGCTGGAGGCGGACTGCGTCATCGCGGACGAAACCTCCATGATCGACCTGGTCCTGATGCGTGCCCTGCTCAAGGCCATCCGTCCCGGCACCCGCCTGATTCTCGTCGGCGACGCGGATCAGCTTCCCAGCGTCGGCGCCGGCAACGTGCTCGGGGATATCCTGGACAGCGGCGAAGTGCCCTGCGTCCGGCTCACGGAGATTTACCGCCAGAGCGGGGAAAGCCAGATCGTCGTGAACGCCCACCTGATCAACAGCGGCCAGATGCCTGTGCTCAACGGCAAAGGCACGGATTTCTTCTTCGAGCGCAAAACCGCCCTGACCGACGCGGCCCAGAGCATCACCGCCCTGGTCACCTCCCGGCTTCCTGGATATCTGCATTATCCGGAAAAGGAACGTCTTGCTCTTTCCGTCCGGAACATCCAGGTGCTGGCGCCCTCCCGCAAGGGGGAATGCGGGGTCAACAGCCTCAATCTCCGCCTGCAGGAGATGCTCAACCCGCCCGCTCCCGAAAAGCCCCAGCTGCAATGGGGAGAAATCATCTTCCGTCTGGGTGACAAGGTCATCCAGACCCGGAATGACTACCGTCTTCCCTGGCGACGCGAAACCGCCGTGGGGATCGAGGACGGCGCCGGCGTCTTCAACGGCGATATCGGCTTCATCACCGGCGTGGATTCCGAAAACCATATGCTGACCGTCCGCTTTGATGAAGAACGGGAAGCCACCTATGAATCCGGCGACCTGGAGGATCTGGAACCTGCCTACTGCCTGAGCGTGCACAAATCCCAGGGCAGTGAGTTCCCGGTCGTTGTCATGCCCGTGACGCCCGGGCCGCCCATGCTTCTCACCCGCAATCTGCTTTATACCGCTCTCACGCGGGCCCGAAGCCTTGTGGTGCTGGTCGGTACCGAGGCGGTCATCCGCCGCATGGTGGAAAACGACCATGTGATCCGCCGCTACACCACCCTGGCCCGCCGGCTGATCGAAACCCGGGAGCTGGTGCAATGAGTTCCCGTTCCTTTGAAAAATGGCTCTTCGGTAAATGGGGGCCGCTGGAAAAGTCGATTCTCTCCTGGGGCAAAGATGTTGTCTGGCCCGAGGACGCGTTCTGCTGTGCCTGCGGCCGGATTTCAGACCGGGACGGCCTGTGCGCCGCCTGCCGGGAATCTCTGGAACATGACGGTTTCTTTTTTGCCTGGGAACGTTCTGATCCCGTACCGGATCTTCCCGTCTGGTCTCTCCGTCCCCATGGCGGCGTACCCCGGGAGCTGGTCATCCGGCTCAAATACGGGGCGGAAGCCCGGGCCGCCCGGATTCTTGCGGGCCTGCTTCTTCCTCTGCCGGAAGACGTGTCTTTTCCGCCGGATACCGTTGTCACCTGGGTGACCATGCCCGAATCCCGCCGCCGGGAACGGGCGGTGGATCATGGCCGCCTGCTGGCGGAAGCCTTTGCGGAAAAGCTGTCCCTGCCCTGCCGGCAGCTGCTGCTCCGGCGGGACCGGCGGGAAAAACGCCAGGTAGGACTGGGCGAGAAGGAACGCGCCGCCAATCTGGCGGGCGCTTTCCGTCCAAAGGAGAAGATTACTTTTCCCGTGCTCATCGTGGACGACGTGCGTACCACCGGCACCACCCTCTGCCGCTGCGCGGAAGCCCTGCGTTCCGGCGGGGCGGATTATATTGCCGGTCTAACCGTCACCGCCCGAAAATGATTGACATATAAGCCCTTTGGGCGGTATTATATACGTTGGTCTGTTGCGATCAGGCGAACGTTTTTTCGTTGTTCGCATCTCTTCGCCGCAGCCAATAATTATGAATTCCGAATTCTGAATTCTGAATTCCTTTGGAGGTTGCCCTGTGCTTGAATGTATTGTGACAAAATTCGGCGGCAGCTCGCTGGCCAATGATGAACAGTTCCGCAAGGTTCGCAGCATTCTGGAGCTGGAACCCACCCGTCGCTACCTGGTCCCCAGCGCTCCCGGCAAACGCTTCAAGGAAGACGATAAGGTCACTGACCTGCTGTATCAGTGCTATGACCTTGCTTCTGAAGGCAAGTCCATCGCGGAGCCTTTCTCCCGTATCCGGGATCGGTATCTGTCCATCGCCCGCGCTCTGCACCTGAAGGTGGATATCTCCGCGAAGCTGGACGAAGTCGAGCAGGGCATCACCGAAGGCAAAGGCAAGGACTGGTGCGCCAGCCGCGGCGAATATCTCTGCGGCATCCTCATGGCCGACTATCTGGGATGGCGTTTCGTCGATCCCATTGACGGCATTTTCTTCAATGATAACGGCACCCTGAACGATGACAAGACCCAGGAAAAGCTCTCTGCCCTCCTGAAGGACGGCGAGCCTGCCGTTGTGCCCGGTTTCTACGGCTCCAGGGAGAATGGTGAAGTCTGCACCTTCTCCCGCAGCGGCAGTGACATCACCGGCGCCCTGGTTGCCCGTGCGGTCAATGCTGATGTGTATGAAAACTGGACCGACGTGTCCGGTTTCCTGATGGCGGATCCCCGGATCATCGAGAACCCGGCAGAAATTTCCTCCATCACCTATAAGGAGCTCCGGGAACTGAGCCATATGGGCGCCTCCGTCCTGCATGAAGACGCCATGTTCCCGGTGCACAAGGCCGGCATCCCCACCAATATCCGCAATACCAACAAGCCCTACCATCCCGGCACCATGATCAGCAAGAACGCTCCCAACGAGATTTCCGTTCCCACCATTACCGGTATTGCCGGCCACAAGGGATACAGCGTTATCTCCATTGAAAAGAGCATGATGAACAGCGAAGTCGGTTTCGGCCGTAAGGTCCTGCAGGTGCTTGAAAACTACGGCGTATCCTTTGAACATATGCCCACCGGCATTGACAGCATGTGCGTCGTGGTGAACAGCGCCACCCTGGAGCCCCACCGCGCTGAGATTATCAAGGAAATCGAAAATCTGGTTGACGGCAGCGGCAGCGTCTCTGTCAGCGACAACATGTCCATCATCGCCACCGTCGGCCGCGGCATGGTGCACAACTGCGGCACCGCCGCCCGTCTCTTCTCCGCCATGAGCCGCGCCCGCATCAACGTGCGGATGATCGACCAGGGTTCCAGCGAGCTGAGCATTATCGTCGGCGTCAACGACAGCGATTTCGAAGCCACCATCCACGCGATCTATCACGAGTTCGTAGGATGAACATTCGATGACCTTCAGTGAAGGAAATTTCATCGAATGTGAATTCAACCGAAACAAGGCGATCTCCACAGTGTGGAGTCGCGCCGATTTACTGATCTGTCCAAATCTATGATTTGGGTAACAGATCGTATGCAGCGCTGAGGTTGCGGACTGAGTTCAGTTACAGCAAGCCTGCGGAGGTATACAGCTCCCGCAGGCTTTTCTTTTTCCTCGCTTCTTGCCGAAAAAACCTTAAATGTTATATAATTACAGCAACCCGTTACCATGAATTTGTCATCCCGAGTGACTATGTGGTAAACTCAATACAATAAAGTAAATCAATCCTGTAATTCTGAATTCATAATTCTGAATTCCGAATTGAATATGGGGGTGCCTGGAATGAAAGTGCTCGTAACCGGATACGCAGGCCAGCTGGGCTGGGATACCGTGCGTCAATTGGAAGCCCGGGGCATTGAATGCCGCGGTGTGGACATGCAGGACTTTGACCTGACCGACGGTCAGGCTGTCAAGGAGTATGTGCAGCGTTATCAGCCGACTGCCATCGTGCACTGCGCGGCCTATACCGGTGTGGACAAAGCGGAATCCCAGCCGGAAATCTGCGCCGCTGTGAATGGTATGGGTACCGTCAATATCGTCCGTGCCGCGCTCAGCGTCGGTGCCAAGCTGCTTTTCATTTCAACGGACTATGTCTTCCCGGGCACCGGAAATCAGCCCTTCAAGGTTGACGATCCCTACGGTCCCCTGAATGTCTATGGCATGAGCAAGGTCCAGGGTGAGGACGCCGTCCGTTCCCTGATGACCCGCTATTTTATCCTGCGCACCAGCTGGGTTTACGGCAAAAACGGCCGCAACTTCGTCCGCACCATGCTGCATCTGGGCCGGGAGAAGAAAGAGATCCGCGTCGTCAATGACCAGATCGGTTCCCCGACCTATTCCCGGGATCTGGCCCGCGTCATCTGCGATGTCCTGCCGACCGAGAAATACGGTATCTATCATGTCCGCAACGAGGGTTATCTGTCCTGGTATGAATTTGCGAAGATGATCATGGAAAAGACCGGCCTCAACTGTAGAGTCATTCCGGTTCCCTCCTCCGAGTATCCCACTCCCGCCAAGCGGCCCCTGAACTCCCGCCTGGACGGTTCCAAGCTTGCGGAATCCGGCTTTACGCCCATGCCCACCGTTGAGAACGCCCTGGATCGGTACCTGGATGAAATCCGGGACGAGATCTAAGCAATTCAGAATTTAGAATTCAGAATTCAGAATTAAATGTTTACAGCACTTTGGAAAATCCAAAGTGCTGTTTTTTATAATTGCCCGCATCATGGCGCCATGTTATCGGCTGAAAAAGCGCGAAACGGGGACAGAGCCCCTTGGAGAATAATCGCAACGTAAAAGTTCCCGTTATAATTCTGAATTCTGAATTCTTAATTCTGAATTATCCTCTATTCCATTCTTCCGCAGGCCTTCTTTAAAGTCTTCCGGCAGCGGAGCCTGGAAGGACATTTCCTCTTTGGTCCGGGGATGACGAAACTTCAGGCTGTAGGCATGGAGCATCAGGCAGGGAACCTTCACGCCTTTTTCAAAACCGTACAGCTCGTCCCCGCAGACGGGGTGCTGGATACTCCGCAGGTGTACCCGGATCTGGTGTGTCCGTCCGGTCAGGATGTGAACATCCAGCAGGGTACATGCCTGTCCCTCCGCCAGCACTTTCCAGCGGGTCAGCGCCGGACGTCCGTCCGGATCCACCGCCATTTTCTTCCGGTCTTTTTTGCTGCGGTCTATGGGCGCATTGATTTCGCCTTCCTGCTCTTTGAACCGACCCTCCGCCAGCGCCCGGTAATGCTTTTCGATTTCCCGATCCTTCAGCATCCGGCTGAGCTCTTCCTGGGTTTCGTCGTTCTTCGCTACCAGCATCAGGCCGCTGGTTTCCTTGTCCAGCCGGTGTACGATCCCGGGGCGCAGTTCGCCGCCGATGCCGCCCAGGGAATCCAGTCTGGCCAGCAGCGCGTTCACCAATGTGCCGTCCGGATGTCCCGCCGCGGGATGCACCACCATGCCCCGGGGCTTGATCACCACAGCCAGGTCTTCATCCTCATACAGGATTTCCAGCGGAATATCCTCCGCCTTCGGCACAGCTTCCTTCGGAGCGGGCACTGTCAGGATGATTTCCTGCCCTGCCGGCAGCTTGGTGCCGGCCTTCGTGCAGGCTTTCCCTCCGGAAACACACAGGCCGTCCTCCATCAGCGAAGCCACCCGGCTCCGGCTCAGTCCGGTCTCTTCACTCAGCAGCACATCCAGCCGCCGCCCGTCGGACAAAACTTTATATTCTGTATCGGTCATAGCAGCACCTTTCTGTCCAGAAGTTCACAGCAAACATCATTATGAATTGATGCTTTGCCAGTCTTGTGGACGGCAAAGCAAACTCACCATCACCAGTATGCAGCCCACCGTCAGGCAGCTGTCCGCAATATTGAATACCGGGAAACTGACAAACAGGGTTTCAATCATGTCCGGTACAAAGCCCCGGATCAGCCGGTCCGGCATATTTCCCAGCGCGCCGCCTGCCATCAGGGCAAGGCCAGTCAGCGGAAACGGAGCAATACTCTTTTTCCGCAGCCAGAGAAAGCCTCCCACAACCACCGCCAGTCCCAGGATTCCCGTCAGCCGGGGCATTCCGCTCAGCAGCGAAAACGCAATGCCGGTATTCTCCATATACCGCAGGCCTATCACGCCCGAGATCAGCGCCAGCCCCTGCGCCGGCAGTCCCGGCGCCAGCTCTTTGGTAATCCGGTCCAGGATCAGCACAAGTATGATAACGCTCCAGAAGACCTTTCCTTTTCGCATAGGCACATCACCATTAATTCTGAATTGAACTCTCTTCCAGTTCTTTAATCCTGGCAACCAGCTTCTTTGTCACCTTCAGCGCTTCCTGCAGCAGCTCCTGCTCCTGCAGATTCGTCACCTTCAGGATCATCCTGGCCGGTGCCCTGGCGGACAGGATCAGCCGTCCGTCGGTCTCGGAAATTGCCTGGAGCAGGCACGCCGGATCCGGCACATACCGCTCATCCACTTTCATGATCAGGCCTTCCTTGCCGCGGGTCACCTGGCTGACGCCCAGCCGGTTGCACAGCGCCCGCAGCTGGCTGACATCAAGCAGCGTTTCCGCGGCCTGCGGCAGGTCGCCGTAGCGGTCGATCAGTTCGTCCGTCACGTCCGCGCGGTCTTCGTCCGTCACCACGGAAGCGATCCGCTTGTACATTTCCATCCGCTGCTTTTCTTCCGCCACATAGTCGGAAGGCAGGAAGGCGTCCACCCGCAGATCCACCCGGGTTTCCAGCTCCCGTGCGGTCTGCCGTCCCTGGACCTCGTTCAGGGTTTCCTCCATCAGCTTGCAGTACATGTCATAGCCAACCGTGGCCAGATGCCCGTGCTGTTCCGGTCCGAGGATATTGCCCGCACCGCGGATTTCCAGGTCCCGCATGGCAATACGGAATCCGGCGCCGAACTCCGTAAACTCCCGGATGGCTGTCAGCCGCTGCTGCGCCGTTTCCGTCAGCATATGGTCCGCCCGCACCGTGAAATAGGCATAGGCCTGCCGGTTGCTTCGGCCCACCCGGCCCCGCAGCTGGTACAGCTGGCTCAGGCCGAACCGTTCCGCGTCATAGACAATCAGGGTATTCGCGTTGGGAACATCCAGGCCGTTTTCAATGATGGTGGTACACAGCAGCACGTCATAGTTGCCGTTATAGAAGTCCATCATCACGTCTTCCAGCTGATGTTCCTTCATCTGCCCGTGGGCAACGCCCACCCGGGCTTCCGGCACCAGCGCCCGCAGCCGCTCATAGAAGCTGCCGATGCTCCGCACCCGATTGTACAGGAAGTAGACCTGCCCTCCCCTGCCCAGTTCCCGCAGAACCGCGTCCCGGATCAGGGCGTCGGAGTATTCCGTTACCACAGTCTGCACCGGAATCCGTTCCTCCGGCGGGGTTTCCAGCACGCTCATGTCCCGGATGCCCGTCATGGACATATGCAGGGTCCGCGGAATCGGGGTCGCGCTCAGGGTCAGCACGTCCACCTGCCGCTTCATGTTTTTGATAACTTCCTTGTGGGCTACGCCGAAGCGCTGCTCTTCGTCCACAATGAGCAGGCCCAGGTCCTTGAACTTCACGTCCTTGCCCAGCAGCTTGTGCGTACCGACAATCAGATCAATGTCTCCCGCCGCCAGCTTGGCCAGCACGTCCTTCTGCTCTGCCGGGGTCCGGAACCGGCTCAGGAAATCCACCCTCGCGCCGGTATGCCGGAACCGCTTTACAATCGTGTTGTAATGCTGCTGCACCAGGATCGTGGTGGGCGCCAGCAGCGCTACCTGTTTGTTGTCCGCAATGGCTTTGAAAGCAGCCCGCAGGCTGACCTCCGTCTTGCCGTATCCCACGTCGCCGCACAGCAGCCGGTCCATGTTCCGGTCGCTTTCCATATCTTCCCGGATCTCCTGCACGCTCTGTGCCTGGTCCGGCGTCAGCTCCCACGGGAACTCATCCTCAAACTCCCTTTGCCAGGCGGTATCCGGTCCGAAAGCATGACCGGTATTCTGCGACCGTTCCGCGTACAGCGCCTTCAGGTCGAAGGCCAGGGCTTTCAGGCCTTCCTTGACCTTGCCCTTCTGCCTTGCCCATTCCCCGCCGCCCAGGCGGTTCAGCTTTGGCGCCTGGTTCGGGTTGCCGATATACCGCTGTACCCGTTCCAGCTGTTCCACCGGCACATACAGTTTATCGTTCCCGCCGTAATGGATCAGCAGATAGTCGTGCCAGCTTCCCTCGCTCTGGATCCGGGTGATACCCTGGTAGATACCCACACCGTGATCCTCATGGACCACATAGTCGCCCACTTTCAGATCCGTGAAGGTGGAAATCCGCTCGCCGGAGCGTTTCCGGCTCTTGCTCCGCCGGTAGCCCTCGCCCCAGATGTCCGCGTCGGAAACCACCGCCGTTCCGGGAATACCTTCGCCGCCGCGGATAATGAAGCCCCCGCTGAGCGTAATCGGCAGGACCACCGCTTCGCCCGGTTTGGCCGCGCTGATCTCTTCCCGGAATTCTGTTTTTTCGTCCAGCTCCTTCAGGCTTTCCTCCAGCCGTTTTCCGCGGCTGCTTCCGCCTGAAAGCAGGTATATCCGGTATCCGTGCTCCCGCCACAGGGCAATATCGTTCTTCAGCGCGCGCATCTGCCCGCCGTAGCCCTGGATGCCGGTAGCCTCCACTGTCACCGTATTGTCCGGCCTGATCCCGCCCAGCCCGAGCAGGATTTCCGTCAGCAATCCGCGGGGATAGGGTTTCAGCTCCTTCAGCACCGTATCCCAGTCCTTCAGTAGCTTTTCCTGTCCGGTAACCGCTTCCCTGCGGGTAATGGCGCTCTGCAGATCCTCGGAAAAGCCCTGGATCCGTTCCTCAATCCGGTTCCGCAGCCGGTCCGGCTCAACCAGCAGTACCAGGTCCGGCTTAAACCAGTCCAGTACTGACGCCGTCTGATCCGTCAGCACAGGAAGCCATGCGCGTATCCGCCGGAAGGGCAACCCCTGCTCCAGCGTCTCCGCGTCCTGCCGCAGGCGTTCCATCCGCCGGTCCGCCTCCAGCTCCTTCTGCTCCTGATACTGCTTTTCCCGGATCTTCGGTGCTACCGCTTTATCAAAAATCTCCGCGTCGTCCTCATCATCCGGCAGGGGCGGCAGGTCATCAAACAGCAGTTCCTTCCCGATATCCGTATCCGGCTGAATATCAATGGCTTCCCGCATCCGGCGGGCCGCTTCCGGGTATTCCTCCTCCGCCAGCAGCACTTCGCACGCGGGCGTCAGCACGGCCTCCGGAACATCCCCCAGGCTTCGCTGGCTGATGCAGTCAAACTCCCGGATACCGTCCACCTCATCGTCAAAAAACTCAATACGCAGTCCCTGGGCCAGGGCCGGCGGGTATACGTCCAGAATAGATCCGCGCTGCGCGAACTGACCTTTGCCTTCCACCATGCCTACCCGGTCATAGCCCATCCGGCTCAGCCGCCGGGCCAGATCCGCCGGCGGGAACACGTCCCCCGGCTTCAGCTTCAGGCTCAGTGCCCGGAAAGGTTCCGGCCGGCCCATCTGCTGTGCCAGAGCCTCCGCTCCGGCGCACAGGATCCGTACCTTCCCTTCCGCCACCGCCGCCAGAGCCTCCAGCCTGCGCCAGTTGCTTTCCAGGCTTCCCGCGGCACGGGTCAGGTCAATTTCCCCTCCGGGCAGGCAGCAGCCTTCCCCGGTCAGCTGGCGCACGTCATCCGCCGCCCGGGCGGCTTTCAGGTCATTGTCCGCCACCAGCAGGGTTTTCTTCCCTTTTTCCGCCGCAACGCAGGCAATCACCGCTGCCAGCGTCTGGTTCACCCCGGCGACCGCCGTAGCCTTTCCCGGCGCTGTTTCCAGAAAAGCCTCCAAACCCGGTATCGTGATTGAAGAAACAAAACTCGATGCCATATACTTTCCCTTATCGTTTTACGTCCGTCTAATAATTCTGAATTCTGAATTATCCTTTGTTTCCCATCTGCATCGCTTTCTCTATGCCTTCCGCAGCCCAGACGCGCGCACATTCCGCCGCATGGTCAAAGGCCTTTTCCATGACTTCCTTATCCTCCGGACTCCAGTGCCCCAGTACCCATGCTGCCAGGTCCTGTCCGGCCGGCCGGTCGCCCGTACCGACCCGAATCCGCGGGAAATCCGTCTTCCCCAGGCAGGACGCGATGCTCCGCATTCCGTTGTGCGTCCCGGCGCCGCCGCTTTTGCGCATACGAACTTTTCCGGGCGGCAGGTCGATATCGTCATAGATCACCAGCAGATTCTCCTGCGGCACCTTGAACCGGTTCAGCAGCCGCTTCACGCATTCACCGCTCCGGTTCATAAAGGTCAGGGGCTCGCACAGCACGATCTTCCGCTCCCCGTCCGTCACTTCCGCGATCATATCCTGCACAAACAGTTTCTTGCGCAGCTTCACGCCGTAGTATTCCTCCAGCCGGCTCATTACCTCAAACCCCGCGTTGTGACGGGTATGAGCATATTTTTCTCCCGGGTTTCCCAGGCCGACAATCAACAGTATTTCCTTTGCCATAACGGTCTTCTCCAAACGTTCAGGATGTTGTTTCATTCACAATGAATGGTGATTTCTCCAAAAGGGATTGGCGAAGTGAGAGATTCCCTCCCCTTCGCTGGTTCCTATCATGTCATCTTTCCCTTTTTCTGTCAAGAACACCCCGCAATTCTTTGCTTTGAACGGCCGGCCATATCCGTCATCGGGAACAGCAATGATTCCGAATGAATATAAACATAGCCAATACTTTCCTTTTAAACAGATTGGTGTTATCCTTTTGTATTATCTTACAGATACTTCGGAAGGAGGGGTTCGCCATGAACCTCATTATCCCCAAGGACTATAACCCGGTTCTGGATCTGCGCGATACAGAGATCGCCATTAAGCTCGTCAAGGACTTTTTCGAACAGGAACTGGCCAAGGCCCTGAATCTTACCCGTGTTTCCGCGCCCATCATGGTCACGCCGGAAAGCGGTCTGAATGATAACCTGAACGGTGTGGAACGCCCCGTCTCCTTCGATGTGCTGGAAACCGGCGCGACCGTGGAAATTGTTCACTCCCTGGCCAAGTGGAAGCGCCAGGCCCTGAAAACCTACGGTTTCTCCGTGGGAGAAGGCCTTTATACGGATATGAACGCCATCCGCCGGGATGAGGAAACCGACAATATCCATTCCATCTTTGTGGACCAGTGGGACTGGGAGCGCATCATGGCGCCTTCCGAGCGGAATGAGCAGTTCCTGCGGGACATCGTCAACCGCATCTACCTGACCCTCCGCAAGACTGAAGGCTTTGTCTGCGCCCACTATCCCCATATCAAGCCCGAACTGCCGGACGCCATCACCTTCGTTACCACCCAGCAGCTGGAGGATGAATATCCGGACAAAACCCCGAAAGAACGCGAATACATCGCCGCAAAGAAATACGGCGCCGTATTCCTCATGCAGGTAGGCGGCGCCCTCCGCAGCGGCAAGCCCCATGACGGCCGCGCCCCGGACTATGATGACTGGAGCCTGAACGGAGACATCCTGCTTTACGATCCCCTGCTGGACATTTCCCTGGAGGTTTCCTCCATGGGCATCCGTGTGGATCCCGATACGCTCCGGAAACAGCTGAAGATCCGCGGCTGTGAGGAACGGGCGGAACTGCCTTTCCAGAAGGCGCTGCTGGCGGGCGAGCTGCCCCAGACCATCGGCGGCGGTATCGGCCAGAGCCGTATGTGCGTTTACTTCCTCCGGAAAGCCCATGTGGGCGAAGTCCAGGCCAGCATGTGGCCGGAAGAGGTTGTCAAAGCCTGCCGTAATGCCAATATTCCGCTGCTGTAATGCCTGCGGCATTGCATCAGCTCTTCACCCCGTCATTTTTTGACAACTGCAGCCAATTCAGTTTATCATTACATAGGGATAACCTCCCTATGTTTTCTTAATCCTTCAAGACCATAACGCTGATGATGAATGATGAATAATAAACTGAAAAAACCCCTTTCCCTTTTCCTGGTGCTCCTGCTCCTTCCGTGCTTTGCCTTTGCGGAGGAATGGGAGGAAGAATGGGAAGAGGCCGAGGAATGGGAAGAAGTTCCCGAAGAACGGGATACCCTTCTTGCCACCGATGTCTTCTACCATACGCCCAATGAACGCAGCGCCGTCAAATGCGACCACGATCCCTGCTTCTGGAACATGGAAATGGGGCATATGGATGAGGCCGCCATCTGGAAGGTGCTCACCCAGCCGGTGACCGTCCTGACAGGCAAGCAGCGGGAACAGGTGCGTATCCTCGCCGAACCGAATGAAAAATGCACCGACTATGTCGGCGTCGTAACCTGCTCCAGCCAGGGCGTCCACGTGCTGCGCCAGGAAGGAGACTGGACCCTGATCGAAGCCTATTCCTCCTCCGAGGAAGGCTCTGCCGTCAAAGTCTTTGCCGAGCAGTTCCAGGGCTGGGTCAAAACCAGCCGTCTGAAAGAGGAACAGGTTGACCAGACCTACGGCCTGGTCATCGATAAGCTCCAGCAGCGCCTGTATGTTTTTAAAGAGGGAAAGCTCTTCAGCACCCTGCTGTGCTCCACCGGCTTTGCCAAAAACAAAGCCAACCTCTTCCATGAAACTCCCGCCGGGGAATTCCTCATGGTCAGCTGGGTCGGCGGTTTCCAGGCCGAAACCCTCTGGTGCGCCTACGGCATGCGCATCAACAGCGGTATCCTGATCCATGAGGTTCCCAGCCGTCAGGAAACCAACAAGGCCGGCGAAACCTACACATCCTATGCCCGCTGCGAACGCTACCTCGGGGAAAAGGCCAGCCACGGCTGCATCCGGGTTCAGCGCCAGCTGACGCCCGAAGGCGTCAACGCCAAATGGCTCTGGGATCATCTTTCCCGCAAGCCCTACACCAAGGTGATTATCTGGGACGATCTGGACCGGGAGCTCGGCTACCCGTCAGATGACCTGCCCCTGTACTATAACCCCAAGGGCGGAACCAATTATCATTCTCAGGCTGCCTGCACCATGGTCAAGGACAAGTATGAACCCATGACCGCCTTTACCTACGGCGAGCTGGACACGAAACCCTACAACAAGCTGACCCCCTGTCCGGGCTGCGCCCCCATGCCCCGGAAGGAAAAAATCGACGAACTTAACGCCAAAAGCCGAAAAAGCCAATAACATACTGAATAGAAAGGAGCCGCAGGCTTATGCCTGCGGCTCCTTTACTATATGGCATTCTTCATTCTTCATTACACAGAAGATGAAATCTTATTTCATCTTCTGTGTCGCCGCCCATCCCGCATCGATGGTTTCCTGATGCTTCGTGGCATACGGTCCGATGGAGGTCACCTGTTCCTGCGTTCTCGGGAAATGCAGGCAGGAGTGTCCGTTGAAGTTGTTGTCCCTCACATGCTGCACTTCGTGCGGCATGGAGTGGGTGGATCCGATATAGATGCTGCCGTCTGAGAAAATAACCCAGACAGCCCGCGGGTTCCAGGTATTGCCGCCGAAGACCTTTTCCATCCGGGCTGTATCGTTGGCCGTAACCGGCTCATAGTCCGCGTGCGCGCCCAGGGAGAAAATGTGTACCTGCCAGCTGATGCCTGTGCCGATATCATACACCGTCGCGTAGGGATAACTCCGCGCCACGGACTTCACCTTTTCGTACCAGTTCGCGTACTGCACCCTGGCCGCGCTGGGCGTCACGGTGGTCTTCTGGGAGGTGTTGGCTGCGGTATTGCTGCTGGCTGCATTCTTATTGGCGGCCACTGCGTTCAGGCTGCTCAGGGTCTGAGAACCCGCCACGCCGTCGGCGGTCAGTTTGCTGGCCTTCTGGTAAGCCTTGACGGCAGCCGCGGTCTTGTTGCCGAACACACCGTCCGCGCTTCCCTTCAGGTAGCCCAGCTCAATCAGCTTCTGCTGCAGGGTCTGAACGTCCGTTCCGGTGGAGCCCACCTTCAGCGTTCCGCTGGTGGCCGGAGCTGCTGTTGCAGTAGCTGCCTGCTGCGGAGCGGCGGTGGTTTTCACGTTGGCCGCTTTGGCGTTCCCGCCGTAAAGCACCCGCTGCGTCTGTTCGCCGGCCGCACCGTCAGCGGTCAGGCCGTTTGCCTTCTGGAATGCCCGCACGGCTTCCACAGTCTTCGTGCCGTAGTTTCCGTCCGCTTTTCCGGACAGGTATCCCAGCTGAATCAGGGCTTCCTGCAGCTGAGCCACGTCTGTACCGGTATCATCCTTGCGCATCGTGGGCCAGCTGACAGACGCGGCCGGTGCCGCGGTCACTTCCGGCGCGGGCGTCGGAATCTCAGTAGGCTGCGGTGTCGGCGTTGTTCCCTTTTTCAGGGCGTTGTCGCTGAACAGTGCCGCGTAGGTTGCCTGTCCGGCCACGCCGTCATCGTTCAGGCCGTGCGCTTTCTGGAATGCTTTCAGGGCGTTCACGGTGCCTTTGCCCATTTTTCCGTCGACAGAGCTCTTGTAATAGCCCAGTTCCTTCAGCCGCTTCTGCACCAGCTTCACGTCGTCGCCCTTATCCCCGTTTCTCAGGGAAACCGCGGGAACCGGAACAGTAGGCGTCGGGCTGGGGGTAATCACAACCGTAGGGGTAGCGGTGTCCTTTGCGCCCAGGGCGGTGCCGGACATGATCAGCTGCCGGGTTGTCGCGTCGGCTGTGCCGTTGGAGGTCAGGCCGTTCTTTTTCTGGAAGGAGCGTACCGCTCCGATCGTATCGGTATCATATGTGCCGGAGGGCGTCCCCTTCAGATAGCCCAGCTCAATCAGCTTCTGCTGCAGTTCCGTTACGGCCGCGCCTTTGTTTCCTTTTTTCATGGATACTTCCGCCACAGGGCTCAGGGTACGGATGCTGGTTTTTGTGCCCGCGGAGTTCTTCGGCTGGCCGGAATACAGGAATGCCTGGATATTCGCGTCCATAATGCCGGTGGCCGGATAATCATTCTTCTGCTGGAAGGCAATAACTGCTTTTTCGGTGCTCGCGCCGAACTTTCCGTCCGCCTGGCCGTTCAGGAATCCCAGTTCAATCAGCGCTTCCTGCAGGGACGTTACCTCCCGGCCCTCCGCACCCTTCTGCAGGATATTGTATCCGCCGGCGTCCTCTTCCGGACTCAGCGTCACAACCGGGGTAGGAGTAGGAGTCGGTTTGACCTTCTTGACTTCCTTGAGCACAATGTAATCCGTCTTCACATAGCCGGAGTACTTCTTGTACTGAACCTCAGCCCAGGAACCTTTCACAGCGTTCACCGTGATCTCCGCGTCTGCCGGAATTTTCTTCAGCAGCGTGCTCCGGGTGGAGCGGCTTGCCCGCAGATTCACCTTCACCTTCGTCTTCGTGGTATAGGGATAGCTGCTGACGGTTTCCAGCGTTTCCTCCGCTGCCTGTTCTGACCCTGTAGCGGTAAAACCCGTCACGGGAACAGCGCAGACAAGCAGCGTCAGCGCGGCAACAATCGCCATCAGCGTACGAAGGCGGATCTTCAGCTGAGACATTCAATAACCTCCTACGGGCAGGAAAAACAGAAGCTTCCCGCCCACATTCGTATACACTGTAATTCTATCTCACGCGTTACATAATGTCAACGATATATTCATCTTTCTGTAATATTTATTCACAATTGCAAAGAAGGCGTCTACACAGATCTCCATTCCTGCCCGGAAAGCAGCAAGGGGAGAGCAAATGCTCTCCCCTTGTCATCCCGAGCGAAGCCGAGGGATCCCTTGCTATATCGCCTGAAGGAACCTGCCCGCCGCGTCGGTATTTGCATGTACCGTAACTTTTCATTCTCAATTGTCCTGATGTGCCTGCCATTGCGCAGGCACATCAGGACACCTTTGCCATTTTCTTGCCGCCCGGATCTCCACATAGCAGCCGCACTGTCCGCAGGTTCCGCGCTGCAGGTGTTCGCATTCCCGGCACCGGGAAAGACGAAAAGCGTACTCCTTTTCAGGGGTACGCTCTTCCTCCGGGATCAGTTCAATCCTCTCCCGGATTATTTCAGCCAGTTCTGCCTCATCCGGCATTTCGCCAATCAGGCATCTGCAGGGTCTGATCACAGTCTGATCTCCGCCACGGCGCAGGCCGGCATCCGGATAACCAGGTTTCCGTCCTTCACTTCGAAATCCGTGAAGGCCTTTACGGCCACGGCTTCTTTGCCAAAATCGTTGTATGCGTCCATCTTTCCGGCCAGGATCCGTCCTTCCGCGCCGCGGATGGCTTCGCCCTTCAGGCTCACGGTAATTTCCTGCGCCTTTTCCGGCTCCAGGTTCGTCACCGTCAGCGTGATCCGTCCGTCCTTTTCGGAGGCGGACGCCGTCACAGACGCAATGGGATACTTTTCGGTGCCGGACTGCTCCGCTTCCACATAGCAGTCCAGTTCCTTCGCGTCCATGTGCTCCTTGTACAAGTCAAACACATGATACGTGGGCGTCAGCACCATCTGATCCCCTTCGGTCAGGATAATCGCCTGCAGCACGTTCACCGTCTGGGCGATATTGGCCATGTGCACCCGGTCGCAGCGCTTGTTGAAGATATCCAGCGATACCGCCGCCACCATGGCGTCCCGCATCGTGTTCTGCTGATACAGGAATCCCGGATTTGTATCCGGCTCCACCTGGAACCAGGTTCCCCACTCGTCAATAATCAGGCCGATCCGCTTTTCCGGATCATACCGGTCCATAATGGCCGCGTGCAGGCCGATCTTCCGGTCGATGTCCGCCGCGCAGTACAGGGTTTCCCAGTAATCATCCTCAGTAAAGACCGTCGCCCGGTTCTTGGTATTCCATCCGCCGGGAATGGTATAGCTGTGCATGCTCAGGCCGTCCATCATGCCGGCCGCATTCTTCATCAGCACCTCGGTCCAGTTCACATCCGCGTCGGACGGGCCGCAGGCAATCTTGTACAGCTTGTGGTCGCCGTACTGCCTGCAGTAGGTCTGGAAACGGCGGTATTCATCGGTATAGTATTCCGGACGCATATTGCCGCCGCAGCCCCAGCTTTCATTGCCGACGCCCCAGTAGCGTACGCCCCAGGCCTCCTTCTGCCCGTTCTTCCAGCGTTCCTGCACCACCGTGCTGTCACCGTCAGAGTTCAGGTATTCCACCCATTCGCTCATTTCCTTCACCGTGCCGCTGCCCACGTTCCCCGTGATATAGGGATCGCAGCCAACCTGCCGGCAAAGCTCCAGGAACTCATGCGTGCCGAAGCTGTTATCCTCCACCACGCCGCCCCAGTGGGTATTGACCATGCGTTTCCGGTCCTTCTGTTCCCCGATGCCGTCCCGCCAGTGGTATTCATCGGCAAAGCAGCCGCCGGGCCAGCGCAGAACCGGCATTTTCAGGTTCTTCATGGCTTCCACCACGTCTTTACGCATGCCGTTTACATTCGGAATGGGACTGTCCTTGCCCACAAAGATGCCGCCGTAAATGCAGCGGCCCAGATGTTCGGCAAAAGAACCGTAGATATACCGTGAAATGGTTCCCTTCGACCGGTTCCGGTCCAGACTGATCTTTGCCATTAACCAATTACCTCCGGTAATTTTAATTCAGAATTATGAATTCAGAATTCAGAATTATCAGATACTTATTCCCTTGCAGTGAATCATTGCAAAAGAAGCAATAATCCCTGTATGTTGATTTTTTTCATGCGGCTAAACATGCGGCAGGCATTAATTCTGAATTCTGAATTCTGAATTCTGAATTTGCTGCAGCGCAGCAAGCGCCGCCGCCTGTTCCGCCTGTTTCTTGGTTTTGCCTTCACCCTCGGCCAGCGCCTTTCCGTACCGGTAAACCGTGGCACGGAACACCGGTGCGTGGGGCGGACCGCTCTGTCCGGTGATTTCGTAGGTCGGAGCGTCTCCTCCATCCTTCTGCAGGATCTCCTGCAGGGCACCTTTGGCGTCCTGCAGCGGGCGGGAAACTTCGCCTTCCTCCGGCCAGCAGCGTTCCACAACGCTGCGGGCGGCTTCCATGCCGCCGTCCAGATAAACAGCGGCCAGCACCGCTTCCATCGTGTCGCACAGCACGCTCGGCTTTTCCCGGCCGCCGGTCAGCTCCTCGCCCCGGTCCATGATCAGCGCCTCGCCCAGTCCCAGCTTTTTGGCAATGGGACTCAGCGCGGCTTCACAGACCAAAAGCGCCCTCCTGTGGGTCAGGGCGCCTTCCCGTTCGTCCGGATGTGCCTGATAAAGCGCGTCGCTCATCAGATACTGGAGTACCGCGTCTCCAAGGAATTCCAGCCGCTGGTTATCGTTTTTTCCCATGGACGGGTGCGTCAAAGCGCGGCGAAGCAAAGCTTCGTCGCGGAATTTGTACCCCAGGGCTTCCATTACCTGATCAAGCATAGCCGTGCTGTTCTCAGCCCTTCACCTTTGCGATATACTCGGCCACGTCGCCGACGGTCTTCAGCTTCATGATCTGATCGTCTTCCACCGTGATGCCGAAACGGTCTTCCATGTCCATGATCATAACCATGATGTTCGCGCTGTCAGCCTTCAGGTCTTCCATCAGCCGGCTTTCGGGTTTGATTTCAGAAGCGTCCACCTTCAGCTGTTCAGCAATCATGTCTCTTACGGTTTCAAAATCCATTGTCAGATCCTCCTTTGATTCTTCTTCTCCATTATATACACCGGATTACCCGGTAATATACGGTTTATTGTTCACTGGAAGACGCTTCGCTGTCCGCGGCGAGCATCTTCTTCACGCCTTCCGCGATAATCTGCACCACATTGCCGTCAATCATCTTGACGCACTGGCCGATGGCGCTGCAGAACGCGTACGCGTTGCTGGATCCGTGCGCCTTGATCACGGCGCCCTGTACGCCCAGCAGCGGCGCGCCGCCGATTTCATCGGAGCTCATCGTCTTCTTGACCCGCTTAAAGGCAGGCTTCGCGATCAGTCCGGCGATCTTGCCGCGGGTATCCGCCATCAGCTCCTGCTTGATGGTTCCCATCAGCGCGCTGGCCAGACCTTCGGTGTATTTCAGGATCAGGTTGCCGCCGAAGCCGTCCGTCACGCACACGTCCGCCTGGTTCAGCGGAATATCCCGGGCTTCCACGTTGCCAATGAAGTTGTAGGGAGCCTTTTCCATCAGCGGATAGGTCTCCTTCACCAGCGCATTGCCCTTCTCAGCCTCCGCGCCGATGTTTACCAGGCCGATCCGGGGATTCTCCATTCCCATCACGCCCCGCATGTACGCGTCGCCCATGATGCCGAACTGCACCAGGTATTCCGGCTTGCAGTCCACGTTCGCGCCGCAGTCAATCAGCAGGAAATGGCCTCTGCCGTTGGGAATCAGCGGAGCCAGGGCAGGCCGCTCAATGCCGGGAATCCGGCCCAGGCGGAACATACCGCCGGCCAGCGTCGCTCCCGTGGAGCCGGCGGATACAAAGCCGTCCGCTTCGCCGTTGCGCACTTTCAGCATTCCCTGCACGGTGGCGCTGTTGATCTTTTTGCGCACACCCATTACCGGACTCTCATGGTTCGTGATCACTTCCGGCTCCTCTTCCAGGATCAGCCGGTCCTTCACATCCTCATAGTCTCCCAGGAAAGGCTTCACCTCGTCCAGCCGGCCCGCCAGGATGATTGTCAGATGCGGGTACTGCCGCAGTGCCTTCAGTGCGCCTTTGACCGGTGCTTCCGGTGCCAGGTCTCCGCCCATCGCGTCAACGTAGATCGTCATGAGAACAACCTCCGAATTATGATATTCTTTTACCGTTCAGGCAGCGTCAGGGAATACATGGTTTCCCCTGAAGCCAGCAGCATCCTGCCGTCATCCGTAATTCCGTAGAACGCGGTGATTTTCACCCCGTCCGGCGCGGGAATCTGATATCCGAAGAATTTCTGGCTGGACATATCCGCCCGGTAAATATAATCCTCGGAAATCGCGTAAATGTTTCCATTGTGGATACTCGCGCCCACGCAGGTGGTCGGCAGCGTATACCGTTTGTCATTCATGCCTTCCAGCACCCGCAATTCGGAAATCAGCTGCGCGCTGGAGGTCTGGCTTGTCGGGGCCAGCAGCAGCTTGGCCCGTCCCCGGTCCGGTATGTCCGCGTCAATCAGCTTCCAGCCGTAGACCAGCATCGTGCTGTTCGATTCCTGCGTACCCTTGTAGTCATAGGTATATACCTGCTGGGTGGTAAACACCCTCAGGCGGGCATTCTCATAGATGACCTTGTAGGTCAGCGCTTCTCCCAGGGAGACCGTATGGTAATTCATCTTACCGACCTGGAAGGTGTTCATGATGGTGTTGGGCGCGGTGCCGAATACGTCCAGCGCCAGCGTCCACAGGTATTCGCCCTGTTCACCGTAAAACCCGGCGTCCAGGAGCATCAGGCCGCTGTAGGCTTCCTGTTCCTGGTCCACCTGCGCGCCCTTCAGATCCTTTACAATGAGCTTCGGCTCCGTATCCTCCTGGCCCACAACAACCGCGGCATACCGTTCTCCCACCCGGACGAACTGCACCTTGGCCTCCATGCTTTCGTTGTAGGTCGCGTTGCCGTTTCGGTCCACCAGGAACAGCTGGGTTCCGGACCAGAGCGCCATATGCGTCGGTCCCACGGAAAACTTCACATCGTTCCCGGCCGGAAAACTCCAGCGGATCGTTCCGGAGGAGGACAGGTGGTGAATGGACGCGCCGTCATAGTAGAGCAGGCCGTCCCGAAAGGGCGTCACATTCTGGTTTGCGTAGCAGGGCAGCTTGGACATGCTGATTTCTTTCCCTTTGCCATACCGGCCCAGGAAATGAATTCCCAGCACGATCGCCAGCGCAACACTCACCAGAATGATCCAGCTGCGGATCTGCCGCTTCCGGATCTCCTCCTGGCTTTCCCGGGTTTCGGCGGCGTTCCTGCCGCGCGTCCGGAACAGCTGGTCGTTTATGTTCTGGTTACCCCTAGCCATGCATTCTCCTTTGGAGAATGCAATTCAGAATTCAGAATTCAGAATTCTGAATGATATTTACCTGATTCCGTCAGTCGCTAAACCGGAATAATCATTCTTCATCCTGCTTATCCTGAAATCTATCTGAATTTCTGCGCATTCTCCGTTCGTTCAAACTAATAATTCTGAATTCATAATTCTTAATTCTGAATTCGCTTTGGGCAGTTTTCCACTGCGCTGATCACCGGCTCCATCCAGTCCTCGTTGAACAGTTCGATCACGCCGGTATCGCATTCCTTTGCCAGTGCCGGATCAATGGGGAGCTGTGCCAGCAGCGGGATACCTTCTTCCAGGGCCACCTTCGCGGTCTGGCTTTCCCCGAAGGGATAGATCTTCTTTCCGCAGTCCGGGCAGCCGATCCAGCTCATGTTCTCCACCAGGCCCAGCACCGGAATGTTCATCATCTTCGCCATCTTGGCGGCTTTTTCAACGATCATTCCGACCAGTTCCTGCGGGCTGGTCACAATAATGATACCGTCCACCGGCAGGCTCTGGAACACGGTCAGCGGCACATCTCCGGTTCCCGGAGGCATATCCACAAACATGTAGTCCACATCGCCCCAGAGGACGTCCGTCCAGAACTGCTTCACCGTTCCCGCGATCAGCGCGCCGCGCCAGATCACCGGATCCGTATCGTTTTCCAGCAGCAGGTTCACACTCATCAGCTTGACGCCCGTGCGGCTTTCCACCGGCAGGATGCCGTCGTCCGTGCCCATGGCTTTCTCATGGACTCCGAAAATCTTCGGAATGGACGGGCCGGTAATATCGGCGTCCAGCACCGCGGTACTGTGGCCGTTGCGCCTGGTCAGCACCGCCAGCAGGCTGGTTACCAGGCTTTTGCCCACGCCGCCCTTGCCGCTGACAACGGCAATCACTTTCTTTACGTTACTGAATGCGTTCTGTGCTTCCAGCAGGCTCTCCGGCTTGTTGCGGGACGCGCAGTCGGCGCCGCAGCTGGAACAGTCGTGCGTACATTCAGACATGACATTTCACCTCGGTCTTCATTCTGCGTATAGGGATTCAACCGATATATTATGCATGATAAACTATAAATTGTCCATGACTCATCCGGTAAAAAACACATCATAACCATCCGGTTATTCTTCTTCCGGGTCTGCTTCCTCCAGCATAGGCATGGTCGGATCATCCAGTTTCATCACCATGCCGCCCTCCACCATCGGAGCGGAAAAATCCGGCTTCATCGAGACAACCTGGAGCAGCAGCCGGCCGTCCTCCCCGAACTGTTCAGGGGTCCTGGGAATACTCCGTTCATATTCCCCGGCACCGACCATGCCCCAGTTCAGGCCCACATGGCCGCGGTCACGCTTTGTTGCCGCGTGTTCAAAATCCCATTCCCCATTATGGCTGGGGATCAGGTGGTACATCAGCCGGACTGAATCCTCCGTCCGGAAATGCCACACCAGTTTTCTTGTTCCGTCTTCCTTTTCCTGAAGCAGGGGATCAAAGCACAGACCCCGCAGTCTGTTCCGCGGCTTCCGGTTTTCCGGCAGCCGGAACAGGGAAACAACTCCGTTTTCCGGCCAGCAGTACACGGTGCTGGCCCCGTGAATTCTCCGCAGTCTTACGGTCAGCTCTTCCAGGCTCACCTTTCCGTCCCCGTTCGGATCAATCTGGTCCGGATCGCTCGAACGCAGGGCGCTGTCCATTGCCGATGTAAAATATCCTGTTCCTGTATAGGTGTCTTCCTCCGCGCTCCAAAACCAGCTGTCCTCCAGCGCACCGCTGGAGGTCAGCACCTGGCACGTACCGTCGGCGAACCAGTTCACGCCGTTTCCGCCGCCGCAACCGATCATCGCGCCGGAGTGGCAGGCGTCCAGGATCAGGGTTTTTTCACCCGGCACGTTGTCCAGGATCTGCTTCAGCTTTTCCGGCTTGAGGTATTCCTCACTCTCTCCGTCGGAAAGCAGCAGCACCATCTCTTCTTCCTCGCGAAGCAGACCGTGGGTGCTCAGGTAAATCAGCGCCCTGTCCGCGTCGTTCGCGTCCCGGAAGACATCCTCCACCAGCTTTTCAAAGCCTTCGACCGTCCCGGGCCCGTTCACATACCGCTGTATCCTGATTTCGCCGGGAAGGAAGTCCGTCAGCAGCGCCTCCATCGTTTCCACGTTGTTGGCGCCTGCGGGCTCGGTATCCGGCATGGATACAAACTGGTCGCACCCGATCAGCAGGCATCTGGTTATGCCGTCTCCCCCGGCGTCCCTGATCGCTCCCAGCGGAAGCAGGAACAGGCAGAGGAGAAAGCAGAGCAGTTTCTTCCTCATCTTTCCATCTCAACATATCCGGATTCAGGATGAACAATGCCTCCTGAATTCTGATTATTTTGTGTGTCGGATATTCTTCTGCCGGGGATCAGTATCCGAACAACACCTGCAGCGTGTTCTGGCCGCATTTTCCGTCCGGCGTCAGCCCGTGAGCGCTCTGGAACGCCTTAACCGCCGCAACGGTCGCGTCGTCATAAACGCCCGTCATCTGATCCAGGTATCCGTAGTCGATCAGGCAGCCCTGCACATCCTGTACCAGCATGCCTGTATCTCCGTACTGCACCGTATCATAGTTCGGATCCGCGGCTGTTGCCGGAATCGCGTCGGAGGAATACAGCTTGCTCAGCGTCTTGCTGCCCGCCACGCCGTCCACCGGCGTTATTTTATTCTGGATCTGGAAGGCGCGCACCGCGTCCGCGGTGGTCTGCCCGTATTTGCCGTCAATCGCTCCGTCATAATAGTCCAGCTCATACAGCGTATACTGCATGTTTTTCACAGCGGAGCTTTCCTCTCCCTGCCGCATGGAGCCGTAGGTAATATTCGATTTACTGCCATACAGCACCCGCTGCGTGGCGGGACCGGCCTTGCCGTCCGCCTTCAGGTTGTTCCGCTGCTGGAAGGCGATTACCGCGGCCTTGGTGCCGTCGCCGTAATTACCGTCCACGCTGCCGGTATAGTATCCCAGGTCCTTCAGCCGCTTCTGCAGCGTTCTGACCTGTTCTCCGGAGCTTCCGTCCTCCAGGGTGATATACCCGGTGGAGGAGATCCCGGAGGTGTCCCGTCCGGAGGTATGTCCGTCATCGCTGCTCAGGTTGATCTGGGTTCCGGATGACTTCTTCGCCGTGCCGCTGTACAGCTTGTTCAGCGTCGCGGTTCCGGCCTTGCCGTCCGCGGTCAGGTTGTTGTTTTTCTGGAAAGCGATCACCGCCGCCTCCGTGGCTACGCCGAATTTGCCGTCCACGCTGCCGCTGAGGTAGTTCAGATCCTTCAGCTTCTGCTGCATCCTCTTCACTTCGTTGCCTTCGCTGCCAAGTTCAAGCGTCTCCCGCTTGCTGGCAATCGGGTTCGATCCCCGCGGCGCGCTGGAAGAATACAGTTTTTTCAGTGTGTCCGGGCCGGCCTTGCCGTCCACCCACAGCTTTGCTTTCTTCTGGAAGGCGCTGACTGCGGCTTCCGTTGTTTCGTCATATCTGCCCGTGACCGATCCTTCCAGCCAGCCCAGCTCAATCAGGCGGCGCTGCAGCGTCTCCACCTTCTTGCCCTTGGTGTTCAGTTCCAGATACACATCCTTGGACAGGTCAGGGGTTGCTGTCGGTCTCGGGGTATTGGTAACCTTCGGGTTGTTTTTGGCGGTTGCCTTCGGCGCAGCGGTGGCATTGGCCTGTTTGGCGCTCACCGCGCTGGTTCCGTTCATCTTCGCCAGGGTCTTCTCTCCGACCTTGCCGTCCGCGGTCAGGCCGTTGGCCTTCTGGAACGCCTTCACGGCTTCCTCCGTGGCCGGGCCGAAATCACCGTCGGCCGATCCCTTGTAGAAGCCCAGCTCCTTCAGCCGTTTCTGTACTGCGCGCACAGCGTCGCTTCCTGTGAATCCGCGCTGCAGGCTCTTGGGGGTAGGCGTGGGCGTCACCGGCGCCACGGTGGGCGTCGGAGTGACCGGGATCGCGGTAATGGTTCCCGCTGTGGGCACAGTTCCGTCCGGCGCCGCGGTAATCAGCTGAATCATACCGGAAGGGAACGGTGTGGGCGTGGAAGGCGCTGAGGGTGTGTCCGTGGGCGCCTGGCCCCAGTTGCCCCATCCGTTGTCGGAGCCCGAAGGCTGCGTCGGCTGTTCGGTCTGCTGGCCGATGTTGATTCCGGCGATGGTGTTCTGCACATCCACCGGCTTCGTATCCGGCGTAATCTGTATCGTCGGCGACGGCGCAACAGTATTGAAAAACGGTGTCGCAGTCGTTCCGTTCTGTCCGCCGTTATTGACTTCGTCCGGCGGCTGATAGCAGCCCGTCAGCAGCAGGCATAATGCCAGTACTCCCGCCAGGCCGATAATCTTTGCGTTTCTTTTCATTACCCTGCACACCTCCTGCGGATGGCAATTTTATTTCATCATTCACAATTCATAATTCATAATGATTTCCGGGGTTTATCTGCATTTCGCATGATCGTCCCTGTTCCCGGCTGCAGCTATTCATTATTTCTTTGTCGGAAACAACTCAATGAATGTATTATAGTGATCTCCGGTATACCACACGTGGCCGTCTGTGGAATAGATAATCCGGTAGGCGTTTCTGTCTCCGCCCCGGTAGAAGCAATCCGCTTCGTAATACTTCCGGCCTTTCACCACCGGCAGTTTCTGCTCGTAGTTTCCGAAGTAGTCCCCGCCAATGCTCTTTCCCGGCGCCACATCACTGATGGTATTCTTATACTTGTCCCAGCCAAGCGCCTGGGCCTGTTTTTTCGTAATAAAGTTATCCGGCAGTTCTCCGTGCTCAAAGAAATAATCCGCAATTCGCTGCGCTTCCTCCAGCGGGCCGGGGGTCGCGGTGGGTTCCGGAACCGCCGTAGGCGTTTCCTGTGCAGCGGTCACCTGCGGTGCCGCGGTGTTCTTCTTCCGCTTCGCCGACTCCAGCGCATTCGCCGTACAGCTGCTCAGCAGCAGCATCGCTGCCAGCAGTAAAGCGAACAGTCTAACAAGCTTGTTTGGACATTTCATTGCCGGGCCTCCTAAATTCAGAATTCAGAATTCAGAATTCAGAATTAATACTACTGCTTATTCTCCTTCGAGCTTTTAACAATCGATACGATTAGCCGAATAATCTCTTCACAATCAGCAATCAGACTGTCTGCTGCCTTACCGGAATATAATCCGTATCTTTTAAGAGTTCCAGCCAATACTGTGTTTCATCCGCTTCCTTGAGGGCAATCTGCAACTTTGCCTGAAAGTCTGCTGTGCTTTGCGCTCTTAAGCTTTCCCTGATATTGGCCCCTATACTTGTCCCGCTTCTTATCACTTGCTTTGAAAGAATAAACTCTTTCTTTTCCGTTGTCAGATGCTGATACAGCCGAATAATCCTGATCGCAAAAGCTTTGCTTTTCTGCACAATCGGGTTGTTGTCCTTCATCAGTGCCTCCGTAACCATTAATTCTGAATTCTGAATTCTGAATTATTTATGGTATCTTTCCCCAGCGCAAATTTTTTCTGCTCTATACAGTTGTTCCAGCAGCATAACCCTTGCCAGCCGGTGCGGAAAAGTCATCGGGCTCATGGACATTTCCTCGTCCGCCCGGGCCAGGACATTTTTCCCCAGCCCCAGGCTTCCGCCGATCACAAACACAAGACTGCTGACCCCGCCGGTCTTCAGCTCCGCCAGGTGCTTTGCCAGGTCCTCGGATGACCGCAGTTTTCCGCCGATGGTCAGTGCGATCACCCGGTCTCCCGGCCGGATTTTTGCCAGAAGGGCTTCCCCTTCCTTTGTCTTCAGCTGTTCCTCCAGCGCCGCGGAAGATCCGGAAGCAGGCTCCGGCAGATCCGGAACCTCGCATTCCTCATACTTCCCGTACCGGCTCAGCCGCTTCAGGTATTCATCCGCCATCAGCCGGTACGGTTTATCCTTCATCTTCCCCACGCAGAGGATCTGCGTGCTCACAGCCGTTCCACCCGGGGCAGGCTGTCCCGCTCGATCAGGGTCCAGGCCATGTTCACGCTGCGTTCCCGCTCGCCGTCGATCATCCGCAGCAGCTTTTCCGCCGCCAGGGCACCAAAGGCCTCCTTCGGATGGCCGAGGGTGGTCAGCTTCGGCGTGATCATCTCCGCGTAAGCGGTATTGTCAAAGCCGATGAAGCCCATTTCTTCCGGCAGCTTCATACCTTCCTGGATCAGCCGGTTCATCAGGCTGACGGCAAACGAATCGTTATAGCAGGTCATGCAGTCCATCTCATGGTTCTTCAGCCGCTCAATGAACTTGGAGCCTTCCTCGTTAATCTGCCAGGACATCCGCTCGTTCGTGGTGAAGAGCAGCAGCCGTTCATCGGGAATGATGACGCCTTCGCTCTGCATTTCGTCCAGGAAGCCCCGCAGCCGTTCCTTGCCCTGGATGTCGTCCACCTTGAACATGCCGCCCGGCCTGCGGTACCCACGGCTCAGCACTTCCCGCGCAGCGGTACGTCCTCCGCCGTAGTCGTCCATCACCACATGGGGCACATTCGTCATGCCGGGATAATAGGCATTCATGAACAGCACCGGAATATTCCGTTCCGCCAGACGGCGGTACAGGTCCTCGTTCTCCGTCTCCCGGGCGGTCTGCACGCCTTCCACAATCAGGCCGTCCACCTGGCCGTCCAGCATGCGTTCCAGAATGCTCCGTTCCGTCTTGCTGTCGTTATAGGTGGCGCTCAGGTTCATCACCACGCCGTTTTCGCTCAGCACGGATTCAATTCCCGAAACAATGGACGGGAAAATATAGTCTGTAATGTAGGAGGTAATCACGCCTACATGAACGGTGCCCTGCATCCTGCGGCGGGGTCCATGGCGCACATAGGTACCGCTGCCGCGACGCCGGTCCACCAGCCCGTCCTCCTCCAGCAGTGCAATTGCCTGACGAATCGTCTGGCGGGATACATTAAAACGGAAGCGCAGCTCCTCCTCTGTCATCAGAGTCTGTCCGTCACGAAAAACGCCTTCCGCAATCTCTTTGCGCAGCACGTCCGCAACCTGCAGATATTTGGGCTGATCCGCCACACTAAACACATCCTTTCCATTATGTTGTCCCTATATTACCAGACAAATGTGAAATATTCAATACATTTTCGTAAAAAGGTACGGACATGTTCGAACAAACCCTTTCCAGGGCTTGTTGCCATCCCGCGAAGGGATAAAGTATAATAGGATCTGATCCTGTATCAGACAGAAAAGGAGCTGCTGCGGATGAGCCGTCATTCTTCCCGCTTTTCCCTGACCGCTTCCGGAAACATCCGGCGGTCCTCCTTTGTGTGGAATCTGCTTTCCGCGGCCATCAACTCTTTTCAGACTATGCTGCTGGCTGTTTTCCTCACCCGGCTGGGGACGGACGCGGACAGCGCTTCCTTTTATATGGCCTTCGCCGTGGGCAACCTGCTGTACAACATCGGGAAATACGGCGTCCGTCAGTTCCAGGTGACCGACAGCCGGGAACAGTATTCCTTCCGGGATTATGCTTCCGCCCGTCTGGTTTCCATGGCGCTCATGGCGGCGGGGATTATCCTGTATATTCTCTTCGGTTTCCTTTTCAGGGGCTACACGGTTTCCAAAGCGGCTGTCATTGTCCTCATCTGCCTGTATAAAGGCATTGAGGCGGCGGAGGATGTGTTCCACGGCCGCATGCAGCAGCTGGGCCGGCTGGACGTGGCAGGCCGGATCCTCTTCATCCGGATCCTGTCCTTTATCCTGTGCTTTGCCGCGGTCTTTGTCCTGACCCGGAATATCGTCCTGACGGCCGCCGCGGCTACGGCGCTGGCCGGCGTCCTCGCCGTTGTGCTCAACCGTTCCGTCTGGGATACTTTCCGTGACCAATCGGTTTCCCCGTCCAAAACAAAGCAGCTCCTGAAGGCCTGCGCGCCCCTGTGCCTGAGCATGCTCCTGAACATGTACCTGGGCAACGCGCCGAAGTACATTATTGACGGCCGGGTTTCCGAAGCGCTCCAGACGCAGTTCAATACCATTTATATGCCCGTTTTCGTCATGGTGCTGCTGGGCATGTTCATTTACCAGCCGGAGCTGAAGTCCATCGGTGAGGCACGGAAAGACCGCCGGTTTGACGCGCTCCGGAAAAAAGCCCTGAAGCTTTCTGCCCTGACCCTCGGTGCCACCGTGCTGGCCATGGCGGCAGCGTTCCTGCTCGGCATTCCTGTTCTGGAATTCATTTATAAAATCCCCCTGGCCGGTCTGAAACCGCAGCTGGTTTTGTTCATCCTCTGCGGCGGCATGATTGCCCTGACCAATCTCTACGGCATGATCCTGATCGCTTTCCGCCGTCAGGGAACACTGACCGCGGTATATGCCCTGTCTTCGCTGATCCTGTTCCTCTTCGGCCCGGGGGTACTGGCCTCCGCCGGACTGCCCGGCCTGGTATACCTGTTTACCGCCGTGCTGGCGGCGCACACCCTCGCCCTCGCGGGCTTTGTCTTCCGCACGCTGAAACAGGCCGAACGGAAATATGACCATATCTGCATCAACGGCTATTTCACCTCGGAGCCCATCAACGGCGTTCCCCGCTACGCCGCGGAAATCATCCGCCGGCTGGACGCCTTCCTGCCCTCCGGACTCGCGGAGCTTGTCGTACCGCGGAACGCCCGGAATATCCCGCCCCTGAAAAACATTCATGTCACCACCTGGGAGGAGCGGGGAAGCCGGAAGGAAAAGGAAGGTCCTCTCTGGGGCACGCTGGTTTACGGCCCCTATGTCCGGAAAAAGAAAGCCCTCAACGTCAACCTCACCAACCGGGGCGAGTGGGTGCAGGGATCCCTGACCTGCCTGCATGACACCATTTCCCTGCGCCGGGACCAGTATGCTTTCGACCTGCCCCCGGAATACCTGAAAAAGGTCCGCCGCACCTGGCTGCTCAACCGCTGGTGGTTCCTTTTCAAAATCTTCGTCAAGCGCCATACCGCGGATACCGTCGTTACCCTTACAGAGGCTTCCAAAAAGGAGCTCACAGAAACCCAGGGGATTGAGGCGGATAGGATCCGCATCATCGGCTGCGGCTGGGAACATCTTCTTGCCCAGCAGGAGGAGGACGAACATCTGGATCCCCGGCTCACAGACGGTGGCTATTATTTCTTCATCGGCAATCTCTATCCCCATAAGAACCTGAAGTGGATCCTGGACGAAGCCGCCGCCAATCCGGACAGCGTCTTTGCCATTGCCGGCAAGATGCCCTTTGATATCGCGGCGGATCTGGGGATCTGCCTGCCCAACGTTCTCTTCCTCGGCTATATTTCAGACGCCTATATGAAGTGGCTCATGGGCCATGCCAAGGCCCTGCTCTTCCCCTCCCGGGCGGAAGGTTTCGGCATTCCGCCGCTGGAGGCGCTGGCCCTCGGCCGTCCCGCTGTTGTTTCGGACATTCCCGTCCTTCGGGAAATCTACGGCGATACCGTCCACTATATTGATCCGGATCAGGGCACAGAGAACCTGGACGCGCTTCTGGAAGAGGAGACAGCGGATCCGGCGCCCGTGCTTGAAAAATACTCCTGGGACCGGGCGGCCGATAAATGGCTGGCCCTCATCCGGGAACATCTGGCGGAGGGAATACTATGAGTCGTGAAAACCTGGCGCAGTCTGTCGCCGGTCAGAAAGTACTCTTCATCTCCACCAAGAACCTGGATTACCTGCGGAACACGCAGGAAATCGCCCTTCTGCGGGAGCATGCCGCGCAGGTCACCGTCATCGCCTCTCCGGATCACAGCTATCCGAAGCGCCTCCTGAAGGTGTACCTTTCCCTGCTGAAAACCCGCATGAAGGATTATGACCTGTCCTTCGTCGGCTTCGCGCCCCAGCTGGTGCTGCCCTTTTTCCGCCGTCTGCGGAAAAAGCCGGTCATTGAGGATTTCTTCATTTCCCTTTACGACACCCTGGTTCAGGACCGGAAAAAGTTCCGTTCCGGAAGCCTGCCGGCAAAGCTCCTGAAAAAACTGGATCAAAGAACCCTGTCTCTCGGAGACAGGGTTATCACGGACACCAAAGCCCATGCGGATTATTTTGTCCGGGACCTGGGCTGTGATCCGGGAAAAACAGAGGTACTCTATCTGGAGGCGGACAGGGAAATCTACCACCCTATGCCGGCAAAGAAGAAAGCCGGTTCTCCTTTCCACGTGCTCTATTTCGGCAGCATCCTGCCCCTGCAGGGCGTGGATGTGGTACTGGAAGCCGTCCGTCTTTTCCGGGACGATCCCTCCTTCACCTTTGAGCTCATCGGCCCCCTGAAGAACGGCACCGCCCCGGAGCAGGACAACCTGACCTGTATTCCCTGGCTGTCCCAGCAGGATCTGGCGGAGCATATCGCCGCCGCGGACCTTTGCCTGGCCGGCCACTTCTCCGCCTCCATTGACAAGGCAAGGCGCACCATCCCCGGCAAAGCCTATATTTACCGGGCCATGGAAAAGCCCATGATCCTTGGGGATACCCCCGCCAATCATGAGCTCTTTACCGAAGACAAGCAGACCTTTTTCACTCCAACCGGAGACGCGGTATCCCTCGCCGCCGCAATCCGGCGGGCGAGGGATACAATTCAGAATTAAGAATTCAAACTTCCCACACCGAAAATAACTGTTGAACCTTGAAAAACCTATAAAAGCCAAGAGAAAGATACGTCAAGCAGCCTTTAGCCGCAATGCGTG
>OMZY01000029.1 GCA_900315675.1 uncultured Eubacteriales bacterium
TTCCTGCCTGATCTGAACTAACTTGCGTGGCCATCCTTGTGATGGTCTGTTTGCTTTACACTTCTTTCCGGCTGTCCGTTAATTGAATGTTTCAAACTTGCCTTTCCACCCATAACTTGATATTGCGTTCCGTAACAGCAAATCAATGATTGCAAAAGCCAAATTCCGATTTGCCGATGGTCACATAACTCAAAAGATATTTTGGCAGGCCCATACTGGCTGCCGGTCCCAATTTTAACATACCTGATTATGAATTGTGAATTAAAACTGAGAATCAGCTTACCCCGAAGGTTTCAGGCGCAGGGAGCAGCTCTATTTCACCATTTTCAGGATTGATTAATACCGGATAACGGAAGAACCTGACGGATGGGTCGAACGAATCAAGCGAAGGATCAGCCCGTTGATCCACTAACAGGATTATCCATACCGGGTTCGTGAGATCGGAAGATCCTTCATAGTGGGTATCAGAATCAAAGAGAACAAACGCAGAATCATCAAGCACCAGCGGCTCTTCAGGATCCAGTCCCTCAAATCGCTGCATGCATGCTTCATACGCGATCCGGTATGCTTCTCCCAGAGAAATATATCCGTCATAGCGCACTTCCCAATTGCAGCTGAAATCCACATAAGCCAGCAGCGTCGGACCGGCATCCCGGGTTTCGGGGATTTTCGCAATCAGGAATGCATCCGCTGCGTCCTGTGCGCCGATTGCGAACAGCCGGCATTGATCTTTCAGATCAACTGTAGCGATGACTTTTCCGGAGCTCTCAAAGCCGCCGCGATATGTGCGGAATATTTCCTCCGCCCATTCGCTTCCGGAGCGTGTGTTCGTTTCTGAATCATTGAAGGAGATTTCATACCGGATCTGATTCAGTGAGGGCAGTTCATAGGAAGACAGCCGGTAATAAACGATGCATTCGTCATTATCACAATCAATCTGCATGATTGCCAGTTGTTCATCCGTATCCTTCTGCTGAGCCCGGACGACCCATAATCCATTTTCCGGGGAAGCAGTTATCTTCACATCCCGGGGCATCCAGGGAGAAGCGAATGCCCGCGACGCGGTCTTCATGACACCGTCTTCGGTTGCAAGATAGGAGTAAGATTCCGATTCATTTTCTTCGGCAGCTGCCGCGGACAGCAGAAGCATCATTGCAAGCAAAAGCACAAACAGTTTTTTCATTCCGGATCTCTCCTTATGTTGGAAATGGGGATTGAATGATTCCTCCATAATACAGACGATGCAGGCGGAAAAAATCTTTCCGGGAACCGAACGATACCAAATGCATAATGCACAATGCAAAAATATCATATCCTCTGGTTTTGGGGCAGATATTTTTGCCGCCGGCTGTCATGAACCTGACAACGGCACATGAAGGCATGACGATGGCTGCGGAATCATTCAGGCATAAAAAAAGCTCAGTCCGTAATCATCGCGGTACTGGGCTTTTTTCTTTCGGGAATAAACCTTTTTGCTTTCAACGGTTTTCGTTACCGGGCTGAACTCCCAGGTCACCCGTTTCTGACGGTTGAGTTCTTTCCGGGCTTTCTTACTGAGCTTGTCCTTGGGAACAAACCTGGCCATGCACATCATCTCCCTTCGTATGGCTCAGGCAGATTGTAGCATGCCCGGCATGGTTTGGCAACGGTGACGAAGGGGGCGGCAGGACGATCGGGCCGGGATGATGGTTGCTCTCATAAAAAACTGATTGACTTTAGATTGTCCGCATAGTAAACTTTAGGATATCCAGGATAAAACTTTAGATTTTCCGAATTGCATCAATTGGATAACACCTGAGGTGAAGAAGGATGATAATCAGCCGTAAAGCGAAAGATACCCTGCAAAGATTATGCACGCAATTCCCGGTAGTGGGGATTACGGGCCCCCGGCAGAGCGGAAAAACCACACTGGCAACAAGCGTATTTCCGGATAAAAAGTATATCACCTTCGATGACAGATCCATGAGGGACCTGGCCGCCTCCAACGCAGTGGATTTTCTGATGGCTTTTCCGAACGGAGCGATTCTTGATGAAGCGCAGAAAGTTCCGGAAATATTCGACGCGCTGAAGCTGCTGGCGGACCGGGACAAATGGAGGCCGGGAAAATTCATTCTGACAGGCTCAAGCCAGTTCAGGCTGAAACAGAATATGTCAGACAGCATGGCCGGGCGCGCGGCTTTTCTGAATCTGCTGCCATTCTCCCTTCCGGAACTGACGAGTGCAGAAATCCGGGGAGAAGACGCGTACCGGCTGATTCATCTCGGGATGTATCCGCCGCTGCATGACCCGGACAGGCATTTTATTCCGTATGACTGGTTTGAAAGCTATATCGATACGTATCTGGAAAGAGATGTAAGAGAGCTGATTAATCCGAGCAACCTGGCAACATTCAGGAAGTTTATCCAGGTTTGCGCCGTTCACAGCGGACAGCTGCTGTCCATGGAGAGCATTGCCGGATCGGTCGGAGTATCAGCGCCAACGATCAAGTCCTGGCTGTCCATACTGGAAAAATCGTTTATCATCCATTTTCTGGAACCGGATTCGAACAATCTTGGCAAAACGGTTGTAAAGACGCCAAAGCTGTATTTTGTGGATTCGGGCCTGCTCTGTCACCTGCTTCGCCTGGAAACCAAAGAGGATCTGCTTCTGAGCCGCCATAAAGGGGCCGTTGTTGAAACGTTCGCTGTTTCGGAACTGATGAAACAACGGATGAATGAGGGAAGAAAGCCGAATCTTACATTTTTCCGGGACGATCACGGATTTGAAGTGGATACGATTGCTGACTGGAAGCGCACATTTGCCATAGAGATCAAAAGCGCAAACGCGACGGAAAAAAAGCTTTCAGCCAATACCAGGAAGTATCTGGACCTAAGGAAAGATCACGAAGTCCGGGGCGCCGTGTTTTATCTGGGCGATGTGACGATGACCGTGAACGATACAGCCTATATTTCGTGGAAAGACTGGGGAACATTTGCGGATTCAACCTGAACAAAATCATACCGGGATCAAACAGCCTGAATGACTGGCTGACAGAAAACGCAATACCGGGTCCCCGCCGTGGGGATCCCGCACAACAGCAAGGAGGAAACAGCTTATGTTTGGACGCAGACCGGATGGCAGACGCCTGAAGAAACAGGACCCCATTGTACAGATGACCCCTTACCTGATGCCCATGCGCTGCGACGCGCAGGTGTTCCTGGAGCACAAGGCAGACTTTGAAAAGCTGAGCCGCTATATTGTGGAAAAGACCCGGGAAGGGCAGAAGCTCACCTTCATGCAGATCCTGGTGGCGGCCTATGTCCGCGCCATCAGCAAATGCCCGGAGGTGAACCGGTTCATCTTCAACAAGCAGTACTATGTGCGGAACAACTGTTCCGTTTCCTACACCGTGCTGAAGGATCCCCAGGACCATAACAGCAACGAGACCACCGTGCGCATCCTCTTCGACCTGACGGACACCGTATACGACGTGCGCGACCGGATGAACGCGGCGGTGGAGCAGAGCCGCGCCACCGAGGACGGGGATTTCGTGATCCGGCTGGCCAGCACGCTCCTGTCCATTCCCGGCCTGGCCACGCTGATCGTTACCCTGGTGCGCCTGCTGGACAAATACGGCATCGCGCCCAAGGTGCTGATCCGGGAGCTGCCCTTCTACAGCGGCATGTTTATCACCAACAACGGGTCCATCGGCTTGCATCATCCCCTGCATCACATTTATAATTTCGGGGATGTGAGCCTGTTCATCGGCATGGGCAGCGTGCTGAAGGAGGCCTTTGTGGAGCCGGACGGCCGGGCGCGCATGCGCCGGTGGCTGCCGCTGGGCATCACGGCGGACGAACGGGTCTGCTCCGGTGCGCACTACGCCGCCTTCTTCGCGGAAGTTATCCGCCTGCTGGACAATCCGGAGGAACTGGAAACCCCGCCGGAGCAGGTGCGCTTCGAACAGGGCGTGGAATATCACGTACCGAAGATTTCAGAACAGAAGTGAGAAATGAAACCGTGAACGAGAACCGACAGGACCGGAAAAAGAAACAGATCTGGACAGCCCTGTTTGTCCTTATCAATATTGCCGTCATTGCCGCCACCGCGGTCAATGAGTTTTCAGGGACCCCGGCCGGCGCCTTTCAGTTCGGCTTCACCCGGCGCGCCCTTTTCTTCCTGGGATGCACCGGGCTGTGCCTGGCGGTGCTGCTCTGCGCGGAATCGCTGAAATACCTGCTGATGATGAAGTTTCTCGGCGAGCCGGTTTCCTTCCGCGTCGCCTTTGAAACGGCCGCGCTCGGAAAGTATTACGACTGCATCACCCCCTCCGGCGCCGGCGGGCAGCCCTTCCAGATCCTGTGGCTGCACCGTCACGGCTACTCGGACGGTGCTTCCTCCGCGATGACGATCAGCGGCTACATCACCATGCAGGCGGGGTTCATCCTGCTGGCGCTGGGCGTATTCATCGCCCACCGGTCCGTGGAGCTGGAAGCGATCCGGTATACGGCCTATGTTGGCCTGCTGCTCTTTTCCCTCATTCCCTGCCTGCTGGCTTCCTTTTCCTTCATGCCGAAAACGGTGAAGAAAATCATCACCGCCGCCATCCGCCTGTGCGGCCGGCTGAAGCTGGTGAAAAAGCCGGAGGAAACCACGGAGCAGGTGCTGGGAATGCTGGACAGCTATCACACCAGCTTTTCCGCGATCGCGAAGGACAAGGGAACCCTGCTGTGCCTGCTGGTGCTGTCGCTGATTTACCGCGTTGCGCTATGCAGCATGCCCTACTTTGTGCTAAAGATGTTCGGCGCGCCGGTCAGCTTCCTGCACATTTTTGCCAGCACGATCTATATCTACGCCACCATCTGCCTGGTGCCGACGCCCGGCAACGCCGGGGCGGCGGAAGGCGCGTTCTACCTCGTTTTTTCAGCCATGGGGTCGGAAGGCGTATTCTGGGCTATGCTCATCTGGCGGATATTCTGCTATTATTCCTTTATCATCATCGGCGGCGCGGTCTACGGCGTGAACGCGCTGCGCAGCCGGCGCGCCCGGGGAGGGAAACAGGATGGATAAGCTTCAGTCCCTTCACTCGGTCCAGTTTATCGACAACTATTTTCCGGTGATTGACGGCGTGACGGAAACCGTGCATGAATACGCGCGGCATATGGAGCATGCCGCGGTGGTCTGCCCCGCGATGGAAAAGCATTACCTGGAAAAGCACAGCTTTCCCTATCCCCTGCTGACCTCCGCCACAATCCGGGTGCCCTTTTCCCGGTATGCCAGCGCGGTGCCGAAAATAGACCGGGAGCTGGAAGCCGGGATTGCGAAGACGGAACCGGAGATCTTCCATTTCCACAGTCCCTCCCTGCTGGGCAAATACGCGGTTTCCCTGGGGAAGAAAAGGAAGATTCCCGTGGTGGCCACCTTCCATTCCAAGTATTATGACGCGATCCTGGAGTTTACCAAGAGCCGCGCCATTGCGAAAATGGTAACCAATCAGATTGTGAAGGTTTTTGAAAGCTGCGACGAGGTCTGGGCCTGCTCGGAGGAAACAGGGGAAACGCTCCGCTCCTACGGATACAGCAAAGCATACCACGTCATGCCGAACGGAACGGACGTATCGGTTCCGGAAAACATAGAGGAACTGAAGGAGCAAGCCGCGGACCGTTTTCAGCTGCCCAGGGACAAACACATTCTGCTGTTTGTAGGCCAGCAGATCTGGTACAAGAACCAGAAGCTGATCCTGGACACGCTGCGGCTGCTGTGCGACCAGAGAAACGACTACTTCCTGGTCATGGTGGGAACGGGAAAGGACGAGCAGGAGATCGAGCGCTACGCGGCTTCTCTGAAGCTGACGGACCAGGTCCGCTTTACCGGCCAGGTCAGGGACCGGGAGCTGCTGAGCGGCATCTACCGGAACGCGGAGCTGCTGTTCTTCCCCTCCGTGTTTGACAACGCGCCGCTGGTGCTCCGGGAAGCGGCGGTGCTGGGCGTGCCGACGCTGGCGGTCGAGGGTTCGAACGCGGCCGGCGCCATCCGGAAAAACATCAGCGGCTTCACGGCCGCGGCCGATCCGCAGGCAATGCGGGACGAAATCCTCCGGATTTTCACCCGGGAGGATGTGCGGGAAATCGGCCGGAATGCCCGGGAAACCATTCCCCTCTCCTGGGAAAAGCTGATCCCCATGGTGCTTGAACGGTATCAGACGGTCATTGACCGGTATGAAAGGACAAGGTGACTGACTATGGCAGAAGAAAACCGGAAGCCGGAACAGGAGACGCCGGCGAAAGACCGGAGCGAACTGATCCGCACCATCAAATTCGTGCTGTTTTCCATCTCCGCCGGCGTGATCGAAATCGGCGTGTTCACGGTGCTGTACGAGCTGCTGCACTGGGAATACTGGGTAGCCTACCTCATCGCCCTGGTGCTCTCCGTGGTGTGGAACTTTACGCTGAACCGGGAATTCACCTTCCGCTCCGCCAACAACGTTCCCGTGGCCATGCTGAAGGTAGCCGCGTACTATGCGGTTTTCACGCCCGTGACCACGATCCTCGGCAACTACCTGGAGGGAAGCTGCGGATGGAACGGCATGATCGTGACCGTGATGAACATGCTGCTCAACTTTGTCACGGAATACCTGTATGACCGGTTTGTGGTTTTCGGAAAAACCATTGACACCAACAGCCGCGCCCAGGCGCAATCCCGTTCGGAAGGAAAGAAATGACCATGCCATCCCGTTCTCCCCTGCTGTATCGCCTGATCTATCGAGTGATCCGGCTTCTGTCTCCGAAATATAAGCTTTCCGGCACGGAAAACCTGCCGCCGGAACCCTGCGTCATCGTCGGCAACCACTGCCAGATGTACGGCCCCATCGCCGCGGAAATGTACATGCCCCGTCCCCGCTATACCTGGTGCATCGGCGAAATGATGAATCGGAAAGAAGTGCCGGCCTACGCCTTTCAGGATTTCTGGTCCATGAAGCCCCGCCGGATCCGGTGGTTCTACCGGCTGCTCAGCCATGTGATCGCGCCGATAGCGGAATATGTTTTTACCCACGCCCGGACCATCCCCGTCTACCGGGACGCGCGGGTTATGACCACCTTCCGCCAGTCCGTCAAGCGGCTGGAGGAAGGCGCGGACATCGTGATCTTCCCGGAAAAGGCGGAGCCGTATAACGCCATCCTCTGCCGGTTCCAGGAGCATTTTGCGGACCTGGCCGGGCTGTATTACAAACGGACCGGCGCCGCGGTCTGCTTTGTGCCCATGTATACCGCCCCGGCGCTGAAAAGCATCTGCTTCGGGGAGCCGGTCCGGTTCCGCCCGGACGCCCCGGCAGCGGAGGAACGGGCGCGGATCTGCAGCGAACTGGCCGCGTCCATTACCGCCATGGCCACCGCCCTGCCCCGGCACACCGTGGTGCCCTACCTGAACATTCCGAAAAAACAGTACCCGATGAACACGGACCAATAGCCAAAGGATATAACTGAACGCTTCGGCGTTCTTTTTTGATGCGGTGATTCCTGCTTTTTCCCTGTATTGATGCAAAGAAATCTCTTTCGCGGTGTTGACAAGGATATAAAAGCGTGCTATAACATCTCCTATAAAACAGATAGGTTATCTGTGATTTGGAGATGAAGTGAGATGCGGTTTCCCTTCCCCGGTGAACGATGTTGACCCGGCAGACGGCAGCACGAAACACTGATATATATTGAGAGGAGCATGACAGACCGTGAAAACATATGACAGGATCACCGACCTGATCGGGGGAACCCCGCTTTTAAAGCTGACAAACTACAACCGTCTCAACTCGCTTGGCGCAACCATATACGGCAAGCTGGAATACTTCAACCCCGCCGGCAGCGTGAAGGACCGGATTGCGAAGGCCATGATCGACGACGCGGAAGCCAAGGGCATCCTGAAGCCCGACTCCGTGATCATTGAGCCCACCAGCGGCAACACCGGCATCGGCCTGGCCGCGGTGGCCGCGGCCCGCGGATACCGCATCATCCTGACCATGCCGGAAACCATGAGCATTGAACGCCGCAACCTGCTGAAAGCCTACGGAGCCGAACTGGTGCTGACCGAAGGCGCGAAGGGCATGAAGGGCGCCATCGAGAAAGCCCATGAAATTGCCGCGGAAATTCCCCACAGTTTCATTCCCAGCCAGTTCACCAACGTGGCCAACCCGGAAGCGCACCGCCGGACCACCGGTCCCGAAATCTGGGAAGATACGGACGGAAAGGTGGACATCTTCGTGGCAGGCGTCGGCACCGGCGGCACGGTTTCCGGCGTCGGGCAGTACCTGAAGGAAAAGAACCCCGCCGTACGGATCGTTGCGGTGGAACCCGCAGGATCTCCCGTGCTTTCCCAGGGCACATCCGGACCGCACAAAATACAGGGCATCGGCGCGGGGTTTGTACCGGATACGCTGGACACCGCGGTCTATGACGAGATTATCGCCGTGGATAACGAGGACGCGTTTGACACCGGCCGTACCCTGGCCCGGAAAGAAGGCCTGCTGGTGGGCATCTCCTCCGGCGCGGCGGTGTGGGCCGCCACCGAGCTTGCGAAACGCCCCGAGAACAAGGGAAAGATCATTGTGGCCCTGCTGCCGGACACCGGCGAGCGCTACCTGTCCACCCCCATGTTCTCCGATTAATGATGAAAAGGAAGTACTGACCATGAATTCTGCAGCACGCCTCCAGAGCCGCCGGCATTCCCTTTCCGGAACGGATTTACGCCGTCCCGTATCTGCCGCTGCCTCCGAAGGCATGCGCTGCTGTCTGTGTTGTAATTGAAACACAGGCGGCCGATCAACTACAGCGTCAGGAAGACTGAATCCCGCCTGTTCCCGATCCGCGCGAAGCGGCCTGAGAACAAGGCGGGATTTCTTTATACCTGCGCCGGAAAAGAAGAGGTGGTTTTATGATCGATGATATGGAAAGCATTACCGCGAAGCTTTGCTCCTTCGCCCGCGCTTACCATTCCAATCACGAGAAGAACAAGATTTTTGACGATTACCTTGCCTATGACCTGATGGGCAAGGAGGAATATGACGAGATCGGCCAGCTGATCGAGCACGAATATGACAAAACCCGCTTCGACCTGGCCTACAACTTCAGCGGAAAAAGGATCCGCGACAAGCTGAACCGGTACATTTCCCCCATTCCCCTTTCCCGGGCCGCCTTTGCGGAGCGGGAACTGACCCGGTTTACCTGGCAGCGGGGCGAATGCCAGTACGTCATCTGCGGCGCCGGGATGGATACCTTCGCCTTCCGGAACGACAACCCCAACATCCGGATCTTTGAAATTGACCATCCGGACACCCAGCGCTACAAGCTGGAAAAGATCCGGTCGCTGGAATGGAACATCCCGGCCAACGTCCGCTATGTGGCGGTGGACTTCGCGAAGGACGACATGGCGGCGGAGCTGAAGAAAGCGGGATACGATCCCGCCGCCCCCTCCTTCTTCGCGATCCTGGGGGTGACCTATTACCTGACGCTGCCGGTTTTTGAGGAGACGCTGGAAAAGATCGGCGCCATTTCCTCCTTCGGCAGCAAGCTGGTTTTCGATTTCCCGGATGATACCACGTTTGCGCCCGGCACGGCGGAACGGGTACACCGGCTGTCGGAAATCACCCGGTCCCTGGGCGAGGAAATGCAGCACGGCTACGCCCTGTCCGAGGTATCGGAAGCGCTGGAGCGGCACGGATTCCTGCTGGACGAGCACAACTCCCCCGAAAGGATCCAGAAACGGTTCTTTGACGGCCGGGCCGACGGCCAGCAGGCCTTTGAGAACATTCACTTTATCCTGGCCAAAAAGGGAGACCGGTTCAACGACAGCTATTACCTGTACATCTGATCCCGCAAAGGAACCGGATTGCAGCATTGAAATGAAGGAGAAAAAAACATGGAGAGGATTGCCAGTTTTTCCGTGAACCATGACCGGCTGGACAAAGGGATGTATATCTCCCGCGTGGACGGGGACGTGGTCACCTACGATATCCGGATGAAAAAGCCCAACGGCGGCGACTATCTGGGCAACGGCGAGCTGCACACGTTTGAACACCTGTTCGCCACCTACGCCCGGAACAGCGCTTACCGGGACAGCGTGATCTATGTGGGGCCCATGGGATGCCGCACCGGCTTCTACCTGCTGCTGCGGGACACGGTCAGCGGGGAGGACGCGATCAGCCTGGTCCGGGAGTCCTTTGCCTTCATCGCGGCGTTCGAAGGGGAGATTCCCGGAGCGAAACGGCAGGAATGCGGAAACTGGCTGGAGCACGACCTGGCCGGCGCCCGCCGGACCGCCGCGGATATGCTTGACGTCCTGCGGGACTGGAAAAAAGAAAACCTGAATTACTGAAAAAGGATCTGGAGGAATAAAACGATGGCAGTTTATCAGAAAAAAGGCACCGCGCTGATTCACGGCGGCATTTACGGAGACAAAACAACGGGAGCGGTCAACACCCCCATCTACCAGACATCCACCTATGAGCAGCACGGCCTGGGGGAAAACACCGGCTGGGAATACTCCCGCACAGGCAACCCCACCCGGGCGGCCCTGGAAGCGCTGATCGCCGAACTGGAGGGCGGCACCGCCGGTTTCGCCTTCGGATCCGGCATGGCGGCCATTACCGCCGTGCTGACGCTGTTCAAAGCCGGCGACAAGGTGATCATCTCCTCCAACGTTTACGGCGGAACCTTCCGCGTGCTGGACAAGGTGTTCAAAAACTTCAGCCTGGGCTATGAAATTGTGGACACCTCCGACCTGGCGCTGCTGGAGAAAAGCATTACGCCGGAGGTCAGGGCCATCCTCGTGGAAAGCCCGGCCAACCCGCTGCTGACGGTCACCGACCTGGCGGCGGTGGCGAAAATTGCGAAGGAACACGGGATCCTGTCCATTGTGGACAACACGTTCATGACGCCCTATCTCCAGCGGCCGATTGAACTGGGCGTTGACATCGTCGTCCACAGCGCCACCAAGTACCTCGGCGGCCACAGCGACCTGGTGGCCGGCCTGGTGGTGGTTAACGATTCCATTCTGGCGGAGCGGCTGGGCTTCATCCAGAATGCCACAGGCGGCGTGCTCGGACCCTTCGACTCCTTCCTGCTGATCCGCGGGATCAAGACCCTGGGCGTGCGCCTGGACCGCCACGTGGAGAACGCGGAAAAAGCCGCCGCTTTCCTGAAAAACCATAAGGCGGTGAAAAAGGTCTACTACCCCGGCCTGCCGGACGCCCAGGGATACGAGGTTAACCGCCGGCAGGCGAAAAACGGCGGCGCCATGATCTCCTTTGAACTGTATGAAAACTACAACATCCGGAAATTCTTCAAGGCACTGAAGCTGATTGCCCTGGCGGAGAGCCTCGGCGGGGTGGAAAGCCTGGTCTGCCACCCGGCCAGCATGACCCACGCGTCCATCCCGAAAGAGGTGAGGGACAGGGTCGGGATTACGGAAGGGCTGATCCGCCTGTCCATCGGAATCGAGGACATTGAGGATTTGCTGGCGGACCTTGAACAGGCGATTGCGGAAAGCGAGGAATAAGAAAATGAGCTACTTTGAATCAACACAGGACCTGATCGGCAACACGCCGATTGTGAAGCTTTCCCACCTCCGCCTGCCGGAGGGCGTGAACCTGTTTGCGAAACTGGAGCTGTACAATCCGGGCGGCAGCGTGAAGGACCGGGTCGGCAGGGCCATGATCGAGGACGCGGAAAAGAAAGGCCTGCTGAAGCCCGGCGGGACAATTGTGGAAGGCACCGCCGGAAACACCGGCCTGGGAATCGCCTTCGCCGCGCTGAACCGGGGATACCGCGTGATCTTTGTGGTGCCCACCAAATTCTCCGCGGAAAAGCAGACGCTGATGCGCGCCCTGGGCGCGGACATCATCAACACCCCGCGGGAGGAAGGCATGCTCGGCGCGGAAGCGAAGGCCGAGGAGCTGCGCGCTTCCATACCCGGCGCCGTGACCCTGCGCCAGTTCAAGAACATGGCCAATCCCCGGGCGCACTATGAAACCACCGGTCCGGAAATCTGGCGGGACCTGGACGGAAAAATTGATTATCTGGTGGCCGGCGCCGGCAGCGGCGGGACCTATTCCGGCGTTGTACGCTACCTGAAGGAACAGAACCCGGCCATCCGGGGCGTGCTGGCTGACCCGGTCGGCTCCACCATGGGCGGCGGAGAACACGGGGACTACAACATTGAAGGCATCGGCAATGACTTTGTGGCCGATACCATGGATATGTCCCTGGTGGATCAGGTGGTCAAAATTGACGACAACGACGCCTTTGCCGGCGCCCGGGAACTGGCGAAAAGAGAGGGCATCTTTGCCGGTTCCTCCTCCGGGGCGGCGCTGAGCGCGGCCAAAAAGCTCATTGATTCAGGGGCCCGCGGAAATATCGTCATCATCCTGCCCGACAGGGGCGACCGGTACTTCAGTAAAAACCTGTATGAATGAAAACAGGCGCGCCCGATTACTCAGGCGCGCCGTTTCCGCAGTAAAGCCGCGGAATCAGATCACATAGTCGTTTGCGTAGCGGTCCCGCTGCTGATCCAGGATATCCTGCAGGGTGATGCTGTCCACGTATTCGTTGATCACCCTGGACAGGCCCTTCCAGACCGGAAGCATGACGCAGTCCGCGCTGCGGTCGCACAGGACGGGATCCTGCCCGGCGCAGTCCACCGGATCCAGGGAGCCCTCCGTACAGCGCAGGATATCCCCCACCGTATATTTATCCGGCGACTTGGCCAGCATATACCCGCCCTGGGAGCCGCGGTTGGCCCGGAGGACGTCCGTCTTGTTAAAGATCGGAATAATCTGCTCCAGGTATTTCTTGGAGATGTTCTGGCGCTTCGCGATCTCATTGAGGGAAACAAAACCGGCCTGCTGATGCTCCGCAAGGTCCAGCAGCAGACGGAGCGCGTAACGGCCCTTTGTGGAAATCTTCATGATCATTACCTCGCAATTTTATAACCCTATAATACCATCTATTTTGTAGGAATTCAAGAGACGGAACCTACAGGGAAAGGGAAAACCGATGACCATACAACAGCTGAGATACGTGATTGCCATTTCAGAGGCAGGATCCTACAACAAGGCTGCGGAAGCGCTGTATCTTTCCCAGCCGACGCTGACCAATGCCGTCCGCGAGCTGGAGAAGGAGCTGGGGATTACCGTGTTTAACCGGGGCGGAAGGGGCGTATCGCTGACGAACGACGGGGTGGAGTTTGTCCATTACGCGAAGCAGGTGGCGCAGCAGTATGACCGCCTGCTGGAGAAATACGGCAAGGACGGCAAGCTGAAGAAGAAATTCGGCATCTCCGCGCAGCACTATTCCTTTGCGGTCAAGAGCTTTGTGGAAATGGTGAAGGAGTTTGATACGGAGGAATATGAGTTCGCGATCCGTGAAACCAAAACCAGCGAGGTCATCGACGACGTGGCCACGGGAAGAAGCGAAATCGGCATCCTTTACCTGAGCGACTTCAACCGGAAGGCGATCCGGAAAATACTGCGGGTCAATGGTCTGGAGTTTCATCACCTGATCGACTGCAACGCCTATGTATACCTGTGGAAGGGACACCCGCTGGCCGGGAGGAAGTCCATCCGGTTTGAGGACCTGGCGGACTACCCCTGCCTATCCTTTGAACAGGGGGCAAGCGGTTCCTTCTATTATGCGGAAGAAATCCTGAGCACAAACGAGTATCCCCGGACCATCAAGGCCAACGACCGGGCCACGATGCTGAACCTGATGGTGGGGCTGAACGGATATACGCTGTGCTCCGGCATTATCTGCGAGGAGCTGAACGGCTCCGACCACATTGCCGTTCCCTTTGAAACCGACGGGGATCCGGCCGGCAGCCAGATGGAGATCGGCTTCATTGTCAAGGAAAACATGATCCAGAGCCGGATGGGCCGGCTGTACATCGAAAAGCTGCGCAATGACCTGGAAAACCGGACGCAGAAATAAAGGCAGCACCGGGGAGTTATAGCCAAATACTATTACCTATTATTCCTATATGATATTGGACAAAAGGGAAAACACCCTGTACAATACGGTCATACTTTTGAAGGGAGGCACGGGGCATGTCAGCGAAGCAGACAGGTACACGAATGGGTATGTGTTTATGTATGATGCGGTTCAGCGTTTCCCGGATCGGCCGATGTTGCACGTCCCGAATGTGACAGATCAACAAAAAGGTTCAGAAAAGCGGAACGCCGGAAGTATGCATAAGACTTCCATTTTTTATACTCATTTTACAGTTTGGAGGACAACCGATTGATTCAGTTCCTAAGCTTGGTTCTCAGCTTCCTCCTCCTCTTTTTTGCCGGAAGCAGCCTGCCTGCTCAAAGCGGCAGCGCACAGGCCGGCCATGAAGGAAAAGACTGCTGCCGGCAGGAAGCCGCGGAGGAAAGTACCGCGGATTGCTGCAAAAAGGAAACCGCGGAGGAAACCGTTCCGGACTGCTGCAAACAGGAAAATGCGGAGAAAAGCGCTTCTGACTGCTGCGGCGGCGAAGCCGCGGAAGAAAAGGACTGCTGCAGACAGGAAACCACGGAAGCAAAAGTCCAGGACAACATACCCGACTGCTGCGGAAACTGAACGACAGGCCGCAGCGCAGTCAGACTGAAAAAAGATTGAAAGGATGATTTCTTATGAAAAAGATTGTTGCGATTGCAGCGCTTCTGGCGCTGGTGCTTACCCTGGCCGTTCCGGCCGGTGCGGAAAATGCCGGGGTTGAAAAGGCCGAATTCGGCCTGGGCTACCTGAACTCCACGGCTCACCTGCTGGGCTTCATTGCCAAAGAGGAAGGCTACTTTGAAGAAGAGGGCCTGAACGTGACCCTGACCCAGTTCTCCAGCGCATCCGAACTGGCGACGGGCCTGATCTCCGGCAAGCTGGACGTGGCGTTCATCGGTTCCGTACCGATCCTCTCCTTCCAGAGCCAGGGCCAGGATCTGACCATCTTCGGCGGCGCGATGACAAACGGCCACGGCTACGTGATCAAACCCGAATACACGGAGGGCCTGGAGGACTGGGATGTTTCCATCCTGAAGGACCGCAACGTGGCCTCCGTCAAGAACAGCGTACAGGACGCTGAACTGCAGATCCTCCTGAAGAACGCCGGCATTGAGATCGGCGAGGGCGAAGGCCAGGTGCACATCATCTACTTCGACAGCCAGAAGGACGCCTTCAACGCCCTGCAGAACGGCTCCATCGACGCGGCTTCCGTTTACTCCCCCTACGCCTCGCTGGCCAAGGGACTGGGATACGAAATTGTGTACCGCTGCTCCGAAGAGGAGGCGCTGAAGAACCAGCCCTGCTGCCGTCAGGTGGCGCCGACCGCGGCGCTGGCGGAATATCCCAACGCCTACAACGCGTTCGAGCGCGCCCTGATCAAGGCATACAAGTTCTCGCAGGACAATCAGGACGGCTCCATCCGGGATATCAAGCAATACATCGATATTGATGAAGACTACATCAGAACTGAGGTCTACGGCGGATACGGCACCTCCGTTCCCGATCCGGACAAACAGGGAACGGTCGCGCTCAAGGGTTCCATTGTTGAACTGGGCTACATTCAGGACTATGACATCGATCCCCTGTACAACACGGCGGTCTATGACAAGGCTCTGGCCGGCATCCTGGCGGAGTTCCCCGATGATCCTGTTTACCAGTCCCTGAAGGAGCACTTTGATCTGTACGAGTAATCCGTTCACGGCACGGGACGGGAGAAACGCTCTTCCGTCCCGTCTCTCTGTAAAACACGCCAGCGGAAAACGAACTGTGAGGTGAAACACATGAGTAAGATCGAGATCAGCCATTTGTCGGTGGATTACACGGAAAGGAACAAGCATTTCACGGCGCTGAACGACGTGTCCTTTTCTGTGGAGAACGGCGAATTCGTCAGTGTGATCGGATCCAGCGGCTGCGGAAAAAGCACCCTGCTCAGCATTCTGGAAGGCATACGGCATCCTTCCGAGGGTTCCATCCTGATCGACGGAGAGCCGGTCAGAGGCACAGGAAATGACCGCGGCGTGGTCTTCCAGAACTATTCCCTTTTCCCCTGGATGACCGCGAGAAAAAACGTGGCCTTCGGGGTAAAGCAGGCCAGGCCGAAGCTTTCCAAAGCGGAGCGCTTCCGGGTGGCGGATGAATTCCTGGACCGGGTCGGTCTGGACGCCTTCAAGAGCAAGTATCCCTCCCAGCTTTCCGGCGGCATGCAGCAGCGGGTGGCCATCGCCCGGGCCCTGGCCATGGATACGGACATCCTGCTCATGGATGAACCCTTCGGCGCGATCGACGCCAAGAACCGGACCATCCTGCAGGAGCTGCTGCTCAAGCTGTGGGAAGGCGACGGAAAAACGGCGAAGAAAACCGTGCTGTTTGTGACCCACGACATCGATGAAGCGATCCTGCTGAGCGACCGGATCGTGATGATGTCCGCCAGCCCGGGACGCGTATACAAGGAGATCATCGTCCCCTTCTCCCGGCCCCGGAACCGGTCGGAACTGGTTCAGACGCCGGAATACAGCGCCTTCCGCAACAGGCTGCTTTCCCTGTTCTACGGGGACATCGGAGACAAAATCGGCGGGGATGAGGTGGTCCTGTAATGAATGCAAAACAACGCTTCCTCCGGGTCACGAACCTCCTGTTCCTGATCCTGGCGGCGATCCAGTTCCTGCCGGACAGAACCGCCAAGCCGGCTGAATGCCTCAACGTGCTCTGGTTCGCCGTTGGGCTGGAGATCCTGGTTCTGGTGGTGTCCGCGCTGATCAAAAAGCCGGAAGGGCTGGCGCTGTTCCTCGACATTGTCGGGTTTGTGTATGTATTCCTGATCCTGTGGACCCTGGCCTCCGCCAAGCTGATGTGGCTGAAGGAAACGCTCTTTCCGCCGCCCGGCAGGGTCTTCGCCCAGTTCATCACTGATTTTCCCAAGATCATGGTGAATATACAGAGCTCGCTGTCCATTATCATCCAGGGCTACCTGCTGGCCGCGGTCGTCTCCATTCCGCTGGGACTGCTGCTGGGCTGGAAAGCGCGGGTGGGGAACGCCGCCACCTATATTTCCAAGTTCCTGAGCGCCATTCCGCCGATTGTCTACATCCCCTACGGAATCGCGCTCCTGCCCACCTTCCGTTCCGTTTCGGTGATGGTCATTTTCCTGGCCACCTTCTGGCCGGTACTGGCCAGCACGATGAGCGGGGTGCTGAATGTGGAACAGAAGATCATCGACTCGGCCCGGGTACTGAACGTGAATCCGTTCACGATGCTGTTCTCCGTGATTCTGCCCGCGTCCCTGCCGCAGATCTTCATCGGCTGCAACCAGGGGCTGACGGTTTCCTTCATCCTGCTGACCTCCGCCGAGATGATCGGCGCCCGGGACGGCCTGGGATATTACGTCAAGAATTATTCCGATTTCGGTGACTATACGCGGACAATCCTCGGCATCATCGTCATCGGCATCGTGGTGGTCGCTATCTCATTCCTTTTCAACAAGCTGCAGCAGTACCTGCTTCGGTGGAAGAAATAAGAGGAGGACATATGACAGAGATCTTATGGCATGGAAGAGGAGGACAGGGCGCCTTCACCGCCGCCAGGCTGCTGGGTGCGGCGTATGTGGCGGAAGGCGACGGATTTTATGCCCTGGCATTCCCCTCCTTCGGCCCCGAGCGGCGCGGCGCGCCGATCCGGGCGTTTACCAAGCTCAGCGGGTCCCCCGTCGGAGACCGGAGCCAGGTGGTCAAAGCGGACTACAGCATTTACCTGGACGACACGCTGTTTACAGACGCGGCTTTTGACGAGCTGAAGGAGAACGGAAAAATCATCCTGAACACCCGGCGGACCATTGAGGACGAACGGGTGATCACGCTGGACGGAACGGCGATCGCACAGGAAATCCTGCGGATGCCGATCACCAACACCATCATGCTGGGCGCCTTCGCGGCGGTTTCCGGAATTGTCTCCGCCGGCGCGGTGGAGCAGGCCATCCGGGAGAATATGCCGGAGAAGCTGCAGGTCAGGAATATTGCCGCCGTCAGCGCGGCGATCCGGGAGGTGGCAGGATGAAACCGTATTTGAGGGAGCATATCCCGCGGGAGTTTTCCGAAATACCCGATACCACCTCCTATGAAGCCGGTTACCTGGTGTCGAAAAACGCCGGATGGCGCAGCGTGAGGCCGGTCATTGACACGGAGAAGTGCGTCGGCTGCCTGCAGTGCTATCTGCACTGTCCGGACGGGGTCATTTTCAGGAAGGACGGCAAGGTGGCCATTGACTACGATTTCTGCAAGGGCTGCGGCATCTGCCTGAAGGAATGCCGGCCGGGGGCAATCAGGATGGAGGCGGAAAAATAATGGCAAAGAAGTTCCTTTCCGGCAATGAAGCCTTTGCCGAGGGCGTCCGGCTGGCCCGGCCCCAGGTTATCTCCGCCTACCCCATCACGCCCCAGACCATTGTAGTGGAAAAGCTGTCGGAAATGGTGGAGGACGGCAGCTTGAAGTCGGAATTCATCCATGTGGAATCCGAGCACTCGGCGCTTTCCTGCGCCATGGGCGCATCGGCAGTCGGCGCCAGGGCGTTTACCGCCACCTCCTCCCAGGGGCTTTTGTATATGGCGGAATGCCTGACCTACGCCTCCGGCGGCCGCTTCCCGATCCTGATGATGAACGCCAACCGTTCCACCGCCCTGCCCTGGAACATCTACGGCGACCAGCGGGATTCCATTTCCCTGCTGGACAGCGGCTGGATCCAGGCATACGCGGAAAACGCGCAGGAGGCACTGGACCTGGCGCTGCTGGGCTATTACATCGCGGAAAAGAAGGAAGTATCCACCCCGTATATGGCCAACCTGGACGGCTTCGTCCTGACGCACACCTACGAGGTGGTGGATGTGCCGGATCGGGAGCAGGCGGACGCCTTCCTGCCCCCCTTTGAAACGGATAACCGCCTGGACCTGGAGCATCCCCGGAACCTGGGATTCTCCGCCGGTCCGGACTACAACACCCAGTTCAAGATGAAGGAACATGCCGGACTGCTGAAGGTCCGGGAAGCTGTGGCGGAAGCGGAAGAGCGATTCGCGAAAATCTTCGGCAGGCAGTATACCGGACTGACGGAAAGCTACCGGACGGAGGACGCGGAGTACATCCTGGTCACGCTGGGCAGCATCGCGGGCCTGGTGCGGGAAACCGTGGACGCCCTGAGAGAGGGCGGAAAGAAGGTCGGCCTGCTGCGGCTGCGGTACCTGCGGCCCTTCCCGAATGAGGAAATCGCCGTGGCCGTCCGGAACGCGAAAGCGCTGGCGGTGCTGGAAAAGGACATCTCCTTCGGCAATGAGGGAACGGTTTATACCAATGTGGTTTCCGCGCTCCACAAGGCGGGGATCGTCCTTCCCACAGCCAACTATGTGGGCGGCCTGGGCGGAAAGAACATCTCCGCCGAAGATATCCGGCAGATCTTTGAGGATCTTTCACAGGGGCAGCAGGGACTGCATTTTGTCGGAACCGGAGGTGAAGCGGGTTGAGTCTGAATGCGAGAACACTGAACGAAGAGGAATTCTTCTACGGCCACAAGGCCTGTGCCGGCTGCGGCGGAAGCCTGGCGGTCCGCATAGCGCTGAAGGTGCTGGGCGAACGGTCCATTGCCGTGCTGCCGGCGGGATGTATGTCCGCGGTCGGATTCAATTTCCCGCAGCTGTGCTTCGGCAACAACGCGATCATCTCCACCTTTGCCGGAACCGCGTCCATGCTCACGGGCATTGAAGCGGGCCTCCGGGCCAGAGGGGAAACCAATTATCAGGCGGTCGGCTTTGCCGGGGACGGCGGCACGGCGGACATCGGAATCCAGGCCCTGTCCGGGGCCATCGACAGGAACGACGATATCCTGTACATCTGCTACGACAACGAAGCCTATATGAACACCGGCATCCAGAAAAGCTCCCTGACCCCCTTCGGGGCCAGGACAACCACAACGCCGGCAGGAAAGAACATCCGCGGAAACCTCCGGCCGAAGAAAAACATGTTTGAAATCGTGGCTGCCCACGGCATTCCCTATGCGGCCACGGCAAGCATCGGCTACCTGAACGATTTCATCGCGAAGGTGGAAAAAGCCTCGAAGATCCGCGGAACAAAGTATATCCACATTATCGCCCCCTGCCCCACGGGCTGGGGAATTGCCACGGACGAAACCGTGGAGGTAGCCCGCCAGGTGGTGGACTGCGGGCTGTGGTACCTGGCTGAGTATGAGAACGGTGAATTCACCCTCACCCATCAGCCGAAGCAGCTGGCCGATCCCGCCGATTACCTGAAGCGGCAAAGCCGGTTCCGGCACCTGACGGAGGAGGACATCGACCTGATCCGCCGGTCCAGGGACCAGAAATGGGAATCTATCCGCAAAAATTATAAGAATATCAGGGAGGAAAAAACATTATGAGCAGGGATGTAAACAACAAGTACTGGGATGAGGAACTGGAAACACTGCCCCGCGAGGAGCTTGAAAAAAGGCAGCTGGAAGACCTGAAAGAGATTGTGCAGTTCGCCTACGACCATGCGGCGTATTACAAAAGATCCTTTGATGAAGCAGGAGTAAAGCCCTCTGACATCAAAACCTTAAAGGACATTAGGAAGTTCCCGTTCATCGACAAGCGGACGCAGCGCGACACCCAGGGCGTCGGTTCCTTCCTCGGTGAACTGTGCGCCGTGCCGGAAGAAGACGTGGTCTTCATTTCCACCTCCTCCGGTTCCACCGGTGTTCCGACCATGAGCCCCTTCACCAAGAAGGACTTCGACGAGTTCCAGGAAACGGAGAGCCGCTGGTTCTGGCAGGTGGGCATGCGGCCCACCGACCGGTACGTCCACGCACTGAACTTTTCCCTGTATGTGGGCGGCCCGGACGTCATCGGCGCCCAGAACCTCGGTGCCCTGTGCATCTGGGGCGGCACGCTGCCCAGCGAACGCCTCCTCTACGTGCTGAAGACCTATCAGCCCACCGTGATCTGGACCAGCCCCTCCTACGCCTGGCAGCTGGGTGAAAAGGCGCTCAAGAGCGGCATTGATCCCAAGAAGGATCTGAACATCAAGAAGATTATCGTGGCCGGCGAACTGGGCGGCTCCATTGAAGCCACCCGGCATGCCATTGAAGAGCTGTGGGGCGCTGAAGTGTATGACTTCTACGGCCTTTCCGATATCTTCGGCGCCTGCGCGGCCATGTGCGAAGCCAAGAATGGCCTGCACATTGCGGAGAACCACATCCTGGTGGAGACGGTGGATATCCATACCGGCGAAGTGCTGGAGCCCGGCCAGGTCGGCGAGCTGGTCTTTACCACGCTGCGCAAGCACGCCCGTCCCCTGATCCGCTTCCGCACCGGCGACATCGGCTGGATCGACAACACCCCCTGCTCCTGCGGCAGAACCCACGGACGGATCCATATCAACGGCCGGAAGGACGACATGTTCATCGTTTCCGCCGTGAACGTGTTCCCGAGCGATATCGAGGCCGTGATCCGCGACCTGCACGGCATCACCGGTGAATACCTGATCCGCGTGTTCGAGAAGGACTTCACCTGCAAGTACTCCGTGGAAATTGAGAAGAACGCCGACAACCCCGCGTCTGACGACGCCGTGGCGGCGGAAGTATCCGCGGCGCTGAAGGCCCGCATCGGCGTGAAGCCCGCCCAGGTGGTAGTTCATCCGGACGGCGGCCTGAACACCCGCAGCGAACACAAATCCAAGCGTATTATTGACGAACGCAACCTCAGTTACGATATCTGATCAGGAGGAACCATTATGCCGCAGCTGTCAAGAAGAACGGAAACCTTTACTGATTCAGTCATCCGCCGTATGACGCGGGTCTCCCTGAAATACGGCGCGGTGAATCTGTCCCAGGGTTTTCCGGATTTTGAACCGCCGAAAGAAATCCTGGACCGGCTGGCGGAAGTGTCCCGGGAGGATTTCCATCAGTATTCCATCACATGGGGTGCCCAGAACTTCCGGGAAGCCCTGGCGGAGAAACAGTCGAGGCTGATGGGAAGAAAGATCGATCCCAACAGCGAGATCGTCGTCACCTGCGGCAGTACGGAAGCGATGATGGCCGCCATGATGACGGTGGCCAATCCGGGAGACAAGGTGATCGTCTTCTCTCCGTTCTATGAAAACTACGGGGCGGACGCCATCCTTTCCGGAGCGGAACCCATCTACGTTCCGCTGTATCCGCCGGAATTCGGTTTCAAAGCGGATGAGCTGGAAGCCGCCTTCCGCCAGAAGCCCAAGGCCCTCATCCTCTGCAACCCTTCCAATCCCTGCGGCAAGGTGTTCACCTGTGAGGAACTGAAGCTGATCGCGGATCTGGCGGAGAAGTACGACGCCTTTGTCATCACGGACGAGGTATACGAGCACATCGTCTACGCACCGAACAAACACATCTACTTTGCGTCCCTGCCGGGGATGTGGGAGCGGACCATTTCCTGCTCCTCCCTGTCCAAGACCTATTCGATCACCGGCTGGCGGCTGGGCTATATCATTGCCCCGCCGGAAATCATCGACGTAGCCCGGAAGGTCCATGACTTCCTGACCGTCGGCGCGGCCGCGCCGCTGCAGGAAGCGGCGGTTACCGGCCTGCGTTTCGGGGACGAATACTACGCGGACCTGGCGGCCAAATACACGTCCAAACGCGACCTGTTCCTCAGGGGCCTGGATGATCTCCGGATCGCGCACACGGTGCCGCAGGGCGCCTATTACATCCTGCTGGATATTTCTGAATTCGGCTTCGAAAGTGACCTGGAATTCTGCGAAGTGCTGGCCCGGGATGTGGGCGTCGGCGCCGTGCCGGGATCCAGCTTCTTCCGGGAGCCGGTCAACCACCTGATCCGCCTGCACTTTGCCAAGCGGGACGAGACGCTGTATGAAGCGCTGAACCGGCTGGAAGGGCTGTGGAAAAAGATTCCCGTCCGGAAATAAAAGCCAAAAAGGCACGCTGCCTTGTATCAAAGCAGCGTGCCTTTTTATATACAGATTTACTTGTCCTGGGCAAAAACGGGCTGGCCGTTCACCGCGATGTCTCCCTCAATCGGGATCAGCAGATAGCTGCGTCCGTCAATCACCCGGGTCTCCAGGATATCCGCCTGTTTGGGATCCACCTTGATCGAGACGCTGGGCAGTTCCACCTTAAACTGTTTGGGAGCCACCACGTTCACCGCCGGCAGCACGGTGCCGGCTCCGAAAGTCTTGTCGTAGCCGTCCTGGAACGCCTCCACCTTTTCAGGGGACACACCGCCGTCGGTCAGCACCCGCGCCACGTCCTGCTTGGATAGCATCAGGGGCTCCGCTTCCTTATCCTTCTGCTGTTCTTCAATCAGTTCGGACACCACCTCGTGCATTTCCTGCACCACGTTCAGGGAGCACTCCGTGCCCAGCGTCTGGGCCAGGAGCGACTGGAAAGTCTCGGTCTGTTCCGTGGCGGGCATCACGGCGTCCACATTGAAGGCAGCCTTCAGGAAGGCTTCATGGGCGTCGTTGATGTTCCGGCTGTAGAAAAGCAGGGTGTTCACGTCCGCGGCGCCGTCTTCATAAAGCGGGAACAGGAAGCCCATGGCAGGCGCGCCGGCCAGCCAGTCGGAAGCCCGCTCATGGAACATGCCGTCCGACGGAACATACTTCAGGGCGGGTTTATCCTGCTTCACGGGGCAGATGGCGCAGAGGAAATAGCTGAAGGATCCGTCGGAGTTCTCATGATCAATTTCCCCGTTCACATCCCGCTTGCGGACGTCCAGCTGGTCCTGCAAAAGCAGGATCAGCCAGTTTTCGGCATTCTGGGCGTCCTCCACGGACTGCATATCCGGATGCTCGGCGCGGATGCCGGCAATCAGCCGGGTAAAGAGCGTCTGCACCGCCTCCTCGTCCCGCATTCCGGTATCCCGGATTTTCAGGAGCAGCCTGTCGCTCTCTGTCGGGAACGCGATGGGCGTCAGCGTCTGTCCGATCTGGCCGGAAAGCACTTTCTTGAAGAGGGCCATGTACTTCTCGTTTTCCGTTTCGTACAGGGTGGCCACCGGAACGGCAAAACTCGTAATGGGATTTCCGATATGATCAACATAGCAGCCGCAGAGCAGGGAGGGATACCGTTTGTCCGGGTTCAGCCGCCGTCTGATTTCTGACAGGTCTCTTAAATTCATGGTTCTGATTGTCCTTTCGTCTGCGCAGTATTCCGTTAAGTGCAGCACGAAGGACATTTTACCATTATGAATCTTCGGATGCAATGAGCCGGCTGTGTATACATCCCGCCGGAATGAGCGGTGTTACTCCCGGGCAGACATATATCTTTCCACCGGATTCCGCGTCCATACGTGCGCTTCGATATACCGCTCCGGCCCGTGGGCGCCGTCATCGTTCCAATGCTGGGGAAAGCCGTATTTTTCGATCACCTTCAGGATTTCATCATAAGTGTAAACCTGTCTGCGGTATTCCTTTCCGTCGTTCACCCGGGGGCTGAAGGTCGGCATGGAATCCCCGTAGGTAAAGGAGACCTTCCTCAGGTCAAACTCCTCCAGGGGGATCTTCAGACACGCGCCCTGCTCATACCAGGTGCTCAGCCAGGGGCTGTGCTCCAGCACCATGTAGTACGGCGATTCAATCTCCGTGATCCCGCCTTTGGCCTGGAATTCCCGGCGCAGGATTGCCTCACAGTTCCGCCTTCTGGCCAGGTATTCCCCGTCCCGCTGCGCGCACAGCGATTCCGGGCGTTCCCGCCGGATCTGTTCCAGGATCCGGGCCGCATCCTCCGGCGGAACGGCCGTCAGGCTGCGGAAAGGGCCGGACCGCCTGTCATAATAATGATACAGATACATTTGATTCTCCCCGTCTGGTTTTTACATTCCCGGACTTCCCGCCGGATCTCCGCCCATCACTGCACATTGGAAAAATTTACCTTGTCTTTTCCCCATAATCAGGTATAATTTGTATAAGAGGTTTTGTACAAATAAAAAATGAAAGCAGGATGAGCGAATGAAAACCAGACGTCTCACCAAAAAAGAAATGTGGATCTTTGCCATCGGCCAGCTGGGCTGGTCCATCCTCAGCGGGATCGTCACCACCTGGCTGGTGACATATTACCTTCCGACGGAAAGCTCTGTCAAGGAAGGCGCGCTGTTCTATGTGCCGACCGGCCTGATCATTTTCGGAGCGCTGACGATCCTCGGCCTGATCACCTTCATCTGCCGGATTTTTGACGCGGTAACGGACCCGTGGATCGCTTCCCTGTCCGATCGGAGCAAAAACCCGAAAGGCCGCCGGATCCCGTTCATGAAGCGGGCAGCCGTGCCCTTTGCCATCGTTACCGTGCTGATCTTCTTCGCGCCGCTCGGCGTAAAGGAAGGAGAGCCGACCAGCCCCCTGAACATTGTCTGGGTGCTGGTTACGCTGATCCTCTTCTATCTGTTTATGACCATGTACTGCACGCCCTACAACGCGCTGATCTCCGAATTCGGCAAGACGCAGGAAGACCGTATGTTTATTTCCACGGCGATCTCCCTGACCTTCTTCTTCGGCACGCTGCTGGCCTATCTGCCCTTTGCCCTGGCCGGCATGCTGCGTAGCATGGTTCCCTATGCCTGGAGCTACCGGATCTGGTTCATCGTGCTGGCCGTCTTCGCCCTCATCTGCATGCTGATTCCCGCCTTCAAACTGAACGAAAAGGACTTCGTGGACGCAAAGCCCAGCGAGAGCAACGCCATGAAGAGCCTGGTCAAAACGTTCCGGAACAGGGAATTCAGGAAATTCTCCCTTTCCGACATTGCCTACTGGATCGGCCTGACCCTGTTCCAGACCGGGCTGCCGTTCTTTGTCACGGTATCCATGAAGCTGGATGAATCCAATACGATGCTGTTTATGGGCGGCATGACCGTGCTGTCCGCCTGCTTCTATCCCTTCGTTTCCCGGCTTGTTGCGAAGTTCGGAAAGAAAAAGCTGGTCATCTGCGGTTTCCTGGGACTTGCGCTGGCCTATGTGATTACCGCCCTGATCGGTACGGTTCCCTTCCTGACGGGAATGCTGCCGGGCATCCTGATCGTAATCATCGCCGCGTTCCCGATGGCGCTGCTGGGCATCATCCCCCAGGCGATTGTCGCGGACGTGGCGGAACAGGATTCCATTGAAACCGGTGAAAAGCGGGAAGGCATGTTCTTCGCGGCCCGCACCTTTGCCATGAAGCTGGGCCAGTCCGTTGCGATGCTGGTCTTTACCTCCCTGGCGGTGCTGGGAACCTCCCAGGACCTGAAGAGCAACGACCTGAAGGCGTCCGCGGAAGGACTGCGGATCGTCGCCATCGCGGCGGTGATCTTCTGCGTGCTGGGTGCGGTGATCCTGGCTGCATACAACGAAAAGAAAGTCATGGATACGATTCAGTCCCGGAAGGAATAAAAACTGTGCCGGAAAATGTTCCCGGGAAAAAAAATAGAGAAAAAACCGGAAACCTCACAAAGGTTTCCGGTTTTTTCGCGGGATTCGATATCACATTTCAGTCGGCGTAACCGGTCTTGCTGTCTCTGCAACAGACATTGGACAAACTGATGTCATTGAATGTTTCGAACCCCCGGTGAATTACTATTTTTCTCCCCAAATAAATGGGGAACAAAGGAACAGGATCTGTTTTCCCTTCATCTTTCTTTATCAGAAATTATACTGCCACTCCCTCTTTGCCGGATTTCTGACTGATTTTTGTCCACATGATCCATCCGTACACTGCATTGATCAAATAGATTGCCCACATGATGGTCATCAGGAAATCGCCTGCAATAATCCACATAACAACTGTCACCACATCCACAATGATCCAAAGCGCCCATTGTTCTCGGTAACGCATGACCATTAGGATATTGGCAACAATGGAAAACACTGTACTCATGCTATCCAGGAGTGTTGCGTTTCCACCCAGAGTGTCCAAAATCAGCTTGTACACAAAGATCCCTGCCACAGAACAGATAGACCAGATAACAATATGTTTCCCATCCATCCTCAGTCCCTCTACTTGATCTGCAGGTTTGTTGTAATGTTTTCCCCAGACATATAGCCCGATGAACTGTGTCGGCAGGTAGTATAGGGCATTCAGCATTACTTCGCCATAATACTTATTGATCAGAGCGATGATGATATACGCGATAATATTCACAAATCCCCAGTAGTATTGACTCTTCTTTCCGCCGGCACAGAGCACAACGCAAAACACTCCGCATACTGCTGCCAGAGAATCAATCAGGATATACCACCAGGTATCAGTTGTGTTTGTCAGTGCAAAATATATGGTAAATACGATGATAGCAAGACATTCTGCCCATTGGAACAGCGTCATATATTTCTTCAATTTCTCAACCATCTTATTCCTCCAGCAGCCGATCCACCAATTCTACGGCTTTTCGATAACGTTCCTCATAATCACCGTTCAGTTCAATCACTTGCAGGCAGTGTTCCTCGCACATGCGCTTGAGCAAATCCGTATACTTTCTCCTGTCTGCTGCAATCTTCAGACTCCGATCCCCATCCTGTACGAAGTTCACATCCGGCCCAAGCAGCAGGACAAGGTCGTACTCATTCAGAACAGATATAGCTTCTGCCAGGTTTCGGTTCTTCTCTTTCTCTTTTCCTTCCAGAAAATCAATATAGAATAACGTAGTTAGGCAATTTGTATCCTCAAAGAAAACCCGGTTGGCCTTGGAAAACATCTTCATCTGCTTAACCTTATGTTGAAGCAATATGTCTGTGAAATCCTGCGGCAGCATCCATTCATCTGTTCCAGATCGTGCGGAAATATCTCGGCCGACCTCCTCCAGAGAACAGGTATTGTAATGCCGGGCAAGGGATATCGCGAGTGTGGATTTGCCTGTACTTTCCGTACCAATAAGCAGAACCTTTTTTACAAAAAATGAACGAACATAATCTGGCATCATATCCCAGCACGCCATCGGAGATTTCCTGATTGCTGTGGAAGAAATACCGTCCCGGGGCAGAATCACCGGTTCTGCTTCCGGATAGCACTTTGTCCACATGCTGTCTGGTAGATAATCATTTCCGAAGAACACGGCAGTTATCGGTTCGCCTGCAAAATCCTTCACTTTCTGCGCATCCACGTACCAGGTTTCCTCCGTGTATGCAGCCTTGGACGGGGCGGTGTCATCCAATACGAAGATTTGCACATGTGAAAAATGCTTGACTGTCTCGTACACCCAGCGGTATCGCTGCCGGATATCAATCTCGCCTCGGTTAACGCCATTAGAGATGACCACAATCAGTTTGTCGCACTGATTAGCGGCAGAAATCATACAACGGACATGCCCTAAATGAAGCGGATTAAAACTTCCGCCATACATGCCACAGGAATAGTGAGCCATGATCACACCTCGCAAAATGCTCCTTGGCATTAATCTTCTGGTTGAACATCCACAGGCAATGGAAACAAAGCATATGGCTACTTTTCTTAGGGGGTAATTGTACCATGATATATATCCACTGTTCAACTGTTTAGCGTACAAAACGACATGACTAAAAGATATTTCTGACAGCGATGTCCATCTTGTGGATTAGCAATAAACTTTAGTTTTTACTGATTCGTCAAAACAGTATTAGGGTGATTATGAATGGATCTGCTTGATCCAGTCATTGCTTAACCTGCTTTTATAATTTGCCTTCGGCACTCCGCACTGTGGAAACGCTTCCTTCGTTTGCCACGGCCCACCATGTATTCAAATCCCAGACTGTATATCACAAAAGGCAGGATCCCCATGAAGGGGAACCTGCCTTTGTGGCACACCCGGCGGGATTCGATACCGTTCGCTCAATCGTCGCACAGACACCTTGGAGCGGTGCCTGTGCTCATTTCGCGCTAACAAACTCGAGTCGCTTCCGCTTCGCGGACAGCCCACTGGGCTGACGCTTCTCTCGTTTGCCACGGCCGCCGTGGGTTCTCTTCTGCGAAGCGTATCAATCGAAAACCGGTCACCCCTGAAGGGCAACCGGTTTTTCGATGGCACACCCGGCGGGATTCGAACCCACGGCCTGCCGCTTAGGAGACCAAAAAGGCGGTATATCGCGAAGCTCCGCCGAAGTCTGTCAACGTCCCGGAAGGCTTGATTTCTAAGGAATGCAGCCGATTGAAAATTCCGCGAAGCTCTCTCAAAATCCCTCGAAATCCGTC
>OMZY01000037.1 GCA_900315675.1 uncultured Eubacteriales bacterium
ATTCTGGAGAAGTCGCAATTCGTCAACAGACTGTTGACGAATTACCAGAAGATACTATCTTTCGTATTCCTTGGGGGCATCATGTAGCCATTATCAATGTTCTGCTTCTAGCGATTTTAGCGTTTTACAATCAGCCGTTTTCCAGCTTATGAGACCATTTGCACTCTTGCCGATTACAAACATAGCAGCATATGTTGGATTGGAAAACAATAAATCTTCTTGCAAGACATGGTTCTCATCATCTCCCTTTCCATGGCGTGAAGGCATTGTATCATGGGCAGCGAAACGCTGCAAGCGTTTGTTTTCTTTGACTGAGGCTTCTCCGGTATGGTATTATTGGAGCCGGTTACTGATGAAAACCAGTAGACCATTTTGAAGAGGTGACGCGGATGGAACATACTGAACGGGTGATCCTCACCAACTTGTGCATGATCCAGAACGGAACTAAAGTGCTGGTAGAGGAGAAAGTCGGCAAAGGCGCTGATGGGATCATTTTCCCCGGTGGCCATGTGGAGGAGCATGAACCGATCGTCGATGCTGTGATCCGCGAGATGAAGGAAGAAACCGGGCTCACCATCGAACATCCTCAGCTCTGCGGTGTGAAGGAATGGATCAATGAAGACGGTTCCCGGTATGTTGTCTTCCTGTTTAAGGCTGACCAGTTCTCCGGAGACCTGGCGTCATCCGCTGAAGGCCGGGTGTTCTGGCTAGAGAAGGATGAAGTGCTCAAAACCAACTGGATCTGGCATATGGACGGTCTGATGCGGATCATGGCGGATGGAGATTTCACGGAGCTGTATCTGGACGTTGCAAACGATTGGAAGCCAGTGCTGAAATAAACCAGAGGAGAGCGGTATGGAATTGCGTAAAATCAATGTGCAGGATGTAGCTGCCCAATGGGAATATACAACAGCACTGCCTGCGGATGAAAATGGGTTGACAAATCCATATCACGGTGTCTCCTTTGATGAGTATGCTGAGAAAGTGTTGCCGACACTGATATCTTATGAGCATCCGGTCAACATGCCGGATTGGTTTGTTCCGGAAACGTACTACTATCTGTGGGATGATGATCGCCTGATTGGAGAATTCCGGATACGACATCACCTGACAGAAGCATTGCGGAACGGCGCGGGGCATATCGGCTACAGCATCCGGAAAGAAGAACGAGGGAAAGGTTTTGGAACTGCCGGTTTAAAACTTACCATTCAGATCGCAAAAAGTATTATTCCGGAGGAAGAAATCTATCTGCGGGTCAATCTGGATAACCCGGCTTCCCTCCACGTTATGCTCCACAACGGCGGACGCGTTGTCGGACAGGACGAAAGCCACTACTTTGTTCGGATTGCAAATCCCGGCAAAGGAAGATATCCCTCTGTCGAAGAAGCAAAAGCAATTCTGGCTGAGGCAGAACTGTGCAATCCGGGTCCGTGGGGTGATCACAGCCGGACGGCTGCCCATTGCGCTGAGAAGATCGCGCTCTATTCCGGGCTTTGTCCTGAAAAAGCTTATGTCCTCGGCTTGCTGCATGATATCGGCAGGAAATTCGGCAAGCGTCACCTCGGTCATGTATCAGACGGATATTCCTATATGATGAAACTGGATTATCCGGATGTTGCCAGAATCTGCTTGACCCATTCGTTCAATGAGATGAAGATCGAAGAGTATGTCGGCAATTTTGACACAGCAGAAGAGGAAACTGAGTTGATCCGAACAAAACTGCAGGAAGTTGTCCCGGATGATTATGACATGCTGATCCAGTTGTGCGATGCCATATCTGGCTCCGAAGGCGTGATGGACATCATAGAGAGAATGTCGGATGTCAAACGACGCTATGGAGATTATGACCAGGGCAAATGGAACAAGAATCTGAAACTGAAAGAATACTTCGAGAAACGAATGAATCGCAATCTTTATGAAGCAGTTGAGAAAGATACCTTTCACAACTGACAGAGGAGATATGGTGAACGGAAATGATCTTTGGTTTTGTTATATGGAGCATCGTGTTCCTGGTGCTTCTGGGCATTGGCATCTGGGCCTGGAAGTCAGATAAAGCAGTTAGCTTTTATACCGGAACAAAGCCTCCGGAGGTCACTGACGTCCGGAAATACAACCGTGCAGTTGCCATCTTGTGGTTTGTCTATGCGGGGCTGTTCGAACTGCTGGGGCTTCCGTTCCTTTTCCTGAAGCAGAATGCTGCAGGTTTTCTTTGGGTCGTTCTGGGCACGGTCGCAATTACGATCGCACTTATGATCGTCTATAACCGGCTACTTCGTAAGTATGAGCAGAAGAAGTGAGGATGCCATGGGGATACTGATATGCGGACTCAACGGAACAGGAAAAAGCGCTCTGGGGAGAATTCTGGCTGACCGGCTGAGATATGAGTTTATAGATAATGAAGATCTCTTTTTCCCAAAGGCAGATCCTTCGTACGCGTTTTCCTGCCCGAGAAGCAAAGAAGAAGTGATTCGGCTTCTGGAGGAGAGAATCGGTAAAAATAGCCGGTTCATCTTTGCAGCTGTCAGGGGAAATTACGGCGACAAACTGATTGCGTCACTGGACCATATCATCCTGATTGAGGTTCCGAAACAGATCCGCAGCCAGCGTGTTCGCGATCGCTCTTATCAGAAATACGGGGACAGGATTCTTCCGGGCGGAGATCTGTATGACAAGGAAAGCCAGTGGTTTTCGCTGACAGACAACAGAGCAGAGACCTATGTTACAGATTGGCTTGAGACGGTTGATTGTCCTGTGATCCGGATTGACGGGACACTGCCAGTTGAACAAAATGTGGATTATCTTGTTTCTGAAATAAAACTCCCGGCTATCTGACGTGATATCAGACAAGCCGGGAGCTTTCTTAGTCGTCCCAGGATTTGATCGGTGGTAATCCCGCAAGTTTTCGATTCCGGTTTACTTCCCGAAGATGTGCGTCAGGGTCGCCAAGCTGCCGAGCCACATCCTCATCCCATACCGGATAACTCGTGGACAAGGATTATCACCTGAGCATCACCTTCTATGTGGCAGCTGATTCCTTCCGGACGCAGATCGCTCAGGAGAAGCCTCTGATCCAGATCGATGAAGCGGAACGCTGCATCCCGGCAATCAAAAAGAATTCGGCCAACGCGAGATAACACTCATGTTGGCCGAGTTTTTTCTTTTCAGAACAAAAAAGGGGTGCGATATAGATGCTTCGATTCTATCGAAGTTGCTAACACCCCACACAACCAGGCAGAAGCCCAAAATGGGAGTGCAGAACGCTGAACTCGTTAGTGCGCTACATTCGCATTGTAGGGGTTCGGAGCGCCCGGAAAACTGTCCAGTGGACAGTTTTCAGCGGAGAACGGGCGGCAGCCCCGGGCCACAGGGGTTCGACTCCCCTATGCTCCACCATCAAAAACCCTTGATTTATCAAGGGTTTTCCCTTATTTGGGGGCCTTCTGAGGCATCGGCGGCATGAACTCACCGATGCAATTCCAAACGATGCGGATACCCCTGCTAAATCCGAACCTGTTGCTTATAAGTCCAGGCTGTTGTCGTGAAGGAGGAAATCAAAGATCCCCATGATGGTAATGCCTTTTTCATTTCTCCATAATGGTCCCGGATCGTTCGTCACGATAATCTTCCTGAATGAATCGGGTACATGAATTAACGATGCCTGTTCCTGACGCATTTTTTCCTGATCTGGAATGGCATACGCGGATTGGATATAGTATCGCTGATTCCCATGATTAACAACAAAGTCAATTTCCAGCTGTTTTCTGGTTATATGTCCATTCCTGTCTTTTTCATCGTGTGCGACAACGCCAACATCTACTTCCAGTCCTCTTGCAAGAAGCTCATTGTAAATCACGTTTTCCATCAGATGGGAAGGTTCGAACTGACGAAAACCAAGTCGAACATTACGTAATCCGGTATCACAAAAATAATATTTATATGGAGAACCTATGTAAACCTTTCCCTTAACATTATAGCGTTTCGCCTGCTCAATCAAAAAAGCTTCCTTCATGTATTCGATATAGGTCGAGATTGTTTTGTCTGAAACCGCTTTGTATCCGGCGCTGACAAAAGTATCCGCCAGTTTCTTTGGATTTGTAAGGGAGCCTGTTGATGAAGCCAGACAGTCACAGAGCGTGTTCAGCGTTTCATCTCCCCTCAGATGATTCCTGGAAACAATATCATCTACATACACTTTCTGGAAGACTGTTTTTAAAAAGGATACCTTTTGCTCCTGTGTAGCCATCTCCAGAATCTGAGGCAGTCCGCCATAAAGCAGAAATTCGTTCCATGCCTCCCATTTTTCTCCATTGAATCCTGTTACGAATTCAGAGAAGCGAAATGGATAGATTCTGACTTCGTCTCCTCTGCCCCGGAATTCGGTGATGATATCGCTGGAGAGAAATTTTGAGTTGCTGCCAGTCACATACAAATCTAAACGGCTGTCGCGTAAATAACTGTTTACCACAGACTCAAAAGCATCCATTAGCTGTATTTCATCAAGCAGAAGATAGTATTCTCCCTCAGTACGAATCTGCTGATCAATATAATTGCAGAACTTGAGCGGATCCACTTTTCGTTTTTCAAGAGCAAGCTGAACAGGATTCTCCTGTATTTTCGCAAGATCATCAGCGGAATCAAAAGCAAAACGAATGATGTGGCTTTTGTCCACACCATGACCAATCAGGTGTTGATAGAATAGTTCATTCATTAAGAAGGACTTTCCGGATCGCCTTACACCGGTGATCACTTTAGCCATTCCATTTCTTTTTCGTGCGATCAGTCGGTCAAGGTATATATCTCTGCGGATTTGCATATCGATCCCTCCATTACGAATTAAGTCAAATAGCTGACATATTTCGTTATAATGATAGGAGCTAATTAGTTATTTGTCAACATTTAGAACGAAATATCTCAATTATCGGACAAATTTCGTATTATCGGGTGATCAAGACCCGTTCTGACAGTCTTGAGGGAAAAAGCCATTCTGATGGCTAATCCGGTCAGAGTCCTGACCGCCATGGGGTTCGCACGGAGGAGTTCGTTAGTGCGCTACATTCGCATTGTAGGGGTTCGGAGCGCCCGGAAAACTGTCCAGTGGACAGTTTTCAGCGGAGAACGGGCGGTAGCCCCGGGCCACTGGGGTTCGACTCCCCTATGCTCCACCACAGGACGAAGTGTCGAACTCGGATGCATTGGCAGCCGGTTCGCACTTCGGATAAACTTAAAGGACAGCTGATTGAATGAACTGGAAGCAAACTTTTCACTTCAGCTCAATAATTGGGGCAGCCTTTTTTTCGGAAAACCCTTGACACGGATGCCTCCGGCTGATTTACTGTTGATAGATTACCCGCGAGGCGGGAGAAGCGAGTCAAAATATGCAGGAGGTGCGTTTTCATGCGCTATTTTACACAGGATGGCAGCCGGCTGATCTGGCGAAACAACGGCGAAACGCTGATAATCTCCCCCTGGGGTCCGGACAGCATGAGAGTCCAGTCTGTCCTGATGGGTGAAATCCGGGATGACCGCTGGGCCCTGCTGGATCCGCAGCCAACGGAAGCCATGCTGGATATCCGGGACGAATCCGCGTCCATTACAGTGGGGAAGCTCACCGCCCGCATCACCATGGACGACTGGCACCATTATGCAACCCTGTCCTTCTATAATCAGAAAGCGGAGCTCCTCCTCCGGGAAACAGCCCCGGCCAACGCCCTGTCGCTCAGGAGCCGGAAATTCGAGCCCCATCTGGGCGGGGACTTTACCCTGACCGTCACCTTTGAAGGCCGGGACGGCGAGAGCATCCGCGGCATGGGGCAGTACCAGGAGGAAACGCTGGACTGGAAGGGTTCCACCCTGGAGCTGGCCCACCGGAATTCCCAGGCAAGCGTCCCCTTTTACATCTCCAGCCTGGGCTACGGCTTCCTCTGGCATAATCCCGCCATCGGAGAAGTGTCTTTCGGTGTCAACCGCACCACCTGGAGGGCGTATTCCACAAAGCAGATGGATTATTTCATCACCGCGGGGGACACCCCCGCAGAAATCAGCCGGCACTATGCGGAGGCCACCGGTTTCCCGCCGGAGATGCCGGAGTACGGCCTGGGCTTCTGGCAGTGCAAGCTGCGTTACTGGAATCAGGAGCAGCTCCTGAATGTTGCCAGGGAGTATAAGCGCAGGAATCTGCCGATTGACGTCATCGTCTGCGATTTTTTCCACTGGCCCAAAATGGGCGATTACCGTTTCGACCCCGAGTTCTTCCCGGATCCCGCCGCCATGGTGCGGGAGCTTCAAGATATGGGCATCCAGCTTATGGTCAGCGTCTGGCCCCAGGTGGCCCTGACCAGCGAGAATTATGAGGAAATGCGGCAGCAGGGGCTGCTGGTACGCGCAGAGTACGGCGAGCAGGTGGGCATGCGCTTCGTGGAGGACAGCATGTTCTACGACGCCACCAACCCCCGGGCCCGGAAGTATGTCTGGGAAAAGTGCAAAAAGAATTACTGGGACGCGGGCGTTCGCATTTTCTGGCTGGATGAGGCTGAGCCCGAGTACGGCACCTACGATTTCAAAAACTACCGGTATTTCCTGGGCAGCAGCCAGCAGGTCGGCAACATCTATCCCCGTTGTTATGCCCAGGGGTTTTTTGAGGGCATGCGGGAAAGCGGGATGGACCGCCCCGTCAACCTGCTTCGCTGCGCGTGGGCCGGCAGCCAGCGCTATGGCGCCCTGATCTGGTCCGGGGATATCATGAGCCGGTGGGAGGACTTCCGCCGGCAGGTCTGTGCCGGCCTCAGCATGGGCTATGCGGGCATCCCCTGGTGGACCACGGATATCGGCGGATTCCACGGCGGCCGGCCGGAGAGCCCGGAATTCCGGGAGCTGCTGGTCCGCTGGTTCCAGTGGGGATGCTACTGCCCGGTGATGCGCCTCCACGGGGACCGCCGCCCCGTGGAAAAGGTCTTCCGCCGGGACGGCACGGAAGTGCTGTCTTCCGGAAGCGGCAACGAAATCTGGAGCTTCGGCGAAGAAGCGGAGCTTATTCTGGAAAAGTATCTGCGCCGCCGGGAGGAATTAAGGGATTATATTCGGGATCTCATGCACACTGCCCATCTTCAGGGGACTCCCCTGCTGCGGGCCATGGCCTACGAATTCCCGGAGGACGAAGCCTGCGCAGGCCTGAAGGATCAGTATATGTTCGGCAGCCGGTATCTGGTGGCTCCGGTGCTGTATGCCGGCCTGCGGCGGCGGGACGTCATGCTGCCGGCCGGATGCTCCTGGCGAAACGTGGATACAGGTGAAACCTACGCCGGCTGCCGGAAGGTCACCCTTCCCGCCCCGCTGGACCGGATTCCCGTGCTGGAACGGATATAGCTTCTTCTTCCCCCGGAAGCCACCCCCGGATCCCATGCTGAATGAATCCGGCGGAAGCGTGATATTTGCGGTATGTACCCATCCCGGTGATGAATACCTTATCTGAAGCAGCCTCCTTTGCATGCGGCAGGCCCCGGTGCCGCCTTGATTTGTGAGCAGGAGAACGGGCAGAGAGGATGACAATGCCGATGAAAGTCGCCATCGTTGAGGACGAAATCAGGATCAGGGAAGGAATTGAAAAGCTCCTGAAGAAGCTGAACCGCGATTACGAGATTGTCGCCGTCGCGGAAAACGGCGACGATGGGCTGAAACTGATCCGTGAAACGAAGCCGGATATCGTCATTACGGATATCTGTATGCCGGTCATGGACGGGCTGGAGATGCTGAAAAGGATGACTTCTGAGGGGCTGCACGCGAAAGCGGTTGTGCTGAGCGCCTATTCCGATTTTGAGTATGCCCGGTCCGCCATGAAATACGGGGTAACGGAATACCTGCTCAAGCCCACCTCCCTGATGGATTTTGAGCAGGCCATGGCGCACGTCGAAGAGCAGGTGATGCTTGACAGGAGCCGGAAGCCGGCGGAGATCGGCAGCATCGACCAGGTATTCAGGGATCTCCTGCTGGGGAGGATGAAGGCCACCCCTGAACTGGAAAGCTACCTGAACAACAATTACGGCATCCGTTCCGACAGCCGTTTTACGCTGATCCTGTGCTGTCCCGGCAGCCCTTTCGAAGAAAAAACCAGGGAATACGGCAGCCGCCTCGGCCGGGTTCTTCCCCTGTTTTCCCAGTGCAGGTTTGTGACCGTTGATTTCTCCTACCGCAAGGTGCTGGCAACCGTTGCGTATGATTATGCCGGCCCCGGCGGCGTGCAGTCGATCCTGCAAAGCCGGCTGGACGACCTGGGGCCGGTCGCGGCGGTCTGCTGCGCGGAAACGACCGGGCCGTTTTCGCTTCACGACGCCTATGAAAAAATGTTTCCCTACCTGGACTGGAATATCGCGCAGGGCGGAAGGACCGTCATCCGCTGGCCGGAGGTCGCGCAGGTCAAAACAGAATCCTGCATTTATCCGATGGAACTTGAGAACCGGATGAGGGCCGCCATGTACGCGTCCAACGCGGACGAAATCGCCGCGGTCCTGCGGGAATTCGGCGCCTGTTTCCGGGACGGGAAGGTTTACCAGCCCCGGGAAATCAAGGAATGCTATGTCCGCTTCCTGTGGCTCATCATCTCTTTCGCGAAGGAAACCGGCGGAAACCCGGACCAGACGGTGGACCGCCAGAAGCTTCTGACTGAAATCATGGACGCGAAAACCCGGGAGGAGCTGGAACGCGTCGCCGAAGGCATCACCGCCTGCCTGGCGCCGGCGGAGGCCGGCGGCAGCGTATCGCACCTGACCGTGCGGAAGGCCATCGGACTGATCCGGGAATACTACCAGGACGGTATCACCCTCGACGAGATCAGCCGCCGGCTCCGGGTGACGCCGGAATACCTCGGAACGCTCTTCCACCGCGAGGTCGGCATGTCCTTCAGCACCTACATCCGCAACGTCCGGATCGACAAGGCGAAGGAACTGCTTTGCGGAACGCAGCTGAAGCTGTACGAAATTGCGGAAAAGACGGGTTATTCCGATCCGAAGTACTTCAGCAAGGTTTTCCGGGAGGCGACCGGGCTCACGCCCGCAGAATACCGGAAGAACGACCAGGCTTCGCGCTGATCCCGGCGCGAAGCCGCTTCACCGCATACCGGTGGAGCGTTTTTTTTGCAAACGACTTTTGATTTTTCCTCTTTGTTTAGTTTTTTCGCTTTGATCCCGGTTTCAAAACGGCTATCATGAATTATGGAAGGGGGGAATCGTTTTGAACCGGATCAAAGCGTTCTTCAGGCACGACAACATCGGCCTGCTTTTCGCGCTGCCCGCGGTCGTCTACATGCTTGTTTTTGTCGGCTACCCGATCGTGCATAATATCATCCTCGGTTTCCAGGACGTCGACGTGATGAACTTCCTGCGCGGACAGAAACATTTTATCGGTTTCGGGAATTACGTGCAGCTGTTTCACGACGAGGTCTTCTTCAAATCTGTCGCCAACACGTTCGTCTTCACGGTCAGCTGCCTGGTTTTCCAGTTCCTGATCGGTTTTGCGCTGGCGCTTTTCTTCAACCGGAAGTTCTCCATCGCCCGGCCGGTCCGCGGGATCCTGATGATGCCCTGGATGATCCCGATGACCGTTACGGCTCTGATGTTCAAATTCATGTTCTCGACCAAGGTCGGCGTCGTCAACAACATCCTGACCGGCCTCGGGATCGTACCTGAAAACATTGAATGGCTGACGGACCAGGGCATCGCGATGATTCCCGTCATTATCACCAACATCTGGATCGGCATCCCGTTCAACATGATCCTCATTTCCACAGGCCTGACGTCCATTCCCGGCGAGCTGTATGAAAGCGCGTCCATCGACGGGGCCGGCCGCTTCCAGCAGTTCACGCGCATCACGCTTCCGCTGATGCGCTCCACCATCGAGTCCATCCTGGTCCTCGGCTTTATCTACACGTTCAAGGTATACGACCTCGTCTACGTCATGACGTCGGGCGGCCCGGTCAATTCCACACAGCTGATGTCCACCTACTCGTACAAACTGTCCTTCGACAATTTCCTGTACAGCAAGGGTTCCGCCGTCGCCAACGCGCTGCTGGTAATCCTGCTCCTGGTCGGCGCCGTCTATGTCAGGATTACCTCCAGGGGGGAGGAAGCCTATGAATGACGTCAAAATGAGCCGCGGCCGGAATCTCCTTTTCTGCGCGCTCGCGGTGCTGATCGCCCTGGTGCTGCTCTTCCCAATGCTGTGGATGCTGAACACGTCCCTGAAAACGGAAGCCGAAATCTTCCAGAACCCGCCGACGCTTTATCCGCATACGCTCAACCTGAAATCCTACATCGCGCAGATCGAAACCGGCGATTTCAACATGTTCCGGTCCTTCTTCAACAGCCTGGTCATTTCCATGGGTTCCATGCTGATCGCCGTGGTGCTGGCGGTGCCCGCTTCCTACGCCATCGCGCGCTACCGGTTCAAGGGCCATAAATCCGTGCTCCTCGGCTTCCTGGTGACGCAGATGCTCCCGGTTTCCGTGCTGCTCACACCGATGTTCATCATGTTCCGGAACATGCACCTGTACAACACATGGGGCGCGCCGATCCTGGCGGACGCGACGATCGGCATCCCGTTCTCGGTGCTGATCCTCAAGAACTATTTCGCCTCCATTCCCCGGGACCTGGAGGAAGCGGCGTATATCGACGGCTGCATGCGGTTCGGCGCGTTCATGAGGATCCTGGTCCCGGTGGCGAAACCGGGCGTGGCCGTCTGCGCGATCTTCTCCTTCCTGTACGCCTGGGGCGACCTGGCCTACGGCATGACCTTCATCCTGGAACAGCCGATGCGCCCGATCACAGCCGGGATTTTCAACTTCATGGGACAGTACGGCACCAAGTGGAGCTACCTGTCCGCCTTCGCGGTGGTTTCCATGATCCCGGTCGCCATCATCTTCGTCTTCATGCAGAAGTACATTATTGCCGGCATGACCGCGGGGGCCGTCAAGGGATAAGGATACAGCCTTCGGATCCGGTGCGCTGCCGCACCGGATTTTCGTTGTGTTTTCCGCGCGGCTGCGGTACAATGTCCCCAGATTTTCAGAGGTGATATACGATGCGAACGGCAGGCGGAAAAAAACGCTCCATGCGGCAAATGCTGATCAAGCGCTTCAGCATCCTGACCGCGGTCATGATCACGCTGATCTGCGCCTATATGGCTTACAGCTTCGCCGTCACGCTCAGGCGCGGCACGGAGGAGCTGGCGGATATCAACATGAAAGCCGCGGAAAGCATCCTGAGCATTCGCTTCAGCGAATATGAAAACCTGCTTTACCAGATGTATACCAACGACGACATGGTCGTCTGGTCGGACAATATCAACAACGGCGAGGACGCGGCCGTCAGCGTGAGCAAGATGCGCCGCTACCTGAGCACGGTGCTGAACTCCAACCGGTTCATCAAATCCATCATGGTCATCATGGACAACGGGCGCGTAATTACTTACGACCAGCTGACCTCCACCATCCATGAAAACTCCTGGATCAGCCGTTTCAGCCTGGGCAGTGACGAAATGTACCGGATCGCTTCGGCTGATTATACAAACCACGTCTGGCCCACGGAGTTCGGAACGCGTTTCGCCAACCAGGATTACTGGCTTTTTCACATCGCGCACCGCATCGTCAATTACAAACAGCTGGAAAAACTCTACGGCGTCATCGTGATCAGCATCGACGAGCGCCTCCTGGAGGAAGTGATGCGGACCGTCAAGACGGAAGACAGCGAGGTCTACATCACCGACGAAACCGGACGGATCGTCAGCTGCGCCGATAAAAGCCTGATCGGGACTTCGTTCACGCCCGCCGCAGGAAGCGGCGTCGACCGGCTGGAAAACGGGATCCTGGGCTGGAACATCATCCGCGTTCACGACAACAGGCGTTACGTGCAGAGCCTGGTGGAAAAGCTGCTTCAGATCGTCGGGATGGGCGTGCTGCTCATGTTCGCCGCGCTTTTCATCATCAGCAAGATTTCCGGCAAACTGACGCGGGATATCGACGATATCGTGGAGGGCATGCAGCGGACGGACGAGGCGGGCATCCCCGCCCGGCTGCCGCGGAAAGGCGAAATGCTTTCGGAGATCGACGTGATCGCGAAGCAGTACAACCGCACGATCGACGATCTGGAAAAGGCGCTCCTGCGTGAAAAAACAGAGGCGGAAAACAGCCGGAAAGCGGAAATCCGGATGCTGGAGGCGCAGATCAACCCGCACTTCATCTATAATATCCTTGACACCGTCAACTGGATCGCCATTGAAAAGGACGAATACGATATCAGCAACGCGATCAGCACGCTGGCCTCGATCCTGCGCTACGCGATCAGCAACAGCGACAAGCCGGTCACCCTGCGGGACGAGGTCGACTGGCTGAAGAAATACGTTTACCTGCAGCAGTTCCGCCTGAAAAACAAATTCAGCTTCGAAATCCGGACCGATCCGGAAATCCTGGACGTCCGGGTGCATAAACTGATTATCCAGCCCTTCGTGGAGAACGCGATCGTGCACGGGTTCGACACCAAGCGGGAAACGTATACGCTGAAGGTCAGCATGCTGGCGGAGGGCGGCCGGGTGGCCATCACCATCGCGGACAACGGCAAGGGCATCTCGCCGGAGATCCTCGAAGCCCTCGGCAGCGGGGATGTGAAGGAGATCCGGGACAAGGCCGGCATCGGCCTGTCAAACGCTTTCCTCCGCCTGCACCGCTACTGCGAAGGGCAGGACGAGGTCAGCGTGCAAAGCGTGCCGGACGGGGGAACGACCGTGACCATCCGGTTCCCGATCACGGTTTCCCCGGCGGCCGGGAACGATTCCACGGAACATTAGTTTATTCCCCCTTTCTTAAGAAATTTTGAGTTTCTTTTTCTCCTGTTCAAAAACATAATAAGGCCAGAGTCCGGAGAATGGACAAAAATGAAGGAGGAGTCAAGAAAATGAAGAAGCTGTTAGGTATCCTGCTCATTGTCTGCCTGCTGACCGGCATCGCCGCCGCGGGCGCGTTCGCCGAAGGAGCTTCCGGCGACGTCGAGATCTGGTACTACTGGGAGACCGAGGGCCACCAGAAGGCGCTCAACCACATCATCGAGGAGTTCAACGCCAGCCAGAGCGCCATCAAGGTGTCCGCCAAGTACGTTCCCTTCGCTGATTTCAAAAAGCAGCTGTCCATCGGCGCCGCCGCGGACGCCCTGCCGGACCTGGTGATCCTGGACAACCCCGACCACGCCGCGTACGCCGCGATGGGCGTATTCGCCGACATTACCGGCAAGTTTGACGTGAGCACCTACTATCCGGGCCCCGTCAACTCCTGCACCCTCGACGGAAAACTGTACGGCGTGCCCTTCGGAAGCAACGACCTGGTCCTGTTCTACAACGAAGACATGCTGGCTGCCGCCGGCTGCAAAGTGCCCACGACCTGGGATGAGCTGCTGGAAACAGCAAAAGCCTGCTCCAGCGATAAGGTTTCCGGTTTTGCCCATTCCTCCCTGCAGAACGAGGAAGGCACCTTCAACTTCCTGACCTGGGTATGGTCTGCCGGAGCGACCGCTTATGAAATGAACTCCGAAGGCGGTATCAAAGCCCTGACGCAGGTGAAGAAAATGGTGGACGAAGGCGCTATGACCCAGGAAGCCATCAACTGGACCCAGGGCGACACGATGAACCAGTTCATTTCCGGCAACCTGGCCATGATGATTAACGGCACCTGGCAGATTCCGACCATGCGTTCCGAAGTTCCGGACCTCAAGTGGAACGTGGCGCCGATTCCGCAGGACAAGGTGCAGGCTTCCGGCCTCGGCGGCGAGAACTATGCGGTCATCGCCGGCGGAAATGAGGAAGCCGCCATCGAATTCCTGAAGTATGCCACCAGCAAGGATGTCTGCCTGTATATGATGAATGCCATGGGTTACATCTCCTCCGACTCCACCATCGCGGAAGGCCAGTTCGAGGGGGATCCCGTCTACCAGGTGTTCGTCGATGAAATGAAATACGCCAATGCCCGCGGTCCGCTGCCGACCTGGCCGCAGATCTCCGACGCGATCTCGCTGGCCTTCAACGAAGTGATGACCGGCACTGATCCCGTTGCGGCCGCGGAAAAAGCGCAGGCAACCATCGACAGCATTCTCAAGTAATACGATCCTTGCCTTCCCGGGCCGTGGTTTTTCCACGGCCCTTTTTAAAAACCATCCGCAGGAAAAGGCTGCCGCGCGGAAGCCCGTTCCGCCGCGCCATCCCGGAAGATTTGAACGAGAGAGGAATTTGGAATGAACCCTGTGGTAAAGCCGCTGCCGCTGTCCGGCATGCGAATCACCGACCGCTTTTTTGCGCCGCGGATTGACCTGGTGCGGACGCAGATGCTTCCCTACCAATGGGAAGCGTTGAACGACCTCCTGGAGGATACGGAGCCCAGCCATTGCATCGAAAACTTCCGCCTCGCGGCAGGGATCAGCCGGGGAGAATACCACGGCATGGTCTTTCAGGACAGCGATCTTTATAAGTGGCTGGAAGCCGTCGCCTATCAGCTTTCCGTAACGCCTGATCCCGCGCTGCGGGAGGCGGCGGACAGCGCCATCCGCCTGATCGTGCAGGCGCAGGCCCCGGACGGCTACCTGAACACCTATTACCAGACCCACCCGGAGGAAAAGCGCTTCAGTAACTTGCAAAACAACCATGAACTGTACTGCGCGGGGCATCTGATTGAAGCTGCCGTGGCTTTCGCGCGGAACGTCGGCGACACCCGCCTGCTGTCCGTGGCCTGCCGTTTCGCGGACCTGATTGACCGCACCTTCGGCCCGGAGGAGGGCAAGCTGCATGGCTATCCCGGGCATGAAATTATCGAAATGGCGCTGGTCAGGCTCTTCCGGCAGACCGGCGAAAAACGCTATCTCATGCTGGCCCGGTATTTTATCGACCGGCGCGGACAGGCGCCGCTGTATTTCGAGGAGGAAGCGAGGCGCGACGGAAACCGCAGCTTCATCTGGAATGAAACTTACATGCGCTATCAGTACTACCAGGCCGGGAAGCCGGTGCGCGAACAGACCGCGGCCGAGGGGCACGCGGTTCGCGCCATGTATCTGTACAGCGGCATGGCGGATGTCTCGGCGGAAACAGATGATCCCTCCCTGCTTGAAGCCTGCCGGGCTTTGTTTGACAATATGGCCAGCCGCAGGATGTACATCACCGGTGCGATCGGTTCCACGCACATAGGGGAAGCTTTTACCTACGATTATGATCTTCCCAACGATGCCGTCTATGGCGAAACCTGCGCACAGATCGGGCTGTGTTTCTTTGCCCGGCGCATGCTGAACGCCCAGATGGACGGCAGGTACGCGGATGTCCTCGAGCGCGCGCTGTACAACAGCGTCCTGAGCGGTATGTCGCTGGACGCGAAAAGGTTCTTCTATGTCAATCCGCTTGAAGTCGTGCCCGAAGCCTGCGAAAAGGACGACCGGCTTCGTCATGTAAAGCCGCGGCGGCAGAAATGGTTCAGCTGTGCCTGCTGCCCGCCCAATCTCGCGCGCCTTCTGGGTTCACTTCCCTCCTATGCCTTTTCGGCCGGAGACGATACGCTGTATATGCACCTGTTTATCAGCGGGGATGTTTGCGCTGCACTGGCGCATACTGAGGTCCGCCTCAGCGTGGAAAGCGAATATCCGTGGGACGGCCGGATCCGCCTGGCTGTGCATACGCCGGGACAGTACGGCATCGCTGTCCGCATTCCCGGCTGGTGCCGGGGCTATGAGCTGAAGGTGAACGGCGAAAGCGTGCCTTCTGAGCCGGTCTCGGGATATATTGAACTGAATCGGTTATGGCGGGAGAATGATATCGTCGGCCTGGACCTGGAGATGCCTGTTTTGCTGATGAGGGCGAATCCTGCCGTGCGGGAAGATGCCGGAAAGCTGTGCGTCGTCCGCGGACCGCTGGTTTACTGCCTGGAGGAAGCCGATAACGGAAGCGGTCTCCATCTGCTCCGCCTGCCGCTCAATACCGTCTTTGAAGTGCGCGACGAACCGCAGCTGCTCGGCGGCATCCGGACCATCCGCTGCCGCGCGTTCCGCGAGAGCAGATCATTTGCGGAAGGACAGCTTTACGCGCCGGCCTGCCGGGCGGATGAAACAGCTGAAACGCAGCTGACGTTTATTCCCTATTTCGCCTGGGCCAACCGCGCACCGGGCGAAATGGCGGTATGGATCCGGGAAATATAGTTTTGCCGTTCAAATGAGGAAGGGGAATCATACCAAATCGGGGCTGCGCCTCGTGGGAGTTTTTTGTGTTACGCTTCTTTTCTTCGTGTAAGGAACATCTGCCAGGCGATGGTAAGCAAAGCATAAATGGCAAGTGCTACCAAAAGTATGCTGAGGAGATCCCGATCCATAAAGAAGCTTGTGGTCTTCATTCCTTTCAAAAGAAGATGCGACAGAATGTAAGAAACTGGTGCAAAGAATAGTTGACGCAGAATCCAACTATATGTCCAATTCCTCAGAATTCCCCAAGTCAGTCCGCATACTCCGGCTGCTACAAGTGCAATCATAAGATAATAGGCCAGCGCAAGACGCGGAAGGATTTCCACACCACCTTTCATTGGCGTGCCCCACAGTAATGTTTGTGGTTGCTCAAGCCCATAGATCAGGCGATCAGGTACGGGGAAGATGGTTGATTCATAATATGACTGAGCAAGATGATCAGAATGCTGGTTTGTACTTAAAGCCTGAATAAACAAGGTATGTGTTCCGTCATCATCAACCACAATGTGTTCTTGAAATCCATTAACGATGCTGTTCACGTTAAGAACAAGACCCTCGTCTGTATGTTTAGCAGTATAAGGCGCTGTTGTTGGCGAGGGAGTAACGGATTCGCTGGTTTCAGTATCACGCTCATCAACGACCACATCTTCAGGTTGGTACGTTTTTACTCCGACAATCTCAATTAATCCGTCCTGCCAAGGTACCAACTGAATAGCCATTGTGCGGAAAAAACAGGTATAAACTCCAACGAAGACGATCAGCGCTGCCAGTGCAGCGGCGTAAAGGCGCTTTTTTCGTATCTGTCTCTTCAAATTCTGAAGCGGTTTTACGGTATCAACAGGATTCTCTGCTGGAACGTTCATCTCAGAGAGTTTTGCCCGGCAATCAGCGCACTCATCCAGATGTTCTTCAATCAGAACCCTGGTTTCCTGCTCGACCATGTTTTCCGCGTACAGCGGCAGCAAATCACGTGTAACGGCACAGGGCAGTTTCATGATCATTCCTCCATTTTCTCTTTAATCTTGGTACGCGCTCTATGAAAGACTACGCACGCCCAGTTTTCCGATTTGCCGAAGAGCTCTCCGATATCCCTGAAGCTTAGTTGACCTAAAGTTCGGAGTGTGAATACCTCCCGATAGGGCTCGTCCAAGTGATGGAGCAGTCGATGGATGCGCATGCTTTCATCCTGACGCACAATCGCTTCTTCCGGCCCGATGGACGGGTCTTGAAGCGGTAGCGCGTCATCAATCGGCTGATTCTTCCTTATCCGTTGCTCTGAAAGCCATAGATTTTTGGCAATGGCACAGAGCCAGCTTTTCAGGCTGCTCTTTCCCTGAAACTGATCCAGAGTTCGCATTGCCTTAAAGAAGGTTTCCTGGGCGATCTCTTCAGCAGTCTGCGGATTTCCGGAGAGTGAGAGCGCATAACGATAAACCGAGTCGAAGTAGTCTTGATAGATCTGATCAAAAGAACCAGGCTGCATAGAGCTCTCAACCCCCTTTCACTTTATTAGACGCAGAACTCCAAGAAATCTTACAAATAAATTATTGATGTGGCTTTTTCGATGCCACCTCATTGTTATACATGATTTCCAGCCATTAAGCCATTCCTATTTCTTTCAGATTCAATCAACCCATGAGAATGGCGGAATCATGGCAAAAATGAGGATCCCCACGCAGCCAATGTATGCCACGTGGGGATTCTTTTGTTGTTATATCAATTTACCGGAAAATCGCATCAATTGTATTTCCGTTGCTTGCGTTAAACTCTGCCCAGCTCGTGTATTCTTCTCCACGCCCTTCTTCTTTAAACAGTACCTGCCAGACTGGAGCAAACACCATACCATCCTGTTTGT
>OMZY01000021.1 GCA_900315675.1 uncultured Eubacteriales bacterium
TCGCGCAGGGTTTCAGCCATGAGATTTCACCTTCTTTTCTATTGTGGCTCAGAAAAAAACGGCATATAATGGGTGCACCCGAAAAGACAGTAATTCGGGGATAAAGTAATGAAGGGGATAATGGAATGAAGATACTTGATGTTTTTTCTTGGCTGCCTGAGAAAGAACTGAGTATAGCACAGATTGAAGCACTAGCTGTTTCCTTGGAAAACGCAGAATCGTATCATGATGGCTATTCTCTCGCAAAAGCTATGCCTGAAAGCGCAAACGAAAACGATATAAACGCCTCCAAAGAGCTTATTAGTGGAGGACGAAAAGTGTGCTACTTATTACGGGCTAACAAAATTGTTGCAGTTATAGGTTATAAATAAAGCTTTTTTACGGTTTCACACCCGGCCAGACTTCATCAATGAAGCGCTGGCGGGGCTTTTTCTTTTCATGTTCCCGCTGGGCGTCCCATGCCCGCAGACGCAGGAAACCCAGCATGTCCATTTCGTCGATTTCCTTCATGCGCCAGCCGTTTTTCATCAGCTCGTTGTAGGTCGCGTAGACGTATTCCGGCAGCGTCAGGGTTCCGGAGCGATCTCCTTCAGGATCTGATCTGCTTCCTGCGTCACCGGAATCGTAGGGAAAGTGTCCAATACCTCTGTAGTCTGGGTTTGCACTGCCATCAGGGCCAGCGCAATGTCGTGCATCAGCCGGTCGGCGGGATACTTGTCATAGACTTCATCCGGGGTGAATTGGTTGTTGAACAGGATGCAGAACCATTTCACCATGGTATCCAGAGCGTCCGTCACCGTCATCTGCTCTTCAGCGATGTCTTTGCCCTCTACGGCATCCTGGGACAGACGGACCAGTTTGCCGTAGGTCTTCGCGGCAGGTTCCATTTCCCGCAGTGCCCTGCCGGAAACAAAGTCCATGGTGTATTTCTTTTCACCGAGAGTGCATGTGATCATGATCAATTCCTCCATCACAGAATGAAAAGCCGCCGCACAACGTTATGGCTATGCGGCGGCAGGGTTATGGGGATCACGGGGTGAAACTGGGCGTGTACACGCTGGAGAGGAAGGTCGCTCCACTCTCAGCGGTGAAGCCGTTCTCACCCTCGTCAGCAACCGCCTGGTACCGGGCATCGTGGGTACGCTTGATCGCGGTCCACTCCACCTCACCGGTCTGGCGGTTGATGGTCGTTCCTTCCTTGGTGGCATAGTTCTCAGTGAGGGGTTTCGCCCGCACCTTATACAGCCACACATAGCGGTACTTGCCGTTGGACTTCTCGCTCTTGAAACCAACCGCGAAGTACGGAGGCTTGTCCGTGGAAGTCCGAATCAAGACGCCATTGTCGTCGATCTCGTTGCCGAAGATCTTTTCCTGAATAGCCAGCGGAATATCCGCCATCCGGGTGGTAAAGGTCAGTTCAGGATCGGGGTACAGGACATCAAATTCGATGTCATCCGCATACTGGATGTCCGGATCGGCATTGTCCGGGGTGATGGTTGCCTCAATGGCACCGGCTACCAGCTGCAGATCGCCATAGGTCAGGGTTTCCTCGGTGTCGACCGTCAGAGGGGCGATCACCATGTTCTTCAGGCCGACCGTGGAAGATACGGTCGGAGAAGCCGCAGGATTGTTAGGCATAAACGTTTACCTCCAATTTCATCGGTTTTTGAGCTCATCCCGGAGGACGCGCTTCATTTCTTCATAGGCCTCATCGGCCCGGGTATCAAAGGCAGGACGGACAAAGGGATGCGCGGGAGCCGGAGCGGGACCGCCGTGGCCGAACTCCACAGGGTTGGCATAGTAAGCGCCTTTCTCACTGTGGTGCACGCCAATGGTGATCTGCTTTCCGCTGCCGCGCCGTTTCTTCACCGAGCCTGTGTGAATGGAAGAGTGCAGGGCATCCGTGATGATCTTCGGGTCTGTGCTGGCGTTATGCAGCATCTGCTGCTCAATAGGGACTGCACCGGCCTTCAGAGCACGGTTCACACCGGGCCCCTGATCCAGTGCATAAGCCATGTTCACCAGATCGTCCTTCAGATCATCAAAGCCGCGCAGTTCAATTGCCATAGTCCACATCCTCCCTCCAGCACCATGTCCACTGAACCGTGTACTGCCGGGTAGCTGTGTCATACGCAGGCTGGTTATAGCCCTTGTCGGATTCTTCTACCATGAAGAAGCCGTAGGCATACATGGCTGCCCGGATCGTATCCGCCATGTCGGTCGGATCAATATCACTCCACAGGTTCAGATACACATAGGTTCTGATGGATGAAACATGATCATCCTGATGGGATGCTTCCGTAGTAGTGGTGGAATAAACGCAGTACTGCACCGGCGGGTTCTGATTCGGGGATGTGGCCCGCCAGACGCCAGCATAAACAGGAATACCGATATCCTTGAGCGCCTGCTGTACCTGTCTCATCCGCTCACCCCCTTGGCAATGGAAGCCTTCAGACCCAGATAGGTGCGTTTGAAGCTGTACTCGCCCAGAGTGGAGATGTTCCATTTCTCTCCCTGAAAGCGCACCCACATTCCGGGCTTGATGTCTTCCCGGTACCGGATGGTGAAGTTGATGACGGCCTCAGTGTTCATGACGTCGGCGCTGCGATAGTGCTGGTTTCCTGCATCCGTCACAGCGGCCCAGACCCTGCAGACCACAACATCCGTCGGTTCAGGATAGCCGTTTTCATTGATCTGGTTCTCGGTGTACCCGATTTCAATCTTGTGTCGGAGATCCCCTGGATGCGGGTCACTTTCGAAGTTCTTATAACCGCGCAAACAGCATCACCTCCGTCAGAACATTTTCTCAGGATCACGGTACCGGTACAGCAGATTGTCAAACGCCATCCGGGTCGCTTTGTAAGTGGTCATGTCCGGGATGTCCCGGTTTTCATAGTAGAAGCTGGTCATGAGAATCACAGCCAGCCGTACAGGCTCAGGGGCATCGGGGATGTTGCCTTCCTCATCCTGTTCCTCAAAGGAGACCCGGCAGTAATCCTCCGCTTCAGCCTGAGCCTGTTTGATCAGACTTTCGATGTAGTCATTCTCTTCATCATGCTCGATTCGCAGATGGGTTTTGACTTCATCAACGGTGACGATCATCAGGTACCACCGCCCTCGGTTCCTTCAGTGGGCGTTTCAGGGTCGGTAGTCTCAGGCTCTGCTGCAGCAGGAGCAGTCGCGGACAACACTCCGGCGGTACGCAGCGCAGCCAGCAGGCCGTTGAAGTCAGTCTTCAGGGCTGCTACGGTGGTTGCCTCACTGTCAGCCACATAAGGAGCGGTGCCGGATGCGGCAGTTCCGCTTGTGTTGCCGGGAAAATTCTCGACTTCCGCACCATCCAGAAAGGTCAGCTTGCCGCCGATCACCAGCTGTTCACCGCCATGGGCAAAGTAGTTTTTGGTGTTATAGGTGTTCGCCATAACTCATTCCTCCTCAGGAAAGGGTGCCGCCCACTCGAACGGCTCCCATGGTCGTTGGATTATCAGGTCTTCACAGCCAGGCACTTCATGGCCTCGGCCAGCACCAGACGGCCATCCACACGCTGAGTAGCGCGGAAACCGACCTGACCGGTGACGGCGAAGAGCTCATTCAGACGCTGGAAAGAACGGCCCTGACGGTCGGCAATCCAGTAGGACTTGAAGTCGCCGAACAGGATCACCTTATTCCCGGCGGAGATCTCCGGCATGAAGGGAGAAGTCACCAGCCGGTAGTTCAGCAGGGTGTCAGGCTGGCCTTCCTTCAGGCCGGGCTGCCACAGGTACTGACCCTGACCGTCCTTCAGCTTCCGGATGGCCTTCAGGGTGCTGTCGTTCAGCAGGAACACCGCTCTCTTCCGGTAAACACTCTTGATAGAATGCACCAGATCAAAGATCTCATCCGCGACAATGGAGGTTCCAGCAGTAGTCACGCCGGTGCCCGCGCCGTTGGTGGCGTGAAGCAGGCCGGTGGGCTTACCGGTGCCATTGCCGGTAATGAAGGCTTCCTCTTCGGCAGCGCCGATCCGGCGGGCGAACTCAGCGGCAATGTAGGACTCGATGTTGAAGACAGAGTCCTGCAGCAGCTCGTCGGACACCTTGATCATGGTGGCCACCTTGTGAGCGCCGATGGAGATCTGACCGAAGGCGTCATCGCTTTCGGGGATAGTGCCTTCCTCGTCCACCCAGGAGGCGGTACCGTGAGAAGCCACAATCGGGATCTTCCGGTCGCCGGAGCTGGTCTGGATGACAGTGCACAGGGAACGGAGAACATTCTCCTCCTCAAGGCCCTGCACAAGGGTGCGTTCGTACTCGTCCGGTACGAGATAGCCGCCCTCAGAATCGGTACCGACCTGCAGGGCATTCATGACAGCAGGGCTGGCAGAGCGGTTACGGATCATGCCCCAGAAGGCTTTGCCATACTCATCGGAGGCGCGGCCCATCTTCTGGTTATCCGCGCCATTGGGACGGGAAACCAGCGGAGCGGCAGTGGGCTGATCCATCTCACGATCGATCGCGGCCTGACGCTCCAGCCGTTCGATTTCTTTGCCGAGGGCGACCACATCAGCCTCCATCTTTTCGTAGGTCGCATTGTCCTCAGCGGAGACCATGCCATCCTCACCACGATGGCTGTCCAGGAAAGCCTTAGTCTCATTCCACAGGTTGGCACGCTTTTCGCGCAGAGCAAGAATCTTGTTCATAGTGATATCCTCCTTCATCATTTCAAAAGCGACAGCCGCTTTTCCAGGTCTGCCGCTTTCACTCGGTTATCAGGGGTAATGGTTTCGGGTTCCTCAGGGGTGGGTTCCGGATCGGGTGGGTGCTCTGGCTCCGCCTGCATCACGGGCATCGGCTTTGGTATCGAAGCGATCACCCGGTTCATGAGGCAGGCAGCAGCGGATTTCCGCTCAAAAGAAAAACCCGCCATATCTTCAGGCAGGTCTTCAGCGCCAGTGTACAGGACTTCATCGCAGAAGCCCATCTCCTTTGCCTTGAGAGCATTCATCCAAGTTTCGCTGTCCATGAGATGGGAAATCTTCGCCCGGCTCAGCCCGGTCTTGATCTGGTAAGCATTGATAATGCTTTCCTTTACCTCGTCCAGCAGCTGGATGGCTTTCCGCATCTCTTCCGTATCGCCCATGGCCATCGTGAAGGGATTGTGGATCATCATCAAACTGGTAGGACTCATTGTCACCCGGGTTCCGGCCATAGCAATGACGGAAGCGGCAGAAGCTGCCATACCGTCGATCTGAATGGTGACGTCGCCGGGGTAATCCATGAGCATGGTGTAGATCTGGCTAGCCGCGATGCAGTCGCCGCCGGGAGAATTCAGATGAATGGTGATAGGGCCATTCCCGGAGAAAAGCTCCTCTTTGAACATGGCAGGGGTGATGTCGTCAGCGAACCAGGATTCTTCTGCGATCACACCCTCCAGATACAGGGTACGGGATTCATCCTCGTTGCGTACCCAGTTCCAAAAGTGTCGCATCAGGGGTACCTCCTTCTTTCAGGATTGGATTGGGTTTGGGTTGTTGGCTCCGCATCATCCGCTGCCTGCTTCATGGCAGTTGTGATGGGGATCATGTTGCCGTTGACAAGATAGGCGTCGCCGCCTTCTTCCTTCGGGATCGGGTTCTGGTTCTCCAGCGCACGGATATCGTTGGCGGACATCCAACCGTTCTGCCTCGCAATGGCGTAGCCTTCCATCCGGGACTTGTAGTCGCCACGCATCAGGCCGTCGATATTGAACTGCACATAAAAGCGCCCCTTCTCCTGATCGGTGAAAAGGGCGCGATTCATGGACTGTTCAATTCTGACGAGCCAGGGCCGGATGGTATGCACAGCAAAGTCGATAGACTGATGTTCGATATTGGAGAAGGTAGCATGCTCCAAATTGCCCACCAGATGAGGCGGCACTCTGAAGATCCGGCAAATCTCATCCACCTGAAACTTGCGGGTTTCCAGAAACTGCGCTTCATTATTGGGGATGGCAATCGGCTCAAACTTCATGCCTTCTTCCAGGATCGCCACACGGTTGCTGTTGGAGGAACCGCCGTAGGCGCTGTTCCAGCTTTCCCGGAGCGCCTTCGGGTTCTTTACGGTGTTCGGGTGCGTCAGGATGCCGGAAGGACGTGCGCCGTTGGAGAAAAACTTACTGCCGTATTCTTCGGAGGCAATACCGAGGCCGATGGCGTTTTTCTCCAGTGCGATAGGGCTGTAGCCCATGACACCGTCGAAGCCTAGGCCGGGGATGTGCAGAACATCATCCGGGGAAAGGATCACCGTTTCACCTGTGCTGGTCATGTAGGTGTAGGTCAGGATGCCTTTCTTATCCCGGTCAACGGTCATCTTATCCGGCAGTAGCGGATACAGGCCAGTGACCTGATTCCGTCCGGAACGGATGATCTGGCAGTAGCTGTTGCCCCACAGAAGCAGGTGCGCCAGCATAACTTCCCGTAGCACAAAGGATGTCATTTCGCTGTTTGGCTCATCATGGAGCAATGGGAACAGTGGATGCTCTGTTGCTTTGCGGTTGCCGTCATCCTTTGCTTCATACACTCCCAGTGGCAGGCTGGCAACTGTTTCCGATATCACCCGGACGCAGGCATAAACCGTGGAAAGCTGGATAGCTGTGCTGGCATTGACCGGTTTGCCGGAACCGCTGGTGCCAAAGTAGAAGGTTGGGGCAGCGCTAACACTGTCCTGAGGCTTGTCTCGCGCACGGAACAGCGCGGTGAATGGATTTTTCATGCTGTACCTCCTCATAATCCTGATCCGGTTTTCTTATCATGGCACTCTTTACAGAGGGCTTCCCAGTTCGTCTGATCCCAGAACAGCCGCTGATCGCCCCGGTGCGGGATAATGTGATCCACCACCGTCGCGGGAGCAATCTTTCCCTCCGCCTGACAAAAGGCACACAGCGGATGCTGTTTCAGAAAAAGCGCCCGGGCCTTCTGCCATCGGGCATCATATCCCCGAGCCGCAGCGCCGCCACGGAGCCGGTCACCACTCCACTCCATATGATCCTGACAAAAAACCTGACCCTGCACAGCGAGTTCCGGACATCCGGGATAACGGCAGGGTCTTCTTGGTTTATAGGGCATTTCTGATTCCTCCTACAGAATGAGAAAACCCCTGTCATCATAGACAGAGGCTCCTATGTTCGCGTTTTTCAAAGCCCGATCCAGTGCCATGACCAGTGCCACAGCACCGTCGACCTTTTCCGTGGATCTCTCTTTATCGATCTTCAGGTTTCCGGCAGGGTCAGTCCGAACGAAAGCGTTATCCATATTCCATCGGAGAACAGGATGGCCGCCGTGGCACAGTTTCCGTTCCAGCACTAGACGCATCAGTTCTTTCGTCGGTGGACTCATATCCCGGAACCCTTGACCGAAGGGAACCATGGTAAAGCCGTCATCCTCAAGAGTCTGAACCATCATTGTGGCGTTCCACCGGTCATAGGCAATTTCCCTGATGTTGTACCGTTCGCCCAGGTGCAGGATGAATTGCTCGATGAAGCCGTAATGAACCACGTTTCCTTCCGTTGTATGGAGAAAACCCTGCTTCTGCCATTTGTCATACATCACATGGTCCCGCCGAACACGCAACTGTAGTGTTTCCTCTGGAAGCCAGAAATGTGGCAGGACTATGTACTGTTCTTCTTCGTCACGCGGAGGGAAGACCAGCACCATGGCTGTCAAGTCGCTGGTGGAAGAAAGGTCAAGCCCGGCATAACAGGCACGGCCTTCCAATTCATACTCATTGACCACACCGCCACAGTCATCCCATTTGTCCATAGGCATCCAGCGGATGGACTGTTTCACCCACTGATTCAGGCGAAGCTGCCGGAACATGTTCTCATCGGCAGGCGTTTCCTGCGCTTTTCTGAAAGCGTCCCGGACCTTGTCGATGGTGATTGTCTGATCCAGAGAAGGATTTGCTTTGTACCAGTTCTTCTCATCCGTCCAGTCTGCATCATCCGGCAATCCGTAAATGACGGGATAGAACCGCGGATCATGCTTTCTTTCTTCGATGAGATCCAGAGCTTTCTGGTGTACTTCCCAGCAGATGCTGTTTCGATCCGTTCCGGCAGTTGTCAGAAAAAACCACAGAGGCTGCTTCCGGGCATCACCGGAGCCCTGGGTCATCACATCATATAAGGCACGGTTTGGCTGCGTATGCAATTCATCAAAGATACATGCGCTGACGTTCAAACCATGCTTTGTTGCGACCTCACTGGACAGTACCTGATAAATGCTTCCGGTCGGCTGATATACCATCCGCTTCGTGGAAGGGATGATTTTGATCCGCTTGCTGAGGGCCGGAGACTGTTTCACCATATCCACGGCTACATCGAATACGATGGCGGCCTGCTGCCGGTCGCTGGCGCAGGAGTAAACCTCTGCCCGCCATTCATCATCATTACAAAGCATGTTCAGGGCGACGGCAGCACCGAGCTCTGATTTACCTTGTTTTTTGGGGATCTCAATATAGGCGGTATTGTACTGCCGCATGGTTGGATCTTCATCACGCACCGTACCGAAGACATCCCGGATGATCTTTTCCTGCCATGGAAGCAGCTTGAAGGGCTGTCCGTGGAATTCTCCTTTGGTGTGGCGGAGGCACTCTATGAACTGCGTGACGCGGCGGGCCTTTGCCTCAGAGAACATCCTTCCAGCCTCCCTTCAGGATATTTTCCATAGGATCATCTGTATCGGCCTTCTCACCTGAACCAGCATACAATCGTGCACGGCTGGCAGGAGTCAGGCCAAACTCAGAACAGAAAGACTGCATGATCTTCAGGTTCTGCTGAGCAATGCTGACCTGGGGAACCTGTTGTACATAGCCACTGGGCGTTTTGAAAATGGTTCCGTGCTGGGACAGGAACTCTTCAGCTTCTCTCCACCGGGCATAGGCCTGACAGTATCCTGCGAAAGCCTCCATATCATGCTCTGTCAGAATACCCATTGCTATCAGGGAGGGAGCCAGACGCTTCCATTCCTTCTTCGCTTCTGGCATCAGCCAGTTGGGACATTTGACATTATTCTGCGGAGGCGTAGGTTCTTCCGCATTAATCGGCCTTCGGCCTTTGCCCCGGTCGCCCTCCAGCAGTTTCAATGCCGTGGGCAGGGGCTTTCTTCCTCTGGTAGCCATCTGGTGTCACCTCCCTTCGTGATAGCGTTTTTCACTGAAAATCAATTCTGTGGAGCAATTTCAGTGTAAGAAAGTGTGTTTCCATCGCGCAGTACTGTAATTTCCTGGTCCGGAAAGTCGGCGTGGAACCGCTCCACTATGACGGTTGCATATTTCGGATCCAGTTCCATCGTCCGACAGATACGGTCAGTCTGCTCACAGGCGATCAGAGTTGAACCGCTGCCACCAAACAGATCCATCACGACTGCGTTCGGTGCACTGCTGTTTTTGATCGGATAACAGAGCAACGGGATCGGCTTCATTGTCGGATGATCCGCACTTTTCTTCGGCTTGTCGAAGTTCCAGATGGTGGACTGTTTCCGATCGGAGAACCACTTGTGTTTTCCATTGGGCAGCCAACCATACAGCACCGGTTCGTGCTGCCATTGATATGGACTGCGGCCCAGTACCAGACTGTTCTTTACCCAAATGCATACACCAGAAATATGAAAGCCGGACTCTTTAAAAGCCCGGCGAAAGTTGAGACCTTCTGTGTCCGCATGGAAGATGTATGCGCTGCCACCTTCTGCCATATGAGCCGCCATGTTTCGGAAAGCTGAAAGCAGGAAGGTGAAAAACTGTTCATCTGCCATACTGTCGTTCTGGATGGATTTTCCATCAGCGGATTCATAGGCGACATTGTAAGGCGGATCCGTAACAACCAGGTTAGCCTTGGTTCCGTTCATCAGGAGATCTACTGCTTCAGGGTCAGTACTGTCACCGCACATCATCCGGTGCTTTCCAAGCGTCCAGATGTCACCGGACTGTACATAAGGCTGTACCTCATCCGGATCAATCTCGCAATCATCGTCATGAACGTCTTTGTCATGAACCTTGGAGAACAGATCATCGACTTCCGCTGCATCAAAGCCTGTCGCACCGAGATCATAACCAGACAACTGCAGATCCTGCAGCAGTTCGGCCAGGGCTACGGGTTCCCAGTCACCGGTTGCCTTGTTCAAAGCAATGTTGAGCGCCTTTTCGTCCTGCGGGTTTTCGATATGCACCACAACACAGTCAACCTCCGTGGCCCCTTCGGCTTTCAGTACCTTATACCGCTGATGGCCACCGACAATGTTTCCGGTCACTTCATTCCAGACAATTGGATCTACGTAGCCGAAGTCATGCAGGCTGCGTTTGATCTTTTCATACGCAGGATCGCCTGGCTTCAGGTCTTTTCTGGGGTTGTATTTCGCGGGCTTCAGCTGGTCAATGGGCATCCGCTGCATGTTGAGATTCGTATTCATGGTTGCTCCTTCTGCCGTCCTTCGGGGCGGCTTTTTTGCTGTCTGGGCGGGCTGATACCCCCACCCCCGAATTTGTCGGAAATTCACGCGTGAGGGGGGCGCGGTCTCCGCCTGGCACACAACAGGGATCCGACCACCCCCTCCCTAGGCACAGCCCGACGGGCCCAGCTGGCTCCTCCGGGCGGGCGGCGGTGTGCCCGGGCGGCGGGCAGGTGGTCTGGATGGGGTCTGCCCGGACGGGCGGCGGGCACACTTTCGCAGAGCGAAGTTGAAAAGTCCTGTGCCCGGGTGGACTTTAGCAGGACGCAGTGCGAAACACCCACCGGGTCGGTGGACTTTTCCACGGCGAAGCGGAGAAGTGTGCCCGGGCGGGGTTCCGGCGGGTCGGTTTCCGGGCGGCGGGTTTGCCCGGGCGGGCGAAAAAAAACCGGGTTTTTTTCTTTTTTTCCGGCGGGCCTACGCGCATGTATAAGGAAGGCCGGGCCTCTTTTTCCGAAAAAAAAAGGTTGACTTTCCGGGCAAAAAGAGCGATTCATGTGTCCGCCGGGCGGGAAACCGCCCAGAAGCGACAGCCCGGCGACCCGGGCGGGCGGGAAAAGCCGCCGCCGGAAGAAAGGAGCCCTACCGTGAAAAACCAGACCTTCGGCCTCGAACTCGAGGTCAACCGCATCTCCCGCCAGACCGCCGCCCGGGCGATTGCCGGGGTTCTCTCCACCGACGGGTACACCGCCCCGGTGCACCACGAAGGCGGTTCCTACGACACTTGGGTTGCGGTCGATCGCGAGGGCCGCAAGTGGCGGTGCGTTTCCGACGCGAGCATCGCCGGAGGCCGCGACCAAGGCACAGAGTTCGTCACCCCGGTGTGCCGCTGGGAAGACCTCGAAACGGTGCAGGCCTGCGTCCGGGCCCTCCGGGCCGCCGGGGCACACGCCGACCCCTCCTGCGGCATCCACGTTCACGTCGGGCTGGGGAACCACACCCCGAAAACCCTGCGGAACTTAGTCAACTTGGTGAACGCCAAGGAAGACCTCCTGACCCAAGCCCTCCAAATCTCCCCGGAACGCCGCGACCGCTGGTGCCAGCCCGTCGACCAGAACTTCCTGCGCACACTGAACCGCCGCCGCCCGACCACCTCCGAGGATTTCGCCCGGATCTGGTACGACGACATGTGCTGGGAGTACCACGCGCACCAGCACTACGACCCCAGCCGCTACCACCTGCTGAACCTCCACGCGGTGTGGCAGAAAGGCACCATCGAATTCCGGGCCTTCAACTCCACCCTCCACGCGGGCGAGGTCAAGGCCTACATCCAGCTGTGCCTCGCGATCAGCCACCAAGCGCTGACGGTCGCCAGCGCCAGCCCGACCCGCCCGGTCACCGACAACCCCGCGTACACCTTCCGGTGCTGGCTCCTGCGGCTGGGCATGAACGGCGAGGAGTTCAAGACCGCCCGGACACACCTGCTCAAGCACCTGCCCGGGAACGCCGCTTGGAGGAACGGCGAAGCCACCACCCGGCGGGCTTCCTAACCGACACACCGACCGCCACCGGGCGGTTCCGGTTGAGGGCTCTCAGATCGGGAACCCTCGCCCGGGGCCACACGGCTCCTGAATCAAGCAGGGCACAGCCCAAGGAGGAACACACCATGACCACCTTCACCGTTGACCGCCAGCGCTTTGGAATCGAGACCGATCCGCGCACAGGCACACCCTACGTCCACAGCATCCACCCCTACGACGAAACCGAGTACCACTGGGCTCGCAAATCGCCCGCCGGAATGTGGAAGGTGTACCGCCGGGGGAAGCTGATCACCATCTTCGGCAAGAGCCTGAACCTCGAGCCGGAACAGGTCGCCGCCCGGCTCCTGAATCTGGACAGGCAGGCACACCTGACCCGGACGGGCGGCATCTGGTAAGCCGCCGCCAGCCACAGCTTTCAAATCGACAGGGCCATGAGCCCGGAAAGGAACACACCATGAAAAAGCAAGACATCCGCAACGTGTACACCCAGAAGGTCACCGAGCTCCTGAATCAGGGGTACACCATTTTTCCGGACACCATGAGCGGGCACCAAGGCGAGATCGCACACATCGACCTGACCGACGGTAAAGACATCTACCGGGTGCTCCTGAATCGAGACCACCGCTGGGAACGCGGCGAAGGCGGGTACATGGGCGACACCATCACGCTGACCATCGGCAAGGCGGGTGCGAACACATGGGTCGGTGAGAACTGGGACGGCACAGTTTGGAACAACCGCCTCGAGCCCTGCTTCCAAATCGAATGGGCTGACGTGAACAACCGCAGGAACCACTGGTACACAACCATCGAAGAAGGCCGCCGTTGCCAGCGGCTTCAGTACAACCGCTACCGGGCGCGGAACGCGGGCATGCGGGAGGAGGTCAGCGACGCTCTCAAATCGGCGGCGCTGAAGTGGATCCGGAAACAGCCGAGGATGAAAACCTGCAGGCTCGAAGACATCGAGACTATGATCCGGATCTGGGATGATGAAGGAAAGCGGCACTACGAGATCGTCGCCAAGGGAAAGCGGTACACCATCCGCTGACCCACACGGACACCGCCGGGCAGGCGGTTCCGGTTGAGGGCTTTCAAATCGGAAGCCTTCACCCGGAGCCACAGGCTTCTGAATCAAGAAGGAGGTACACGCACATGAAGTTCATCGATCTGAACGACGACCGGATTTACACCCCGGCAGACCTGAAGCGCGATTGGGCACAGTTCCGGGAAGAAGACCCGGAGAACCACGCCGAGCGCTTCAAAATCGAGTTCTTCGAAATCCTGATGGCGACCATCAACGGAAGGAACGACCTCGAGATCATCGGCCTGACTCCACGGGAGATCAGCAACTACATCATCGGCCTGCGGGCACAGCTTTGAAATCAAGGAGGGCTCATCATGAAAACCATCATCGCTTTTACCATCACCGACGCGGACATTCGGTACAACGTAGACACAGCGGCAACGGAACTGGAGGAAGAGAATCAAATTCGGTTTCCTGACGGCGATGCCCGGGCCGAGTTCATCGACGATTGTGTTTCCTGCATTATCGACAGGTACGAACTCTATGAACACGACCCATTCATCTATACCCCGGATTACGAAGAGGAAGTCCTCGACCTTGCCAAGCTCTACGGCTACCTGCTTTGAAATAAAGAAGCAGGCAGGCACACATGCTCGTTGACTTTCCCACCGGGTGGAGTGATGAATGAACCTGCCCGGCAGGGCTTTGAAATCAAAAAGGAGGATTGCACCATGACCACATTTCAGGTATTCTGCAAAGGAACTGCCCGCAGGTGGCTTCCTTACAGTGGAGAGTTTAAGACGCTGGAGGAGGCACAGGCATGCCTCAGGTACGCTGAGTCCCTTGGGAACTACAGCATCACCGGCGCACCGATCAGCTACAAAATTGTCCGGCACACCCGCCAGGATGTCGCCTGAGAAGGAGGGCAAAGCATGAAATACATCGCTTACGGATCAAACATGGTACAGGAACAGATGGCTGTTCGTTGCCCGGATGCCAAGCTGATAGGCACCGGGTATATCAGCGGAGCCCGGCTGGAGTTTTACCTCCACGCCACGGTTGAGAAGACCGGGGACATGCGGAACCGCGTCCCCGTCGCGGTCTGGGAAATCAATGACCGCGATGAACGAAGCCTTGACCGCTATGAAGGTTTCCCGAGCTACTACATCAAGGAAACCTGGCCTGTGCACATGAGCGACGGCTCTCAAATCAACGGCATGATTTACCTGATGAAGATGATCCGGCAGTCACCGCCGCACACTCAGTATTACGAGGGTATCGCGAACGCTTACCGCAGGCTTGGCCTAAGCTCACAAATTAGGACGGTTCTGAAGCCAGCACTCGACCGGAGCCTTGAGCGGGGCTATGCATGGTGAGGACCTCGTTTCCCAGGGAAACAGGCCTGCACGGGCACACTTTCAACGCCGCTTCCAAATCGGAGGCGGCTTTTCCTGTCGCGCCACGTTTGCCGACGTCGCCCGCGTTTCCAGATGGACGGGTTCTTACCCAACCGCCAGCGCAGAGCCCGCGACAAGCCGCAGACAGGCGCAGAAAAAGCGGGAGGCGCTTTGCCGTCCCGCTCTCAAATCTGCTGGGGCTTACTTTCCATTGTCCATCAGGTCTGCTGTCAGCTCCACACCTTCTTCAGTGTGCCTGAAGCGTAGGATCAGCTGACCATCGGTGACCTCGTACATCGCCTGAAATGGCTGTTCCCAAATCTGCGTCAGCCCGGGGCACCGCCTCATGGCTTCCCGGCGGTACGCTTTGAAATCCGCACCGGGCTCTTCCTGTGTCCAGCGCTTGAAGATGTCGATCAACGCTGGGCCATGATCCAGCCGGATCTGTTCCCACACAGCTTTTCCCGGAAGATCTCTGAAATCGGCGGAGGGAACATCTTCCTTCAGGAACGCCCAGTCCTCCACAGGCATGGGGTTCTGCATGAAGGCCAGCAACGCTTCCTGTGTGCCGCATTCGTCGCACACCATGATGCCATCTGCTTCGCGGCTCAGCGCGTTGGTGTACAGATCAGGCTTCATAGTGTCCCGCCCGCAGCGGGGGCAGACCATGTGCTGGCCTGCTTCCTGCCGGGCTTTCAAATCAGCGAGGGCTTTCTGGATGGCGTCACTCATTGGAGGTCACCTCCCCGGTGCTCTCATCTGGGGTGGCTTCCTGTGCCGCCTGCTTCTTTTCCCGCCGGATTGCCGCGTACTTGTCCTTGTGCTTCTGTGCCGCGCCGTCGTTAGCGAAAGCGCAGTAACCGTTCAGGTGCTTCAGGAGCAGGTTCCGTTCGACTTTCATCGCCGGGCCGCTGTAGCCGAGGCGGAGAAGCCATGTGTGTGCAAGGTACTTCTCGTTCTGGGAATCAGGCTCCACCTTTTCCGGGAACACCCGGGTGGCTTTCTTCGCCGCATCGAAAATCTGGTTCATCAGGCCTGCGTAGGTTGTCCACCTTTCCGGTTCCGCATTGCTGAAGGGAAAAGTGATGCTGACCCGTCCGTCTCTGAAATCGAATCCCTCCAGCCCATCCGGAATGCAATCGTCCAGCAGGCGGGTGAATTCCTCAGGGGAATCCGGGCAGTTTGCTTTTAGCTCTTCGATCAGGCAATCTGGAATGTTCAGAACATCCCGCTGTACCATCCGGTTCAGCACTGTCTGCCTGCTGTAAAGCATGTAGGTCAGGTTCTTCAACTGCGTGACGGTGCAGTCCTGTGCGGGAACTGAAATGTTCATGGCGTCCGGTGCAGGCTCTGCTTCAGGCTCAGCTTGAGAATCCGGATCGGTTTCCGGCTCTTCATCCTCGGGAAGCATCCCGTTTCTCTGCAGGAAGGGCCGCAGGGCTTCGAAATCGTCACCTTGCAGGTTTCCATCCCTGTCCAGAATGAAGTCGCCAATCTGGTACCCGAATGTGGGCGGCCCCATGTACTTGGCGGTCGTCCCGAGCTCCTTCGCGATGGCCTTCGCCAGCGCTTTCCGGTCGGCTGTGTTGGTAGTAACGGTCATGGTCCATACCTCCTTTGAATTTGGTAGGACATTACTCACTCTGAAATCGATGAAAGTCAAGCATTTTCAACGCTTTCAGGCACTTTATTTTCATAAGGCAGGCTGTCATCCTCCCAAGGGAGCCACTGCCGCCAGAAATGTCCCAGCGTGGAGGTGTAATTGTAATCCACATGCCGCAATCCAAGGAAGGAAATCATGCCTTCCGGGGTCAGGTCATAGTGCTTTCGAATCCATTTCACAATGTACCCGGCGGGGACGCGGCCTGTATGAAATGTGTTTACCAGGATGCTGACAGGCTCTTCAATCCCGATTGCATAGGACAGCTGAATTTCACAGCGCTTGGCGTATCCGGCGCGAAGCACATCCTTCGCAATTCGCCGGGCCATGTACGCGGCACTCCGGTCAACTTTCGTCGGATCCTTCCCGGAGAAAGCACCGCCGCCGTGATGAGCCGCGCCGCCGTATGTGTCCGCGATAATCTTCCGGCCTGTCACGCCGCTGTCAGCGAAGCTCCCTCCGGTTACGAACCGCCCGGTCGGATTTACCAGAGCTCTGTAATCTGTGTTCAAACCGTAGGCATCTGCAATCTTCAGCATGATCTTCCGGCAGATATTCTGTACCACAGGCATGTCGACTTCTTCCTTATGCTGAGTACTGATCAGGAAGGTGTCGATCCGGTGCCGCTTATAATCGAAGGTGCACTGTGCTTTGGCATCAGGCAACAGCTCCGGGTGACGTTCCTGCTGGAGATACTGTATCGCCTCCGTTGCCAGTACAAACGGCAGGGGCAGCATCCGGTGTGTCTCACTACAGGCATACCCGAACATCATGCCCTGATCGCCTGCACCCTTCCGGTCAACGCCCTGCGCGATATCAGGGGACTGCTTTGAAATGTGCACTGTCAGATCGAAATCATCCCGGATGGAAGGCTGACGCGCAGCCAGCACCCGCCGCACCAGTTCGTGCACATCCAGCTCATGCTGGGAGGTGATTTCACCCGCTACAACCACATGACGGTCCTTGATCAGGGTTTCCACTGCCACACGGCTTTGGGGATCGTTACGCAGGCAGTCCGAAAGAATCACATCAGAAATCTGATCGCATACCTTATCCGGATGCCCGGGGCTGACCTGTTCGCTTGTAAAGAGCATGTGTTTTCCTCCGATGGGTACGAAAAAAGCCCCGCGTCTGCGAGGCTTCGTTCTGATTTTGCAAGTGTATCATATCATAAATGCCCGGGGTCTGTCTCGGCCCATTTCGGCCCATTTGAAAAAAGTTTGAAACTTTTTTTCACCAGACCTGCCGAATCAGGATAGGATTCTCAGGCATCCGCACCCGTATCAGCGCCTCCTGATGCCAGCGCTTCACAGTAGTCTTTCCGACACCGAGGGAAGCGCCGATGCTTTCCCATGTTCTTCCTTCCAGATACCTGTACAGAAGCACCAGCTGATATTCGTTGGAGGGCACACTCCGGATCGTCTCGTCAATCTGCCTGCGAAGATCCACCAGCAGGTCGATTTCCTGGTTAATGTGCTCCTGCATATCTTCCACTTGCATCAGCGCCTTTACGAAGGGAGCATCGCCATCTGGGGAGGTCTGTACCTTGTCCGCTTTGAACTGCGGAGAGCTGATACTGCAGATCCCGTCCTTCATTTCCTGAAGCCTGCGGAGATTAAAATTGATCTTCTGATCCAGCAGGCGTCCCTGTTTCAAATAATCCTTTACGTTCATAATACAGCTTCCTCCTTCAGCTTTCTGAGCAGGTATTCTCCATCCACATCGGTCAGCCGGGCAAAATACTGAGAGCGAAAGAACCTCTCTACATCCCGGATCGTTGCCTGAGCGGCCTTCTGATCAGGCATGGTGCGCACCCTCTTCCGGGCTTTTCTGTAATCGGTTACTGCCTGCAGAATGATCGCCTGTGCGAGATCTTCCCAGCATCGCTGCATTCTGTTTCCTCCGTTTCTTTCGTCTGGCCCGGCGCTCATCCCGGGTAATGTTTCCCAAAGCTCTGCCTGCGGTCGGGTCTGAATAGTGTTCGCCATTCCGATAGCTCATGCTGTGCCACCGGCTTTCTGCTTACATTTCCATTCAAGGTAGTCGTAGACAGCGATCAGGATGCCTGTGGCCAGCGGATGATTCTTCCACGTTGCCGCGACGGCTCCCAGATCCTTTGCCGCCTGTTCCCAGAAGGTGACACATTCGTCTGTGCCCACGGGCGGAGGATCTATGTGATCCCGCAGGAAGTAGAAAGCATCCCGCATGATGCCGTTTTCCTCAGGTGTCATTCAGACTCACCACCTTGATGTGGATACCAGGCTTTTTCCGGCTCCAGCGCTTGGTCACTTCTTCCCGGCATACCTGTGCGTCATCTCTCCAGAATCCGACGCGGGTCATACAGTCCTTCAGGAGTTTCTGCAGGTTATCTGTGTCCGGGCGGGTAACGCGGTAGGTTCCTTCCTTGTGCGTCTTCGTTGCGAAATGCCAGTCCACGTTCAGGGCAACAGGCCCTTCCAGCGGAACAGCGGGTCTGTGCTGGCTGAGCAGGCTTTCAAATGCCGCCCGGGCAGCTTTCAGCTTCTGTGTGTCGTAAAACATCGGCCTGCCGTGAACGATCCGGATTTTGTGCTCCTGTGCGGTCACGGTCGGCGGGGTGATATCCAGTGTGAATTCCATTTCGTACTCCTTTCATGGCGGCGGAGTGCTTTTTGAGAACCTTATGGCGGGCAGGTGGTTGCATTGGCATCCGTAAGGGGGAGGGGGATGTAATCCCTCCCCCTACTGGAGGATGCTAATCCGACATGGATATATGAACATATATCCTGCCCGCCGCCGCCATCAGATATCGGGGTCCAAATCGGCCCGTTCTGTTGTTGCGCGAACCATGCCTTTCTCCAGTGTGAATTCGTCGTTCATCTTTTTGATCCGATCCCGGATCGTGCGTTCCGCGAGTCCCATGTAAGCTGCCATGTCGGCAACGGACGCGCCGGAACCATCGAAGTTCACAGCCTGAAAAGCGGTTCTGAATTCTTCCTCCGCGAATTCTGTCGTCTTATGATGCTTGCTCTTCATGCGGCCTGCATCAGCGGAGCCCTGTGTCGGCATTGCCCTGAGGTTCTCTCCGGAATCCAGACGGTGAATCGGATACTCAAACCAGAAATCCACAGGCTTGAAGTTTTCGAATTCACGCAGGCTGCCTTCCAGCCGCCATGCGGAAGCCCCACGCTCCGCCACCCAGTTCTGTACTTCTTCCGTCAGCTCCAGCTCGATCATGTCCAACTGCGCATCCGGATCCCGGGCAAACACACCGCTGCCAGAGGCACGGTCCATTGCCCGTTTCGCTCCCTGTGCCCCTTTTGAATGATGATGGCAGTAGATCACACTGCAGGAGGTTTCGGTACAGATCCGGTCAAACTGATTGCAGAAAGCCGCCATATCGGACGCGGAATTCTCGTCGCCCGTGATCACCTTGTAAATCGGATCGATGATGATCGCGTCCAGCCGCATGTCCCGCACACGCCGGATCAGCTTCGGTACCAGCTGATCCAGCGGCACAGCATGCCCGCGCAGGTTCCAGATAATGATTTCGCTCATGTGCTTCGGAGTAACGCCTAGCGCCTTGTAAATCTTGAGGAAACGGTTCACGCAGGACGCGGGATCGATCTCCAGATTTACGTACAGTACCTTGCCTTGCTTGCACTGGAAGCCCAGCCATTTCTGGCCCTCCGCAAGTGCAATGCACAGCTCCATGAGCAGGAAGGATTTCCCGGCCTTACTGCTGCCGGAGATCAGCATCTTATGTCCCCGGCGAAGCACACCAGTGATCAGCTCTTCTGGCTGTTCAGGCGGGTTCGCCGCAAAGTCTGCCAGCGGCGTCATCCCGGGCAGCTCGTCTGTCACGCCCTCCACATAGTCCAGCCAATCCACCCAGCTTTTCCGTCCAATGTTCACGCCCAGCAGCTTCTGAATCTGTCCGTTCCGGGTCACACCGGGCATGCGGGACAGGCGGGAGGGATTCCGGTTCTGTGTGTCCACCTTCACGCCACGGGACGCGAGAAAGTCATAGAGGAAGGTCACGCGTTTGCGGTATTCGTCGAAGCTGTCGGCATCCACGCGGACGATCGCGTGCACACTCTTATGTCCGCTGTGTACCAGGGCTGCAATTGGCAGCTCCAGCTTCCGGTACATCGCAATCTGCTCATCGATGGGCATCGAGTCCGATTCCACAAGGGCAAACTTGAAGCTCGTCACGTTTTCATTGCGGACACCTTCGCCGTCCAGCGCATTGAAGCGGATCCAGCCGCCAGCCTCAGGCTTCCAGTCTCCGACGGTCGCGCCAAGGTCATCCGGATAGCGGTGCAGAGAGGTAATCAGCTCCTCGGCAGTGCGGTAATACACGCCCTTGGAGGGCACCCACTTTCCATCGTCCGTCTGCCACGCATCATTAGTCACGTAGCCCACGTAATCGCCCGGCTCAAAGAGCGTCTGGATATACAGGATCAGGTCTTCCGTGTTCTTCCGGGCAGGCTCTACAGGATCCGGATCGCTTTCGTCGCCGTCGTACTCCAGCACGTCATCCCAGTCCATGACCCCATCGGCTCCTGCAAAGGGAATCCAGCCGCGATCCTGTGCCATCTTGACGATGGTCGCTCCGGTCAAAGGTGCGCTGCTGCCACGAAAGGAATTCCAGCGCCGGGCACATTCGCCAGGATGATATCGGGCTGAGTCCTTCGCGCTCCACTCGTCCCATACCGCTACGTCATAGCCTTCGGTCTTCAGCGCCATGCCGACAGCGATCCATGAGGCATGATCCAGATCGGCACAGTTCAGGTAATTCAAAGCAGAAATGATATTGTTCACGGTGTCTCTCCTTTACGGTGTGTAGGCACTGACATTCATCCCGAAAGGGATGCGCCAGCTATTCGCGGCAAGCCTTGAAATCAGGGAGCTTGCCTGATCAAAAGTCCAGGTACCCACCTGACGGAAACCGTACCGTTCCAGACAGCGGATCTGCTTGGGCGTTGAGAGCCCTTCGTCCTGCCGCTTGATCAGACGGTCAATCAGCAGGCTGGCTTTGCCCATGTTCTCCACGCTGTCGGCAAAGATGCCGCGCTTCTCGAGGAACTGCAGCTGTTTCTGTGTCGGCGGCCCCATTTCCCAGACGAAGGTAGGCTCATAGTTCGCCAGATCCTCCGCCGCAATGGACATTGCGTACTGCAGCGGATCCACCAGCTTCCGGGTACGGTTCCGCATGATTGCCAGCTGTTCTGCCAGCGCCCGTTCGCGTTCGGCGAGAGTGTCCCGCTCAGCGGTTTCCTCCGCTTCCATGATGTCCACGGCTTCAGCGGTATCCATGACCTGCTGATCGATCCGTGCCGCGATGTTCGTATCCTTCGAAATCAGGGAGGACGGACGGCACAGGTCATGCCGTTCAGTCAGCCACAGAAAGTCCAGTATCAGCAGCTCCGTTTTTCCGGGGAACAGCCGTGTACCGCGCCCGATGGCCTGCTGATACAGGCTGCGCACCTTCGTTGGCCTAAGCATGACCACACAGTCCACGCTCGGGCAGTCCCAGCCTTCGGTCAGAAGCATGCTGTTGCAAAGGACGGTGTACCGACCGTTTTCAAAGTCCCGGAGGATCTCAGCCCGGTCTGTACTGTTGCCGTTTACCTCCGCCGCAGCCACACCCATTTCCTGAAGCAGGGAGCAGAATGTCTGGGAGGTGTGAATCAGCGGAAGAAAAACCACGGTCTTCCTGTCGGAATAGTGATCAGCGATTTCCTGTGCAATCTGCCGCAGGTAAGGTTCCAAAGCATGGCCGATTTCGCCGACGTTATAATCTCCGTTACTGACACCGACTTCGCTGATGTCCAGCTTCAGCGGAATCATCTGAGCTTTGATTGGGCACAGGTAGCCTTCCCGGATCGCCTGCGTCATCGTGTACTCATAGGCTTGCGAATCGAAGAAAGTGCCCAGGTTCCGCTTGTCAGCCCTGTCGGCTGTCGCGGTCACACCGAGCACATCCGCTTCAGCGAAATGTTCCAGCACACGCTGGTAGGAATCGGACAGGCAGTGATGTGCCTCGTCCACGATGATCGACGAGTAATAATTCTGAGGAAACTGGCTGAGGCGTCTTTCCTGACAGAGGGACTGCACGGAACCGACGGTAATCGGGAGCATGCTGCCAAGGGCGGAGGCGCTGGCCTTCTCATAGGCACAGTCGATGCCGGTCACTTGCTTAATCTTGTCCGCAGCCTGATCCAGCAATTCACCGCGATGTGCCATGACCAGCACTCTTCCACCACGGTTCACACGGTCCTCCGCCACCTTGGAAAAGACAACCGTCTTCCCGCAACCCGTGGGCAAGACCAGAAGCGTACGCTTCCGGCCTTGATCCCACTCCTGCAGGATGGCATCCTTCGCCTCAGCCTGATAGGGCCTGAGCGTCATTGCCATCTTCAGCCCTCCTCATGCAGCGGGCCGTCTTTCAGCATGTTCAGGCAGATCACCGTTGCAATCAGTGAAACAGCCTGCGGCACAGTGCTCATGCGTTCGAAATTGGAAACATGACGCATGACAGCATCTTCCATGGCAGAGAGCATGTCGCGGCGTCGCACAGGACGGTTGGCCTGCCGCAGTATGGCCCGTGCACTCTTCAGGGCAGCATCCTTCTGTGCTTTCCGGCGCTCCGCATTCCGGGCAATCATGTCCTCATACTCATCCTGATCCATGCCGCCCAGCACAGCGTTCAGGAACCGTTCCATTCCGGCATTCTCCTGTTCAGCCATTCTGCCGGACGGATAACCCACACAATAACGAGCTCCATTCATCTTCAGAATCCTCCGTTGCCCCAGGGCAGGTCGTCCGTATGCACGGGAGTCATGGCGTAGGAAGGATCGTAATCATAGAAGCGATCCACGTCGTTGACCTGACGGGTCTGGCCGTCCTTCGTGTACTCGCGGGGCTTGAAGTGAGCCTTGCCACGGGAACCTACCACCTTGTTCCAGTCCATCTTGGCCTTTTCGCCATGCTTCTTCTGACCGATTGCCCGGAAGAAAGCGGCCATACGCCATTCCACCGTGCGATACAGGAAGAAGTCGGTCTTGCAGGTAGCCACGCCCTTGTCGTTGTCGATATTCAGGGTGACCGTCGCCTTCGGGCAGGGCGGGATTTTCGGTCCGCCGGGAAACTGGCCGCGCTCAAACGCGGTTACGGTAAAGGTATAATCACCTTCGGGCAGGGTAATAAACTCTTGTCCGTCGTTCTCAAGAACATCGTCCCAGCCCATTACATTCGGATCCATTGCCATAGTCGTTTACCTCCTCAAAATGGTGTATATTCAGGATTGCTCTGGATGGTGGTGACAACCTGAGACCAGTTGTGCATCAGCCATCCGCGTACAAACTTTTCGGGATACTGGTCGATCGGCTTATCCGCCGGGAAATGCCCCTTCTGGGCAACAAGGGTCTGAATCATCTCAGGCTTGATGTTCGCCTGATCCATCCAGCTCTGCAGGGTTTTCAGGGTTTCCGGGGTTACAGTGTCGGCGGTTTTCGGCGCGGGCACAGCCTGCGCGGTTTCGACGACAGCGTTCGTCTTCGGCAGGGTGATCGGCTCCGTCTTGACCGCTTCGAAAATCGGAGCGATGCTGGCGTAGGCCAGATCCATTTCTTCGGGCAGGTTATGGCGGTTTTTCGCATCCCAGCAGGGATGATGGCTGGTGTAGATCACCCGCTTGCCGCCCTGCGCCTTGTGCGTGTTCGCGTCTGTCGTGACCACAAAGGTCTTGAAGTTCAGGAACAGCAAGGCATCCGGCCATTCTTTCAGGAGCGGAGCGGCCTGCTTCGACAGCTTCAGCTCCCAGCGGTCAAAGGCACCCTGCTCGTCCGGCAGTTCCTGCTTCCGCATCTTGGCATGAGCCGTGATCACCACATTCTTCCCGGAGAGGATTACCTCGTTGCAGGCCAGCAGCAGGCGGGAAAACTCCTCCGCTAGATAGCTGTAGCCCTTGCCGTAGCCGAAGGATTCAATCCCGGGCTGGTTGTATTTCTTACAAACAGCCTCCGTGCACATCGCTTCAGCCCAGTCGGCGGTGTCGATAACCAGCGTCTGGCAAATGTCCGGTGTGGCGGCAATCTCCTTAATCAGGGCGATCAGCTCCTCCCAGTCCTGGGGCTTCTGTGTCCGGCGCACATCCAGATGTGCTGTGCCGCCTTCGGTGTCGATGAACACCGGGTCTTTGCACTGGGCCGCAAGGCTGGTCTTGCCGATGCCCTCCGGCCCGTAAATAACGACTTTCTGTGGGCGGGCCACCCGCCCGGAGGTAATGTTCAGCATTCTGTGTTTCCTCCTTATCTCAGATAGCAGCTGGTCGTGGATACCCGCTCCGCGCCGGGAACCATGTCTCCGGCATCCAGCAGCTTTCCGACGTACAGCTTTGAGAGCTCAGGTTTCGGAATCCGGTAGCAGTCATCGTGCCCGTTTTCCTTCAGCCACTGGAAGGCGGCATCCTCATCGGAGAACTCTACGTGACTGGCGCTGCGGTAACACAGGGTTGCCACGCCCAGATCTGTCTTTTCGCCGCACTCTCGGTCGAGAATGCTGATCAGACGGTCATGCCGTGCATCCATCCGCTGGCGGCGATCCTTCAGGCGTTTCTCCTCAGCCTTCAGGCTCTGAACGCTTGCCTTCGCATCCAGCGCCAGCTTGGCAAGATACTGCAGGATGTCTTTTTTCTTCATGCCCAGCTCATTGATCCGGGCGATGATCTCATCCTCATTGGCGGGAATCTCTCCGGTTTCCGGATCGGGCTCCAGTTGAAGAATCAGGTCTTCGATCTGCTGGTTTACTTCATACAGTTTCAAAATTGGCGTCTCCCTTCGTTTCTTTGATCTCGACGGTCTTTACGGTCTCTCCCGGCTTCAGCACCAGAATTTCGGAACAGTCCCCGAACAGGAACCGGATCAGCCTGCGGGGCAGATACCTGATTCCGCTCTGGATGATCTGATGGTTTCCGTCCGGCTTAGCAACATGGATACGGACGGTGTGAGTCATACTCATGACGGCTTCCTCCTTTCAGCAGGATGGGGCCCGGCTTTCCCGGGGAACTTCCCCTCGATGAAAGGGAAATTTTCGAAGCCCCCCTGCTGAAAGTGAGGAATACCAACGTTCTCAGGATTCGATCAGCTTTTTAAGCCGCTTGTGAATCTTGTCCCTCCGGCAGCGGATCGCTGCCTCCGTCACGTTCTTTTCCTTTCCGATCTGGGTATTGGTCTTGCACATGCCGTAGAGGTCGAAAATCAGATCCCGCTGATCGTCCGTCAGCTGTCCGATGGTTTGCCGGAGCTTTTCCAGAAGCGGGCTGTCTGCGGTTTCTTCAGGGTACAGAATCCGGAAAATGTCCGCTGCAGGGTCAGGAATCTCATCCATGGGATGCCCAGATTCGTCATCCGGGCACCGTTCATACCGGGCTACAGCGTTCTGATAACCGTAATCCGCGTGCTTCCGCTGGACGTCATCCTGCTCATGCACAGCAGCGTCGTCTTCCATAAGGAGGGCCAGCCACTTCTTGGTGACGCCGTCTTTCCCGACCTGAATGGTGGTCTTGGTTCCGTCCACGGACTCGTAGGTGTAAGTAGTAGCTTTTTTCTTCTGAATGTTCGCCATTTTCGCGTTCCTCCGTTCGATTTGGGTCTGAACGGAGCGCGAAAAGGGTGCACTTAATAGCGCTGCACATCATTCCGAACAATCTCCGTTCGTGTGATTTGCAGCAGCCCTTTCGATAGCCGATGCGGTTGGTGCTGACGGGGTGATCTCGAAAGTGTGCCGGAGCGACCGGCGAACACCTGGTCAGCGGTGATCCTGACGACCCGTCGGTCAGTCAGGGGAAGAAAAGTTCCTCCCAGCAGGCAGAAAAACGCACAACTGCCTGCCGGGATCCGTTGGCTTCCAACGGATTTCTGGTCGTGCACTGACCGGCGCGAAGCCATCAGCGCGGGAAAAATGGGGAAAGAAAAAGGCCGGGATACAACGGACTAGGCTGATAACATTATCAGCTTCGTTCGTCGTACCCCGGCCTGGCGGTGGTCTGCTCTGGACCCCAAAGCGGCTCGGGTAGTACGATAAAGAGGATATTTAGGGGAAAAGAATGCCGGAGCATAACGTTTCAGGCCGCTCACGGTCATCTGCGTCATACTCCGGCACGGGCGGTGGTCTACTTTGGACCCCTAAATGGCTCGGATGGTACGATGTACATTATTTCTTAACTGCGCGGGAGCGCTTCGAGGCTCCTCTGCAGGCACTTCCGGGTTTCGATGTCAGACTGTCGTAGTCAAACACAGCATACTTTCCACAATTGGGGCATTTGTAAGAAGCGCATCCATGCGCACCCGGGAAAACGACAGCCTTCTCTTTCGGGCAACAAGGGTAAGGAATAGTCACGCCAGACGATTCTGATGGCCCAGTACGTTGGTGTTCTTCCTCTTCTTCCTTCTCGTCAGCAGCGGGAAGGGTGACAACATTAGAGTAGACAGCGGATCTCTCGTAAGTAGCGGTTAAGGTCATGTTCAAATCAACTCCTTTGCTTGTCAGGAAGTGTCGCCGGATAACTTTTCGGGCCTGCAGCTCCGTTCCGGTCACCGTCACTGCAGGGAAGCAGCTGTTTGAGTGCCGCTTCGGGGAGAGGGTCAAAAACGAGCGGGTTGCCATAATATCACCCCGGGCGGCTGTTATGGAATGGCTTATATGGGAAATTTAGTCGTCTGGGTTGAAGCCTGCATCCATTGAAATACAAGGCTCCAACGAGAAATCAAGCCTTCCATGTTGACTGGGAATCCCTTGACTAAAGCGCCTCCTTCAAAATGTTACGAAAAGATTAATTCTTATGGTTGCTCAAATTTTTGAACACCCAGACAGCAACACCCTGGACCTTCAGAAAATCGACTGGGATATCCTTCAGATCCGGATTCTCCGGATGGAGGATAATCTGGTTTCCTTTATGCCTGAGGCGCTTGAGGGTATTTCCTTCGCCTTCCACATAGGCGACGACAATGTCGCCGTCGTTGGCGGTCTCCTGTTTTCGGACAAGCACCATATCCCCTGAGTTGATCCCAGCGCCGATCATGGACTTGCCTCGAGCGTACAGAACGTACATCTCGTCGTTTCCCACAATGCTGGCAGGGACAGTAACGTATCCCTCAAGGTGTTCCTGTGCATCTGTCGGGATACCGCAGGAGATATCGCCAATGATGCCAACCTGACAGGTCTCGGCACTCCGGCTTGCCCTGATGAAGGGGGTCAGGATCCGCTTGCCATCGTACTCGATATCTCCATCCTTGTGCATCGCAACGAGATAGTTAAAAACGGCAGTGCGCTGGAGGGAGGTGTTAGCGGCGATCTGACTGCACGTCGGAAACTCGTGGGTCTGCGAGTAAAACTGATCTACGTAGGCGATGATCTCTTTCTTGTACTCCGGATTCTTGCTTCTCATGATCCCACCTTCTTCCTATCGTGAATTTCCATTCACGATACGCAGATTATACAGAAAACTGAGGGGGATACGCAAGAGCTTTTTCTCGATATCTCAAAGGTTGATGAAGATATCGTACAGTCATCTTGTCATAAGTGAGAACTGGATCCTCCAGGTAGAATAAAGATATTGAAGGGTTTACGTTCTTTAGAAGATGATCAGATCCAAGCGAACGAAGAGATGGCGAAACTATTCTTTCAATAGACTTGAATTATTCTACGATTTGCGCTACAATTATGGCGATGAGGGGAAAAACCTCTGCATCATTCGCGAAAGAGAATTAAACCGCAGAGGAGAAAGTGCTATGGAAACCGTGCAGTACTTGTCAGCACAGGATGTTTCGGAAATGTGGGGAATAACCAAGCGAAGAGTTCAGAATCTGTGTGTAAACAATAGAATTCCAGGAGCGTTTAGAATTGGTAATATGTGGGCTATCCCTGCCAATGCCGTAAAACCTAAAGACGCAAGGGTCAAGGAACATATTGAAGAGCAGCTTCCTCTTACTGTTTCGATACGAAAGGCTCGGAGGGCTTTGAAATCCCTGGTCGAGACTGCGATCTGTGAACTCTCAGATTTGGGAATGTCAGATGTTGAGGCGCTGCATACAATTATTGTTCTTTTTGCGTCAAAACTATTAAAACTATTTCTACGAGAAGATCAGGATTATATTGAAGTATGCACTAGTTTTTTTAGGTGTAGTATCAACAGCGAAGTGCCAACAGAGATCGATCAGAATATTGATAGATTTATTGCTCAATACGAAAACTGCCTTGACGACTCTCTATCCTGGGTCTATCAGTTTGCTACAAAGAGATCCGATTTATTCAAGTACAAGGATACACAGTTTTTCACTGAGAAATATATGATAAGTACTCTTGTTGATTCAGTAGGGCTCGATGAAAATTCTATTGTAATCGATCCTGCGTGCGGTGGGTGTAATTTTCTTCTTTACTCATTTGAACGAATTGTAGAAAAAAGCCCAAAAAAGAGTGCCACCGAAAAAGTGGATTTTGCCCTAAACAGGTTATATGGTTATGAAATTGATCCCTTTCTTGCATATGTTGGCTCATTTAACTTAAAGCTGAAAGCTCTCGCATACATCGGAAGTGAGCGAGAAATCTCCTTGTCGGATTTTAAAACGATTCATCCACTTGTTTTTTATCCAGAGAATGAGACTGTTTCTGGTTTTCTGGACATCGAATGGGAAAAACAGTTCGTTATCAACTGTGATACTCAAGAGACCCTTCAGCTTGTTGATGCATTTGACGGAGCAAACGTAGTGGTCACAAATCCTCCGTTCCGCACAATAAAAGGAATGCCGTTGGAACAGAAGGATTTCCTTCAGCAGTTTTATCCGATGTCAAAATGCGATATGTGCAATGCTTTCATTGAAAGAATCATGGGGGTTCTTCCCGAAAACGGAAAAGCTGCCATGGTAACACAAAACAGCTGGATGTATCTTGACAGTTTCACAGCATTAAGAGAGAAGCTGCTAAAGGAATACACTCTGAATTGTATATGGGAACTGGGTTCGAATGCTTTCTATGACTTGTCGGGAGAGAAGGCAAATGTCGCACTTTTGACTATAACAAAAAAAAATCCCGAAGAAAACAATGAGATTGAACTCGGTTTTCTACGCACCATGAGCATTGAGGATATTGAAACGGCTATTGAAAGCAAAACTATTCAACTAGTACGGATAAAGCAGACGGATGTGTTGAGGAATACAGGCTCAAGATTTGACATGGTCAGTACGGATCATCTTAAAAGCTTACAGATCGAATGTGATCAGTATAAGGACTACGCTGTTCCGATGCAGGGAACATCAACAGGAGATGCAAAAAACCTGATCGACTTCTTCTGGAACCATATTGGAGATGAAGATTGGGTTCTGGTAAGTAAAGGCGGCGGCTACTCACGCTTCGAGGGACTCAACTCCTACTGTGTCAAATGGGGGAAGGATGGCGAATACATCAAGGCTACCAAGGGTTCTGCTATACGAAACGCGAATTACTTTAGTAATACACAACTTGTGTTCAGTGATACTGGAACGGCAGGATTGAATGTTAGAGTTCTTCTGCCTGGACAGGTATTTGTAGCATCAGGTCCCGGTATTAGAATAACGAAAGGAAAAAAGTTAGCACATCTAGCTTTTCTGAATTCACGTTTTGCTGCTTTCTTTGTGCGGTTACTCTCACCGAAACTGACAATAGCTGCGGGATATATTGGCAAGATCCCCGCAACTGAAAAGCTTCTCGATTCAGCGATTCTTGAAATGCAGTCAAGAAAATGCCTGGCCGCAAAGAAAAATAGATTGATGAAACGTCCGAACAACTTCGAATTCGTCTACCTAGTTCATACCGTCGGAAAGAGCATAAGAGAAGCTGCTAAAGAGTGGTTTTTAGAAGACATCAGCGATGAATGGAAGCAGCTGATCGCAGAACAGGTCATAGAAGATGAAATTGCTAAAGAGATGCATCTGACCGCTGAGGACAAGAAAGCGATTGATGGTTTTCTCGGTAGCAGAACTGTCATATCCTTAGGAGAAGAGGAAGTCACAAGTATTACCAAATCTGATGTGTCAGGGCTTTTAGGGTTTGACTGTTTTCCTCGGAGAACAAAAGCAAACAAGAAAGCGCTGGGTTCTGACGGACTGATCGAATATGTTTCTCAAATTAAGGGGCTATCATGCGAAACTGTAAAGTCCTTTCTCGAAGAGAGATTCGAATGGTTCGAAAGCAATTATGTCGACCTTTACATGCTCGCACTGACCCTCTCAGCCTTAAAGTATCGTGATAGGACCTGCTCAAGCATGACAACAGATGCATTGATCACTGCAATGAATATCTCCGACAAGCAGGACACAGCTTTTGCAACATTGTGGATAGAGTCCCGTTTCAATATCGTCCACAGCGGCCTTTTTGAGGAAGAATCCATATATCATTACGACTTAGAAAGCAAAACGATGAAATCGGGTAAGGAGTAAACAGTGGAAAGCAAGGTTAATGAGATCGCAGTGCATTTATTGTCTGCGGTAAAAGAGAAATACAAGGATGACATCAGCAATATCCCGGAGATATTATCATATTGGCACAATGTGGTTTACTTATTCTTTTCATCGGTCAACTATAAAAGGCTTTTTAGTGCTGAGTACACCGACATCTCTGATATGGTATCAGCAGGGCTAATGCCACAGTATCTTTATGATTTGTATATGATGGATAATGCACTGATAGGAAGGTACATTGATTCCGCAGTAGATGCCTATTATTCACTGGGGCTAAGCGTAAATGATACACGACAGCAACTTTTGAATATCGAACTTGACTTTATGGGGAATACAATAAGCATTTTTTCTGATAAAGTCAGCAGGGACAATACAGGTGCTTACTATACACCAGAAGAACTGGCGTTTGAGATCGTAAAGAAGGCTTTTGATGAAAGAAGATTTGAACGGAATAAGGAATATCGTATCGCAGATTTTTCCTGCGGGTGTGGAGATTTCTTGCTTGCTGCAATGAGGTATCTGTCTGAAGAATACGGAATCGAAAAAAGAACCTCTGCTTTGTGGTTTTACGGTGTTGACATTGATCCTGTGGCGCTCCAGATATGCATCGTAAATCTTCTACAGTACGCAGACCGCGACGATTGGGCAAGTATAATTTCGCATTTTGAGTTTGGAAATCCATTAGTTATCAACGATCATGAATGCAGTCAAGAAGAGAAGAACAGACTGTTTGCGACCAGAAGGCTTTATTCTACCGGACTTGGCATAGGTAGCCGTTACTTCGATAATTCTTATGACTTTGTTGTTGGTAATCCTCCTTGGGAAAAGATCAGGTTTGAAGAGAGAAAATTTTTCAGAGGAATATCAGAAAGCATATCTTCTGTATCGCAAAAAAATGTACGGGATAAAGAAGTAGAAAAACTGAGTACTGCATCTCCGATGGTTTTTGAGTGGCGCAACAGCGTGATTAGTGAGTATTCGAGAATGACAGCCACATACTTTAAGCATAGTAAGATCCAAGATGCTGTTGCCGGAGAATTAAACACATATGCCTTGTTCACAGAACTGGCATATAATATGTTGTCTGAAAATGGTCTCCTTGCCCTGGTGGTCAAAAGTACACTTGTAACAGCACCCGTTAACCAGAAATTATGGTCGAAATTCCTTGATGATGCTGCCGTAAAAGGAGTTTATCTTTTTGAAAACAGGAAGAAGATCTTCAGCATCGATTCAAGGGAAAGATTTATTGTTTTGATTCTTACAAAAAAACCAACAGCAGCCTTTGAGTTTTCAGCAGGGCTTACAGAACCCAGCGAACTGTGTCAATGCAACACGATCACACTGAAATCTGGCGACTTGCAGCGGATCAACCCATTCACCAGAACGATCCCAAACGTGAGCAACAACAAAGAAATCGAGTTTCTGAAATACTCACATACACAGTTTGAGCTTTTTTCAGATGTCTACCCAAACTGCCATTTCGGACGATTGATACATTTGACAGCACATGCAGCGCTTATCTCTAAGAAGCAAGAGCGTGATAATATTCCTATATATGAAGGAAAATTTTTGGAACAGTATGATGCAAGATATGCCACCTTCCGTGGAATTCCAGATTCAAAAAAGTACGCAAACAAGGCAACGGCATTGAGAATCGAACCTTCCGAATACGGAGGCAAGGACTGGCCAGAAAGCAGATATTTCGTTGATCAGAGTCTATGGGACAGGTATCTTAACCAGTACAGCGAGAAATATTCATTATGCTGGAGAAGTCTTACCTCGCCAACAAACAGGAGGACAATGTTGGCTATGATCCTGCCGACAGTACCAACATGTCAGTCCATCCAAATGTTGCAGACTTCGGACGAAGAAGAACTTGTGATACTTCTTGCGTTGTTCAACTCTATTCCCTTTGATTACTTTGTGAGAATAAAAATGCCTGGATTGGACCTGACCCAGAGTGTTATAAAGCAGATCCCGGTTCCTTCAGCAAAGGACTATGAAGAAAAATACGAGTTTAACGGAGTATCTTGTACACTGAAACGGCATATTCTTTCTCATACTATAAAATTGCTTAAAGATGAGAACAGGCTCACGGAATTAGTCAAGGATTTTGACGGCAAGATATATGATGTGCAGGAGCATGATGTTGAGAAAAACAAAAAGATGATAGACATTCTTTTCAAAAAAGCCTATCATCTTGATGACGATTCTTATAGGGAAATACTGCTTTCCTTTCCTAAATATCAAGCAGACCGTACTGCTTAGAAGTAGGAGTTCTACCGTTTCTGGCAACAAAGATGCTTTCAGTTTTTAATGAGCTCAGTTCCGATTCCGGAAGCACAGACATAACATAATAATCTGTTCTGATCTTCTCCAGAACTAGGATTCTATGTACAAGCCATTCACCATCTTCTGCAGTTGTAAGTTTGTCACCAGAGACGGTTTCTCCTTTCAGCTGTATTCTCCACGAACCGTTGGGGTTGGCTCCAGACTGATGCATTTTTATCGTGCAGCCTACGTAATCCTTAGCATTATAATTTATAGTCACATCTTTTTCTACCGTGGTGTTATTTGGATCCACATCGAAAAAAACAACTGAGCCGAGTGCGGTATTATCTTTGTCAGTCTGATATCTTGTTCCATCGCTGGTTCCTTGCGTAATACTACCAAGCATAGACAGATCAAGAATATTCCTGGAGCCGCCTGTCATTTCTCTTGTTTCAAACCACATCTTTTCAGAGTTGTCAGATGGCGCAATGTCCTGGACAGAGGTGACCTCGATATTTCGGTTGGTCACCTTTATCCGTTTGCCTTTGCTTTCGCCTTTAACTCTCGGAATAAGGACACGTCCCATTGATCCAAACGGATCGGCCTGTTTTTTATCTGATGCACCGACTGGATGTTTTCTCGACTTTGCAGCATCAATTTGCAGCTGTATCTCATGTCTCAGAAGGTCGGCTTCAAGTAGTTTATCCAAATCCTCGATGCTCTCGATTCTAATAGCGTAATCACAGGTGATGGCCTTATATCTTCCAATGAGCTTAAAAAACCCAGCAAAGTAATCTACGGCACTCTGATCTGGATTCCCATCGGTAGTCAGAACACTTGCAGTCTCATGGTTGGTCCATAGGCCACCGCCTGTAAGATTGTTTGAGCCGATAGCGATCCAATCGGAATTCTGCAAATCGGTGAGATAGTATATTTTTGAATGGAAAGTAATACTCGGATTACTATCGTGGACGATATAAAGTGAATCAACGAGAGAAAAGAGATTCACCAAAGCCTCATATGAAGAGCCGTGGGCATCCAACCCGATGAAAGCATCTATTTTTCCTCCACGATAGCGGAAATTTTCTAAGCTTTCCTTTAGTCTAAGAACTCCACTGTTTTTAGCAAAAGCTGAAACAATAATAAAATGCTTATATTTTTCCTCTGACAATTTTGCTTTGAGGATTGTTCCTAACTGACCATCAAAAGGTTGGTTGATTATGTCTAACATAGGTATTCCTCCAAGTAAGAAATTAAAGGGTTTAAAAGCAGATTTCCAGTCTATCACGTTAAATATTCTATCATATTCAAAGCAAAAAACATAGACTTTGAAAAAATGAATTTTGTTACAAGAAGGCAAGATTACATGCAAAAACACGCTTGTTGCATTTGGCTTAAGGAACGTGATAGTATAATCTCTGATGTTTCACTCTGAGAAGTGTTGCATTATGCTTTTAAAGTGAGGGAGGGCGCATCTGTGAAGAGAATAGTAATGCTATTAGCAACGACCTTCCTAATGCTTTCTTCCAGCATGGCGGCAGAGATCACGCAGGAACCCGTTTCGTATAGCAACGATTTCGATACAGCCAGAAGCCTTGCCAACTTTATGGAGGATCACTACAGCGTTTCGATCCTAATTGGCGATGAATGTGAAGGAATCATCACGGAGGGATTTGAACTTGGAGACAAGCCATCTGGAAGGACACCATTGCTGAACATGCTGGGCACAGCAAACTACGAAGAAGAAGTCAAACGGATAGATGACTGCTTCTCTGTTTACCCACCCGGCTTTTTTGATCATTTTCACTATCAGGAAGCAGAAAAAGGCCTGAGGATTCTTCTTCCCAACAGCATTCTGGTTGATGGCCACACAATGGCAGGCGTAACGACGGTTCAGGATGGATACTACAATGTTTTTCTTGGTGTTGGCGCTTACAACAGTCTGAATGTCCATCATGAGATCTGGCATGCCATGGAGTATCGGATCACATGGGATAATCCGGAGATGTTCGATGATTGGAATTCTCTCAATCCGGACGGTTTCCAGTACAACGAGAATTATTTTCTGGATGACATTTGGACGCAGGCCGAAGCGAAAGATGACTGGTTTGTCAGAGGATACTCTGCCGTGAATGAAATGGAGGACAGAGCTACCGTTATCGAAGCAATCTTCCTTTATGAATCTGATTGGTGGAATGAGCATCCGCATATTCAGGCGAAGCTAGATGCACTTCTCGCTGTGGCAGAGCCGGTGTTCGGGAACGTTTACTTTCATGAATAGGAATGGGGGTGAGAATGTGATCGAGGTAATTAAAGAAGCGTATTCCCCTTTTTCAATTTCAGTGATTACAATTTATCGTTACCTAAGAGAAGAACGTAACGAAATGAAGATTTCCAGCAAAATGACATCACTGATTATGAACACGGATGAATTGCTTGAAACTCCGCAGAAAGAGAACCTTGAAAAAGCTTTATCGAACACGAAATTAATACTACAGAACATAGAACGATTGTACCTAAGTGGATATTTGGATAAACCGCAATATGAATCAGCCAATAAAAGCGGCATTACGTTCGAAGAAGTTCTCTGCAGCCACCTCGCTAGTGAAATGAGAAAGGCAGAATGCCATCAGATTGAAAATGAACGTTCACTGGTTGATAGGGCTCGACAGATGGCAATTGATGACGGAACGATCTCTACATCAACGTTGCAAAGGCGCTTAAAAATAGGTTATGCACGTGCAGCAAAAATACTCGACCAATTAGAGCAGGAAGGTATAATCAGCGCAATGGATGGTAGCAAACCAAGGATCTGTTTGATTCGCAAAGGGTGAAAGAATATGTCTACGGAACAAGAGAAACGTCTGCATCGGTGCTGTTTTTCCGGGCACAGGCCCGAAAAGCTGAACGAACCGGAAGCTGAAATAAAGCAATGGCTGTCTGAACAGATCGATAGTGCCATTGCTGCCGGATATACGACCTTCATTTCTGGCTGCGCCATGGGTGTTGATATCTGGGCGGCTCAGATTGTTTTTCAGAAAAAGCAACAGAATCCATCTCTGCGTCTGATTGCGGCCACACCATGGCCGGGCTTTTCCAACAAATGGAGCAATGACTGGCAGGTACAGTACAGTGACCTTTTGAAGAATGCTGATCTCATTATTCCAGTCAGCAATCATTATCACAAAAGCGTATTTCAGCAGCGGAACGAGTGGATGGTGGATCACAGCAACAGGGTAATTGCTTACTTCAACGGTGCTCCCGGCGGCACAAAGAATACCATTGACTATGCTACCAGCAAAGGCATTGAGGTTGTTACCAACAATCCGGATTACAAGCCGAAAGAGAAAAGAAGAAAGCTTATGGAATCTGAAAAGACTCCGTATCCGGAGAATCTTCTTACGGATATGGGGCTGGAGCTCGTTTTCGGAAAGCCGGAATATACTCCACTGAACGATGATCAGATGGCGGGCTTAGCGCATGCTCTCACCACTATACGGGAACGCGAACAGGAAATGATTCGGCTCCGTTATGAAGAGAAAAAGACCCTTCAGGAAATCGGCGATCGGTATGAACTCTCGCGGGAACGTGTCCGGCAGATCATAGCAAAGGGAGTACGAAAGCTGCGGCATCCGTCCCGGACTGTGTATATTCGGGATGGCTTTGATAAGGTAGAACTGGTTCAAAAAATCACATGCGCTGAAGAAATGAAAAAGCAGCTTCAGGTACAGAAAAAACGATACCCTCTGATGACGGAAGAGGATATCGTTAAATTTGTTTTTCAGGGAATGCTGGGTGTCGGGCATTTGATCAATTCCGAACAGGATGCGAAGGACAGACTGTCTGCTGAGATGGGGTCACTTAATCCTGATGAGGACGAACCTCTTATAGAAAAGATCAGCTCGGATTGGGTACGGCTCAATCTGCGTTCCGCAAAGGCAAAAGGAATGACGGTAGACGATATTGCCTGGTACCTTGTCCGTTCTGCAGAATGGGGAGCGTTGTCCTTCACGCGGCAGAATGTTTACAACTTCTGCGTAAAGATAGATGGTTCTGAGCGAATGAAAGCTGCTGCAGCGAAGGTACTGGATGAGCACTGGCTTCCGCGCCACTCTGAACAGTACCAGAAAGCTTACCATCCGGCGTACCGCGTTTTGTATAAAGATTTTAAGAAGTTCAAGCGAGACGATGATTAAAAAAGGAGGCCACAACTTTGTCGGGAAACGATTCTGAGGTTACCCAGCGGTTGAAAGCTATGGTTGGCGAATTGGATCTCACTTATCAGGTTGAGGCCAGCCGTGCATTGAGCAATCTGCTGAAGGTGCAGCGGGCACAAAGACGCATTGAGCGTAAAGCAAATGCCGCAATCGCTGATGTCAGAAAGATCGATGTTGTTACGGCTGATCACCTGAAAGAGGGCGATGCACAATGCTCATTCTGCAAAAAATGGCAAAGTGATGTTGAATTGCTGATTGCTGGGCCGGACGGAGCCTTTATCTGCAATGAGTGTGTTGACGTCTGCGTTGATTGCATAAAGAACTGCAGGGAGCAGCAATAAAATGGTTCGAAAACGGATTGCTTTTGCCGGACGGGTGCAGGGAGTTGGATTCCGCTGGAGGGCAGAAAAAGCGGCAGATATGTTCCGTTGCACAGGTTGGTGCAGAAATGAATGGGACGGAACTGTCTCGATGGAGATACAAGGCCGAGAGGAAGACATTGATCAGGTTATCCTTCATATCGAGGGAGGGCGGTATGTCTGCATCGAAAGCATGCGGGTAAAAGAGATTCCGATCGTTGATGGTGAAAGATATTTTACAACGGAGTGATGACGAATGACGAAGAAACATCAGGCTGAACTGACCAAGGTCGCTGAGAGAATCTATGACCTGGCCGCTAATGAAATTCAGGCTTACATCAACAAAGTCTATGGAGATAAGCAGGAGAACACACTGGCTCAGCAATTGGAGGATTTCCATGTGATTGCCGATGAGGTTGCTGCCTACCTGATGGGCAATGCCATGGCCATGGTAGATGAAACCTGCTGGGCTGATGACCTGAAGACGCTGAATGGGCATATTCGGCAGATAGCAGAGTATGTTGCCAGTAATCAGCGGGCAGAGCTGGGACCGAAGAACTAAAAAGGAGTTCATGCAAATGGATTATATTCATGACTTGCGAAAAGTCATCGGGCCAAGAAAGATCATTCTCAATGCTGCAACTGTTCTGATTATCAAAGACGATAAGATTCTGTTTCAGCGCAGGGCTGACAACGGGAAATGGGGATTGATCGGCGGTCTCGTTGAAATGAATGAGACCTATGAGCAGGCTGCTCTGCGGGAAGCTCGGGAAGAAACTGGATTGAAAGTCAAACTGGACAGTTTCCTCGGCATCTTTCACAACCACAATATGGTCTGGAGTAATGGTGACGCTGCACACGTAATTTCCGCAATGTTTACTGCCAGCATTATTAGTGGAGAGCCGAGAATCGACGAAGAATCCTATGAACTGCGCTTTTTTGGTATAGATGAAATACCGGAACTTTTTGCTGAAGATCATATAGCTTCTCTAAAAGCTTACTCTCAGGGGGTACGGTACCCGTTGTTATGCGAAAACACATACCAGGAGAGAAACTGACAATGAGCGATCCTAAAACAGAGCAGAAAGCAACAGAGTGGACTGACGATATTCCGGATCTGGAAGATGAACCTCCAGAACCATACGAAGAAACATATCGGGATGGAAGTGCAAAGAACGAGTGCTGGGCCGAGGAATGAAAAACATGATTATTGCAAGGACAGCAGAAGCACCGGCATTTGCAGATGAGAACATCGATTATACGGCGAAGTTTTTGACCCTGATCAAATCCTCGCCTGACTACCTGAAGTGGTTTGAAGAACCCGATAAGATCATAGATTTTGTTAAGGAGTTTTCTTCATGTAGGAACAGCGAGGGGATGCTTCACTTTGTGGGAAGGGTCGATGAAAAAGAGATAGCATACGTTGGCGTTTCAGGCATGAATATGCCCACACCAGAAATTCAGATTACGGTGGCAGATGGATACAGGAGGCTTGGATACGGCAAAGAAATGCTACAACGTGTTCTTGCATGGCTCTTTGAGAATACAGAGAAAGACATTTTCCTGTATCGCATAATTGCAGACAATATTGTCAGCGAAAAGCTGGTTAGAAGCATTGGCGGTGTATTCAGAGAACCCAAATATGACCTGGAGAGAGCAACAGTGAAAACTTATGAAATACATAAAGCCGATTTGGCTGGGAGAAAATAACTTATGGAAGTTTCATCGATTTTTGCCCGCTACAAGATAAAGCTAAACGACAATAAAGTATATGATCCTATCCGCCGGATTTATGTCAAGGCAACACCCGAGGAGATTGTGCGACAAAAGACCATCAAATTCTTACAGCTTAGGTTGAAGGTGCCACAGGATAAGATAATCGTTGAACGAGCATTGGGGTCTCTAGGTGTAGCTGGTAGTCGGAAAAGGATCGACATTGGCATTCTTGATGCTGATGATCTTATTATGGCCGTTGTTGAGTGCAAAGCATCTTTGGTTGGAATTGATGAAGCAGCCCATGCTCAAGCAGAGAATTATCTTCGGGAAATCAATACAAGATACTTTTTTGTGACTGACGGGGTTAGATTCTCTGGTTATTACTTCAATACTCAGCAATTTATAAAACTGGAAGAAATACCACAATATGAAGAATGGTACTGGTATCCGAAGGCATAGGCTGACCAGATCAGATATTGTATTTTCTCCTAGACAGGGCTACAATCTGTCGCGGTTCTGATTAATTCAGAGAGGTGATCGTTCCATGAATGAAGAGGTGAAAGAGACACAAGAATCATGGGAAGAGTCCCATCCTTGGCTTTCGAAGCTGACGCAGCAGGATGAAGATGATTCCCTTGATGAAGTTATCCGATATACGCTAGACGAGTTAAGGTTTGCATAAGTACTAGACAGCGTGCTATAATTCCTTGTAATTCAAAGCCCGCAGGGCAGAAAGGAAGTATCTCATGAACAAAGGTGAACTGATCGCGAAAATTGCAGAAGCTGGACTGTCCAAGAAGGACGCAGGCATCGCTCTGGATGCTGCTATCGCTGCCATCGGCGATGCTCTGGCCAAGGGTGAACCCGTACAGCTGATTGGCTTTGGTACTTTCAGCGTGAAGGAACGCGCCGCCCGTGAAGGACGCAATCCCCGGACGGGTGAAGTGGTAAAGATTAAGGCCGCCAAGGCTCCTGCTTTCAAAGCGGGCAAGGCGCTGAAGGATAAGGTGAACTGAGAATGTTGATTGTCACGACTGAACACGTCTCCGGCAAAGAGATAGAGATGCTTGGTCTTGTGAAAGGCAGCACCATTCAGACCGTGAATGCTTTTAAGGATATCGGCGCAGGACTGAAAACGCTGATCGGCGGCGAACTGACCAAGTACAATGAGATGATGGATAAGGCACGGAAGATCGCCACAGATCGGATGATTGCAGAAGCAGAACAGCTTGGTGCAGACGCCATTGTTTGTTTCCGCTATTCTACTTCATCCATCATGCAGAGTGCAGCTGAAATTATGGCCTATGGCACAGCTGTCAAATTCAAGTAATCCGGAGGCATAGGTAATGAACATCAAGGAATTGCGTACCAAAGAAGGACTGTCCCAATCCGCACTGGCAAAGAAGCTCGGAATCGCCACGTCTGCCATCGGTCATATGGAAAACGGAAGGATGAAGGTCAGCGCTAAGATTGCTGCCAAGGTGAAGGAAGAGTTCGGTGTTGATGTCGCTGATGCCGTTACTGCGGAGAAGATCGAAGTAAAAAAGACTGCAGCCAAAGCAACCCGGAAGGCCAAGGAAACAGTCAAGGCAGTAGAGACCAAAGTGGAGAAGAAAGTCAGCAAGGCGAAGGCGGCAAAGCTGGAAATCATCGTTCAGTCTCCCATGGGCGGGAACATCACCGCTGAGGAGATCGCCGCGAAGGTTCCCGCTGGGGCTGAATCCGTATTCGTTCGGGTTGATCAGAATAAGCTATGGTGGATTAAAGGCGAAGAGACCGGATCTGTTGATATTTGGGAATAATACAATTCCTCATTTCTGGAGCAGGTTGTGATCTGCTCCAGATTTACTATTTTCGGGGAACTTTCCATAGACTCCTGACGTCATATATTGTGACCGGAGAAACGGCTGACAGGAGATGATGACAACGATGCTGAAAAAGGTAGTCGGTCTGTTGATGGGGATTCTGCTGCTGATGGTTTCCGTTTCTTTTGCAGAGGAGACCCCGGCATCGATACAGTCCATGACGGAATTGGGTGAAATACAGAAAAAGCTGGATCAGGGCATTACCATTGGGAAGGTCTACTACACCGATGGTTATGGCTTCTCCACCAGTGAATTCACCACGGATGATCCAGATGAGATTGCTCAGTTGTGGAACGCAGTCAACGCAATCCGGGTTGGTGAAAAGGTGAACGAGTCCATCACGGACTGGTACCCCCAAATTGTTTTCTG
>OMZY01000014.1 GCA_900315675.1 uncultured Eubacteriales bacterium
ATAACATTTGAATCGCGCGCGCACCGCGGGCACAAGTGCCTCGCGCACCGCGCACGAGATGGTCACAAACCTGAATCTTAGAAGGCTGTGCAGTTGTCAGGATGCGTAAAGCGTCCGAGGGCCCCGGAAGAGGAAGAAAAGGACGATGGAAGGGGCCAACCGTTCCGCTAAAGGGACGATGAAATCGCTGGTAAGGAAGACCCAAGGGACAGAATGAAAAGCGATTTCCTAAATAGCTCACCATTTCCGGTGGCAATGACGAAGAGGTTCCACCTGTTCCCATACCGAACACAGAAGTTAAGCTCTTCAGTGCCGATGGTACTTGACATTCCATAAAAGATCACTCGCTTATGCGGGTGATTTTTTTATGGAATCTCGGCGGGAAAGCATATAGATCATAACGCTCGCTTTTTATAAGTTCCAATGACATTTATCTTCCTGCATGATATGCAGAATAAATGGCATTGGAACTTAGTTCGTTCACCTCTTCGAGGTTCACTCACGGATCCCCTGGCAGGGATCCAAGCGAGCTACATATTGAGCTTCGTGTACAGGTGGGAGGGGGAGAGACGAAGAGGTTCCTCCGCAACCTCAATCGTCGCACTGCTCCCTTGGAGCGGTCGCATTGCTCGTTTCGGTTGACTCGTTCGCCTCATTTCGGCTTAGCCGACAGCCCACTGGGCTGACATTCGGCTCGCTCCCCGCAACCTCAATCGTCGCACTGCTCGCTTGGAGCGCTTCGCATTGCTCGTTTCGGTTGACTCACTCAGGTCGCTTCCTGCTTCGCAGGATAGCCCACTGGGCTACCGCTTCCTTCGTTCCCCTCTTCCATACCGAACACAGAGCTCTGCAGACAAGCTGCAGAGCTGAATTACTCATATTCCCATTGATCTTTTTTTTATATACCCATATATGTTCAAAGGTTCCATACCAAACACAAAGCTCTGCAGACAAGCTGCAGATCTAAGTTGCTTTTTTGCTTACTTATTCATGTTTATACCCATTCCTCGGAGGAAGTGGGTTCTGTGATGTTATAGAGGGGATAAATGGCCTGTTGGGCGGCGAGGAGCTGCTGCCGGCCGACGTCGCCCCAGTTCAGTAAAAAAGCGGCTTTAACGGGCGGGACGAGGAGACGGTCATATGTTTTACCATTATCAGGATCAGGCCTTTTTATGCCGATTTTACGGATCAGAGCGGCCATTCTGACCTGGGCATAGGGCGGTGTTCCGTCCTCTTCATTCACAAGCTGATAACCGATAAAAAGTGGCGTTTCTATTTCCGTATTGACTTCTTCAAGCAGTTCACGGCGGCAGGTGGCTTCCGGATCAGCGTCAAAGGGCTCGGGGCGGCCGCCGGCCAGGGAATACCTGACGCCGCCTTCCGGTTTATGAATGACCCTGAGCAGAACGCGTCCCAGACGATCAAACATCACGCAATATACCTGCCTGATTCTCATCGAGGCAGGTACAGTATCGGCGATCCAACGAATCTGCGGCATCGTAATATCCCTCTATCATCAACAGAATGGCAGAAGACGGTTACAGCAGGCAGGAGAGACCGAAGAGCAGCTGTGCTCCGTAATAGGTAATCATAATCGCCCAGTCCACCGCATGGGTGGCGGAGAAAAGCAGACGGGCCAGAATCATGACATCGCTGATATAGAAGAGCGCGCCGCCAAAGGCGATCAGCTGTCCCTGCAGGGTATTCAGGGTAAAACAGGCAATGGCACAGGCACAGGCCAGGCAGAGAACGGCGGCATAGACAGAGAACATCGGTATGTTTTTACCGATCTGTTTTCTCCACCGCCAGAAAAGAAAGGCGGTGATACCCAGCAGGAAGAGGGCGGTAATCAGATGTATTCCGCTTACTGGACACAGATGGGTAAAGAAACCAATATAGCAGATATGCCCGGCAATAAAGAAGCCGGCACCGAGCAGCATGCTGAATTCCAGACTCCAGTCTGCTGCCGCGTGCAGGCATAAGGCAGCAAAGCAGATCCAGAACTGCGGATCCAGGCGCAAAGCCGCGATCAGAGCCAGAGCGGCGGCACACAGGGTGCCGAGCGATTTGAAGGCAGCCGCAAGCTTCAGGCGCAGCGCCCTTTTATAATGCAGAAAAAAGGGAAGACAAACAAACATGGACAGAGCGCATACAGCGTACATCCACAGCATGGGTTATTCCTCCGTTGCGGCCTGAGATTCTTCAGGGATCCAGGGCATAAGGAAAATCGTAAGGTACATCTTTTTCTTGGTATAAGCATAACCGTAAGAGAAGATATTCGTTTCCTCCCGGTCACGCTCTTCTTCGGGAACGAGGGTCATATCCTTGGGCTTCTGCTTTTTATCGGAAGCCTTGTTCATATCATAATCCCGGACATACATACGGACGGTATGCCCTTTAACATTGCCTTCAATAGTGGTGATCCGGTAGATTCCGTCGGAAAGCTTTTCCACGTCATAGACAAGTCCGACATGATAATAAGGCGTGGAACCGCCGGAACCTTCATTGCCGTACACGGCGATAAAGCCCTTCTGGGGAACGCGAGTGATCCGGTTCAGCTTGGCGAAACCTTCGTAAAGCTTGCCGACGCCGGCTTCCTTGACGTGGAAGAGGCCGTCCACTTCGCCGTCTTCAATTTTGTTTTTCTCCTCCATGGGGATGCCGGCTTCCAGCATACACCAGGTGATGAAACCGCCGCACCAGCCATAGGAGTAGTTGTTCCGCCATTTGGTGAATTTATTCTTTTCCTTCAGGTTTTTACCGTCTGTTTCAATCAGCTGCTGATAGGCGATATCCAGCATATTCTGAATGTCTTCCGGGATATCCCGGATGACTTCCGGGTCAATTTCCCGGGCAGTATATTCCGGCGTCTTCTTTTTCGCGGCAAGCGAGGAGGAACAGCAGAATATGAGTACAAACATAAGCGCAAGGGCGCGTCTGATCCGGATCATCGGTCTATCATCCTTTCACGGGCTGATTACAGTCCTGTTACATTATACTCCACTTCAGGGGGATTGTCAGTCCCCGGAACGGCGGGATCTTCAGAAGGTGTTTCCGAGGGAAGCGCGGAAGGGTCGGGCGTGGTATCCGGGGCAGGGGAAAGGTCCGGTGAAACAGAAGGATCGGGTGAAGCAGATACGCCGGGCAAAGGGATGGACAGGGAAGAAAGCGAAATGCCGGCGTTTTTCAGAACATGTCCCGTACACAGCACGATGACCACGAGAAAGGCGCAGGCCAGCAGCAGCGTCAGGAGACGGAAACGGGAACGCATCTGTTTCATAGGGAAATCCTTTCAGAGGCAATCAATCATTTTGCCAGCATGGCAAGATGGGCGTCTTCCGCCAGGTCTGAATCATTACGGCCGGATATACCGCAGAGCAGACCGGCCAGGAAAAGATGGGCGCCAAGCGAAGCCGGCGAGGTTGTCAGCATCGGCATTTCCGATACGGTGAAGGGAAGGAAGCCGAAGAAGGACAGAACCGCGGCGATGGCATAAAGCCCAAGCAGCAGACAGGCTCCCATGGCCAGGATGGCGTGGATACGCGTCCGCGCACAGGAGGCAACAGTAGTGCCCCGCAGAATCAGCGGAAGATAGGTCAGGAAGGCCAGACCGGTGAAAACCGGGCCGTAATGACAGAAAAGACGGGGCAGGAGTGAACTGGTTTCCGGAAACGCCATTCCTTCGGGAAGCGTATCGATGCCGAGGACGCCGACCGTTTTCAGGAAATCCGCGGAGACAGCCTCCGGCAGAACAGCGTCCGGGACAGAACGGGAATACATTCCCCAGAACAGCAGGACAAAAGCGGCAAGAGCCGGCAGGAAAACCAGGGGCCTGCCGTCAACGGCAAAGAGCAGCAGAAGAACCGTAATTCCCCAGATCAGGCAGTCTGCAGGTTCTCCGCGCAGCAACAGCAGCACAGCGGAAAGAATACCGACCGCGGCCGCAGAAACAGGGCCTTCCCGGGACAGAAGCACCGCGAACGCAACCAGAAGCAGCGCAAGGGCCGGCTGGGTGACGGGGAGGGTAAAGGTGGGCGCAATCAGCTTTCCGCCCAGCAGAAGCAGGCCGAGAAAAGCGGAAACAATCGCGGTCAGCAGGGAACCGGAAAGGGAACGGACAAAGACAGCCCCGATAATCAGGACAATGATTCCGATCCCGCAGCCGAAGGCCTGAGCCATGGCTGCGGCAGGATCCGTGAGCGCCAGGGAGGCAATGCCCAGAGCACAGAACAGAAGGGATAAAGCCAGCACGAGCCTGTCCATGGAAAATGCCCGGGCAAGCACGGTACAGCACAGGAACATTACACAGGGAACGCCGGCGGCAAGCATATACAGCCTGTAATCTCCCACCTGTGTTGCGGGAACCAGGAAAAGGAAAAGAGCCAGGAACAGCATGAAGCCTGTAAAGCGGAACCGGGCAGAGGATTTCTGTTTTGTCATTCGCTCCAGTCCTCCTTCCACTGTTCAGGCTGCCTGCGGCGGCGCGGGGCGGAAGCCGGCCGGGGTTCCGCTTCCGGTTCAGACTGCGCGGACACAGGCTGTTCCGCGGGGACCCGGGGCACAGAAGACTCCTGATAATACGGTTCCGGATACGGAACCGGGGCCTGCTGCGGATAAGGGGCAGGGGCAGGCGGGGGACAGTAAACCGGCTGTGTATTCACAGGCTCCGGAGCATAACTGAAGGGAACCGGAACCGGCTGCGGCATCGGATCAGAGAAGGAACCGGGAACCGGCTGCGGGGGGATAAAGGTACGGTTGGTATGAGAAAGGGCAGCAAAAAGCTGCAGGCGGAGCACGGCGCTGCCGATCTGGAGGACGGAACCATGCACCAGGGGCATATCCATTCCCCTGCGCGTAACAGGCACGCCGTCTATCAGCACTTCACAGCCCACCCGGGGACGGATCAGCAGCCCTGTTCCGTCCTGCCAGGAGAAGTCCAGGTGATGGGAGCTGACCCCGGGACAGGGGATGACCAGGTCGCAGGAGCGCAGAGATCCCAGCACGCCTTCGCGGGGAACCGGAAACCAGGTGTCAGCGGGCAGTTCGTCGCTGCCGGATAGAACGACCAGTTCTCCGACCGTTCCGGCACCGGGCAGATTTTTGAACCGGTCCCGGCGTTCCTTCCTGTCGGAATGATGCCAGGACCAGGCCAGAGACAGGAGAATGAGCGCAAAGAGAATAAAAATCCAGCGTGAAGCCTGGGAAAGAACCAAGTAGATTTCCGGACTGACGCTGAACATGAACAAATCCTTTCGAATTCAATAATCAGAATTCATCATGATGTTGGGGCTGTTTACACTGTAATCGCAGAGAGGTTAATGATCCAAAGCGCTCATAAGAGTATGGACATTCCGGATCATGACCGATTCATAGTAATCCAGGGGAGGCTGATCCGGACCTGAGGTTACAGGATCGAGTTCACAGACCGGAATGCCGGTTTCATTCACCAGGGTATTGACGGAAGGATCCTCTTCCGAAGATTTCAGGATCAGCGGCATCGGTTCCCCGGTTCTGATGATCAGCTGCGTAACACGGACCAGCTGCGCGGTGGGAAGGATATCCTCCGGCTCCTTGTTGACAATGGCCGCGGCGGTCAGGCCGCAGGCTTCCGCAAAATAGGGGAAGGCTTCGTGGAAAATGATGACTTTCCGGTCAAAACCCGCTGTCTCCTCCCGGATCGTTTCATCCAGGGCAGAGAGACGTTCCCTGTATTCCTTCAGATTATCCAGAATCTGCTGCTCCCGGGCCGGCATCAGGCGGATCAGCCCTTCCGCCAGGTTGGCAGCCATACCGGCGGCCCGCTGGGGATCCAGCCAGAGGTGGGAGTTGACCTCCTCACCCTCTTCGCTCTCACCGATTTCCACGGTTTCGGATTCACGGAGGAAGGGAAGACCGGCTGTGGCATCCACAACTGGCAGGTCGGGATAGGCGCCGGTGACCACCGGCAGGAAGGATTCCATACCGGCTCCATTGATCAGCAGGGCATCCGCCCCGGAAAGCGTGACCATATCGGAATTCTGCAGGGTGTAATCATGCAGACAGCCGGTGGCCTGTCCGGCAAGATTGACTACGCTGACATCCTCCATCCCTTCAGTCAGGTTCAGCGTCATGAGCCAGACCGGATAAAAGCTGGTGACAATGGTTTCAGCCCCGGCAAGGCAGGGGAGGAGGAAGAGGAAGGAGAGTATTATACAAAAGACTTTTTTCATGATGTACCTCATGTCTAATTAAGAATGAATGGGTACCGAAATGAATTCAGGTCCTGGATTCATTTCGGGGGCTGGTCTTCCGGATCCATCCAGGTTTCCCATTCGGCGCGGGGACGGCTGTCCCGCAGGATGCGGGCGATGACCTTCCTTTCGGGAGCGGACATGAATTCCGCATAGCGGGTATAAAGCACCCGCATGGCGGACCAGGAGCCGGTGGACATGGCATAGTCATGCAGGGATTCATAGGTGACAGAGTAGACCTTCAGATGATCAAAAAGAACGCCCATCACATCGTCTGCGGCGTCCCTGAACTCAACCGAGCGGATCCGGCGTACGGAGCCGTTATCCATCTGCGCACCCATGGATGGGCCGAGCTGTTCATATACGGTATTGAAGAGAACATCCTCGAGGCTTGCGGCCAGAGCGGAGAAGGTATCCCTGTAGGGAGCAAAGTTCCGCAGCTGTTCGGCAGCCCGTTCCCAGATTCCGGGACGGTCCACCAGGGCGGAGCCGAAACGGAAACGCAGGGCTTCCCTCACATGCCAGGCTTCGATCATGCCCATCCCTCCATAATAGTTTCCCTATATAATGTATACTGTATCATATCATAAAATGAAGTAATTGTTAACTTTTCACAGGGATTTTGTCAGGGAATACAAAAAACAGGAAAAAAACGAAGGAAAAATTCACGGAAGACCATAAATCTAGTGGATTCAGGCAGAACGGGTACAAAACCTTGACTACAAAAATGAAAGAATTCTTACAATTTAATCGTTTTATCCACAGGGCAGGAACCTTGAAATAACTCAATGTTTTTGCTATGATAGTCGAGCCGGTTTGCAAAAGGACAGTTTTCCACAGCCCGGTTATCCACAGCTCACGACCCCTCGTGCGCTTTTTTAGCCGCCTTTTGCAGCATGTACAGCAAATGATCGCTTATGCGTTTATCAATAACCAGATGAATGGAGAATGACTGATGAATATGGAGTCGCTCTGGGAGCAGACGTGTGCCCTGCTGTCGCGGGAAATGCCCTTCGTGTCCTACAGCACGTGGGTGGACGGCAATATGGTACCGGGTGTGCTGCAGGACGATACTCTGTTTATCACGGTGAAAATGGAGCGCATGATCTCCATGATCCAGAACAAGTATGCCGATCTGATTGAGCGGAAACTGACCGAGGTAGCCGGACGGGCGATGAAAATCGTGCTGCTGACGAAGGATGAGATGAACGCCAGGATTGAGCCGGATGACGGGACAGCCGCCCCTGACGATACGGATCCGCATCTGAATCCCAAGTATACCTTTGAGAGCTTCGTGGTTGGCAACGGCAACCGGTTTGCCCATGCGGCAGCGCTGGCCGTGGCGGAAAGCCCGGCGGAGGCCTATAACCCGCTGTTTATCTATGGCGGCGTGGGACTGGGAAAGACCCACCTGATGCAGGCGATCGGACACTTTATCCATCAGACGGATCCGAAAAAGAAAATCCTGTACATGACCAGCGAAAACTTTACCAATGAGCTGATCAGCGCGATCCAGATGAAAAAGACCTATGAATTCCGGGAAAAGATCCGGAAAGTGGACGTGCTGATGGTGGACGATATCCAGTTCATCGCCGGCCGCGAAAGTACCCAGCAGGAATTCTTCAACACTTTCAATGAACTGCATAACGACAACAAGCAGATTATCCTGACCAGCGATAAACCGCCGAAAGATATCCAGCGCCTGGAGGAACGGCTGTGCAGCCGGTTCGAGTGGGGACTGGTAGCGGATATTCAGCGTCCTGATGTGGATACCCGGGTGGCGATTCTGCGGGAGAAAACCGTACAGGACAATATCGAGGTTCCGGACGAGGTTCTGCAGCTGATCGCCGGCAAGATTGACAGCAATATCCGGGAACTGGAAGGCTGCCTGACCCGGCTGGTTGCCTATTCCACACTGGTAAAGGAACCGATCACGGTGGATCTGTGCGAACGTGCCCTGAAAGAAATCTTCGATTCCAAGCGCCACAAGCAGATTACCAGCGAACTGATCATGCAGACCGTGAGCGATTACTACGGCCTTTCCATGGAGGATATGACCGGGCCCACCCGCAAACGGGAAATCACGGTACCGCGGCAGATCGCCATGTACCTGACCCGGGAAATGACCGGCATGAGCCTGCCGCAGATCGGCAATGTTTTCGGAGGACGGGATCATACCACGGTGCTGCATAGCTGCAAGACGGTAGAGGCGAACATGACCGCGAACACGGACATCAAGGCTGTGGTGGAGGACATCAAGACCCTGGTGAAGAACGCGCAATGACAATTCAGAAATAAGAATTCAGAATTCAGAATGAATAGCGGGCAGGCCGGATGGCCTGCCTGTTTTTAATGCATAATGAATAGTTCGCAGGCCGGGATTATAAATTAAGAATGAAGAATGATTGACGGGCAGACCGGAAGGTCTGCCTCAAGTATTGAAAAAACCAAGAAATACAAGAAATAATTGACATTTCACCGTTCTGGATTCATAATTTAAAAGATATGTGAACGGCGGAATCCGATTGCGTACGGGATGCCGCTGCTTATCACTATAATGCATTTTGATCTTTATTTTTTTAGGAGTGGAGCACATGGAGCAGAGGATTGCGGCACTGCGCGAGCAGATGGAGCAGAAGATCGGCCAGATTGACACAAAAGAAAAGCTGGCCGCGTTCTGGCAGGAGTTTCTGGGCAAAAAGGGCGCTATCGCTGACCTGATGAAAGGCCTGGGCGCCGTGGCCAAGGAAGACCGTCCGGCCATGGGCAAGGTGATCAACGATTTCAAGGTGCTGGCGGAAGAAAAGTACCAGGCCCTGAGCGCGAAGATGGACGAACTGGAACTGGCAGCCCGCAATCTCCGGGAACAGGTGGATATCACCCTACCGGGCAAAGCTCATCCCCTGGGCGGGCTTCATCCGCTGACCCTGGTGAAGAACGAGATTATCAACGTGTTCTCCAGCATGGGCTTTGATGTGTTCGAAGGACCGGAAATTGAGGACGATGATCATAACTTTACCCGGCTGAACGTGCCGAAGGATCATCCCTCCCGGGATATGCAGGACACCTTCTATCTGGACAATGAACTGCTGCTCCGCACCCAGACCAGCGGCGGCCAGATCCGTGTGATGGATATGCAGAAGCCGCCCATCAAGGTGCTGGTACCCGGACGGGTGTTCCGCTCCGACAGCGACGCGACCCATTCTCCCATGTTCCACCAGATGGAAGGCCTTGTAGTGGATAAAGGGATTACCCTGTGCGACCTGCAGGGGATGCTGGATAAGTTTGTGCAGCAGCTGTTTGACGCGAATGTGCGTACGCGGCTGCGTCCCAGCTATTTCCCCTTCACCGAGCCCAGCGTCGAGGTGGACGTGAGCTGCTTCGAATGCGGCGGAAAGGGATGCGGACTTTGCAAACATACCGGATGGATTGAAGTACTCGGCGGCGGCGTTGTGCATCCCAGAGTACTGGAGAACTGCGGTATTGACCCGAATGTTTATTCCGGTATCGCCTTCGGCATCGGCATTGAAAGAATTACCATGCTGAAATACGGCATCAACAATATCGGCCTGCTGTTTGAAAACGATGTGAATTTCCTGAAACAGTTCCGTGAATGATTCATTCATCATCCGGATTACAGAATGAATTGTCCGGCGCAGAACGGACAGAGGAGAATGTAAGATGAAAGTACCGTACAGCTGGTTAAAAGAATATGTGGATATCGACATCACCGCGGAGGAACTGCAGGACAAGCTGTTTGGCTGCGGCTTCGAAGTGGAGGAACTGATTTATCTCGGAAAGGAAATCAGCCGCGTGGTTGTGGGAGAAGTGCTTTCCTGCGACCCGGTGGAGGGAACGCACCTGTTCATCTGCCAGGTGAACTGCGGCTCCTTCGGCAATCCCATCCAGATCGTGACGGGCGCGCCGAACGTATATACCGGTATGCATACACCGGCAGCCCTGGATAATTCCACGCTTCCCGGCGGAATCACCATCAAGGCCAAGCCCCTGAAGGGAATTCCATCGGCCGGCATGCTGTGCTCCGGCGAAGAACTGGGCCTGAATGACGACCTGTACCCCGGTGCGGAAGTCTACGGACTGATGGAACTGCCGAAGGATACCGTTCCCGGAACAGATATCCGGGAAGTTGTGGGACTGGACGATTATATCTTTGATATCAACGTTACGGCCAACCGGCCGGACTGCCAGAGCGTCCTGGGAATTGCCCGGGAGGTGGCAGCGGTGCTGGGAAAAGAACTGAAAATGCCCGCGACGGATTACACAGCAACGGATTATGTGTTCCCGGGACTGGATATCACCGTGGAAGCACCGGACCTGTGCCCCCGGTACCTGGGACACGGCGTGCGGAATATCACGGTGGGGGAGAGCCCCCGCTGGATGAAGCGGAATCTGGCACTCTGCGGCCTGCGGAGCATCTCCAATGTGGTGGATATCACAAACTATGTGCTGCTGGAAATCGGCCAGCCGATGCATGCCTTTGATATGGACCAGCTCCAGGAACGGCGGATTATTGTGCGCCGGGCGAAGGAAGGGGAGAAGATCCAGACCCTGGATGAAAAGGAATTCACCCTGACCACTGAAAACCTGGTCATCTGCGACGGTAACCGGCCGGTTGCCCTGGCCGGTATCATGGGCGGCCTGAACAGCGAAATAACGGATAAGACGACTCAGCTGCTGTTTGAGGCAGCCAAGTTTGCCCGGGATAACGTACGCCGGACATCCCGCAGCCTGGGCCAGAGCAGCGATTCTTCCGCCCGGTTTGAAAAGGGAATCAGCGAATATACCACTGAGCTGGGCATGGCTCGCGCCCTTCATCTGATCCAGGAACTGGGCTGCGGCGAGATCACAGCCAGCGCTTTTGACTGCAGCGCCGGCGCGCCGCGGGAAGGCAAGCACTTCCAGGCCAGCCTGAAACGGATCAATGCGATCCTGGGCATCGAGGTGCCGGCGGAAGAGGTTCTCCGGATCCTGAAGGCCCTGAGCTTTGAGGTGGAACAGAACGGTGACACGCTGGAAGTGACCGCGCCGAGATACCGTGAGGATATCGAGGTCGGCGAACCGGATCTTGCCGAGGAAGTGATCCGTGAGTACGGCTATGACCATGTGGTTCCTACCTTCCTGAAGAACGCGACCGTGACCAGCGGCGGCAAAACGCCTGCACAGCAGCGCCGCGACAGGGTCGGCCGGATTATGTGCGGACAGGGGTACCATGAAGTCTACACGCTCTCTTTCTACGCGGACAGCGATCTGGACTTCATGCGGATTCCCGAAGGCGCACCGGAACGGAACGTGCTGCGTATCAAAAACCCGATCTCGGTAAATCTGTCGATCATGCGGCCGCTGCTTGTGCCCAGCCTGATGCGGGTGGTGGTGGACAACCTGAAGAAAGGGAACAATGACGGAAGACTCTTTGAGATCAGCAATATCTATATTCCGCGCGAAGCCGGGGAAATGCCCGAAGAACGGCCTCACCTGGGCTTTGCCGCCTTCGGCGACGCGGAGGACTTCTTCACGGTGAAGGGAACCGTGGAAGCATTGGGGAAGGCCCTGGGACTGTCCTTCGACGTGGAACGGGCTTCCGACGTACCGTGGCTGCATCCCGGAATCGCCGCCTATATCCTTTGCGAAGGGGAAAGGATTGGCTGCTTCGGAAAGCTGGCGAATGAAGTGACCGGTGAACTGAAGCTGCATAAGGACGCCAAGTCCAACCACAAGATCTTCCTGGGCGAAATTGACTACAACGCCATGATGAACCATATGGCCGCCAGCTTCCGCTATCAGCCGCTGTCCGCGTTCCCGTCAGTCGTACGCGACCTGGCGCTGACCGTGGCGGAGGAAACTCCCTGCGGCGACCTGATGAAGGAAATCTCCCGGGCCTGTCCGAAGGTCAGCGATGTGGAGCTGTTCGATATCTACCGCGGAGAGCAGATCGGCGAGGGTCGCAAGAGCATGGCCTTCAAAATCACCTTTGACGCGGATGACAAGCCTCTGACACCTGAAGAACTTGATAAATACATTAAAAAAATTCTCGGCAACCTGAAGTTCAAACTTGGTGCAGAAATTCGGTAAAGCAAGAGAATTCAACATTGAAAACATTACCGGAAAAGCGGCGCTGTTCAGCGCCGCTTTTTTGTACGTACAATTGACACAGAATGATATTACCGATATAATTAACAAGGTGGTTTACTGATACTGTTTCTACCAATTTCACATCTGCTTGTTTGGAATTTTACAACGTTTTTTGCGTTGTGATTGGGAGATGAACTCATGTCAAGAAAATGGCGGAACATTCTCATCGGCGCCCTCATTGCTGTCCTTGTGATTGGCGGTATCTGGCTTCTATCCAGAAGCCCCGAAAATTTCAAGGCCAAGTATGAGGGCGTTGACCTGTCTACCGATATCACGGGTATCGGACGGGGAAACACTTACGCTGCCTATAAGGCGCAATACGAGGATCTGCCGGCGGTGAAAGAGACCGTTGAAGTGGATCTTGCGTCTTTTGAGGGCGAAGGCGGTACGGCTTGCGACGAGGGCGTACTTACAGAGGATGAGTCTGTGCTCACCTGGAAAGTGAATGTGCCCCAGGCAGGCCTGTACAATATCCGTCTGGATTACCTGACAGTGGAAAGCCGCGGTATCGATATTGAGCGGGAACTGGAGATCAACGGTACCGTGCCGTTTGAAGGGGCCAGTACGCTCTGCTTTTCCCGGCTTTGGACAGACGCGGGAGAAATCCGCAAGGATAACCAGGGCAACGATATCCGTCCGACGCAGATAGAACGCTTTGAAAAGCAGAGCGTGAGCTGCCGCGACGACATGGGTTATCAGACAGAACCCTATGTCTTCTATTTCAATGAAGGCGAAAACGAACTGACGCTGCGCGCGGTCAACGAACCCATGATCCTGTGCGGCATCACGCTGACGCCTCCCATGAAGTTCGACACTTACGCGGAATACAGCGCGGCCCAGCCGGCAGATCCTGCAGCCGAGGCAGCGAAGAACTTCAGCCTGACCATTCAGGGTGAATCCGCCGCGCTGCGCAGCGAACCGAGTCTTTATGCCCGGTATGACCGCAGCTCCGCCCTGACAGTGCCTTATTCCGTGAAGAACAATATCCTGAACTATATCGGCGGAGACGCCTGGACCAATCCCGGTGAATGGATCCAGTGGGATTTTGAAGTGCCGGAGGACGGATACTACAATATTTCCATCAAGGCGCGCCAGATGTACCAGCGCGGCGCCCTGTCCGCCCGCACGGTGTACATTGACGGCGCAGTTCCCTTTGAAGAACTGGAAGCCGTGACGTTCGGCTACAGAAACAACTGGGAAATGCGCACCCTGGGGGACAAAGACGGAACCCCGTTCCGTTTCTGGCTGACCAAGGGAAGCCATAATATCCGGATGGAAGTTACGCTGGGTGAAATGGGACCGATCCTGAAAGACGTGGAAGACAGCATTTTCCGCCTGAACCAGATTTACCGGAAAATCCTGGTGCTGACCGGCGTCAATCCGGACCGCTTCCGTGACTATAACCTGAAGGGCGTCTATCCGGAAGTGATCGAGGCCATGGAACTGGAGAGCAAGCGGCTGTACAAGATTGTGGACGATACAGTGGCTACCACCGGTGAAAAGAGCGACCGGATTGCGACCGCCCAGACGCTGGCCAACCAGCTGGAGCTTTTTGTAGAGCATAACGAACGGATTACCGAATCTTTTTCCAACTTCAAAGACAATATCACCTCCCTGGGCACCGGCATGCAGAACATGTCTGAGAGCAAGCTGGATGTGGACCTGATCATGGTGACAGGGGAGAATGTCCGGGTGCCTCAGGTGAACGAGAATATTTTCCAGAGTATCGGACACGAGATCCGCAGCTGTATCGGTTCCTTCACCGTGGACTATAACAGCCTGGGCGACAAGTATGAGGATTCGGATGACGCATTGGAAATCTGGATCACTACCGGCCGTGACCAGAGCACGGTTATGAAGACAATGATCGATGATTCGTTTACGGCGAAGACCGGTATAAAGGTCAACCTTAAGCTGGTGCTTCAGGACGCAATCCTGCCGGCAGTGGTGGCCGGAAACGGACCGGACCTGACGCTGAACCTGAGCAGCTGGTTCGCCGTAAACTATGCGATGCGCCACGCGGTGGAGGATCTGACCCAGTTCGAGGATTATGACGAGGTTACGAAAGTATTCACTCCCAGTATCATCGAACCGATGATTTATAACGACGGAACCCGCAAAGGTGTTTACGGTCTGCCGGAGACCATGAATTATCCGGTGCTGTTCTACCGCAAAGACATTATGCAGGAACTGGAACTGCCGATCCCGCAGACCTGGGATGAGGTGATTGCCCAGCTGCCAACCCTGCAGGGAAACAGCCTGGAGTTCGGTATTTCTTTCCCCGACATTACGAACGCAGACGCGTCGATCCTGGACTCCATGATCTTCCAGAACGGCGGATATATCTACGACGAGGACGCCAAGAAGACGCTGGTGGACAATGAAGCCGGCGTGGCGGGTTTCAAACTGTACACCAGCCTGTATAACGACTACGGACTGCCGACAGTATTCGACTTCAAGAGCCGTTTCCGCAGCGGTCAGATGCCGATGGGCGTAGCCAACTACGACACCTACAACCAGCTGATGGTTTCCGCTCCGGAAATCCGCGGACTGTGGGACTTCACACTGATCCCCGGTACCAGGCGGGCTGACGGTACCATTGACCATACAGCCCAGACAAGCGGTCTGTGCTGTATGATGATCGCCACTGACGATGAAAAAGTTAAGAAGAACGGCTGGGAATTCATGAAGTGGTGGGTCAGTACAGAGACGCAGGTTCGCTTCGGCCGGGAAATGGAGAGCATTCTGGGTGCTTCCGCCCGTTACCAGACAGCAAACCAGGAGGCAATGAAACAGCTGGCGTGGTCCGGTAAACAGCTGAAAATACTCCAGGAGCAAGCTGCTTCCACCAGAGGATGGCCGGAAATTGCCGGCGGTTACTCAACGGTAAGACATCTGATCAACGCGATCCGCCGCGTCATCAACAACAAGGAAGACAAGCGTGAAACGCTGCTGAACTACGCACGGACCATTAACGAAGAGATCAAGATCAAACGGCGGGAATTCAACCTGCCGGTAGACTGAGAAAGGAGGTAAGGAAAACATGCAGTCACAAAGTTTTGCATCCAGATACCTGACCATGAGACGGGAAAAGATCGCTCATGGCTGGGCGCTGGCCAAAAGGAACAAGGGATGCTACCTGTTCCTGGCGCCCTACGCCATCCTGTTTTTCACATTCTATATCCTGCCGATTGCGACTTCCATTTTCTACAGTTTTACATACTATAACATCCTGGAACCGGCCAGGTTTATCGGCCTGCAGAATTATGTCAACCTGGTCCTGCAGGATGAAGTTTTCCTGACATCCATCAAAAACACTTTTGTGTGCGCGGTGATAGTCGGGCCGATCGGCTATATCCTTTCCTTCCTTTTTGCCTGGTTTATCAACGAGCTTCCGAAATGGCTGCGGGCTGTGGCGGTAATCATTTTCTACGCGCCCTCCCTCGGCGGCGGCGCCTACACGGTTTTCAACCATCTTTTCCGTGCCGACGCTTACGGCTGGCTGAACTCCATCCTGATGGAGCTGGGCATTATCAACGCGCCGCAGCTCTGGCTGCTGGATCCGCGGTATATGCTGCCGATTGTCATCATTGTCAGCCTGTGGATGAGCATGGGCACCGGCTTCCTGAGCTTTGTGGCCGGTTTGCAAAGCATTGACCGCAGCATGTATGAAGCCGGCTATGTGGACGGCGTACGGAACCGCTGGCAGGAACTGTATCATATCACGCTGCCGAGCATGAAGCCGATGCTGCTGTTCGGCGCGGTTATGAGTATCTCGTCTTCCTTCAATATCAGTGATGTTCCGCGGGCCCTGTGCGGTTTCCCCTCCACAGACTACGCGGCCCGTACCGTGGTTACACACCTGTTTGACTACGGCTTTGTCCGCTTTGAGATGGGCTATGCCAGCGCCATCGCTGTGATCCTGTTCCTGGCTATGATCCTCAGTAAAAAAGCAATCGCAGCATTGCTGGGAAGGGTGGGTACCTGAGATGAGTGAAAACAATACGGTCAGATCCAGCGGTACCCTGCAGCTGATCAACGGAAAGAAATACCGCGGCGAACTGGTCGCGGGTGAACTTGGCGCCGCATTCTATGCCAAGGGCCAGAAAGAACCCATGGCGGAGTGGCATTATGCCCGGATGAACCGGATGGACAATATCCGCCGGGGCGGCACCAGCAGCCAGATTACGGTCATCCTGAAGGATGATACCCGGTATGTGTTTGAGCTGGCCCAGGGCCTGAAGCTGCACAGCCAGATGGACAAACACTGGGTGGATAAGCCGGTGAGGGCCAAAACAAGGGGCGATATCCTGCATGAGCAGGCTGAGCGTCTCGGACAGAAGATTGAGGTGCCGAAAAAGCACCTGGTGACCCGCCGCCATCCGAACCGGTCCATCGGCGGCGATATCCTGGTCTATCTGATGCTCCTGCTGGTTGCGGTCGCGATGGTTTTCCCGCTGGTCTTCATGATTGGCTCCGCGCTGAAGCCTCTGGACGAGCTGCTGCGGATTCCGCCGCCCGTGTGGCCCAGCCATCCGACGCTGGATAACTTCTCCGACCTGTTCGTGACGATGGGCAAGAGCTTTGTCCCGTTCAGCCGGTACCTGATGAACACGATCTTCATCACGGTTGTCGGTACTTTCGGCCATCTTGTGGTTGCCGGCATGGCAGCTTTTGTGCTGGCAAAGTATGATTTCCCCGGAAACCGGCTGTTCTTCGGACTTGTCACGACCTGCCTGATGTTCTCCGGCTATGTGACCGGCATTCCGAATTACCTGATTATGAGCAACCTGGGCATGGTGGACACCTACTGGTCGCTGATTCTGCCAGCCTTCTGCGCGCCTATCGGCATGTTCCTGATGAAACAGTTTATGGACGGTCTGCCGACGGCCTTGATCGAGGCTGCGACGATTGACGGCGCCAGCAGGTTCAAGGTTTTCTGGAGCATTGTGATGCCGAACGTGAAGCCGGCCTGGCTGACGATGATCATCTTCAGCGTGCAGGGCCTGTGGAACAACCCGGCCACGACGCTGATCTACTCTGAAGCGAAGAAACCCCTGGTCTATGCCCTGAACCAGATCCAGGGACAGGCCGTGACCAACATTGCCCGGACGGGCGAGGTTGCAGCCGCAAATATGATTATCTTTATCGTACCGATTCTCATCTTTATTTTCAGCCAGAGCCGGATCCTGGAGACCATGGCTTCTTCCGGCATTAAGGACTAAAGGGGAGGGAAATGATGATGAAAAAGACAATTTCCTTTCTGCTGATCCTTCTGATGCTGCTGTCCCTGTCCCCGGCCATGGCAGACGTCAGTTACAGCATGAAAGATGACGGATTCAGCACTTCCTATTCCTACATCTATGACTACTGGGGCGATGAGCAGGAATGCCCGGATCCCTACCGGGTCACCACTGTCATTGACAGCATGACGCTCGGACTGGACAAACTGGAAGGGAAACGGATCAGCAGGCCGCAGAGCCTGTTTGTCCACGGCAATGACCTGTATATTGCCGACACTTTCAACAACCGGATCCTGCAGGTTCACTACGACGGCAGGGATTACACCCTGACCCGGGTGATCAGCCAGGTGAACGGAGCGGAGCCCGCCACCTTCAACAACCCGTATGATATTGCCGTGGACGATGAAGAAAACATTTACGTGGCTGACTATTTCAACTACCGGGTTGTGATGATGGACAAGGACCTGAACTTCATCAAGGAGTTTGTGAAGCCAACGGATTCCACTTACGACCAGGCACTGGATTTCCTGCCGAAAAAGATTGCGGTGGACGTGGCCGGACGGCTGTATGTCCTTGGCGCGAATATCAACAAGGGCTTCATCAAATACGAAGCCGACACGACGTTTACCGGCTATATCGGCGCGAATGCCGTCACCTTCAACATGGGGGAATATATCTGGAAACGGTATTTCATGACGCAGGAACAGCGCGACGCATCCCCGAGTTTCGCACCTACCGAATATGAAAACCTGTACATGGATGATAAAGGCTTCATTTATGCGACAAACACCATTTTCAGCGAATGGGACCTGAAGACGGATAAAGCGAAGCCGATCCGCCGGCTGAACGGCCTGGGAAACGACATCCTGATCAAAAACGACCGGTATCCCCCGATCGGTGATCTCTACTGGGTTGAAGAGGGAACGCAGTATTACGGACCGACCCGCCTGACGGATATCACCGTGCTGAGGAACGATATCTACGTGGCGCTGGACAGGACGCGCGGACGGCTCTTCGGATATGACAGCCAGGGCATTATGCTGTGGGCGTTCGGCACCCGCGGCAATGTTGAAGGCGCATTTACCAGCGCAATCAGCCTGGAGCATATGGGGTATGACCTGTTTGTGCTTGACCAGGTTGAGAACAGCATTACGGTATTCACACCGACCGAATACGGCCAGATGATCTATGACGCCAACGAGATGTACGTGATCGGCGAATATGACCGGAGCGCGGAAATCTGGGAGGATGTCATGCGGATGAACGCCAACTATCCGCTGGCGTTCCGCGGCATCGGGCGGGCGATCCTACGACAGGACGATTATGAAGGCGCCATGCGGTATTTCGAAATGGCGCATGACCGGGAAAACTACGGACGGGCATTCAAGCTGTACCGGAAGAAATGGGTAGAGAAGAATATCCTGTGGGTGTTCCTGGTTATTGCAGTGATTATTGTGGTGCCGCTGCTGATCGGCAGGATCAAGAGATCAAAGTGGGAGGTGATGATGCATGAGCAGAGCAAAGTCCGCAGAAACAATGGCTAAAGCGGTAAGGGCTGAAAGCCGTAAAGCATGGTGGGCCCGGTACAGGGACTCCCTGCGGTACGCCCTGCATGTCATTACCCATCCCTTTGACGGATTCTGGGATCTGATTCACGAAAAGAGAGGCACCCTGGCGGCTGCCCATACCTTCCTGTTCCTGTTCCTGTTAGTACGTATCCTGAAGCTGATCCTGACCAGCTTCCAGTTCATCAACGCGCCGATTCAGTATCTGAATATCCTGGAGCAGGCGGCCTCGCTGGCGCTGCCCTTCCTGGTACTGTGTATTGCCAACTGGGCGATGACCACCCTGTTTGAGGGCAAGGGCCGGTTCAGGGATATTTATATGGCCATGTGCTACGCACTGGTGCCCTATATCCTGATCCAGCTTCCCATGGTGATTATCAGCAACGGACTGACCTTTGAAGAGGGCAGCATCTTTTCCGTTATGCTGACGGTCAGCGTGATCTGGTGTGCTTTCCTGGTATTCATCGGCCTGATGCAGGTGCATGATTACGGCCCCGGAAAAACGATGATCTTCATCATTGTTACCATTGTCGGCGCAATGGTCATCATTTTCCTGGTGCTTACCTTCTTCAGCCTGCTGAGCGACGCGATCGCATATTTCGTGAGCCTGTACCGCGAAATTGTGTACCGCATGTTTTAAGGAGGGAAGAAACAATGAAGAAGAAAAAATCCCTCATTCTGCGGCTGCTTCCCTGGCTGATCGTTCTGGCAGCAATCGCCGCCCTGGTTATCTTTGTGTTCGTGCCGATCTATTCCCAGAAGGAATCCAAATTCGGGCCTGATCCGGAAGTTTACGAATATGAAGCAGAGAAAGCACCCCTGACGATGGAAAGTGACAATCTGCTGTTTGAAATGGATCCGGACACAACGCAGTTTACACTGACGGACAAGCGGACCGGAAAAGTATGGAATTCCAACCCAGCTGACAGGGAAAAGGATCCCATTGCCCGCGGAGTCAACAAGGAAACCCTGTCCTCCACGCTCAATGTGACCTATACCACCAGCGGCGGTGAAGTTGAGCTCAACAACTACACCTATTCCATCATGAACAAGAATTATCAGATCACCCGGGGCGAGGACGGTTCCATCCGGGTGGACTACGCAATCGGTAAGATTGAAAAGAGATATCTTGTTCCGCAGGCCATCACAAAGGAAAGATATGAGCAGTTCACCAACGCGATGAGCAAGAAGAACAGGAAACAGGTTTCCACAAACTATTCCCTGTATGAGCCATCCAAGCTGGATAAAAAGGACAACAAAGCAGAGATTATTGCACGCTATCCTTCTGTGACCGAACAGGCGCTCTACATCCTGAAATCCGACACATCGTCCACGAACAAGGGTAAAATTGAAGGATTGTTCGCGGAAGTCGGATACAACGAGGAAGAGTACGCGGCCGATATGGAACTGGTCGCGGAAGCAACGAACAACAACGGCCCGGTTTTCAACGCCGGCGTGATCTACCGGCTGGACCGGGACGAACTGGTTGTGGAAGTGCCCTATGACAGCCTCCGGTGCGAGAGCGACTATCCGATGTCCTACGTGAGTGTTCTTCCGTATTTCGGCGCCGCCGGTACTGAACAGGAAGGATTTATGCTGCTGCCGGAAGGCGGCGGAGCCCTGATCAACTACAACAACGGAAAGCTTTCCCAGAGCGCATATTACGCCAACCTGTACGGATGGGACTACGCTACGGAAAGAAAAGAAGTCATCAGCGAAACCCGGAACGCATTCCCGGTGTTCGGCATGGGCCAGCCCGACGGATCGTTTATCTGCGTTATCGAAGGCGCCAGCTCCTACGCGGGCATCAACGCGGACATTGCCGGACGTTTCAACAATTACAACTTTATTTACGCCAAGTACAACGTGATCCATTATGACCGGTTCAACGTTTCAAACAGAACCGCCCAGCTGCTTTACATGTATGAGCAGAAAATTCCGAATGACACGGTCGTCCAGCGGTACTTCTTCACAGAAGGGGACAACTACGTGGATATGGCCAATGTCTACGGAAAGTACCTGAGACGGGATCCGGAGCTGCGGTACGAATCGGCCAGCGAAGACGTGCCGGTGAATGTGGAAATCGTCGGCGCAATTGACAAGAAAGTTCCCAAACTGGGTGTGCCGGTCAAGACCGTGCTTCCCATGACCACCTTTGAGCAGACGGAAGCCATTATCACCGACCTTCAGGAAAAAGGCGTCAAGGACCTGAATATCCGGGTAACCGGATGGGCGAACGGCGGCGTCCGGCAGAAGGTGCTGACCAGCGTTCATACCCTGAACGAACTGGGCGGCGACCGAGGCATGAAGAAGCTGATCGCCTTTGCCAGGGACAAGGGAATCAACCTGTTCTTTGACGGAATCAGCTGCTTCGCCTATGACAGCGGTCTGTTCGAAGGGTTCCTGCCCTTCTCAAACGCAGCACGGTTTACCACCCGCGAGCAGGCGATCCTGTACAATTATGACATGGTAACATATAAACAGTGCGACTGGCAGGATACCTATTATCTGGTCCGGCCCGACTATGCCCAGAAGTGCGCGGACAACCTGATCAACGCGCTGAAGGACCGCGACGCGGCCGGAGTTGCCTTCCGGGATATCGGCAACCTGCTGAGCGCAGACTACTATATGCAGAATACCGTGACACGGGAACAGGTGAAGGCGATGAACGTCGATACCCTGCGCGACGCGGTGAGCAAAGGCCTGAAGATCAGCATTAAGGAAGGCAACAATTACGCCGTTCCCTATGCGGATATGATTACGGATATGAACCTGACGGGAAATGCCTACGCGATTATCGACCGGAGGATTCCCTTCTACCAGATCGCGCTGCACGGGATGAAGGATTATACCGGAGAGGCTATCAACCTGGCCGGAGATTACCAGACAGCACTGCTGGAGTGCGCGGAATACGGCGCGGGCCTGAACTTCACCTTTATGAAGGAAGATACCGCGGTTCTGCGGGATTCCATGTATTCCTGCTATCACGCAGCCTCCTATGACCGGTGGAAAGATATCCTGGTTCCGGTGATCCGGCGCTACCAGACGGATATGGCCGGCCTGAACCGGCAGAACATTGTGAACCATGACAAGCTGGAAAAGGAAGTTTCCGTGACAACGTACGCGGACGGAACCCAGGTCTTTGTCAACTACGGCAGCAGTGACTACAAAGGAAACGGCGTCACTGTTCCCGCAAGAGATTATCTGGTGAAAGGGGGGAACAGGCAGTGAGTAAAAATACGCGGATACACCGGGAACACTGGTACAGCGGCATCCTGGAGGCGCTCCAGATGTATATTCCCGGAAACAAGCTTTACCATACCATGCCGGCAAAACGTGCCCGTACAGGGACCCTGTTTATTCTCCCGTTTATTATCGGCTTCCTCTTCTTCATGGTCCGGCCGCTGATTCTGTCCCTTCAGATGAGCCTGAACGAGGTCAACCTGATCCGCGGCGGCGGTTTTACCATGACGTGGAATGATTTCTACAACTATCATTACGCGCTGCAGACCGACCCGAACTTCAACGAATATCTGGTACAGGAAATCGGGCGTATGGCGATCAACACGATTGCCACGCTGGTTTTGAGCTTTGTTATCGCCGTGATCCTGAACCAGAAATTCAAGGGAAGGATCCTGTGCCGGATTATCTTCTTCCTGCCGGTTATCCTGTCCTCCGGCGTACTGCCCGGTATTGAAAGCTCCAACGAGTTTTTCAACATGATGACCGATATCGGAAAATCCGTGGAGGAATCCTCGGGCGTCAACGTTTCGCTGGCACTGCAGGAGCTGCTGCAGGTTTCCGGTGTGGCCGGTGACATTTTCGACGTGGTTTTCCAGATGATCGACGCGATTTACGACATTGTCATGTCCAGCGGCATCCAGATCATCGTGTTCCTGTCCGGACTGCAGGCTATTTCCCCGTCGCTTTATGAAGCGGCGGATGTGGAAGGCTGCTCCGCGTGGGAATCCTTCTGGAAGATCACCTTCCCGATGGTCAGCCCGCTGCTGCTTGTGAACTGCATCTACACCATCATTGACTTCTTCATGAAGAATGACAACCGGGTCATTGAGAAGATCAACGACGTTATGTACGGCGTCCGGATGGACTTCGGCGCGGCGTCAGCCATGAGCTGGATTTATTTCGGCGTAGCGCTGCTGTTTATCGGTATCAGTACATTCATTATCACAAGGGCGGTGAAGTCTTATGAGTAAAGATAATACGATCTTTATTGGTAAGAACAAAAGTTTCCGGGAACGGAACCGCCGCAGCGGCGGATACCTGATGAAACGCAGAGCCAAGGAAATCTGTGTTTCCGTGATCCGTGCCCTGCTGATGTTCGGCCTGTGCTTCATGATTATCCAGCCTATGCTGACCCGTTTCTCCATGAGTTTCATGGAGGAAAGGGATCTGTATGACTCCACCATCATCCTGCTGCCCCGCCATGTGACGCTGGAAAACTATAAGATCGTGGCGGATCTGACGTCCTTCCCGGAATCCATGATCAACACGTTCTGGATTTCCATCGTCATTTCACTGTGCCAGGTGGTTGCGGCGACACTGGTGGCCTACGGATTTGCCAGGTATGATTTCCCGCTGAAGAAGTTCTGGTTTGCCTGTGTGGTTGTGCTGATCATTATTCCGCCGCAGACGATCCAGACATCCCTGTATATCACATTTGCCCAGTTTGACCTGTTCGGTATCATCAAGGCGCTTACAGGGGACACGGTGAATCTTCGTTCATCCATGCTGCCCTATGTCCTGATGAGCCTGACCTGTATGGGGCTGAAGAACGGCCTGTTCATTTACATGATGCGGCAGTACTTCAAGAACGTACCGGCGAGCCTGGAAGAGGCCGCCTATGTGGACGGCTGCGGCACCATGCATACTTTCGTGAAAATCATGCTGCCGGACGCCATTCCGACTATCGCCAGCTGCTTCCTGTTCAGCTTTGTATGGCAGTGGACAGACCTGTTCTACTCCCGGAACTTCCTGACCAGCTACCGGCTGTACGCCGTTCAGATGAGTACGATGGTCAGCCGTATGGGCCGCTATTTCTCCAGCGACGCCACACAGTCCGTCATTGTGCCGAACGGGCGTCAGCTGCAGCTGATTTCCATCGCCGTGCTGTTCTGCTGTATTCCGCTGATTATCCTGTACTGTTTCACCCAGAGGACTTTCGTGGAAAGCCTGGCGATGACCGGTTCCAAGGAATAAAACAATTAATGCGGAAAATGTACATACTTCTACTTGAATATTTGTGTTAAACGGTCTATAATTGTCCTGAACAGCGGGGGCACCGCGATTTACAATTGTACCTATACAGATTTCCGCGGGAAATCTGTAAGGAAATAAAAAAGGAGGTTTTCTCGTATGAAGAAAATCCTGGCTCTGGTTCTGGCCGCAATGCTGCTGATGGGAATGTGCAGCGCTCTGGCCGAAGCTCCTGAAGGGTATCCCGAAAAGATCGAAGGCCTTGACTTTGGCGGCCGTACGGTCTACATCTATGACTGGTGGGGAAATGACGATGCTGAGCACAGCACCCGCAATCCCGAACCCGATCCCGAGACCCAGGCTCTGTATGACTACCGTGACTGGCTCGAAGAGACCTACAACGTGAAAATCGTTGAGACCGCTCTGAGCGACTGGGGCGGAAACCCCACCGAACTGACCAACATCAACATGAATGGCGGTCTGAACGGTAAGGGCGACGAAGGCGACTGGTGCATCATCGCGATCGCTGCCGACTTTGCTCCCTCCACGCTGAAGAACGATCTGTATATGCCCTGGCAGATCGATCTGTCCGGTGAAAAGTGGAATCCTGTTACCAACAAGTTCATGACCAAGGCTGACGGTAAAGTGTACGGCGTGCATGTCGGCAAGACCGAACCCCGCAGCTGCCTGTTCTTCAACAAGCGCGTGCTGGAAGAAGCCGGTGTTGACTGGAACACCATCTATGACATGCAGGCTGAAGGCACCTGGACCTGGGAAGCCTGGGAAAACATCATGGCTCAGGTGCAGCGTGACACCGACAACGACGGTACGATCGATATCTACGGTCTGACCGGTTCCGGCGACGACATGGCGGTTGCGCTCGTGTTCGCCAACGGCGCTTCCTTCTTCGACAAGGACGACAACGGCCGCATCACCCTGGCTGTGGACAGCCAGGCTGCCCTGGACGCTCTGGAAGAGCGCGTCAAGGTTTGGGACACCTACGCTTGCCCGACGCCCGAAGGCGCCAACTGGGACTGGTTCAAGACCTATTGGGAAGAAGGCACCTCTGCGTTCTATGCCGGCCAGACCTGGCAGGGCTTCAACGACGGTGCTGAAATGGCCGACATGGAAGATCCGTGGGGCTGCGTCATGGTTCCGAAGGGACCCAACGCGACCGACTACGTAGCCATGGCCTGCGACAACATCTACGGCGTGCCGAACGTCTACAGTGATGAAGTTGCCCTGAAGATCCAGCAGATCTACGATCTGTACACCGACGACGTGCCCGGCACCGACGCCGAGGACAACTGGATCGGCAACAAGTACAACTTCACCGACGAGCGTGCTGTTGACGAGACCTACGCGATGATGCGTGAGCCCGAGCACAGCGCTCCGAACTACACCTTCAACCTGGGCTCCACCAACGACGTTCTGGGCAACGCGCTGCTGTGGGGACCGATCAACAGCAAGGGACCGGCTCAGGCTGTTGAAGAATCCAAGCCTTTCTGGCAGGATCTGATGGACGTGTTCAACGGCGACAAGACTCAGGAACAGGTTGACGCCGAGAAGGCCGCCCGCGAAGCTGAAGAAGCTGCCGCTGCTGAAGCTGCTGCTGAAGCTGAAGCTGCTGCTGAATAAGCAAACACAAACGGTATCCCGGACCGCCCGTCAAGGGCGGTCCTTTTTTGTGAAAATAATGTGCAACACCTTGAATAATCCGCTCGGAGCAGGTAGAATATGTACGAACAACTTGTTCCTGAAAGGATGGTATATCATGGTCAAGAAGCTCCTGGCTATCCTGATGATTATGACCCTGCTGGGCAGCTGCGTTTCTGCACTGGCGGATGAAGCGAAAACAGTCTATGTTTCCGATTTTTCAAAGAATTCGGACGACTGGTACGGCCGCGGCGCACAATGCTACAACACGGTGGACGCTACACTGAAGACCATCGGACGGCAGAATAGCTGGAATTCACCGGGACGGGATTTTCCCCTGATCGAGGGCGGAAAATACGATCTGAGCGTTGAAGTCAAACAGGATGACCTGGAAAAGGCCAGTTTCATGATCTCCATTGCACACAGCGTGGAAGGAATGGAAACCTATGAAAACCTAGCCTTTGGTGAGGCAAAAAAGGGCGAATGGACAACGCTGACCGGCAAATATACCGCGGGGGACTATTCCCGTTATGTGCTGTATGTGGAAACGGCCGGGGCAGAGAACCTGGATTTCGAAATCCGGAATTTCACGGTGACCGCGCCTGAAGGAGAACCGGAACCCAAGCCTACTGTGCCGCCGATGGTGATTGAGGAAGCCGGAGAGGTGCCGAGCCTGAAGGAAATCTATGCGGACAGGTTTGACTTTGGCTCCGCGGCTCCCCAGATGGTTTTCCGGGATCTCAAATGGCTAAAACTGATGAAAGAGCAGTTCAGTATCCTGACACCGGAAAATGAAATGAAGCCGGATTCTGTGCTGGATGTGGCCGGGAGTAAGAAGCTGCTGGAGGAAACCGGGGATGAAACCGCCGTGGCGGTCCGCTTTGACGCGGCAAAGGCGCTGCTGAGATTCGCCCAGGACACCGGGGTCAAAGTACACGGACACGTGCTGATCTGGCACAGCCAGACGCCGGAAACCTTCTTCCATGAGGGTTATGACTCCAAAAAGCCGCTGGTGACCCGTGAGGTAATGCTGGGCCGGATGGAGAACTATATCAAAGGCGTTTTTGAATACCTGGACGCCAATTATCCGGGCGTGGTCGTTTCCTGGGACGTGCTGAACGAGGCGATTGACGACGGCTCCAACTGGCTGCGGAACAGTAACTGGAAGAAGATCATCGGCGAGGATTATCCGAATTTCGCCTATGCCTATGCCCGCAAGTATGCCCCGGCGGATGTGAAGCTTTATTACAATGACTACAACACGGCAATGCCGGGCAAGCTGCGCGGGATTGTGAAGCTGCTGAACAGCCTGATCCCGGAGGGAAACATTGACGGCTACGGTTTCCAGATGCATCACAGCGTCTCGTTTCCGTCCATCCAGCAGATTGACACAGCCGTGAATACCATTGCCAATATGGGCATCCGCCTGCGCGTGAGCGAGCTGGACGTGACCGTGAGCAACAACAGTGAGGCATCCTTCAGAAAACAGGCACAGTATTATGCCGAAGTGATGAAGATTATCCTCAAGCACAGCGATCAGTTTGAAGCGGTTCAGGTATGGGGCCTGACCGATACGATGAGCTGGCGCGGTTCCCAGTACCCGCTGCTGTTTGACGGCAGGGGCAATCCGAAACCCGCGTTCTGGGCGGTAGCGGATCCTGAACACTGGCATTAAACGATGAACAGGAGGGGAGACCTTCCTGTTTTTGTATATCTGGAAAAAACTTGAAATGAAAAATGAAAAGCGTTATACTCACTATGAGTACTTGTATACATAAATAAATGCATTTTTCCGGTGACTGTTCCAGCTGGTTTCCGGAAACCGGACATGGAGAGAACGGATGGAAATCTATCATCCCAGAGACGAAGAACTGCTTCGCGAAATGAAGCGGGTGAGACGCTCCGACAGACGGAAGCGCCTTTTCCGGGGCCTGTCCATTCTGCTGATCCTGAGCTTTGCCGTCGGTCTCATTGTTTTCCATCGCTATTATCAGCTGGCCGTTACCCATGGCACCGCCATGGGGGATACGCTGCCGGAGGGAAGCCTGGTGCTGGTCCGCAGGCCTGAAGCCGGACAGATCTACAGCGCCGGGGATATCATCCTGTACGAAAAGCGGCTGGCCAAGCCGGTGGAGCTGACCATCCTGAATGCGAAAGGCAAGACCCGCCGGTATTGCCGGTATGTGCTGTACCGGGACGTGGGAACCACGAGACAATACTATGTTTCGTCAGAAAATGGCTTTTCATGGATTGAAAGCGTTAACGGCGCGGAAATATTTGAAAGCACCGAAGAGGGGACTGTCAGCATCGGAACGGAGAATCTGAAGAACGGTGAATACTGGCTGAAAGAAGTGCAGGCCTCCTACGGGCAGCCGCTGCTGACGGATCCGATTCCGTTTGCAGTGGTCAACCCTGTGAAAACCCAGATGAAACGGGTGCTGGCCGGACCCGGAGAACGGGTGGTCCTGAGCCCCTATGCGGAAACCAGGGTGAACAGCCGGGAAATCAGTAAAACCTATACCTCCGGACGAACAGAGGACGCGGCTCCTGAGGGACGCCGGCTGATCATGGCACGGGACCGGTACTTCGTCCAGGGCGATCAGCTGAGCCTTTCTGTGGACAGCCGGGAAACAGACTACAGTACTGTTTCTGAAGGAGAAATAATCGGACGGGCGGAGTTTGCCCTCTGGCCTCTGCAATGCTTCGGGAACCTGACAGGTGTGCAGACGACCATCGCCGGAACAGAAACGGAGGCGATGGAATGAAGAAGCTGGCTGCAGGAATCCTGATTATTCTGCTGATTTTTGCCGTTGCCGGTTATTTCCTGTATCCGGTGATTTCCGATCAGCTGGGCCGGAGACGGGACAGCGGCATTATGCAGGACTACCGAGCAAAGACCGCGCAGATGAGCAGCGAACAGCGGGAAAAGCTGTTCGGCGAAGCAAAGGCATGGAACGAAAGCCTGGAGGAGATCCGCGTTGAAGATGTCTTTATGAAAGACAATCAGCGGACTACGAGGGATTATCAGAATCATATGAACGTGCACGACGGCGTCATTGCAGAGCTGGTGATCCCGGATATCGGCGTGACGCTGCCGGTTTTCCACCAGAGCACGGAGACGCCGGCAAACCTGAAACTGGTACATGTGAATACCAGCTCCCTTCCAGCGGACGGAAGCAGGGAGAACATTGTGCTGGCGGGGCCCGGCTTGCTCAAAGCTGAAGGCTTTTTGAGTGAGATCGGACTGACAGATGACAGGATGTTGGAAGGCCTGGACAAATTGATTCCGGGTAATCTGGTGATCCTGAACGTATTGGACCGGACCATGGTTTACCGTGTAAAAGGCGTACAGATGCTTGCTTCAGCCGGACTTGGGGACCTTGATCTGACGCCGGAGGAAGGCGATGAAAAGCTGACGCTGATTACCCAGCGGAAGGATCAGCGGCTGCTGGTCCAGACAGAACGCATTCCTATTTGGGAGGCAAGGACACTGCTGGCGGAAACAGACCGGGTTTCATTCCCAGCGGACTGGCAGAATGTACTGTTCCTGGGCTTTCCGGTGCTGCTGGCGGGCCTGCTTGTGCTGTGGGTTATAGAAATCATCAAAGGACGTGCCTACAGGCTGCCCGGGGAGGGCAGGAAAGCAGACCAGGAACAAAGAGAAAAAAATGCAAGAGAGACGATAGAGCAGATCGGAACAGAAATCAGTGAGGGTGAAGAGCCATGAGAAAACCTGGAATAAGACTGGTATACGCTATGCTGGCATTTATGCTTCTGTTTTCCTGTGCGCCTGTTTTTGCAGAAACGCAGGAGAAGGCAGATGGCTGGCTGAGTATTACTGTCGGGGATGAGAGGAGCGGGTTCAATCCGGAAGGAACCCGTATAGCCATCTATCTGCTGGCCACAGGTGATTACGGAGACTGGAAAATGACTGATAACTTCAGTGATATAACGGTCTTTACAAGGGATGACGGATCTGCGTCAGTCGATATTACACTCGGACAAATTCGCAGACGCATCGATGACCGGAAGCTCAAGCCTGTGGAAGAGGCGGTCAGCGATGAAAAGGGAAAAATCGAGTTTAAAAACCTGTCACATGGTATTTATTATGCTGAGATGATTGCTGGTCCTGACAGACTGAAGATGAGTCCCATGCTGATTTCGATACCGAGCAAGAGCGGAAATCCACAGGTGCGAGCAGTTGCAAAGTATGAATATGAAACGCCTTCACCCAGCCCGACTCCGTCACCAAAGCCGACACTGACGCCTTTCGTACCGCCGGTGACGCCGACCAGTGACAATACGCCGGCACCGCCTACCAGAGAACCGGAACCGACGCCGACAAATTCCCCGAATCCGAATACGACCCCGGTACCGCCGCATGTTCCGACACTTCCGCCCGGACCGCAGGAATCCACTGTTCCGCTGGAGGATTATGAAGCGGCGCTGGGCCTGGGGAATATCCAGATGCATGTAGGCGTTTGTTATGAATAAACAAAACCGGAAGAAAGAACACGGGAGACGGACGTATATGAAACGACTGATTGCGATCATAGCGGCAGGAATAATGCTTCTGGGCGCAATGTCCGCTTTTGCGGAAGACCGGCCGGAGGCAACGGTGGAGCCGGTTCTCTCGTATCCGGACAGGAATTATGAGGAACTGGTTGTCGGCAATCCTACTCCGATGGACGGAAAGTTCTTTACGGGAATGTGGGGAAATGCCACTACAGATATTGACGTTCGTACGCTGGTCAACTCTTATTACCTGACCATCTGGGGTTATGACACAGGTTTTTTCCGGGCCAATCCGGTGACGGTAGCGGGACTCAGCGTGACAGAGGACGCCAAACAGTACAGAAAGTACCGTTTTCAGCTTGCAGATGATCTGTTCTATTCTGACGGAACCCGGATTACCGCCTGGGATTATGCTTTTTCCGTGTTGTTCCAGATTGCACCGGAAATCAGCGAATTGGGCGGATTGCCCATGGATCTTTCCTATCTGGAAGGATATGAAGATTATGTTTCCGGTGAGGTGCCGTATCTTGCAGGCGTCCGGGTGACAGACGATCTGAAAATTGAGTTTTCAGTCAAACCGGAGGCACTTCCATATTTCTTTGAATTGTATCGGCTCGGTTTCCTGCCGTACCCGATCCATGAGATTGCACCCGGATGCAAGGTCTTTGATGACGGAATGGGAATCTATATCGGGAATGAAGATCCGGATGTCCTTGAAAAGATCTTCAGCACGGAGCTGCTGCAAAAAACCGTAATGGATCCTGATAACGGTTATTTGTCCCATCCAACGGTAGGAAGCGGCCCTTATGTGCTTACTTCCTGGGACGGGCAAACCTGCACGTTTGAGATTAACCCTTATTTCAAGGGAAATTCAGAAGGCTTTACGCCCAGTATTCCTAAGCTGCGTTTCACCCTGGCTGAAAATGACACCATGATTGACAAACTGGAAGCAGATGAGTTCCAGCTGCTGAATAAGGTGGTCCGCAGGGACGTAATTGAAAAGGGAATCGGGTTGGTTTCCTCCGGGAAAGGATACACGCTGACAAATTATCCGCGTATCGGTTTATCCTTTATTGTTTTTACGCCGGACAGCCCCGCACTGCAGGAACAGGATGTGCGCCAGGCGATCAATTTCTGCATGGACAAAGACGCTATGCGGGAAGACTATACCCATCTGTACGGGATAACCATGGACGGCATGATCGGTATCGGACAGTGGATGTACGGTATGGTCATGGGTACAGAGGAGTATCCGGAAACCCTGCCGGAGAATCCGACACCGGAGGAAGAGGAGGAATACAACCAGAAGATCAGCGAGTGGAAGGCACTCTCCCTGGATGGATTGAAGCACTATGAGCTGGATGTGAACAAAGCAGTCCGTCTGCTGGACGGAAACGGCTGGACGATGAACACGGAAGGCAGACGTTTTCAGGCAGGACGGGATGAAGTGCGCTGCAAGAAGATCCGGGGCGAGCTGATCACACTGGAGCTGACCTGTGCATATCCGAAGGATAATATCATGGCAGCTTCCATGGAAGAGTATTTTGTACCTTTCCTGAAGGAAGCGGGAATAAAGCTGACACTGATTCCCATGGAAATGAAGGAACTACTGAAAGCTTACAATGACAGGGATATTGAAAACATCGACATGTTCTACCTGGGAGATGACTTCAATATAGAATTTGATCCGCAGCTGTTCTTCCTGGCCGGTGATCCTGACGCATCGAAGGAGGATACGCTGGCCTGGGCACATGCTCAGATGGCGGAATACGCACGGCTGATGTGTGAGACGGTACCAAGCGACGCACTGGGATTTGTCCGGAAATGGATTACCTTCCAGGAAAAACTGAGCGATCTGCTGCCGCTGATTCCGGTATATTCCAATGTGTATTATGACTTCTACACCAGCGACCTGATGAACTACGATATTATCAAGTATATAACCTGGGGCGACGCCATTGTCCCGGCCAATTACTACAATGTCTATCAGTCCATGCTGGACATGGGGATAGATCCCACGGTTATGGAGGAAGAAGAAAATCCGTAAAAAACCGAGCGGAGGAACAGCGCATGGCAAAGAACATGCTGAAAAACTACGGGCGTTTTGAACTGCTGGAACTGATATACAACATGCGGAAGGAAAACCTGGAACTGAAGGAACGCTGCGACGCGGCGGAACGACAGGTGGTTGAGATCCGGATGCAGACGGAAAAGCAGCTGGATAACGCACGGCGGGACTACGAGAACCGGATTGAAGAGCTCCGGATGCAGGGTGCTGCAAAAGATCTGCAGATCCGGATGAAGAAGATCGAGGAACAGCTGCGACTGCTGCAGAAACTGACCATGGTGGATATAGATTTGCCGGAAATGCCTACGGAGGAAGAAATCGAGCAGGTGGCAGAACAGGAAGCCCGTGACCGTGAGGGGCAGATGAGACTCCTGAAAGAAGAACAGAAAACTGAGTAAACGAGGGGACAGCCATGGCCGGAAAAACAAGAAAAGCCGACACAATGCCGGATCTGAAAGAAATAGAGACCGAAATGAGCCAGGTCCGGAGCAAAGGAAGGTTCAGGCAGGCGCTCAGAGGCACTTTCGGAACCTTTATTGTGGTGGCGGCACTGGCGGTGATTATTGCCTTCATTTTCCTGCCTGTTTTACGGATTACGAACGGACATAACATGGAGCCCGGACTCCAGCCTGGAGACATAGTTATTCTTCAGAAAACTGACGACGTGAAGACTGGGGACGTATGCGCTTTCTACTTCAATAACAAACTTCTCCTGCGCCGTGTGATTGCGCGGGAAGGGGATAAGGTGGAGATTGATGAGAAGGGATACGTGAAGGTGAACGGGGAGTTCCTGGAAGAAGACGGGTACATTTCAGAGCATGCCCTGGGTCAGTGTGATATTGATTTCCCGTTCCGTGTGCCGGCGGGACAGCTCTTCGTGATGGGAGATAACCGGGACTATGCCCTGGACAGCCGGGCGACCAATTTCGGGTGCATTGCGCAGGACGAAATCTTTGGGAAACCGTTGGCGCGGATCTATCCCTTTGGCAGCCTGACCTGGTATGGGTTATGACAGAATGAAGGTATGACAAGAAAAATACAACATTAGTATTCAATCTTGTTGACAACTATTGGAAATCAGCCTATAATTACATCACAGTATAGGATACATATACCATGTTACTTTTCACAGGGAACCTTGAAGGCATTGAGAAATGCCGGATTTGAATGATAGAAGTCTACTTTGCGACTATATTATTTAAGAGGGGATGCTTACAATGAAGAAACTGTTTGCTTTGATGCTCGCGCTGGCAATGGTACTTGTGGCAACTGGTGCATTCGCTGCGAAGATCACCATTAACAGTACAGCCGGTGACGATGTCCAGGCGGATACAACGGTATACACATATTATAAGATTCTTGATGCAGATATCGAGAATCCCACAGCGGTTACCGTTGATCCTGATAGCGGAGAATCTACCGCTGCGACTGAAGGCGATAATGTTCCCAGAGTCTCATATTATGTAACGACTCAGGCTAAGGCTACGGCTTTGGAAGAAACCGGCTTGTTCACTGTAACAAAAGATGCTACTGCTGACAAATGGTACGTTGCATTAAAAGATGACAGCACTACAGGTGCCGATATTGCAACAGCATTGAACGCAATAAAGACTGTTTTTGCTGATGCATCCGATACTTTTGCACAGACTGCGCCCGGCGGTACTGCAGTAAAAGATGGACTGGCTCCCGGTTATTATCTGATCACTTCGACGCTGGGTGATGTGCTGGCTGTACAGACACTGGCCGATATCACAATCAACACAAAGAATGATTATCCCACTGTGGATAAGACGATTCCGGAAACAGACAAGTCAGCACAGATTGGGGACACCATTACTTACACAATTACAGTAGATGTTCCTGATTCCGCTGTTGATCAGATCGTTGTTACAGATACGATGACGTCAGGATTGACTTTCAAAAGTATCACTTCTGTGGAGAATGGTACTGATGCACTTGTTGCTGACACAGACTATACTTTCGCAAAGGCCAACGATCAAAGCTTTACGGTCACATTGAGCGCCACTACTGTTACAGCGAACAAAGGGAAAACAATTTCTATTATCTATACGGCAGTCCTTAATAAAAATGCAGTGGTCGATGCGGCTGATGACACTGACGCAGATGCAACGAGCAACGACAATACTGTCAAGATCAATTATGGAAACCATTTTGAGTCCAAGCCTGTGACTGTTGAAACGGATACCCAGAAATTCACCTTTGATAAGGTTGACGGCGCAGATCAGAAAAAACTTCCCGGTGCCATATTCGAACTCCGGCTGAATGATACGGCCCTGAATCTGATTGAAGTTACCGCGGGAGAAGTTTATCGCATTGCCACTGCGGAAGAAATAGCGGATGACAGCATTGCCAAGGTCACCCAGATGACAACAACCGGTAAAGTCATTACTGTCAATGGTGTGGACGGGGATGTTACCTATCAGCTTGTTGAAACGCAGGCGCCGACCGGATACAACCTGCCTGATGATCCCACCACTGTAATTAAACCCGCAACAGATAATACCCTGGAAGTCACCATTGAGAACAACAAGGGTACGGTGCTCCCCAGCACAGGCGGTATGGGTACCACGATCTTCTATGTGGTCGGCGGACTGCTGATCATCGGCGCGGCCATCGTGCTGGTGGCTCGTCGCAAGGCTCACGAATAACAAATCAAATAAGCAATCCCTCTTCCCGGGCTCTGAGGAGCCCGGTTTTTTCAATTCGTGATTCATCATCAAATGAATTACCGATTTCGTAAAGACCAATGGGTATAAATACAGTTCACAGAGTGAAATCCATTCATTGTACAAACGTTTGCTTGAAGAAACAGGAGCCTTCGCATATAATGACAACAGGAAGAAAACTATACACTGGAGGAACATAAAAGATGCGGAATAAGACGATGATCTCCCTGCTGCTGGCTTTATGCCTGATGTTCAGTATTGCGGCCGGACTGGCGGAACCGCCGGTTCAGACAGAAGGGATTGTTATACCAGTGCTGGATGATCTGAAAAAGTTCGAAATTCCAGATAACGACGCCATGAAACTGCTGAAAGACATGAAGTGCGGCTGGAACCTGGGAAATACCTTTGACGCATACAACGGGTACGGCTCGCATGCCTGGGGAACATCCATGGAAACCAGCTGGGTAGGCGTAAAAACTACAAAGAACCTAATTGCCGCCATCAAGGAAGCAGGTTTCAATACCATCCGGATGCCGGTCAGCTGGCATAACCACGTGGATGAAAACGACATCATTGACCAGGACTGGATGGACAGGGTGAAGCAGGTTGCCGGCTGGGCTTTGGATGAAGGTATGTATGTAATCGTCAACACACATCATGACAACGATGTGAAATACTACTATCCGGATACGGTTCATTATGACCGTTCCGAGGCCTATCTTTCCTCTATCTGGACACAGATGGCGGAGGCATTCAAAGACTGTGATGACCACCTGATCCTGGAGTCCCTGAATGAACCCCGGCTGGTGGGAACTGCGTATGAATGGAACTGGAACAGCAATGTGTCAGAATGCCGGCTGTCAGCCAAATACCTGAACCAGCTGAACCAGAAATTTGTGGATATTGTACGCGCTTCCGGCGGGAACAATGCTACGCGCTATCTGGCGGTTCCGGCTTACTGCGCGTCACCCTGGAACGCCATAGACCAGGCCTTCCAGCTGCCGGAGGACACGGCGGATAACCGGATTATTGTCGCGGCCCACGCCTACACGCCTTACAACTTTGCCCTGAACATTCAGAGCAAGGACCGGACGTTTGACATTGAAAAGGATCAAAGCAAAAAAGGCGAAATTGCCAACTTTATGAACGGCCTGTATAACCGTTTCATTCAGAACGGCATCCCGGTCATGATGGATGAATTCGGCGCGCTGGACAAGGACGGAAACCTGCAGGACCGCGTCAACTTTACCGCATACTATGTTGCGTCCGCCAGCGCACGGGGCATTACCTGCGTGTGGTGGGACAACCACAACTTTACAGGCGGCGGCGAACGTTTCGGCCTGATCCGGCGCAATACGCTGGAATGGGTTTATCCGGATATTGCCCTGGCGATTCAAGCCAACTGTCTCTATAACCGGTAAGAAAGAAAGCGAAGGGTATGAGGGAAAAGGGAAGAACTCCGCAGGGCGGAATCGGGAAGAAGAAAAGCCACCGGGTATCCAATACGATCCTGGTGTTGATTCTGCTTGCCGGCGTGGCCATTGCGGGTTATCCCATGTTCAGTGAATACTGGAACAGCATGCACCAGTCCAGGGCGATCATGGGCTATGCGGAACGCGTGGCAGAGCTTTCCAACGATGAATATGTAAGCGTATGGGAAGACGCCCTGGAGTATAACCGCAGACTTTCCTCGGATCCAAATCCGTGGGCGATGACGGATGAAGATATTGACGAATATGAACGGCAGCTGAATGTGGACGGAACAGGAAATATGGGATTTATTTCCATTCCAAAGATCGATGTAAATCTGCCGGTTTATCACGGCACCAGTGACGCGGTACTGCAAACTTCCATCGGACATATAGACGGTACCTCCCTGCCGGCCGGAAGTATCCATCCGGATCCGGATCAATATGACAAGGTGGAATTTGCTTCCCACAGTGTGCTGAGCGGTCATCGGGGCCTGCCCAGCGCAAAGCTTTTCAGCGACCTGGACGCTATGGAGGAAGGAGATGTATTTTACCTGACCATCCTGGACCAGACGCTGACTTACCAGGTAGACAAGATCACAGTGATTCTTCCGGAAGACAGTTCCGAACTGGCATTGTTTTCCGGAAAAGATTATTGTACCCTGATGACCTGTACGCCGTACGGTATCAATACGCATCGTCTGCTGGTGAGAGGCGTACGGGTGGAAAATGATAAGGAACTGCTGGATATACGTGTAACAGCGGATGCCCTGAAAATCGAGCCGCTTTATGTGGTTCCGTTCATAGCAGGGCCAGTTCTGCTGCTGATGATTCTGTGGGTTGTACTCTTCGCAGGAAGAAAAAAGAAATCAAGATATTACTGAGAAAAAAACAATATCAATACCCAAAAAAGCCGGATTTATCCGGCTTTTTTGGTACAAATTATTGACAAAAACAGGAAACGGATACATAATAATCATGGACAGTTGTACAATGTAACCGATACATCATAAATGTGTTTGATTTCTGCAAGAAAGGTCGCTTTTTATGACCAACCGAAGAGAACGGAAACGTGAATTTCGGCAGCCGAACCCCTGGAGGAGACTGTTAGCTTTCCTGTGCGCGTTTGAGCTGCTTATTTCTGTTTCCGGCGAAACGGCTTATGCGAAGAATAATAACACGATCTATTCCGCGCCTGTAACAGCACCGATCCGGAATCAGGAAACCCCGCAGCCGGAAGAAGCTGCAGAGACACCTGAACCTGAAGGTGCAACGGTAAATACAGAAGAGCATACAGAGGTCAATTCAGAAACGGAAGAACCGACAGAAACTGAAACAACTGTAGAAAATCCTGAAGATAACCATAACGAACAGGAAGAGATGCCCGCGGCAGAGGAAACCACCGGGAATCAGGAGGATATACCCGCTGCGGAAGAGACTGACATAGAATCCGGAGAGAAAACAGAAACGGGGACTGAAAGGGAAGAAACAGAAACATCAGAAGCAACAGGAGAAGAAGCGGTAACAGAGAAAAACGAAGGAGAAATCCCCCCTGCTCCTGAAAAAATCTATACATCCGGAAGCCTTCAGGCAGAAACTGAAGACTGTTCGGTTCAGATCAATTATACCGAAGCAGCCTGTATTCCGGATGAAACGACCCTTACTGTGACGCAGGCCCAGGGGGCGGATCTGTATGCTGCACTGAAATCGGCTGCCAAAGTAATCCGGAATGAAGAAGATGAGATCTGGAAGCGGCAGATAGCGGATGAAGGAAATGCATTTTATCTGCTGTCCCTTACAGACGCTGAAGGAAACGAAGTATATCCGGGAGCACAGGTTGAGCTGATTCTTGAACAGAAGAATCGGCCGGACGGTACTACGTGCTTCCTGACCGGTGAAAATGCCAGAATTCTGGATGAAGAAGAAGGAAAGATCTCTGTCACGGATTACAGTATGGAACCTGTCGGATATGCGACGATCCAGCTGATCCAGACCGGGATAGTAACGAAGGAATACTCCGGTGCAGATTATATTGTAACGGCTTCCTATGGCCCGGAAGCAAACTTCCCGGCCAATACGGAAATGAAGGTGCGGGAAATTCGTCCCGATACGCCGGAATATGCTCTGTACAGCGGGCTGACAGAAGAAGCACTGGCGGAGGAATGGAATGAAATCACGCTGGAGCGCTACTTTGATATTACATTCATCAGCGGCGGAAAAGAAGTGGAACCGTCGGGGAATGTGGATGTGCAGATCGTCTTCAAAGACGTGATTGAACTGACAGAAGAGCATGATATTCAGGCTGTTCATTTTGAAAACAAAGAAGCGGTCGTGATTGAGTCTGAAACGGATTCCATCGACGAAGAAGCCAAACGAAGCGAAGAAGTGATCGACACGGTGTCCTTCACATCTGACAGCTTCTCTGTATTCGGTGTGGTTCAGCGCACAAAGATTACTCAGAAGATGCTGGCTGCGGACGGCAATACCTATCTAATCAACGTTACATACAATCAGGATTCAGGATTGCCGGTGGACGCGGAACTGGTGGTTACAGAACTGCTACCCGGGGACGAACGGTATGATGAATACCTGCAGAAAGCAGTCAGAGCGGCACTCAATGAATCAGATGACGGTGAAGTTGCCGATGAAGATCAGGAATTGTTTGTCTCAGAAGATCAGTACGCACGCTTCTTCGATATTGAAATCCGCTCCGGAGATCAGAAGATTGAACCGGAAGGCAACGTATCTGTAAGTATTACACTGGCGGATGCTCCGGAAGATCGACTGGATGATCTGATGGTTGTACACTTCACAGGGGAAAATGCGAATATCCTTGAGGCAGAGGTCAATGTGGAAACTGGGATTCAGTTTGCTGCAGATTCCTTCTCGGTGTACGGTATAATAACTATGCCGCTTGATCAGCCGCAAGGTGTGGATGATCTGGATGAGAGATCGTTTACGATCAGCCACAATGGGAAGTATGTGACATCTAGTATTCTCACCGGCGGAAATGCAGACAGATTTGCTGAAACGGGAAACAGCAATGATGCTACTGTATGGACTTTTGAAGCAACCGGTCAAAGCGGAAAATATAACATTTATACTATAGATAATCAGGGAAACAAGATTTACATGCATTTAAAGCGAAAGAACAATAATCGCGCAGATGCAGAAATAGGCACAGAACCCCAGGAATTTACTATTACCCGGAGCAACAATGGTAGATATGTTTTTGCCGCAACGAGCAATGGCAGTACTTATTATCTGAATGATTACAACGGTGAAGATGGATTTGCCGGATGGCACCGGCAGAATTCCAGCTATGATGAGATGACTCTTGAGTTTAAGGATCTTGCTGTGGAAAATGGTAAATCCTACATAACTCTGGTGAAGTATAACGGAAAGTATTACATTGTGAATAATGATGGGTCACTGACGGAAGTCGTGTATAATGAATCGACAAAAAAGGTTAAAGTGGAAAACCCGCTTTTGTGGAAATATGAAAACAACGGTCAGGGGGCTACTCTGTCTATAAACACAGAGGGCAGTGTTTTTGGTGGCCCCGGTGGCGTTGCAACTGAGTATTATAAGCGTTATATCGATGTAAATACAGACAGTGGTATTTATACAGAAGATGCTTCCCACACAAGTGGTGCCAGTGAATCAAAATTTGTTTTTGCTGATGGACATATCAGAAGCTTGGATGGTTCTTATTATTTGGGCGTGGAAGAAGATGAGAATGGTCTGAGAATATCCGGCAACAAAAATGCCAGTGATGCGGTTGAAGTCTTGTTTGCAAGCGTTGAGGATGTAACAGTTCCTTCACATTATGCCAGAAATCACGCTGTTACACATTTGGATGTTTCTGTTCATGGAAATGCACAATTGGACTATCCGCTGCCTCGGGGAACATATTATGACGAGAACGGTAATGTGTTGTACACAATCGGCCGAGATAATCCTAAATCCATTACAATCAAAGAAGCAGTTCCTATCACAAAAGAAGATATCAAGAATGCGGATATCATAGCTACAGATAAAAATGGCAATGAGATCAACAATGCTTTCTATATAACTGGATATACGGGAAACCAAGGAGATAACGACCCGAATATGCCGACACAAATCCGGATTGAAGGCTCCTTCCTGGTAGCAAGCAATGTAACAACTGCGTATCCCACAGAATGGACCGGAGATGAAGGCGAATACTGGGGCATTCTGAGGGACAATGCAACCCATCAGGCAATCCGGACGGAGCGGAAAGACGGTGAGATCACCTATACAGTTACAACGACAAAGATGGTTACTTTTACACTAACAGATGGTGACCAGATTCTATATGATGCAGAGCATCAGCCGATTACTGTTGAAGTACCCGTGACCATGACAGGCAGTTGCTCGTATTGGAGCAAGAAAAATTCTTGCCCTGGTATTGATTATGCTCTGGGTGGCGGCAGGGCGGAAAATGGAGCCTGGGATTCTGGCTGTATTGTTGCAGATGGTGATGCGTCTAATAGTAGTGGAATTGACTTTACGCTGGGCGGCTCCACCAAACAGGCAGAGAATGCATATCCCTCTGTTGATATTACCAAATATATTGTTGATGAAGAGGGAACGCTGCTTGCAACGACTGAGGCCTTCCAGAATTCTTTTACAGTATATCAAATCGAGAATAACAATTTGGCTTCAGAATGTAATTCTGATTACAGCGCTTATACAGAAGAAGCCAAACTGGACGTTTCAGTTGCCGGTGGTGTTGGGAAAAACTATTATGATCTGAATGTGCTCGGTGCAATGATTTACATCGAGGAGGATAAAAAATCCATTCCGAAAACAGTCAAGGTTGATGGTATTGAATGGCAATATGTGAAGACAGTAATTGAAACAGAGTATGTCCGCAGGGGAGAAGAAAATGAGTCCAACCACAGGACAGAGGAACTGACCCTGGGAAATGATGAGCATTACAACAGTATTCCTGAACTTGCCGGTGCATACAGGTATAATAATGAAGATCTAAACAACGCAATTCTGAACTTCTATGTATATAATGTTTATAGGGCCCCAACGGAAATTAACGTTGAAAAGATTTGGTCGGATGACGCAAGCCATTATGAAAGTAATGAACTCACTTTGAAGTTGATCAGATATAAAAAGAATACACAGCAGACAGAGGAAAAAGGGATATTGAATCTTTCTCATGTAGTAGAGGGATTGAATGGATTACCGGATGATTTCACGTATATAGCGACCAGTAGTTCTTCGGGCAAACTTTACACGCTACATATAGGTGAAAACACACAGTTGCCTTTGGGTAGATACACGATTACGGTGGAGAGAAATGGTAACAACTGTCCGGAGGGTTATACCTATGATGGCACTGATATTGACAGAACTGAGGTCTTGCTTGATACAGCAAGCGAGCCTGTGAATGTAACAGTTACCAGCAGATATAGGCAGAATGCACCTGTGGAAATGACCACGGTGATACTGTATATAAATAATTCGATTCAGACGGACAGGAATAGTAATGTCGGTATTACATTAGAGGTACCGAAAAATTCGACTATTTATTTAAGCTGTACTACTTTTGTGATGAATCAGTATAATGCTTGGGATGAACCTTGCTCGCTACTGTATTGGGATGAAGTATCAAATCCGGGTTGGCATCATTGGACGAAGATACAGGATATTGGGAAGACTCCTATGACCAACATGCCTATTCAGCTCGGAGATGAAGATGCATACTGTGTATTGATCGAACACTGGAGTGGTCAAAGCAATTTGGCAACTTATTCTCTTTCTGCAAGTGCATCAGGCAGAATGAATACAATTCGTATGCGTGGATATCGGGCGGCCAGTGGCGCTGTATCGGGAGGGAGCAGATCTTCCGAAATACCGGACGATTATAGTCTGGACACCTATACAAAAACGATTACGCTTACACAGGCACAAGGCTGGCAAGATATGGTTGATGAACTGCCGGTCTATGATAAGAATGGTGATCCTTACTATTATGAAGTAGTAGAAGAGGATGTACCTGAAGGATATACGGTAAGCTATAGTCCGAATACACCGGTACTTGCTACAGAAACTGAAGGGATTACACTGACTGTTTATAACACATATCCGACAACTGGTGATCTTCTCGTGTCCAAAACAACGGGAGGAAATGCGGCGGATTATAATAAGGGATTTAACTTTACAGTGACAGCATTGGATTCCGTTGGAAATCCGATTCCAAACAGGCAATATGGAGACATGGTATTTACAAACGGTATAGCTGAGTTTGCCCTTTCACATGGACAAAGCGCCAAAGCCCAGGGATTACCGGAAGGTACTGCCTTTACTGTAAGGGAAGATCCGGATGGATATGAAGCTGACCGAGAGAGTGAAGATGGCACGATTGTTGCCGGACAGACTCAGAATGTTGCCTTTACCAACATATTGAATACATATCAATTCTTTGTTAAGAAGAGTTGGGTCAGTGTAGAAGATACATCTGCCATGCCGACGGTTTTCTTCTCCCTGATGTATTATCTAGAAGGACAACAGCCGCACGAAGCAACCGTCTATAACGGTTATGAGAACATCCCCCTGAGTGGTCCGAATTGGATCTGGGCCTGTCCGGAAGAACTTCCGACAGAGATCAATGGAAGACGTGTTACTTATTTTGCCAAGGAACGTACAGCTGCGGGCAGCAATATATATGCGTATTATGACATGTCCGGTTATGATATTCCAGAAGCGTTAAGACAACAGTATATGTTCTTCATAGATGGCTATCAGAACAGTCTTGGTAATTACACACCGGGCAATGATCAGCCGTATAATGCCGGAATTCAGGGCAATGCAGGTATTATAACCATCAGGAACCGGATGCCTCAGTACATGCAGATGGAAGTTAAGAAGAAATTCCTGGAATACAGAACTGATTCCAACGGAGCCACCAGCCTTTATACGACTACCCAGGAAGAAGTAAACCAGAGGAATATGGTTATTGAACTCCAGTTGATGAGAAGGGTCATCGATGAACGACCGAATCATAACAACGCACCTTTGACAGGCTGGGAGGAATATGGCAATTCTTTCAAAGTGGGGCATATTACGAGTGGGGACGATTATTATATTTCAAATGACAATGTATTTGAAGTAGAATATGCTGGGAGTCCATGGGCTTTCCGTATTCCTGAGGACAAAAATATGAAACGTGGACTTCCTGCTTATGGATACTATAAGCTTGATGACGGGACAGAAGTTCCGGTCAGGTTCCAGTATGTCTATAAAGAAGTACAGGTATATGATGGAGCTATGAACCCGATTGGCGGCCAGTGGACATCCTGGCTTCCTGAAGCAAAGGATATCAATGGAACATTTAGCGTTGCTCCTGCAGCAACAGCCCAGGACGGAGATCGACTGCTGAATGTTGCGGGAACTTCACTACACATTGAGAAGGAATGGAATCCAGACGGTGCTGATACGGATATTGAGGAAGTATATGTCAAGATCTGGCGCAGAGAATACGGAAGCGGAAATGACTATGAAGATTATCTCGCTGTGATCAAGCAGGAAATGGACAGCCTGGGGCACCTGGCCCCGAATCATTTTGAAACGAGCAGTCTGGAGGTGTTCGATGCAGATAACAACAGACTGATCCTGAAAAAAGGGAAAGACTGGAATGCTGTTATTGATAAAGTTGCGTTGTTCCCCGATGGAAATCAGGCAAAACAATATGAGTTCCTTATAGAAGAAGTCGGATATAAAGACAGTACAGGAGCTTTCAATAGCAATCTGGATGTGTTTGAACCAGTGAAGTATTATAAAAAGAATGGAAATGATAATGACTGGGTTGAACAGGCCACTATCCTACCTACCCGCGATGGCACGAACAGCCTGAAAGTGACAAATACGTTGCAATATGGCTCCCTCCAAATCATCAAACAGGTACCCGAAGTCAGCACGGAGAATGCCGCAGAAGAGTCCTTTGTATTCAATGTTGCTTTGAATTTGCCGGCAGGAACTACACTGAATCTGGATGCACTAAGTGTCAGCGGCGGAACGATAGGGGAAATTCAGGATAATGGAACAAGTGTTGAGTTTACCGTAACTATTCATGGTGTCGGAACTGCAACCATTAACGGGATTCCGTTTGGTACCACGTACACGGTTACAGAAGACGCAAATTCTATCCCGGAAGGCTGGGAAGAAGTGGCTCGGAGTGACAATGAAAAATACAGCGATTCCGGCAAAGAGGTTTCCAATACAGACACGCAGCCAGATACTGTAACAATCGTCAACAGGGAGATTACTTCCGTTTCTGTTGCAAAGGTCTGGAAGGTTAATGGAGAGGAAACTGCATGGCCGGAGGAAGTTGATTCTATTACGGTTGGCTTGTATCGCAGCGCGAATGGTGAAGAGTCGCCTGTACTGAACGGGGACGGGACGCCAAAGACACTGACATTTGATAAAACTACGAATCCGGAGGGACGTACGTTCTCAGGACTGCCAGTCTATGATGAAGGCGAACCGGTCTATGATGACGATGGGAAACCTGTTCCGATCACTTATACGATTCATGAACTCAGTGTTGCACCCGCGGATGATCCTACCACTGCGACAGAAGTGACAGAAGAAAAAACGGTCACAATAGGTGATTACACATGGATTGTTTCCGTGGGCGAACCGGTGAACGGCTTGACGACCATTACAAACAGCCGTATGGAGATTCATATCCTGAAGGTTGATATAGAAACAGATCCGAAGGAACCCCTGCCGGGCGCAAAGTTCATGCTGAAGCGGAAAAATACAGAGGGTCAGTATGTGACTGTGACCGGATACGAAGCAATCGAAGTGGATGAGAACGGGAAAGCAGATATCAGGAATCTGGAGGACGGCGATTACCGTTTGCTGGAGACGAAGTCTCCCGCGGGACATATTCCGATGGGTATGCCGGTTGAATTTTCCGTGACAAATGGTGCTGTAGCATCATTTGAGGACACGGAGTATGTGACCTATAATGCCAACAATCAGACGTTTACCATCGGGAACAAAGCCGGGCTTGCATTGCCCAGTACAGGCGGAAGCGGAACGCTGCCCTATACTGCGGGCGGATTGTCGCTGATTCTGATGGCAGTGTTGCTGAAACTTATGAAAAAAAGAAGAAAAAAATACCAATAATTGTTGTATGTAACCGATCGTGCAACTATTCGGGGCTATAATAAGGGTACAGAAACCGGAACGGAGGATTAACGACCATCTTGCCGTAGTCACACAAGGGGAGGTGACGGAAATGACCTGGCGCATCAGAAGGATTATCTCGATCATCCTGTCTGTGATTTTGCTGGCTTTTGTTTCCGCAGCTCCTTTTGCGTATGCTCTTGAAGCAGAAGAAACGCCGGACGTTACAGAAAGCATAACGGAGACGGTGGAAGATTCGGCGGAAATGACAGAAGACAAGAAGCGGGAGGAACAGGCAGCAGAATCTGTCCAGGAGGAACCAGCAGGAGAACCTGTTCAGGAGGAACCAGCAGCGGAATCTGCGACAGGAGAAGCTGATCAGGAGAAAACAGAAACTATCTATACTACAGATGAACCAGATCCAACAGCAACGGTAGAGATACCGGACGATGACTGGGGATACATTGAGCAGGAAGTTCTTGCCGCACATATTTCCGATCCAACAGAGGAGACCGTTCATTCCGAACCTGAGGCAACGCCAGACGCTACGGTAACAGAAGCGCCTGATACAGAAGCGCCGATAATGGAAATTCCGATCACAGAAGCACCGATAACGGAAGCACCGATAATCGAAATTCCTGTAACGGAGCAACTTCCGGAAGAAACGCCCGCAGAAGCAACACCGGCTCCGGCAGAAGAAAACGGAACTGAAATACAACATACGGCAGAGGAAATATCGGAACCTGTGGAGGCTGAAAAAGCCACGGAGGAACCGAATTCCGCCGATGAAACTGTACAGCCTGAGACCACGGGGGAAGATGAAGAAGTAACAGTAACGATTGTTGCTACCATGATTGATGAAAACATCATGAAGCTTCACGCGGAAGTGCATGGGCCTCAAGAACAGAAGTACTATTACCAGTGGCAGATATCTGAAGACGGCGGAAAAACCTACTGGGATATTCTGGGCGCAAATGAAGAAGATATGGAAATTGAACTGACGGATTCCAACCATGACGATCTCTGGAGAGTGTGGATTCAGGCAATCTGAACGATAGAACAGAAACAAAAAAGGCGGATTTCGATGGAAATCCGTCTTTGTTATTCACTTGCAGAGAAAGGCCTGTATTCAGTATAATATATGAGCGTTTCCGCCTGTTGGAAACAAGAAAAGCAAAAAGGAATGAGACCAGAATTATGAAAAAGACAATCCTGAAAAAGTATGCCCGGCTGATTGCTGAATGCGGCGCAAATGTCCAGAAGGGACAGGACGTATTCATCGGAGCCGGTATGGACCAGCCTGAGTTCGTCAAAATGGTGGCGGAAGAATGCTACAAACTGGGTGCAGCCAGAGTCGTTGTTGATTTTGACTATCCTCCGCTGACTAAACTGGCCATGCGGTACAGCAGCGTGAAGACACTCGGCAACCTGACGAGCTACCAGAAGGCCCGCTGGGAATACTATGTGGAGAAGCTGCCCTGCAGAATCTTTATCGAGTCTGACGATCCGGACGGACTGAAAGGGATTAACCAGGATAAAATGCTGAAGGTTCAGCGGCTCCGGTATCCGCTGATCAAAGGCTACCGGGATGAGATGGAAAACAAGTACCAGTGGTGCATCGCCGCGGTGCCGGGTGCGGCCTGGGCGAAAAAAGTGTTTCCGGGTCTGCGGACCAGCCAGGCAATGGAGAAAATGTGGGAAGCCATCCTGACGGCCAGCCGGGTGAATGAGGACCCGGTGGCAGCCTGGAAAGAACATAACGCGGATCTGCAGGAACGCTGCAAGTACCTGAACAGCCTTGGGATTGCCGAACTGCACTATACCGCCGGAAACGGAACGGATTTCACGGTCGGCATGATTCCGGAAGCGGAGTTCAAGGGCGGCGGAGACACCAGCCTGCAGAAGATCTTCTACAATCCGAACATTCCCACAGAGGAATGCTTTATTTCCCCGATGAAAGGCAAAGCGGAAGGTATTGTCTATGCCAGCCTGCCGCTGAGCTATCAGGGCCAGATGATTGAGAACTTCAATATCCGTTTTGAAAACGGCAAGGCAGTGGAATGGCACGCGGAGAAGAATGAGCAGCTGCTGACCAACATGCTTACCGCTGATGAGGGTGCTTCCTACCTGGGAGAGTGCGCGCTGATTCCTTATGATTCCCCGATCCGCAACAGCGGCGTGCTGTTCTACAATACCCTGTTTGATGAAAACGCCGCCTGCCATCTGGCGGTAGGCCATGGATTCCCTGACACGATCAAGGGCTTTGAGAACAAGACCCTGGAGGAGTGCCAGGCGCTGGGTGTGAACGACTCCATGATCCATGTGGACTTCATGATCGGCACAAAGGATATGAATATCGACGCCAAGACCCGGGACGGCAAGATTGTACCGATCTTCCGGAACGGAAACTGGGCGTTCTGAGAAAGACAGGGAGCAGTCCAGCAAAGAGGACTGCTCCCTTTTTTGGATTGCGGGTAAACGTTTGCTGTGCTACAATAAAAAATCGGAGAACAAAGGATAACACAAATTCAGAGCACATCAAAAAGATTCAAAAACGGGAACCACAGGAGGAAAGAGGCATGAATTACGGCTATTTTGATGAAAAAGCCAGAGAGTATGTCATTACCAATCCCAATACCCCCGCCCCCTGGGCAAACTACCTCGGATCACCGGATTACGGTGCCATCGTAACGGTGAACGCCGGAGGCTACAGCTTTGTCAAGAGCGGCGCCGCGGGACGAATCCTGCGCTATACCTTCAATCAGTTTGACGAGCCCGGCCGGTATATCTACCTGCGGGACGAGGAAACAGGAGACTTCTGGTCTGCCAGCTGGAAACCCGTGGGCAAGCCGCTGGAAGAGTATAAGACTGAATGCCACCACGGCACCAGCTATACGGAATTCATCAGTGAATATAACGGCATCCGCAGCCGGGCACTGTATTACGTTCCCATGGGCGCGACCCATGAAGTCTGGCGGATCAGCCTGGAGAACCTGACGAACCGGGAACGGAAGATCAGCGTATTCGGCTACTGTGAATTTACAACAGAGAGTCTGTACACGCAGGATCTGGTGAACATGCAGTATACCCAGTTTATTACCAAGACAGAGTTCCATGACAGCTTTATCCTGGAGCAGATCAACGAATTCAACTATCCGCGGCCGGATGGAACCACGGGCCGGGAACGCTTCTTCGGCCTGGCAGGCGCGAAGATTGAAAGCTATACCGGCCGCCGGGAGCAGTTCCTCGGCAGAAGCCGGTTTGACAAACCCCAGGCGGTTGCGGACGGACGCTGCGACAACAGTCTGAACTACAACGGCAACCCCTGCGGCGCCCTGCAGTTCAGTGCGGCGCTGAAGCCCGGCGAAAAGCAGACAGCGGCTTTCCTGCTGGGACAGAAAACTGTGTTTGAGGCGAAGGAGATCGTAGACCGCTACGCGAAGACGGCAGAAACCGTGGACGCGGAACTGGCGGAGCTGATCCGCTACTGGCACGGCGAACTGGAGAACCTGAAGATCTGCACACCGGACAAGAATTTTGACACGATGGTGAACACCTGGAATGCTTTCCAGTGTTTCATTACCTTTGTCTGGAGCCGGGCGGCCAGCCTGGTTTACTGCGGCGAGCGCAACGGTTACGGCTACCGGGATACGGTGCAGGACATCCAGGGCATTATGCACCTTGATCCCGAACTGGCCCGGAAGCAGCTGACCTTTATGCTCAGCGCCCAGGTTCATCACGGTGCCGGACTCCCATTGGTCAAATTCACCCATAACGCGGGTCATGAGGATACGCCAGAACAGGAAAGCTATGTGAAAGCCACCGGCCATCCCAGCTACCGGGCGGACGATGCCCTGTGGCTGTTCCCGACGGTATACAAGTATATTGCGGAAACCGGCAATGTGGCTTACCTGGACGAGGAGATTCCCTTTGCGGACAAGGATACAGGCACCGTACGGGAACACCTGAAGCGGGCAATCAATTTCAGCATGACGCACCTGGGCCCCCACGGCATGCCTGCAGGCCTGCACGCGGACTGGAACGACTGCCTGGTGCTGGGCTCCCAGGGTGAGAGCACCTTCGTGGCCTTCCAGCTGTATTATGCGCTGAACATTATGAAGGAGTTCTGTGAGAACGAGCCTGAATATGTGAAGTATCTGGATGAAACCGCTGCAAAGCTGCTGAAGATCCTGAACGAAAAATGCTTCGAGGATGACCGCTTTATCCGCGGTTTCCGTGAGGACGGCAAGGTGATCGGCAGCAAGAAAGACAACGAGGCCAATATGTGGCTGAACCCGCAGAGCTGGGCCGTAATCAGCCGCGGTGCCACGCCGGAACAGGCGGAGATTATCCTGAATACCGCCTGCGAGAAGCTGAATACCCCCTATGGACTGGAAGTCATGCAGCCGAGCTACCGGTATGAATACTTCGAGGGCGCGCGTATGCGCCTGTTTAACCCCGGTACAAAGGAGAACGGCGGCATCTTCTGCCAGCCCCAGGGATGGGCAATCCTGGCAGAGGCCCTCTGCGGCCACGGAAACCGGGCTTTCCGGTATTTCCAGGAAAGCAGCCCTGCTTCCTTCAATGACGACGCGGATCGCCGGGTGATTGAACCCTACGTCCACGGACAGTTCATTGAAGGACATGAGAGTCCCTTCGCCGGACGCAGCCATGTACACTGGCTGACGGGTACCGCCAGCACGGTGATGGTCGGCTGCGTGGAAGGCATCCTGGGCCTGCGGCCGACCCCCAAGGGCATTGAAATCGCGCCCGCGATTCCGCAGGAATGGGACGGATTCACCATGGAAAAGGTATTCCGGGGAAAGAAACTGCATATTACCGTGGATAACAGCGCCCACAAGGAAGGCAAGCCGGTGAAGGTGATCCTGAACGGTACGGAACGGGCGGCAGGACTGATTCCGGAAGGCGAACTGAAGGATGAAAACCAGATCACGGTCGTGATGTAAGATGAAGATCATTGCCAGAATCCGGAACGCCTACGACGGGAAGTTCGGCGTTCCCAGGCAGAGCGGCCTGGTGGAACAGGTGGTATCAACCATTGTGTTTGAACCGGAATACCGGGTAACGGAGGCCCTGCGGGGGATTGAGGAGTTTTCTCATCTGTGGCTGATCTGGAGTTTTGACCGGGCGGAAAGGGAGAACTGGTCTCCCACTGTGAGGCCGCCCAGGCTCGGCGGAAACCAGCGGGTCGGCGTATTCGCCACCCGCTCGCCCTTCCGGCCCAATGCTATCGGCCTTAGCTGCGTAAAGCTGCTGGGCGTGGAAAAGGGAAGCGAAGGCACTGTACTGAAGGTGGCCGGAGCGGATCTGATGAACGGTACGCCGATTTATGACATCAAGCCCTATCTGCCCTATGCGGACTGCAGACCTGAAGCTACCGGTGGTTTCACGGACCGGACGGAAAAACGCAGGGTGGAAGTGGAGATTCCGGATGAGTTTGCCAAGCAAATGAAAGCGGAGGATCTGGAAGCACTGAAAGCCGTCCTGCGGGAGGATCCCCGGCCGGCGTACCAGGATGATCCGGAGAGGGTCTACGCGTTTGAGTTTGCAGGGAGTAATGTACGGTTTAGCGTGAAAGACGGAACGCTGCACGTTTTGTCAATTCAGAATTCAGAATTCAGAATTCAGAATTAATGGTCAGCCTGCATTCAGAAGTGTTGAACAAGCCGGAAAAAGGAGTGTGCGGTATGCACATTCTTTTTTTCTGACAAATAAGTATAAGTATATATCATTATGAATGATGAATTGTGAATTAGGAATTTAACTTGTACGGGGCAATCCGTATGACATTGTATTTGAACTGCATTTTGGGTTGATCTTTTGGATAATTTATGGCATACTATCGCTGTGGTTAAAAAATAACCCTGTGGGACAAAAGCGTCCCACGCAATAAGAGGAGGATGAAATCATGGAACGTGTTTATAACTTTTCTCCCGGACCTTCCCAGCTGGCTCTGCCTGTGCTTGAAAAGGCGCAGAAAGATCTGGTCTGTTATGGCGATACAGGTATGTCTGTGATGGAAATGAGCCATCGCAGCAAGATGTACACCGATATCTATGATAAGACGGTGGCGGATCTTCGTGATCTGATGAACATTCCTGAGGACTATGACGTTGTCTTCCTCCAGGGTGGCGCGACCCAGCAGTTCTCCGCTGTTCCGCTGAACCTGATGGTCAACAAAAAGGCAGACTATATCGACAGCGGTAACTTCGCCCATCTGGCCGCCGAAGAAGGCAAGCGCTACGGTGAAGTGAACGTTGTGGCTTCCAGCCGTGATGACGTATACACCTACGTTCCGGATGTGAATGCCATCAAGTACAATGATGACGCGGATTACCTGCACATCACCCAGAACAACACCATTTACGGCACCCGGTTCGTTGAACTGCCCAAGTGCAAGGCGCCCATCGTCTGCGACGCGAGCAGCATGATCCTGAGCGAGGAAATGGATGTGACCAAGTACGGTGCCATCTATGCCGGCGCCCAGAAGAACATCGGACCCAGCGGTCTGTGCGTCCTGATCGTGAAGCATGACCTGGTAGGCCATGCCATGGATATCTGCCCCAAACTGCTGAACTGGCAGATTCAGGTGGAAAAGGGAAGCATGTACAATACGCCCAACACATGGGGTATTTACCTGGCCGGCCTGACCTTTGACTGGCTGAAGAACATTGGCGGCGTGAAGGCGGTTGAAGCCGTGAACATCGAAAAAGCTGCCATGCTGTATGACTTCCTGGACAACAGCAAGCTGTTCAAGGCGACTGCCCAGCCCAAGTACCGTAGCCGCATGAACGTGACCTTCGTGACCGGCGACGCCGATAAGGACGCTGCCTTCGTGAAGGCTGCCGCGGCTGAAGGCCTGGTGAATCTGAAGGGACACCGTTCTGTCGGCGGTATGCGCGCCAGCATTTACAACGCCATGCCCATTGAAGGCGTGAAGAAGCTGGTGGACTTCATGAAGAAGTTCGAAGCTGAAAACGTCTGATAATTCCTGCAACGATACTGACTGCGGGCGGGGGAGACTTCGACTTCGCCCGCAGTTTTATATCAAAATGAAGAGAAGCACCAACAACGTATCCGGTAACGGGTGCACTGGACAAAATAGTGTAAGGAGAAAACACATGTATAAGATTCAGACACTGAATGCGATCTCTGATGTGATTTATACACAGCTGAGCGCGGACAAGTATACCGTCAGCAAGGATGAGCCCGTGCCGGACGCTATCCTGGTGCGCAGCGCAGCCATGCATGACATGGAGTTCAACAAGGAACTGCTGGCCATCGGCCGTGCCGGTGCCGGCGTCAACAATATCCCGATTGACCGTTGCTCCAAGGAAGGTATCGTGGTCTTCAATACGCCCGGTGCCAACGCCAACGCAGTGGCCGAACTGGTGATTTCCGGCATGATGATGTGCGGCCGGAAAATCGCCGACGCGCTGGACTGGGTGAAGACCCTGAAGGGCAAGGGAGACGAAGTGGCCAAGCTGGTAGAAAAGGGAAAGAGCCAGTTCGTGGGCGCTGAAGTACGGGGCAAAACCCTGGGCGTGATCGGTCTGGGCGCTATCGGCTCTATCGTAGCCAACGCTGCCAGCCGCGGCCTGGGAATGAACGTCATCGGCTATGATCCCGGAATTTCCGTGGAACGCGCCTGGAGCCTGAGCACCTCCGTGCATCGCGCGGCGTCTGAAGATGAAGTGCTTGCACAGGCTGATTTTATCACCTTCCATATTCCGCTGAACGACTCCACCCGCGGTTCCATCAACGCGGAAAAGTTCGCGAAGATGAAGGACGGTGCCTGCATCATGAACTTTGCCCGGGGCGAGCTGGTCAATAACGACGATATGCTGGCAGCACTGGCGAGCGGAAAGATCGGCCGTTATGTGACTGACTTCCCGAATGACGCGATTATCGGCGCTGAAAACGTGGTCTGCATTCCGCACCTGGGCGCAAGCACGCCGGAGAGCGAAGAAAACTGCGCCACCATGGCGGCAGCTGAAATCCGGGATTATCTGGAAAACGGCAGCATCCACAACAGCGTGAACTATCCCGAACTGCAGCTGGGTGAGCCGGAAGCGGTCCGCGTCCTGGTTCTGCATGAGAATATCCCGAACATGATTTCCAACATCACCGCGGCCGCGGCGAAAGAGGGAATCAACATCGAGAACATGGTCAACAAGAGCCGCAAGGATATGTCCGTGACCGTGATGGAAATGGCCGAGCTTCCTTCCGTTCATGCGCTGCAGACGCTGCAGGAACTGCAGGGAATTATCCGGATACGGACATTTACAAAAGAGTAAAGTATATATGTTTAGTCAAAAAGGCGGCTGCTGGTGCAGGCGCCTTTTTGAATGATATGCGGCTACGCAGCATGTGATGATAAGGGATTCTTCGACCCATTCGCTGCGCTCACTTGTTCAGAATGACATTCTGAGAGTGAGAAGACAAGAGAGAAATGTTAGATGAGTGAACGCGACTGCGGGGGAGATTCTTCGACGCGGCCTTCGGCCTTGCTCAGAATGACAACCGGAAGTATAGGATTCTATCAAAAGGAAAACATCGTTTACAGAAAGGAACGAGATCCCTCCACGCGGCCTGCGGCCTTGGTCGGGATGACAATACAGGCGCAGTGAAGATAACCATCTTCGTTGATTGCACTATATTATTAATCATTTTTAAATCTTAAGTTTTCAGTATTCATTAGAAAGGGACTGGAATTTCTTCCAGTCCCTTTAGCTTTGCTTATTAGAAGCTGTAGGAATCTTTGATTTCGATGTCCTTGTAGCGCTTCATGCCGGTACCGGCGGGGATCAGCTTGCCCAGGATGACGTTTTCCTTCAGACCGATCAGCGGGTCGATCTTGCCGCGGATAGCGGCTTCGGTCAGCACGCGGGTGGTCTCCTGGAAGGAAGCCGCAGACAGGAAGCTTTCGGTGGCCAGAGAAGCCTTGGTGATGCCCAGCAGGATACGCTTGGCGATGGCGGGGGTGCCGCCTTCCATGATGGCTTTCCGGTTGGCTTCCTCAAAGCGGAAGATATCCACGAGGGAGCCGGTCAGCAGATCGGTATCTCCGCTGTCTTCCACGCGAACCTTGCGCAGCATCTGGCGGATTATGATTTCGATGTGCTTGTCGCTCACGCCAACGCCCTGCAGGCGGTAGACGGAGAGAACTTCCTTCAGCAGGTATTCCTGGACGGCCTTCACGCCGAGAATACGGAGCAGGTCATGGGGATTGACGGAGCCTTCAGTCAGCTCATCGCCGGCTTCCACATGATCGCCTACGCCGACCTTCAGGCGGGAGCCGTAGGTAATCTGATAAGCCTTGGTGTCCTTGGGATCCTCATCAGAGGTGATCACCAGTTCACGGCGCTTCTTGGTTTCCTGGATGGATACCGTACCGGCAATTTCGGCCAGGATGGCGTCACGCTTCGGCTTACGGGCTTCAAACAGTTCCTCAACGCGGGGAAGACCCTGGGTGATGTCGTCAGCACCCGCGATACCGCCCGTATGGAAGGTACGCATGGTCAGCTGTGTACCGGGTTCACCGATGGCCTGAGCGGCGATGATACCGACGGCTTCACCGACATCCACCTTACCGCCGTGGGCCATGTTCTCGCCGTAGCAGCGGGCGCAGACACCGTTTTCAGTGCGGCAGGTGAGGACGGAACGGACGGTTGCCTTGGTAATACCGCGGGCCACGATGTCGCGGGCCATCTGGTAATCGATGGGCTCGTTCAGGTGTACCAGCACTTCACCGGTGGCGGGATCAATGATGTCTTCGGCAGCGGTACGGCCGCGGAGACGATCTTCCAGGGATTCGATGGACTGCTTGCCGCTCATGAGTTCGGCCACGCTGATACCGCGGACCTTTTCACCACGGGATTCGAAGCAGTCATCCTCCCGGACGATAACCTCCTGGGAAACGTCCACCAGACGACGGGTCAGATAACCAGAGTCAGCGGTACGCAGAGCGGTATCGGCCAGGGACTTACGGGAACCGTGAGAGGAGAGGAAGAATTCCAGAACCGTCAGGCCCTCACGGAAGTTGGCGCGGATAGGCAGCTCGATTGTCTTACCGGAAGGAGAGGCCATCAGGCCGCGCATACCGGCAAGCTGGGACACCTGGGCGGAAGAACCGCGGGCGCCGGAGTCTGTCATCATGCGGATCGGGTTAAAGGTATCGAGGTTGGGCAGAATCTGATTCTTCAGGTTCGCGGTGCACTCGGTCCAGATATTGATAACCCGGTTGTAACGCTCATCTTCGGAAAGAAGACCCTTACGGTACAGAGCGTTGACCTTGCGGACGGCTTCATCAGCCTCGTCCAGCATGGTCTTCTTCACCTCAGGCACCTTGATGTCCGCCACGTTGACGGTGATGGCGCCGACGGTGGAATACTTGAAGCCCAGCGCCTTGATCTTGTCCAGCACCTGAGCGGTCTTGTGTTCGCCCTGGGTGTGGAAGCACTGGTCAACGATCTTGGACAGCTGCTTCTTGCCGACCAGTTCGTCTACTTCGAGCTTGAACATATCGTCCAGGCACTCCCGTTTGACGAAGCCCAGGTTCTGCGGCAGCGCGTCGTTGAAGATCAGGCGGCCGAGGGTGGTATCGATCAGCTTGGAGCCGGTTTCATCACCGAAGGTACGGGTGATGCGGACTTTGATGGGGGACTGGAGGGTGATCTGGTTCAGGGAGTAAGCCATGATGGCTTCATCCTCAGAGGAGAAGACCCGGCCGGTGCCCTTGGCGCCGTCGTGAACGATGGTCAGGTAGTAGCAGCCGATAACCATGTCCTGAGAGGGAGAAATGACCGGACGGCCATCCTGCGGCTTCAGGATGTTGTTATGGGCCAGCATCAGGAAGCGGGCTTCCGCCTGGGCTTCCATGGAGAGCGGTACGTGCACAGCCATCTGGTCGCCGTCGAAGTCGGCGTTGAAAGCGGTACAGGCGAGGGGATGCAGCTTGATGGCTTTACCCTCGACCAGGATCGGCTCGAAAGCCTGAATACCAAGGCGGTGCAGGGTAGGAGCACGGTTCAGCAGAACCGGATGATCCCTGATGACTTCTTCCAGGATGTCCCAGACTTCGGGACGAACCTTTTCAACGGCCCGCTTGGCGGACTTGACGTTGTGGGAGAGCTTCAGGGAAACCAGACGCTCCATGACGAAGGGCTTGAACAGCTCCAGCGCCATTTCCTTGGGCAGACCGCACTGATACAGCTTCAGTTCGGGACCGACGACGATAACGGAACGGCCGGAGTAGTCAACGCGCTTACCCAGCAGGTTCTGACGGAAACGACCCTGCTTACCGCGGAGCAGATCCGACAGGGACTTCAAGGCACGGTTTCCGGGACCGGTGACCGGACGGCCGCGGCGGCCGTTGTCGATCAGGGCGTCCACGGATTCCTGCAGCATGCGCTTTTCATTGCGGACGATGATGTCCGGGGCGCCCAGCTCCAGCAGTCTCTTCAGACGGTTGTTACGGTTGATGACCCGGCGATACAGGTCGTTCAGGTCGGAAGTGGCGAAACGGCCGCCGTCCAGCTGAATCAGGGGACGGAGATCCGGGGGGATCACCGGCACCACGGAGAGGATCATCCACTCCGGCTTGTTGTGGCTGGTACGGAAGGATTCAACAACTTCCAGGCGCTTGACAGCGCGGGCGCGCTTCTGGCCTTCGGTTTCGCGATCGCGTTCCTTTTCGGTCAGCTGGGCGATTTCGGCCTTCAGGTCAACAGAGAGCTTTTCAAGATCCAGTTCCTTGAGCAGGTCCTGAACCGCTTCGGCACCCATCTTGGCGACGAAGGAGCCCTTGCCGCACTTGGCTTCCACTTCGCGATAACGCGCGTCATTGATCAGCTCCAGGCGCTTGAGACCGGTTTCCTCACTGTTGCCGGGATCAAGCACGATGAAGTTGGCGAAATACAGTACTTTTTCCAGGTTGCGGGGAGAGATATCCAGCAGCATGCCCATCCGGCTGGGAATTCCCTTGAAATACCAGATGTGGCTGACAGGAGCGGCCAGCTGAATATGACCCATACGTTCCCGGCGAACCTTGGCGCGGGTGACCTGCACGCCGCACTTATCACAGATCTTGTCCTTATCCTTGAACTTGATCCGCTTGTATTTACCGCAGTTACACTCCCAGTCCTTGGTGGGTCCGAAGATGCGTTCGCAGTACAGACCGTCCCGTTCGGGCTTCAGCGTGCGGTAGTTAATGGTTTCGGGTTTGGTAACTTCACCGTGAGACCAGGCAAGGATCTGCTCCGGGGAAGCCATACCGATCTGAATGGAGTCAAGATTAGAAAGTTCGAACAAAAGGGGCACACTCCCTTCGATTAAATATCATCGTCAAGGTCAAGGTCGGACAGGTCTTCTACGCTGAAGTCTTCAAGGTCTTCCGTGTTGGCTTCGGAAACGGTGAAGTCATCGTCGCTGTCTTCCGCTTCATCTTCAGTACCGAAGGACAGGTCGTCTTCGGACATGCTGAAGGCTTCTTCAGCGGCGGCTTCCACATCCTCGTTCTCTTCCGCGGCAGCTTCGCCTTCACCTTCGGGCTTAGCGGCAATGGAAGCACGCAGCGCGTCGGACTGAGGCATATCTTCGGGATCAAGTTCGGGGATTTCGATTTCGTTCCGGGCGGCATCCAGCACGCGGATGTCCAGGCTCAGAGCCTGCATTTCCTTCAGCAGGACCTTGAAGCTCTCAGGCACACCCGGGTTCGGGATGTTCTGACCCTTGATGATTGCTTCGTAAGTCTTGACGCGGCCGACGGTATCGTCGGACTTCACGGTCAGGATTTCCTGCAGCGTGTTGGCAGCACCGTAAGCTTCCAGAGCCCAGACTTCCATTTCACCGAAGCGCTGACCGCCGAACTGGGCTTTACCGCCCAGAGGCTGCTGGGTAACAAGGCTGTAGGGACCGGTGGAACGGGCATGCATCTTGTCATCGACCAGGTGGTGCAGCTTCAGGAAGTACATGATACCGACGGTAACAGGATTCTCGAAGTAGTCGCCGGTACGGCCGTCGCGGACGCGGATCTTACCCTGACGGAAGAGGGCTTTGCCTTCTTCGTCCAGATCCAGGCGCAGGGGCTTGCCGTTATGGAAGTGATATTCATTTACGTGCGGATCGTTCTCATCCTCGGGAGCGGCCATCTTTTCTTCGGCCTTCACCAGGTGCTCCAGGATTTCCTCATAGGTGGCACCGTCAAAGACCGGGGTGGCGATGTGCCAGCCCAGCGCGCGGCAGGCCAGACCCAGGTGCACTTCCAGAACCTGACCCAGGTTCATACGGGAAGGAACGCCCAGGGGGTTCAGCACGATCTGCAGGGGAGTACCGTCGGGCAGGAAGGGCATATCCTCTTCACGCAGGATGCGGGAAACAACACCCTTGTTGCCGTGACGGCCGGCCATCTTATCGCCGACGGAAATCTTACGCTTCTGGGCGATATAGATACGGACCATTTCGTTGACGCCGGGGGAGAGCTCGTCCTTGTTCTCACGGGTGAAGACCTTGACATCAACAACGATGCCGCCTTCGCCGTGGGGAACACGCAGGGAGGTATCCCGGACTTCACGGGCTTTTTCACCGAAGATGGCACGCAGCAGGCGCTCTTCAGCGGTCAGTTCGGTTTCGCCCTTGGGAGTTACCTTACCGACCAGGATGTCGCCGGCATGCACTTCGGCGCCGATACGGACGATACCGCCTTCATCCAGATCCTTGACCGCGTCGTCAGAGATGTTCGGGATATCCCGGGTGATCTCTTCCGGTCCGAGCTTGGTTTCGCGGGCTTCGGATTCGAACTCTTCGATGTGGATGGAGGTGTAGATATCTTCCTTAACCAGTTTCTCACTCAGCAGGACAGCGTCCTCGTAGTTGTAACCTTCCCAGGTCATGAAGCCGATCAGGGCGTTGCGGCCCAGACCGATTTCACCCTTTTCGGTGGAAGGACCGTCAGCCAGCAGGTCGCCTTTTTCGATCTTCTGACCAGCGGAAACCACAGGATGCTGGTTGATGCAGGTGGACTGGTTGGAACGGGCAAACTTGGTGAGGGTGTAGGTGTGACGCTCGCCGAAATTATCACGGATGATAATCTGGTCGGCATCCACCTTTTCCACCACGCCGTCTTCCTTGGCCAGGATCACAACGCCGGAGTCGTGGGCGGCACGGTATTCCATACCGGTGGCGACAACAGGCGCTTCGGGAACCAGCAGCGGCACAGCCTGACGCTGCATGTTGGAACCCATCAGAGCACGGGTAGCGTCGTCGTTCTCCAGGAAGGGAACCATGGCGGTGGCGACGGAAACAACCTGACGGGGGCTGACGTCCATGAAGTCCACCTGGGAAACAGGCACTTCAACGATTTCAGCCTTGTCACGGACCGTGATGCGGTCGTGCGCAAAGGTTCCGTCGGCATTCAGGGGTTCGTTGGCGGTGGCGACCTTGTACAGGTCTTCCTCGTCAGCAGTCATGTAGTCAATTTCATCCAGCACGCGGCCGTTTTCCTTGTCCACACGGCGGTAGGGAGCTTCGATGAAGCCGTACTCGTTGATGCGGGCATAGGTGGCCAGAGAACCGATCAGACCGATGTTGGGACCTTCAGGAGTCTCAATCGGGCAGATGCGGGCGTAATGGCTGTAGTGCACGTCGCGGACCTCGAAGGAGGCGCGGTCACGGTTCAGACCTCCGGGTCCCAGAGCGCTCAGACGGCGCTTGTGGGTCAGCTCAGCCAGGGGGTTGGGCTGGTCCATGAACTGGGACAGCTGGGAGGAACCGAAGAACTCCTTGATGGCGGCGCTGACGGGACGGATGTTGATCAGGTCACCGGGCTTGATGTCGGTGGAATCCTGAATGGACATACGCTCGCGAACCACGCGCTCCAGACGGCTCAGGCCGATCCGGATCTGGTTCTGCAGGAGTTCGCCGACGCTGCGCAGACGGCGGTTGCCCAGATGGTCAATATCATCCGTGGAACCGATGCCGAAGGGCAGGCCCAGCATATAGTTGATGGAGGAAACCACGTCGTCGGGGATGATGTGCTTCGGCACCAGGGCGGCGACGTTTTCCTTCACGGCGTCAAAGAGCTGATCCGGTTCCACGGAGGAGATGATCTCCTTCAGGGTGGGCAGGTGGACCATCTCAAGGATGCCGGCATCCTTCGGATCGAAGGGCAGGTAAGCGGAAGCGTCAACAAAGTTGTTGCCGACGACCTTACGGATCTGGCCTTCGCAGTCCAGCAGCACGGAATTCACGCCGGCATTCTGGATTTCGCGGGCCACATCCAGGGCGATGGATTCGCCCTTCTTGACCATGATCTCTCCGGTCTGGGGATTGACAATATCTTCCGCTGCCACATGGTTATGGATACGGGTGGCAATGGAAAGCTTCTTATTATACTTATAGCGGCCAACCCTCATCAGGTCATAACGCTTGGGATCAAAGAAGAGGGAATTGAAGAGATTGGTGGCGCTTTCGAGGCTGGCGGGTTCGCCGGGCTTCTGGCGCTTATAGATCTCAATCAGACCTTCTTCACGGGTCTTGGCGTTGTCACCCTTCTGGATGGTGGCCATGAGGCGTTCATCCTCACCCATGATGTCGATGATCTCGGCGTCGGTGCCATAACCAAGGGCGCGCAGGATCACGGTGATGGGCAGTTTGCGGGCACGGTCAATACGGACCCACAGCACGTCGTTGGAGTCCGTCTCATATTCAAGCCAGGCACCGCGGTTCGGGATGATCTGGGAGGAATAGAGCTTTTTACCAGCTTTATCGTATGCAACGTCAAAATAGACGCCGGGAGAGCGGACCAGCTGGCTGACGATCACGCGCTCGGCACCGTTGATAATGAAAGTGCCATGGTCGGTCATGAGGGGAAAGTCGCCCATAAAAACGTCGGATTCCTTGATTTCACCGGTCTCCTTATTCTTCAGGCGAACAAACACCTTCAGCGGCGCCGCGTAAGTGATGTCGCGCTCACGGCAGCGGGCAATGGAATTTTTCGGCTCGTCCAGAGAATAGTCCACGAACTCCAGCACAAGATTCCCATTATAGTCGGTAATGGGAGAAACATCGGCCAGAACTTCGCGCAGATCGGTATCGAGAAAACGCTGATAGGAGTTCTTCTGTACCTCAATCAGGTTGGGCATTTCGAGAACTTCATCAATGCGTGAGAAGCTCATACGTTCGCGGAGCTTCCCCATGTGGACCTCGTGTACCATGTTTTGAAATCACCCCTTATTTCGTCCGACCAGAACGTCATGAGACCCGGAAAAAATGGGACTTGCGTTTCACACAGAAGCTGTGTAAAATAAGGAAGTCAACATGGGTTTCCAGGCACCAAGACGATACTGATGCAATTATAAATTCTAACATGGTGTGAAACAAAAGTCAACGACATTTTGTCTGGTTTTTATTTTTTTATATATATTTTAAATAGGAAGGTTTAAAGTTTGAAGAGATTGCATGGATCCGGGGCGGCTTTCCTGATTGCGGTTGTGCTGATTCTGCTGATGAGTACCGCCTGCGGGGAGGAGACGCTCCGGATTTTACCGCCGACACCGGACCCCCCGGAAGCCAGTCTGTGGATCAGACCTACCCCGGCCCCCACGGAACCGCCGGCGGATATTATTGTGGACCATATTCATAATCCGTCGGATCATCCGGATTACCGCTTTCCGAAGGACGCGAAGCTGCTGGAGATCTGGTTCCCCAATATCCGGGACGCGGATGAAGCTATCCTGATGTATGACGGACAGGTCTGGATGATTGACTGCGGGGATGAAAGAGCGGCCAGCAGGGGAGTTCTGCTGCTGAAACAGCTCGGGATTGAAAAAATAGAGACGCTGTTCAATTCTCATCTGCACCACGACCACATCAACGGTCTGGCTCTTACCGATGATACGGCCCGGGTGAAAGAGGTAAGAATCTGTTTCCAGCCGGACCTGACAGAAAGCGGGCTGAGGCTCATCCGGGTTGCGGAAGAAAGACAGATACCGATCAGGGAATTCAAGAGCGGGGACATATTTACCATGGGAGACGGCGCTGTCAAGTTGCTGTTCCTGAAGAACAACGAAAGCTTTCTGGACATGAATAACCAGAGCGCCCAGACCCTGATCACTTACGGAGAACGTTCGATTCTTTTCACGGCGGATATGGAAGCGGCGGGACAGAAGACGATGATTGACCGGATCGGTTCCGAGATCCTGAAATGCGATATTGTAAAATATCCCCATCACGCCAAGTCGGATATGTATACCCCCTTCTATAACGCCATGGGCGCGAAGCTGGCGATTGTCACGTCCGTGGAGGGCAGGGGAGACGCCGGACAGATTGCTCTTTTCAACAGGGGAATGCCGACGGTCTATACGGCGGTGAAAGGAAAGTTTACGCACCTGGTCACAGACGGAAAATACTGGCTGTGCGAGAGGGTGGAAATCACGGCGAAATGACGGCGTCATTCCGCCGCTTTTTCATTTTCAATTCCAATGACCGGTATCCGGGCCGGACAACTTCGGAAGAAGAAGGCCCTTCCGGTTCCTGTTAAATAATGAGCTTATCCCGGACGGCGGGACATTTTCATTATGAATTGTGAATTATGAATTATGAATTATGAATTAAAGAATGAAATTGCCATTTCTCTTGACAACACTTGACTGTGATGTTATGATAGTCGAGTTGCAGTGTGCTTCCGGGTGAAGTGCGCCCTTTTTGAGGCGCCCAGCCGGGATGCGGAAGGAGGGACTCAGACGCATGGAAATGCTGAAAACGGCCGGCAGCCGGAAGGTGGTCGGAACGAAACAGGTGCTCCGTGCGCTGAAGGCCGGAACCGTATCGAAAGTATATGTCTGCAGCGACGCTGATACCTTCATTTACCAGCAGGTAATCAGGGCGGCTGAGGAAGCCGGCATCCCCTGCGTAAGGGCGGCGTCCATGAAAGAGCTTGGCATGATCTGCGGAGTGGACGTACCCACCGCTGCCGCGGGCCTGCTCAAGGCGTAACACAAATAAGAGGGTACACAAAAATGCCTTCCAGATCCTGAGGGTTGCGGGATCTTGAGGATATTATTCAGGAGGTGCTCTAATGCCCACAATTAATCAGCTTGTCCGTAAGGGCCGTGAGCGGGTGACCAAGAAGCCCACCGCTCCTATTCTGCAGGGATGTCCCCAGAAGCGCGGTGTGTGCCTGAGCGTTAAGACTCAGACTCCCAAGAAGCCTAACTCTGCTCTGCGGAAAATCGCGAGAATCCGCCTGACGAACTCCATCGAAGGTACCTGCTACATCCCCGGTATCGGCCACAACCTGCAGGAGCATAGCGTTGTGCTGATCCGCGGCGGCCGTGTGCGGGATCTGCCCGGCGTTCGTTATCACATCATCCGCGGTGCTCTG
>OMZY01000049.1 GCA_900315675.1 uncultured Eubacteriales bacterium
TTGCTGTTCGGAATCGTCAGTCTCTTCTCAGATATGACGCATGAAGGAGCGTCCAGCATCCGCGGAGCGTATATGTCCCTGTTGGGGGCGTCAGCCGGGGCTATTGGTTTCGTGTCTGGACTGGGTGAGTTAATCGGGTACTCCATGCGATATGTGTTTGGCAGACTGACCGACAAGACGAAACAATATTGGCCCATGGTAATCCTGGGGTATGTGCTGGACATCATTGCGGTTCCTGCTCTGGCACTGGTGGGTGAGCACGGCTGGCTGGCCGCCTGCCTGCTGCTTGTGATCCAGCGCATGGGAAAGGCTATCAAAAAGCCGGCCAAAGATACCGTCATGTCCTTTGCCGCGTCACAGGAAGGTGCAGGAAAAAGTTTCGGAATCCAGGAGCTGTTGGACCAGATCGGCGCTTTTCTCGGCCCGGCGCTGCTGTATCTGGTGATGCTGCTGCGGCAGGAAGGGACTACGTTTCAGATCTACTCGGCCTGCTTCGCGGTCCTTGCGATCCCCGGCGCCATCACGCTGATCCTGCTTCTGGTCACCCGGGCGAAGTTTCCGAATCCCGAGCGATTTGAGCCGGAACCGAAGGAGTATATTCCCTTCAAGTTGAAAAAAGAGTTTATTCTGTATATCGCCGGAATCAGCCTGTTTGCCTTTGGCTTCATCGACTATTCTATCGTGATCATGCACGTATCCCGAAACTACACCACACTTGCGCCGGGCCTTGCTGAAACATCTTCCCTGGTGAACAGTGGCACGCTCCCATTGCTCTACGCAGGGGCCATGCTGGTAGACGCTGTTGCTGCCCTGCTTTTTGGAATGCTGTATGATAAAAAAGGTGTTCGCGCATTGGTCCTGTCTACGCTCATCTCCGCACCGTTTGCCTGTTTCGTTTTCTTATGCCGTACCGTCCCGCTGTTGCTCATAGGTATCGCCTTATGGGGCGTTGGCATGGGCGCACAGGAATCGATCCTGAAAGCGGCTGTTACCGGCATGGTGCCTAAGCAAAGCCGCGCGACAGGGTATGGGATTTTCGAATGCGCTTTTGGCGTATTCTGGTTTCTGGGCAGCTGGCTTCTGGGAACTCTGTATGATAGTAATACAGTTGTCATGGTCATCGTTTCTGTAGTGACACAATTAGCGGCGATACCTTTCTATATCGCCTCAACACGACAAGCACGACGGATCGCTTAAATGGATCCCCAAAAGAATGAAATGCCCTGAGAGATCTGAACCCCTTGTGTTCGGACTTCTTAGGGTGTTTTACATGTCTCGGAAACAATAAAACTCGCCCAGACATATGGTTCGACAAGCCTAAAGGTCGGATCCGTTAAAAGCTTGACAGAAAAGCTCCTATATAGTAGAATGCAAACAACTACTATATAGGAGCTTTTGATATGAATACAAATGGAGGTTTTTTGGTCACAAAGGTGAAGCAGCTGAGTGACCGGGTTTTTGAGAAGATCCTCAATGAAAAGAAAATCGACGCTTTCAACGGCGCACAGGGCCGCATCCTATATGTGTTGTGGCAGGGAGACGGCATTTCCATCAAAGCCCTGTCGGACCAATGCGGTCTGGCAATTACTTCCCTGACCTCCATGCTGGAGCGCATGGAAAAGCAGGGGCTTCTCCGTCGTGAGAGTGACGAGAAAGACAAGCGGAAAACCCTGCTTTTTCTGACAGATCGTGCTTATGCTTTACGGGAGGATTACGAGGCCGTATCGGCGCAGATGGGCGCGGTCTTTTATGAGGGCTTCAGCGAGGAAGAAATCCGGCTGTTTGAGTCTTTCCTGCGTCGCGTTCTGGATAATCTGGAAGGAGGACAGAGACCATGAGCGTCTGTATCAAGGATCAGATCCAAAACATGAACCTCGTGATCGGCTGTACGGTGGGCTGTGACTACTGTTATGCCCGCAATAATGTGAAGCGCTATCACATGATCGACGATTTTTCAAAGCCGGAGTTTTATCCGGGAAAGCTGCGGCTGATGGAAAAGCCCCGCCCGCAGAATTTTCTGCTCACGGGCATGAGCGACCTCTGTGTCTGGAAGCCGGAATGGCTGGAGGAAGTGCTCGCCAAAATGCGGGCCAACCCGCAGCATCAATTCCTGTTTCTGTCCAAGCGGCCCGATCTGCTGAACATCGACTGTGAGCTGGATAACGCGTGGTTCGGCGTGACGGTCACAAGACGGGCCGATCTGTGGCGGATCGACGCGCTGCGAAAGAATGTCCGCGCGAAGCACTATCACGTCACCTTTGAACCGCTGTTCGACGATCCCGGCGAGGTGGATCTGCAAGGGATTGACTGGCTCGTGGTGGGCACGATGACTGGTGCGCAGAGCCGGAAGGTGCATACGGACCCTGCTTGGGCCAGGTCTTTGACAGAGCAGGCGCACGTGAGGAATATCCCCGTGTTCTGGAAGGAGGATCTTCTTCCAATCATGGGGGAGGAAAGCATGGTTCAGGAACTCCCGGAACCGTTCAACAAGGTGTTGGAGGAACAGAAAGCATGGCGCAAATGATGATGGACTGCATTTTGATCGGAGAGGTCGAAACCAAAGATATCATGACCAAATCCAGCCTGCCAGTGGGCGGCTATTCGGTCAATCCCTATGTGGGCTGTACCCACGCTTGCAGGTATTGCTACGCAAGCTTCATGAAGCGCTTCACCGGGCATACTGAGGAATGGGGCACGTTTTTGGATGTCAAGCACTGGCCGGAGATCAAGAATCCTCGGAAATACGCCGGACAGCGCGTGGTGATCGGCTCTGTCACCGATGGCTACAATCCCCAGGAGGAGGTCTTTCAGAATACCAGAAAGCTTCTGGAACAGCTTCGCGGCAGCGGTGCGGATATCCTGATCTGCACCAAGTCGGATCTTGT
>OMZY01000028.1 GCA_900315675.1 uncultured Eubacteriales bacterium
CGCCGTCATCATCAACGACCAGAATATGCCCCGCGGCACCCGTATCTTCGGGCCCGTGGCTCGCGAGCTGCGTGAGAAGGATTTCATGAAGATCGTCTCTCTGGCTCCCGAAGTACTGTAAGGAGGCAGAACGGTAATGCATGTAAAGAGTAAAGATACCGTGATCGTTATCAGCGGCAAAGACAAGGGCAAGAAGGGTAAGATTTCTGCCGCTTTCCCGAAGCTGAACCGTGTGACGGTTGAAGGCGTGAATGTCGTCACCAAGCACCAGAAGGCCCGCAATGCTGCGGCCCCCGGCGGCATCATCCACAAGGAAATGCCCATCGACGCCAGCAACGTTATGCTGGTTTGCCCCAAGTGCGGTAAGCCCACCCGCGTCAACAACAAGGCCGAGAAGGTCACTGACGAAAACGGCAAGAGCCACCGCAAACTGATCCGCGTCTGCAAGAAGTGCGGCGCCGAAATCGACTGATAAGGAGGAAGAGCCAAATGGCAACCAGAATCAAGGAAAAATATCTGGCCGAGGCGATTCCTGCCCTGGAGGAAAAGTTCGGCTACAAAAACGCCATGCAGGTTCCGAAGCTCGCCAAGATCGTGATCAACATGGGTCTGGGCGATTGCAAGGACAATGCGAAGGCCATGGAAATGGCTGTTAACGAACTGACCGCTATCGCCGGTCAGAAGCCCCTGGTCACCAAGGCCAAGAAGTCCATCGCTAACTTCAAAGTCCGTGAGGGCATGAACGTTGGCGCCAAGGTCACCCTGCGCGGTGCCCGGATGGAAGAGTTCATGGATAAGCTGGTCAGCGTTGCCCTGCCCCGCGTCCGCGACTTCCGCGGCGTGAGCGCCAAGGCTTTCGACGGCCGCGGCAACTACAGCCTGGGCATCCGTGAACAGCTGCTGTTCCCCGAAATCGAATACGATAAGGTGGAGAAGATCCGCGGTATGGAAATCGTGTTCGTAACGACCGCGAAGACGGACGAAGAGTGCAAGGAGCTGCTGAGGCTTCTGGGCATGCCCTTCGAGGCGTAATGAGGAGGAGGACAGAATAATGGCAAAACTGAGCATGAAACTCAAGCAGCAGAGGCCGGCCAAATTCTCAACCCGCGCCTATACCCGTTGCCGCATCTGTGGCAGACCCCACAGCGTGCTGCGCAAGTACGGCGTATGCCGCATCTGCTTCCGGGAACTGGCCTATAAGGGACAGATTCCGGGTGTCCGCAAGGCCAGCTGGTAAGCGAAAGGAGGAGACAGGAAATGGTTATTAACGATCCCATCGCCGATATGCTCACCCGCATCCGCAACGGACAGGTGGCCCGGCACGACGCCGTGACCATGCCCGCCAGCAATACCAAGAAGGCGATCGCGAAGATCCTTCTGAACGAGGGATACATCAAGGCGGTTGACTTTATTGATGACGGACTCCAGGGCGAGATCAAAATCACCCTGAAATATCTGAACGGCAAGCAGACCCCCGTGATCGCGGGTCTGAAGCGCATCTCCAAGCCCGGTCTGCGGGTTTATGCCCGCAGCGAAGAGCTGCCGAAGGTTCTCGGCGGCCTGGGCATCGCCATCATCAGCACCAGCAAGGGACTGATGACCGACAAGGAAGCACGGAAGGCTGCCATCGGCGGCGAAGTGCTGGCGTACATCTGGTAATCACCGTTCACGCATAAGAGTCGTAACGGGTAGAAATTTGCCGGAAATGGCAAAAAACATTCGTGTTACTGACCGCAGAGGAGGAATGACAAAATGTCTCGAATCGGAAAACTTCCGATCACAGTACCCGCGGGCGTGACGGTGACGGTGGACGAGAACAACCTCGTGACAGTGAAGGGTCCCAAGGGCACCCTGAGCCAGCAGGTTAATCCCGACATCACCATCAAGCAGGAAGGCAATGTCCTGACCCTGGAACGCCCCAGCGAATCCAAGCCCCACAAGGCCATGCACGGCCTGTACCGGGCCCTGGTTAACAACATGGTCGTCGGCGTGACCGACGGTTTCGCCAAGACCCTGGAGATGGTCGGTACCGGTTACCGCGCTGCAGCGGAAGGCAAGACCCTGACCATCAACATCGGCTTCAGCCACCCCGTGGTTCTGGAAGCTCCCGAAGGCATCACCTTCGAGACTCCCAACCAGACCACCATCGTGGTAAAGGGAAGCAACAAACAGCAGGTTGGCAACCTCGCGGCGGACATCCGCGCCATTCGGAAGCCTGAACCCTACCTGGGCAAGGGCATCAAGTACCAGAATGAGCACATCCGTCGTAAGGAAGGCAAGACCGGTAAGTAAGAGAGGGAGTGACTGCAGATGTTTAAGAAACGTGACCGGAATGAAATTCGCGTGATCCGTCACGCACGGGTACGGAAAAAGATCAGCGGCACACCCGAAGCCCCGCGTCTTTCCGTATATCGTTCCAACAAGCACATTCAGGCTCAGATCATTGACGACACCAAGGGCATCACCCTGGTGAGCGCCAGCACCATGGATCCTGCCCTGAAGGGTCAGCTGGACGAAGTGGACAAGAAGGGTGCCGCCAAACTCGTGGGCAAGCTCATCGCGGAGCGCGCCGTCGAAGCCGGCATCAAGACCGTGGTCTTTGACCGCGGAGGGTACATGTACACCGGGCGCATCGCCTCTGTGGCTGAAGGCGCACGGGAAGCCGGACTTGAATTCTGATAAGGAGGACGACGCAAATGCAACGCACAGAACAGGTCAGCGAATTCAAAGAGCGCCTGGTAGCCGTCAACCGCGTCAGCAAGACTGTTAAGGGCGGCCGCAACATGCGGTTCAGCGCTCTGGTGGTCGTCGGCGATGAGAACGGCCGCGTCGGTGCCGGCATGGGTAAGGCTGCCGAAATTCCGGAAGCTATCCGCAAGGCCAATGAAGACGCTAAGAAACACCTGGTGAACGTGCCGCTGGACGGCACCACCATTCCCCATGAAATGACCGGATATTATTCCACCGCGAAGTCCGTGCTGATCCCGGCTCCCGAAGGTACCGGCGTGATCGCGGGCGGCGCTGCCCGTGCCGTGCTTGAAATGGCCGGCATCAAGGATATCCGGACCAAGAGTTTCGGAACCAACAACCCGATCAACATGGTGAAAGCCACCATCGAAGCCCTGAAGCAGGTGCGCAGCGCCGAGCAGGTTGCCAAGATGCGCGGCAAGACCGTGGAAGAGATCCTGGGATAAGGAGGCAGAAGAGATGAAACTGAACATTACCCTGGTGAAGTCTCCGATCGCCAGCCTGCCCAAGCATAAGGCGACTGTCCGCGCTCTGGGCCTGCGTAAAGTCGGCCAGACCGTGACCCAGCCTGATAACCCCGCTATCCGGGGCCAGATCTTCGCCGTGAAGCACATGGTGAAGGTTGAGGAAGTTGACGAATAAAGGAGGTTGAACCCCTATGAAACTGCATGAACTGCGTCCCGCCGAAGGGTCCACCGCCTCTCAGAAGCGGCTCGGCCGCGGCGCCGGATCCGGCCTGGGCAAGACCTCCGGTAAAGGTCACAAGGGTGCCAAAGCCCGTAGCGGCGGCGGCAAGCGGCCCGGATTTGAAGGCGGCCAGATGCCTCTGTACCGCCGCGTGCCTAAGCGTGGATTTACCAACGTATTCGGCACCGAATATGCTGCCGTGAACGTTGAACGCCTCGAAGTCTTCGAAGACGGTGCTGTGGTGGATGCCGCCGCGCTGCTGGAGAAGAAGATCATCCGCAAGGAACTGGACGGCGTGAAGATTCTCGGCGTCGGCGAACTGACGAAGAAGCTGACCGTGAAAGCGGCCAAGTTCTCTGCCACCGCCAAGGAAAAGATCGAAGCCGTCGGCGGAAAGGCCGAGGTGATTTAAGATGATCGAAAGCATTCGTAAGATGTGGAAGATCGGTGAGCTTCGCAAGAAGATCATCTACACGTTCCTGATGCTGCTGGTTTACCGTCTGGTCGGCGTTATTCCCGCTCCCGGTGTGGACGCTGTGAAGGTTTTCGCATCTGAGCAAGTGTCCAACCTGCCGCTGCTGGGTCTGGTCAACATGATGACCGGTAATGCTTTCGAGAAGATGACCGTGATGGCGATGGGTATTACGCCCTACATCAACGCCAGCATTATTATGCAGCTGCTGACCATTGCTATTCCTGCTCTGGAACGCCTGAGCAAGGAAGAGGATGGCCGCCAGAAGATCAACCGGATCACCCGGTATGTGACCATCGGCCTGGCTGCCCTGCAGGCAATCGGCCTGGTCCGCGGCCTTGGCTTCATCAAGGCCGGCTGGCTGAACTACGTCCTGGTGGGCGTGAGCATGGCCGGCGGTACCGCCCTGGCGATGTGGATTGGTGAACGGATTACCGAGAAGGGAATCGGCAACGGCATCAGCCTGCTGATCTTTGCCGGTATCATCTCCAACCTGTTCAACGGTATTGTGAGAGGCTTCACTACCGCGAGCGGCAATGCCACCACTTCCGGATGGCTGACGCTCATCATCGTTGTGGTCACCGCTATCCTGATGACCATCGTCGTAACCTTTGTTGAACTGGGCGAGCGCAGGATTCCCCTGCAGATCGCCAAACAGGTAAAGGGCCGCCGCGTATACGGCGGACAGAACACCCACATGAGCCTGAAAGTGGTCTCTGTCGGCGTTCTGCCCCTGATCTTCGCTTACTCCTTCCTGGCCTTCCCCGGAACAATCGCTCAGCTGATTGATCCCAAGGAGCAGGGCTGGTTTACCCAGTGGTGGAAAGTGAACATGAGCCAAGGCGCTGTGTGGTATATGATTATTTCCGCACTGCTGATCATCGCCTTTACCTTCTTCTATTCCTCCATCAGCTTTGACCCCAAGCAGCAGGCTGAACAGCTGCAGCAGCAGGGTGCCGTGATTCCCGGACAGCGGGGCAAAAACATCCGGCAGTATCTGCAGAACATTGTCAGCCGTCTGAACCTGTTTGCGGCATTCTTCCTGGCCATCCTGGCCGCTGTACCTACGCTGCTGATCACCCTGGCCGGCGTGAACCCGAATGATATTCCGTTCGCTGCCAGCTCCATCCTGATCGCTGTGAGCGTGTCCCTTGAGACCATCCGCACCATCCAGGGCGAGATGAGCGTCCGCGGCATCGACATGGACATGGACGGTTTTATGTGATCGCTCCGGCGATCACATAAAACCAATGAATATCCATTGCAGATTGCAAAAGATTCATTGGATTGATGGAGAAGCATTATGAACATTATCTTCTTAGGGCCTCCCGGGGCCGGTAAGGGCACACAGGCGCAGCGCATCTGCGACGCGCGGAACATTCCGCAGATCTCCACCGGTGATATTCTCCGGCGGGCGATGAAGGAAGGTACGGAAACCGGACTGAAGGCGAAGAGCTACATCGACGCCGGCAAGCTGGTTCCGGACGAAGTCATCATCGACATCGTGAAGGAACGGCTGGCCATGGATGACTGCAAAGGCGGTTACATCCTGGACGGATTCCCCCGTACTGTACCGCAGGCGGAAGCCCTGGATACCTTCGCAACGATCGACAACGTCATTGAACTGGCAGTGGACGATCAGGTGCTGGTAGACCGGCTGAGCGGACGTCGCGTCTGTCTCAAATGCGGTGCGACCTATCATGTCAGCATGCTGAACGGCAAGACCACCTGCGACAAATGCGGTGAGGAGCTGATCCAGCGGAACGACGATAAGGCCGAAACCGTACTGAACCGGCTGGAAGTATATCATGCCCAGACAGCGCCCCTGATCGGTTATTACGAGAAGAAGGGCCTGCTGAAAGTGATTGCCGGAGACCAGAATATTGACGGTATCTTCACAGCAATCATGAACGCACTCGGAGCGAAAGCATGATCAGTCTGAAGAATCCGAACCAGATCGCGAAGATGCGCGAAGCAGGGAAGATCCTGCGTGAGGTGGAGGATGAGGTCCGCCTGGCTATCAAGCCCGGTGTGACCACCGCGGAGCTGGATATCCTGGCTGAAAAGCTGATCCGGAAACACCGCGCGATTCCATCTGAACTGAACTACCAGGGCTATCCCTGCAGCATCTGCGCGAGCATCAACGATGAGGTGGTGCACGGCATTCCCAGCGATCGAAGGATCCTGAAAGACGGAGACATTGTTTCGATCGATTGTACGTTGCTTCTTGACGGCTGGCAGGCTGACTCCGCTTTTACAGCGGGCGTCGGAACCATCAGCGAAGAAGCGGAGAAGCTGATCCGGGTTACGGAGGAATGCTTCTGGAAAGCCGTAAGGCAGTGCGTGGCCGGTAACCGGCTGGGCGATGTGGGCCATGCGGTCCAGGCCCATGCCGAAGCGAACGGGTTTTCCCCGATCCGCGAATTTACCGGACACGGAATCGGCAGGGAGATGCACGAGGATCCCGCCGTATACAACTACGGCGAGCCCGGCCGCGGGATGAGACTGCGCAAGGGAATGACCCTGGCAGTGGAACCCATGATTGCCGCAGGCAACTGGCGGCTCTCGGTTGACGAGGACGGCTGGTGCGCCCGGACGGTGGACCACAGCCTGACTTCCCATTATGAGCACACCATCGCCATCACGGAAGAAGGGCTTCCGGAAATCCTGACCCTTCCCGGATTTAACTGGGAGGAATAAGGATGAAAGAGCCTTTCAGCTTCGAACCCGGCAGGGTGGTGGAAAGCACGCAGGGAAGGGATAAGGGAAACTGCTTCCTGATCCTGGAGCATGTATCCGAAGACATCGTAATGATCGCCGACGGTACACACCACAGGCTGGAGAACCCGAAGAAGAAAAAGACGAAACATCTGCGCGCAAAACCGGTGCTGCTGAACCTGAAGGCTTTGCGGCCCGAAGGCGGAGCGCTGCAGAACAGCGATCTGAGAAGAGCGCTGGAAGAGAACGGTTTTGCCGATAAACGCTCGCTGCGAGAGGGGGACTGAGTTTGTCCAAGAGCGACGTAATCGAAATGGAAGGCAAGGTGATTGAAGCTTTGCCCAACGCCATGTTCCAGGTGGAACTTCAGAACGGCCACCAGATCCTGGCGCATATCTCCGGCAAGATGAGGATGAATTTCATCCGGATCTACCCCGGTGACAAAGTAACGATTGAACTATCGCCCTATGATCTGACCAGAGGCCGGATCACCTGGCGCAGCAAGAACTGATCCTGAATGAGGAGGGTACAACGATGAAAGTTCGTCCGTCTGTGAAGCCGATCTGCGAAAAGTGCAAGATCATCAAGCGCAAGGGTCGCGTCATGGTCATCTGCGAGAACCCGAAGCACAAGCAGAAGCAGGGCTGAGCAACCGAAACCCGCACCGGCATACGCCGCGTGCGGGTTTTTTGTATTAGTCAGCGAATCAGGGAAAGAGAGGAAAGGTGATAAAGGACGGAACGATTACGTACCGACGTAGCCTGCAGACGCTGATTTTGTTCGCCTTTACGGAATATTGCGATTATGTTACAATACACCTGTAAAGGAGGGAAAGCCGTGTACAGACGTTATTCCCAGAGGGGAGACGGCACTATGTCTCTCTCACAGATTAATCATAACCGGATCAGAAACGTGATCATCCTGCTGCTGCTCGCGGCGGTCATCGCGCTGCTGATTATCAGCGTTCCCATGATGCTGGGTAAAAACAATGCCCATATGCTTTACATCCAGCAGATGCAGAAGGAATGCAAAGAAGCTTATACGGATACAACCAACCTGAGCCGGACGGCCGGCGCGGATTCCGCTTCCATCCTGTCCCGCGTGAGGAGCAATATTCATGCCATGCGGGTCATCAACAACCTGAACAGCGCCGAAAACGGACAGCCGTTTGTGGAGGATGGAAAACTGCAAATCCTGCTGAACGACGTGGACCGTTTCCTGAATGTGCTTTCCACAGGAATGGCAACCGGCGAATATGTCACCGCGCTGCAGACGGGACTGGCGGAAATGCAGGATATTGTCGTAAGCCTGGAATAACAGACAGCAGAAGCGGGATTCCGCTTCTTTTCTTTCGGGAGGAGGAAACAGGACAGTGATCAACTGGGGAGAAAAGCTGGAGGAAAAGATCCGGATGCTGCCGGACTCCCCAGGCTGTTATCTGATGAAGGACGCCTCGGGTGAGATTATCTATGTCGGGAAGGCAGTCAACCTGAAAAACCGGGTACGGAGCTATTTCCGCGACACAGCCCATACACCCAAGGTGGCGGCCATGATCGCGCACATTGACGATTTTGACGTGCTGCTGTGCGAGACAAACCTGGAAGCGCTGATTCTGGAATGCAATCTGATCAAACTGCATAAGCCCTATTACAACATCCTGCTGAAGGATGACAAGCATTATCCGTACCTGAAGGTGGACATGCGCCAGCCGTTTCCCAGGCTGGAGCTGTGCCGGAAGATGGAAAAGGACGGGGCAAAGTATTTCGGACCGTATATCGGCGCCAACGCGGTACGGCAGGTGATCGAAGCGGTGCGGGATGTGTTTCCCATCCGCTCCTGCAAACAGGTTCTTCCGCCGAAGAACCCCAAACGTCCCTGCATGAATTATGACATTGGCCGGTGCCTCGCTCCCTGCGCCGGAAAGTGCACGGAGGAAACCTACCGGGAAATGATGGAGGGCGTACTGAGCTTCCTGGGCGGGGACTATGACAGCGTTCTGAAAAAACTGAAAAAGGATATGGAAGAAGCGGCCGCGGCGCTTCGTTTTGAAAAAGCCGCGGCAATCCGGGATAAGATCCGGGACGTGCAGGGTCTGATGGAACGCCAGATTGCCCTGCGGACGGACCGGAGCGAACAGGACCTGATCGCCCTGGCCCAGGACGGGCTGGACGCGATGATCCAGATCCTGTATGTCCGGGGAGGCCGGATGGTGGGCGGCGATCATTTTGCCCTGCCCCGGGAAGGAGGGGAAGAACCCGGAGAGGTGATTGCCTCCTTCCTGACGCAGTATTATGAGCAGGCCGGGCTGATTCCCCGGAACGTGCTGTGCCAGACACTGCCGGAAGGCGCCGCGGAACAGCTTGAGCTCTGGCTGCGGGAAAAGAAAGGTTCAGCGGTGACCGTAGCGACGCCCCAGCGGGGAGAAAAGCATGAGCTGGTACTGCTGGCGGAGAAGAATGCCCGGGACGCCCTGATGAAGCGGAATGCCCGCCGGACCATTCATGAGGAACGTACGGTGGAAGCGGCGAAAAACCTGGGAAAGATCCTGGGGATGGACAAGTACCCCCGGCGGATTGAAGGCTATGATATTTCCAACACCCAGGGCGTCCAGAGCGTGGCGGCCATGGTGGTGTTTATTGACGGCGAACCAGCCCGGAAGGAATACCGGCATTTCCGGATCCGGACGGTGGAAGGCGCCAATGACTTCGCCTCCCTGTATGAAACGCTGAGCAGGCGGTACGCGCACGCGGCACGGGAAAAGGAAGAAGGAGCGGCGGAAGGAAAGTTTACCGACCTGCCGGAGCTGATTCTGATTGACGGCGGTCCGCAGCAACTGCGGTTCGCACGGCAGGCGATCCTGGATCTGGGAATGGAACCGCCGGCGATGTTCGGCCTGGCGGAAAGACTGGAAGAGATCTGGCTGCCGGACGCAGAGGAACCAATCCTGCTGGATCACCGTACGCCTGAATTACAGCTGGTACAGCGCGTACGGAATGAGGCGCACCGGTTCGGCATCATCCATCACCGGACGCTGCGGGGCAAGGCCTCTATCCACTCACAGCTGGAAGATATTCCCGGCGTCGGGCCTGCCCGGCGCAAAGCCCTGCTGAAGGCCTTCGGAAGCCTGAAGGCGATCCGGGCAGCGGATACGGAGACGCTGGCTGCGGTGCCCGGAATGAACCGGGCGGCGGCGGAAGCGGTCAGGGCATGGGCAGAAAAATAAAGGTTGCCATAGAACCTGAATCCATGAGATAATAATTTGTTGTAATTCAGAATTAAGAATTCAGAATTCAGAATTATAACAAACAGTCAACCAAATCCTGAATGAATACGAATACAGGATGAACAAAACAATTATGCATTATGCATTGTGCATTAATCATTGAGGGGGACTTCCGCATGGCTACCGCGCTCTGGGTAAAGACGATCCGGCATCACCGGACGGACCTGCAGACGACGGTTCCCTGTACGCGGGCCGACGCGCACAGCGCGCTGAAAGAGGCCTGCCACGACCTGGATCTGCCGGAACCGATCTGGCTGGACAAGAATGAGCGGGAATGGGATGAATTCGGAATGACCCGCTTTCTGCCGGACGCTTTTTTTGAGTCGGTGCCGTTTGAACGGCTGGAGATTGAATATATCGATCCGGACGCGCCGAAAAAGAAGAGCAAGGATCCGAGGAATGCCTTCTGATTCAATTCAGAATTCATAATTCAGAATTATTGGTTAACCACGGAACATGAAAGAAGCTTCGGACAGAAGACAGGAAGCAGGGAAATGATGGAAAAGAAAGTATATGAACTGATTGACAGTTACCGGGATGATTTTACGAAGATGCTGCAGCGCTGGGTACGGATTCCTTCCGTGAAGAGCGAAGCGGAAGACGGCGCTCCCTTCGGACGGGAAATCCGGAACATGCTGGATACCGCCATGGAAGACGCCCGGAAACTGGGATTTGCGGTACGGGACTTTGACGGCTATGCCTGCGATATCACGCTGGGCGAAGCGGAAGAAAAAATCGCGGTGCTGGGTCACCTGGACGTGGTACCCGTGGGAGACGGATGGACAAAGCCGCCTTTCGAGGCGCTGATTGAAAACGGACGGATGTACGGCCGGGGAACCAATGACGATAAAGGCCCGGCCCTGGCGTCGCTCTTTGCCATGAAGGCTATTCAGGAAGCGGGCATTCCGCTGAAGAAAAGCATCCGGCTGATCCTCGGCTGCGACGAGGAAAGCGACTGGGAGGATATGGCCTATTACGGAGCGCATGAGCAGATTCCGGATATGGGCTTCAGCCCGGACGCCATGTTCCCGCTGATCAACACGGAGAAGGGCATGCTGTGCCTGGAACTGCACGCGACCGCGGCGGAAGGCGGCCTGAAAATCCTGGAGATGGCCACCGGAGACCGGATCAACGTCATTCCCGGTGAATGCAAAGCCCTGGTGGAAGGCGGAAGGGAAACCGCGGAAAAGGTGAAGGCCTACGCGGACCGGACGAAGCTGCCCTATACCGCGGAAGTGACGGACAGGGGCGTGGAAATTACCGCCACAGGGATCCCGGGACACAGCGCCTATCCGGAAGGCAAGCGGAACGCCATCGGCATGATGCTCCTGCTGCTGAAAGAACTGGGCGCGGAAGGACCGGTTGCGGTGCTGGCGGACAAGGTCGGCACAGAGCATGACGGAAAGAGCCTGGGCTGCGCCTGCCGGGATGAGGTATCCGAGGCGCTGACCTGCAATATGGGCATCCTGAAGCTGGAAAACGGCAGCTGGTTTGGTACGCTGGACATGCGGTGCCCGGTGAGCGCCGACCAGGAGAAGCTGAAGGAAGCCGCAACGGCGAGCCTGAAGGGCTTTGAAGTGAAGACAGCGATCCAGAAGCCGCCGCACCATGTGCCGGCGGAGGGAGAACTGGTGACCAGCCTGCTGGCGGCCTATGAGGAGGAAACGGGCCTGAAGGGCAAGCCTATGTCCACCGGCGGCGGAACCTACGCCAAGGTGCTGAAGCAGGGTGTGGCCTTCGGAGCGCTGTTCCCGGACGAAGAGGATCTGGCACACCAGGCAGATGAATACGAGGACATTGACCGGCTGATGCTGGCGACGAAGATCTACGCAAATGCATTGATTCGCCTGACAGGCGAATGATCAATTCAGAATTCAGAATTAAGAAATCAGAATTAAATGTTTGTGCAGCGCATAGAGCAGAGGACAGCAGAACTGAAAGAGAGCAGTAATAGGAGATTGATGAAATGATCACAGTAAGCAATGTATCACTGACATTCGGCGGGCAGAAGCTGTTTTCCGGCGCGGATCTGAAATTCCTGCCGGGCAACTGCTACGGCATTATCGGCGCGAACGGCGCAGGTAAATCCACGTTCCTGAGGATCCTGAGCGGTGAACTGGAACCCACCACCGGCTCTGTGACCATTCCGCCCACGGAACGCATGAGCACCCTGAAACAGGACCAGTTCATGTATGACGCCTATCCGGTAATGGATACGGTCATCATGGGCAACCAGCGCCTGTATGACATCATGAAGGAAAAGGACGCGCTGTACGCCAAGCCCGATTTCGATGAGGCGGACGGCGAGAAGGCCGCGGAGCTGGAAGGCGAATTTGCCGAAATGGACGGCTGGAACGCGGAGAGCGACGCCGCCACGCTGCTGACCGGCCTGGGCATTCCGGCGGAGGAGCACACGATGCTCATGTCCGAGCTGCAGGCGGGCGACAAGTTCAAGGTGCTGCTGGCGCAGGCGCTGTTCGGCAATCCGGACATCCTGCTGCTGGACGAGCCGACCAACAACCTGGACAACCGTTCCGTGGCCTGGCTGGAGGATTTCCTGATGGACTTCCCCGGCACCCTGATCGTGGTCAGCCATGACCGGTGGTTCCTGAACAACGTGTGTACCCACATTGTGGATATCGACTATAACCAGGTGAAGCTGTACGTGGGCAACTATGACTTCTGGTATGAATCCAGCAAGATCATGCAGGCTCTGATGAACGACCAGAAGAAGCGCCGCGAGGACAAGATCCGCGAACTGCAGGCCTTTATCCAGCGGTTCTCCTCCAACAAGTCCAAGGCCAAGCAGGCCACCAGCCGGCGTAAGCTGCTGGACCAGCTGACCATTGAGCAGATGCCGGCTTCCAGCCGCCGCTATCCCTGGGTTGCCTTCACACCGGACCGGGAAGCCGGAAAGGATATCCTGCAGGTGACCGGACTGAACTATACCCAGGACGGAGTACAGCTGCTGAAGGATGTTTCCTTCCTGGTGACCAAGGGACAGAAGATTGCCCTGGTGGGCAACGAACAGGCCCAGACAGCCCTGTTCCGCATCCTGGCGGAGGAAATCCAGCCGGACAGCGGCACGGTGAAGTGGGGCGTGACGATTTCCACCAGCTATTTCCCGAAGGACAACAGCAAGTATTTCGACGGCTGCGAGCTGACGATGATGCAGTGGTTTGCCCAGTATTCCCCGGAACAGCTGGAAACCTACATGCGCGGCTTCCTGGGACGGATGCTGTTCAGCGGCGACGATGTGTACAAGCCCGTGAACGTGCTCTCCGGCGGTGAAAAGGTTCGCTGCATGCTGAGCCGGATGATGCTTTCCGGCGCAAATTTCCTCATGCTGGACCAGCCCACCAACCACCTGGACCTGGAATCCATCACCGCGGTCAACAACGGCCTGATCAACTTCCCCGGCAACGTGATTTTCACCAGCCAGGACCACCAGTTTATCTCCACCGTAGCCGACAGAATCATTGAAATTAAGCCGGACGGAACGATCGCGGATTACCTGTGCAACTACGAAGAGTACCTGGAGAAAACAAAGGAATCGTTTACACAGGGCAAGTGAGTGTGTTATACTTAAAAATGACCGTTTTCGGACGGACAAATACACAGGAGGGCTGATCTCCATGAAATACGGCCACTTTGACGACAAAGCGCGGGAGTATGTGATTGATACGCCGCGGACACCGTATCCCTGGATTAACTATCTCGGATGCGAGAAATTCTTCGGCATCATCAGCAATACAGCCGGCGGCTACTGCTTCTACCGTGACGCGCGCCTGCGCCGGATTACCCGTTACCGTTACAACAATATGCCGGTGGACAACGGCGGCCGTTATTTCTATATCAACGATAACGGCACTGTGTGGAATCCCGGCTGGAAGCCCGTGAAAACCGAGCTGGATGAGTATTCCTGCCGTCACGGTATGGGATATACGATCATCACCGGCAAAAAGAACGGCCTGAAGGCTTCCCAGAAGAGCTTCGTGCCGATGGGTTATGACGCGGAAGTGCATCAGGTGACCCTGACCAACGAAAGCGACGCCGCGAAGGACGTGATCCTGACCAGCTTCGTGGAGTTCTGCCTGTGGAACGCGCAGGACGACATGCTGAACTTCCAGCGCAACTTCTCCACCGGCGAGGTGGAAGTGGAAGACGGCGTGGTCTACCACAAGACCGAATACCGTGAACGCCGGAATCATTATTCCTTCTACGCGGTGAATACGCCCATCGACGGTTTCGACACCGATATGGAAACCTTCCTGGGTATGTACAACGGCTTTGAAAATCCCCAGGCGGTCATGACCGGCGAGATGGGCAACTCCGTCGCTTCCGGCTGGCAGCCCATGGCGGCCCACCAGATCAAGGTACATCTGGAAAAGGGTGAAGAAAAGAAATTCAATTTTGTGCTGGGCTATGTGGAACTGCCCGTTGAGGAAAAGTGGGAGAAGAAGGGAGTCATCAACAAGAAGCCCGCGAAGGCTATGCTGGCCGCCCTGTCCTCCGACGAACAGGTGGACAAAGCCTTTGCGCAGCTGAAGGCTCACTGGGACAACCTGCTGAGCGCCTATACGCTGACCTCCTCCGAGGAGAAGCTGAACCGGATGGTGAACATCTGGAACCCCTACCAGTGCATGGTGACCTTCAATATGAGCCGGTCCACCTCCATGTTTGAGAGCGGCATCGGCCGGGGCATGGGCTTCCGTGATTCCAGCCAGGACCTGCTGGGCTTTGTGCACCAGATTCCGGAACGGGCACGGGAACGTATCCTGGACATCGCCGCGACCCAGTTCCGGGACGGCGGATGCTACCATCAGTACCAGCCCCTGACCAAGAAGGGCAACAACGATATCGGCGGCGGCTTCAACGATGACCCGCTGTGGCTGATTGCCGGCACCGCGGCTTATATCAAGGAGACTGGCGATTTCGGCATCCTGGACGCCGCAACTCCCTATGACTGCAATCCCGATGACTGCGGCACGCTGCTGGAGCACCTGGAAGCCAGCTTCATGCATGTGGTCAACAACCGGGGACCGCACGGCCTGCCGCTGATCGGCCGGGCGGACTGGAACGACTGCCTGAACCTGAACTGCTATTCCGATACGCCGGACGAGAGCTTCCAGACCTTTTCCAATCCCAACGCGCCGGATGAGCGGGTGGCTGAATCTGTGCTGATTGCCGGTATGTTCGTGTCCATCGGACCGGAACTGGTGGCGATCGAGCGCCGCAAGGGCAACAACGAAAAGGCGGACGCCTATCAGAAGGATATTGACGCCATGACCGCCGCTATTGAAAAGGACGGCTGGGACGGCGAATGGTTTGTCCGTGCCTATGACGCCATGGGCAACAAGGTCGGCAGCAAGGAATGTGAAGACGGCAAGATCTTCATCGAATCCCAGGGCTACTGCGTGATGGCCGGAGTCGGCGTGAAGAACGGCATGGCCGAAAAGGCGCTGGAGAGCGTCCATAAGATCCTGGAGACCGAGCACGGCATTGTGCTGCTGCAGCCCGCCTATCAGGAATATCACCTGGAGCTGGGCGAAGTCAGCTCCTACCCGCCGGGATACAAGGAAAACGCCGGTATCTTCTGCCACAACAATCCCTGGATCATCGCGGCGGAAACCGTGGTGGGACACGGCGACCGGGCCTTTGACCTATACAGCAGGATCGCTCCCGCCTGGCGCGAGGAGATTTCCGACCTGCACAAGCTGGAGCCCTATGTCTACAGCCAGATGATCGCCGGCAAGGACGCGAAGAACTTCGGCCAGGCCAAGAACAGCTGGCTGACCGGTACCGCGGCCTGGAACTTCTACGTGATCAGCAACTACATCCTGGGCGTCAAACCCGACTGGGACGGCCTGAAGATCGATCCCTGCGTGCCCCACACCTGGGACGGCTACAAGGTCAGCCGCCGGTTCCGCGGAGCGGTCTATGACATCGAGATCCAGAATCCGGCTCATGTCTGCCGCGGCGTGAAGAAGGTCACGGTGGACGGGAAGGAAATCAGCGGCAACGTGCTGCCTGCCTTCGGCGACGGAAAGACCCACAAGGTGGAAGTCATCCTCGGATAACCAGAATTTCAAAACAGATCCCCTGTTCCGAAAGGAACAGGGGCTTTTTCATGACATAAAAAAGGGAACCGCCGGAGTGCCGGCGGTTCCGGTAAGGAGTGTATAGGGGGTCACTCTTAACGTCTTATTTGGCCATGTAGGCGTCCAGCTGGGCATTCGCTTCGTTCAGGTAAGCTTCCATGCCGGCGGCGTCCAGAGCGCTCAGGAAGGCAGGCAGTTCGGTTTCAGGATCAACCGCGCCGCAGTCCAGGGCCAGGGCGTACTGAGCAGCAACGTTGCCCAGGGCAGCCATTTCATTTTCAACGGGGGTGTTGTCGAACACGAAGCCCAGGGAAGGAATGCCCTTCGCACCGGCGTAGTATTCCTGGAAGGCCTTCCGGAAACCCTTGCCTTCATCAGCAGTGTCGGGCAGGATGGTGACATTGCCGACGCCGTTGGTCCAGGGGCTGTAGGTAGCACGGGCATCCGCGTTGAAGACGACCAGGCCTTCATCGTTCAGGGTGTAGTGGATACCTTCCACACCGTAGTTCATCAGGGTCATGAGCACCGGGTCGCTGTTGAGCAGGGCCAGGAACTTGAAGCTCTCTTCCGGATGCTCGGAAGCGGAGTTGATCGCCATCATAGCACCCTGGGAAGCTGTGGTGTCCACATAAGGATCGGTGCAGGGAACGAACTTGATTTCAGCGCCGCGGGCCAGCACTTCGGCAGAGTATTCATAACCGAAAGCGTAGGACTGGGTTCCGATCAGGTAGGAAGCGTCCTTCTGGTGGTTGGTGCGGGCGTCATTGGAGGTTTCACCCACGGACAGGGCGGGATCGATGTAGCCGGCTTCGTAGTACTTGTGCATCTGATCCACGAAAGCTTTGTATTCGGGAGTGGCGAACTTGTTCACGAGCTTGTTGCCGTAAATGCCTTCAGCGGAAACATCTTCAGGATTCAGGTACAGGGACAGCAGGCTGGTGGAACCGGCGTCACCGGCAACGATGATGGAGTTGGTCACCATACGCTCGGCAACCATGGGCTCCACGAGGAAGGGATAGAAGCTGTCGCCCTTGACTTCCTTGGCCTTGGCGAAGATTTCGTCCCAGCCGAAGAATCCCTTGGCCATCAGATCATCCACGGTGTAGCCCAGTTCGGTCAGCAGGGTAACGTTCACGTCCCAGGTGTTCTGGGTGGCGGTGTCTTTGAAACCGTTGACGGCGTAGATGCCCTTGCCTTCAGCGCCTTCGATGGTGGCAGCCTGCATCAGGCTTTCCGGGATGGCAGCCTTCAGGTCGGCACCGTACTGCTCGATCAGGTCATCCAGCTTGAGGAAGTAACCCTTCTTGGCATAGCTGTTGTACTCGTCAGAGCTCCAGGAGCAGGTGAAGACCATGTCCACATCCTTGTCACCGGAGGTCAGGGCGTTGACGGCCTTCTCATCGAAGTCGCCCCAGGTGCCCCAGATGACTTCCAGCTTCGCACCGACTTTGTCAGCGATGTATTCGTTGACTTTTTCCAGCACAGCGCTGTCATCGGTCACGTTGGAGCCATGGAACATGATGGTGATGGTGGGCAGATCATCAGCCGCGGCGAAGCTGCACACGGAGAGGACCAGTGCCAGGGTCAGAATGAGAGACAGGAACTTTTTCATGGTTTTCCTCCTTATTTTCAGCACCTGTCCGGTGCTGAGATTCTATATATTTTCAAAAGCTGGCGCTTTTGAAATTACCTAAATGAAGGTCGAAAAATCTTCATCCTTTAACCGATCCAATCGTAAGTCCTGCGATGACGTACCGCTGGAAAAAGGGATAGGCGCAGGCAATCGGAATTACGATGAACACCACCAGGGCCATTTTGAGGGACTGGGAAGGCAGCTGGGCTGCGGCTTTGGCCGCGTCCGCACCGAGCATGGAGGAGTTCTTGGCCAGGAAGTCCGCATTGCGCTGCATCCGCATGAGCAGGTACTGCAGGGGCATGATGTTCATGTTCTTGTTCAGGTACAGCAGGGACAGGAACCATTCGTTCCAGTAGCCCAGGGAAACCAGCAGGGCGATGGTCGCAATGCCGGGCTTCACTACCGGCAGGACGATTCTCGTCAGGGTGGAATACTCTCCGCTGCCGTCGATGGTAGCGGCTTCGATCAGCTCCGTGGGAACGGTGGTCTGCAGGAAGGTCCGCATGATGATGACGTTGAACGGGCTGAAGAGCATGGGGACGATCAGGGCGGCGTAGTTATCGCTGAGTCCCAGGACGCTCTTGCAGATGACGAAAGTGGGGACCAGGCCGCCGCCGAAGATCATGGTGAAGAAACTGAGAAAGTTGAAGAAATTCCGGAAGTGGTAATCCCTGCGGAACAGGGGATAGGCGTACAGCACAGTCAGCGTGACGCTCAGGGTTGTGCCGACGATGGTGATCAGGAAGGAGTTGAAGTAGCTCCGCCACAGAGCGTTGCCCAGCTTGAAGGTGTAATCAAAGGCCTGGGTGCTCCAGGAAAGAGGAGTGAAGGAATAACCGACCTGGCGGATGCTCTCTTCGGAAGAGAAAGCGATGATGATGACGAAGATAAAGGGGATAATGCACAGGAGTGCGAACAGTCCCAGAACGATGTGGAACACCGACTGGGTTCCTGTGCCGAACCGGTTGAGGGAGAAGGAACCCGCTTTGATCTTCTTCTGAGCGGAGCGACGGGTTACAGCAGTCATTTCTTTCGTCCTCCTTATCAGAACAGTGAGCTTTCCGCGTCAATTTTGCGGACCAGGGCGTTGGCACCGACAATACAGATGAGGCCGATGGCGCTCTGCAGGAAACCGGCGGCGGAACTCATGCCCAGGTTATGGGTGTTCGCATAAGCCCTGTAAACGTAGGTGTCCACCACCTGGGTGACCGGATACAGGGAGCCGGAGTTCTGGGGTACGTTATAGAACAGGCCGAAGTCCGCGTTGAAGATCTTGCCGACATTCATGATCAGCAGGATGACGATCATGGGACGGATGCCCGGAAGAGTAACGTGCCAGATCTGCTGCCACTTGGTGGCGCCGTCCACGGCTGCGGCTTCATACTGAGTGGTGTCAATGCCGGTGATGGCGGCCAGGTACAGGACCGAAGAGTAGCCCAGGTTCTTCCATAGGTTACAGATGGTCAGGATCAGCGGCCACCAGGTGGTATCGTGATAGAAGTTGGTTACCTTCTGTCCGGCAGCTTTCTGCATGAAGGGAATCATGCCGCTGGTGGGATCGAGGAAGGCCAGGACGAAGTAGCTGGCGACAACCCAGGACAGGAAGTAGGGGAAGAACATCATGGTCTGGTAGGTCTTGGCCAGGAACCGGGTGGTCAGTTCACTCATCATGACGGCGAAGGCCACGGAAATGATCAGGCCGAGGATGATCCACAGGATGTTGTAACCCAGGGTGTTGCGGATCATGATGCCCGTGTCCGGGGAATTCAGGAACTCGAAGTTTTTCAGGCCCACCCACTCGCTTTTGACGATATTGTTCCAGAAGGTATTGGGCCGGAAGGCACGGTAGTTTTTAAAGGCGATGACGATACCGAACATGGGCAGGTACCGGATCAGCAGCAGCCAGATCGCGCCGGGAAGCATCATCGTGGTCAGCCAGAAAGTCTTCTTCTTGGCCGTGATACTGGGCCTGCGGTGATGCCCTTTATTGGCCGGAAGCGCTGTCATGGGCTTTCACTCTCCTTCTCGCGTTGTCATATCTGGTGCTTAAATTCTATAAAAAGAACATTTCTTCTGTCATTATCTTCTATTGTCAATTCTTGACTCCGGTTGCGCTGTTGGCAAAGGCCGGGAGGCTTGAAAAAGAACAGGCGGGGCGAGGAGGCCGGTATATATAAAAAGGAAACGGCACGGCAGGAGGCGGGGAAGGAGAAAATCGCAGAATGCCAATCCGAGACAAAAAATGCCATACCTGTTCCTTCTGCTTGAGCTTTTGATTTGGTATGCTTATAATGACAAATACGGACAATCAGGAGGTTCTGTATAACATGCGTTACGGATATTTTGACGATGCCGCGCGCGAATATGTAATCGATCGGGTGGATGTCCCTGTTTCCATGACCAATTACCTGGGCACGCAGCGGATGGGTACCGTGATTTCCCATAACGCCGGCGGCTACAGCTGGCTGGACAGCCCCCAGCATCACCGCATTACCCGGTTCCGCCCCAACGGTGTTCCGATGGACTGGCCGGGACACTATGTTTACCTGCGGGATGATGAAACCGGCAAATACTGGTCCCTGAGCTGGCAGCCGACAGGACTTCCTTTAAATGAAGCACGGTATGAAGCCCGCCACGGAATGAGCTATTCCCGTTTCCTGTGCGACTGCCAGGAGATCAGCGCGGAGCAGATCCTGTTTATTCCCCGGGAAGACGGCGGAGAGGATCCGGTGGAAATCTTTGACGTACGGGTCCGGAACTGCTCCGACCGGGAAAGAAACATCAGTGTCTTCGGCTATGTGGAGTTTTCCTTCCATGAAATCGACATGGACAACCAGAACTTCCAGATGAGCCTGTACGCCGCCGGCTCCCACTATGAGAATGACGCGGCCATCTGCGAACTGCATTATGAGCCGAATGCCTGGCAGTTCTTCGCCGGTAATTTCCGCCCCGACAGCTTTGACGGCGTGCGGGAATCCTTCATCGGCAACTATCACACGGAACGGGATCCCCAAGGTGTGGCCGCCGGCTGCCTGAGCGGATCCACCGAGCTGGGCGGCAACCCCTGCGGCGCGCTGCAGCGGAAGCTGATCCTGAAGCCGGGCGAGGAAGCCCGGGTGCTGTTCTACCTGGGCACCGGCCGGGGAGACGCCGCGGAGCGGGCCCGGCAGCGCTATGACGAAGCCGGCACGGACCGGGCCTTTGCCGAACTGCGCAGGTTCTGGGATGACAAGCTGGGCAGGCTGCAGGTGAAGACGCCCCACGAGAACATGAACCGCTCCCTGAACATCTGGAATTTCTACCAGAGCGAAGTCAACGTCCTGTTCTCCCGGTTCTCCTCCTTCATCGAGGTGGGCGGACGGACCGGACTGGGCTACCGGGATACGGCGCAGGACGCTATGTGCATTCCCCACGGCGAACCGGATATGTGCATGAAGAGGATCTGCCAGCTGCTGCACGGACAGATGCGCCAGGGCTACGGCCTGCACCTGTTCGACCCGGCGGTGCTGGAGAAGGCCGATGACAACGGCTTCAAGTCTCCCACCATCATTCCCGAAGCAGACAAGAAAGGCATGCTCCACGGCCTGAAGGACGCCTGCGCGGACGACGCCCTGTGGCTGATCCCCGCCATTGTGGAAAATGTACGGGAGAGCGGAGATCTTTCCTTCTTTGATCAAGTGATTCCTTACGCGGATGAGGGCAGCGGGACTGTGTGGGAGCACATGAAAGCCGCGCTGGACTTCTCCTATGAACAGGTGGGAAGCCACGGCGTGACCAAGGGCCTGCGCGCGGACTGGAACGACTGCCTGAACCTGGGCGGCGGGGAGAGCGCCATGGTGGCCTTCCTGGTAGTCTGGGCGACGAACCACTTCCTGGACGCGGCACGGGCACTGGGCCGGCAGGAGGATGCTGCGAAATATGAAGCGCTGAAGCAGGCTATGGAAGAAACCTGCCGGAAGGTGCTGTGGGACGGCAAATGGTTCCTGCGGGGCTTTACGGCAGCCGGCGCGCCCATCGGTTCCCAGGCCGCGGAGGAAGGCAAAGTTCATATGGAAAGCAACACCTGGGCGGTTATCAGCGGCGCCGCGAACCGGGAGCAGGCAATCAGCTGCATGAACGCGGTGGACGAATGGCTGTATACCCCCTGGGGACTGATGCTGAACGCGCCCTCCTTTGTGACGCTGGACGACAGCATCGGCTTTGTGACCCGGGTTTATCCCGGCGTAAAGGAAAACGGCGCCATCTTCAGCCATCCGAACCCCTGGGCCTGGGTGGCGGAGTGCATGCTGGGCCGCGGCAGCCGGGCGATGAAGTTCTACGACGCGCTGCTGCCGGAAAACCAGAACGACAAAATGGAGATCCGGCAGGCGGAGCCCTACAGCTACTGCCAGTTCATCATGGGCCGGGATCATACCGCCCACGGGCGGGCACGGCATCCCTTCATGACCGGCTCCTCAGGATGGGCCTACTACGCGGCAACACGGTATATGCTGGGTATCCGGCCGGGCTTTGACGGCCTGACGGTGGATCCCTGCATTCCCGCGGAATGGGACGGTTTTGAGGCAGTCCGGAAATGGCGCGGCGCGGAATACCGGATCAGCGTGAAGAATCCGGACCATGTGGAAAAGGGCGTCAGGAAGATCGTCGCGGACGGAAAGGAAACCGACAGGATTCCGGCCTTTGCGGACGGCATTCACGAGATTGAAGTCATCCTGGGATGAAACAATAAGGAGAAATGTGATATGATTAAATTCGGAACGGGCGGATGGCGCGCAATTATCGGCGACGGTTTTACCAAGGCGAATATCCGGCTGGTGGCCGCGGCCCTGGCCCGCAGGATGAAGCGGGAAGGCGTGGCGGAGGAAGGAATCTGCGCGGGCTATGACCGCCGGTTCCTGAGCAAGGAAGCGCTGATCTGGTTCTGCGAGGTGCTCGCGGGGGAAGGCATCTGCGTGTTTTTTGTGAACATGAGCTGCCCCACGCCCCAGATCATGTTTACCGTTAAGGAAAAGAAGCTGCCCTACGGCGCAATGGTGACGGCCAGCCATAACCCGGCGACCTGGAACGGTATCAAGCTGTTCACCTTTGGCGGGCGGGACGCCGCGCAGGATGTGACGGAAGCCATCCAGGAAGAGGCAAACAGCATCGCGGAAGACGAAATCCGGGATATGGATTTTGAGGAAGCGAAAGCAAAGGGCATGATCCGGATCATCGACCCGCGGGACGCGTATCTGGATTCCATCCTGAAGCAGGTGAATACGGACGCCATCCGGCAGCGCAGGCTGCGGATTGTGCTGGACCCGATGTTCGGCGTGAGCCTGACAGGCCTGCAGACGATCCTGTACACCTGTCGCTGTGATATCGACGTGATCAACGACCGTCACGACGCCTTCTTCGGACGGCACCTGCCGGCGCCGAACCCGGATACGCTGGTGGACCTGCAGTATGCCGTGAAGGAGCACCAGGCGGACGTGGGCATCGCCACGGACGGCGACGCGGACCGGCTGGGCATTATTGACGAAAACGGCCGGTATGTGACCGCAAATGAGATTCTGGCGCTGCTGTACTACTATCTGCTGGAATACAAGGGATGGAAAGGCGCGGCGGTGCGGAACATTGCCACGACCCATCTGCTGGACCGGATCGCGGAGGCGCACGGGGAAAAGTGCGTGGAAGTGCCGGTTGGCTTCAAACATATCTCCGCCGGCATGGAGCAGTATGACGCCCTGATCGGCGGCGAATCCTCAGGCGGCCTGACGGTGCGGGGACATATCTCCGGCAAGGACGGCCTGTACGCGGCCAGCCTGCTGGTGGAAATGCTGAGCGTCAGCGGCAAAAAACTGAGCGAGCTGGTGCAGAACCTGTATAATACCTACGGAGAACTGCACTCCGCCGAGTATGACTGGGCGCTGACCGCGGAGAGCCGCGAAGAGATCGCCCGGAAGATTATGGAAGAAAAACAGCTGCCCGCGTTTGACCGGAAAGTGGAGAAGGTCAGCTATATGGACGGCTGCAAGGTATACCTGGACGGCGGCTGGGTCATCGTCCGCTTCTCCGGTACGGAACCGCGGGTGCGGATTTTCGCCGAGGCGGAGACAGAGGAAAAGGCAAAGCAGACCGTGAAACTGATGGCGGATTTCGCCGGACTGCCCTGGCAGGAATAATTAAACGGCGGGAGCCAGAGGAAGGACAGAAACATGGAAAAGGAATCGGGCAGACAACCGAGAAGAGGCCTGTTCAGCGGCATACGGCAATCGCTGCGCGCGCAGATAGGCCTGATTATGCTGCTCAGCTATCTGATTCCTGTGGTCCTTCTGGGTGTGTTTACAGGCAGTTTTCTGATGAAAAAACTGGAGAACCAGACCCGATCGGCTGTGACCTCCGGCGCGGAACAGGCATGGACGCTGACAAACCAGAATATTGAACGGACGCTGGAACTGGCCAGAGACGCCACGTATGACGGAGAACTGACGGACGCCTGGCAGAAATGGAACAGCGAAAGCATCGGGGACGCGGAATTCAGGCGGTTCTGCCAGATCTATCTGGAACGGAAATACAGCCGTGAACCGCTCCTGTCGTTTGTTGCCTGTTTTCCGGTGAAAGATCCGAAACTGAAGACGTACCTCCGGGGCGGAGCCCTGGAAGGATCAGGCGAGCTGCAGAAGCTTATCGAAACTGTGCAGATCATGGGAGAAGAACTGGATACCCGCTGCCGCTTCTTCCGCTTTGAGAACAATATCTACCTGGTGAGGAACCTGCTGAACCTGCGGATGGAACGCTTCGGCATGCTGATCCTGGGAATTAACGAGGAACGGCTGTTCCAGCCCCTGACGGAACTGGGAAGGGAATGGGACGCGGAAGTGGCGATCCGCCTGGACGACTGCGGGGATCCGGAAATTGACTGGAAAAGCGCGGGAACAGGCCTGACGGATGACAGAAAGGAAAAACTGTATTACACCCGGCTTTCCGGGGGTGAGGAAAACGGACTGGACCTGCGGCTGACCATGGACCGGCGGAAGCAGTACAACGAAGTTTATTCCTTCCGGATGCTGCTGCTGGTGATGGCCCTGCTGCTGGTTCCCATCATGATCATGATCGGCATCTACCTGAGCCGGCGCATTGTGAAGCCGCTGACGCTGCTGTCAGCGGCCAGCCGCCGGATTGAAGAGGGAAAACTCGGCGCAACAGTTCCCCTGAACGGGGAGGATGAGCTGGGCCGCCTGGGCAGGTCCTTCTCCCAGATGTCCCTGCGGCTGAAAGAACTGATAGACAAAACCTACAAGGAAGAAATCGAACTGAAGAACGCACAGATCCTGGCCCTGCAGAGCCGGATCAATCCGCACTTCATCAATAACGCCCTGGAGGATATCAACTGGCAGGCGAGGATTGAGGGATCGGAAAGCATCTCCTCCATGGTAACCTCCCTGTCCGTGCTGCTGAACGCCACGATGGCGCGGCAGGACCGGCGTCTGGTGACCCTGCGGGAAGAAATGGAAGTGGCGGAGGCCTATATCTATTTCATCCAGCAGCGTTTCGGAACAGATCTGACCGTGAACCGGGAGATCGATGAGAAAGCCATGGACGGCATCCTGCCGCTGCTGACGATCCAGCCGCTGCTGGAGAACGCCGTGGAGCATGGCATCGCCCCGGCGGGCGGCGGTATCATCACGATCCGGTGCTCGCTGAACGACGCATGCATGCATGTTGAAATTGTCAATACGGGCCGGGAAACAGGCAAAGAGGACCGGGAACGGATTGAGGCAGCCCTGAAAGGCAATCCCACCGGAAAACACCTGGGCCTGGCCAACATTGTGAACAGGCTGCGCCTGATATACGGAGAATCGGTCACGATCCGCGTTGACACGGATACGCCCGGGCAGACAACAGTCAGCATCATTATTCCCCGGGAAATACACTGAAGGAGGCGGAAGCATATGCGGATCAGAAAGTGGCTTGCGGTCACAGCGGCGCTGCTGCTGACAGTCCTTGCCGGAACCGGTACGGCGGATGGCGGTGTTACGCTGCGGACAATCAGCTGTTTCGCGGGCCTGGACGGGTCGGCAGGGGAGTATGTGGCAATCCTTCAGCAGTATGAATCCAGGACAGGAAACACCGTCCTGGACAGTTCCGCCACCAGCGATGAAGCCTGGAAAACCGCAATCCTGAAAGATTTTGCGGCGGGGAACGAACCGGATATCCTGTTCTTTTTTGCGGCAGGAGCGGATTCGGCCCCGATCCTGTCCCGGGTGGTTTCCCTGGAGGAAATCAACCAGGCTTACCCGGAAATGAACCTGAAAGAAACCGAAGCACTGCGTGAAACGGACGGCAAGGTGTATGCCGTGCCGGTCAGAGGATACTGGGAAGGTCTGTATGTACATACAGACCTGTTTGAGCAATATGACGCGCCGCTGCCGAAGGACTGGGCGTCACTGCTGGAAGCAGTCCGGATCTTCCGGAAGAACGGCATTATACCGATTGCCATATCCCTGTCAGACATTCCCCATTACCTGGCGGAGATGGCGGTGCTGGCCTGTGCTACCCGGGAGGAACAGCAGGCCAGGCCCAGAACCTATGAGGAGGTTCCGGCTTCCTGGTTTGACGCAATGACCGCTATCCGGGAGCTGGCAGAAGCAGGCGCGTTCGCCGAGAACGCGTGGAGCACCTATGAAACGGCCTCCACAGATCTGTTCCTGAGAAAACAGGCGGCCATGCAGATGGACGGAAGCTGGCTGGATTCCGCATTCCCGTCCGGCATGATGAATACACTGGCCGTACTGCCCATGCCGCTGCGAAACGGGGAGGGCACTTCCGACTGCTATCTGGGCGGCGTTTCCATGGGCTTTTACCTGACCCGCCGGGCCTGGGAGTCCGGACACCGGGACGCGGCGGTGGCACTGCTGGCGGACCTGACCTCAGAAGAAAGCATCCGGGAACTGGGAAGCTCATCCCTTTCCGGGCGTCTGCTGGATTCCGCGGAGGATATGAAAGCGAACAGGCAGATGGTCAGCCCGCTGCAGGACGCTATGAACAGCAAAGCCCGGGAAGTATGGCTGCTGGAATGCATTCCCGCGGTGGCAGCGGGGAAAATGACGCCGGAAGAATGCTGGCGGCGGGTGATGGCGCTGAACCCCTTCGGAGAGTGAGGTGAAGGCATGTACCGTGTAATTCTGGTGGATGACGAACGGCTGATTCTGCGCGGACTGTCCACGGTGATTCCGTGGGAAGAAATGAACTGCGAGATTGCCGGAACAGCCCATGACGGCGTCAGCGGGCTGGAACTGATCCGGAAAGTGCGGCCGGACATTGTGCTGACAGATATCCGGATGCCGAATATGGACGGACTGACCATGCTGGCAGCCATCCGCAGCGAATTTCCGGAAATCCAGATGAGCGTGCTGACCGCTTACCGGGATTTTGAGTATGCCCGGAAAGCGATTACTCTGGGCGTATGCCGGTACCTGCTCAAGCCCAGTAACCTGGAAGAACTGAAGGAAGCCATCCGACAGATGGTGTCCCGGCTGGACGCCATGCCGCAGATCCGGGAGGAAACGGACGAGGAATCAGTAAAGGAGGCTGGCAACCACCTGGTGAAGGCGGCGCTGGCCTATATGAAGGATCACTGCACAGAACAGCATTTGTCCCTGGGCGAGGTGGCTGATCACGTCTATGTAAGCCAGTGGCACCTGTCCAAGCTGCTGAACCGGGAGACGGATCAGAGCTTTTTCGACCTGCTGGGCAGTATGCGGATTGCGAAAGCAAAAAAACTGCTGGCGGATCCCGCACTCCGGATTCATGAGATTGCAGAGATGGCGGGCTTTTCGGACGTGGCTCATTTCTCCCGGAGCTTCAAGAAAATAACGGGCTGCACCCCCGGAGAATACAGGAATCAGCAGACGTAAAACGTTTTTGTTAAAAATGGTCTTAAAATCTCAAAAAAAAATACAAAACAAAGAAGGAGATCCCCGAAACACGTCGAAATTATATAACAGAAACAAAATGAAAGGGTGTGATGCCGATGGCACACGATCTTTCACAGAAGGGGCTTCAGAAGTGAAATCCTTTCTGTGAGAATCATGTATCACTAATTTGAAAGGAGCCCATCGGAACTATGAAACTTACAATACAGGCACGTAACATGTCGGTCAGCCCGGCAATCACTCAGAGGATCGAGAAAAAGACGGAAACCATGGGCAAGTATCTCTGGCCGGAGACAGAGCTGCAGGTAAAAATGAGAAAGGAGAAGAACGACCGGCGGGTGGTGGAAATCACCGTTCCCATGGGAAAGAACGTGATCCTGCGCAGCGAGTCCTCCGCGGACGACAACCTGTTCCTCGCCATTGACAAAGCGCTGGCGAAGATGGAACGGCAGATCCGGAAGCACCGGACGAAGCTGGGCAAAAACCTGAGAGAAGAAATCCCGGATGTGCCGGAGTTTATTGAAGAGGATTCAGGCGAAGAAGAAAAAGAGAGAAAGGTGGTTAAGCAGAAGACCTTCCCGGTACGCCCCATGAGCGTGGAAGACGCCGCAATCGAAATGGAACTGCTGGGACACAATTTCTTCGCCTTTGTAAATATTGACACAGACAGGACCAATGTCCTCTACCTGAGAAAGGACGGAGACCTGGGCCTGCTGGAGCCGGAAGCCTAAACAGACGTTAAAGTCCGGACAGGACAATCAGGAAACGGCAAAACAAGCTCAAACAGCATGCGGAAATTCAGGAATGAAGCCATGCACATCAAAGCGCGATTAGCGTACAGAGCGACAAGGCCGTAAAAAAGACCCTGAGATCCGGACGTACAATATACCCCGGGGCCGCGGGTGCGGCCCCATTTTTCTTTGCTTTTCTTGAATATCCCTGTCCGGTTTGCTATAATTTCCCTGTGTGTTCGGGAAGGAGACGATCCGTATGCGGTGCAGCTGTAAGCAGTGCGGAACCTATATGATCCAGGCGGAAAGCGACCATCTGGGCTGTATCTGCCCGGACTGCGGCTATCGCTGCAACGACTGCCTGGGAACCAATACGGTGGTCAGCCGGGAACGGCTGAAGGAGCTGGCTTTTGATCCCCGGTTTGATCCGGAAAACATTGCGGCGTCCTTTGAGGACCCGGAAGAAGCGGAATGGTTTGATGACAGGCCCTGACCCAGCTTTACACGGTTTTGCGGCTATGCTATAATGCCGACGTTGCTTTTTTTACCGGGACATTGATGATGCCCGCCGGAGGATATATGCTGAAACATTACATTATTTCATTTCTGATTTCCATGGTTCCCCTGATCGAACTGCGGGGGGCTTTACCTTATGCCCTGGCTAACGGGATTCCCACCCTGCCCGCCTATATCGTATGCATGGTGGCGAACATGCTGCCGGTGCCGGTGATCTTTTTCTTTGCACGCAAGGTGCTGGAATGGGGCAAGGATAAAAAAGGCATCGGTCCGTTCTTTACCTGGTGCCTGGAAAAGGGCCACAAAGCAGGCGAGAAGCTTAAGGAAAAGGCCGGCACCAAGGGACTTTTCATTGCGCTTCTGCTGTTTGTCGGCATTCCGCTCCCCGGAACCGGAGCCTGGACGGGAACCCTGGCCGCCAGTATCCTGGATATGGATTTCAAATCCAGCGTCGTTGCGGTTCTGCTGGGCGTCCTGCTGGCTGCCATCATTATGGGCGTGGGAAGCCTGATTGTGATCAACGGCGTACAACTTTTTGCCTGAAGGGAAGGTTATTTCAATGCTGCAGTGGATTCTTGACATTCTGCGCGGAGCCGTCATCGGCGTTTCCAATATCATCCCCGGCGTATCCGGCGGAACCATGGCGGTATCCATGGGTATCTATGACCGTGTGATCTATGCGGTGAATAACCTTTTCAAGCAGTTCAAGAAAAACTTCCGGGATCTGCTGCCGATTATTATCGGCGTGCTGATCGGTTTGTTTGCTTTCGCCGCGCTCATTGGCACCCTGCTGGGGACGAAGTCCGATGAGATCCCACTCACCCGGCTTCCTACCAATTTTGCGTTCATCGGGCTGATTCTCGGCGGACTTCCCGCAATTTACAAGCGGGTCAACATGAAATCCGCCAAGCTTCCCGGCGTGATCCTGTTCCTGGTTTTCCTGGCACTGGTGGTGGTTCTGCCCCTGCTGAACCCTCCGGAAGCGCGGACAGTGGATCATTCCATCGGTACCATCCTGCTGATGATTCCGCTGGGGGCGATTGCTTCCTCCACCATGGTTATTCCTGGCATCTCCGGTTCCATGATCCTGATGCTTCTGGGCTACTACAATCCTGTGATCAACGCCATGAATGATCTGCGGGGCGGAGACTGGTCCAGCCTGGCGATTCTGGCACCTTATGTGATCGGCCTTCTCGTGGGTATCGTGTTTATCGCGAAACTGATGAACTTCCTGCTCAAAAAGCATGCGGCGCTGACCTTCAGCGCGATTTTCGGACTGGTGATCGGATCCCCTGTGGCACTGCTCATGCAGAACAGGGAATGCTTCCAGCTGGCCAATGCCGGAAACTGGATTGCCAGCATTGTCTGCCTGATCGTGGGGTTTGCCATTGCCTGGTTTATGTCCACACTGGACAAAAAGCAATCTGAAGGAAACACAGTACAGGACTGATTCAAAGGGCTTTTACAGGGGGATATCCCTATACGCGATAAAGATTGATTCAACACGAAAAATTTTCTTTCGTAAATGAAAAAAATAGTGATTGACATCCGTTCAAAAATCGTGTATATTATGACAGTCGCCTGCGGGATAGACCGTGGGAAGGATGCACCGGGGTGTAGCGCAGTCTGGCTAGCGCACGTGCTTTGGGAGCATGGGGCCGGGGGTTCGAATCCCTTCACCCCGACTTCAAACGCCTCGTACGTGGCTCCGTGGTCAAGAGGCCTAAGACACCGCCCTTTCACGGCGGCTACCCGGGTTCGAATCCCGGCGGAGTCACTTCCTTTCCTTTCCGATATGGGCCTTTAGCTCAGTTGGTCAGAGCGGCCGGCTCATAACCGGTTGGTCCGGGGTTCAAGTCCCTGAAGGCCCACAGCCATTTGGCCCGGTAGCTCAGTTGGTTAGAGCGCCAGCCTGTCACGCTGGAGGTCGAGGGTTCGAGCCCCTTCCGGGTCGCCACTTTTACGGTAGGACTCGCAGAACGAGCTTCGTGCTGGCGTAGCTCAATTGGCAGAGCAGCTGATTTGTAATCAGCAGGTTGCGGGTTCGAGTCCCATCGCCAGCTCCACCCTTTGGGTCAAGGACTGTAAATCTGCCGCTATTAGCTTCGGTGGTTCGAATCCACCCCTGCCCACCATACTTGCGGGAATGGCGGAATTGGCAGACGCGCATGATTCAGGTTCATGTGTACGTACGTACTTGCAGGTTCAAGTCCTGTTTCCCGCACGTAAGAGCTCTTGAGAAATCAAGGGTTCTTTTTTTGCGTACCACTATTTTACCACTATCTTACCATTACACATTTACGAGGTTGTCAATGAATGCCTGCATTCTTTCTGCACTGGCTTTCTTCATTGAATCAACAACATGTCCATATTGATCCAACGTAAAAGCGGCTGAATAATGCCCTAGGTTGTCCTGAAGAGACTTGACATCATCACCAGCAATAAGACTGTTCATGGCAAACGTATGACGTAAATCGTGAACTCTGTAGTGCTCTATTCCTGCCAATTGCAGGATTTTCTGAAATTCTTTCCAAACTGTAGGCTGGGTCAGATGAGAACCATCAGGATGTGTGAATACAAGATTAGGGAAGTCACCTGGCTTCCAAAGGTCTTTTGCCCTGGCTTTTTCAAGTTCCTGGTCTATTCTGTGATTTATCAAGGCTTCCATGACACATGGGGCAGGGACAATAGTTCTTGTTTTTCCGTTTTTAGGAGATCCGAATTTATACGGATCTCCTTTTTTTCTTGATTGAACAATCTGTTTGTTAATATGAATTCGTCCATTATCAAAGTCAATATCGTCCCAAGTAAGTCCTGTGAGTTCACCGACTCTCATTCCGGTAAAGATGTCAACAAGGAAAAGAGTACCATAGTATGTGTTTTTTAGAACGCTTAATAGTTTCTTTTGTTCTGGTAGATCGAGTGGCTTTATTTCCTTTTTCTCAACCCTAGGAATAATACAGGCAGAGGTTGGATTTTTAGAAATATAATCGATACGAACTGCTATATCCAACGCTCGATGTAAGCAACCATGGATATTTTTGATGTACTTGGGACTGAATCCTTTGGAACGAAGACTCTTGTAAAATTGCTGGATAATAGGCGTTTTCAGATTCGAGAGAGAGATCATACCCAAATTGGGTTTTATATGATTTTCACAAATGGATTCATACGATATCCTTGTTCCATACTTAACGTCAACAAGATAATCGGCAATCCATTGATCCAACCATTCGGATACAGTTATCTCTTGTTCATCACTGATAGCTTGGCCTTGTTCGTCCAAAAATGATTTGAGCTTGAGCTTTACTTCTTGTTGTGTTCGACCATGAAGATGGAAGAATTTATGAGATTTCCAGATTAACTGCTGAAATTCTTTTAAGCGAGAGCGAAAAGTCGTCTGAATGGGATATCGACTACAGAACAAAGCGGTAGTCGTGAGCATATATCTCATTCTGAAAGGAGGTTTATTCAGGTTTCCCCTCACTCAATACTCATCACTTAATAAAAGAAAAGGAGAATGAAAACAATGTGTAAGGCAAACAACAACATCATCAGCAAGGTTGAAGAACTCATGGAGATCCGCAAAATGATCGAAGAACTCGAACTGGAAGCGGACGCGATCACAGATGAGGTTAAAGCTTTCATGGGTGAAGAAGAAACTATGATGGCCGGAACCTGGAAGGTCACTTGGAAAGAAACCGTTTCTCGCCGTATGGATACGGCAGCTCTGAAGAAAGTTCTGGGCGATGCGCTGGAAGGTTATTATAAGACCGTCGTAACCAGACCTTTCAAGGTAAGCTAAAAGCCGAGGTTGCTGCAACAACACTCGGCTTTATTACATCCTTGGGGACAGTCTCATTGTAGGCTGTCCCCTTTCTCATGTCAAGGCGAACAAAGAAAGGAGCTATATATGTTGGATATCTATTCTGCGATTACAGATCGTATTATCGAAGCCCTGGAACAAGGTACGATTCCTTGGCACAAACCTTGGATTGGTGGCAACTCCGGCTGTATCAGCTACAGCACTGGCAGACCTTATTCCTTGCTGAACCATATTCTGCTTGGCGGTAAGACTGGCGAATACATCACCTTTAAGCAAGCTGCTCTTACTGGTGGTCATATTCGAAAGGGTGAAAAGAGCAAGATGGTTGTTTTCTGGAAACCCTATGAGAAGGTCGATGAAGAAACCGGAGAAATCACAAAGCACTTCTATCTGCGGTATTACAGCGTATTTCATCTGGATCAGGTTGAAGGCATCAATCCCAGATGGGCTGTTTCTGTCCGTCATGCAACAGATCTAGAACCGGATGCGACAGCTGATGCCATCATCCAGGACTATCAGGATCGTGCTGGAATCACACTGCGGATAACAGAGTCAGATCGCGCTTACTATCAGCCCTCCACTGACACTGTTGTTGTTCCGCGACTCAGTCAATACCAGTGTCAGGGAGAGTTTTATAGCACTCTTTTCCATGAACTCACGCACAGCACTGGCCATTACAGCCGCCTTGACCGCATTTCTGATGTTGCTGCTTTCGGATCTCATGAATACAGCAAAGAAGAGCTTTGTGCAGAGCTTGGAGCGGCATTCCTCGTCAACCACTGCGGCTTGGAGTCTGAATCCAGTTTCCGAAACAGTGCCGGATATATCCAGGGCTGGCTGAAAGCCTTGAAGAACGACAAACACTTGATCGTTTCTGCCGCTGGAGCCGCAGAGAGAGCAGTAAATCTGATCCTTAACAGAAAAGAAGGTGATCCCGATGTCAGAGATCCGGAATGAGATATCTAAGATGACCATCCGAGGAGAGTTGAACTTGCTTTTTGCTATGAGCAAGCTGGTTGTCACGATCCTGGACGCAGCCGAAGATAATCAAATTGCCTGTGATACCCTGCGTTCGATTTCTGAGGGTATATTGAACCAGGCTGCCTATATCCACGGCAAGGTAAATTCCTACACAGATAATCTTCACGGCTTTCAGTGAAGGGTTTTTGTTGATTTAAACAGAAAGTACTATGAGAGGAGTCGAATATCATGAAAAGGTATTATTCTGTAGATAGCGTCCTCGGCAATGGGAAGACCTTCTATGATGAAAGCGGTCAGATGATGAGATATTCGGTGGACAGTGTCATTGGAGAAGGACAGAACTTTTACGATGCCAACGGTCAGCATATTGGATACTCAGTCGATTCAATACTTGGTAACGGTCAGTCTTTTTTCAGTGATAAGGAAGGCTTGGTTGGGTATACAATCGACAGTGCGATCGGAAACGGGCAAAACATCTATAATGCAAATGGACAACAAGTAGGATATACTGTTGAGAGCTTTGGAGATAGAGATATCTTACATAATGAGTAGCTTTTCAGGAGAACTGTAGTATGAGATGCAGGAAATGTGGCTCAAGCATGGAAAAGGACTATGATTCCAGAACAGCTACCTGTCCATACTGTGGCCGTACGGTATCATATCGGTCGAAAGCAGACAAAAGGCGTGGTTATAGATACTATCCAGAATATGACGATAATAACAACGACTACAGTTATTCTGGAAGTGGTTCATATTCCAGTTCCCTAGGATGTATATCGTTTATTCTTAATGGCATTATCGTTTTGTTGGTTGCCATTGTTATACTGGTTCTTGTGTTAGCAGGAGTTTTTCAAAATGGTTTCTGGCAAGGCATCGGTAACATCTTAATGTTCTTCGTGAATATCATATGGGGCATTATAAAATTCATTGCTACAACCGCTTGGAGTATTATTACTGGTCTTTTTCACCTTATATTTGGATAAAACCACAGTATTAAAAACAACGTATCTATAAACTGTATCAAAAGCGACCCCCTGCCATCCATTCTGGCAGGGTTTTCTTGTACCCATTTTAACGTTCGTCTGTTTTGAGACGGAGAAAGGAAGGAACAACATGAAAGTCTACGGCTATGCGCGGATCAGCCGCAAACAGCAGAGTATTGAAAGGCAGATACGGAACATCAAAGAAGCATATCCGGTAGCTGTCATTGCCCAGGAAGCGTTCACAGGGACAAAGCTGGAAGGTCGCCGGGAATTCGACAAGTTGCTGAAGGCCATCCATCCCGGTGATATGATCGTATTTGACAGTGTCAGCAGGATGTCCAGAAATGCAACAGAGGGGTTTGAACTATACCAGGCTCTTCTTCAGAAAGGTATCGATCTGGTCTTCCTGAAGGAGCCGCATGTCAGCACAAGCGTCTACCGGGAAGCTGCGCAGAAACAAATCGAGTCCATCCAGACAGGTGATGATGCTACTGATGAACTGATGGCTGCTATCACAAATGGCATAAACAGGTATATGCTCCGTTTGGCTGAACGTCAGATACAACTGGCTTTTGATCAAGCCCAGAAGGAAGTTGATGATCTGCATCAGCGAACCAAAGAAGGGATAGAAACTGCTCGGCTGGCAGGTAAACAGATAGGTGGAGTTCACGGGCGTAAACTGAATGTGAAGAAAGCTGCGTCCGCAAAAGAAAAGATCCTGAAGTACAGTCGTGACTTCAAAGGATCGTTATCAGATGGAGAGTGTATGAAGCTTGTCGGGATCGCCAGGAATACATATTACCGATATAAAGCAGAACTCCGATCTCAACGATCGGAGTCTTTGTCTGTTCTGCCGAGAATATAATCTACTGTAACGCCATAATAATCAGCAAGACGGATAAGAATATCTGTAGGTATGTCTCGAAAACCTTGCTCATAACGCCAATACTGACTTTGTGGCATATCAAGAATAGAAGCAATGTCGCGTTGCGTTTTATCATGGTCTTCACGGAGTTCTTTTATTCTATGATAATATGCCATTGTATTGTCCTCCTTTGATATCCGAATGGATATCTTGACAATACTGTTGTTTGCTGTAAAATGCGTATATGACAGCCATTTGGATATCAAATTAAGAAAAAAATACAAGGGAGATGAATGAAATGAAGAAATTGTTTTGTATCACTATTATTGTCGTTTTACTGTCTTGTTTAACTGGAGGTTCAGCTGAGACAACAACTGCATCGCAAGCATTCTCAGTGCGAAATGGTATTGTATTCGGTATGACAAAGGAACAAGTAAAGGAAATTGAAAAAAACAATGGCATTATTTCGCTGAAAGAGCATGAAGGCTATAACGGCATGGATTTTTATGCTACTGTCGCCGGATATGATGACTGCCATGTAGTATATACGTTCAACGAAAACAATGTGCTGAGTAAGATATCATATACTTGGGGAATACCTTCTGAGCAACCAGAGGAAGCACAGAAAGTGGAAGAGTGTTACAACACGACACATAACATATTTGATACACTAGCCGAATCATTAACTAGCAAATACAAACTAATAGGCGAATTGGAAAATGAGAAAGAATATTCTTTTGTTGACTTCGGTACATTGGTTAATGAATGCCTCTTCATGGAAGAGCAGACGGGCGGTATAATATTCAATGATTATAATGTTTATGGGTTTAAACAGTATATTACACCGAGTGAAAGCGGCTATGTTGAGATAGGCATTGTAAATGAGAAACGTGATATGTATTTATTTGGTGATCTGTTTAATTTGTCGGCTACATGCTGCATAGTTTATACATATATACCAAAGGAACAATATGATGCTGTCATTCAAGAAGTGATTAATCTTAAGCAACAGCGTGAAAATGACTTGTAAAAATAGTTGAAAAGATGCGGGGCGGGATTTTTCCGCTCCGCTTTTGTGCGCTTTGTGAATGAATGGAGGAAATTTTGTATGAGATATGGAGATATTGCGAATGAACTGTATAGTATTGCCCATCAAATAACAAATCTGGCTGATACACTGAGCAAAATTGAAGCAGCAACGCCAGCAATTAACGGTCTAAACGATACAAGGTTGGCTAACAAACTGACACTGACTATTGCGGAAGCGTCAGAGGTATTATCTATATCAAAAGTGACCTTATATCAGCTTACGCATCGTGATGACTTCCCTAGCATCAGAATAGGGAAGAGGGTACTGATTCCGCGTGATAAACTGATAGAATGGATTAATACACATTGCAGAGATGTTTGGGGCTAAAGTGCGGTGGTATTATATTTTTAGCTGAAGAAAAGACTGGGAGAGCTAGGATTGAGTATGGAGATTCGCTAAAAAACCAGTGTTTTCAACACTTTTAATGAAAGCACAAAGGCTGGAAAGAATGTTTTATTGGCATAAAAACAGATTTTTATAAACGTTAAAAACGGGATATTTGCAAAGAAACGTTGATGGTAGGAAAATAAAGTAAGGCTCATTACATAATAAAATCAATGAAAACTTGTAATTATACGTAAATTTGTGTGCTGTTTTTTGCGTGATGGCTTGATAGAGCAATAGGACTATGATATGCTGTTGCAAGAGTTTAGTGAGATATAAGGGATAACAATATCGTCGTAGAAAAGATAATGACAATTGGAATCAGATGGAGATTTACCAGATGTCCGATGAATTTTGATGAATACACCTGAAAAAACAAAGTCATAATTGGTTTTGTTTTAGATAGTTTATCTGTTATCAATGATGATATTGACGAACTGTCATTAATGTGTTTATCCATCCATAAGAGAAATGAGGGGATTCTATTGTCGATAAGCAAAGAAGAACTGATCAGAAATTATGCGAAAGCTATACGTGAGGGTAATGCTGCTATCTTTGGAGGTGCGGGACTTTCTCGACCCTCTGGCTTTGTGGATTGGAAAGGTTTGCTTCGACCATTAGCTTCTGATATTGGATTAGATGTTGAAAAAGAAAAAGATCTGCTTTCTGTTGCTCAGTTCTATAAAAACCAAAGAAGGACGAGAACTGAAGTAAGTCAAAGAATCCTTGATGCTTTTTCATCGGATGTTCGGATAAATGAAAACATCCAGATTATATCTCGCTTACCAATATTTACATACTGGACAACGAACTATGATGAATTATTGGAAAAGGGTATACGAGAAGCAAACAGGAATCCTGATGTCAAATCGGAAACTGATCAGCTTTCAACCATGAAGCGTGATAGAGATGCAATCGTGTATAAAATGCATGGGGATGTTAATCATCCTGCTAAAGCTGTATTAACTAAGGAAGACTATGAGCTGTATGAGTATAAACGTCCTTTGTTTCGCACAGCACTGAAAGGCGATTTGGTTTCAAAAGTTTTCCTTTTTATCGGGTTTAGCTTTGAAGACCCTAATTTGGACTATGTATTAGGCCAAATTCACTCTCTCCTTGGTGAAAATACTCCTAGTCACTATTGTTTCTCTAAACGGGTTCAAGAGGAGGATTTCGGTGACCCCAAAGAATACGGGTATTATATAGCAAGGCAGGATATGCAAGAAGAGAATCTCAGGAATTATGGTATTCAAACGGTTTTTGTGGATTCTTATAGTGAGATAACAGCCATTCTCCGAGAAATTGAGAGAGTATCAAAATTATATAATGTGTTCATTTCAGGAAGTGCTGATGAGTACCCTTCTTCGTGGAATAAAAACCAGGCTGAAGAGTTGGCAGGAAAGCTTGCGGGTGCTTTGGTATACGAGGATTGCCGTGTATCATCTGGATATGGATTGGGGTTAGGGTCAGCCATTATCAACGGAGCACTTGATGTTATCTACAGCGATAAATACAGACATATCGATGAACATTTATGTCTACGACCATTCCCACAAAACATTTCTGACCCGAAGGAAAGGGAAAAAAGATGGAAGAAGTACCGTGAGGACATCATTGATGAAACTGGTATCTCGATTTTCATGTTTGGAAATAAAAAGGATGCTACTTCCGGCAAAATAGTTATAGCTGATGGATGCCTTGAGGAATTTAGAATTGCCAAAGAAAAAGGTAATATTATTATTCCAATAGGTAGCACTGGATATGCTGCAAAGATTATATGGGATGAAGTTAAAAACGATATATCGAATTATCAATACCTTTCTGATGCGATTGATAAATTAGGAGAAGAAACCAATGTTGATACCATAATATCAATTATCATGGAGATTGTGAAAAAACAACATAATTAAGGAGGAAAAGCTAATGGCGAAACGACAAGTGTTTTTTAGCTTCGAGTATTTGAAGGATGCTTGGAGAGCATCTCAGGTTCGAAATATGGGGAAAGTAAGTGATTCATCGACTTTTTCAGATAACGATTGGGAAGAAGTTAAAGAAAAAAGCGACAGGGAAATTAAAGCATGGATTGATAGTCAAATGGCTAAGCGGTCATGTATTGTTGTTTTAATTGGAGAAACAACATCTTCGCGCAAATGGGTAAAATATGAAATCGAAAAAGCGTATGAACTCGATAAAGGAATTGTAGGCATTTATATACACAAGCTCAAAAACGAAAATGGAAATCAAACAAACAAGGGTCCTAATCCGTTTTATTCTGTATATACTAATGATGGCGAGCGACTATCTAGATATGTTGCTTGTTTTGATTCGGATTACCAATCGAGCAAATTTGTTTATGAAGATATCTCAGATAATATTGAAGACTTGATTGAGTATGCTTTGAATAATAAAGCCCCGCAGTGAGGAGCGTATCATGGCAAAGAATGTATTTATTTCATTTAGATATAGTGATGGAAACAGATATAAAGATTACTTATCAAAGCTCTTTGATAGGAATAATGATACTATCGATTATTCGGAGGATGTGGATCGTTCGCGGATGTCGGATATTACAATCCAAGCATATTTATATGGGAAACTTCGCAGAGCCAGCGTTACGATTATCCTATTAACACCATCGGCAATTAATCACAGAAAAAACTGGATGGGAAACTATGATGATTGGATGTATGACGAAATAAGATACTCTCTTGAAAACAGAGAAGGAAATCGCACAAAAGGTCTTGTAGCAGTATATACGCCAGAGGCAGCGAACCTACTTGTAAATATTGAACCCTCTGGAACGATAGCTGTAAATAATGTTGACAATTTGTTCAGAAAAAACATGATGAATGTTAAATCACAATACAAAACAAATCCTAATCCTGGTTTGTTTGATAGGGATTATGATTCTTATTGTTCATTGATTAGATGGGATGATTTTGTTGCTAACATTGGGAAATATATAGATATCGCATCGCAAAAGCGAGACAGTATTTATAAATACGATATTACAAAAAGGCTATGAAATGTGCCTTGAATATAAGGAGAACTGCATTATGACAGTGACAAGAGCAGGAGAAATATGGAACTACAGCAAAAGTGAAACCGAAAGATTAAATAAAATGTTGTCGGAGATGCCTGAGAGATTTCCAAGGGTAGCAGGACACATTACTATTCCTGATGATTCTCCCAAAATCTTTGTACCTGATTACCGGAGCAGGAATAACAAAGGATATGCTTATCGCTATATTCTAAATGCGATAGGGACAAATTGTTTGTTATATCCGGAAACAATAGGGATAAATGACGCTATCCTAAGAGCCTATCTCGAAGAATTGTTGGAGCACAATGAAATAAGAAGAGTCGATCCACAATCAGAATCGTGGAATACAACGGATTTTATAGTGCGTCGTAATAGGTTATGGGTAAGGAAAACGTCTGAAGAGCAAAGAAAGTATGTAGCGAAATTGGTTAAAGATTTTCATCCTATTGATATCTTATAATTTCTACATAATCACCTGCAGCATACCGCAGTCTCCGTACCACTACCAGGATTGATTGGTGTTTTTTATCGTTTAGTGTTCTTGTTCAATATGGTTTTTAATTGGTAACCGGATTGTCCATTTTTGAGTGTTCTTTTTTGGCATTAATCACTCCCTCAGAATTCAAGTCCTGTTTCCCGCACCACAGAACCCTTGATTTTTCAAGGGTTCTGCTTCTTTTTGGCGGCCTTCCACCCCAACCCCACCCCAACGGACCTGATATTGGGGTGGGGCTATAGGGCTATACGCCATGGGTCATGGTTGGGTGAAATTTTCTATTATTGTTCATCGTTTTACAACCCGGCGATGAACTTTTCCATGCGGTTCGCGCTTTCCTTCTGCATGGTAGCGGTGACGTGTGCGTAGCGATCCAGTGTGAATGCCGAGGAGTAATGCCCGGCGTTCTGCTGGATCGTTTTTACGTCATCCCCCGCCATAATGGAACTGGTCATCCCCCGCCATAATGGAACTGACCACATAAGTGTGTCTCAGATCGTGGAAGCGATGGGCGTCGATGCCCGCTGCCACCAGGATCTTGTGAAGAATCTTCCATGCGGTCGGCTGGGACAGGTGGCTGCCATCCGAATGTGTGAACACCAGGTTGGGAAAGCCGCCATCGTTCCATGCCGGCCCCAGCGCTTTCCGCTGTGCTTCCTGCTCTTCCTTGTGCTTCTTCAGCACCTGGAAAACCGTAGGAGCGGGAGCGATGGTGCGGGGCTTGCTGTTCTTCAGTGTCGCAAACCGGAAAACTTCGCCTTTCTTTCTCGGCTGGGCCAGCTGTTTGGTGACCCGGATCAGCCCGTTCTCAAAATCCACGCAATCCCAGGTCAGCCCCAGCAGCTCGCCGGACCGCAATCCGGTAAAGATTGCGGTCACGATGAGCGCCTCGTGTTCATGACCTTTCAGAAAGGCCAGCAGCTTGGACAGCTCCGGTGTATCCAGCGGATGAATTTCCGCCTGTTCGATCCGGGGCAGGATGCAGTTATCCGACGGATTCTTGCTGAGATAACCGATCTTCACAGCCACATCCAGTGCCTTATGCAGGCAGCCGTGGATGTTCTTGATGGATTTCGGACTGAGGCCTTCCTCCCGCTTCCGGTTGTACAGACGCTGAATCATGGGCGTCCGGAGCGCTGACAGTTTGACGTCTCCGAGGGCAGGGACGATGTGTACCCGGATTTGCATTTCGTAGGTATCCGCAGTGCCCAGCTTCACATTTCCCAGGTAATCCCGATGCCACATCGACTGGGTTCGCCCGTAGACCGAACGCCGTTTCCCATCGGCACAGTATCGGGCCTCCCAGCTTCCGTCGGCACGTTTTCGAATCGTTCCTTCGCCGTTAGCACGCTTTCTTGCCATTGCTTTCTCCTTTCGACAGCCAATCCAGGAGAGCCTGACGGGCAATCACGATCTTTTTGCCAGCATGTATGCTCGGAATCTGATTCTCCCGAATAAGTTGATACATCGTTGGCCTGCTGATACCGATCAGCTCCGCTGCTTCCCGGACGGACAATGTCATCTTCGTGCCCGGCGATGATTGCTGAGGTATGCTGTTTTCAAGGTGCTCCGGCTCCTGCGGAGCCGCGGTGCTGTCCAGCCTGCGGAGAACCTCGTCCACAACCTGGTGTACCTGCGCTTCAGTATAAAGCCTGTTTCTTATCATGGCAATATCCTTTCATGCTTTAAAGTGATGCAAAGTTGTAAACTTTCTCTTTGCGGTTGCCTCTGACCGTTTGTTACCGGTTAAAGCCCCGTTTTTGACGGGGACGATATATTTATCCTCCACCTTCAAAACTGCTCATTTTCGTGTCTGAAACCCCTTGAAAAATAAGGAGTTTTACTTTCCTAAAGTGTTACAAATCGGTAACAAGTCACGTTTGATTTTCATGAAAAGGCTGCAATGCATAAAGCACTTTTTCCTCGTTTTGATGCGTCCGTGCGTCCGGTGAGCGGGATCCTTTCGTATCTCTGCTGTCTGTTTTCGGACGCATGGACGCTTTGCTTAGGGGAAAAGTTGTTTTATGATTCTCTGAACGGATTGTCTTCAGGATCGACTTTCTGCCAGCCTCCTGGTGTCAATCCTGACAGATGAACCAGCGAGCCAATTCCCTTGAAGCCACGGACTTCCCGACCTGCGCTGTTGGTGAGATGGGTGGTGTAGCGAATGCCAATCTTCTCCTCGTTAGCGCTCAGATATTCCACAAACGTCTTTCGCTTCATGGGCGGATAGGCGTTCTCGTCGCACCAGGTACAGTACACGGCGTACAGATCCTTGGAGCTGATGGAACGTTCCGGATCACGGACAATGTATCCCTTCGACTCCAGGAACAGCTCGATGTTGTTGGCGTCCTTCTTCACCATCTCCCGGTTCAGCCTGGCCCGACCGCTCTCTGTGAATTGGAAGTTGTTTTTCACCAGTCGCAGCAATCCCGCCAACGCCCAGAGAAGGATGCCTTCCATTTCTTCACAAAGCTTTTCCGAAAGGTTGGGATCATCAATTCTGTTCGGCGGCTTTCGCTTCGTCGTCAGGATCAGCTGCCGGCGGAAGAACCCATCGCTGCGGTCATAGAGGGAAACCAGATCGCCGTTGGAGAAGGCCAGAATGCGGGCATACATGAATCCCTGATAGCTCTGCTTGCCCTTTCGCTCCAAGTCCATTTTCCCCTTCGCCGTGACAATCGCTTTGATGTAATTCGTCTGTTTCAGTGCTTCCAGCCGCATGTCATCGTCGATCATCAGGTGAATGTGTTCCAGGTCGGCACGGGCGAAGGGATTTTCAGAAATTTTTCCGACGCTTCCGTCCTTCGCGTTCGGGCCGAACAACCGGGACAGCACATGGCCGATCTGGCTCTTGCCTTCGCCGCCGCTGCCCTTGATCACCATCATCTTCTGTCCGGCATTGCTGGGGATCAGGCAGTACCCGATGAATTCCTGAAGCGTGGGAATGTCCTCCGGCCAGAAAAGATCTGACAGAAATTTCAGCCAGCGCTCCGGCTTGTTCGTCTTCGGATTGAACCGAACAGGGAACCGGCTGCGGACAATTTCATTTTTCGTTTCGCTGAAGCTACCATCCAGAAACACTGTTCCATTCTGAACATGAACCCGATCAGTCTGCGGTGGCAAGCCTGTCACCTGGGCTTTGATGCGAAGATCCTTTACAATGTCATCCACTTTTTTGCTCACGCCGGTGACCACGAAACGTTCCACCATCTGATAGATGACAGCGCGCAATGCATTCTCATCCGTCACCTTTCCTTCTGTGGAGAAGAAAGAGTTTTCTGTGTATGCCAGCCGATGCTTTTTCAGAAACTCCCGGCAGAAGATTGGTTCATTGATGGTTTTGCCGGTGAACCACTCCGGCCACCAGGCTTCTCTGACAGTTTTCTTCTTCTCGGACTTTTCGTTTTCTTCACATGCTATTTCATTTGTCTGTTTTTCGTTTTTCCTCATTGGTCTCTCCTGTTCTTTGTTTAAACTTATCTGGATCTCTGACTGTGTGTCCGATCACACAGTCAGGAAGAGTTGCGATGCTGCCCTGCGTTCGGATCATGCTTCGCGACAGCATGACGCAGAACGGCTTTATGTGAACGTGCAGGATAGCTTTTCCTGCGCGGAAAATCGTGGAGGTAGGGTCTGTGATCCCGGCCTGCATCGAAACCATATCACATGTCCCTCAAAAACGTTTTCACGTTTTGAAAACTTCAGAAAGCGTTGCGGCGTAAGGCTTTGTTGGCGTTTTTGAGTCTGCCTGATTTTCTGAAATGACGGTTTTACTGGGTTTTCCGGCCCAAAAGTTTTCACGAAATGAAATTATTTTTCTTAGGTGTCTGATTCCAAGCCCTCCTGAAAACGGCCCCGGAGTATAGTAGCAAGCAGGGCAAAGGTAGCACATTTTGCACTTTGCTTGTTGGGGAGCTGCACCCCCAAGCCCCTTCTTACCAGCGCAAGCGCTGTGGTTATGATGGAATTCAGCGCACTTCATCCCGATGACGATGGCTTTGGTGATCATTTGGTGCATAATCCCTTTCCAGAATCTCGTAGTTATACCGGATGTGCTTCAGGTTAGTGAGCCTCGATTTCAGCTCGTCGAGTGAAGTCTGATCGTCTGCTTTCTCTTCTTTCAGCCTGTCATATTCTGCGGAAAGCTCCTTCAGCGTCGGCAGCTTTCCGCCAAGAGATGCGTACACGGCCTGCGCCTTTTTGTGATCTTCAATCTCCTGCCGATGCTCTTGATAAAATTTCGATGACCATCCGGATTCCCGATAATGGGTGTAAACATCCTTCGTCCGGCTGTAATCCCGGATCGCTTTCCGTTGGCAGTTGATCTCCTTCATTCGAGTTTGCTTTTCCTGGATCGAAGTTTTCAGAGAGTTTCGCTGATCGATCAATTCCTGAATTTGTTCGTTCAGCTCTTCCGGTGAGTCGATCTGATGCTCTTTCAGGAAAATCACCATCTGTGACATTGCTTCGATGTTGTTCCGCTCGGCCCACACCTGATAGCCTTTTCCTTTGCCGGCGCGGAGCTTTGCTTCAATATTTATCAGTCGCTTGATCTGACTTTCGGTGAAATCGCCTCGCGGGATCTTCGGAATGTGCACATGTTTGCCGGCCAGGAACTGCCGCAAAGATGTTTCGCCGTATTCTGAACCGAGCGTATCGAGCCGGATATACCGTTTGCCATCCGGTGGCTTCACGCTGATCTGCGCGCCGCGCTTGATAAGACAGCCGGCATCTTCCAGCAGCTGCAGCAGCGCATCAAAGCCGTCCGGCTGCATCCGCAATGCGGCGTCGATGATCATTCGCAGTTCATCCCGATGGGTGAACCTTCGCTGATTGCCCTGCCACTGATCGTAAGTAACCGTTTTATCCTGCGGATTCTCGATGACGGACAGCCCATTCTCCCGGCAGAGGTCATCGCTGATCTGTGCAAGATTCTTGGCAGAACGCTTCACATCACGGAATTTATTCCGGCCCTCCAGATCGGTAGAACAAAAGATGATGTGATTATGAATGTGTTCCTTGTCGATGTGAGTCGCCACTACGAACGCATGATTGCCGCCGGTAATCATTTCTGCCAGCTTCTTTCCGATTGCGTTCGCTTCCTCCGGCGTGATCTCTCCAGGTGTGAAGGATTGCCGGACATGGTAGGCGATTACTTCGTTTTCCTGAACGCGACCTGTGTTGGTCTGGTACTCCTGGCGGAAGAGCGTGAACTCATCCGCAGCTGTTTCCGGCGAGCAGGCGAAGGTTGAAATCAGAATCCCGTCATCGGTCTTTTGCGGATTCATGATGTAATTCAACCGTGCCGTGATACACTGCCGTGCGGTCTTTCCCTTGTTGACATGGATGGAAATAATTCTTGTGGCTGCCATGGCTCCTCCTTTTCAAAGCGCAATCGTGATGCTGTGCTTGTCTTTTACACGCTGAGACGTTCCAGACGCTGCAGAATTCCGTTCAGGATTGTCCGAAGCTCGTTTTGATTTTCTTTGATTTCATCGATCTCTGTTTCGTAGATTGATCCGCCTTCATGCAGCTTTCTGGCGATCTGATTGATGTTGTTGCTCATGCTTCCCATAAGCCGCACGATCTGATGCAGCTCAGGCAAATCCAGTTTCAACACATATCCGTTCAGCATCATGACCCGAATGAACGCCGATTGGTTTGTGATCCCGAAAGCTTTCATCTTTTTCTGGATGATGTCCATTTCTTCTTCAGTCGCTTTGAAGCTGCAGTGAATGTTGCGTTTGGTTTTTCTACTCATGTTCCTTCTCCTCTCAATCTGTTTCGGTCTCTTTTCTTACTGACTTTTGTCCTGCTTGATGCCAACTTCGGCGGGAAGTCTTGTTTGGCTTCTCATCTCCTAATGTCCAAATTTGAGCTTTTTGGAAACCTTTGCTGAGAATTTATCTGGCAAGACATTCTTGCTTTCAGCAGACGCCCCACGCCCCTTCATGGGGAAATCACCTCCAAATGACACCGGCCATCGAAAATTCTCTGTACAACCCGATTCAGCGCATTTTATTCTGGCGCACATCACCTTCCAGTCCAGATCGCCGCCAGGCACCCTTAAATGGCGAAAATCATCGATTTTGGAAACACCTGCGGAAAATTTTTTCTCGGATTGAGGCGCTTGCTGTGCATTTTTCAGCTACCTCCCACCCTTCAATGTAAAAATCAAGGCTAAGTGACACCGGTTTTAGAAAATTTTCTGAGCAGTACGCTTGTCGTATTTCCATTGAATGGCGTTTATCGGCAGCTGTGCCGATTTACCTCCTCATATCTACATGGCAAAAATCATTGTTTTTGGAAACACCCGAATGAGAATTTGGAAAATTTTTCTTTGTTTCTTCCTCAGCTCTTGACGAAAGATCATTACGAGCATATAAGAAAGCCTCCGCAGAGGCGCACAAGAAAAGGGGCATGCCAGCGAGTCAGTGCCGGGAGCGCCCCTAGTCATTTCATTCTGTCATTCATGTGTAAAGACGTTTTTATTTGTGATATTATTATACTGATTTCTTGCTAACATCAATTGGAAAGAAATCAGTTGTATGCAAGAAATAGCATCTATGCTACGTCTTAATAGTGGAAAGTATGCTGGGATGACCGGCAACAGAAAGAAGGACAGTTACGATGAAGAAACCCGTTCTTTGCCTTGTTGCGCTGATCCTCATGCTGGTCAGCGCTTCGGCGTTGGCAACCAGCGGTGATGAAGCACTGATCACAGATACACTCCGCCAGGCAGGCATCATCGAGCCGGTGCAGCTCACGCAGTGGGGCGACACCGCTGCCTGCTTCGCCGAGGCGGAGGGCGTCAAAAGGCTGGTCCTTCTGGAGCGGCATGACGGCGCGTGGCAGATCGTGATCGATAATCCGACAGCGCTGATTCAGGAGTGGGATTGGCCGCAGCTCCTGCTGGACAGCGACAACGCCATCTTCTGGACTTACATCCTGTCGGATACGGAGATCGTGTGGTATCACAGTTACCGCAATGCGGACGGCAGATGGAGTCCGGTGGATCAGTTCCACGGCA
>OMZY01000011.1 GCA_900315675.1 uncultured Eubacteriales bacterium
CCACCTGTTCCCATACCGAACACAGAAGTTAAGCTCTTCAGTGCCGATGGTACTTGACTGGTAACGGTCCGGGAGAGTAGGTCGCCGCCGGATTCCATATTCCTCAGTAGCTCAATGGCAGAGCATTCGGCTGTTAACCGAAGGGTTGTAGGTTCGAGCCCTACCTGGGGAGCAGAAAAAAGTCTGATCAATCGATCAGACTTTTTTTTCTGCTCCCCAGCTTTTTATAAACGCAAGCACGAATCTGATGATCCGCACTTGCGTTTTGGTTCGAACCGGTTCGAACCCTTCCGCAACCTCAATCTTCGCTCTGCGGCCTTGGAGCGGCCGCATTGCTCGTTTCGGTTGACTCACTCGGTTCGTTTCCTGTTTCACAGGACAGCCCACTGGGCTGACACTCACCTCGTTCCCCCCCCCTGGGGGAGCAGATTTGGAGAAGTCAACAAAATGGATTCATACATATAACTAATAAATCATTATACTTTTTTATATTGAGCTATAAAGAAATGATGTCGTTCATCTGATTGTTTTCGCAGGGTCAATGAAGTATAATAGGCAAAACAATCAAAAACGGAGGCGGGACAGATGCAGCGCCGAATCATAACACCCGGTCCGCTTCATGATGAACAGGGCCGGCTGATCGAAACCGGGTATGCCACGGAACTCCTGAAGACCTATGACCGTTCAAAAGTGGCGGCAAGCCGTCTGAAGGTCAAGGAATGGGACTACTATGCCGTTGTGATGGATCGGTTTGCCCTTGCGCTGACCATTGATCATAACGGATATATGACCATGGACAGCATTTCTCTGCTGGATTTTGAACAGAACACCCAGATCACAAAATCCGCCATGAACCTGCCCCTGTTTGCACCGCGGAAGCTGCCCGCTTCCAGCAAAAAGGGAGACATCAGCGTCAAAGGGAAAGGGTATATGATTTCCTTTGAAAACGATGGGATATCCCGGCGGCTGACCGGGTTCATGAATAAATTCCGGGATGAGGAAACCCTGGTATTCGACCTGATTCTGAGTGATGAGCCGCAGGAATCCATGGTGATCGTCACGCCCTACAAGGATCATCCGGAAGCCTTCTATTATAATCAGAAGATCAACTGCATGCGGGTGGAAGGCGCCATTACCCTGGGGCAAAGGGAATACCGCTGCGATCCGGCGGAAACTTTCGCGGTGCTGGACTGGGGCCGGGGCGTATGGACCTATGACAATACCTGGTACTGGGGATCCGCTTCCGGGCTGGTGGACGGCGTTCCCTTCGGATTCAATATCGGATACGGATTCGGGGATACGTCCGCGGCCAGTGAAAATGTACTGGTGTATGACGGGAAAATCCATAAGCTGGAGCAGGTTCATTTTGAGATCCCGAAAAAGGACGGGAAGGAAGACTACCTGTCTTCCTGGGTTTTCACAAGCAGCGACGGCCGTTTTGAAATGAAATTTGAGCCTATCATGGATCGCAGCTCGAAAACAGACCTGCTGGTCATCTGTTCGGATCAGCATCAGGTTTTCGGACGGTTTTCCGGAACGGTGATCCTGGATGACGGCCGCAAACTGGAAATTGATCATCTGACCGGCTTTGCCGAAAAAGTCAGGAACAAATGGTAACAATGAAGGAGGAACCCCTATGCTGAGCCTGGAACGAGCCACGGAACTGAACGCGACAATGGTGTCGGAGGAACACCTGATCATTCACGCGAAAAACGTCTGCTATGCCATGGGTGCCATGGCGGATTATTTCGGAGAAAACAGGGAGCACTGGCAGGCGGTCGGAATGCTGCATGATTATGATTATGAGAAGTATCCGGAGGAGCATCTTCAGCATACGGAAGAACCGCTGCTGGCAGCGGGCGTTCCTGAGGAGGATGTTCGGGCGATCATGAGCCATGGCTGGGGCATCTGCACGGACGTGAAACCGGAGAGCAATATGGAAAAAAGCCTGTTCACCGTGGATGAGCTGACCGGCATTATCCAGGCCTGCGCGCGGATGCGTCCGAACGGCATCAGCGATCTGGAAATCAAAAGCTTTATGAAGAAGTATAAGGATAAGAAATTCGCGGCCAAATGCGACCGGGAACTGATCCAGAAGGGCTGCGACCTGCTGGGCATGGAGGTCCGGCAAGTGGCGGAAATCTGCATTGAAGGAATGCGGCCCCATGCAGCGGAGATCGGCCTGGAGGGAACCGGAGCCGAACAAGCCTGATTTCAGGGAACAGATAAAACGAGCCTGTCCGTGACGGACAGGCTCGTTGCTTTGACTGGAATCAATAGTTTTCAGCCGCGATTTCGAAATAGCTCTGGGGATGATTGCAGACCGGGCAGACTTCGGGAGCCTTGGTGCCCACAACAATATGACCGCAGTTACGGCACTCCCAGATCTTGACCTCGCTCTTTTCGAAGACCTGCTGCAGTTCAATGTTCTTCAGCAGGGCGCGGTACCGTTCCTCGTGATGCTTTTCGATGGCGGCAACACCGCGGAACTTGGCGGCCAGTTCCGGGAAACCCTCTTCCTCGGCGGTTTTGGCGAAGGACTCGTACATATCGGTCCATTCGTAATTTTCCCCGTCAGCGGCAGTGGTGAGGTTTTCAGGCGTGGAACCGATGCCCTTGAGTTCCTTGAACCACATTTTGGCATGTTCCTTTTCGTTTTCCGCGGTCTTCAGGAAAAGCGCGGAGATCTGTTCATAGCCTTCTTTTTTCGCGACGGAAGCAAAGTAGGTATACTTGTTCCGGGCCTGGGATTCGCCGGCGAAAGCGGCTTCCAGGTTCTTTTCGGTCTGGGTTCCGGCATAGGGATTGGACATGACATTTTCCTCCTTTGTTTTTTATGAATTATGGGTCGTTCCGGATGGTATAAAGCTTCAGGAAACCGCAGATCTGGCTGACCTGCTTGCTGAGCCTGCGGGGCAGGAGCACTTCATACAGGGCCTGATCGGTGGTTGTGTGAAGCCGGATAAACTGATCGTTCTCCATACGGACGGAGATGCTTCCGAAGAATGTCGGACCGGAATAGGGCATGAAATGGAAGCCTTCTTCCAGTTCGTTCAAAGCGTCGGCGGGCCAGATGCTTTTCAGGACGATTTCCTCGCCTTCATTTGTCTGCCAGGTTGTGACGGCAACCCGTCCGTAACCGCCCGGTACAGAAAGATCGGCGCAGGTGGCTTCAATAAAGGTCATCCCGGAGGAATTCTGAAAGCACATGAGGGGTGCGGGAAAATCCAGGTGAACCAGATCGTTTTCATGATCAATCCGGATGGCCTGCCCGGCCTGTAAGGCGGGAGAAGGCGCTGCGGAGGCGGTTTTGTCCTCCTGGGGTTTCGCAAGGATGAGGGAAACGGCCAGAAGCACCAGCAGGGCAGCGGAGAACACGATCTCCAGGATCCTGATCAGAACCTTACGGGTTTTCTTTCCGTCTGCCAAGATGCCACCCCTTTCCGTTCCGGAATACAGCGGCGGGATTTTCCGCCGCAATCTATTATATATGGGGCGGAAGAATGCTGTCAAATGGGGACGCATGCGTTTCCGGTACGGTTCGGGAGGAGAGAGAATGCAGGTTTTTACCGGCCGGATTCGTTTATTATACAGGGGCGGAAGGGTGCCCGTGAACGCCGGTAAACCGCGGCGGAAGGCGGCCTGACTTGCTCCGGAATCCAAAAGGATGTAAAATAATAGTTCACGGAGGGTAAGGATATGAAATTCTGTCGCCTGATTCGCCTGACGATCTGCCTGGTCGCGGCGATGCTGCTTTTCATCTCTGCCTGTCCGGCAGAGGAAGCATTTCTCGCAGAGGATACCGGACTGGACCTGACTGAAACGGTCAGCGTTCATTATCCTGTGCTGTCCGGCGGAGAGCAGGAAGACCTGCTGAAACAGATCAACGCGCAGATTCAGGAAGACTGCCATATCGGGGCTTATCTGGCCCGGGCCGCAATGCTGATCGGCGGCGGGAACCTGAAGGTGAGCTGGCAGGGCGGGATCATGAACGATGTGTTCAGCTGTGCGGTCTCAGCCGCCGGCGCGGTGGAGAATTCCCGTTCAACGCATGTGTGGACCGCGTGCGCGGCGGATCTGCGGGACGGACACAGGATTGCTCTTTCGGAACTGTTTACGGATGAAGAGGCCGCGCGGGATATGATCCGCGGCTATCTGGAGGATGAGGTCCTGCCGGAGCTCAGCGCCCATCTGCAGAACAGTGAACTGGAACCCCTGCCGGAGCTGTTTCAGCTGGAACCCTCCGGACTGACGCTGCTGTATCCCATCAGTCAGCTGAGCACCCTGGGAGACCGGGCGGGTGATATCCGGATCGGCTGGCATGTGCTGAAAGACGTGCTGGACCTGAAGGAAGACGGCATTGCGGACCGGATCGGCGCGCGGCAGATGATTGAACTGTCCGCTGAAAGCGCCGAGGAGCTGCTGGCAGCGGCGGCGGAAGGATCGCTGACCGGGATCCCGGTGAAGCTCGGAGACAGCGTACAGGAGATGACCGACCGGCATCACCTGCTGACGGATCCGGACGGCTTTGAGGGCGGACGTCTGTTCGCCCTGGAAGGCGGAAGCTTCCGCGGGGTTTATCTGATGACGGATGACCTGAGCCGGGACTGGCAGAACAGCCGGGTGGAAGGAATCCGGATGGATCAGGGCTGCCTGTGGGGGCTGTGTGTGGGCGATACCCTGCGGGAGGAATGGAAATCCGTGCTGGGTGAGCCGGACGGCTCGGCGGAAATCAATGAGGAAAAAGCGGAGGCAAACCGGCTGGTTCCGGGTGCCTGTGATTATTACAGCTGCGGACAATACCAGCTGCGGCTGTACAGCGATGAAGCCGGATGCCTCGTCAGCATCGTGCTGACGGAGTAACGGAGCAAAGAGAGAAAGGAACAGAGGGGAAAGAATGGCTCAGAAAGGGAGCGGTAAAAGAAGACAGGCCCCCGCGTATTCCGCGGACGCGATGGCCATCCGGTATATGGCCGGACTGGCACTGATTGCGCTGGGCGTCCTGATCTTTATGGCGGCGGTGATGAGACTGCCGGGGAATATTTTTGAAGGCCTGCGCATTATCAGTTTCGGCCTGTGCGGGATTATGGCCTATGTGCTGCCCGTGCTGCCGGTGTGGGCGGGTGTGCTGGTGATCTGGTCCACCCAGCGCCGCGCGCCGGTGAAGCCCTGGCTGTATGCACTGCTGGCCTTCTTCGGTTTGTGCGCCTTCCTGATGATTACCGGAGCCATGCAGTACCTGAAGGATACCTACGGAAACAACTGGGGAGCCGTGATCAACGGAACCTATGCGGACAGCTCCGTCAGGCTGCGGCCCAGCGGCGGCGGCGCCGTCGGAACGATCCTGGCCTGGCCGCTGTGGAATTACCTGGGACCGGTACTCGGCACGCTGATCATCTTCGTGCTGACCGTGCTGTGTATTCTGATGGCGGTGAACCTGACGCCTTCCCGGATCCGGGATCTGGTCACAGGCCAGGCAGGTGCGCGGCGGGAGCAGCAGCGCCAGGAGCGGAGCCGGATGGAACAGCAGCAGCTGGCCTGGCAGCAGCAACAGGCGCTCTGGCAGCAGCAACAGCAGCAGATCCTGGAACAGCAGTATCAGATGCAGCAACAGCAGATACCGCCGGTACAGCAGCAGCCTGCGTATAACAGGCCGGAAATGCAGCAGTCCGTGCAGCAGCCGGCAATGCCCGGCGACGGCGGCGTACGGGAATGGCAGGAGCAGGCGGCCGCAGGTCAGCTTGTATCCGCGGCCACGGGACATCACAGCAGCATTTTCGGGCGGAAAAACCCGGCCGGTCAGGCACCCCGGGAGAAATCCTTTGCGAGCCGTATTTTCGGCCGCAATAAAAAGGAAGAGTATGACGGCCTGAGCGACGGATCCACGATTGCCGAGGAGGAAGCCCGCAGGGCGGCGGGTGGAAGACCCACGCGCCGGACCGCAACAGGAGCGGCAATCGGCCAGCCCCAGACCCACTGGCAGCAGGACGCGGAAGAGATTCCGCCCGAAACGGATAACGGCCGTAAGCGCAGGCCCCAGCCGGTACAGCAGATGACGGCGGAGATTCCGGAGGAACCGGCGCCTGCCCGTCCGGAACCTGTTCGTCCGGAACCGGTACGGGAAAGAAAACCCGCGCCGGAGAAGGAACCGGTCCGGGACGATGCGCCGTACCGCCGTCCGGAACCGGCGGAGCGGAGAGCACCGGAGGCGACTCCCGTCCGGGTGGCCGTGCCTGCGGTGCAGCAGACCATCGGAACCGAAGCATACAACCCGCCGATTAAGGTGCCCGCGAAAAAGCAGGCGGAGACAGCGGAGGATGAGGGCGTATGGATGCCCACACCCTACAATTATCCGCCGATTACAGACCTGGCCAGGCCGCAGCAGAGTATGGAGGATACCCGGGCGGAGGACGAGATGCGTTCCCGTAAACTGGAGGAAACCCTGGCAAGCTTCCGGGTTCCTGCCCGGGTGGTGCATGTGACGCACGGCCCCGCCATTTCCCGCTTTGAGCTGGAACTGGAGGCAGGCACCAAGGTCAACAAGGTTTCGGAACTGGAAAAGGATATTGCCTACGGAATGTCCGCCACCTCTGTGCGGATTGAAGCGCCGATTCCCGGCAAACGCCTGGTCGGCGTGGAAGTACCCAACCGCAAGGTGACCACCGTTACCCTGCGGGAGGTGATGGAAAGCGAACCGATGCAGAATGCCAAGTCCATCCTGACGGTGGCACTGGGCCGGGATATTGCCGGTACGCCGATTGTGTGCGACCTGGCAAAGATGCCGCATATGCTGATTGCCGGCCAGACCGGCAGCGGTAAATCGGTCTGTATCAACGCGATTATCAACAGCCTGCTGTACCGGGCCAGCCCCGACGAGGTGAAGCTGATCCTGGTTGACCCGAAGGTGGTCGAACTGCAGTGCTACAACGGCATTCCGCACCTGCTGATTCCCGTGGTGAACGATCCGCGTAAGGCGGCGGCCGCACTGGCCTGGGCCGTGGCGGAAATGATGGAACGGTATGACAAGTTTGCCGAGAAGAAGGTCCGGAACCTGGAAGGCTACAACCAGCTGGTTGAGAAGACGGGCGAAAAGCCCATGGCCCGGATTGTCATCATCATTGACGAGCTTGCAGACCTGATGATGGTCTGCAAGAAGGATGTGGAAGAATATATCTGCCGCCTGACGCAGCTGGCGCGCGCGGCGGGCATTCACCTGATTGTCGCAACGCAGCGGCCGTCGGTGGACGTTATCACAGGTCTGATCAAGGCGAATATTCCCAGCCGTATTGCGTTCAAAACCGCCAGTTCCGTGGACAGCCGGACGATCCTGGACCGCAACGGATCGGAACAGCTGCTGGGCTGGGGCGATATGCTGTATGCGCCTACCGGCTCCTTTGCGCCCACCCGCGTCCAGGGCTGCTTCCTGAGCGATGAGGAAGTCAACCGGATCGCAAAACATGTAAAGGAAGCGAATCCCAGCACCTATGATCCGGATATCCTGGAGAAACTGGATGAAATCGCCAACGGCGGTGAAACCGGAAACGCGGATATCATCATCAACAGTTCCGATATGAGCGGCGGAGACGGCGGCCTGTTTGAACAGGCGGTGGAGTTTGCCATTCAGGACGGCCAGATTTCCACCAGCACCCTGCAGCGGCGGCTGAAGATCGGCTATGCCCGGGCGGGACGGCTGACGGATGAAATGGAAGAGCGGGGTATCGTGGCGGCCAAGGACGGCAGCAAACCCCGCAAGTGCCTGATTACCCGTGAAGAATGGGAAGAAATGAAGAAAGCAACGGAAGGAATGACGTAAGACATGGCGAACATGGTGGACTATCTGGCATGGCGGGGAGACGTTCCCTTCAGCATCTCGCCATGGAACGAGATTGACGGTCTGCTGGTTGCCAACATCAGTTATCTGGATTTTCACGGAGGCCGGGATCCCAAAGGCTGGACCCTGGAGGAAATGTCCCGGATTGACCTGATCCGGGAAGGAAACAGCGCCAGTTTTCCCGGACGCAAAGCCGCTTTTCAGGCCATGTCGTCGGGAGCGCGGTTCCGGGGCTGCCGGCTGCATCATGCCATTGCCCTGACAGATCCGGAAATCGGCATGCAGTTTTCCGCCATGTGCCTGGACCTGCCGGACGGCACCATGTGCGTGGCCTTCCGGGGAACGGACAACACCATCGTGGGATGGCGGGAAGATTTCGATATGGCTTATACGACCCGGGTACCGGCCCAGGAGGCGGCTATCCTGTACCTGAAGCGCGCCGCCGCGCTATCCAAAGCACCGCTGCGGCTGGTGGGGCACAGCAAGGGCGGAAACCTGGCGGTCTATGCCGCGGCGTATGCGACCAAACGGGTTCAGGACCGGATTGAGAGCGTCATGAGCTATGACGGTCCCGGCATGAACCGGGAAACTGCCCAGAGTGAAGGCTATCTGAGGATCAAGGACAAAATTCATTCCTTTATTCCCCAGACCAGTATTATCGGCCTGCTGATGGATTACTACGAACCCTATACCGTGGTGCGCTCGACCGCCAGCGGCATCAGCCAGCACGATCCCATGACCTGGAAGGTATACGGGCCCCGGTTTGAAACCCTGTCCTCTGTGGATCAGACGGCCATCGTGGTGCGGGATACCCTGCACGAGTGGCTGCAGAACAGCACACCGGAACAGAGGGCGGCTTTTGTGGACGCGCTGTTCGGCATGGTGGAAACCACCAAGGCCACCCGGATGAGCGAGCTGACCGGGGAAAAACTGAGGAGCATGCTGACCATGGTGGGCAACCGGAAGGAAGTGGATCCGGAGACCCGCCGGGTCTTTACCCGACTGATGGCCCAGGCGGTTACGCTGGGATTCGGCAATGTGATAGACTGGGTCCGCGGGCGGAGGGACAACGACATCGCCGGCGGCTGGGAAACCATGTCGCCGGAAAAACGCAGGGAGATGCTGGACGCGGCCATGAACAGCCAGCAGCCCGGGGATGAACCCGATAAAGATCAATCCCGGGAACAAAAAGACCCTTGACAAGGAACGCTCCGTATGATAAAAGATATACCGGTACCGATCTTTAAGACGATACAGAGATATCGGCAAGATTGGATTGGCGCGTATGCCGCTGTGCGGCAGACGCTGTATGCATGCGATCCGAACTCTGCCGATTCTCCGGCAGAGTTTTTTTGTAAGGAGGGTTGCAGGATGACGGTCAGCCAGGAAATGAAACGGATTCCGTCCCAAGCGGCCCAGGGGTGCCTTGTCAGCAAAAAGGATAATGTCTTTACTTTTCCCGGCTTCTGTGATGTGCACGTTCACTTCAGGGAGCCGGGTTTTTCTTATAAGGAAACCATGCTTACCGGCAGCCGGTCGGCAGCCCGGGGCGGCTACACCGCCGTCTGCGCGATGCCGAACCTGAATCCTGTGCCGGACAGCCTGGCCCACTTAAAGGAAGAGGAAGACCTGATCCGGGCGGCCGGCGGGCTGGTGGACATCTATCCCTACGCGGCGCTTACCGTCGGGGAAAAGGGAAAGGAAGCCGCGGCGCTGGAAGAACTGGCTCCCCGGGTGATTGCCTTCTCGGATGACGGCAAAGGCGTGCAGTCTGAAAGCATGATGCGTTCCCTGATGGAGCGGTGCAGGAAGCTGGGCAAGGTGCTGGCGGCTCACTGTGAGGATGAGGCGCTGGTCCGGGGCGGATATATACACGACGGCGTTTATGCCGCGGCCCACGGGCACCGGGGGATCTGCTCCGAAAGCGAATGGGGCCCCATCGCCCGGGATCTGAAGCTGGCGAAGGAAACCGGATGCGCCTATCATGTGTGCCACATCAGCTGTAAGGAAAGCGCGGAACTGATCCGGCAGGCCAAAAAGGACGGCGTGAATGTGACCTGTGAAACCGGACCGCATTACCTGCTGCTGGATGAGAATGACCTACAGGAGGACGGACGTTTCCGGATGAATCCACCCCTGCGGGCGAAGGAAGACCGGGAAGCGCTGCTGGAGGCGCTGCTGGACGGAACGATCGACATGATCGCCACGGACCATGCGCCGCACAGCGCGGAAGAAAAGAGCCGGGGACTGGCAGGCAGCGCCTTTGGCGTGGTCGGGCTGGAATGTGCGTTCCCGGTACTGTATACAGGACTGGTGAAAACCGGGATCCTGCCGCTGGAAAGGCTGATCAGCCTGATGGCGGTGGCCCCGCGGGAGCGGTTCGGAATCCCGCTGCGGGAGGATGACCTGTGTGAGTGGGACCTGGACGCGGCATACACCATTGATCCGGCGGAGTTTGAGAGCATGGGGAAAGCCACGCCCTTTGCGGGACAAAGCGTTTACGGACGGTGCCTGAAAACCGTGCATGCGGGCAGGACAGTCTTTGGCAAGTAAGAAAAAAGAAGGGAAGAAAAGAACATGGCGAAGCGGACAGACATCAAAAAGGTACTGATCATCGGCAGCGGCCCCATTGTGATCGGCCAGGCGGCGGAGTTTGACTACGCCGGTACCCAGGCGTGCCTTGCACTGAAAGAGGAAGGGTACGAGGTGGTGCTGTGCAACTCCAACCCGGCGACCATCATGACGGACACCTCCATCGCGGATAAGGTGTACATGGAGCCCCTGACGCTGGAATATATCGCGAAGATCCTGCGGTATGAACGTCCGGACGCCATCGTCCCCGGTATCGGCGGACAGACCGGCCTGAACCTGGCGGTGCAGCTGGAGCGCAAAGGCGTGCTGAAAGAGTGCGGCGTGGAACTGCTGGGCACCAGCAGCCGCAGCATTGAACGGGCTGAGGATCGGGAACTGTTCAAGGAAATGTGCGAGTCCATCGGGGAGCCGGTTATTCCCAGTGAAATTACCTATAATCTGGAAGAAGCGAAAAAGGCCGCGCTGGACATCGGGTACCCGGTAGTGCTGCGCCCCGCGTTCACCCTGGGCGGCACCGGCGGCGGTTTCGCCAACAATGAGGAAGAGCTGGTGGAAATCGGCACCAACGCTTTCCGTCTCAGCCCTGTACACCAGGTGCTGGTGGAAAAGAGCGTCCGCGGCTACAAGGAGATCGAATTCGAAGTCATGCGGGACAGCAATGACAAGGCGATCACGATCTGCGGCATGGAGAACGTGGATCCGGTGGGCGTGCATACCGGCGACAGCGTGGTGGTGGCGCCGATCCTGAGCCTGTCCGACCATGACCTGAAGATGCTCAATGACAGCGCGATCAAAATCATCCGGGAACTGAAGGTGGAAGGCGGCTGCAACGTGCAGTTCGCGCTGGATCCCAACAGCAGCAAATACTACCTCATCGAGGTGAACCCGCGGGTCAGCCGGTCTTCCGCGCTGGCCAGCAAGGCCAGCGGATACCCGATCGCCCGGGTGACCGCGAAGATTGCTCTGGGCATGGCGCTGGAAGAAATTCCGGTAGCCGGCGGCAACGCGGCGATGGAACCCTCCCTGGAATATATCGTGGCAAAGTTCCCTCGCTTCCCCTTCGACAAGTTCACTTCCGCCAGCAACCAGCTGGGCACCCAGATGAAGGCCACCGGCGAGGTGATGGGAATCGGCAGCACGCTGGAGGAATGCATGCTCAAGAGCGTGCGAAGCCTGGAAACCGGCGTATGTCATCTGCACCTGGCCAAGTTCGATTCCATGGGCACGGAGGAACTGCTGGAATATGTGAAGGAATTCCGGGCGGACACCCTGTACGCGGTCACGGAGCTGCTGCGCCGGGATGTGGCCATTGACGTGATCCATGAACAGACCATGATCACGGAGCTGTTCCTGGAAAGCATCAAAAAGATTACTGAAATGGAAAAGCGCCTGAAAGCCGCGCCCGGGGATGTGGAGCTGCTGAAGGAAGCGAAGGTTATGGGCTTCGGGGATCTGACAATCTCCCGGCTCTGGAATATGAAGGAAACGGACGTGTACGCCCTGCGGAAGGAAAAGGGCATTGTGCCGGTGTTCCGGATGGTGGATACCCTGCATACCGGCAAGTACATTGCCTACCTTTACTCCAGTTACAGCGGAAAGAACGAATCCATCCTGACGGACAAGAAAAAGATTGTGGTGCTGGGCGCCGGCCCGATCCGCATCGGCCAGGGCGTGGAGTTCGACTACTCCACCGTGCACGCGGTGCAGACCATCCGCCGCGCGGGCTACGAAGCCATCATTATCAACAACAACCCCGAGACGGTTTCCACGGACTACACTACCGCGGACAAACTGTACTTTGAGCCCCTGACGCCGGAAGACGTCATGGCGATCATCGACTTTGAAAAGCCGGAAGGCGTCATCGCCTCTCTGGGAGGACAGACCGCTATCAACCTGGCGGAGCCGCTCATGAAGCGCGGCGTGAAGATCATCGGAACCGACTGCGACGCTATCGAGCGGGCGGAAAACCGGGACAGCTTTGAAAAGATCCTGGAAGACCTGCACATTCCGCAGCCCCAGGGCCGGGCGGTCACCCGGATTGAGGACGGCGTGAAAGCTGCCGAGGAGATCGGATACCCGGTGCTGGTACGGCCGAGCTTCGTGCTGGGCGGCCGGGCCATGCAGATTGTCGGGGATGAGGAGCAGCTGCGCCACTACCTGCGGACCGCCGTGGAAATCGACGCGGACAAGCCGGTGCTGGTGGACAAGTACATCCGCGGCAAGGAAGTGGAAGTGGACGCGATCTGCGACGGCCGGGATGTGTTCGTACCCGGTATCATGGAGCTGGTGGAACGCACCGGTATCCACAGCGGCGACTCCATTTCCGTCTATCCCACCTTCTCCATCAGCAACAAAGTGAAGGGCATTATCCTCCAGTACGCGAAGAAGCTGGGCCTGGGCATCGGCATCATCGGCCTGTTCAATATCCAGTTCATTGTGGATGAGAACGAAAATGTGTACATCATTGAGGTGAACCCCCGGTCCAGCCGGACGGTTCCCTTCCTGAGCAAGTCCACGGGCTACTCCCTGGCGGATATCGCCACGGAAGTCATCCTGGGCAAGAGCCTGAAGGAACAGGGTATCTTCGACCTCTATCCGGAAGAAAAGAAACGCTTCTATGTCAAGGTTCCGGTCTTCTCCTTCAACAAGATCAAGGGCCTGGACGCCTACCTGAGCCCGGAAATGAAATCCACCGGTGAAGCCATCGGTTACGATGACAAGCTGAACCGCGCCCTGTACAAGGCGCTGCAGGCCGGCGGAACCCGGCTGCAGAATTACGGCACGGTGCTGGCTACGATTGCCGACCGGGACAAGGACGAAGCCCTGCCGCTGATCCGCCGCTTCTACAACCTGGGCTTCAACATTGAGGCGACAAGGGGAACTGCCCGCTTCCTGAAGGAAAACGGCATCCGCACCCATGCGATGCTGAAGCTCAGCCAGGGTTCCGATGAAATCCTGAACAGCATCCGCCAGGGCCATGTGGCCTACATCATCAACACCCGGGAGATCGGGGAGGCGGAGAGCGAAAGCGACGGCCTGCAGATCCGTCGCTGCGCCACCGAGAACAACGCGACGATCTTCACCAGTCTGGATACGGTCCGCGTGCTGCTGGACGTACTGGAGGAGACCACGCTGACGATCTCAACCATTGACGCTTAAATCAATTCAGAATTCAGAATTCAGAATTAATTGTAAAAACCCGGAATAAGGGGAATGTAATGAAGCAGCAAGTATTAACAATCATGGAAAACGTGCCGGTGACAGGCAGCGTTTACCGGATGCGGCTGGAAGGCGCGGAACTGGAGGCGCAGAAGCCGGGCGGATTTGTGAACATCCGCCTGGACGGCCTCTTCCTGCGCCGGCCGATCTCCGTGTTCGATTCCGCTCCCGGCAGCCTGACCATCCTGTATAAGGTGGTAGGCAAGGGAACGGAGCAGATGAGCGGCATGAAAGCCGGGGAAACGCTGGACGTGCTCACCGGACTGGGCAACGGATATGACATGGCGAAAGCCGGAGACCATCCGCTGCTGCTGGGCGGCGGCGTAGGCGTACCGCCGCTGTACCTGCTGGCGAAACAGCTGATTGCCGCCGGCAAAAAGGTGAGCGCTGTGCTGGGCTTCAACACGGCGGCGGAGGTCTTCGGGGAAGCGGAGTTCAGGGCGCTGGGCTGCGATGTGACGGTGACCACCGCGGACGGAAGCTATGGCGTGAAAGGCTTTGTGACCGACGCCCTGCCGGCGGAGTACAGCTACTTCTATACCTGCGGACCGGAACCCATGCTGAAAGCGGTATACCGCGCAGCGAAAACCTCCGGCCAGTTCTCCTTTGAGGAACGGATGGGCTGCGGCTTCGGCGCCTGCATGGGCTGCAGCTGCAAGACCATCACCGGATACAAGCGTATCTGCCGGGAAGGCCCGGTGCTGGAGAAGGAGGAGATCCTTTGGGCGAACCTCTGACGACTGCCGGTGGCAGAAATTTCGTCAGAGGTGGGGTTTGGAGCGCCCGGAGAAAGAGCCAGTGGCTCTTTCTCAGCGAAAAACGGGCGGCAGCCCTGGGCAAACAACCGAAACAAGCGAGCTCCGCAGTGCGGAGTCGCGCCGATTGAGGTTGCGGATAACGCTTGAGAATGGAGAATGAAGTTTGGAAAACAAATTAGTTGTGAACCTGTGCGGCATTGATCTGGACAACCCGGTGATCCCCGCCAGCGGTACTTTCGGCTTCGGGTATGAGTTTGCCCAGTGGTACGATATCAATTGCCTGGGAACCTTCTCTTTTAAGGGAACCACAAAAGATCCCCGCTTCGGAAACCCCACGCCCCGCATCGCGGAATGCCCGGCGGGCATGATCAACGCCGTGGGCCTGCAGAATCCCGGGGTGGAAAAGGTGATCGCGGAGGAACTGCCGAAGCTGAAGGAAGTATTCCATAAGCCGGTGATGGCAAACGTCAGCGGCTTCAGCGTGGAGGATTACGCCTATACCTGCGAACGCCTGGACGCGGAGGAGCAGGTGGGCTGGCTGGAGGTCAACATTTCCTGCCCGAATGTGCACGGCGGCGGCATGTCCTTCGGAACCGATCCGAAAGCGGCGGCGGAAGTGACCGCGGCGGTAAAAAAAGTGACAACCAAACCGGTAATCATGAAGCTGAGTCCGAACGTGACGGATATCACCGCCATCGCGAAGGCCTGTGAGGACGCGGGAGCGGACGGTGTATCCCTGATCAATACCCTGCAGGGGATGAGGATTGACCTGAAGACCCGGAAACCGGTCATCAAAAATGTGATGGGCGGCGTCAGCGGCCCGGCGGTGTTCCCGGTGGCCCTGCGGATGGTCTGGCAGGTATGCCGGGCGGTGAAAATCCCGGTCATAGGCATGGGCGGTGTGAGCACCGCGGAAGACGTGCTGGAGATGATGATGGCCGGCGCCACGGCTGTGGAAGTGGGCGCGGCGAACCTGACGGATCCCTGCGCCTGCAAAAAGATCATTGAGGATCTGCCTGCTGCGATGGATCAATACGGAATCAGATCCCTGCAGGAATTGAAAGGAGAGATTTGAACATGGGAAAAGACGTGATTGTGGCCTGTGACTTTCCGAACGCTGAGCAGACGCTGGCCTTTCTGGACAAATTCCAGGGCCGTAAACCGTTTGTGAAGATCGGCATGGAGCTGTTCTACGGAGCCGGTCCGGACATTGTCCGGCAGATCAAGGCCCGGGGGCACAAAATCTTCCTGGATCTGAAACTGCACGATATTCCGAATACCGTGAAAAAGGCCATGATGGTGCTGCGGGATCTGGACGTGGATATCTGCAACCTTCACGCCGCGGGTACCATCCGCATGATGGAAGCGGCGCTGGAGGGCCTGACCCGGCCGGACGGCAGCCGCCCGCTGCTGATTGCTGTGACCCAGCTGACCAGCACGGACCAGGAGGCGCTGGAAAAGGATCTGCTGATTGAGAAGCCCATCGACGAAGTGGTGATGCACTACGCCCTGAATGCCCGGAAAGCCGGACTGGACGGCGTGGTCTGCTCCCCGCTGGAAGCAGGGAAGGTGCATGATGTGTGCGGCGCGGACTTCCTGACGGTGACTCCCGGCGTCCGCTTTGCCGACGGGGATGTGGGTGACCAGAAGCGGGTTATGACCCCGGCGGAGGCAAAGAAGGTCGGCAGCGACTATATTGTCGTCGGCCGTCCGATCACCGCGGCGGAGGATCCGGTGGCGGCATACGAACGGTGCGTTGCTGAATTCATTGGATAAAATCCAATGAATTCACAATGAAAAATGGCAGATGGTTTAAACGTCCGGCGATATAATCCGGATATCGGAAGATTCATATGATTTCATTATGAATTATAAATTGTGAATTATGAATTGAGAGCGAGGAACGAGCGTATGAAACGGGAAGAACTGAATCAGCTGATTGCACGGGACCTGCTGAAGATCAAGGCAGTCTTTTTCCGGCCGGAGGAGCCCTTTACCTGGGCCAGCGGCATCAAGAGCCCTGTTTACTGCGATAACCGGCTGACCCTGACGGCGCCGGAAGTCCGCACGGATGTGGAGAAGGGCCTGGCCCAGCTGATCGGAGAGGAATATCCCTCTGTGGAAGTGCTTATGGGAACATCCACCGCGGGTATTGCCCACGCGGCGATCACAGCCCATATCATGGGACTGCCTATGGGCTATGTGCGTTCCGGCACGAAGGACCATGGCCGGCAGAACCAGATCGAAGGCAGGCTGGAGCCCGGCCAGAAGGTTGTGGTTGTGGAAGACCTGATTTCCACCGGCGGCAGCGTGCTGGAAGTGGTGGATGTGCTGCGGAAGGCCGGCGCGGAAGTACTGGGCATCGTAAGCATCTTTACCTACGGCATGCAGAAGGGCCTGGACCGGCTGGCGGCCGCGAATGTGAAGAATGTTTCCCTGACGAACTTTGACATCATTGCGGAGGAAGCCGCCAGGGAAGGATATATCCGTCCCGAGGATATCTCCCGCCTGATCCGTTTCCGCAACAATCCGAGTGATGAGTCCTGGGCCAAGGTGTAATTGGAGGATTATATGAAACGAAGCATCATTGACGTTCCGGATCTGACCCCGGAAGAGCTGGACCGGCTCATGGATACGGCGGAGGACATTATTGCCCATCCGGATGATTATGCTGACGCCTGCCGCAGGAAGAAGCTGGCGACGCTCTTCTTTGAGCCCAGCACCCGCACCCGCCTGAGCTTTGAGGCGGCCATGTACGAGCTGGGCGGAAACGTACTCAGCGTGACCGGCGCGGGGACAAGCTCTGCCGCAAAGGGCGAGAGTGTGGCGGACACGGCGAAGACGGTTTCCTGCTACGCGGATATTATTGCCATGCGCCATCCGAAGGAGGGCGCGGCGCTGGTGGCGGCGCGGAACGCCTCCGTGCCGGTGATCAATGCGGGGGACGGCGGCCACTGCCATCCGACCCAGACGCTGGCGGACCTGCTGACAATCCGGCGGGAAAAGGGAAGGCTCAACAACCTGACCGTAGGCCTGTGCGGCGACCTGAAATTCGGGCGTACGGTGCATTCCCTGATCAATGCCATGTCCCGCTACGAGGGACTGAAGTTCGTTCTGATCAGTCCGGAGGAACTGAAGGTTCCCAGCTATGTAAAAAACGACGCCCTGAAGAAAAAGAACATTCCCTATACCCAGACCACGGATCTGGAAGAGGTGATCGGCGATCTGGATATCCTGTACATGACCCGGGTTCAGCGGGAACGCTTCTTCAATGAGGAAGACTACCTGCGCCTGCGGGACAGCTACATCCTGACGCCGGAAAAGATGAAGAAAGCCCGGGCAGACCTGTGCGTCATGCATCCCCTGCCCCGGGTGAACGAGATCAGCGTGGCGGTGGACGATGATCCCCGGGCCTGCTACTTCAAGCAGGTGCTGAACGGAAAGTATATGCGCATGGCACTGATCCTGAAACTGCTGAAGGAGGCGGGAACGATATGAACGTTGACTCCATCCGGGACGGAATCGTCATAGACCATATTGCCGCCGGCTGCGGCATGAAGCTTTACCGCCTGCTGGGCCTGGAAACCCTGGAGGCTCCGGTGGCAATGATCACCAATGTGGTTTCCCGCAAGCTGGGACGCAAGGACATTATCAAGGTGGACGCGGACATCGACGTGGATCTGGATATCATCGGCTATGTAGATCCCGGCGCCACCGTGAATATCATCCGGAACGGGGAACTGATCGAGAAAAAGCGGATTGAAATGCCGGAGAAGCTGGTAAACGTCCTTTTCTGCAAAAATCCCCGGTGTATTTCCTCCTGCGAACAGGAACTGGACCAGGTTTTCTGCCTGACAGACCGGGAGAAAAAGGAGTACCGGTGCGCTTATTGCGAAACGAAGGCTTCCAACCTCTGAGCGGTGGATGGGGCTAAATAGCAAAATCTGCACCAGAATGCACAAAAACCGAAGAAACACGAACGTTTATTTCCGAACGTTCGTGTTTTTGTTTAAAAATATCTGAATTTCCTTTGTTTTGGATTGACAATGTTCGTGTTTTGAAGTATATTGGGATCGGTTTCAATGGAGAAATCAGGAGGAACTTTATCGTGAGAAAAGTCGGTATCATCATGGGCAGCGACAGCGATCTGCCCGTGATTAAAAAAGCAACAGATCAGCTCAAAAGCCTGGGCATTCCCTTCGAGGTGCACGTTTATTCAGCACACCGTACACCGGAAGAGGCCCGGGCTTTTGCAGTCAATGCGCGGAAGAACGGATTCGGCGCGCTGATCGCGGCGGCAGGCATGGCGGCTCATCTGGCCGGGGCCATTGCCGCGAATACTACCCTGCCGGTGATCGGGATTCCCTGCCAGGGTCCCTGCCTGGAAGGGCTGGACGCGCTGCTGTCCACGGTTCAGATGCCCACGGGGATTCCTGTGGCGACCGTCGCGGTGAACGGCGGAGCGAACGCGGCGCTGCTGGCGGCGCAGATCCTGGCTGTGGAGGACGCGGAGCTGGCCGCGAAGCTGGACGCGAAGCGGAAGGCGGACGCGGACGCCGTACTGGCGAAGGACGCCGGTATCATGGAACGGCTCTGAGAAACACTGCAAACCCTGAAATAAAGAAGATAGAGGAGAAAAAACACCATGGAAAAGAAGCTCGTTTACACCGGAAAAACCAAGAATGTTTACGCCCTGGACAACGGAAACTATGAACTGCTCTTCAAGGATGACTGCACCGGCAAGGACGGCGTGTTCGATCCCGGCGAGAACAGCATCGGCCTGACCATCGAAGGCGTGGGCGATGTAAACCTGCGGATGAGCATCTATTTCTTCGAGAAGATCAACGCGGCCGGTATCGCGACCCACTTTGTGAGCGCCGACCTGGCGAAGACCACCATGGAAGTGAAGCCCGCCAAGGTGTTCGGCAAGGGCCTGGAAGTGATCTGCCGCTACAAGGCGGTCGGCAGCTTCTTCCGCCGCTACGGTGACTACATCGCCGAAGGCGCTGATCTGCCCGCTTATGTGGAAACCACTTTCAAGGACGACGCCAAGGGCGATCCGCTGGTCACCAAGGATGCGCTGGTGGCGCTGGGCGTGATGAGCGACGCGCAGTATGAAGATATCAAGACCATGACCCAGCAGATCACGAAGATCGTGGCGGATGATCTGAAGGCCAAGGGCCTGGATCTGTATGACATCAAATTCGAGTTCGGTTATGACGCGGACGGAAAGGTCATGCTGATCGACGAAATCGCCAGCGGCAACATGCGGGTTTACAAGGATGGCAAGTACATCGATCCCATGACCCTGAGCGAGCTGTTCTTTGCCTGATTCCGGTATTCTGAATGATATGACACAGGAGTAACGACCATGGGTGGATTTTTCGGAATTACGTCCCATAAGGACTGTATGCTGGATGTGTTTTTCGGTGTGGACTATCACAGCCATCTGGGCACCCGCCGTGCCGGTATGGCCGCGTGGGATGAGGAGATTGGTCTGCAGCGGAAGATTCACAACATCTGCAACGCGCCTTTCCGGACTAAGTTTGAACATATTTTTGAGGAAATGCGGGGCACTTCCGCCATCGGCTGTATTTCAGACGCGGATCCCCAGCCCCTGCTGATCCGTTCCAACCTGGGTACCTACGCGATCTGCATGACCGGTGTGATCAACAACGCGGATGAGCTGATTGACCAGTACCTGAGCTTCAGCGGCGGCCATTTTGATTCCATGACCGGCGGCAAGATCAACCAGACGGAGCTGCTCAGCGCCCTGATCAACCAGAAGAGTACTTTTGCGGAGGGCATCCGTTTTGCCCAGAAGTCCATTGTCGGTACCGCGTCCATCCTGATCCTGACGGATAAAGGATCCATCATTGCAGCCCGCGACCGGATGGGCCGCCTGCCGGTAGCGATCGGAAAGCGGGAGGACAGCTACGCCGTGGCGTTTGAATCCTTTGCCTTCCATAAAACCGGTTATGAAGACGTCTGCGAACTGGGACCCGGGGAAATCGTTGAGCTGACACCGGATAAGATGACCCGGCTGGCGGCTCCCGGAAAGAAAAAGAAGATCTGCTCCTTCCTGTGGAGTTATTACGGCTATCCCACCTCCACCTATGAAGGTGTGAACGTGGAAGAGATGCGTTACCGCAACGGTGCGATCATGGCGGACAACGACAAGGAAGCCGGCCGGGACGATCCGATTGATTACATCGGCGGTGTGCCGGATTCCGGTACTCCCCATGCCATCGGCTATGCGAACCGCAGCGGCGTTCCCTTTGCCCGGGCCTTCATCAAGTACACTCCCACCTGGAGCCGCAGCTTTATGCCGGCAAACCAGACAGACCGGGACAAGATTGCCAAGATGAAGCAGATTCCCGTGAACGAGCTGATCAAGGGCAAGAACCTGCTGTTTGTGGACGACTCCATCGTCCGCGGTACGCAGCTTCGGGAAACCGTTGAGTTCCTGTACGAGAGCGGCGCCAAGTCCGTGCATATGCGCAGCGCCTGTCCGCCTATCATGTATGCCTGCAAGTACCTGAACTTCTCCCGTTCCAACAGCGACCTGGAGCTGATTGCCCGCCGGGTGATCCTGGAGCTGGAAGGGGAGGAAGGCTTCAATCACATTGATGAGTACGCCGACGGTACCACTGAGCGCGGCAAGAGCCTCCGGGACTGCATCTGCAAGAAGTTCAATTTCGCCTCCCTGGAGTTCCAGACCCTGGAGGGTGTGGTGAAAGCGATCGGCATTGATCCCTGCGAGCTTTGCACGTATTGCTGGAATGGGGAGGAAGGCGAATGACAGCCCGGTGGGCTGTCCGTCGAAGACGGAAATGAGCCGACCGAGTCAACCGAAACGAGCATCGAACCCGCTCCAAGGGTGAGAGGCGAAGATTGAGGTTGCGGAACGAGGAGACCATTGTGCTTCCCTGCTGCAACCATTGAGGTTGCGGAGAGGAAGATTAATATCCTGTAAAGGAGCTAATACAATGAATGAATCCAGATCTGAAGCCTACGCCGCCGCTGGCGTTGATATCACTGCCGGTTATAAGTCTGTTGAACTGATGAAAAAGCATATCCGGCGGACAGAGACCCCCGGGGTCTGCTCTGATGTGGGCGGATTCGGCGGACTGTTCCAGCCGGACATGACCGGAATGAAGGAACCGGTGCTGGTATCCGGCACCGACGGCGTGGGCACCAAGCTGAAAATTGCCCTGCTGATGGACAAGCACGATACCATCGGTATTGACTGCGTGGCCATGTGCGTGAACGATATCATCTGCTGCGGCGCACAACCCCTGTTCTTCCTGGACTACATTGCCTGCGGAAAGAACGTTCCGGAGCGTATCGAACAGATCGTGAAGGGCGTCTGCGAAGGCTGCGTCCAGGCCGGCTGCGCGCTGATCGGCGGTGAGACGGCGGAGCATCCCGGCATGATGCCCGAGGATGACTACGACCTGGCCGGTTATTCCACCGGTATCGTGGACAAGGCGAAGATCATCGACAACAAGGCCATGAAAGCCGGGGACGTGGTGATCGCGCTGCCTTCCACCGGTGTTCATTCCAACGGATTTTCCCTGGTGCGGAAAGTGTTTGATGTGGAGAACGCCGATCTGAAAACCCCGGTGGAGAAGCTGGGCGGCAAAAGCCTGGGCGAGACCCTGCTGACCCCCACCCGTATTTATGTCAAGCCTGTTCTGGCCCTGCTGAAGGAAGTGGCCGTGAAGGGCATCAGCCACATTACCGGCGGCGGTTTCTATGAGAACATTCCGCGGAGCATTCCGGACGGCCTGGGCGCGAAGATTCAGCGCAGCGCTGTGAAGGTCCTGCCGATTTTTGATCTGATCGCCGAAAAGGGCGGCATCAGCGAGCGGGATATGTTCAACACCTTCAACATGGGTGTGGGCATGAGCATTGTTGTCGCGGCAGAGGATGCGGAGAAAGCCCTGCAGATCCTGAAGGACAATGGCGAGGAAGCCTACGTGATCGGTGAAATCATCGAGAGCGAGGATAAAATCACGATCATCTGATCGCAATAACGGAGGTGCTTATGAGCGGAAAAGCCCGTATTGCCGTGCTGGTATCCGGAGGCGGAACCAATCTGCAGGCGATTCTGGACGCCGCAGCCCGGGGAGAAATTCCGGACGGGGAAGTGGCGATGGTCATCAGCGACCGTGCCGGGGCTTATGCCCTGGAGCGGGCACAAAAGGCCGGCATTCCGACCCTGGAGATCAACAAGAAGGCCTGCGGCGGACAGGTGGCCTTTGAGCAGAAACTGATTGACGCCCTGACCATCAACCGGATTGACCTGATCGTACTGGCCGGATTCCTGAGCATCCTGACGGAGAATTTCACCACGCTGTATACCCGGCGGATCATCAACGTTCATCCGAGCCTGATCCCCAGCTTCTGCGGCGAGGGTTTTTACGGCCTGAAGGTTCACCAGGCAGCCCTGGACCGGGGCGTAAAGGTGACCGGCGCGACCGTGCATTTTGTCAATGAAATCCCGGACGGCGGAGAGATCATCGCCCAGAAGGCGGTGGAGATTCAGCCCGGGGATACCCCTGAAATCCTGCAGCGCCGGGTGATGGAGCAGGCTGAATGGATCATCCTGCCCAAGAGTGTTGAAATCATTTCTAAAGAAATAATTTCAACAATGAAGAATGAATAATGAAGAATGAAAAATGCTGATTACTTTTGCCCTGTGAAAGCCGTTGTGTGAGGAGCAAAAAGAAAAGCAGATCAAACAAAATATAATTCTGAATTCTTAATTCTGAATTCTGAATTAAAACAAGGAGGAGCCTATGGACATCTACAAGATCAACACCCCTGAGGAACTGCTGAAGGACAACACCTATCCCGGACGCGGCATCATCATCGGCAAGACGCCGGACGGCACCAAGGCCATGACTGCCTACTTCATCATGGGCCGCAGCGACAACAGCCGCAACCGGATCTTTACCGAGAAGAACGGCGAAGTCTTCACTGAGCCCTTCGACGTTTCCAAGGTCCAGGATCCCTCCCTGATCATTTATGCTGCGATCCGTTCCTATGAGAACAACCTGATCGTGACTAACGGCAACCAGACCGACACCATCTGGGACGGTCTGAAGGCCGGAAAGACCTTCTCCGCGGCGCTGGAAAGCCGTGAATTTGAGCCGGACGGCCCGAACTTCACTCCCCGCATCAGCGGCATGATGACCTTCGCGGACGGTGACTTCACCTATCAGATGAGCATCCTCAAGAGCGCCGACGCGGAAGGCAGCGCCTGCAACCGCTACACCTACAGCTATGCGCCGCTGAACGGCCTGGGCCATTTCATCCACACCTATGTGTGCGACGGCAACCCGATCCCGACCTTCCAGGGTGAACCGGAGCGCATCGCTGTGAGCGACGATATCGACGATATGACGGACATCCTGTGGAAGAACCTGAACGAGCAGAATAAGATCAGCCTTTATGTCCGTTACGTGGACCTGAAGACCGGTGCTGCCGAGAGCCGGCTGGTCAACAAAAATAAGTGATGAGGACGTGTCAAAATCTCTGATTTTGGTAACACGTCCCATGCTACAGCCGTCAATGATCAGGAGCCGAAGGCGAACGGAGCATTGGTAACGGCGATCGCAAGTAGAAAAGGAGATAAGATCATGAAAGAATTTGAACTCAAATACGGCTGCAATCCCAACCAGAAGCCCGCGAAGATCTACATGAGCGACGGCAGCGAGCTGCCGATCAAAATTCTGTCCGGCCGTCCCGGCTTCATCAATTTCCTGGACGCCTTCAACAGCTGGCAGCTGGTAAAGGAACTGAAGGCCGCCCTGGGTATGCCCGCGGTAACCAGCTTCAAGCATGTGAGCCCCACTTCCGCCGCGGTCGGCATTCCGCTTTCCGCTGATCTGAAGAAAGCCTGCTTCGTGGATGATATTGAAGGCCTGGACGAATCCCCCCTGGCCTGCGCCTATGCCCGTGCCCGCGGCACCGACCGGATGTGCTCCTTCGGCGACTGGGTTGCCCTGAGCGATGTGTGCGATGTGACCACCGCGAAAATGATCAAGCGGGAAGTTTCCGACGGCGTGATCGCTCCCGGTTATGAGCCCGAAGCCCTGGAAATCCTGAAGCAGAAGCGCAAGGGCAACTACAACATCGTGGAAATCGATCCCGATTATGTGCCTGAAGTGCAGGAGCGCAAGCAGGTGTTCGGCATCACCTTCGAACAGGGCCGCAACAACTTTGAAATCAACCGGGAGCTGCTCTCGGATATCGTGACGAAGAATAAGGATCTGCCGGATTCCGCCGTGCGTGACCTGATCATCGCCCTGATTACCCTGAAGTACACCCAGTCCAATTCCGTCTGCTACGCGGTGGACGGCCAGGCCATCGGTGTGGGCGCCGGCCAGCAGAGCCGTATCCACTGCACCCGTCTGGCGGGTTCCAAAGCGGACACCTGGTTCCTGCGCCAGCATGAGAAGGTGCTGAACCTGCCCTTCCGCGCTGATCTGGGCCGCCCCGAACGGGACAATGTCATCGACGGCTACATTAACCAGAATGAGGAAGATGTCTGCGCCGACGGCAACTGGCAGAAGTACTTCACCGCGCAGCCCGCACCCCTGACCGACGCGGAAAAGCGAGCCTTCCTGGACACCCGGCAGAACGTGGCGCTGGGCTCCGACGCCTTCTTCCCATTCAGCGACAACATTGAACGCGCCTACAAGAGCGGCGTGAAATACATTGCTGAGCCCGGCGGCTCCATCCGCGATGATGCAGTGATCGACTGCTGTGACAAGTACGGCATGACGATGGCGTTTACGCACATGAGACTGTTCCACCATTAAGATCATAAGGTAGGAAGCAGGAGGAAGGAAGTAAAGTAACTTCAACCTCCCGCCTCCTCCCTTCTGCTTTTACCCCATTTTGTATACATAGGAGATCAGTTATGAATATACTTCTTGTCGGCGGCGGCGGCCGGGAACATACTATTATCAAAAAGCTGAAGGAGAATCCGGCGGTCGAAACGATCTATGCGCTGCCGGGCAACGGAGGAATCGCGGCGGACGCGACCTGCGTGGACGTGAAGGCTACGGACATTGACGGCATTGTTGCTTTTGCCCGGAGCACGAAGATTGACTATGCGGTTGTCGCACCGGATGATCCGCTGGTGCTGGGCTGCGTGGACGCGCTGGAAGCCGAAGGCATTCCCTGCTTCGGTCCCCGGAAGAACGCGGCGATCATTGAGGGAAGCAAGGTTTTCTCCAAGAACCTGATGAAAAAGTACGGGATCCCCACAGCGGCCTATGAAGTGTTTTCCGATCCGAAAAAGGCGCTGGAGTACCTGGAAACCTCTCCGATTCCGACCGTGATCAAAGCGGACGGCCTGGCCCTTGGCAAGGGCGTTACCGTGGCCATGAACCGCTGGGACGCGCGGGCGGCCGTACGGGAATGCATGGAAGACAAGAAGTTCGGAAAGAGCGGCGACGAGATCGTCATTGAGGAGTACCTGGAAGGCCCGGAAGTTTCCGTGTTGGCTTTCACAGACGGAACAACCGTGAAGCCCATGGTTTCCAGCATGGACCACAAACGGGCGGAGGACGGCGATAACGGTCCGAATACCGGCGGAATGGGCACGGTTGCTCCGAATCCTTTCTATACCGAAGAGATCGCGAAGACCTGCATGGAAACCATCTTCCTGCCCACCATCCGCGCGATGAAGGCGGAAGGCCGGGAATTCCGCGGCTGCCTGTATTTCGGCCTGATGCTGACGAAGGACGGCCCGAAGGTGATTGAATACAACTGCCGCTTCGGCGATCCGGAAACCCAGGTGGTGCTGCCCCTGCTGGAGAGCGACCTGCTGACGGTGATGCAGGCAACCACCAACGGCACGCTGGCGGACTGCGAAGTGAAGTTCAAAGACGCCCATGCCTGCTGCGTGGTGCTGGCTTCCATGGGGTATCCGGTAAAGTATGAAAAGGGATATGAAATTACGATTCCTGACGCGGTGAAGGATCACGTTTACGTAGCAGGCGCGGCGCTGAAGGATGGAAAACTGGTAACCTCCGGCGGCCGGGTACTCGGCGTGACCGCGGTGGCGGATACTCTGGCGGACGCCGTGAAGGAAGCCTATGCCATGGCGGACACGATTGAATTCGGCAACAAGTACAGCCGGCGGGATATAGGGCTTCGCGCCTTAAGCGCGAAAGCCAATGCATAATGAAGAATTCATAATTCATTATGATGATTGCTTATTCAGATTGAATTCAATTATGAATTGTGAATTGTGAATTATGAATTAAAACGAGGTGTTATTGTGGTCTATAGAATCTTTGTGGAAAAAAAGCCCGGCCTGGACAATGAAGCCCGGGCGCTGCTGGGAGACGCGAAAAAATTCCTGGGGATCAAAGGCCTGGAGAAGGTCCGGCTGCTGAACCGCTATGACGCGGAGAATATTTCGGAAGATATGTTCTCCCTGGCCGTGCGGGAAGTGTTCTCTGAGCCCCAGCTGGATAATACAATGACGCAGTTTGACGCGGAAGGCGCCGCCGCCGTGTTCGCGGTGGAATATCTGCCGGGTCAGTTTGACCAGCGTGCCGATTCCGCGGCCCAGTGCGTTCAGTTCCTTTCCCAGGGCGAACGCCCCCTGGTCCGCAGCGCAAAGGTTTATCTGCTTTACGGCAGCCTGACTGACGAGGAAATCGCAGAAATCAAAAAGTACGTAATCAACCCGGTGGAAGCCCGGGAGGCTTCCATGGATATGCCGGAAACCCTGAAGACCGAGTATGCGGTGCCTACGGAAGTAGCAACGCTGGAAGGCTTCACCAGGCTGGACCGCGTCGGCCTGGAAAAGTTCGTGGCGGATTACGGCCTGGCCATGGATGTGGATGATATCACCTTCTGCCAGTCCTGGTTCCGGGAAGAGGGCCGCGAACCCACCATCACGGAAATCCGGATGCTGGACACCTACTGGAGCGACCACTGCCGCCACACTACCTTCCTGACGGAGATTGACAGCGTCCGTTTTGAGGATCCGGTGCTGGAAAAGGCCTGGAAGCGCTACATGGACGTGCGTGCGGAACTGGGCAGGGAAAAGAAGCCCGTGTGCCTGATGGATCTGGCGACCGTCGCCGTGAAGTACCTGAAGAAGCACGGAAAGCTGGAAAAGCTGGACGAGAGCGAAGAAATCAACGCCTGCACGGTGAAGATGGACGTGGAGCGGGACGGGGTCAAGGAGCCCTGGCTGCTGCTGTTCAAGAATGAAACCCACAACCATCCCACTGAGATTGAACCTTTCGGCGGCGCGGCCACCTGTATCGGCGGCGCGATCCGGGATCCCCTGAGCGGCCGGGCCTATGTTTACGGCGCGATGCGCGTGACCGGTGCTGCGGATCCCACCAAGCCCGTTTCTGAAACCATCCCCGGCAAGCTGCCCCAGCGCAAGCTGGTGACTACCGCGGCGGCCGGTTATGCTTCCTACGGCAACCAGATCGGCCTGGCCACCGGCATTGTGGATGAAATCTATCATCCCGGCTACGCGGCCAAGCGTATGGAGATCGGCGCAGTGATTGCCGCGGCTCCCGCAGAAAATGTACGCCGCGAGCGTCCGGCTCCCGGCGACGTGGTGATCCTGCTGGGCGGCTCCACCGGACGTGACGGTATCGGCGGCGCGACGGGCTCCTCCAAGGCACACAATGCCCACAGCGTGGAAACCTGCGGCGCGGAGGTCCAGAAAGGCAACGCTCCTGAAGAGCGCAAGCTTCAGCGGCTGTTCCGCAATCCGAAGGCCACAAAGCTGATCAAGCGCTGCAATGACTTCGGCGCGGGCGGCGTCAGCGTTGCCATCGGCGAACTGGCGGACGGCCTGGAAATCGATCTGAACGCGGTGCCGAAGAAGTACGAAGGCCTTGACGGCACGGAGCTGGCCATTTCCGAAAGCCAGGAACGTATGGCTGTGGTGGTGGCCGCGGAGGACGCAGATGCCTTCCTGGCCCTGGCTGAGGAAGAAAACCTGCAGGCATGCATTGTGGCGGAAGTGAAAGCAGAGCCCCGCCTGCGCATGAACTGGAACGGAAAGACCATCGTGGATATCAGCCGTGAGTTCCTGAACTCCAACGGTGCCCCGAAGCATACCGCGATTACGCCCGCGGCGTCCCGTCCCGTAGCGGAACTCGAAAAGCAGGCGCCGGCGGACTTCGGCGCCCTGCTGAAGGAAACCGCGGCGGATCTGGCGGTCTGCTCCCGCCGGGGCCTGTCCGAGCGGTTTGACTCCACCATCGGCGCGGGCACGGTGCTCATGCCCTTCGGCGGAAAGAACCAGCTGACTCCCATTCAGGCCATGGTCCAGAAGATCAGCCTGGAAAAGGGACATACGGATGACTGCTCCCTCATGGCCTGGGGCTATGATCCGGAGCTGACCTCCTTCAGTCCCTATCACGGCGCGTACCTGGCGGTGGTGGATTCGGTCACCAAGCTGATCGCGGCCGGTGCTTCCTTCGAGGATGTCTATCTGACCTTCCAGGAATACTTTGAGAAACCCGGAACGGACGGAAAGCGCTGGGGCAAGCCCCTGGCGGCGCTGCTGGGTGCCTTTGAGGCCCAGATGAACCTGGGCGTCGGTGCGATCGGCGGCAAGGACTCCATGTCCGGTTCCTTTGAGAAGCTGGATGTGCCGCCCACCCTGGTCTCCTTTGCGGTGACCACGGCCAAGACCGGCGACATCATCTCTCCTGAGTTCAAGCAGGCGGGCCATCCCGTGGTGGTGCTGGAGCCGGAACGTGATGCACAGGGCCTGCCGGTGACTGAATCCCTGCTGGCGCTTTACCGTCAGGTGACGGAGCTGATCCGCCAGGGCAAAATTGTTTCCTGCCGCACGGCAGAGGTCGGCGGTTCCCTGGCCTCCGTGCTGAAGATGGCGCTGGGCAACGGCCTGGGCTTTGCCTTTGAAGATGGCTGGGAACTGAAGGAGCTGGCGGAGGTCCGCTACGGAAGCTTCATCGCGGAGCTGTCCGAAGAGATGGATCTCGGCCGGAAACTCGGCGTTGTAACCGAAGAACCTGTGCTGACCTGGCGCGGCAGCGCGGCGGACGTGAAGGAGCTGCGCGTGATCGGCCGGGACAAGCTGGAGAAAGTGTATCCGACCCTGAATCCGGAGTGGACCGTGGAAGACCGTGCGGAGGCGGACGCCTGCTGGCCCGCAGCCCGGAAGGAAGACCGGACAGAGGAATTCAACTATAAGGCAACCGGCTGGAAAGCCCCGGCGCTGCATATCGCCAAGCCCGGCGTGCTGATTCCGGCGTTCCCCGGCACCAACTGTGAAGTGGACAGCGCCCGCGCGGCGGAGGACGCCGGCGCGAAGGCGGAAATCTTTGTGGTCCGGAACCGTTCGGCGGAGGACATTGTCCGCAGTGCGGAAGCCTTTGCCGCCAAGGTTCGGGAAAACCAGATGATCTTCATCCCCGGCGGTTTCTCCGGCGGCGATGAACCGGACGGCAGCGCGAAGTTCATTATCGCCTTCTTCCGAAACCAGGGCGTCACCGAAGCCGTGACTGAGATGCTCGACAGGCGGGACGGCCTGATGTGCGGTATCTGCAACGGCTTCCAGGCCCTGATCAAGCTGGGTCTGGTGCCCTACGGCAAGATCATCGAAACCGATGAGCACTGCCCGACCCTGACCTTCAACACCATCGGCCGCCACCAGAGCCGGATCGTCCGCACCCGGGTGGCCAGCACCCTGAGCCCCTGGCTGCGCAACGCAAAGCAGGGCGAGGTTTACAGCGTGCCGATCAGCCACGGTGAAGGCCGCTTCCTGGCGGAGGAAAGCCTGATCCGCAAGCTGGCGGAGAACGGCCAGATTGCCACCCAGTATGTGGATCTGGACGACGAACCGACCATGGATCTGCGCTTCAACCCCAACGGAAGCCTGTATGCCATCGAAGGCATTACCAGCCCGGACGGCCGCGTGTTCGGCAAGATGGGTCACAGCGAGCGGGTCGGGAAGGACCTGTACAAGAATGTTCCCGGCAATTATGACATTAAGATGTTCGAATCCGCGGTCCAGTATTTCAAATAATCCCTGATTCCTGATGACGAAAGAAAGAAACCGGAGGTTACAGTCATGGCGTATTTGTCCGACATCGAAATTGCCCAGCAGTGTGAAATGAAGCCGATCATGGAGATCGCGAAGAAAGCCCATGTGGACGAGAAGTATGTGGAACAGTACGGCCGCTACAAGGCCAAGATTGATCCCGCTCTGATTGACGAGACTGACCGGAAGCCCGGCAAGCTGATCCTGGTGACGGCGATTACCCCCACCCCCGCGGGTGAAGGCAAGACCACCACGACCATCGGACTGGCGGACGGCCTGTCCCGGATCGGCAAGGATGTGACCGTTGCCCTGCGGGAACCGAGCCTCGGACCGGTTTTCGGCGTCAAAGGCGGCGCGGCCGGCGGCGGCTACGCCCAGGTGGTGCCCATGGAGGATATCAACCTGCACTTTACCGGCGACTTCCACGCCATCGGCGCGGCGAATAACCTGCTGGCGGCCATGCTGGACAACCACATCCAGCAGGGGAACGCCCTGGGGATTGACGTGAAGAAGATCACCTGGAAGCGCTGCGTGGACATGAATGACCGTCAGCTGCGCTTTGTGGTGGACGGCCTGGGCGGAAAGGCAAACGGCACACCCCGCGAGGACGGTTTCGACATCACCGTGGCCAGCGAAATCATGGCGGTGTTCTGCCTGGCTTCTTCCATGGCGGACCTGAAGGAACGCCTGTCCCGGATCATCGTTGCCTATACCTATGATGACAAGCCTGTTACCGCAGGCGACCTGAAGGCCACCGGCGCCATGGCAGCCCTGCTGCGCGACGCGCTGAAGCCCAACCTGGTGCAGACCCTGGAAGGAACCCCCGCCTTTGTGCACGGCGGTCCCTTCGCGAACATTGCTCATGGCTGCAACTCCGTGATGGCAACACGCATGGCCATGCGCATGGGAGACTATACCGTGACCGAAGCCGGCTTCGGCGCTGACCTGGGCGCGGAGAAGTTCCTGGACATCAAGTGCCGCATGGCGGGCCTGACCCCGGACGCGGTGGTTGTGGTCGGTACCGTCCGTGCCCTGAAAATGCACGGCGGCCTGGACAAGAAGCAGCTGGCAAATGAAGACCTGGCCGCGCTGGAAAAAGGCATCCCGAACCTGCTGCGCCATGTGAACAACATCAAGAACGTCTATCAGCTGCCCTGCGTGGTGGCCATCAACCGCTTCCCCACGGATACGGACGCGGAAATTGACTTCATCATCCGCAAGTGCCGGGAGCTGGGCGTGAACACCGTGCTGTCCACCGTCTGGGCAGACGGCGGTAAGGGCGGCGAAGACCTGGCCCGCGAAGTGGTGCGCCTGTGCGAAGAGGAGCAGGGCAACTTCACCTTCTCCTACGAACTGGACGCTTCCATTGAGGAGAAGCTGGAAGCTGTGACAAAGAAGATTTACGGCGGTGCCGGCGTTGTGCTGACGCCCGCCGCGAAGAAGCAGGCGGAACGCCTGACCGCCCTGGGCTTTGACAAGGTGCCGGTCTGCGTGGCCAAGACCCAGTATTCCTTCTCGGACGATCCGACCCTGCTGGGCGCGCCGGAAGGCTTTGTGGTGACCGTCCGGAACCTGAAGGTTTCCGCCGGTGCCGGCTTCCTGGTTGCCCTGACCGGTGAAATCATGACCATGCCCGGCCTGCCGAAGTCTCCCGCCGCCGAACGGATTGATGTGGACGACAACGGTAAGATCAGCGGTCTGTTCTGATCAGCATAAAACAAAAAAAACGAGCACCCCGGGATCAGTTCCCGGGGTGCATTGTTTCGATGATGTGGTCGAACCGGATTTCCTTCAGGTGCCGGACCACGTCACTGACCGATTTCATGTCGAATTTCTTCAGGATGCTGTGGATCTGGGTTTTGACCGTTCCCTGGGACACATAGCGGGATTCGGAAATCTGCCGGGCGTTCATGCCCTGATAGAGGCATTTCAGTACTTCGAATTCACTGTTGGACAGCATGGTGAGAATGTTCAGTCCGTAGAGCAGGCCGTTCTGCTCCTCCCGTACCCGTTTCAGCTCCTGGATGATTTTCTCCGCGTATTTGGGCCGGAGGATCATCTGGTTCTGGAAGGCGTTCCGGATGGAGGTCAGGATCTGGTTGACGGAGTCGGTTTTGATGATATAGTCCGTAACGCCGGCGCAGTAGGCCTGGAAAAGCAGGTCGTCATCCTCGAGGATGGTCAGGATAATGATCTTGGTTCCGGGTATTTCCTTCAGAATCTGCTCGGAGGCGGAGATGCCGGCGATCCGGGTTTCCATCTGGATGTCCATCAGGATGATATCCGGGCGGAGATCCCGGGCCAGCTGGACCGCTTCCGCGCCTGAGGCGGCGGTTCCGGCCAGCTCCATATCCTCTTCATGGCTGATGATGTTGGAAAAATAGTTCCGGATTTCCGGACTGTCATCCGCCATCATGATTCGAATCTGCTTCATTATGAGTCAATCCTTTCTCTCGGAAGAAGAATATCCACCTGGGTATAGGATCTGCCTTCCTGGTCGCTGCTGCGGATCCGCATCTGCCCCAGCTGGGAATTGATGACGCGGAAGGCATAGGGCAGGCCGATGCCCCAGTTACTCGTTTTCGATTTGGTGGAAACAAAGGGCATCATGACCCGGCGCAGTTCCTGCCTGGGGATACCGGGGCCGTTGTCCCGGATGGACAGGCAGACCCAGGCGCGGCTGGCGTCCACGGTAACGGAGATGGTCTTGTTTTCCCGGCCGGACAGCTGCAGGGCGTCCACCGCGTTGACGAAGATGTTCTTCAGCGCGTTGCGGGTATGATATTCGTCTACCATACAGTGAACCGGGTCCCCGCAGAAATGCGTTTCACACCGGATGTCCTCCGGCAGGGCCAGGGTATCCAGGGCCTGGTTCACGATTGTCCGTATATCTGTGGGAACCGCGTGCAGGTGAAGCTCCCGGATCCGGTTCAGGGAGGATGTGATCATCTCCATGCGATCCTTCGCGATTTCGTTGAGGCGGTCCAGTTTTTCCAGGCCCTTCGGGGTACCGTAGGCGTCCCGGGCTTCATTGGCCAGGATCAGGATGCTGAACATCAGGTTTTTCTCGGAATGGAACACATCCTTCAGGTTCCGGTTCAGGTCTTCAATGCTGTTTTTCATAGCGCGCTTGCGGGACAGCAGCACCAGATCGCCGCTGAAAATGCGGTTGGCGCTCAGCACGATCAGGGTCAGCGTCAGAAGGGAGAACAGCAGGAAGAACGAGGTGATCCATCCCGGCAGCCAGGTGCCGTTGGCAAAGAACCAGAAGGCGCTCAGGAATACCGCCTGGCTGCTCAGGGTCAGGGGCTTGGTATAGAACACGATGAAGAACACCAGGCCGTACAGGCTGGTGATTCCCAGCAGCAGGAAAAAGGTGTCGCCGAAGCAGGTCACGTTTTTCCGGACATACTGGAAGGTCAGCAGCAGCGCCGGAGACAGGACGAACAGCAGGACCAGTCCTTTGAACAGGCTGCCCGCCAGGGAAACCAGCCGGACAAAAGAGGCGCGGGACGCCGCGTCCAGTGCGTAGTATCTCATATACAGGCGGAAGGCGGAGGCGGGGGAGAAGAAAATCAAATACGCCGCAAGGAACAGGAAGATGAGGGTGCCGCAGAGGACCTTCCAGACCCGGGTGGAACGGATGTGCTTGATGTTCCGGACGATCAGCATCAGCATCAGGACGATGCCGAAGAAAAAGATCAGCGTACCGATGTTGCGCAGCGTCTGCGCCTGGGCCAGCGAAGGCCGGATCCGGCAGATCAGCTGGAAAATGTCCTGATCCAGCGAACGGAGCGGGAAGTACTGCGGCGTGGCATACATGGAGGTGCTGCTGGTCTGGAACAGAACAGCAACGGAAGTGATGCTGATCCCCGCGTTCATCAGGAACAGCGGCAGCCCGAAGCGGCTGCGGAGCGAATAGATCAGCAGCAGAACCGCGGCAATGACCAGAATGACGATGCTCAGCGCCATAAGCGGTGCCTTCCTCTTTTCAGGTGATACTTGGACGGGAGAACCGCACTTGGGGTTTCGGCCCGTTTCCTTCAATGCTAACACAGACGCCCTTATGTTTCAAGGGACAGAAGCTTCGGCGGGCCGGGACGAATTTGGGAGAAAACCGCATGATCCGAAAAAAGCCCGCCGGAACGCGACATTCCGGCGGGTGTATGAATATGTTCCGGGTTTATTCTGCCTGCTGCAGGAAGGAAACCATGACGTAGCCTTCACAGACATCCGTTCTGACACGGACCCATCCGGTCACCTCGGCCTCCTCCAGCACAATCAGCTGCTGATGTTTATACAGCCTGCGGAGGACCTTCGATCCGGCGGAAGGCTTTTCCCGGAGGTTCAGGCTGCTGTCCTCGTCAATGTTTTCCACCACAGCCAGCCAGGCGCCTTCCGGCAGGGTCTCCGTAACGGGCATCAGCGTCGGACGGGGCGTGGCGGTGGGAATCGGTCCCGGGGTGTTTCCCAGTACCGGATCCGGCGTGGGCAGGGGAGCGGTCTGTCCGGTATAGCGTTTCAGCTTGGCGCCGGGATAATAGAAATTCAGGATTTCCGTATACTTCTTTTTGCCCTCGGAGGCCTGATACTGGGCGCCCCGCTGGCTCAGGCCGACGCCGTGGCCGAAGCGCCCGGCGGTCAGGGTGAAGCTTTCCTCCTCTTCGGATACGGTGACGATCTCGTTGTCTGCCCCGTAAACGCTCAGTCCCAGCAGGAACACGATTTCCGGGAACAGATCCAGGGTCACGGTAAAGGTTCCGGCGGGAATCAGTTCCGGATCCTGTTCGTCTTCCGGGGCGGAACCGGCAGGCGCGGGGGTGCGGTCCGGGTGCAGGATGTCGTCAATATCCAGTTCCGCGTCCATCCCGGTGGGACGGCTTCTGCCTTCCTTCAGGGCGGCGGAGACTGCCACGGTCAGCTCCAGCTTGGTCATCAGGCGGCTGGGCTCCTTGTACCGGGGCGCGGTCAGCTTTACCGCGCGGATGGCGTCCACGCGGAACGGGTCGTCGTCTTTCAGCCTGAAATCATCCAGCTCCGGCTTCCTGGCCAGCGCGGACCGGATCTGTTTCAGGAAACCGGGGGAGAGGCCTTCGCCGGATTTGGCCAGGACAGCGGTGCGGACGGTGCTTTCCGGATTCTTCGCATCCCAGGGGTCATCGGTCATGGCGAAGCAGCCGGGAATATTGTCCCCGCTCCAGACATTGCCGGGCAGCTCGGTCTGTCCGCCATTGGAAGCACTGTACCAGGCGGTAATCAGCTTGTTGTTCCAGGTCAGCACCAGGCCTTCAGTTTCCTGTACGGCGAGGGCGGTGTTTTCGCTGTTATCCGGTACTCCGCGGAAAACCTGGTCGTTGGTGTTGTCCACCACGTCCCATTCCGCGGAGGGGTTCATCTTGCTCAGGACATAGGTCCGGGCGCAGACGGCCTGGGATTTCAGCGCTTCCTTCGGGAAGGAGTCGTTCATTTCATACGGGACGACGCCCAGCAGGTAGGATTCCACCGGAAGCGTCAGGATGGGGCGGATGGCCCCGTCCTTTACGGAAAGGGTCAGGTCTCCGGGGTAAACGCCGGACTGGAGGTTGAAACGGATTCCGGGTTCTGTATCCCCGTCCCGGCGGCGGAGCAGGGCCAGTTCTTTTCCGGCGTTCAGGGAAAGGCCGTCGTGGAAAAGAACCAGTTTTCCGCCGCGCAGGAGCACGGTGAGCTGCGCACCGGGAGGCAGCAGGACTTCCGTCCCGTCGGATCCGCGGGCGAGATACCGGCCCTCCAGCGTCATCCATGCCTCATCCGCCAGATTCAGGCGGGTGAGCAGCACCCGGACGCTGGAAACAGTATTGTTTTGTGCTTTGGCTGCAAAGGAAGCCTGCGGTATCAGCAGTACCGCGCATACAAACAGCACGGCTGCCCTGAGCAGCAGGGAATGATTTCGGTTTCTGATCATTTGCGTTGTTCCTTTTTCCATGCACGGATCTGCTCGAGACGCTCTTTGTAGCGGCTTTCCTGTCCCTGGTCCGTAGGATGGTAGAACTGTCTGTCTTTTAACGCGTCGGGCAGACACTGCATGGCGGTTATTTTTTCTTTGTAGTCGTGGGCGTACTGATAGCCTTTTCCGTAGGACAGATCCTTCATCAGGCGGGTGGGCGCGTTGCGGATCACCAGCGGCACGGGGGCGTCCGGCTCCTTTACGATCGCTTCCTGCGCCTCATTCACCGCCATCTCCATGGCGTTGGATTTGGAAGCAAGGGACATATATATAACGGCTTCAGCCAGGTGTACGTTGCATTCCGGTACTCCGATAAAATGACAGGCCTGGTAGGCGGCCACGCCGACCTCCATGGCCCTGGGGTCTGCCAGGCCTACGTCCTCCGCGGCAAAACGCAGCACCCGCCGGGCTATATACAGGGGATCCTCTCCGCCTTCCAGCATCCGCATCATCCAGTAAACGGCAGCGTCCGGATCAGAATTGCGCATGGATTTGTGCAGGGCGGAGATCAGGTTGTAATGCTCTTCTCCGTCCTTGTCATACATCAGATTTTTCCGACTCAGGCACTGGGCGACGATTTCGTCCGTCACGTGGATACCGTTTTCCCCCGCTTCGCCGTTGAGCACCACCATTTCCAGGGAGCTCAGGGCGCTGCGGGCGTCTCCGTTGCTGAAATCCGCGATAGCTTCCAGGGCGGTGTCGCTGATGGTGACCTGATCCCGGCCGAAACCGCGCTCATCCGTCAGCGCCCGGCGCAGCAGGGTCAGGATGTCCTCCCGGCTGAGCGCCTGGAGCACGAAGACCTTGCAGCGGGAAAGCAGAGCGCTGTTGACCTCAAAGGAGGGGTTTTCCGTTGTGGCGCCGATCAGGACAATGCTGCCTTTTTCCACGAAGGGCAGAAAGGCGTCCTGCTGCGCTTTGTTGAAACGGTGGATTTCATCCACAAACACAATGGTACGGATGCCGTAAACCCGGTTTTCCTCCGCCTGGTTCATGACCTGGCGGATTTCCTTGATCCCGCTGTTGACGGCGGAGAAGTCAATGAAGGAGGCTTTGGTCTGCAGGGCGATGACCCGGGCCAGGGTGGTTTTGCCGACGCCGGGCGGGCCCCAGAAGATCATGGAGCATATGCTGTCGGAGGAGATCAGCCGGCGCAGGACTTTCCCCGGACCCAGCAGGTGCTGCTGTCCCGCAATCTCATCCAGCGATGAGGGGCGCATCCTGGCAGCCAGGGGCTGGCCGAACATGGACGGCGCCTGTTCAGGGAGCAGGGAGTTCTCACTCATGGCATTTCCTCCGTACGAATTGAATCAATATGAATATTATACCGTAACTGAAAAGGAAAGAAAAGCGAACAAAGTCCGTTGACAAAGCAGGGGCCTTTCCGGATAATGGTTTGTAATCGATTACGCGGCAATGTCCTGTTTGCCCGGAGGAATTCATGCAGATCAACAACCGTGCCTTTTACCTGAAGCTGAGGACGCTGGCAGCGCCCATCACATTCCAGAGCCTGATGCTGGCGGCCGTGGCCGCGGCGGACGCCCTGATGCTGGGAGGCGTGGCCCAGAATGAGATGACCGCGGTTTCCCTGGCCACCCAAATTCAGTTTGTGCAGAACATGTTCATCTTTTCGGCGGTTTCCGCCGGGTCCATTCTCAGCTCCCAGTACTGGGGAAAGGGAGACCGGGAGGCTGTGCGGAGCGTTTTCCATATCATGCTGCGCTGGTGCGGCATCATCTCCCTGATCTTCTTTGCCGCCTGTGAATGCTGCCCGGAGCAGCTGATGCGGCTGTTTTCCCATGACGATCCGATTATTGAGACCGGCAGCGCCTACCTGCGGATTGCCGGCTGGTCCTATCTGATTGCCGGGGTTTCCCAGTGCTACCTGCTGATGATGAAGGTGACGAACCATGCCGTGGCCGGAGCCTGGATCTCCTCGGCGGCGGTGGTCGGCAACATCATCCTGAACGCCGTGTTTATTTTCGGACTGCTCGGGGCGCCGGCCATGAACGCCCGGGGCGCGGCGCTGGCGACAACGCTGGCCCGGGTGATTGAACTGGCGCTGTGCGTTGCGGTTTCCGCCGGAAAAACCTATATCCGCCCGGCCTGGAACAGGATCTTTAAACGCCGGAAGCAGCTGGCCGCGGATTTCCGCAGGCAGTGCATGCCCCTGCTGGGCGGCGGACTGCTCTGGGGCGTCGGGTTCACTTCCTATACGGCGATCATGGGGCATATGGGAACGGACGCGGCGGCGGCCAACGCAGTCGCGGCGGTGGTCCGGGACCTGATCTGCTGCGTGTGCAACGGCGTGGGGAACGCTGCCGGGATCATGGTAGGCAACGAGCTGGGCGCGGGCAACCTGGAAAGGGGAAAGGCCTACGGCATCAAACTGAAAAACGTTTCCTACGTGATCGGGTTTGCCTCCATGGCATTGGTGCTGGCGCTGACGCCGCTGGTGGTACAGGTCGTTATCCTCTCGGAGGAGGCGGGACGGTACCTGACCGGGATGATGATTATCATGGCGGTGTATATGATCGGCCGCTGTGTGAACACGGTCACGATCAACGGCGTGCTGGACGGCGGCGGGGATACGGTGTTCGACATGTATTCCCTGGCGGTATGCATGTGGGGCCTCGCGATCCCGCTGGCGCTGCTGGGCGCCTTTGTGTTCGGCTGGCCGGTGCTGGCGGTTTACGCCTGTACCTGCCTGGACGAGGTGGGCAAAATTCCCTGGGTGATGCTTCGCTTCAGGAAGTACAAATGGGTAAAGAACCTGACCAGGGACAATCCGGACGGCACGGCACTGCCTGCCGGGGAGAAATAATCAAAACCGCTGCCTGTATGTTTTCAGGCAGCGGTTCTTTATTCAGGGAAGCTTCATCAGTTTGCAGTTTTCAATGCCCGCGCTCCAGAACTGTGACCGGGGCAGCTGCCGGACCTGGCAGACGATGCTGGAGTTCATGGCGCCGTGACCGACAATCAGTACGTCTTTTCCTTCCTTCAGCAGCGGATCTGCCTTTTCCCGGAGGAACTCTCCGGTCCGGGCGAACAAATCGTCCAGGTCTTCGCCGCCGTCGGGCTCGGCGACATACTGTTCCGGGTGAAAGAAAAGCTCGTTGATCTGACAGTCCGGAATCTGAAAGCTGTTTTCGATTCCTTCAAAACGGCCGAAGCTCATTTCCATCAGCCGGTTATCCGTTACGATGGGAACGTCCCGGCCCCGGAGCAGGATCTCAGCCGTTTCCCGGGCGCGGATCAGCGGGGAGCAGAAACAGATATCAAAATGAACGTCCCTGTATTCCTCCCGGGCGGCTTCGGCCATCTGCCGGCCTTCCTCGTTGAGGGGGATATCGGTGCGGCCCTGCATTTTGTGCCGGACGTTCCAGTCGGTCTTTCCGTGCCGGATGATATACAGCATGTTTTCTGCTCCTTCCCTGCGCCGGTTTTCGGCACGGTAAGGATTATAGCATAACTTTTTTTCGGAGGAACAGATAAAATACGCAGTTTTCCCTGTTCAGCAGGGGGGCCTTCTGTTACAATATCCCGTGATATACGGATGAAACATAAGGAGAACCGGATATGGACTGGATGTATCTGTTTTACTTTCTGCTGGCGGGGCTGATCTTCTGGGGCGCCCGCTATGCCGGCCGCGGTGAATGGAATGAGGACTATACCTCCCTGAAACAGACAAAGATCCTGCAGGGTGTCGCCGCGCTTGGTATCGCGCTGCATCATATGTCGCAGAAAACCTGCGCGCCGTGGCATCCTTCCGCGTTTATCGTACACGGGATGGATCCCTTTATTCCGATGGGCTATATGCTGGTGGGCGTGTTTCTTTTCTGCAGCGGCCTGGGCCTGTATAAAAGCCTGAAGAGCAAACCGGATTATCTGAAAGGGTTTTTCCGGCACAGGGTTTTACCCATCATTATCGCCTTTTATCTCTCCGAGTTTCTTCATACCGGCGTCCGGCTGCTGATGGGGGAAAAGATGGATCTGACAAAGATCCTCTGGTACCTCTCCGGCCTGCATATGGCCAATGTCAACTCCTGGTACGCGATTGTCATCCCCTTCTTCTACCTGGCGTTCTGGGCCGCCTTCCGTTTCTGCAAAAGGGAAGGGACGGCGATCTTCTGGGTTTTTGTGTTTACGCTGGGCTATACGGTGGCCGGGGCGTTTATTGACCATCAGGATGACTGGTGGATGAGGGGAGAATGGTGGTACAACAGCATCATCCTTTTCCCGCTGGGCCTGCTTTTCGGAAAGCATGAGAAGCGGGTGACCGGGTTCCTCAAAAAGGGATACTGGTTCTGGCTGATTGTTTCCTTTGCGGCCTTTTTCCTGCTGTTCCAGCAGTCGGAATGGCTGATCAACAACCGCTGGGGCTATTACGGCGAATGGGGTGATCCGCTGAAGGTGGTGCACCGGCTGATGAGCGCCGGAATCCAGTGGCTGGTGGCGTTTGTATTTGTGGCTTGCGGTTTCCTGATGATGATGAAGGTGCGGTTCGGCAACAAGGCGCTGGCCTGGCTGGGCACGGTGACGCTGGATTTCTACCTGATCCACGGCATTTTTGTGGAGCTGTTCGGGTATAACTTCCTGGACATCTCCAAAAGTCTTTACTATATCCGGAAAGTGCCGCTGTATATTGCTGCGGTGCTGGCCTGCACCGTTCCCGCGGTGATACTGTTCCGCCTGATCCGGACTGCGCTGACCGGATGTTTCCTGAAGAAGGGCGGGCAGAGCCCGAAGGATTCCGGAGAAGACGGACTGACCCGGAAGCAGAGACGGAAACAACGGAAGGCAGAGCTGGCGGAAAAGAAGGAGCGGTACGGAAAGATCGCGGTTCCGGTGCTGGCGTCGCTGCTCTTGCTGGGGGTTTACCTGATCCTTCCGGGACGGTCCAATGAGCGCGTCCGGGTCATGAACGGGCTGGAGTTTCAGATTCCGGAACACTTTGTCCGCGGGTATACGGATACCCGGTACGTGATCTGGAAATATGAGGGAACAGACAAAAAACCGGCGACTTTGATCCTGGACGCCGAGATCCGGGACGGCAAGGCGCGTCATCTGAAAACGGCGGAGGAAGTGCTGGAAGCCTGCGACTGGATGACGGAAACGGAACTCTATGTGAATCCCCAGGGCGTCCGGATGGCGCGGGGGTTTGCGGAATTTCCGGACGGAAGAGAACGCCGCTATTATATAGAAAGCAAGGAAGCTGTCATCCTGATGTGCATGAAGGAAAATGAACAGTACTATAATGCCAAAGACTGTGAGGAAATCCTGCTTCAGGTGGCGGACAGCGTCCGGAGGGTGAACTGAAACGGCGGAGGGGAAAATGGCAAAAGTAATCATGACCTGCGGCAGGATCTGCTGCGGCAAAACCACCTACGCGCAGAAGCTGCGGGAGGAACGGAACGCGGTGATCCTGTCCATTGATGATATAACGCTGACCCTGTTTCCGGAAGGGGCGGGCGAAATGCATGACACCTATGCGCTCCGGGCGGAGCAGTATCTTTGTTTCCTGTCGCTGCAGATCCTCCGGACGGGCACGGACGTGATCCTGGACTGGGGTCTGTGGACAAGGGCGCAGCGGGAACGGCTGCACGCTTTCTATACGGAACACGGCGCGGAGCATGAGATCCATTATCTGCGGATCAGTCCGGAGGAATGGGAAAGAAGAATCCGGAAGCGCAATGCACGGCAAAAGAAAGAGGAGCCCTCAGCCTATTTTGTGGATGAGGGGCTCCTCCGGAAAGTGGAGTCATTGTTTGAAGAACCTTCTGAGACAGAAATTGACCGGCTGGTCGAAGCCTGATTACCAGAAGGAGAAAAACCATCCGGCCAGCGGTGAAAGAACGATCATGATGATTGAGAAAGTGAAACTCTCAATGGAGATGAGCGTAGCCCGCTGTTCGGAAGGGAACATGTCCTGCAGCCGCGTGTTGGTGCGTACCTGCAGGGCGTCGTCCGCCAGCGCGGCAATAAAGCCGCCGGCGGTCATCAGCAGGGGAATCCCGCTGTGTTCCAGACCGATACCGGCCAGTACAAGGATTCCGGTGACGGCAAAGATTGTCCGGTAGCTTTTCTTTTTGAAACGGAGAATGATCCGGGCACCGATAATGCCGCCCAGCTGCATCACAAACAGTGCCGGGCCGAGCCACTGATCCGGAATACCGGCAGCGGGCAGTTTGGCCTGCAGGAAGAACAGCAGGAGGATATCCGCGGCACCGATCAGGGAATTGGTCATCATCAGCAGGAATGCCCGGGTTTCCTTTTTCAGAAAGCGCAGGCTGTCCCGGAAACAGTTCAGCAGGGCATTCGGGGCGGAAACGGAAGCGGAGCGGGCGTTGTCCGACCGGACTTCCTCCAGGGAAAACAGGAGGAAAAGCTGGATCAGGCAGGTTATGATTCCTGTGGCATAGGCAATCCGGTAGCCGATAATCAGGGCAAATCCCGCGCACAGGGTGGAAATGCCGCTGCACAGCCGGTAGATAATCAGCTGAGTGGATTCGTACCGGTCGTAGACCTGCTCCTGCCCGGCTGATTTGAGTGAATCATAGGCGAGGGCTTCGCCGGAACCGGAGGCAAAACTGTCACAGACCGCGTAGAGCGCGATGGAGAGACAGACCAGGGCCAGGTTGTTGGAAAGGATCATGACAGCTCCGGCCAGGATGTGAATCAGGGTGCTGATGATCAGCATCTTTTTTCTTCCGTATACATCCGCCAGGGTGCCGGAGGGAATCTCCATCAGCAGACTGGCGGCGTGGTAGGCGGTTTCCGCCAGGCCGATCTCCACCAGGGAGAAGCCGCGGGAGGCCAGGATAGCGACCCAGGCGCCGGTCAGGGACAGATTGCCGAGTATGGATGAAGCATAAAGCTTGCGAATCTGATTTTTGATTTTGGACATAAAAATAACTCCTTAACGTTGATTTTACTGGTTAAGGAGAACATACACCAGAGAACCGGTTATGAAGTGACGGATGTCAGCGCCGGCTAAAAAAAGGTATACTTCCCCCTTACAGGGAAGTCATTACGCCTTTAAACAGCAGCACACCGATCATCTTCCAGAGCATGAAACCGATCCTCCTTTTATGATATAAGCCTACCCCCGCGGGCGGGTTTTGTCAACTGCTGTGATGCGATTTCGCGGAACCGGGTGTGTGCGCAGAGGCTCTTTCCGGACTGTGTTCCGGAGAGGGCCCGGTTTGTTTTGACGGAGACTTTTCGCATATGCTATCATTATTATAAATAGATACAGTACAGATGAAAGCACGGGGTATACGGATGAAACGGCTGATCATGATCCTGTTTCTGGTTTTACTGGCGGTGATCTGGACGGGATGCGCACTCTCTGAAGAGGTTGGAGCGGGAAAAGAGCATCCCTGCATTCATATTGTCACAGAGGAGGGGCGGCCTGTTCTGTCCCGGGAAACCTATGTCCCGGCGACTATCACAGTGTTCAATTGCGACGAAGCCTATGAGCTGACCGCAGAATGCGGGATCCGTGTGCGCGGCAATTCCACCGCGGAACAGGGGGAGGAAAAACCCTACCGGATCCGTTTTGAAAAGAAACAGAACATGCTGGGCCTGCATAACGGCCTGAAGTACCGGAACTGGGTGCTGCTGCGGACCTACTGGCATCTCTGCCCGGACTATATGGGCTTCCGGCTGGCGGAAACCATCTTTGAGGGGAAGTATTACAGCAGCGACTGTATGTTCGTGAACCTCTACCTGAACGGAAAGGACCTGGGCATCTATCTCCTGTGCGAACAGAACCAGGCGGCCCGGGACAGGATGGACGTCTATGAGCCGGAGGAGGGGGAAACCCGGACAGAGATCGGCTATCTGCTGGAGATGGACAACTATCCGGATGATGAGCATCCCGGTTTCGGCATTGGCGAAAAACCGTATGTGGAAGACATTGCCGGACGCAAGCGCGTGGTGAAGGGAACGTATTACGCGATCAAAAGCGACGTGCAGGATGAAAAGCAGGAACAGTATATTGAAAAATGGCTGAAGGGTGTTTACAGCGTGCTGTACGAAGCGGCGGCCAACGGGGAGGCTGTACGGCTGGATGAGGAACTGCGGCCGGTGCCGGCGGAGAACCTGACAGCCTTTGAGGCGGTGAATGAGCTGCTGGATCTGGAATCCCTGGCGGATATGCTGATTCTGGAGGAGCTGGTTCAGAATTACGACGTGGGCGCCGGCAGTTTCTATATGGCGATTGATTTCTCCGCTGACAGCCGGTATAAGAAACTGACATTCCTGGGCCCCTGGGATCTCAGCTGGGGGTATATAGAACCACCGGACGGCGGGTTTTACGCAGGCACTTTCCAGAATCATATCCAGGGAATGGATAATTCCAACCCCTGGTTTGTGCTGGCCATGAAGCTGGAGGGATTCCGGTCCATTGTGAGAGAAAGGTGGAAAGCATTGTCCGGCAGCGGCGTGCTGACGGAGACCACCCGGCAGGTGCTGGCGGACATTGAAGACCTGGCCGGTGACCTGGGAGAGGAAAACGCAGGCAAGCTGACGGAAGGAAAAAAGATCGTGGATTATGTCAATGCCCGGATCCGCTGGCTTGACGGGCAGTGGAACGCGGAGGACGGAACCGTCTGACAGGTTTTCCCGAAGATGCATTGCCGGCAGAAATACAACAGGCAAAAAAGCGAGACAAACCAAACGAAAAGGAGAATGAACAAATGGACATCAAGGCGCTGGTTTCACAGATGACCCTGGAGGAGAAGGCCGGTCTTTGCTCCGGCGATGATTTCTGGCATACCAAAGCCGTGGAGCGGCTGGGGATTCCGCGGACCATGGTCAGCGACGGGCCGCACGGACTGCGCAAGCAGGATGACAAGGCGGATCATCTGGGGATCAATGACAGTATCAAAGCGGTCTGTTTTCCCGCGGCCTGCGCGACGGCGGCTTCCTTTGATCCGGACCTGATCCGCAGGATGGGCGAGGCCATCGGGGACAGCTGCCAGCATGAGCAGGTTTCGGTGGTGCTGGGGCCGGCAGTGAACATCAAGCGCAGCCCCCTGTGCGGCCGCAACTTTGAATATTTCTCTGAGGATCCCTATCTGGCCGGCCGGATGGCAACGGCAATGATCCAGGGTGTTCAGAGCCGGAATGTGGGAACCAGCATCAAGCATTTTGCCCTGAACAGCCAGGAACACCGCCGGATGAGCTCCTCTTCCGAAGCGGATGAACGGACGATCCGGGAAATCTATTTCCCTGCCTTTGAGATGGCGGTGAAGGAAGCGGACCCCTGGACAGTGATGTGTTCCTATAACCGGATCAACGGTGTTTATGCTTCGGAAGACCCCTGGCTCCTGACGGATGTGCTCCGGAAGGAATGGGGTTTCAGGGGATACGTGATGTCCGACTGGGGCGCGGTGTCCGACCGCGTAGCCGGCGTCGCGGCGGGGCTGGACCTGGAAATGCCTTCTTCCGGCGGAGTCAACGACCGGAAGATTGTGGAGGCTGTCAAAGCAGGAAAACTGGATGAAAATCTGGTGGACCAGGCCTGCGAGCGGATCCTGAAGATTGTGTACCGGTACCTGGAAAAAGCGAAGCCGGACACTCCCTGGGATCAGGAAGCCCAGCACGCGCTGGCGGCGGATATAGCCGCGGAGTGCATGGTGCTGCTGAAGAATGAGGATGACTTGCTGCCGCTGAACAAAGAGGATGAAATCGCCTTCATCGGCGAATTTGCGCAGAAGCCCCGGTATCAGGGCGGCGGGAGCAGCCATATCAACAGCTTCAGGACAACCGGCGCGCTGGAAGCGGCAAAGGACCTGAATATTACCTTTGCCCGTGGTTATTCTGTCGCGAAGGACGAGGCGACGGACGCGGAGATCGCGGAAGCCGTGGCGGCCGCGAAGAAGGCGAAAGCGGCTGTAGTGTTTGCCGGTCTGCCTGACTCCTATGAGTCCGAAGGCTATGACCGGACGCACCTGCGGATGCCGGACTGCCAGAACAGACTGATTGAAGCGGTGGCAGAGGCCAATCCCAACACCGTGGTGGTGCTGCATAACGGCGCGCCGGTGGAGATGCCCTGGATCGGAAAGGTGAAGGCCGTGCTGGAAGCCTATCTGGGCGGCCAGGCGGTGGGCGAGGCTGCCGTGCGGGTGCTTTTCGGGGACGCGAATCCCTGCGGACGCCTGCCGGAAACCTTCCCGCTGAAACTGGAGGATAATCCTTCCTACCTGTTCTACGGCGGGGAAGGCAATGTGACGGAATACCGGGAAGGCGTCTTTGTCGGCTACCGGTATTATGACAAAAAGAAAATGGAGGTACTGTTCCCTTTCGGGTACGGCCTGTCCTATACCACCTTTGAATACAGCAATCTGAAGCTCAGCGCGGATAAAATAAAGGATACGGAAACACTGACGGTCACCCTGACCGTGAAAAACACCGGCAGCCGCGCCGGCAAGACAGTGGTTCAGCTGTATGTGGGAGATCGGGAAAGCACGCCGATCCGCCCGGTACGGGAACTGAAGGGCTTCGCGAAGATTGCCCTGGTACCCGGCGAAAGCAAAGAGGTTTCCTTCACGCTGGATAAACGGAGTTTTGCTTACTGGAACGGACAGATCCATGACTGGCATGTGGAAACCGGCGTGTTTGACATCGAAGCGGGGGATTCCAGCCGGAATCTGCCGCTGAAGGCGGAGGTGACGGTGGAATCCACGGCGGAACTGCCCAGGCGTTATACCCTTAACAGTATCCTGATGGACATCATGGCGGATCCGAAGGCGGCGCCGCTGATGCGTGAGTTTATGCGGAAAACCAGGGAGACCTTCGGGCACAGTGAAAAGGAAGGCGAATCGGACGCCGCGAAGGAAGCCATAACGGATGAGATGAACACGGCGATGATGAACTATATGCCCCTGCGGGGTGCCTTCAGCTTTGGCGGAACGTCGCCGGAAGAGGCGGAGGAGCTGCTGAAAAAGCTGAATCAGTAACCAAATCCGATACCACTATATATTGTGGTGTAATTTGAACCCGGAACGTCTGTTTCCGGGTTTTTTCGTTGAATAGCTTGTATGGGAGGATCAAAATGAAACAAAACCGGAAAAAAACACACAAAAATACGAAAAAAAGCAAAAATTAACAAACGTTGGTTTACAAGGGATGATAACGATACCATAGCCCCCCAAACATGTCTAAAAAGGGGAAGAATGCCCATAAAACCTACATTTTGTGCTTGCAAAAACAGGGGAAGGGGGGTATACTGTTCATCGCTTAAGAGAAATCGAATTTGATGAATTACACTGTCGATAACAGCGAGTGCGCTGTTTGAGAATATTGCGGTTGCATGCCGCAAAATAAAAAGGAGGATACCCATCATGAAAAAGGTCCTTTCCCTGGTCCTGGCTCTGGCTCTCGTGCTCGGCTGCATGAGCATCGCGACTGCTGAAGACGCCAAAATCAAACTGGTCGTTTATTCCTTCACCAACGAACTGCAGGGCATGATTGAGAAGTACTACGCTCCCAACCATCCTGAAATCGAGTTCGACTTCCAGATCTATCCGACCGACGGTGATGCTTATACCACCAAGGTTGACACCCTGCTGGGCAGCGATGCCGCCAGCGACGAAGCTCCCGACATCTTCACTCTGGAAGCTGCTTTCGTGAAGCACTACGTCGAAATGGACTGGACCGGTGATCTGAAAGACATCGGCTTCACCGACGAAGAACTGTCTGTTGCCTTCCCCGTGATGGCTCAGATTGGTCAGAATGCTGCCGGCGTCCAGAAGGGCCTGTCCTGGCAGTCCACCCCCGGCGTCCTGATGTATCGTGCCTCTCTGGCCGAGAAGTACCTGGGCGTGACCTCTCCTGAAGAAATGCAGGCGAAGGTTGCTGACTGGGATACCTTCCTCGAGACCGCTGAGGAACTGAAAGAGAAGTCTGAAGGCGCCTGCAAGATGGTCACCGGTTCCGGCGACATCTGGAACGCTTATCAGTATCAGCGCGCTGCTGGCTGGGTTGTCGATGGCAAGCTGAACATCGATGACGAGCTGCTCGACTTCGAAGAACTGGTTAAGACCATGTATCAGGATGACCTGACCCAGAAGGCCAGTGCCTGGGGCGAGACCTGGTTCGCCGGTATGCAGGGCGTGAACGAAACGCTGTGCTACTTCCTGCCCACCTGGGGTCTGCACTACACCCTGAAGCCCAACTGCGGCCAGGGCACCAACGACAAGATGACCGAAGAAGAACTGTCCACCTACAACCTTGAGAACGGCAACGGCACCTATGGTGACTGGCGCATCACGGACGGCCCCGTGGCTTACAGCTGGGGCGGCACCTGGATGGGCGTGAACGCTGCGAAGGTTGCTACCGCGGACGACGCCAAGAAGGCCGCTATGCACGACCTGATCAAGTTCTTCACCCTGGACGATGACTTCCTGACCCAGTATGCTGCTGACAGCGGCGACTTCGTGGGCAGCGCGAAGGCTGTGGAAACCATCCTGGCCAACGGCGGCACCCCGAACCCCTTCCTGGGCGGACAGGATCATTACGCCATCTTCGCCAAGGCTGCGGCTCTGGCTAACGGCGCTCTGATGAGCCAGTACGATGCCACCATCAACGACCTGTGGAGCAAGAACGTTACTTCTCCCTACGAGGCCGGTGAAATTGAAGACATCAACGAAGCGATCGCGAACTTCAAGACCGCTGTTGCTGCTGCCATCAACACCATCACTGTGGAATAATTTATCCGCACAATAAGGTTGCTGAATAAGCAGTCTTGCGGGGCTGTCTCCTGCGAGGAGACAGCCCCGTTTCTTGCCAGGAGAAAACTTTTTTGCTTTCTCTTGCGTAAGCGCTTATCAACGGGTTATTATAATGTTATCAACGTTTACGCAAGGGAAAGCGTTCTCTTGCTGTTTCTAAGACACAGAAAAGGGGTGGACGTATGCAGGCTCAACCGGCGGTTAAGAAAAAGATCAAATCCGTCAGCTACAGCCACTGGGGCTATTTCTTTATAGCGCCTTTCTTCATCGTATTCCTGATTTTCCAGCTGTACCCGATTTTCTTCACGTTCAGGACGTCCCTGACGGACGCTATGGGATGGGAAAAAATCCTGAACAACAATATCATCGGCTTTAACAACTTCAAACAGCTGTTTGATTCAAACAGCCTGGTTTTCGGAAAATTCTGGGGTTCATTGGGGAACACCATGATCATGTGGTTCTTCAACTTCGTTCCTCAGCTGGGCTTCGCCCTGATCCTGGCCAGCTGGTTTACTGACAGCCGGCTTCACCTGAAGGGCCAGGGTTTCTTCAAGACCACGATCTTCATGCCGAATATCATTACCGCTGCTACCATCGGTATGCTGTTCATGTCCCTGTTTGCTTTCCCGGTGGCGCCGATCAACACCTTCCTGCAGACTTCAGGCATTGTGAATATGCCCGTGAACTATTTCCGGTCTGTGGAATGGAGCCGCGGCCTGATTTCCTTCATCCAGTGGTGGATGTGGACCGGCAATACGATGATCATCATGATCGCCGGTATTTCCGGTATCAACCCCAGCCTGTTTGAAGCGGCGCTGGTGGACGGCTGCTCCAGCCGCCAGACCTTCTGGAAGATCACCCTGCCGCTGATCAAGCCCATCCTGGTCTACAACCTGACCACCTCTCTGGTCGGCGGTCTGACCATGTTCGACGTACCGCACATGATGACCCAGGGCGACCCGAACGAGACCACCAATACCGTGGCCCGGTTCATCTACACCCAGGGCTTCACCGGATCCCATAACTTCAACATGGCCAGCGCGGCTTCCATTGTGCTGTTCGGTATTATTATCATCGGCTCCCTGATCATCCGCTATGTGCTGAATGATCATGAACCCAAGCCCGGTAAGGCTGCGAGGAAGGAGGCGATCAAATGAAATCCGCTACGAAAATTGCATTTGCGGTTCTGATGGTCATTACCCTCCTGGCGATGTTCCTGCCGATTGCCCAGTTCCGGGAAAACACTGCCGGCGCACTGTCGGGCGATATCGAGAAGCAGCAGGGCAAGGTGGACAGCGCCCAGACCCAGCTGCAGCGCTGGATTGACGGCGGCAAAAAGAGTGAAGCAGACATTGAAAAGCAGCGCAAGAAAGTCCAGAAGGAACAGGACAAGCTGGACGCGCTGCTTGCGCAGCAGGCGGAAGCCAGCAGCGCCGGCGGAGAAAGCCTGGGCTATTCTTTCCTGCCCGGACAGCTGCCTGCCGAACTGGAAATTGACCAGAGCGTGATCAATCAGTATAAGCTGTATGATACCAACTTCCCGGCGTATTACACATGCGTCTGGGTAGCGTTCGCCATGATCGCGATTGCGCTGATCCTGGTGATGCTGACAGGAAACAAACCGGTCAGCAAACTCTACACCTTTGCGAGCTTTGCCCATCTGATCGGTATCATCCTGATCATCTATAACCTGCTCCGGCTGGGCGCTTTTCCGATCAAGCTTCCTTATGCCAACGCGGAGATCAGCGGCCTCGTTGCCGCCCTGCTCGTGGCTTGCCCGATCGTGGCGTTTGCGATGCATATTTCCTCCGTCCATAACAGCAAACGGAGCATGATCTACGTGTTCTGCACGGTGCTGAGCCTGCTGGCGATTGTTCCCTTCTGGATGATGATCGTGAATGCGACCCGCTCCAGCCAGGATATTCAGCGGAGTGTCAGCCTGATTCCCGGCAACTTTGTGGGAAGCAACTGGCAGGTGCTGACCAGTAAGAACTGGAACGTGGCCACCGGTTTCCGGAACAGCGCGATTATCGCCTTCGGTTCCACGATCCTCTCTGTATACTTCTCCGCCATGACGGCGTATGGCTTCAAGGTTTATCAGTTCAAGGGCAACAAGTTCCTGTATGCTGTGGTGATGGCGATTATCATGATCCCCGGACAGGTTACCGGTACCGGTTTCTTCATGTTCATGTATCAGATCGGCATGACCAACAATCTGCTGGCCCTGATTATCCCCTCCATCGCGGCTGCGGCGACCGTCTTCTTCTTCCGGCAGTACCTGGAAGCCAACTTCCAGATCTCCCTGGTGGAAGCAGCCCGGATTGACGGCTGCGGAGAGTTCAGTATCTTCAACAGGATTGTTATTCCGATCATGATCCCCGCTATGGCGACCATGGGTATCATGGCCATGATCGGTGCCTGGAACAACTACCTGACCCCCCTGATGCTGCTGTCCGATTCCAGCCTGAAGACCCTGCCGATGATGGTTCAGGAATTGCGTGGCGATATCTACCGCACAGAGTACGGTTCCATCTACCTGGGCCTGACCCTGACGGCGGCGCCGCTGCTGATCGTGTACTTTGCCTTCAGCAAGTACATTATCGCGGGCGTTGCACTGGGCGGCGTCAAGGAATAATCTCCATAAAGCATCCCCGGCTCCCCTCACAGTATGTGAGGGGAGCTTTTTTGCTGTCGGTCCGTGATCCAGGATGAACAGTCCGGATGCGGCAGGCCTTGATACAAAACGGCTTGTGGCCGAAGCATGAAATGTATTCTGAAATATGTCCAAATTCTATTGACAAGAACTGATCAGTCGGTTAGAATCAATTTGTCATCGGGAACGTTTTCAATAACCATTAATCACAAACAATACATATACAATACATAAAAATGACAATTATTTATAAAGGGATTAAAACGGCGGAGATCCGTTTTAACAGGCGGTCATTGACTGCTAAATAATGAAGGAGGGTTTATCCCATGAAGAAACTTATTGCTATCGTGCTGACCCTGGCGATGATGCTGACGGCCGTTTCTGCGCTGGCAGACATCGTAATCGTCCAGAACAAGGTTGAAATTACCTCCCAGATGGAAGATTTCGCCAAGCTGTATGAGGAAAAGACCGGCGTACCGGTGAAAGTCATCACCGGCGGCGGATCCTCCGATTACAACACCGTGCTGAAGGCTGAAATGCAGTCCGGCCGCGAACCTGACATCTTCGTCATCGAAGGCCCCAGCAGCTATGAGCTGTGGAAGGACAAGATCGCGGATCAGACCGGCGCGGAATGGACCCAGTACACCGCTGCCGCCTACATGGTGGACGGCAAGGCTGTCGGTTTCCCGGTAGCCGTGGAAGGCTACGGCCTGGCGTACAACAAGAGCATCCTGGACAAGGCCGGGATCGACCCCGCCACCCTGACCACCTATGACGCCTATGCCGCCGCGTTCGAAAAGCTGGACAGCATGAAGGCGGAGCTGGGCCTGGATATGGTCGTTTCCATGGTGGCCGGTACCACCACCGGTATGACCTGGGTTACCGGTCTGCATAACTTCAACGTTTACCTCACCGTGGGCAATGAACGGAACGACACCACCTACATCGACCAGGTGCTGGAAGGCAAGGTGGATGAGGAACGGTTCCATCAGTACTGCCAGTACGTGGCGCTGATCTTCAAGTACAGCGATCCCGACATGCTGCTGAACGGCACTCAGGACAGCCAGCTGGCCGCTTTCGCCAACGGCAAGGCCGCCTTCTATCATCAGGGCAACTGGATGGATCCGGCCCTGGTGGCGCTGAATCCTGATTTCGAAATCGCCTACGCGCCCCATGCTTTCCTGCATGAGGAAACCGACGGCATCCTGGTCAATCCTCCGTCCTGGTACGTGATCAACGAGAACGGCAACAAGGACGAAGCCCTGGCCTACCTGAACTTCCTGGCCACCTCTGAAGAAGGCGCTGACTACATGGTCAACAAGGCTGCCATGGTGCCCGCGTTCACCAATGTGACGCTGACTCCTTCCGCCCCGCTGTCCAAGTCCGTTATGGAATGGAACGCCGCCGGCAAGACCTATGACTGGCAGCAGTACAAGCTTCCCGATGGCTTCGGCATGGGCACCCTCGGCCAGATCTACGAGCTGCTGGCTTCCGGCGCGATCGATGTGGACACCTTCGAAACCATGATGAAGGACGCGATTGCCGGCATTGCCAAGTAATCACGAATCTTTTCCCCGGGGATGGTTCCGGAGGCTCCTCCGGCGCCATCCCCTTTTTCAGCAATCAGGACAGCAGAAAAGCTGCCCGTTCATTAAAACAACGGGAGGGATTCCATGACCAGCAGACAAAAGCGGAAGCTGACAGAATTTCTGTTCCTGCTCCCCACGCTGATCGCCTTTCTGATGGTGATCATCATCCCCTTCATCTTTGGTATTTATTACTCCTTCACTGACTGGCAGGGGACCGGCGCGGTTTCCCAGTCCGTCGGGTTTGCGAACTACCGGGCGATCTTCCAGGAGCCGGGCTTCCTGCATTCCTTCCTGGTGACGCTGCTCTTTACGGTGCTGAATATCATCACCGTGAACGTGGTTGCTTTTGTGATCTCCCTGCTGGTAACCAGCGAGATCCGGGGACGGAATGTTTACCGGGCAGGTTTCTTCGTACCGAACCTGATCGGCGGTATCGTTCTGGGCCTGGTATGGCAGTTTATTTTCTCCAATATCCTGCCGTCCATCGGACAGAGCCTCGGCCTGTCCACGCTGAGCAAATCCCTGATTTCCAACAAGGATACGGTCATGATTACCCTGGTTACGGTCAATACCTGGCAGTATGCCGGCTATATCATGCTGATTTATGTGGCGGCCATTCAGGGAATCTCCAAATCGGTCATGGAAGCCGCGGAAGTGGACGGAGCACGCTACTGGACCCGGGTCAGAAAGATCCAGATCCCGCTGATGGCCAACGCGTTCACGATCTCCCTGTTCCTGACGCTGACCAACTCCTTCAAAATGTACGATGTGAACGTGGCCCTGACAAACGGCGGCCCGGTATCCATCTTTATGATGAAGCCGGTGCAGGCGTCCGAGCTGCTGGCCCTGAACATCTACAATACCGCGTTCAAATATAACAACATGGCGCAGGGCCAGGCCAAGGCTGTGATTTTCTTCATCGTCCTGACGATCTTCTCTGTGATCCAGGTTACCTGGAACAAGAGCAAGGAGGTGGAGGCATAATGGCAAAGCAGGCTGCTGCCCCCATTGAACGGATGGCGGGTTACAAACCCCATAACGGCCGCAAGATTGCGCTGGAAATCGTGACCTTCCTCCTCTTTGTCCTCTTCATGATGCCCTTTGTCATCGTGGTGTTCAACTCCATGCGGACGAACCAGGACATCATCAATGCCCCGGTGGGAGTGCCGACGGATATCGGGCAGATCGGACGGAACGTCGCGGAAATCTGGAACAATCCGAACTTCAATTTCCTCTCGGCACTGCGTGACTCTGTGATCATCACCGTGATCTCCCTGGCTGTGATTTCGATCTTCTCTTCCATGGCGGCATGGGTGCTGGTGCGGAACAAAACCCGGTGGTCCAACCTGCTCTTTATGAGCTATGTGGCAGCCATGGTGATTCCGTTCCAGGTAGTCATGTTCCCCCTGCTGACCTGGTTCAAGAGCGTGGGAGATTTCCTGGGCATTCCGATGCTCCGGTCCTACCAGGGCATCATCTTCGCCTACCTGGGCTTCGGCGAGGCCATGTCGATCTTCATTTTCCACGGCTTCATCAAGGGCGTGCCGCTGGAACTGGAGGAAGCGGCGGATATCGACGGCTGCTCCCGGGCGGGCACTTTCTTCCGGATTGTGCTGCCGCTGCTCCAGCCGGTGTTTGTGACGGTCCTGGTGCTTAACGGCCTGTGGATCTGGAACGACTACCTGCTGCCTCTGCTGGTGCTCGGTGCCAGCGGCAATATCCGGACCATCCCTCTGGCGGTGCAGGGCTTCAACGGCGCCTATGTGAAGCAGTGGCATCTGATTATGACCTCGACGCTGCTGGCTATGCTGCCGATCGTGATCCTGTACCTTTTCGCCCAGAAGTATATTGTCCAGGGCATGGTGGACGGGTCCATCAAGTAATCATCGGTCTTCTTCGGCGGGCTGTGTGTTCAGCCTGCCGTTTTTCACTCTGACAGCAATGAGGTGATCCGCTATGAACAATGAAAAACGCGTCTGGTGGAAGGAAGCGGTGGTCTATCAGATTTATCCCCGGAGCTTTGCGGATTCAAACGGCGACGGAATCGGGGATCTGAACGGGATTACGGCGCATCTGGACTACCTGAAGAACCTGGGAATCGATGTGATCTGGGTTTCCCCGGTCTATGCTTCCCCGAACCATGACAACGGCTATGACATCTCCGACTACCGGGCCATTATGAAGGAATTCGGCACGATGGAGGATTTCGACCGGATGCTGGAAGGAATCCATGCCCGGGGAATGAAACTGGTGATGGACCTGGTGGCCAACCACTCCTCGGATGAGCATGCCTGGTTTGTGGAAAGCCGGAAGGGGAAGGACAATCCCTACCGGGATTACTACATCTGGCAGGACGGAAAGAACGGCGGACCGCCCAACAACTGGGGCTCCTGCTTTTCCGGCTCCGCCTGGGAGAAGGATGAGGCCAGCGGCCAGTATTACCTGCACCTGTTTACCAAAGAACAGCCGGACCTGAACTGGGCCAATCCGAAGGTCCGGGAGGGCGTGTTTGATATGATGCGCTGGTGGTGCGACAAGGGTGTGGACGGCTGGCGCATGGACGTGATCAGCATGATCGGCAAGGAGAATTATGACGACGGTCCGGTGGCACCCGGCGCGCTGTACGGAAGCTTTGAGCCTTCCTGCCAGCACACGGAAACCACGCACCGCTATCTGCGGGAGATGCGCCGGGAGGTGCTGGACAGGTATAACCTGCTGACGGTGGGTGAAGCCGGCGGAACCGTGGAGGGCGCGATCCGGTATGCCAACGAGGACGGATCGGAGCTGGACATGATCTTCTCCTTTGAACACAATGACGGACTGAATGACGGCACGGAACTGGGCAAGTGGAGCGATCACGGCGCGCCGCTGAAGGATGTTCGGGCGGCCTTCAACCGCTGGCAGACGGGACTGCAGGGGAAAGCCTGGAATACGGTGTACCTGGGGAACCATGACCAGCCCCGGCAGGTCAGCCGGTACGGCAACGACAGTGAGCTTTTCCGGGCCGTCAGCGCCAAGATGCTGGCCACCATGATCCATATGATGCGGGGAACGCCCTATGTGTACCAGGGAGAGGAGCTGGGCATGACCAACGCCTACTTTACCCGCCTGGATCAGTACGAGGATGTGGAAGTGCATAATGCCTGGCACCAGTGGGTGGAATCCGGCCTGGTGGACGGCCAGGACATGATGCGCTGGTTTGCCCGGATTGCCCGGGATAACGCCCGGACGCCCATGCAGTGGAACGCGGAGAAAAATGCCGGCTTTACCACCGGAACCCCGTGGCTGCCGGTCACCGGGAATTATCCGATCATCAACGCGGAACGGGAGGTCAATGATCCGGACAGCGTATATCACTATTACCGGAAACTGATCGAACTGCGTCATCAGTATCCGATCGTTGTGTACGGTGAATTTGTCCCTCTGCTGGAGGAAGATCCGGATGTATATGCCTATGCCCGCGTGCTGGACGGGCAGCGCCTGACGGTGCTGCTGAACTGGACCGACAGAACGGTAGCCTGCCCCCTGGCCGGAGAACTGACAGGGCAGGAACTGATTTCCAATTATCCGACGCATCAGGCCGGTAAGCTGCAGCCTTATGAGGCAAGGGTGATCCTGAACAAGGGCATAAGCTGACCGGAAGAAAAAATCACACAGGATCAGACACCCGCCGGAACCTCCGGCGGGTGCTTTTTTGCGCAAAAATGAAAAAGAAATGCAAAAATGTAAATAAACACGAAAAACGCAAAAGAATGTGAGCCGGTCTCTTGAAAAAGTAATGTTTAGACGGTACAATAGTCCAGATTTGTTTAAAAAAGGAGACTGTTTGAATGAGTTTTCCGAAGAATTTTATCTGGGGCACCGCAACAGCCTCGTTTCAGATAGAAGGCGCATGGGATGAGGATGGGAAAAGCCCGAGCAACTGGGACGAATTCTGCGAGCAGCCAGACGCAATCAGCGATCACTCCAACGGCAGGATCGCCTGTGACCACTATCACCGTTTCCGGGAAGACGTGGCCCTGATGGCGGCCCATGGTATCCGGAATTACCGCTTCTCTGTTTCCTGGCCGCGGATTCTGCCGGAGGGAACCGGCAAGGTGAACGAAGCGGGCGTCGCTTTCTATAACCAGCTGATTGACTGCCTGCTGGAAAACGGGATCCGTCCCTGGATGACCATCTATCACTGGGATATGCCCGCCTGCCTGGAAAAGAAGGGCGGCTGGGTCAGCGAACAGATGCCGGACTGGTTTGCGGAATATACCGGTGTGCTGGCAGACCGTTTCGGGGACCGGGTGAAGGACTTCTTCACCATCAACGAACCCCAGTGCATTATTGGCCTGGGCTATATGACCGGCGGATTTGCGCCGGGGCTGAAGCTGGGGCTGAAGGAACAGGTAACCGCCTGCCATAACCTGCTGAAAAGCCATGGCCGCGCCTGCCAGGTGCTGCGGGAAAAAGTAAAGGACGTCCGGATCGGCTACGCGCCCTGCGGCGGCGTGGTGATCCCGAAGGACGAAAACAATCCCGCGGACGTGGAAGCTGCGCGGAAAGCCTATTTTACCGTGGAGAAGAGCAGCCCCGCTTTCTCCGTGGCCTGGTTCAGCGATCCGGTGGTCCTGGGGAAATATCCGGAAGACGGCCTGAAGTATTTCGGGCAGTATCTGCCGGAGGGCTGGCAGGAGGACCTGAAGCTGATCTGCCAGAAGCTGGATTTCTACGCCCAGAATATCTATGAAGGACGGGAAGTCCGCGCGGCGGAAAATGAAGACGGGTATGAAACAGTACCGTACCCGGCGGGCCATCCCCGGACGGCCTGCGGCTGGCCTGTGACGCCCCGCGCCCTGTACTGGGGACCGCGCTATCTCTGGGAGCGGTATCAGGTACCGTTCCTCATCAGTGAGAACGGTATGTCCAGCCATGACTGCGTGATGCTGGACGGGAAAGTGCATGATCCGCACCGGATTGACTACCTGCACCGCTACATCCGGGAATACCGGCGCGCGGGAGAGGACGGCGTGGACATCCGCGGCTATTTCTGCTGGAGCCTGATGGACAACTTCGAATGGGCCAGGGGTTATTCCGAACGCTTTGGCCTGGTGTATGTGGATTACCCGACCGGCAAGCGCATCCCCAAGGACAGCCTTGCCTGGTATGTGGAGACGGTCCGCACCAACGGCGAAAACCTGTAAGAACTGAAAAACCTTCCCGGCAGTATACCGGGAAGGTTTTTTTGTATTGCTTTCCGCCGGTCAGATGCCGACGCCGGCTTCCGCCGCCTTTGCCGCGACGTAATCATAGGCGCGCCGGTATTCTTCGAAAGTGGTCATGTGCTCCAGCAGGACGGGAGCGTCTGCGGGAAGATACCTGTCAATGATCCGCAGTACGCGGACAAAGTCCAGGGAGCCTTCGCCGGGGGAACACTCATGCAGCACGGTGGTGAGCTGCATCGGATCCATCCGGGAATCCTTCAGGTGGGTGCTTTTGATGTACGGACCCAGCCTGCTGAAGCATTCCTCTATGAAGCCTTCCGCGTCCAGGAAGCGACGGGGGCAGTTGATCATATTCACAAAATCCATATGGACCGCGAACTGCTTCCGGTCCACATCCCGCATCAGCTGCAGGCAGACGTCCGGGCTGTCCGGAATCATCCAGGGCATGGGCTCCAGGCAGTAGAAGGTTTTTTTCGGGTTCACCCGGTCGATGATCTCCCGGATGGAGGCAACCAGCCGCCGGTACATGGAGTCCGAGAAATTGCCGGGATCCGCCGCGTCCCAGCCGAAGGGACTTTCCGTACCGGCAATGTTCACGCAGCAGGGAACGGACAGATTCTCGGCCAGCTGAAGCTGGCGGACGGCATAATCCAGGTTGGCGGAACCTTCTGCCGGATCAAAAGGATTCCGCCAGACGCCGACCTCGGCGATGACTGTGTCATGCTTTTCGATGATCCGGAGAAGCCGTTCGGTCTCCTCCCGGGGAGTGTCGCAGGTAAAGGGCGCGGTAATGGCCCGGAAACCGGACTGAACCAGCCGGTTTTCCCATTCCGCCGGATGATCGCAGCAAACTGTTCCGCCTAAACGCATCAGATATTCCTTTCCGCGGCAAGCCGGCCATGACGCCGGGTTTTCCGCTGTCCGTCGGATCCTGTTATGAAACTGAGACCGTTTGCCCGTAGTATACCATAGATGCGGACAGCCGAAAAGCGCGGAAAGACTTGTGAAGGCCCCTGTTTTGTGGTAAGGTATCCATAACGTCAGGAAAGAGAATATACCCGGGATCGCAGAGAAACCGGAAGGCTTTTTCATGACATGCTGACAATGTTTTCAGCCGGAACCGATTACCGGATGAGGGGGATATTTCGATGCGGAAACTGACGGCACTGCTGCTGGTGCTTGTGATGCTGACCGGGCTGGTCTCCACCGCCGCGGCGAAAACGGCTTATACGCTGGATATCTACTGGATTGCGAACAAGGATGACCCGGCAATCCGCGCCGGGGTGGAGGAAGCGATCAACGAATATCTTGCCGAACTGTATGAAGGCCGGCAGGTGAAGGCCAACATGCGGGTTTCCTTCCATCTGGTTCCCTGGGATCCGGCCTGGACGGAGCAGGCGATCGGCGCGCTGCTGAATGACGAAAAGATCGACCTGATCTTTACCGCGGACTGGGAAGGCTATGTGCAGGAGATCCAGGCGAGAAAGCTGGTACCGCTGGGGGACCTGCTGGACAATTACGGCGGGGATATCCTGGCCAGCCTGCCCGCGGATTTCCTCGAAGGCGTGAAGTATAACGGACAGATATACGGCATTCCCACCTACAAGGAGCTGTGCGTTCCCACCGGTCTGATCGTGAACAAAACGGCTGCGGCACAGATCGGCTGGGATCCGGACAAGGATCCGGTCAGGACCACGGAGGAGCTGGAGCCTTACCTGGCAAAATACAAGGCGCTGTATCCGGATAAGTATCCCTACCTGATGGAGCAGGGCCGCTGGTCTGATGAACCCTGGGGCCATGACTGGATCGGGCTGAAGGGCGATGTGCTGTCCATGAAATATGCCGGTGATGAAAACGGCCGGTTTGATGAGACGGTTTACAGTATTTATGAGACAGATGTTCAGGAAGCCCATATCCGCCTGATGTATCGCTGGGCGCAGCTGGGTTATATCGCGCCGGACGCCGCCACCTATGACTATAACGGCATTTTCGGCACGGGAGATTTCCTGGTTTTTACCCAGCCGCTGAAGGGAAACGGGATCAAGTCCACGGAAATGTATGCTGCCAACAAGGCGGCCGGCGTGCCTGATTTCGAGTGCACAGAGATTACGATGCAGGATCTTTACAAGGTAACCTGCCAGGCGGGCGGCTCCATGTTCGCCATTCCGAAGAGCAGCAAGAAAAAGGACGCTGCCATGCAGTACCTGAACCTGATGCACAGCGATCCGGTGCTGGTGAACCTGATGCTCTTCGGCCGGGAAGGGGTTAACTACTACAAGGTCAACGAGACACAGGTGGAGCTGGCAGCGGACGCCAACTGGTACGGGCTGCACGGCGGGGCCTGGACGGTCGGGGATACCGCGCTGCAGTATGTGCTGACGACCGAGAAGCCGGACAAGAATCTCCTGCTGCAGGAGTACGGCAACGACGCGCCGAAAACCGCTTCCTACGGATTCCGGTTCAACAAGAAACCGGTGGCGGATATCGTGGACGCGGTGGAAGCGGTTGTGGAGGAATACCGCATTCCGCTGATGGTGGGCGCGGTGGATCCGGATGATCCGGTTAAGGGCCTGGAGGCTTTCCGCAAGGCCCTGAAGGACGCCGGGATTGAGGAGCTGAAACGGGAAGTGGAAGACCAGTACGAAATCTGGACGATCGAAACCAAGAAATAAAAAGCAAAGGCGCTCCGGAAGGAGCGCCTTCGCAATTAACAATGAATAATTAACAATTAACAATTCATAATGAATGCTCTGTTTTCTTTTGACAAACAGATTGGCTGCACAGGGAGCAGTTACCGCAGGAACCGCAGCAGCTGCTTTTTCCTTCCGCCTTCCGTTTCCGTGCGCGGAAGAAGGCAAAGCCGGCAATGCCGGCAATGGCCAGCAGGATCAGGATATCCCAGAGATTCATAGCGTCCTCCTCAGAACAGCAGTCCGATGAGCCGGATGATCAGGGCGGCGGCCCAGGCAATGGCACACTGCCAGAGCACCACGCCCAGCGCCCACTTCCGGCCGAGCTCGCGCCGGATGGCGGCCACCGCGGCTACACAGGGGGTATACAGCAGGCTGAAGGCCAGCATGGAAGCCGCGGTCAGGGAGCCGAGGGCTGCCAGTCCGCCGCCGAAGAGGGTTTCCATTATGGAGACCACGCTTTCCTTGGCCATGAAGCCGCTGATCAGCGAAGTGACAATGCGCCAGTCTCCCAGACCCACGGGCGCCATGATCGGCGCCAGGAGTCCGGCCACCGCGGCCAGTATGCTGTCATGGGAATTATCGACCAGGTTCAGCCGGAAATCGAAGCTGGACAGGAACCAGACCACGATGGTGGCGATCAGGATAACGGAGAAGGCGCGGTGCAGGAAATCCTTGGACTTTTCCCACAGCAGCAGGGCTACATTCCGGGGGCTGGGGAACCGGTAATTCGGCAGCTCCATCACAAAGGGAACGGCTTCTCCCTTGAACAGGGTATTCTTGAACAGGAAGGCTACGGCAATTCCGGTGAGGATGCCCAGCAGGTACAGGCCGGTAATGATCAGCCAGCCGTACTGCGGGAAGAAGGCGGTGACAAAGAAACCGTAAATCGGCATCTTGGCTGTGCAGGACATGAATGGGGTCAGCAGGATGGTCATCCTGCGGTCCCGTTCGCTGGGCAGGGTGCGGGTGGACATGACTGCCGGCACCGTGCAGCCGAAACCGATCAGCATCGGGACGATGCTCCGGCCGGACAGGCCGATGCGCCGCAGAAGCTTATCCATGACGAAGGCCACACGGGCGATATAGCCGCTGTCCTCCAGCAGGGACAGGAAGAAGAACAGGATCACGATGATCGGCAGGAAGCTGACCACGGTGCCCACGCCTTCAAAGATTCCGTTCAGCACCAGGCTCTGGATCGTCTCGTTGATGTGAACCGCTTCCATTCCCTGTTCCGTTGCATTTCTCAGGGCGTCAATGCCGCTCTGGAGCAGGTCCTGGAAGAAAGGCCCGATCAGGAAGAAGGTCAGGAAGAAGACCAGGCCCATGATCAGGATAAAGAGCGGGATTGCGGTATGTTTTCCGGTCAGGATCCGGTCAATCTTCTCGCTCCGGACCCGTTCCCTGCTTTCCCTCGGCTTGATGACAGAGGCATCACAAACCTTCCGGATGAAAGCGAAACGCATATCGGCAACGGACGCGCTGCGGTCCATGCCCCGCTCCTTTTCCATCTGCAGGACCAGGTGGTCCAGGGTTTCCCGTTCGTTCTGATCCAGTTCCAGCTGGTCAGCCAGCAGCGGATCGCCCACAATCAGCTTGCTGGAAGTGAAGCGGACGGGCAGTTCCGCCCGTACGGCGTGGTCTTCAATCAGGTGTTCGACAGCGTGCAGGGCGCGGTGAACGGCGCCATTATGATCTTCCGGACCGCAGAAATCCTGTATCAGGGGCTTTTCCTGATATTTGGCTACGTGAATGGCGTGGCGGATCAGTTCGTCCACGCCTTCGTTCTTGGCGGCGGAAATCGGCACGACCGGAACACCCAGCATGGCTTCCATGGCGTTTACGTCCACGGTGCCGCCGTTGCCGCGCAGCTCGTCCATCATGTTCAGGGCAACGACCATCGGGATGTTCATTTCCAGCAGCTGCATTGTCAGATACAGGTTGCGCTCAATGTTGGTGGCGTCTACAATATTGATAATCGCTTTCGGATGTCCCCGCAGTACAAAGTCCCGGGAGACCAGTTCTTCGCTGGAATAGGGGGACATGGAATAGATGCCCGGCAGGTCGGTGACCAGCGTGTCGCTGTGGCCGCGGATGACGCCGTCCTTCCGGTCTACGGTAACGCCGGGGAAATTGCCCACATGCTGGTTGGAACCGGTCAGCTGGTTGAACAGGGTGGTTTTGCCGCTGTTCTGGTTTCCCACCAGCGCAAAGGTCAGCTTGGTGCCGTCCGGCAGGGGATCACCGCTGCCCTTGGGATGGAAGCGGCCTTCTTCGCCCAGGCCGGGATGCTCCGGAGAGCGCTGAGCTTGCTTTTCCTCTTTGCCTTCCTGCCTGCTCACGGGGACGATCCCGATCTTTTCCGCGTCTGCCAGGCGGAGGGTCAGCTCGTATCCGTGGATCTGCAGCTCCATGGGGTCGCCCAGGGGAGCGAGCTTGATGACGCTGACCTCGGTGCCGGGAATGACGCCCATATCGAGGAAGTGCTGGCGCAGGGCACCCTCGCCGCCGACAGTTTCAATGACGCCGGACTGGCCGGGCTTCAGTTCATTCAGATTCATGCGGGAAACTCCTTCTCTGTTATTCCGGGCAAAGTGAGGAGAGTATCTGCCTCAATGCCGAATGCATTTTACTACAATTGACCACAGATAGCAATATCTAACAAAAATTTGTTTAATCTAACACAAGGCTTGGAAAATAAAAACAGTATGAAAAGTTTATTTTTTCTGTTTGGTTTCGTCTAATGAGATGAAGGGACGAAAAGGAACGAATGCGGGGAGTCAGGATGATGGATGAAAACCGGCGGGAACAGCTGAACCGGATCATGCTGCTGTATGAGAAGGACATGCTGAAGGTGTGCTTTGTGTATCTTCGGGATTTGTCCCTGGCTCAGGACGCATTGCAGGAAAGCTTCCTGAAAGCATACAGATGCTTTGACAGCTATCGGGGCGAAGCGTCTGAGAAAACCTGGCTGACCAGTATTGTCATCAATACCTGCAGGGATTTCTGCCGTTCCGCCTGGTTCCGGCACAGGAAAAAAGAGATATCTCCGGATTCCCTTCCGATCTCTGTTCCGCCTCCTGATGAAGCCCATATGGATCTGATGGCCGCCATTATGGAACTGCCGGTCAAAAACCGGGAAGTGATCCTGCTGAAGTATCAGCAGGGGCTGAACAGCCGGGAGATCGCGCAGTTGCTTCACCTGAGTCCTATGGCGGTATCCAAGCGTTTGCGGCAGGCCTATGGGCAGCTGAAACTTTCACTGGAAGGAGAAGACGCTCATGAAGAATGAAGAAAAAAGGGATCAGCTGATCCGTGAAACCTTTGATCAATGCCTTTCCGGGATTGATAACCTTCCGTCGAAAAGAACAGATATTCTGCGGAAGACGGAGGATCAGACAAAGACACGGAGACAGCCGCGTTTCCGTGTGACGGCTGCCGCAGCGGCGCTGGTTGTCCTGCTGTGCATAGGAGTGATGGCTGTCAGCGGCCGGTGGGGAACGGTGAATCATCCGGATACGATCCGTCCGGGAAACCGGTTTGCAATTCTGCCGATTGAAACGGTGCTTTCCGAAGGCGGAGAACAGAACGGCGCGGTCACCATATCAAAGGATGAAGCAGACGGGGTTTCCCTGGAGGCAGGACCGGCTGTTTATGACGGCAGAACGCTGGCTTTCGATCTGACTTTTGAAAACAGTCAGGCGGAAGCTCCTGTATATTGCCGGCTGGAGGAGTTTTCAGCCAACGGAACAGAAATAGACCGTAACGGAATACAGTTTGACACCTGCTGGATACCCAGCCGCTGGACCAGGAGCGTCTGGCAGAACCGGGTGAGCGCAATTCTGCCGAGAGAAATGTGGGATACGGATCAGATCCATGTCAGGATAAAGCTGAAGACCTATCGTCCGGTCTGTCCGGTTTATGAGATGGAGGAAACAACGGAAGGGTTTGATCCGGAAACAGCAAGGCGGAAAATCGAGGAAGGCTATTATCTTACGGCGGACGGCTGGGGAATGATGCACTATGATCCGGCGGAAGAAGAATGGTATGACATGATTGATGAGCCGGACGGTGAAATGGGGGAAGTGAAGGAAGAAAAACTGATCCTTTCCTTGGATCTGACGGGACCAGGGTATGGTGTGCTGGAAACGCGGAGCGGGTATGAAAATGAATACTGTACAGCCTCCTATGATGTGGCAGCGGTGGAAGGATCCGGACTGTATCTGACCCTGCGCCTGCATCCAAAGGATGAATGCGCTGACCTTATTCAGGGCTTTGTGCTGACAGACGGAGAGGGAACGCCGCTGCAGGGCGGGATTTATGAACCGGATGTCAGCGTAAAGGTGGATCAGGCCGGACAGGACGCGGTGGTTTACCGGTACCGCTGGAGTGAGATCGGACGGAAGGATCTTCCGGACACCATTTCCCTGAGCTGCATGCTGGAAAACGGCGGGCTGATGATTTTTCCTTTGAAGGTTCGGTAATCTCCCGGGTTTGTTCGCCTTGAAATGCCGTTCGGGAAAGGATACAATATCAGTATCAACGGGAACGGAGCGAAGAGGATGGCACTGACAGCCTATTGCAAGAAATGCGCCAGGGAAGTGGAACCGGGAGAGGTCTGCCCCTATTGCGGAAGCAAGCTGGGGAAGAACGCGGCCCATGCTGCCTGGTGCGTGGAGCGGACTCCGGTAAAGGACTGGATGTGCTGGAATGCGCTGATGCGGATTCTGCTGCCCGCGGCGCTGGTGATCCTGCTGCTGGTGCTGGCGGCGGAGGGTATTTCCGGAGGGATCGGCGCGGTGGAAAGAATGCTGGTTTCCGGGTTTCCCGCTGTTCTGCTGATCCTGCTGGGAACGATCCTGCTGCTGGCGCTTGCCGCTCTGCTGCTGCAGGGGAAGGAATTGACCGATTATGTGGTGGATAACCGGGGCCTCCATGAGGTTCATTACCTGCCGGATCCCACGCCTCTCAAGCTGATTGCCCGGCTGCGGTCGCCCGCAAAAATGAAGGAAGCTGTACAGGGAAGCGGCGCGCCCGTACTGAAGCTGGGAGAAAAGCACCTGGCCTGGAAGGATGTGGCGCGGGTGCAGCTCTGGCCGGAGAAGTGCATGATTCTGTATTACGCGCCGGGCTGGTGGATGCGGATCGCGGCGGCCTGCACCCCCTTCATCTGGGAGGATGTTACGGCGTTGACCCGGGAAAAGCTGGGACGGAAACGGAAGGTGAAACTGCCCTCCTCGCTGGTTCTTCCCGCCGAACAGCGGTCGCGGCGCACGGTTTCCCGGCCGAAGTATACGCCGGAGCCCGGTCCGGAGGATTCTCCCGGACAGATGAGTATGGATACGCTGTTTGATATTCCGCCGGAGGAGACGGAACAGAACTGAAGAGAATAAAAAACCTGCTGCCCATGCGGACAGCAGGTTTTCTGTACGGAAGGATCAGCTTCCGAGATAGGCTTTCTGGACGTCGTCGTTCTGCAGGAGTTCTGCGGCGTCGCCGGACATGGAAATCCGGCCGGTCTCCAGCACATAGGCGCGGTCCGCAACGGAGAGTGCCATCTGGGCGTTCTGCTCCACCAGCAGGATCGTAACGCCGGATTCATGCAGTTCCTGGATGATATCGAAGATCTGGTCCACCAGGATCGGGGCGAGGCCCATGGAAGGCTCATCCAGCATCATCAGCCGGGGCTTGCTCATCAGCGCCCGGGCCATGGCCAGCATCTGCTGCTCGCCGCCGGACAGGGTGCCGCCGATCTGCTTTTCCCGCTCCTTCAGGCGGGGGAAGCGGCGGAATACATCCTCCAGGGAGGCTTCGATTTCGTCATTGGGGCGGCTGTAGGCGCCCATTTCCAGGTTTTCCCGGACGGTCATCTGCTGGAAAATCCGCCGGCCTTCCGGACAGAGGCTCAGGCCCTTGTAAACCATTTTGTTGGCATTGGTGCCATCCACGGGAACGCCGCCCAGCACAATGGAACCCTGGCGGGGTTTCAGCAGCCCGGCGATGGTGTTCAGGGTGGTGGACTTGCCGGCGCCGTTGGCGCCGATCAGGGTGACGATTTCCCCTTCCCGCACTTCCAGGCTGATGCCCTTCACCGCGTGGATGGCGCCGTAGTACACATGGAGATCCTTCACCTTCAGCAGGGGCAGATCCTGATTTGTCTTCTCGCTCATTTTCTGCCCTCCTTTTTCTTGCCCAGGTAGGCCTCGATGACATCCGGATTGGCCTGGATTTCATCGGCGGTGCCCTTGGCAATAATCCGGCCGAAGTTCAGCACGCAGATGCCTTCGCACACGCCCATGACCAGGCTCATATCATGTTCAATCAGGAGGATCGCGATCTGGAACTGATCCCGGATCTTCGCGATGTTCTCCATCAGCTCTTCTGTTTCGTGGGGGTTCATGCCCGCGGCCGGTTCGTCCAGCAGCAGGAGCCTGGGATCCGTGGCCAGGGCCCGGACAATCTCCAGGCGGCGCTGCGCACCGTAGGGAAGGCTGCCGGCAACCTCGTCCGCCAGGTCCTGCATACCGAAGATATCCAGCAGCTCCATGGCCCGCTCATGCTGGCGCTTTTCCTGTTTCCAGTAGCGCGGCAGGCGGAGGATGCCGCTGAACATATCATACTTGATCTGATTGTGCAGGCCGATGCGCACATTCTCTTCCACCGTCATCTTGTCAAACAGGCGGATGTTCTGGAAGGTACGGGCAATGCCCAGCCGGGAAGCCTGCACGATGCTCATGCCGTGGAGGTCCTGGCCGTTGATCAGCACCGCGCCGCTGGTGGGTTCATACACCTTGGTCAGCAGGTTGAAAACGGTGGTCTTGCCGGCGCCGTTGGGGCCGATGAGGCCGGCAATTTCAGTTTTGCCGATGGTCAGGTTAAAGTCATCCACAGCCTTCAGGCCGCCGAATTCGATGCCCAGATGACGGGTTTCCAGAACCGGGATCTCATTCACGTCCCGTTCCGGGACGATGGAATGGGAGGGAACCGGAACCATTTTGGTATCTGAACGGTGTCTCTTTACCTCTGTCATTGGACGTCACCTCCTCCGGTGATTTTCCTGCGTTTTCCGTGGAACAGCTTTTTAACCGGAGCAAAAAACCGGTTGGCGATGGTCCGGGTGGTCGGGTTGTTGGTGAAGATCATGACCAGGATCAGCACAACCGCGTACACCAGCATACGGTAGTCCGCAAATTCGCGCAGGACTTCCGGCAGCACGGTCAGGAAGGTGGCGGAGATGATGGAGCCCAGGACGTTGCCCAGGCCGCCCAGCACTACGAACACCAGTACGTTGATGGACTGGTTGAAGGTGAACTGGGTGGGAACCACGGTGGAGGAATTCAGCCCGTAGAGGGCTCCGGCCATACCGGCCAGGACCGCGGCGGTCACAAAAGCCATCATCTTGTACCGGGTTACGGAAACGCCCATGGATTCAGCTGCGATCCGGTTGTCCCGCGTGGCCTGGATGGCCCGGCCTGCACGGGAATTGACCAGGTTCAGCACAACGATCAGGGTGATGATGATCAGGACGAAACCCACGGTGAAGGTTGAGATCGGCTTGATCTTAACCGCGCCTTTGGCGCCGTCCACCAGCATGGTGACATCGGCGGGCAGATCCTTGTTCAGGAAGGAGAAGTGGAGCTTTCCGTCCGCGGTACCCACATAAAGCACGTTGACCAGGTTCCGGATAATTTCGCCGAAAGCCAGGGTAACGATGGCCAGGTAGTCGCCGCGGAGCCGGAGAACCGGAATGCCGATCAGCACACCGAAAATCCCGGCAATGATGCCGCCGGCCACGATGGCGAGGACGAGCCGCAGAGTGGGATCCTGCATGTCAAAGGCGGCCATCAGCCAGCCGCTGACAATGGCGCCCGTATAGGCGCCGATGCTCATGAAACCGGCATGGCCGAGGCTCAGCTCTCCCGAGAAGCCGATGACCAGGTTCAGGGAAACCGCCATGACAATCCAGGCGCAGATCGGCACCAGCTGTCCCTTCAGGGAGCGGCTGATGGCCTTGGCGGCGATCATGTTCTGAAGAATCAGGAAGGCGGCAATAACCAGGCCGAAGGTGATCAGGTTGTAGATGAGGCGTTTGCGTTTTGCTTTTGTCATGTTCCTCACCTCACACTTTCTCACGCATGGGCTTGCCCAGCAGTCCGGCCGGCTTGAAGAGCAGAACGATAATCAGCACGGCGAAGACAATGGCGTCTCCCAGCTCGGTTGAAATATAGGCTTTGCCGAAAATCTCAATGATGCCCAGCAGCACGCCGCCCAGCATGGCGCCGGGGATGGAGCCGATTCCGCCGAATACGGCGGCTGTGAAGGCCTTGATACCGGGCATGGAACCGGTAGTGGGCTGCAGAATGGGATAGGAGGAGCAAAGCAGGATACCCGCGATGGCAGCCAGCGCGGATCCGATGGCAAAGGTCAGGGAAATGGTCCGGTTGACGTTGATGCCCATCAGCTCTGCCGCGCCCCGGTCCTCTGATACGCACCGCATCGCCTTGCCCAGCTTGGTTTTGGAGGTGAACAGGGTCAGCAGGACCATGATGGCGACACTGACCAGGATGGTGATGAGGGTGGCGGAGGAGAGGTTGATCTTCCCCAGGTGCAGCGAGCTGCTGTTGATAAAGGTGGTGGGGAAGGATTTGGGGTTGGCGCCCCAGATCATCAGGGCGATATTCTGCAGCAGGTAGCTCATGCCGATCGCGGTGATCAGCACGGCCAGGGAGGTGGCCTGACGGAGAGGCCGGTATGCCAGACCCTCGATGGTGATGCCCAGGACGGTACAGACCACCATGGCCAGCAGGAACGCAAAAACAGGGGGAATGCCCCAGTACTGCAGTCCGCAGAAAGCAATATAGGCGCCGACCATGATGACATCGCCGTGGGCGAAGTTCAGCATCTTGGCGATGCCGTAGACCATGGTGTAGCCCAGGGCGATGATGGCGTAGATGCTGCCCAGGCTGAGGCCGTTAATCAGATTATCCAGAAAAATCATACAGATGTTTCCTCTCAGGAAAGATGGCTGTCCAAAGGAAACAGGGTCCTTCGGGGGGTGGGATAGAACAAGCGAAACCGGTCCGGGAACGGACCGGTTCGCGAATCAGAGACCGGAGGATCAGTCTTCGAAAACGTATTCGCCATTGACGATGGTGGCGGCCATAGGCGTCTTGGTAACAGCGCCGGACTCGTCCCAGGTCATGGAACCGGTAAGGCCGTCCACCTGGATTTCCTTCATGGCATCGATCAGCAGGTCGCAGGCTTCTTCAGCGGTCATGTCGGAGGTGACACCGGCTTTGTCAGCGGCGGCAACCAGGGCGTAGATGCCGTCATAGGCGTCCGCGGCGAACTGGATGGGGATCTCGTTGTACTTCTCCTGGTACTTGGCAACAAAGCTCTTGACCTTCTCGTCCTCGGAAGTGGCAACGAAGGGGGTCAGCAGCATGACGCCTTCCGCCAGGGAGGTGTCGAAGCCTTCAACGCTCAGGATGCCGTCCATGCCGTCCACGCCGAAGAAGATGGGCTTGAAGTTCTTGTCGGCAGCGGTCTTCAGGATCAGGGAAGCGGGGGTGTAGTACATGGGCAGGAAGACGATTTCAGCGCCGGCTTCCTGGGCCTTGCCGACCTGCACGGTGAAGTCGGTGGTCTCATCGGTGAAGGTTTCTTCGCTGACGATTTCCAGACCCAGTTCCTTGCTCTTTTCCACGAAGGTGTCACGGATACCGGTGGAGTATACGTCGGCGTTGTTGTAGATCACGGCGATCTTGGTGCCCAGCTTGTGATCCGCAATGTACAGCGCGGAAGCGGAGCCCTGGTTCGGGTCGGTGAAGCAGACCTGGAAGACGTTGTCCTTGTCTTCAATAACGGCAACGGAGGAAGCGGAGGGGGTCAGGAAGAACACGCGTTCGGTGTATCCCTGGGCGCCGGCAGCTTCGCAGGGCTTGGAGGTGGTGGTTCCCAGAATCATCTGGGCACCGGCGTCCAGCGCGGCGTTGTAGGCGTTGATAACCTTTTCCACGTTGTGCTCGTCATCTTCGTTAATCAGTTCAATCTGGAATTTGCCGCCCTCGGCGTTGATTTCATCCACGGCGATTTCAGCACCGTGCTGGGTGGCCAGGCCGTACAGGGCCGCGGGGCCGGTGGTCGGACCGATATGGGCAATCTTCAGGGTGACGGTCTCCTCGGCGAAGGCAGAGCAGACAGTCAGCGCCAGCATAAGGGCGAGGACCATAGCGATAAGCTTTTTCATTTGGAATTCCTCCTCTAATAATATACGAATGTAACAAAGCGCCTTTACTTTGTATCGCTCATTATACACCGGATTCGCGATGAGTAAAGCGTTCAGACCGTTTTTTGTATGTACTTTGTATTCTTGACAGGTGTGTGCATTCCCGTATAAAATACTATAGATATCCTGTATCTATCCATATTGACACGTCCGGCGGGTTTTCCGGCGGGGGAAGGAGGAAGGAGCTTTATGCTCCGACACAATATGAACAGGAAGCATTTATTCCTCGCACTGGCGCTTGGGATCGTGCTGGTTTTACTCTGCGCGTCTATGGCGCTGGCGGCGGACAGACCGATCAAGGTCTCCATGGAATTAAGTAAATATAAATTATCCGGGCCGGAGACAGTCACAGTCTCCATTACGGTCACCAATGTGGGAGACGGAGACATGCCGGCTCCGGTAACCCTGTATTATCCGGATGGCAGCAAGGTTGAAGATTTCGGCTCCCCGACGCTTTCCGTCGGAAAGAGCAAGCGCTGGACCGGTGACTGGGCTGTTACCCAGGAAGAACTGGACGACGGGAAGATCGCATTCTCCGTCAAGTATTCCGCCTATGACGGCCCCATCGGGGAGGACGGAGAGCCTACGCTGAAGGCCCATAAGGTGAACTACACCAAGAATATCACGAACCTCGGCAAGGATCCGCAGATCACCGTCAACAGGATCATTGTACCGACCACGGCCCAGAAGGACCAGGAAATCAGCGTCACCTACGAAGTGACCAACTCCGGCGATGTGGAAGTCAATTCCGTGAACATCAAGGAAAACGCCGCTGTTTCCGCAAAGTCCGGCACCATTAATTCCATTGCGGTGGGTGCCACGGAAAGCTACACCTTCACCACCACGATGGGGAAAAAGGACATCACCAGCGCGGCTACCATTTCCTATAAGGCCGGCGGCAAGGGCTACACCAAGAAAGTGGATGCCACCACGATCAAGTACGGTGAAGTGAAGCTGAACGCGACGCTGAAGGCGGACAAAAAGGGCGGAGCGCCCGGAGATACGGTCAAGCTGACGCTGACGCTGAAGAATTCCGGCACCCTGGACTTTACCAATATCACCGTAACGGATCCCGTGCTGGGCACCGTGTTCGAAGGCCTGGAAGTGAAGGCCGGCAAGACGGAAAACTTTGAAAAGGACGTTACTGTTACAGAAACCCAGGATCTCCAGTTTACCGTGAAGGCGGACGAGAGCACCGGCAAGGGCGTGGAAACGGCCACCGGCCGGCTCAAGATCACCGCTATGGACCCGACGCAGGTGATTGCGCTGCGGGTGGAAGCTTCCGCTGACAGGGATACGATTTACAAGCGTCCCGGAGAGGTCCGCTTCTTTGTTACGGTTCATAACGACAGCGCCGTGGAGGTGAAGAACGTCACCGTCCGGTCCGGCGATGTCACCCTTTACACCTTTGACAGCATTCCCGTGGGCAAGAGTTCCTCCTTTGTCCGGGATATTAACGCCAACCTGACGGATAAGATGCAGTTCGGAACCTTCCGGTTTGTCGCCTCCTGCAGGGACCAGCTGGATCAGACGCTGCAGTTTGAGAGCAATGACGTTGTCATCAACTATGTGGAGCAGACCCCGGTACCTGAAGAGCCGCCGCTGGTAACGCCGCCCAAGCCCGCCAGCGAGCCGATGCCGACGGATCAGCCTGAACCGGAATGGCTGGACCAGGCGGAGACGATCGCAGACGGAGCAAAATGGATTTTCGCGGCTGTTGCCGGAATCCTGCTGATTCTGCTGCTGATCGGCGCGGTTCGCCGCGGCAAGAGCCGGAGCGAATCGAAGAAGGCCATGGATCATCTGGAAGGCGCCAACTACCGGGATTACAGCGCGGTACCGAAGCGGGGCCAGCGGAGCGAAATCTCCAACGGCGGAACGACGGAAGACAAGCCGGCGGCTGAGGATGACAAGCCCGAAGTGAAGGAAGAAGTGGAGAATACCGTCCAGAGCAGCGAGCTGATGGCGGAGACGCTTCGCAGGCTGTATTCCGACAAGGCTGAAGAAACGGCGGAAGCTGTGACGGAAGCCGTTGAGGAAAAGGCTGAAGCGGCTGCTGAAGCGGCTGAGACCGCCGCGGCTGACGCTGCCGAAGCAGCGCAGGAAGTGAAGAGCGCCGCGGAGGAAACCGGCGGAGCACGCCGCCGCAGGGGCCGCAAGCAGGAATAATACCGATGAAATCATTGAACCGGAGCCGTAGGCTCCGGTTTTTCTGTGCCCCGGAGCGGAATTCCGGGAGAGGGAAAAAAGCAGGGTACAAACTTGCGTCACAAGGGCTGCAGGTGGTATACTAACCTGTAATGCTTTGCCCGTTTGAACGGGCGTGAAGGAGTAATCAATGCTTGAATTTCTGAAGAAGATCATGGGCGCGGGAAACGACGCCCAGTTAAAGAAACTGGAGAAACCCGTCAAGGCGGTCATGGCGCTGGAGGAGGAGTACCGTGCGCTGACCGATGAACAGCTGCAGGCCAAGACGGCCGAATTCAGACAGAGACTGCAGAATGGCGAAACGGAAGACGATATTCTGCCGGAGGCTTTCGCCACTGTCCGCGAAGCCGCGGACCGGGTGCTGGGAATGCGCCCCTTCCGGGTACAGGTGCTGGGCGGTATCGTGCTGCACCAGGGCCGGATTGCGGAAATGAAAACCGGTGAAGGTAAAACCCTGGTGGCAACCATGCCGGCTTATCTGAACGCCCTGCGGGGGGAAGGCGTCCACGTTGTGACGGTGAACGATTACCTGGCCCGCCGGGACAGCGAGTGGATGGGCAAGGTGTACCGCTTCCTGGGACTAAGCGTCGGTCTGATTGTCCATGACCTGGAACCCGAGGAACGCCGGGCTGCCTATGCCTGCGACATTACCTACGGAACCAATAACGAACTGGGCTTCGATTACCTGCGGGACAACATGGTGATCCGCCAGGACAACCTGGTGCAGCGGGGCCATGCCTTCGCCATCGTGGACGAAGTCGACTCCATCCTGATCGATGAAGCCCGTACGCCGCTGATTATTTCCGGCCAGGGAGAAAAGAGCACCGAGCTGTACGACCGGGTGGACGCGGTGGTCCGCACCATGAAGCCCGGCGTCCACTTCGAAGTGGAGGAAAAGAAAAAGGCGGTTACCCTCACGGACGAGGGTGCCCAGAAGGTGGAAAACGCCTTCAACATTGAGAACATCAACGACGCGGAAAACAGTGAGCTGAACCACCATGTAAACTGCGCCCTGCGCGCCCACAACCTGATGAAACGGGATGTGGACTATGTGGTGCAGAACGGCCAGGTAATCATCGTGGATGAGTTCACCGGCCGCCTGATGATCGGCCGCCGGTATTCCGAAGGCCTGCACCAGGCCATTGAAGCCAAGGAACACGTGAAGGTGGAACGGGAAAGCAAAACCCTGGCCACCATCACCTTCCAGAACTACTTCCGTATGTATAAAAAGCTGTCCGGTATGACCGGTACGGCGAAGACGGAAGAAGCGGAGTTCCAGGGTATCTACGCGCTGGACGTGGTGGAGATTCCCACCAACCGGCCGAATATCCGTGTGGACCAGGAGGACATGGTCTACAAGAACAAGGCGGCGAAATACAATGCCGTTGTGGCCAGCATTGAGCAGTATCACGCCAAGGGCCAGCCGCTGCTGGTGGGTACGATCAGCGTGGAAGTCAGCGAAATGCTCAGCGACATGCTGAAGCGCCGGGGCATTCCTCATGAGGTGCTGAACGCGAAGAACCACGCCAAGGAAGCGGAAATCGTCGCCCAGGCAGGTCACTGGGGAGCTGTGACCATCGCGACCAACATGGCTGGCCGCGGTACCGATATTTCCCTGGGCGGAAACCCCGAGTTCCTTGCCCGCCGCGCCCTGCGCCAGGAAGGCCTGGATGAGGAGATCATCGAAGAGGCCGTCGGTCACAGTGAGCATGTGAGCGACGAGGTGCTGGAAGCGCGGAAACGCTATCAGGAACACTACGCCCGCTTCAAGGTGGACACGGACCGGGAGCACGAGCGGGTGCTGCAGACCGGCGGTCTGCATATCATCGGTACGGAACGTCATGAAAGCCGCCGGATTGACAACCAGCTGCGCGGCCGCTGCGGTCGTCAGGGCGATCCGGGTTCCACCCAGTTCTTTATCAGCCTGGAGGATGACCTGATGCGGCTGTTCGGCAGCGAACGGATCAGCGTGATGGTGGACCGGCTGGGCCTGAAGGATGACGAACCGCTGACGGCAGGCCTGCTGACCAAGCAGATTGAGAATGCCCAGAAGCGGATTGAAGCCCGGAACTATGAGACCCGTAAACGCGTGCTGGAATATGACGATGTGATGAACCGCCAGCGCGGAATCATCTATGGCCAGCGCCACCGGGTGCTGATGGGCGAAAACGTCCGGGACAGCATCGAGCGCATGGTGGATCACGTGATCGACTTCGCCGCGGGACGCTGGATGAACGGGGAAGAAGCCGCCGAATGGGAATGGACGGAAGCGGCGAATTACCTGGAGAACCTGTGCTGCCACCACGGCGCGCTGGAAGCCAACCGGGCGATTGCCATGGAGCAGGAAGACCGGGCCGGCTTTATCGAAGCCCTGAAGGAAGACGCCCGGGCCTTCTATGCGGAACGGGAGCAGCTCATGGACAGCATCCATGTGGATATGCGGGAGCTGGAGCGGGTGATGCTGCTGCGCAGTGTGGACACCCGCTGGATGGACCACATCGACGCCATGGACCAGCTGCGGGACGGCATCGGATTCCGCGCCTACAGCGGCAAGAATCCCGTTACGGAATACCAGATTGAGTCCGGCCACATGTTTGAAGAGCTGAACCACCTGATCCGGGAGGATACGGTGCGCCGGGTTTACCAGACCAAGGTGGAGGTCACGCCGGAACGGGTGCAGACCGCGAAACCCACCGAGGCGCGGATGGCCGGAGACGGTCCCCGCCAGCCGAGAAGGGTGAAACCCTCTGAAAAGATCGGCCGGAACGATCCCTGCCCCTGCGGCAGCGGCAAGAAGTACAAGAACTGCTGCATGCTCAAGGACAATGCGCAATAGACAATGCATAAGGCACAATGAAAACAGCCGGCTGCAACCATCGACGTAATTGTGAATTATGAATTGGAGGATAACATGTTAGAACTTGAACAATATGCCCAGGATATTACGGGCATCCGGAAGAGCATCCTGGCCGCCGGAGAAGCGCTGCACATTGATCACATGAAGGAACAGATCGACGAGCTGACAGAGGAAATGAATCAGCCGGAGTTCTGGAACGACACAGAGCGCTCCACAAAGGTGAACCAGAAGCTGGGCCACCTGAAGAACAAGCTGGCCCATTATGAAGGCCTGCTGAGCTCCGCCGACGACATCGACACGATGATGGAACTCGCCAGGGAAGAAAACGATGAGGAAATGGTCCTGGAGATCGGCACGGAGCTGGCCAGCCTGAAGGAAAAGGCCGACGCGCTGGAACTGGAGACCCTGATGCGGGGCGAATATGACGATAACGACGCTGTGCTGAGCCTGCATGCGGGCGCCGGCGGAACGGAAGCCCAGGACTGGACCCAGATGCTGTACCGCATGTACACCCGCTACTGTGAGCGGATGGGCTTTGAGGTGAAACTGCTGGATCTGCTGGACGGAGACGAAGCGGGTATCAAGAGCGTGACCTTTGAGGTCAGCGGCGATCATGCCTACGGCTATCTCCGCGGGGAGAAGGGCGTGCACCGGCTGGTGCGGATCAGTCCCTTTGACGCCAACGCCCGCCGTCATACCAGCTTCTCCAGCCTGGACGTTGCCCCGATGATTGAGGACGACAACGACGAGATCAAAATTGATATGAAGTATGTGCGGGTGGATACCTACCATTCTTCCGGCGCCGGCGGCCAGAACGTCAACAAGACAAGCTCCGCCGTCCGCATGACCTACGTCAAGGATGATGTGACCATCGTGGTGGCCTGCCAGACGGAACGCGACCAGGTGCAGAACCGCGCCACCTGTCTGAAAATGCTGAAGGCCAAACTGCTGGAACTGCGGGAACGCGAGAAGGAACAGCAGATGGCGGATATCAAGGGTGAAATGAAGAAGATTGAATGGGGCAGCCAGATCCGCTCCTATGTCTTCCAGCCCTACACCATGGTCAAGGATCACCGCACCAACTATGAAAGCGGCAACATTGACGACGTGATGAACGGTAACCTGGAGGGCTTTGTTACCGCATACCTGAAAATGCAGTAATGCATTTTCAATTCAGAATTCACAATTCATAATTCATAATGATTGTGTTACCCCGTAATGAGGGATGACAGTCATGTGAAGGATGAATACTGAAGGACTGAAAACGTATTTGTAACAGCCGGGTACAATTATGAATTGTGAATTATGAATTATGAATTAAGAACGAAGCTTTCCCGCCTGGCCGGTTTCCTGCTGGTCTGGGCCGTGATCCTGTTTGCCCTGGCGGCAGCGGTATACGGTACCGCCGGGGACGGGGACCTGCTGGCGCGGGAGATGCGCCGCCACGCACCCCCGGACACAACAGGGCTTCCGGAAACGGAATATACGGGCGTGGGCCGGATGACAGCCGGATACCTGACCGGACGGGAGGAGACCTTCCAGTATGTTTTTTCAGACGCGGAAGGCCGGCGGTTTGTCTGTTTCCAGCCCCATGAGGCGGCTCATATGGCAGACTGCCGCGGCCTGATCGGCCTGGCCGGAAGGCTGCGGTGGATCGCCGCTGCTGTGGCGCTGCTGCCGGCCGCGGCCGGGGCTGTACTCCGGCGGCGCCGGGATTTTACCGGCGGAATGCTGGCCGGGCTGTGCGGAGCGGCGGCCGTATTCACCGGCATAACGGTATGGGCACTGGCGGATTTTGACGGACTGTTTGTCACCTTCCACCGGCTGGCCTTCACCAATGACGGCTGGCTGCTGGATCCCCGGACGGATCTGCTGATCCGGCTGATGCCGGTGAACTTCTTCATAACGCTGGGAACCAGGATCCTGGGCTGGGTACTGATTACCGGCCCGGTGCTGCTGGGAACGGCAAAACTTTTTCAGAACGGCAAGGCAGAAAGGCAAAGGAATGCATAATGGCCTGACAGAAACAATTATGCATTGTGAATTATGAATTATGAACTGAATTCCCGCCGTCAGGCGGAGGAACTGCGGAACAAGGAAACCGTCCGTATCCTTTCCCTGGAAACCAGCTGTGACGAAACCGCCGCGGCTGTGATTGAGAACGGCCGTAAAATCCTGAGCAATGTGGTATTCAGCCAGATTGACCTGCACGAACTCTACGGCGGCGTGGTCCCGGAAATCGCCAGCCGGGCGCATATGGAAGCCTGCGACCGGGTGGTGGATCAGGCGCTGCGGGAAGCGGGCATGAGCCTGCAGGACGTAGATGCCCTGGCGGTGACGAAGGGACCGGGCCTGGTCGGTGCGCTGCTGACGGGCGTGAACTGTATGAAAGGACTGGCGTTCGCGGCGGGGAAGCCGCTGGTGGGCGTCAACCATATTGAAGGCCATGTAAGCGCCAACTATCTGAGCCATCCGGATCTTGAACCGCCCTTTCTGTGTCTGGTGGTTTCCGGCGGCCACAGCCACCTGGTGGAGGTTTCGGATTACGGAACCTATCACCTGCTGGGCCAGACGGTGGATGACGCGGCGGGAGAAGCCTTTGACAAGGCGGCCCGGGCGCTGGGCCTGCCCTATCCGGGAGGCCCGCGGATTGACAAGCTGGCAGAAGAGGGAAATCCGGAAGCCTTTACCCTGCCAAGTCCGAAAACGGACGGGCGGTATGATTACAGCTTCAGCGGGCTGAAAACCGCGTTCATGAACACGGTGCATACGCTGGAGCAGCGGGGAGAAACCCTGCCGAAGGCGGATCTGGCAGCCAGTTTCCGCCGGGCGGTATGCCGGGAATTGACGAACAAGGCCAGGCTCCTGCTGGAGGAACGCGGTTATGAAGGATATAATGGCTTTGCGCTGGCAGGCGGCGTGTCCGCCAACCGGGAACTCCGGCGGATGTCCGCGGCGATGTGTGAGGATCTGAAGATCCCCCTGTTTATGCCTGAACTGCATCTGTGCACGGATAACGGGGCGATGATCGGCAGCGCGGCCTATTACAGGCTGAAAAACGGAGAACTTGCGGGACTGGACCTGAATGCCATGCCCGCGCTCAGATTGGTATGACACACAAACTCCGGAGGGAATGTACGGGAATGATTGAAAGGCTGAAATTCTGGAACCAGTACGGGTGTCAGCCGGATGTATTCAGGCAGTACGGGGAAGCCGTCCGAAGAAGCAACCAGGGCACCCTGCAGGTGGTCAGCGTGATTGCTGTGATCGGATCCATCGTGACGGCCTGTTTCGGGCTCGCGACCCACCAGGTGCACGGCGGCATTTATTTCTGCCTGGGCATGCTGGCCGCCGGGATTGCCGCGGCGTTCTGCGCTTTCAGCGAAAAGCCTTCCGAAAGATCGCTGCTGATCACGGGCTATCTTCTCGGAGCGGCGGTTTACGCCATGTCGATCTGGGCGGCCATCAGCTACGATACGGATGTTTTCTGGATCGGCGTCAGTCTGCTGGTGGGCGGTTACCTGTTTGACTATGCCTGGCGGATCGGCCTGCTGCAGATTGTGAGTTATGCGGCGCTGGAGATTTCCTGGCAGGCGCAGGGGATCCGGCAGGAATCGGTTCACAGTGCCTTTACTGCTCTGTATCTGGTGATCAGCCTGATTATGCTGTATACGCTGAACCGCTCCCGGGCTTTGCTGATTACGAGCCGGGAGGAAAGCCAGCACGCGGCGGACACGGATCAGCTGACCGGCCTGATGGCCCGCGCGGCGGCGCAGCAGGAGATTGAAAAGCATCTGAGGACCGACGAACACGGCGTGATGATGCTGCTGGACCTGGACGGTTTCAAGAGCGTGAACGATAAGCTGGGCCACCAGATGGGCGATAAGGTGCTGATTGAGGTGGCCACGGATATGAAGACCATGTTCCGCAACTCCGACGTGCTGAGCCGGCTGGGCGGAGACGAGTTTGTGATTTACCTGAAGAGTGTTCCCGGTAAGGAATGGGTGCTGGAACGCTCAGAACAGATGGTGCAGAAAATCTGCCGCGTGGTCGGCAGCGGCGCGGACGGAATCCGGGTGGCTGCCAGCGTCGGCATCGTGATGACGGATATGGTCGGCCGGACGTACGACGACCTGTACCGGGCGGCGGACATTGCCATGTATACCGCGAAAAACGCGGGCGGAAACAAAGCGCTCTTCTATACGGAAGAGATGAGAAAAAAACGGGAAGCCGCGGAGAGTTCCGGACAGAACACTGCCGAACCCGCCGGGGATGCGGCTCCGATAACGGACTGAGACAGCAGGAAAAGAAAAAACATGAATGAATACCTGATTATCAGGGGTGCGCGTGAGCACAACCTGAAGGACATTTCTCTGAAGATACCGAGAGACAAGCTGACGGTCATCACAGGACTGAGCGGCAGCGGAAAAAGTTCCCTGGCCTTCGATACGATTTACGCGGAAGGCCAGCGGCGCTATGTGGAAAGCCTGACCAGTTATGCCCGCCAGTTCCTCGGCCAGATGGACAAGCCGGATGTGGATTCCATTGAGGGCCTGAGCCCGGCTATTTCCATTGACCAGAAGACAACGGGACGGAATCCCCGTTCCACTGTAGGTACTGTGACGGAGATTCACGACTACCTGCGCCTGCTCTGGGCGCGGGTCGGCGTGCCGCACTGTCCGGTCTGCGGCCGGGAGATCCGGAAGCAGTCAGTGGACGAGATTGTGGACGCGGTCTGCGCCGCTCCGGAAGGAACGCGGATGCAGGTGCTCAGTCCGCTGGTCCGCGGACGGAAGGGTGAACACAGGGATCTGCTTTCCTCCGCACGCAAAAGCGGCTATGTCCGTGTGCGGATTGACGGGCAGATGTATGACCTGGAGGACACGCCGGAACTTGACAAAAAGAAGAAGCATACCATCGAGATTGTGGTGGACCGTCTGATCCGCCGGGATACGGACGAGTTCCGCCACCGCCTTGCCGAGGATGTGGAAACCGCTGCGGTGCGGGGCGCGGGTCTGGTGATCATCGACTGCATGGAGCAGGGCGAAACGCTGTACAGCATGAACTATGCCTGTCCGGACTGCGGTGTGTCCATCGAGGAGCTGACGCCCCGGATGTTCTCCTTTAACAGTCCCTACGGTGCCTGCCCGGCCTGCAGCGGCCTGGGAATCCGGATGAAGATCAGCCGGGAAGCGATTTTCCCGGATGAGCGGGTGACCCTGCGGGAAGGCGCCATGAACCTGATGGGCTTCAACGCCTCGGAAGACAACGGAATCGCGGCGCAGTACTTCGGCGCGATGGGCAACAAGTACGGATTCACGCTGGATACGCCCCTGGAAAAGATCAACGAAGCGGGTATGGACGCCCTGCTTTACGGTACCGGGGACGACAAGATCAGCATTTCCTATGAAGGCGCCCACGGAACGCGGGAATATACCACCAGCTTTGAGGGCATCATCCCGACCCTGGAAAGACGGTACCGGGAAACCACCTCGGACGCCATGAAGCAGGCCTACGAGGAATACATGGCGGAGGAAACCTGTCCGGAATGCGGCGGGCAGCGCCTGAAAGCGGAAGCCAGGGCTGTGACCGTGGGCGGGAAGAGCCTGCCCGAAGTCAGCGATATGAGCATCCGTCAGGCCCGGGAGTTCTTCGCGAACCTGGAGCTGGACGGAAACAACCGGATTATCGCGGCCCAGATCCTGAAGGAAATTGACGCCCGGCTGGGCTTCCTGTGCGATGTGGGCCTGGAATACCTGACCCTCAGCCGCGGCGCGGGGACGCTTTCCGGCGGTGAAGCGCAGCGGATCCGGCTGGCTACCCAGATCGGCAGCGCGCTGATGGGCGTAATGTATATCCTGGATGAGCCCAGCATCGGCCTGCACCAGCGGGACAACGCGAAACTGATCGCGACGCTCCGCCGGATGCGGGATCTGGGGAATACCGTCATCGTGGTGGAGCATGACGAGGAAACCATGCTGGCCGCGGACTGGATTGTGGACGTGGGTCCCGGCGCGGGACTGCACGGAGGCTATATTGTGGCCGAGGGCACGGCGAAGGATATCTGCGCCTGCCCGGACAGCCTGACCGGCCAGTACCTGAGCGGCAAAAAGGTGATCCCGGTGCCGAAGGCCCGTCGGAAGCCGACCGGCTGGCTGACGGTCCGGGGAGCCGAGGAACATAACCTGAAGCATATTGACGTCAGGATTCCGCTGGGCGTGCTGACCTGCGTAACGGGCGTCAGCGGCAGCGGCAAGAGCAGCCTGGTCAATGAGATTGTCTATAAACAGCTGGCACGGAAGCTGAACCGGGCCAAGACCCGTCCCGGCCGGTTTGAAAGCATGGAGGGGCTGGAACAGCTGGACAAGATCATCATGATCGACCAGAGTCCCATCGGACGGACGCCCCGGAGCAATCCGGCCACCTATACCGGCCTGTTTGACCTGATCCGCAGGCTCTTTGCCCTGAGCCCCGAGGCAAAAGCCAGGGGTTACAAGGAAAACCGTTTCTCCTTCAACGTGAAGGGCGGCCGCTGCGAAGCCTGCCAGGGCGACGGTATGAAGCGGATTGAGATGCACTTCCTGCCGGACCTGTATGTGCCCTGTGACGTCTGCCACGGACACCGCTACAACCGGGAAACCCTGGAGGTTACCTGGCAGGGAAAGAATATCAGCGAAGTGCTGGACATGACTGTGGAGGAAGCCCTGGGCTTCTTCGAAAACCATCCCCAGATCATGCGCAAGCTGGAAACGCTGTATGATGTGGGCCTGGGCTATATGAAGCTGGGACAGGCGTCCACGACGCTCTCCGGCGGCGAGGCGCAGCGCGTGAAGCTGGCGACGGAACTGAGCCGCAGGGCGACCGGCAAGACCATTTACCTGCTGGACGAGCCGACTACCGGCCTGCACATGGCGGACGTGGACCGGCTGATCCAGGTGCTTCAGCGCCTGACGGACGCGGGCAATTCGGTGCTGGTCATCGAGCATAACCTGGATGTCATCAAGGTATCGGATTATATTATCGACCTGGGGCCGGAAGGCGGCAGCGGCGGAGGTACCGTCGTGGCGGAAGGTACGCCGGAACAGGTGGCTGAAGTCAGGGAATCCTATACCGGAGAATACCTGAAAAAGGTGCTTTGAGCGCAGGACGCGGAACCACTGTATCCATTGACAGGTACGGTCCGGACGGCTACAATGAACATGCGTGAGAAGTGGATGCTGAACATGGGAATAGATCGAGAAACGTACGGGGATAAACCCGAAAGGAGATGATACGATGGCTTGTACCGCGCTTGTCGGCATCAACTGGGGCGACGAAGGAAAAGGCAGGATGGTAGACCTGCTGGCGGAGGCTTTCGATATTGTTGTCAGGTTCCAGGGCGGTGCCAACGCAGGCCATAAGATTATCAACAAATTCGGTAAATTTGACCTGCACCTGCTGCCCTCCGGCGTATGCCGTCCCGGGGTGGTCAATATTCTGGGAAACGGCGTCGCGCTGGATCCGGAGACCCTGATCAAGGAGATTGCGGATCAGAAGGGAATCGAGATTACGCCTGAGAACCTGATGATCAGCGAACGGGCGTCCCTGCTCCTGCCCTGGCACAGGGAGCTGGACGTGCTGGAGGAAGCCCGGCTGAAGGATAAGCGGGACGGCTCCACCAAACAGGGTATCGCGCCCTTCTACTCCGACAAGAACCAGAAAAAGACCATCCTGGCCGGAGAACTGTTCTATCCGGAACGCCTGAAGAAGCACGTGAAGGAGCTGTGCGCCTGGAAGAACCTGACGCTGGAAAAGATCTACGGCGCCAAACCGGCTTCCGAAAAGGAACTGATGGCCTGGCTGAATGAATACTGCGAGCAGATCAAACCGTTTATCAAAAATACGCGGGATTACCTGATCAAGGCGGACAGCGATCATAAGCGCATCCTGTTTGAGGCGCAGCTGGGCGCCCTTCGGGACCTGGACTTCGGAATTTATCCTTACACGACTTCGGTCAGCACCCTGGCTTCCTACGCCCCAATCGGCGCAGGCGTGCCCGGCGTGGAGGTGGACCGGGTGATCGGCGTAATCAAGGCATACTCCACCTGCCTCGGAGACGGTCCTTTCGTGACCGAGTATACCGGGGAAAAGGGAGATCAGTTCCGCAAGATGTGCGGCGAGGACGAGCCGGAAGGCGGACGCATTGTCCGCATCGGGCCGATCGACCTGGTGGCCAGCAAGTACGGCACGGAGACGCAGGCGGCTACGGAACTGGCCCTGACAAAGCTGGATATGCTCAGCGACCTGGAGGAGATCCCGCTGTGCGTCGGCTACAAGCTGGACGGCCAGGTGCTGACGGATATGCCCTTCCCCGCGGCGCTGGACCGGTGCGAACCGGTGTATGAGACCATGAAGGGCTGGAAATGCAATATTTCCGGGGTCCGCAACTGGTGGGACCTGCCGGAGGAAGCCAAAGCCTATGTGAACCGTATTGAACATGCTGTCGGCTGCGTGATCCGCTGGATTTCCGTCGGACCGGAACGGCACAGCATTATTCGCAGGGGATAACGATCCGTATTCTGATGCAGCTTTCCGCGATGCGGAAGGCTGCATTTTTATCCCGGAGGAGGGCTGTTTCCCTGTAATGCTTGACTCGCTTATGTTACCGGTGCTATAATGCTATGTATTTTTTACCGATATGAGGTACGATTTCTGGGAGGGATTCGATGTCCGGGCATTCCAAGTGGCACAATATTCAGGCGAAAAAGGGCAAGGCAGACGCGCAGCGCGGTGCGGTTTTTACAAAGATCGGCCGTGAAATCGCCATCGCGGTTCGTGAAGGCGGCGCCAATCCGGAGTCCAATGGCAAGCTGCGGGATATTATCGCCAAAGCCAAGGCCAACAATATGCCTAACGATAACATTCAGCGCTCCATCAAGAAGGCGAGCGGTGAACTGAGCAATGTGGTCTATGAAGAGATCACCTACGAAGGTTATGCACCCGGCGGCGTTGCTGTCATCGTGGACTGCATTTCCGACAACCGCAACCGCACCGCCAGCGACGTGCGCCACTGCTTCGCCAAGTACGGCGGAAACCTGGGCACCACCGGCTCCGTCGGTTTCATGTTTGATGAACGCGGCGTGCTCGTGGTTGAGCGGGAACCCGGCCGCGACGAGGACGAGATGATGATGATCGCCCTGGAAGCCGGCGCCGAGGACGTGAAGGTGGATGACGATGTCTTCGAGATCGTGACCGCCCCCAACGACTTCAGCACTGTCCGGGAGAACCTGGAAAAGCAGGGAATCACCTTCCTCTCCGCTGAGGTTGCCAAGATTCCGCAGAACACCGTGGCCGTTTCCGATCCGGATACCGTCCTGAAGATCCAGAAGATGCTGGACCTGCTGGAGGAGAACGACGACGTGCAGAACGTCTATCACAACGCGGATCTGCCGGAAGAAGATGAAGAAGAGTAATTGTCCAGATCTCTGATTTGGGTAACATCTTCTTTAAATTCATAATTCACAATTCATAATTCATCATTATGAGTTGTTATACAGCCCGAGAGTGGGCATGAAGGCCGATATCCGGGCAGCCGGATATCGGCTTGTTCTTTCTCTGTAGAACAAAGGAGGATTTCCGCATGACGATGCTGGACATTATCGAAAAGAAAAAGTTCGGGCAGGAGCTGACAAAGGAGGAGATTACCTTCTTTGCGCAGGCGGCTGCGGAAAAGTCTGTGCCGGATTACCAGCTTTCCGCCCTGCTGATGGCCATCCGCCTGAACGGCATGACCGATCAGGAAACAACAGATCTGACCCTGGCCATGCGGGATTCCGGGGATATCGCGGATCTGTCCGGGATTCCCGGCATCAAGGTGGACAAGCATTCCACCGGCGGCGTGGGAGATACCACCACGCTGGTGCTGGCACCCCTGGTGGCGGCCTGCGGAGCGCCTGTGGCCAAGATGAGCGGCCGGGGCCTGGGCCATACCGGCGGCACGCTGGACAAGCTTGAATCCATTCCCGGCCTGAGCGTTGCCCTGCCCGTGGAGGATTTCATCCGCCAGGTAAAGGAAATCGGTGTGGCGGTTGTCGGCCAGACCGGGCATCTTGCGCCCGCGGACAAGACGCTGTACGCCCTGCGGGACGTGACCTCCACTGTGGACTCCCTGCCCCTGATCGTTTCCTCCATCCTGAGCAAAAAGCTGGCGGCCGGATCTGACGCGATTGTGCTGGACGTGAAGACGGGTTCCGGTGCGATTATGCATACGCTGGAGGACAGCCTGAAACTGGCGCAGAACATGGTCCGGGTCGGCGAACTGGCCGGAAAGCCCATCGTGGCGCTGGTCAGCGGCATGGATCAGCCCCTGGGAACCCATGTGGGCAATGCCCTGGAAGTGAAGGAAGCCGTTGATATCCTGGCCGGCCGTGCCGGCGGGGATTTGTTGGAGGTTTCCCTGACGCTGGGCGGCTTTATGCTGCATCTGGCCGGAAAAGCGGAAACGCCGGAGGACGGACAGAAAATGATGAAGCAGGCCATCGACTCCGGTGCGGGCCTGCAGAAGCTGAAGCAGATGATTGCTGCCCAGGGCGGCGATCCGTCTGTCTGTGACGATGTGACCCGCCTGCCCCAGGCAAAGGTGATCCGCCCTGTGGCCTGCGGCGTGTCCGGCTGGGTGACAAAGATGGATACCATGGCGCTGGGCCTTGCCGCCCAGGCGATGGGCGCCGGCCGGCTGAAGGTGGACGATGAACTGGACTATTCTGTGGGCTTTGTGCTGCAGGTCCGGATCGGTGACCGGGTGGAAGCCGGTACCCCGCTGTGCGTGCTGCATGCGCGCAGCGAGGAGGACGCGGACCGGGCGGAGGCTGCGATCCGCGCTGCCATTACGTTCGGACAGGAGCCCTGCGGCCGGGTGCCCAATTTCTTCGCGGTGGTGACAAAGGACGGCATCCGCAGGCTGGAGGCGGATGAATGAACAAGGTTTTCCGGCAGGGAATCCGTCACGGGATTCCGATTGCCCTCGGTTATCTGAGCGTTTCTTTTGCCTTCGGCATGAAGGCGGTGGGCGACGGCCTCACCGTGCTGCAGGCAGTTCTGATCTCCATGACCAATGTGACCAGCGCGGGCCAGATCGCCGCGGTGCCGCTGATGGTGGGCGGCGCGTCCCTGGCGGAGATGGCGCTGACCCAGCTGACAATCAACCTGCGCTACGCGCTGATGAGCCTGTCTCTCAGCCGGAAGCTGGACGGGAGCATGGGCACCCTCCAGCGCATGATTTTCTCTTTTGCCAATACGGATGAAATCTTTGCCGTTGCCTCTTCACAACCGGGAAAGGTGGGCAAGTATTATCTCTACGGCCTGATGCTGACGCCGTGGATCGGCTGGTCCCTGGGAACCTTCCTGGGTGCCGCGGCCGGCACGCTGCTACCGGAGTTTGTCCGCACGGCGCTGGGCATTGCTATCTACGGTATGTTCCTGGCCATTATTCTGCCTCCGGCGCGCAAGAGCCGCCCGGTGCGCTTTGTGGTGCTGGCAGCGGTGGTGATGAGCCTTTGCTTCCATTATATTCCCGGACTGAATACGGTTTCCTCCGGGTTTGTGATTATCATCTGCGGCGTTGCCGCCGCCGCGCTGGGAGCCTGGCGGTTCCCGGCGGAGGAGGATGCCGCATGAAGTGGAGTATGTTTCTGCCTTACCTGGCTGTGACAGCCGGAGTGACTTATCTGATCCGTATGCTGCCGCTGACGGTTTTCCGCCGGGAGATCAAAAGCCGGTTTGTCCGGTCTTTCCTGGCCTATATTCCGTACGCGGTGCTGGGAGCCATGACCTTTCCGGACGTGTTTTATTCCACGGGGGATATGCGTACAGCCATCTGCGGCGTCGCGGTGGCGGTGCTGCTTGCCTGGCGGGGACGGAGCCTGCTGACGGTGGCTGTGGCCGCCTGTTGTGCGGTGGCGCTGGCCCAGGGATTCCTGCTGCTGGTATAAACAGCTGAATGAGGAGGACGGTACGATGGGTTTACAGGAAAGACTGTCCGCCTGCCTGCGGCAGGCTGTGGAGAACCATGAAGCGGCGGGCGTCAGCCTGCTGGTCCTGAAGGACGGCAAAGAACTCTGCCATGCCCGGGAGGGATATGCGGATATCGCGGCGGGAAAACAGCTGCGCCGGGATTCCATTTTCCGCCTGTACAGCCAGTCCAAGCCGGTGACGGCTGCGGCGGCGATGATCCTTGTAGATCGGGGGATCCTGGACCTGATGGCGCCGGTGGATCAGTACCTGCCGGGCTTTGCCAATCCCCGTGTGGTGGAGGCGGACGGGACGGTACATCCCGCGGTCCGCGGACCGTGGATCCTGGATCTGCTGGGAATGACCTCGGGCACGTGCTATCCGGACGCGGATCCGGCGGGACAGCATGCCGCCCGTGTGTTTGATGAAAACCACGCGCAGATTCTCGCCGGCGGCGGAATGAACACGCTGGATTTCTGCAACCGGCTGGGGGAACAGCCGCTGGCCTTCGAACCGGGCACCCGCTGGCGTTACGGAACCAGCGCGGATATCCTGGGCGCGGTGATTGAGGCGGCGTCCGGCAAGCGCTTCAGCGATTTCCTCCGGGAGGAGCTGTTTGAGCCTCTCGGCATGAAGGATACGGCTTTCTGGGTGCCGGAGGAGAAACGGGACAGGCTGGTGACCTGTTACAAGCGGGTGCCCGGCAGCCTGGAAACCTTCAGCAGTCTTCATCTGGCGGTGGGTGTGTACGACCGGGAGCCGGCATTTGAGTCCGGCGGCGCGGGACTGGTTTCCACCCTGGACGATTACGCAGCCTTTGCCGGCATGCTGATGAACGGCGGCAAGGCGGCCGGCCGGCGGATTCTTTCCGAGGCGGCGGTACGGTATATGACGACGCCGCAGCTGACCGGGAACGTCCGGAAGGATGTCTGGGACAGCCTGGGCGGATACAATTACAGCTGCCTGATGCGGGTCTGCGATCATCCGGGGCGGGCAGCGATGTTCACCGTGAAAAACGAATACGGCTGGGACGGCTGGCTGGGAACTTATTTCGCGAACCTGCCGGACCAGGGGATCACCTTCCTTCTGGCCCAGAACGTAACGGACATGGGAACGGGAGCGGTGACCCGGAAATGCCGGAATATTCTGGCCGCGTGTTTGGACTGCTGATGTATCAGCAGTCCTATTTTCTTTACAATCCGGCAAAAAATTGTATAATGAATCCATCCGCATATGTTGAGCGCCGGGAGCATCCGCACCGGACGCAGGAAAACGCGGAAATATATTTTGACGACGGGTATCCTGAGTGAACCCGAACGGAGGTATTCTTATGACAAACACAACAAGGCGCACAAAACTCGCGAGAATGACGCTGCTGGCTATGCTGGTGGCGGTTTTGATCGTTCTTGCCTACGTCAACATTCCCATGCCCATGGGTCTGTCGATCACGTTCAACATGATCCCTGTGGCAATCGCCGCCATGGCGATGGGACTGCCCGGAGGCATGATCATCGGCGGAGCCTTCGGCCTGATCAGCTTCCTGCAGTGCTTCGGCATCTGCGGTTCCAGCGCGCTGGGCGCGGCGCTGGTCAGCGTAAGCCCGGTGCTCATGTTCATTCAGCGCTTTGTTTCCCGCGTGCTGGTCGGTGTGCTGGCGGCGGTGATTTACCGCGCTGTGGGCAAAACCAGGGCGCCGCTGTATATCCGCGGTTTGGTGACCGGTTTTTCCGCTGCTTTCTTCAACACCCTGTTCTTTATGACCCTGCTGGTGCTGTTCTTCGGCAGCACGGAGAAACTGGCCGGCCCGATCGCGGAAAAGGGGGTGCTGATGTATATCATTACTTCCGTGGGCATCAACGCCGTGGTCGAAATGGCTGTCGCGGCTGTTGTTACCGGCGCTGCTGGTGTGGCGCTGAAGAAAGCCCGTCTGATCTGACCGCAATTTAAAGGAGAAAACCGTCATGATTCTGACCATGGACATCGGGAATACCAATATCAAGACCGCTCTGTTTGACGGAAAAGAAATGTATAAATACTGGCGTATGTCCACCAATATTACGTCCACATCGGATGAATACGGTGTACGCCTGATGTCCATGTTTGCCCATGAGGGCGTCTCCCCGGATGTGGTGGAAGGCATTGTGGTTTCCAGCGTAGTGCCGACAATCAACTACACGATTGAGCACATGCTGCTGAACTACATCGGCAAAACGCCGCTGTTCGTGGCTCCCGGGGTCAAAACCGGTATCAACATCAAGTATGAAAATCCCCGGGAGCTGGGCAGCGACCGGATTGCCAACGCGGTAGCCGCCTATGACGAATACGGGGGGCCATGCATTTTCATCGACTTCGGTACTGCCACCACCTTCGGTGTGGTGGATCAGGAAGGGTCGTTCCTGGGCGGTACCATCTGCCCCGGCATCAAGCTGAGCAGTGAGGCGCTGGTGACCGGCACCGCAAAACTGCCGCGGTTCGAACTGAACCGGCCGGAAAACGTCATCGGACGATCCACCCTCACCAACCTGCAAAGCGGTATGTATTACGGTTATGTCGGCCTGGTGCGCAATATCGTGCGCAAGATCCGGCAGGAGCTGGGGGAGGACGCCTACGTGGTGGCCACCGGCGGTATGGCGCTGATGATTGCTGAGGAAAGCAATGTCATTGATAAACTGGACGGCCTGCTGACCCTCAAGGGCCTGCGGCTGATCTACGAACGGAATCGGACGGAAGGATGAACCGCTGAGGATCTCCCGCGGTGGGTCATTTACCGAAGATAAAAGCGACCTGAACGAGTCAAACGAAGCAAGCGGCAGGCTGAAGCGCCAGCGATGCCTGCTGTGCAGACTATGATTGCGGGACAGTCGCGCAGATTGAGATTGCGGAGGATAAAGGAAAATGAAAGAGGTTGTGCTGGGACTGCTTGGACTGGGAAACATCGGCGGAGGCGTATGGGACCTGATCCGGGAATTCGGCGGGGAAGTCAGCAAGCGTACGGGCGTGAAGCTCGTGGTAAAGAAGGCCCTTGTGCTGGACAAGAAGATCCACAGGGGCAAGGAAGTACCGGATGAGGTGCTGACCACAGACAAGAATGATATCCTGGAGGATCCGGAGATCGATATCGTCTGCGAATTCCTGGGCGGAGAACAGCCTGCGGCTTCCATGATGCTGCGCGCGCTGGAAAACGGCAAGTCCGTTGTCACCGCGAACAAGATGGCCCTTTCCCTCCATTTTGATGAACTGCGGGAAATGGCGAAGAAGACCGGCGCCGGCCTGTACTACGAAGCCAGCGTCGGCGGCGCGATCCCGATCATCAACGCGATCCAGACGCCTCTGATTGCCAACCACATCGAACAGATGATGGGTATTGTGAACGGCACGACCAACTACATCCTGACCCGGATGGCGGCGGAAGGCGCCGAATATGAAACCGTACTGAAGGACGCTCAGCGCCTTGGCCTGGCGGAACCCAACCCCACGGCGGACGTGGAAGGCTATGACGCGGCCTATAAGCTGAGTATCCTGGGCTCCCTGGCATTCCACAGCCGGGTGCTGGTGGAAAACGTGTACCGGGAGGGTATCACCAAAGTCAATTCTGAGGATATCGCCTTTGGCCGTGAAATGGGCTATGTGCTGAAGCTGCTGGCCATCGGCAAGGATAACGGCGATTCCATTGAAGCACGCGTGCATCCGGCTTTCCTGCCCGCGGATCATCCGCTGGCCCGGGTGGACGGCTCCCTGAACGCTGTGTATCTCTACGGCCATTCCTTCAAGGACATGATGCTGGAAGGCCGCGGCGCCGGAGATGCTCCGACCGCCAGCGCCATTGTGGGCGACATTGTCCAGGCGGCCCAGAACGCGGTTCATCCCATGCCTGTTATGCGGAAGGACCCGCTGCCCGTTGCGGACGACTGGTACAGCAAGTATTTCATCCGTATGAAGGCCAAGGACGCCCCCGGCGTGCTGGCTGAAGTGGCCGGCCTGCTGGCGAAGGAAGAGATCTCTGTTTCCGCCATGACCCAGAAGGACGCCGGTCCGGACGGAAAGGCCACCCTGATCATCATTACGCACATGGCGCCCGAAAAGGCGGTGCAGCGCGTGGTGAAGGCCCTGAACCCCGAAATCTGCAAAGTGGAGAATGTTATCCGGGTAGAAGGATGATGATTCATTTTATTCTGCAGACCTACAGAATGATCAATTGTGAATTATGAATTGTGAATTAAAAAACACCTGGATTCTTTTCGATCTGGACGGAACGCTGACCCAGTCTGAGGAAGGTATCTGGAACTGCGCGAAACACGCGACGAAGGAAATGGGTTTTCCCGAACCGGACGCAGCGACCCTGCGCAAGTTCATCGGGCCGCCGCTGCTTCATTCCTTCCGGACCTATCTGGGCATGACCCAGGAACAGGCGGAGGAAGCGCAGAAGATCTACCGCGCCCGGTATACCACTGTCGGGATGTATGAAAACCGGGTGTATCCGGGTGTGCGCACCATGCTCCGGACGCTCTGGAAACAGGGAGCGAAGCTGGGCGTCGTGACCGGCAAACCTGCCTATCCCACCGGAAAGATCCTGGAACACTTCGGTTTCGACCGTTTCCTTTCCACGGTAGTCTGCGCGACGGACGCCCGTGCTGAAAAAGTGCATCTGATCCGTGAAGCCCTGCCGGCGGATTGCGGCGAAGCCTGGATGATCGGCGACCGCTGCTTTGATATGGAAGGCGGCAAGGCTGCGGGAATCCATACCCTCGGCGTGACCTACGGCTACGGCAGCGAACAGGAGCTGCTGGAAACCGGCGCGGAGAAAATTGCGCATACGCCGGCGGAGATCCTGTCTGTTCTCTGTCCGGAAGCAAAACCGGAACGCGGCGCTTTCCTGTCCGTGGAAGGACTGGACGGCAGCGGCAAGGGAACCCAGATTGAACGGCTTTCCGACGCCCTGGACCGCTGGGGATTTGAAGTGGTGCATACCCGGGAGCCCGGCGGTACGCCTATCGGGGAAAAGATCCGGGAGATCCTGCTGGACAGGGAGAACACCGGAATGACGGATGTGACGGAAGCTTTGCTGTATGCGGCTTCCCGTGCGCAGCATGTCAGGGAGAAGATCCTGCCGGCCGTAGCGGAGGGCAAGGTGGTGCTCTGCGACCGGTTCCTGGATTCCTCCGTGGCCTATCAGGGCGGCGGCAGACAGCTGGGAATTGATGAAGTGCTGGCGATTAACGCACCGGCGGTCAACGGGACCCTGCCGGATCTGACAGTTTATCTGGATATTAATCACCGGGAGGCGCTGCGGCGCCGCTGTGCGGCCAGCGAACCGGACCGGATGGAAATGGAGGCGGACAGCTTCCATGCCCGGGTCGAGGACGGCTATCATCAGCTGATTGCCCGGGATCCTGAACGTTTTGTGGTGGTGGATGCGTCCGGTTCCCGTGACGAAATCGCCGCTGAGATACAGGAAAAAGTACTGACCCGCCTGATGGAGAACGAAAAGTGAGCGAACGCATCGTAGTCGGCATGAGCGGAGGCGTGGATTCCTCTGTTGCGGCCCTGCTTCTGAAGGAGCAGGGTTATGACGTTGTGGGCGTTTTCATGAAAAACTGGGAGGAAGAGGATATCAACGGCACCTGCACCGCGGAGGAAGACTGGCGGGATGTGCGGGATGTCTGCGACCTGATCGGTATTCCGTATTACAGCGTCAATTTCGCCAAAGAATACTGGGATCGGGTTTTTTCCTATTTCCTGAAGGAATACCGGGCAGGACGTACCCCCAATCCGGACGTGCTGTGCAACCGGGAAATCAAGTTTAAGGCTTTTCTGGACTTTGCCATGACGCTGGGGGCGACCCGTATGGCGACCGGGCACTTTGTGCGCACGAATGAGGCGGGACAGCTGCTGAAGGGAACCGATCCGAACAAGGACCAGAGTTATTTCCTTTATATGGTCCATGCGGAGCAGCTGAAGAAAGCTGTTTTCCCGGTGGGCGGCATGACCAAGGAACAGGTGCGGCAGATCGCCGCGGACCGCGGCCTTCCGGTCAGTAAAAAGAAGGATTCCACAGGTGTGTGCTTTATCGGGGAACGGAATTTCAAAAAGTTCCTGTCGGAATACCTGCCGGCACAGCCCGGAGATATGGTTTCTCCGGATGGAGAAGTGGTCGGACGTCATGACGGCCTGATGTACTATACCCTCGGCCAGCGCCGCGGACTGGGAATCGGCGGCCGGGGAGACGGCCGCAGCTGGTTTGTGATCGGCAAGGATCTGGAAAAGAACCGGCTGCTGGTGGCCCAGGGAGAGGATCATCCCATGCTCTACAGTACCCGGAGCATTGCGGAGGATGTGACCTGGGTGGGAGAAGCGCCCCTGCGGGAAGGGGAAACCATGACCTGCATGGCGCACTACCGCTACCGCCAGCCGGACCAGCCGGTGGAGGCTACCCTGAAGGACGGAAAGCTGCTGCTGCATTCCCTCACGCCGCAGCGGGCGGTGACGCCCGGCCAGAGCGCCGTTCTGTATCAGGGTGATGTGTGCCTGGGCGGCGGCATTATTACCGATATTCTTGATGCGGGAACAATATGATGCCGATGCCAGGAAATGATTATTACGGAGGTTGTTGATCCGGGCAGTATGGATCCGGATAACAGATAAATTAATACTTTGGAGGGACCACCATGGAAAAAAGGAAGAAACTGGCTCTATCCACGCAGATCTTTATCGCCCTGGTACTGGCGATAGGCGCAGGTATCGCGCTGACGGGAAACCCTGATTTCGCCAAAAGCTACATTAAGCCCTTCGGTACGATATTCCTGAATCTGATCAAATGGATCGTATGTCCGCTGGTTTTCTTCTCGATCATGGCGGGTGTGGTGTCCATGCGGGACATCAAAAAGGTCGGCGTCATCGGCGGCCGGACCATCCTCTACTATATGTGTACCACCGCTTTCGCGGTAGCGATCGGCCTGCTGTTTGCCAATCTGCTCAAAGGCATTTTCCCGGTTCTGTCCACAGCGGAGCTGTCCTATGAACCGGCTGCGACTTCTGTCAACTTTATGGATACCCTGGTGGGCATCTTCCCGTCCAACTTCCTCAAACCCTTTGTGGACGCGAATATGCTGCAGATCATTGTGTCCTCCCTGTTCATCGGTTTTGCCCTGATCCTGATCGGACACCGGTTCGATATGGAGTTCAAGGCGGTGGATATCTGCAATGATGTTTGCATGAAAGCCATGGAAATGATTCTGAAGCTTTCTCCCATCGGCGTCTTCTGCCTGCTCTGCCCGGTGGTGGCGGAGAACGGACCGGCTGTGCTGGGCTCCCTGGCCAAGGTGCTGCTGGTGGCTTATATGTGCTATATCGTGCATGCGGTTGTAGTGTATTCCATTTCCGTGAAGACCATGGGCGGCGTCAGCCCCCTGAAGTTCTTCAAGGGCATGCTGCCGGCGATCATGATGGCTTTCTCTTCCGCCTCTTCTGTGGGAACCCTTCCCCTGAACATGGAGTGCAGTGAGAAGCTGGGCGCGGATAAGGAAGTCACTTCCTTCGTGCTGCCGCTGGGCGCGACCATCAACATGGACGGTACCGCCATCTACCAGGGCGTGTGCGCGGTGTTCATCGCTTCCTGCTTCGGCATCAGCCTGACCTTCTCCCAGATGCTGACCATCGTGCTTACAGCCACGCTGGCTTCCATCGGTACGGCAGGTGTTCCCGGTGCCGGAATGGTCATGCTGGCCATGGTGCTTCAGTCTGTCGGCCTGCCGGTGGAAGGCATTGCGCTGGTGGCCGGTGTGGACCGCATCTTTGACATGGGACGGACGGTAGTGAATATCACCGGCGACGCCTCCTGCGCTCTGGTTGTTTCCAACCTCCAGCGCAAAAGAGCAGCGAAAAAAGCTGACGCCTGATCAGATATAAACGGATGCCCGCGGGAAGCAGAATGCTCCCGCGGGCATTTTTACGTGATAAAAGGAAAAGACCCGGCTGGCAGAGAAATCATGAAAGACGAAACAGTACTGTATGATTATATATATGAAAGAAGAGGGATCGGATGAAGATCTATGACATCACCCAGGAACTGTTTACCTGCTGCGTCTATCCCGGGGATCCGTCTCCGGAAAGACAGGTCAAACTCAGGATTGCGGACGGGGCGATGTGCAACCTGACCGCGTTCCAGATGTGCGCGCATAACGGAACCCATGTGGACGCACCCTATCATTTCGTGAATGAGGGGAAAACCATCGACCAGGTGGATATGGAAAGATGGATCGGCCTGGCCTATGTTACGGCGCATGAAGGAGCCATCTCGGCAGAGGACGCCCGGCAGATGCTGGAAAAAGCCGGGACGCTGAATCCTGAAGCGGCGAAGCGGATCCTGGTGAAGGGCGAAGCTGTGATGACGGAAGAAGCGGCGAAGGTTTTCGCGGAAGCCGGGATCCTGCTCTTCGGCAATGAATCCCAGACGGTGGGTCCCCTGGATGCGCCCATGAAGGTGCACCTGATCATGCTGGGAGCGGAAATCGTGCTCCTGGAGGGGATCCGCCTCGGAAAGGTGCCGGAGGGAGTCTACCTGCTGAATGCCGCTCCGCTGAATCTGGGAGGAGCGGACGGAGCTCCCTGCCGGGCTGTTCTGCTGGACCTGGAAGGGAACTGATTTTGTATCCCGAACAAATTGGGGTTGATACAGAGGGGCAGACCCAAAACCTGGACCAAAACACGAACATTCATCAAGGCAAATCACGCATCATCCGGAAGCGTTGATTTGCCTGAATTTTTTTCAAAAAAAGCGCCAAAAAGTGCTTGACAAAGGCTTGCCACTTTGATATTCTATCCAAGCTCGCTTGCGGGAAACCGCGGGAAAGAGCGAAGCGAACCTTGAAAACGATACAGAGTAAATAGAACGCGCAATAAGGAAAGAAGACAGCGAAGATTCCAAAGAGTTAAACATCGAAAGATGTTAACAGGATTAAACGGAAGAGTTTGATCCTGGCTCAGGACGAACGCTGGCGGCGTGCCTAACACATGCAAGTCGAGCGGGGACATT
>OMZY01000048.1 GCA_900315675.1 uncultured Eubacteriales bacterium
ATAACATCGCCTCGCAGAAAGTCATGCTGAAGAATGGAGCCCGAATAACATGCGAAGATGAAGAGCACTACTTTATGCGAATCCCCAAATGAGCGGCAATCCGCCAAATTCCAGTTTCCCGGGATGACCGGAGGGCACGATGAAGCAGATATCGAACAAGGAATATGAAGCCTACCAGCGGTACCAGGCGGACAAACTGTATGGCAGAATTCTCACTCCAGATGAACTTCGCATTGTCTGTGCCAATCTGGATAACGATCCCGAGAAGATCGGCAAGCACATGGGTAGCAGAGGAAGTCGGGACTTCTCCCGCTTACGTTAGTCGTATTGTGAATAGCCGGGAACAGATCGTCAATAAGACGTTCCTCGCTATGATGGACGCGCTGGGATACGATGTGCGGCTTACTTATGAGAAGCGGGAAACCGCTGAGTAAAATCGGGATTTGCGAGGAGGATAAACAATCATGACAAAGAAAGAAATCACTGCGCTGCGCCGCCCATTCATCAAGGAATTATTCCGCAGCAACCAGCTTAATCTTGCCATGACCATAATCGCCGCCCTGTTAAGCGCTGCGGCGGAGCTGGTGATCTCATGGCTCATCAAAGAGGTCGCCGATCTGATTTCCGGAGAATGCCCCTACGGCTTCGGTACGCTGCTGATCATCGCGGGCGGCGCTTTCGCGCTGATTCTGCTGGGAGGCGTGCTCGACCGGACTTTCCTGTCCGAGTTTCGCGCAAAAGCAATGAAGCAATATCGGGAATATGTTTTTGACCGGCTTATGGAAAAAGGGATTCAGGCCTTCTCCGGTGAGAACAGCTCGCTCTATATCTCCGCGCTTTCCAACGACGTGAACGCGATCGAAACGGACTTCATCGGGAAGCTGCAAAAAACTGTTGAGGTCGGCATTGCGTTCATCGGCGCGCTGGGGCTCATGATTTGGTGCAGCCCGCTTTTGACGCTGATCGCCATCGGCTTCTCCCTGCTGCCCATCATTGCCTCCGTGGTTTTGGGGAATAAAGCGGCAAAGGCGGAAAAGGATGTTTCCGATCAAAAAGAACGCTACACCGGCATGCTGAAGGATGCGCTCACGGGCTTTTCTGTGATCAAGAGCTTTAAGGCGGAGAAGAGTATTGCCAATTTGCACGATCACAGCAACAGGGGCGTGGCGGAAACCTCGAAAAAGCGAACGAAGGTAAACGTGCTGGTATCCTATTCCTCTGGCATTGCCGGCGCAATTCTGCAGTTCGGCGTGTTCTTTGTGGCAGCCGCGCTGGCGCTCTCCGGCAAGGGCATCACGGCAGGCACCGCGATTGTGTTCGTACAGCTTCTGAATTACGTGCTGGGGCCTATCCAGGCGTTCCCGGAGTTCTTCGCAGGTACAAAGGCCGCTTTCGGGCTGATCGATAAGCTGGCGCAGGCGCTGAATAAAAACGTTCCCGACGAGGGGGAGCATATCGAACCGCATCTCACGGAGGGAATCTCGGTCCGGAATCTTGCATTTGCCTATGAGGAAGGAAAGCCGATACTATCCGACGTGGACATGGAGCTGCACGCCGGCGGCTGCTACGCGCTGGTAGGCGGTTCCGGCAGCGGTAAGTCAACAATCCTGAATCTGATGATGGCGTCCTCAAAAAACTATCAAGGCGAGATTCTCTATGACGGGAAAGAGCTCAAAACCATCTCCACCAACTCGCTCTATGACCTTGTGTCCATCATCCAGCAGAATGTATTCGTCTTTAACAGCACGATTCGCGACAACATCACCATGTTCTCCCAGTTCCCGGAGGAAGAGATCGATCGCGCTGTAAAACTGTCCGGGCTGAAAAAGCTCATCGATGAAAAAGGCGCGGACTATCGCTGCGGCGAAAACGGTTCCGGCCTCTCCGGCGGCGAGCGGCAACGGATCTCCATTGCCCGGGCGCTGCTTCGCAAGACCCCGGTACTCTTCGTGGATGAGGCCACGGCTTCTCTGGACGCCGAAACCTCCTTTGAGGTGCTGGACGCAATTCTGAAATTGGACGGCTACACCCGCGTCATCGTCACCCACGATCTGGACGAAAACATTCTTCGCCGCTGCAGCGGCCTGTTCGCGCTGAAAAACGGCGAGGTTTTGGAACAGGGGACATTCGGAGAACTGATGGAACAGAAAGGCTACTTCTATTCACTGTATACCGTCTCTCAGAGATAATGTCCGGCTCAATAAGATGTCGGCATGAAGGAATTAGGTAAATTCCAGTTTTCCGAGATGACCGGAGGGCACGATGAAGCAGATATCGAACAAGGAATATGAAAAGTACCAGCAGTACCTGACTGACCAGCTGCACGGCAGAATCCTGACACCGGATGGGCTCCGGATCATCTGCGCCAGCTTTGACTATGATCCTGAAAGGATCGGCAAGCACATGCTGGAGATGCTGGCGAAGTTCAGGAGTGAAGGGATTGTGGAGTAATCCAGAAATATGGAGGACGGAGAATTGATTGAATTTCACAAGACGACGGAAGAAGAAAAATATAGTATCTGCGATTGGAAATACGAAGGCGAGTATGCTATATACAACAACCCGCCATATGAAGAGCAAGTAAAAATGCATCGGGGATTTGCCAACCCGAAAAACAATTTCTTTTCATGCACGGATGAAGGCAGACTGATTGGATACATCAATCTGATCGAAGAAGAGACAGAGGTCTTCTTTGGAATAGGCGTAAATCCTAACTTCTGCGATCAGGGATATGGTCAGCAGATGAGCAAGAAAGCATGCGAACTGGCCCACCAGTTGTATCCCGGAAAGCCGGTTTATCTGGAAGTGCGGACATGGAATATGCGTGCTGTCAGATGTTATGAGAAGGCCGGTTTCCATATTGTTGGTGATCCGATTAAACAAACGACGCCTATCGGTGAAGGCACGTTTTTCCATATGGTAGCGGATTGACTTAATCAGACCATCCTTAGCGAAAGAAGGTGCAGTAAAGTACTCCCCATGTCAAGGACAATCGAATTTAACACCCTGGAAAACAGCTACCAATCATGGTAGACTTCAGATGCCAGCAATCGGAGGATAAGGCAACGCAGAGGTGCGACCTGAGCGCCGGCTGGCTTCCGAAGGGGCGGTGCCATAC
>OMZY01000041.1 GCA_900315675.1 uncultured Eubacteriales bacterium
GCGCTGTACTTGATCTACGTGCTGCGAAATCCCCAGCCCTTCATGGGAAAGCGTGGGGAGAAGCTGCCCACGGACTGGAGGCTGTTCGGCGCGATCCTGAGGCGGGGCTGGCTGATGCTGTTCTCCGAGGTGCTGTGGGTGGTCTCTGAGACCGTCACCACCGCCGTGTACAACGGACGGGGCGGCGCGGACGTGGTCTCGGGCATGTCGGCGGGATGGGCCATCGTGAATCTGCTGTTCGTGTCCTTTGGCGGCATCAATACGGCCACATCGGTCATCATCGGCAAGACGCTGGGGAAGGGACAGCTGGACGAGGCGCGGAACCAGAGCCGATGGATGCTGTCCGCCGCCGTGGTGTTCGGGCTGTTCATGACGGCAATGGGCGCGCTGGTGACGCTGCTGACGCCGCTGGTGTTCGGCCATCTCTCGCCGGTGGCTCAGGGCATCTGCCGGGACCTGGTGCTGCTGGTATCGCTGTATATGCCCCTGTGGGTTTATACAAACGTGCAATTTTCAGTGGCCCGGGCCGGAGGCGACACTGTTATGGGGGCAGTGGTGGACGGCGGCGTGACGCTGGCGGTGGTCATCCCCGGCATACTGCTGCTGGCGCGTTTCACGGACTGGGGGCCGGTGTTGATGTACGGCGTATTGAAGCTGACGGACTTTGTCAAGATCACCGTAGCCCACCTGTGGCTGAAAAAGGAGAAGTGGGTAAAAAACCTGACGGTGCAGGCGGCGTGAGGCCGCTGCGGCAAACGGGAGGAGATTTCATTCCTGAAGGTGCACGACCGGCTCCATCAGAAATACGATTTTGTGAAAACGCAGGAGATTTTGGGTCAGGACTTTCAGGAAGGCCTGCGGATTCTGGAAGAAAGCTGAAACGATCGTCATACCGGCGGGCCCTTACTCTACGCTTCGTAGGTAGTTTCCCCTGAATCCCCATGGTAGACTGGCCCCATAAGGAGGCGATGGTAATGGATAATTATGTAACCGGCGCTGCTATCAAGAGCTTGCGGGAAGCCAAGAGACTGACGCAGGAGGAGCTGGCGGAGCGCATCCATGTGAGCGCGAAGGCGGTGAGCAAGTGGGAAACGGGAAAGGGCTTTCCCGATATCAGCCTGCTGGAGCCGCTGGCGAAGGCACTGGATGTTTCCGTGATCGCGCTGCTGTCCGGGGAGAATATCCGGAATCGAAACCGCGCTTTCAACATGCTCAAAAGCGTCTTTTATGTCTGCCCCGCCTGCGGCAATGTGATCTGCGCGACGGGAGAAGCGGTGATCAGTTGCTGCGGCATCGTGCTCCCGCCGCTGACGCACGAGCCAACGGATGAAAGCCATCAGATTCGTATGGAATTTGTCGAGGATGAAATCTATGTTTCCATGGACCATCCCATGACCAAGGTGCATTACATTTCGTTCTTTGCAGCTGTGTCGGATCAGGGAGTGCAGATGGTGAAGCTTTACCCGGAAGGCAGCGCGGAAGCGCGGTTCAAGCGCAGCCGCGTCGGCATCCTGTGGGCCTGCTGCAACCGGCACGGGCTTTACCGCCTGACGCCGCCCCGGACGGGCAATCTGCCGCCGATGAGGAACGGAAAGGAGTGCGCGAAATGAAGCTGGAAGTGATCGCCGGCGTGATCCTTTGCGCCATGGGTCTGGCCATGCTGCTGTTTTCTCCCAACGCATGGTGGAAGGCTGCGGAGAAGTGGAAAACCAGGGACGGAAGCGGGCCGGCAAAAAGCTATACCGTACTGCTGCGCGTGGTGGGGGCGGTGTTTTTCGCGGCCGGGGCCGCTCTCACCTTGAGCAATCTGTAAATCATCATCGCATTGCGCATGAGAGAGATGGACGACAGGACCGTCCGGCGGGCGGAGGTCTGCCCGGCGATGGAAAGGGGATGACGGTACATGATTCTGGAAACACAAAGGCTGCTGCTCCGGGAAATGACCCCGGACGATTTTCAGGCGCTGTTCCTCGTGCTCGGCGATCCGGAAACCATGTGGCATTACCCCTTCACCTTCGACGGGCAGCACGTCAGGGACTGGATCGGGCGGAACATGAACCGCTATCGGAGGGACGGCGTCGGGCGGGCTTTGACCGGGGCATGTATTGAATGCGCCAGGACCGCCGGGTATGTCCAGCTGGAGCTGATGGCGGTCGCGGAGAATAAAGCCGCCCTTGCCCTGTACAAGAGCGTGGGCTTTGTGGAGTACGGCAGAAACCCGAAGGGATTCCGTTCCCGGACGACCGGGTGGCAGGAGCTTGTTCTCATGCGGCTGGAACTGAATCTACATGGGATGGGAAATGAATATCAATACAGGAGATTGGACAATACCAATTTCTCCGGTCATTCATTGGACGGTTTTGTCCGCCGTCAGACTGTTACAGAGTGTTGGAGAAAGACAGGCAGCGATTGGAAGCTCGTGCCGAATGCCTATGAAGAAAACTGGTCGCTGGAACAGTGCCGGGAAATTGCAGAAGACGTGGTGCATCATATCAACCTTGACCAGACTGGCTTTGGCGCGTTCGACGGAGAGCGGATCATTGGTTTTGCGACCGTCTCCCACAGCATGTTCGGAGCTGCGGCAAAATATGTGCAGCTGGTTTGTTTTCAGATATCAGCGGAATACCGGCGTCAGGGCGTCGGCAGGAAGCTCTTTTCAATGGCCTGTGAGGAAGCCCGGAGGCTAGGCGCGGACAAACTGTACATTTCGGCCCATTCCTCAAAAGAGTCGCAGGCGGCATACCGGGCGCTTGGCTGTACGCCTGCGGAGGAGGTCAATGAGGGACTGGCAGCAGCGGAGCCCTTTGATGTCCAGATGGAATACAGATTATAAAAGGGTATCCTGACGCATATGGGTTTTGAGAAAGTGAGATCATGAAATCATGCGTATCTATGTTGATTTTGACGATTGCCTGTGCGAGACAGGAAGGGCCTTCTCAAGGCTTGCGCTGGAAATGTTTAATAAGCATGTCTCTTATGACCAGATGCGTTATTTTGAACTGGACAGGTCTTTTGATCTGGATGCGGAACAATACGAGAGGTTTATGCTTCGGGGGCACGAGCCGGAGATCCTGTTGTCGCTTGACGCGACGCCGGGAGCTGCGAAGACCATAAACGAATGGATTTCCCGCGGGCACGAGGTATCGATCATTACCGGCCGCCCATCAAGCGTTTATGAGCCATCCCGTATATGGCTGGATGAGCATGGCCTTGAGAACGCCAGGCTGTACTGTCTCAACAAATATGGAAGGGATCACTTCATCAAAAACAGTAACAGCACGCTTGAACTGGAAGGCTATTACAGGATGAAGTTTGATTACGCAGTTGAGGATTCTCCAAAGGCGTTCCGGTTTTTTGAGCATCTGCCGGAGCTGAAGGTTCTGGTGTTTGACAGGCCATGGAACAGAGAATGTACTTTTCCGAATGGAAACTATCATAGATGCGCCGATTGGGAGAGCATTCGCAGGATCGTTGCAGGTGCGTGAGAAAGAGGCGTGCAATCAGAATTATTAAGGCAGTCAGGAGAAGTGAGATGTATATTGTCAAAGCAGAAGCAGAACAGATAGAAAAAATCGTAAATATGTCTATCAGAGCTTTTGAAACAGATGTAAATGTTGGCGGGGCAGAAGGTGATTGTCCGCCTGGATTCGATTCGGTAGAATGGCATCAACAAATGGCTCGGGAGGGGCATTTGTACCAAGCAATGATAGATAATGATATGGTAGGGGCAGCCATCGTATTCCCGGATGAAACAAAAAGCAGCGTATACATTGGCAGGATTTTTATTGATAGCGTCTATCATAGAAAGGGTTACGGAATTCGCCTGATGGATTGCATAGAAAAGAATTTCCCATGGGCTGCTGAGTTTCATCTGGATACCCCATGTTGGAATGAGCGGACAAATGCTTTTTATAAAAGATTAGGCTATCGGATCATAAAGGTTGAGGATGGATTCGTCTTTTACCAGAAAAGAAAAAGCGAACCCAACAAGGCCGTATTGTATATCCACGGCAAAGGCGGCAGCGCAGCGGAGTGTGAACATTACCGGCCGCTGTTTCCGGAATGTGAGGTCATAGGGCTGGATTATCAGACCTTTACCCCGTGGGAGACCGGCGCGGAGATACGCGCGGCGGTGGAGGGGCTGAAGGCGGAGGGTAAGCGCGTCATCGTGATCGCAAACAGCATCGGCGCATACTTCAGCATGAACGCCGGGATCGACGCGATGATCGAAAAGGCCTGGTTCATTTCACCCATCGTGGATATGGAGAAGCTGATCACCGATATGATGCGGTGGGCCAATGTCATGGAGGCGGAGTTGGAAGCCAGGGGCGTGATACATACCACGTTCGGCGAAGACCTGTCTTGGAATTACCTCTGCTATGTGCGAAGCCATCCCATCCGCTGGACGGCGCCGACGCAGATCCTCTATGGAAGCCGTGACAACCTGACGCCATTTAAAACCATCCGCGATTTTGCAAAGACGCACCATGCCGCCCTCACCGTCATGGAAGAAGGCGAGCACTGGTTCCACACGGAGGAACAGATGCGGTTTCTGGATGAATGGGTACTTGGAAGATGACATCAACAAGGAGCCGAGAAAGATGAAGATAGATGACAGGAAGTGCATCTTACCCGCTGCTTTTTGCAAGTCACCGGCTGAGGTATCGACACAAGCGGATCCTGGAGGACGGCATGGAGAAAGGAGTGAGCCCATGAAGATTCTTGTTCTTAACGGTAGTCCCAAGCGTGAAAACAGCGACACCCTGCACATCACCCGCGCATTCCTGGAAGGCTGGTTAAGCAGGCGGGCAGCCAATATGCCCAATCCGGCGAGATCGACGGAGAGCTGCTTCATGAAATCGGCTCTCCCATGATCCCGGAGGAGCAGTACGCGGCCATCGTGAACGGAGGCATGGAAAGATGAACGAATACATCGCTTATTGCGGCTTGAACTGCGAAACCTGCGAAGCCCGGATCGCAACGGTCCATCAGAATGACGCCCTGCGGCGGCGCGTCGCGAAGGGCAGCTGCGCGGAGATGGGAATATGCGAAAAGCTGGCGGCCATCACCGGGAACAACCCGGATGCCATCAGAAACCTAAAAGGATAAAGGAGAACAGCCATGCAGTTCGGAATGCCGACGCTGATCGAGAATCATACGCTGGAAGAAAATGCTGCCCTGTGCGAAGCACTGGGGCTGCGCTTTATCGAGCTGAACATGAACTTTCCAGAGTATCAGGTGGACAGGCTGGAGCAAACGGATGAGCTGGTCCGGATTGCGGAGCAGCACCATCTCTACTATACCGTTCACCTGGATGAGAACCTGAACATCGCGGATTTCAATCCGCTGGTAACGAAGGCGTATCTGGAAACGGTTCGGCGGACCATTCTCGCTGCAAAAGCCCTGCTGCCCCTGCGGGACCGGTACGGAGACCCCGCACAGCCGCTGACGCTTAACATGCATATGCATCACGGCATCTACATCACCCTGCCGGACCGGAAGGTGCAGATGTATGAGCGGAATTTTGAAACCTACATGCAATCCTTTGCCGTGTTCCGCTCCCTGTGCGAAGAATGGATCGGCGACAGCAGCATCATGATGGCCGTTGAAAACACGGACGGCTTCCGGGATTACGAGAAAAAGATGATCGCATATCTCCTGGAAAGCAAGAAATTCGGGCTGACCTGGGATATTGGGCACTCGAAGGCCATCCGTGAAGCAGACGTGTCGTTTCTGATGGAGCATCAGGACAAGCTGATTCATTTTCACATCCACGACGGAACGGAAACACCGCCGAGGAACCACCTGGCCCTGGGCGACGGGGAGATCGACCTGGACGCGCGCCTGAAACTTGCCGCTGAACGGAACGCCCGGTGCGTGCTGGAAACCAAAACCATCAGTGCGCTGAAACAGTCGGTCCAGTGGCTGCGGAACAACTGGGAGGGATCACGATGGGCTTGATGAACTTGAATACTTCCGAAAATGGAATGACGCACAGTCTGAAGCTGAGATCCTATCAAAAAGAAGATGCGGAAATTATCTGCAAATGGCTTCGGACAGAGGAGGAACTATATCGGTGGTCGGCGGACAGGTTTAACAGGTATCCTCTTACGGGGAATGATATCAATGAGAACTATGCGCCTCAGCTTGCAACTGGGCGATTCTATCCGCTGACAGCGGTGGATGAGCGCGGGCATGTTGCAGGACATTTTATCATACGGTATCCGTATGATGACGATCGTTCCGTGCGGTTCGGGTTTGTCATCGTTGATCCCGTTCTCAGGGGGAAAGGCTATGGAAAAGAGATGCTCCTGCTGGGCATTGCCTATGTCAGGGAGCATCTTCCGGCTACAAGGATCGACCTTGGCGTGTTTGAAAACAATGAAAGCGCAAGGCGCTGCTATGAGGCGGTGGGCTTTACAGCGTATAGCACCAGGGAATGCGTGATGCCGATCGGCACCTGGCGCTGTACGGACATGGAGATTGATCTGGAAAGATAGGAATTGGTTTCTTCGCCCGAAGGTATTCCACCGTCGGGTGAAGAAAGGGACGGTACTCACAAGGAGGCACAAGATGGACATAAAGCTGGTTTCACAGGCAATCGCGAAATTCCTGGGCGGTCTGCTGATGGTTGGTTTATTGCTGTTCCTGCCAGCAGGCAGCTTCGGCTACTGGCAGGGGTGGCTTCTGATGGGGATTCTCTTCATCCCGATGTTCATCGCCGGATTGATTATGATGAAAAAAACTCCTGAGCTACTGCGGAAACGGCTGGATGTCAAAGAACAGCAGGCTGAACAGAAAACAGTTATTGCCCTTAGCGGCGTGACGTTCCTGGCGGCGTTTGTCGTGGCTGGACTGAATTTCAGGTTCCAATGGATCGTGCTGCCCGCTTGGGTTTCCTGGGCGGCGGCTGTCGTTTTTCTGCTGGCCTATGCACTGTATGCCGAGGTGCTGCGGGAGAACGTCTGGCTCTCCCGGACGGTGGAGGTGCAGCAAAACCAGAAGGTCATCGACACCGGGTTATATGGGATTGTCCGGCACCCGATGTACATGAGCACACTGCTGCTGTTTTTATCGATGCCGCTGGTGCTGGGCTCCGTCATGTCCTTCATCATCATGCTGGCCTATATCCCGATCATCGCAAAACGCATCCGCAATGAGGAAAAGGTGCTGGAAGACGGGCTGGCGGGATACGCGGAGTACATGAAGCGGGTCAGATACAAAGTGATCCCGTTTGTGTGGTGATGGATATAAATAACAGAAGGCAGGAGACAAAATGCTTTTCAGAAAGGCTGAAACACACGAAACGGAAGCGATCAGGGCTCTCTATCGGAAAACGGGCTTCGTTTTTTGCGGTGAAACCGATATGTACGGACATAGCTATTTCCTGTGTGAAAGAATACTAACAAACGGCCTGGATGAGATCGAAATGCATCTTACCGGCACATTTTCGCAGGTCACCGGCTGATGTATAGACAGGAATGGGTATTTGGATACAATGGATCCCCGGGGGTGGCACAATGAGGGTGACGGTGGAGCGGATCGAACCAAAGGATGAAGAAGAGCTGATCGTGCGCTGCTATGATCCGGGCGCAGCGTGGGTGTCCAGCGTAACAGAGGCGGCGTCGGGTCAGCGAACGATTTGTGGCTGGCAGGAGGATACGATGCATCGGCTGAGGCTGTCAGAGATCTTCTATTTCGAGGTCGTGGATGACCGATCCTTTCTCTACACGCAGGCGGCGGTATTCGAGGCAAAAGAGAAGCTGTATGCGTTTGAACAGTTGTGCGCGGGCAGTACCCTGTTTCGCTGCAGCAAGTCCATGATTCTGAACGCGGAGAAGATCGATTATGTCTGCCCCTCCCTGTCCGGCCGGTTTGAGGCGGTGCTGTCCAATGGAGAGAAGGTCGTTGTCTCCCGGAAATACGTGGCTGATCTGAAACGGATGCTGGGGGTGTAAATGCTTATGAAAAACATCACGCTCTGGGTGCGGAGGTATGTGACAGTCTATGGGATCATCATGCTGTGCACATTTTTCATGTGTCTGCTGTTCAATCCATCCTCTGAACTGCCGGTGGTGTCCTTCTTCGGGCGCATCATGGTGTTTACGCTGATCGCTCTCCTGTCGCTGGCTGTGTATTATTCCAAAGATGAACTGACGGTGAAAGCCTGGTGGGTGCGTACTGTGCTGCATTTGCTCCTGCTGGAAGCGGTGCTTCTGCCCCTGGCGCATTCCTGGGGCTTCTGGCATGGCGGAACCGATATTCTGGTTTATGCGGGATTTATTCTGCTGGGCAAGGCGCTGTGGCATCTGGTGGATTACGGCCTCAACGCGAAAACCGCGGCACAGATCAATGAAAGGATCCGGAAGAACCGGCTGGAAAAAAGAACCTGAAAGGAACGAAAAACATGGAGAAAACCATCATTCGATTGGAGAAAAAAGAAGACTGGCGGGAAACGGAGAACCTGATCCGGGAGGCCTTCTGGAACGTATACCGCCCCGGCCCGCCCCGGCTGCAGCGAGCACTATGTGATGCATGTGCTGCGGGACGACCCCGCCTTCATCCCGGAGCTGGACTTCGTAATGGAGCAGGACGGGAAGCTGATCGGGCAGAATATGTTCATGAAGACGGTGATCGAAGCCGACGACGGGCGGATCATCCCCGTGCTGACCATGGGCCCCATCGGCATCACGCCGGAACTGAAACGGCAGGGTTATGGAAAAAAGCTGCTGGACTTCTGCCTGAATAAGGCGGCGGCCATGGGCTTTGGCGCGGTGCTGTTTGAAGGAAACATCCAGTTCTACAGCCATTGCGGTTTTGACTATGCCCGGAAGTTTGGCATCCGCTATCACGACCTGCCGGAAGGCGCGGATGATTCCTTCTTCCTGTGCCGGGAGCTGGTACCGGGGTATCTGGATGGGGTCACCGGTGTGTACCAGACGCCCAAGGGCTACTATGTGGACGATCAGGACGTGGAAGCCTTCGACCGGCAATTCCCGCCCAAGGAAAAACTGAAACTGCCGGGGCAAGAAAACGGAAAGGGTTTATCGCAAGTGGCGTTTTGCTTCTGAGTTTTGGTCTTTGGACATTTCTGATTCAAACGGTGGATGTGCAGCCCGTTGGTGTGAATGGAACAAGCGTAGGTTTTGCCGCTGTCAACACCTGGTTCCACCGCCTGACAGGCGTGCATATGGGCCTCTATACTATCACGGACTGGCTGGGGCTGGTGCCCATCGCGGTGTGCATCGGTTTCGGCATGCTGGGCCTTATGCAGTGGATTCACAGGAAAAGCATTGCTAAAGTGGACAGGGATATCCTGCTGCTGGGCGGGTATTACATTCTGGTCATTTTAGGGTATCTGATCTTTGAGATGATCCCCATCAATTATCGCCCCATCCTGATCGACGGAGCCATGGAGGCGTCCTATCCATCCTCCACCACCCTGCTGGTGCTCAGCGTCATGCCCACGCTGCTGTTCCAGGTAAACCGGCGGGCAAAGAGCCAAACGATCCGGCGTATCACAGCGGCGTTTGTCATCCTGTTTTCCGCGTTCATGGTGATTGGCAGACTGGTGGCCGGAGTGCACTGGCTCACGGATATCGTTGGTTCTGTGCTGGTCTATATAGGACCGCTGTGACTGCTATGGATCATGGATGAAAATGAATATGCGGGAGATTCGGACCAAACGGCTGCTGCTGAGACCGTTCAGAGAATCGGATTATGATGATCTGTTTGAGTTTCTGTCCCAGTTGGCGGACGATGAGTTTGAAGGCTATCCGGGAATCACCTGGGAAAATGGCAGAGAAAAGGGAATATATCCTTCACCCGGATTCCCGAAAAGACGGAATGAAACAGGAGAAATGCATGGCGGAGCAACTGATTGTCTGCGGGAAACCCTATCGTATCCTCAGGCTGCTGGGCCACGGCAAGGGCGGATATTCCTATCTGGCGGAGGATGATGGGCAGCAGGTGGTGGTGAAGCAAATCCACCACGAGCCCTGTGATTACTACACTTTCGGCAACAAAATCGAAGCGGAACAGCGGGATTATGAACGCCTGCAGGCGGCGGGTATCCGCATCCCGCGAATGCTGGCCATCGACATGGACGCCGAGCGCATTGTGAAGGAATACATCGAAGGACCAACCATCTTTGAACTGGTTAAAAGCGGAACGTCCGCAACGTCCTATCTTGCCCATGTGCGGGACATGGCGGCCAAGGTGAAGGCTGTTGGATTGAACATCGATTATTTTCCGACCAATTTCGTAGTACGGGACGGGCTGATCTGGTACGTGGATTACGAGTGCAACAATTATATGGATGAATGGAGCTTTGAAAACTGGGGCATCCGATACTGGAGCCGGACACCGGAGTTTGAAGCATATCTAAGAGACCATAAACCCGCTGTCACGATCCGGGAAGAGCGGGTCACAGCGGAGGAATACATTGACTTCCTCAAACGGACAGACCTTGGCTCCCAGTACCCCAAAGAACGCTTCGAGGAGCGGATTAGCCGCCTGGTAAATACGGTTTCCATCAGCCTGACAGCTCGGAATGAACAGGGCCTGCTGGTGGGCGCACTGTTCGGGCTGACGGATTACGCGTATTGGCTCTACATCACCGATCTGGGGGTGGACAGGGATTATACCCGCCAGGGCATCGGCAAGCGCCTGATGAAAACCGCGCATCGGCTTGCCGGCGGTGAAAAGGACATCGCAGTCTATCTGATTGCCAACGAAAACGCCGTGTCCTTCTACGAAAAGTGCGGTATGAGAAAAGCGGACGATGTAATGCAGTACAATCACATCGAATGGACAGAGTTCACAGTGACGTGATTGCGCAAAAAAATCTGTCAGTAAAATAAACAGATCACGGTCTACGATGACCACCTTTGAGTTCAAATCTGGCCTTGAGACAGAAGTACAGAGGTAAACGCAGCCATCACGCAGGCGCTCCTCCGGGGGCGTCTTTTATTGTCTGCATGGTAGAAAAGTTCACAGAAGCGTGCTATACTTTTAGATGGTTTCGGTATTTTTTTATAGAAACAGGAGAAGATGAAGATGTGTACAGCAGCAACTTATTATGCAAAGGATCATTATTTCGGACGCAATCTGGATCTGGACTTTTCTTATCACGAAGAGATTACTATTGTGCCAAGAAGCTATCCCTTTATCTTTCGCAAATGCGAGGACATCAATCATCATTACGCCATGATCGGAACA
>OMZY01000007.1 GCA_900315675.1 uncultured Eubacteriales bacterium
AGATGAGATTGCTCAGTTGTGGAACGCAGTCAACGCAATCCGGGTTGGTGAAAAGGTGAACGAGTCCATCACGGACTGGTACCCCCAAATTGTTTTCTGCCTTACTGACGGAACACGTGGCGGTGTCCGTTTTGAAGCAAAGTGGCTGTGCATCGGCGGGATGGAGAATTACGAGATTAGCAATGCGGAAGGATTTTGGAGCCTGACCGCATCGTTGGTCGAAAAGCATGAGGCTATGGCAGAAGGGGCTGTTCGCGTCGGTTGGAACGATGATTCTGATCTGATAATTGTCCCAAAGGAAGTTGCCTGGGATGGATTACCGGATGGTGACTACTGCATCGGTGTCAAGGATGCGGGACATCTGGAGAGAGGATATTTCACATTATCTCTCTATGCGGAAGACCTGTACAATCGGGAAACAATCGAAAACCTGAAGCAGGGGGACAGAATCCTCGTCCAGGGAGAAACCTACACTGTCGGATACATTCGGATTCATGGCTGGTACGATTCTGACGGAGACGGAGAAGCAGATGAATCCGGTACATATGCAAAACATCCGGCACAGGAACTTGCGGACAGTCGGGAACTGGTGGACGACGGTGATTTCAACGAAGCCCCTGACAGTTTTGAAATATCCGCATATGAGCTGATTATGCTGGAAGACTTTCCTGGATATATTGTCTTTGAGCCTGTTTCAGATACTGAGTGCAGAAGCGTCGTCAACGATTGGTCACCCTGCAAATATCTTGGAGATGTAACAATTCAGCTTCCACTGCCTGATGACTTCGTTTTTCTGGACTACGCGGACAACGAAGGAAATGCTGATACCTTCCTGGACAATATCTCTGAGGGTTGGTATTCTCCCTACAACAGCCGCGCATGGTTCAAGAACGGTCAGCTGTTCAAAGTGAGCCACTCGGATTATCCGTCTGGCCCAGAGGAAGATTGATAGATGAGAAAGGAAGGAACCAAAATGAAAAAACTGATTGCTATAATCGCGGCCCTGATACTAGCATTATCCGCCGCTACGGCGCTGGCTGATACAAAGATCACGGTCAACGGCACCGGCGAAGTCCGCGTCAGCGCAGATACCGCCATCATCTCTCTGGGAGTGAATGCCCGGGATAAGGATGTTCTGAAAGCACAGCAGAAAGTGAATGAAACCATTGCTGCCATCCGGGCAGCCTTGATTGACAAGGATGTGAAAGAAGAAAACATCAACACGGACTTTATCAACATCTATCCGTTGTATGACTATTCCGGCGACCAAGAGCAGCTGTCCGCCTATAACGCCAGCTCCACACTGGCTATCAAGGTCACGGACATGGAAAGCGTCGGCGCTCTGATCGATGTTTGCTTTGCAGCTGGGGCGAATACTCTGAATGGTATCTCTTTCTCCGCGTCCGATACCGAGGAAGCGAAAACCGAAGCCATGAAGAAGGCTGTAGCAGATGCGAAGAATAAAGCAGAGATCCTTGCAGAAGCCTCAGGATTGAAAATCACCAGGATTGAGAATATTACCGAGGGCGGCGTTTACAGCTACCAGAACAACATCGGAAATGTATACGCTAGAGGAATGGACGATGTTGTGGAGGAAGCTGATGATACCGGAACGGTAGTTCAGTCGGCAAAACTGATAGTAAGCGCAAGCGTAAGCATCACCTTTGAGGCAGAGTAAAAAACGTTTGCCCACGTTTCGCCCCACGTTGGCCCTGTTTCCGCGAGAGTCTGCTTGGTTGAGGAAACAGGCGGGACTAACACAACAAGGCTGTAAAGGGGCAAATTTAGGGAAGAATAAAAACTCAGAAGATTGTCCGATATTTTCATCATCCTAAGGCAGAGGCTTTAATTCATATGTGAAGGATGATAAAATACTGTCAAAATCTTTTCAGGGAGGGGTTTGCATGAAAAAGTTCCTTTATGTAATGGCGGGCATCTTTGGAGTTTTGACGATTATCTTCTATTTCACTTCGCTCAATCATCTTGACCGCGACGCAGCGCGGCTTCTCGGAACAAGCACGACCATAAACATTCAGGCAACTGTTTTCTGTGCTGCTTGTGCGGTCATTTGTGCCTTGAATGTAGTTGGCGCTATTATTTTGACATTCATCGAAAACAATGCTGTTGCTTCCAGCGCTCCATCTGTACCCATGGGGATTCAGACGGAAGATGGTGGAGTTCAGATGACTGCTACGAATTACTGGGTCTGCCCGAACTGTAAAACACGTAACCCATTCAGCAAGATCGAATGCAAAGAATGTGGTCATGTTCGCTGATCGGTGGATGTGAACGATTCGCCCGCAGGGGTACGCACTTTTTTGGCATTTGCGTACCCCATTTGCGTACCGGTACGCACCGATTTTTGCGTACCCTCTGCGTACCCCTCGTGCGTACCCTTAGGGGTACGCAAAAGGGTACGCAAAAAAAATCCGGCATGCGTTGATTCATAACGCCTACCGGATTTTTGAGTGGTGACAGTTGGACTCGAACCAACGACCCCTTCGATGTGAACGAAGTGCTCTACCGACTGAGCCATGCCACCTTGTACATATTTTATGATGCTTATGCAACATTTAGTAGGACGATCAGGCCGAGGCAATCAGGAGGTAGATGACAGCAGGCTGGACGTCATGTTTTCATGACGGAAAGCCGCTGGCATTCATCTGTTGATGAATGCCAGCGGCGAAAATTTTCCCCCCAAAAAGCGGAATTCCAAACAGTATGTTTCCAGCTAATAATTTAATGTGCGGCTGTAGAATTCGTGGAGGATAAGAATGCGGGGGAATTGTAACAGTTTGTCAACTGACAGGATTTTCAGCACCGATGAAAGAATATATCTACATGTATCGTCTATTTAATTGGTAGCCGATACATTTTTTCCCTGTTGAAAGAGGAGGATAGGTTATGTTCAAAAAAGGATTGTTTCTGTTTCTAACAGCTTTTCTGCTGATTTGCTCAGTCTCTCTGGCGTCCGCATCCGGTCTTTTTAGTGAATTGAATGAGACTGATTACGCGGATGAGCGGTTGCCAGTGTTGGATGAGGTTGCTGATGTTGTTTCAGTGTCACAGACTATAGACTCTGTCACTGTTGAAGTGAGCCAGGCTTACTATGAAGGAAATCGTGTATATGTTTCCTACAAAGCAACCGAACAAATCTATGAACAGGACGGCCTTGAACTGGAAGATGGTTCCTATGCGGATATCATTGCTGGCGGCAGTGTGCAGCAGGAGGATGGTTCAATCATCGGATGGAAAGAATGCATTGTTCCAGAGGATGCTCTTGCAGACGACCAGACATTCTGCTTGGTATACAGCACTCCAGAGAACAAAGACAAAAGAACGCTGAGTTTTACCCTGAAGCATCATAAATATGATCAGTTTCTGCAGGGGAATTCACCAGATGCGCTTTATCAGGCACGTGCGATTTTGTATATAGGAAAGGTGGATCTTAAGGGCATTGTCATATTGACTTCGCCGGAACAAGCTGCAAGCTGGCTTGCCTGGCAGGAAGGAAAGGAAGGTACCGGTACAGATGTAATTTCCAGTTGGAACCTGTATCAGAACGGTGAACTTGTTTCCTACGATTTGTTTGGTGCATCTGAAGTGCATGAAGATGATGTGACTTTCTCTGTTATGTTTCCCTTTATGGAAGATCTCAGTGGGTTGTCTCTTGTTCCCGAATACAGTGGAGCTGGCGAAAAAACTGATGAAGCGATTATTCTTGAGCCGATGGACCAGGAATAAATGCAATGATAACTCGGTAGTTATCCAGCCCAACGTTCCACGGTTGATGTGAACGACTCACCCGCAGGGGTACGCACTTTTTTGGCATTTGCGTACCCCATTTGCGTACCGGTACGCACCGATTTTGCGTACCCTCGGCGTACCCCTCGTGCGTACCCTTAGGGGTACGCAAAAGGGTACGCAAAAAAATCCGGCAAGCGTTGATTTCTAACGCCTACCGGATTTTTCAGTGGTGACAGTTGGACTCGAACCAACGACCCCTTCGATGTGAACGAAGTGCTCTACCGACTGAGCCATGCCACCTTACCGTTTGATGTTCCAACCACATTGGACTACCAACTGAGCCAACAGACCATATATGTCAACCGACTTCTGGGCTTTGCGGTCCGTGTCACATCCACGAACACCCAACGCGTCGGAGAAGCGTTCCAACCGGGAACGAAAGGCATTATACCATGACGTACGGATTCGGTCAAGGAAAAAATCCGTGGATCCCATTATTTTCCGTATCATTTTGCCGCGGCAGGAACACCTGTCCCTGCCGCGGCACATACTCCCCTGTTTTCTTACCTCACAAACAGCTCTTCTGCTTCCGCCAGCTGCTCCAGCCGTTTCAGCACGCTGCCGCAGGCGTTGTACACCGTCATGTACAGGTCATCCCTGTACAGGGTCACGAGCGTTTCCTCCTCTGGCAGCAGCACGCACAGGTCTGCGTTATCCAGGATCTTTCCCTCCAGCCATTCCGGATCGGGATTGTCGGTAAACACGTCCCCCTGCGCTTCGCATACGCTGAAGTTATAATAGCAGTTCAGCTTCAGCAGGATGTCCGCAAACTTCCTCCGAAACCCCTTCATCCTTTCCGGATTCATATAATACTTTTCCACCGCAAAGAACTGTCCCGCGCTGCCTTCTGGCACCTGCTCCGGCAGGAAGTCCACCACCCGGTAAGACTTCTCCAGCAGTTCCTCCACCATCTTTTCCTTATCCATTTCCTTTTCCCTTTTTCCCCCCCCTCAATTGTTAATTATTCATTTGCTTTCTCGCTTCATCGAAGCGGGAAAGCACTTCCCACATCTCCAGCGTAATCCTTTTCCGGCATTCCTCTTTCAGCTCCTCCGGTACGCCGTAGAACGCTTCCGCCATGCTGCCCGCAATGCAGGTCAGCGTGTCGCAGTCCCCGCCCAGGGAAACCGCCGTCCGGATCACATCCTCAAAGCTTTCTCCTTCCAGGAACGCCGTAATGGCCTCCGGCACTGTCTCCTGGCAGCTCTCCACATGATGATACCCCGGCCGGATGTCATCGCAGGTCCTGCTCAGATCATACCCGAACACGTCCGTCACAAACTCCCGGATCTCCTGCTTGCTCTTTCCGTTCCGGGCCATCCAGATCACCGAGGCCACGCATTCCGCGCCTTTGATGCCTTCCGGATGGTCGTGCGTCACTTCCGCGGTCAGCCGGGCCTTCTCCCGGGTTTCCTCCAGGGTATCATACAGCCAGCCCGCGGAAGACACCCGCATGGCGGATCCGTTTCCGAAGCTTCCGTAGGGCTGCGGATCCTCCTCGAACAGCCACCGGTAGAACATGCCCCCGTAGCCCGCGTCCGGATCCTCCCTTCCCCACTGCTGCATGGAATACACCAGATTCTTCTTCAGCTTTTCCGGATCCTTTTCCCCGGTCAGCAGGGCGTCCGCCACCGCGATGGTCATCACGCTGTCATCCGTGAACATGCTGTCCTCAATAAACAGCGGAAAATCCTTGGTCTTGTCACCCTGGTCAAATTCATACGGGCTTCCGATGATGTCGCCCAATATCGCTCCGTACATACCGCGCTCTCTCCTTTTCAACTCACCGCTCAACTGCACAGCGATAAACTCTACACTCTTCACTCTTCACTCTAAACTCTTCACTAGTATCTCCCGGTTCACCCGGCATCCCCAGCATATCTCAAACTGCGTTCCTGCAGGTCGCTTTCCCGGCGACATCTGACTTTTCCGCCCGAATTATTCACTTGGCCTTCAGTCTTCATTCCATCCTGTTTTACGGATCTGTAATCCAAGTATGTCCTGAATTCCCCCATCTGTCAACTTCCCGCCTTTTTCTCAGTTTCCCGCCAGATATCCTCCTTTATTTTGCTCACCCGGTTCTTTTTTTCATCCTTCTTCTACCGTACAATCATCCCGTAAGCAGAAGCATATCCACACGAGACCGCCTGTGAAAGGATGGGCCGGCGTCATGAACAACAACTGGCAGGAAAACAAATGGCTCTATGACAAGACCTATACAAAGCGTCTCAAAGACTCCATGCTGCGGATGGCTCCGGTCCATGTCTATTCCCTGAAGAATCCCCAGGCAGTTCAGGGCGCTGTCAAAGCCCAGCCGGGCCCTGTCCGGGCGTCCGTGATCCTTCCCATTGCCGGGATTGCCCTGATCTGGGCACTCAATATCCTCTTTGGCTATCTAATGTTCATTACCGGGGATTTGGTCACCGACAGCCTGATCTTCAGCGTCGTGATCGGAATCATCGGATTCCTGTTCTATCGCCGCACCCATGCCTATGATGACATGGCCAGTGAAATCGAACGTAACGCTGCCGAGCGCAAAGCCAAAGGCCTGTAACCTGTCCCCAACCGGCATTTCAGTCATCCATCCGCCCTGCTCCGATCCGGAGCAGGGTTTTTCCTCATTCCCCGCCCAGCGCCACAATCCGGTCATGGATCCGCTTCTTCTCCGGACTGTTCCCGCACCACCGGTACAGGTGCTGCCAGTCCTGAAGCCCCAGTTCCTTTTCCGCCGCGGAGAGCGCTTCTTCCACTTCCTCCGTTTCCTCCTCGCTGTACAGGAACTCCAGCATGATCACGTCCCTGCACTTTTCCGACGGCGCCTTCTCATAGTATTCCCGCCAATGGGGATTCTTCAGCCACTCCCGCAGGGTCTCCTCGTACTTCTCCTTCACATCCTTCTTCCTCCTTTACCCGCCCTGAAGAAGCACGAAAAAACCATCCCATCGTTTCCGACAGGATGGCATTCAGTCCATTCCGTTTTCTCATCCTATCGGTCAAGCTTTGGCACCTTACCGTTTCCGGCAGGTTGTCGTGCGGTCACAGGGCTTGTCCCTCGCGCACTCTTCATAGGCATTATTCAGTTGCATATATATGATTCCACACAGATGCGTTTTTTCCTGCTGCCGCACTTTGCCGCAATCTGCCGCAGCCTGCCGCATTATCCTAATAATATATATAAAGAATAATATATCCGTATAACGGATCCTATTCTTAATACTGCATGAAGCAAATCCCGTTTCCGGCCCTGCGGCAGTCTGCCGCGGGTCTTTTTTCAGCATACAATTTACGCAAAAAGAGACTTCCTGGAGAGTCCCCGGAGAAAAAATAAACAGTACCGCGCGACTTGAAAAACAGCCGAATCGCTTGTTACGCTTTAAATGGAAAGATGCGTAAAAAGGAGGTTCATCCCATGTCCAGCAGGATCCTGAAGGATTCCATTCTGACCGACAAAGCATTCAACACCCTCTCCCTGCTCGAGGAGTCCATCTACCACCGCCTGACCGTCAGCGCGGATGACTACGGGATCTTCTACGCGGATCCGGTGCTCCTCCTAAGAATCCTCTTTCCCCGGAAAAAGGATATCTCCGAGGAGGACGTCCGGGAAGGCCTGGACCACCTGGAGGAAACAGGTCTCATCTTCCGCTACACCGCAGACGGGGAGGATTACCTGAAGCTCTCCTCTTGGGAAAATGACCAGCGGCCAAGGAACACCCGCCATAAGTTTCCCTGTCCGGAAGCTGTCGAAGAAGCACCTGTCCTGCCCGCAGCAGAAGAGAAAGAAAAGGCTCCGGAGGAATGCAGTCCCGTCCGGGAGTCCCCAGCTGCGGATGAAATTGTCATCGAACTACCCCTCAACGACAACACCCTCTATAACGTCACCCAGGAAGAAATCTCTGAATTCTCCGCCCTGTATCCGGCTGTGGACGTGTTGCAGGAATACCGGGGGATGAAAGCCTGGTGCATGTCCAACACCCAGAAGCGAAAAACCAGGAACGGCATCAAAAAGTTCATCAACAGCTGGCTCTCCAATGCCCAGAAGCAGAGCCAGAGCGCTTCCCAGCCTTCCCAAAGACAGCTGCCGGCAAACCCATTCCTGTAAAGGCACCCAGGCCAAGTCACAACACCAGGCATACCCGACGATCACAAAGGAGGCAGATTGCTCCATGAACATGAAAGAAACCAAACGAATCCTGGCCGCCATTACCGCTATTTATCCGGCCTTTGTCAAGGACCGTGATCCGGAAGTCCTCTCCCGGATCTGGCAGCAGGTCTTTGCCAGCACTCCCTATCCCCTGGTCAACCAGGCGCTCACCGCTTTCCTTGCCACGGATGTCAAAGGCTTCCCGCCCACACCCGGCGCCCTGAACACCTTCATCCGGAAAACCCGGCAGCTCAAAGATCCTTCAGAGGATGACGCCTGGGTCAAAGTCTACAAAGCCATCTCCCGGGGCCTGTACAACAGCCGGGAGGAATTCGACAAGCTTCCCCCGGACATCCGCCAAATTGTCGGCAGCCCCCGCATGCTCTTCGAATGGGCCCAGATGGACAGAAGCGAAGTCAACAGCGTCATTGCCGCCTGCTTTAAACGCTCCTGGCGTGCCAGGCATGAACTGACCCAGGAACTCCTTCTGCTCCCGGAAGTCCCCGCGGAACCCTTGCTGAATCCATAAACACAATATAAACAAACGAACTCGCTTCCTGTCCAGGAAGCGAGTTTTTTCGTTATTATCAATTCTGAATTGTTATTCCTTTAAATTATTCCATTTTCGTTTCCGTATAATCCGTCTAATCTTCATGATCACCAGCACAATCACCACAATGATCAATACCAGTGCCGCCAGGATCATCAGCAGATATTTCCGGAACATCACACCCAGGGAGGATACAAAGAATCCCGGTAGCGGTTCAGATACCAGATCCCGGTAATACAACATCTCCGTCTTATACTTCGCCGGATCCTCCGCGTTCAGTTCCAGGAGCCTGGTTCCGTGTTCGTCTCCCCGGCCGTACAGGTAGAACCCCAGCCCGGAAGTGGTGACCATATCAATGCCTTCCCAGGTTCCGCAGTAGTCGTTCATATGGTCATGACCAAAGAACGCAGCTCTGACGTTCATCTGCTTCCAGGCGTCAAATTCCCCGCTGTCATATTCAGAGGAACAGGGTCCTTCTCCCATATGTCCCGCCCAGATATATTCCTCATCCAGCACGTACCATTTCCCGAAGTTATCCCCGTAACAAGTAACCGCTCCGGCTGTTCCGAAAGGCACCTCTTTGATCATGTTATACACCTGGGGAACCGGAATATGCTGGAATACATAGGATACAGGTGAACCGTACTTTCCGCACAGTTCTGCATACTCAGAAAGCATCCAGGCATTCTGTTCCTCAGTCACATATCCGTAGGTGCCTTTTCCTTCCTCCGCGTAACTGCCGCTGTCCATGAACCACAGCACCGCCGGCTGTTCCGGATGCACCGGATTCTCCACCACAATATACGAATTCCCGCATCCCGGCAGGTCTTCCCCGTCCGCCGTCAGGCAGCCCGGGTAGGACTGATACATCTTAAGCTGTTCTTCCTTGGAGATCCCACATTCCTCATCATGATTCCCAAACACCAGCGCAAACGGGATCCCCCGCGAAACCACCGGGGACACCACCGCATCAATCGCCTTCCGCACCCGGTCTTCGCCCCGCAGATCCCGTCCATGGATCATATCTCCCAGGAACACCACCAGGTCCGGCTTGGCAGCATCCAGGGAAGCGTTCAACAGGGACAGCATAGCAGACTGAGGGGTGTCGATGTCCTGGGGATCGGCAATGATAAGGATGCGGAAGGTGTGATCTGAAGACATAGACAATTCTGCATTCTCGGCCCAAGCAATAACGAAAGCGGATAATAAAAGCACAGTAAGTGCCAGAATAAAAGCACATATACGATGCATTGTATCAGCTCCTGAGTAATTGAATTCTTTTTGCAAACAAGGCTTTGTGGAAAAACGATCTACATGTAGTATGGAAGATTTAGATACAAGCAGTAACTTACAACGCAGAAATATTCTAAAACTCATTGACTACCAGATCCTCTTCATATATAATAGCGCAAATTGTATCAACAATCAAAGAAAGGGGAATTGCCATGAAAAAACTTCTTGCCCTGGTTCTCGTATTATGCCTTTGCTTTGGTATCTGCCTCGAAGCTTTCGCAGCTACTTCTCAGTCATACACATTTAAAACAGAAGAAGGAAGCAGTAACTATGTACGCATTGTAACCGCAAAGAACAATGCTACATTCACAATTTCCATTCCCAAAAGAACGCTGCAATATGCAAACAAGAATACAGGATGGCTGACCTCTTCAAGCTGCTACCCGCCTTTTGAAGTGAAAATCTGGAGCTCAGCCGGAACCATGATCTTGGATCAGGACATCTGGAAGTCTTCCAGCAAAACATTCACTTTACCCACAAAGGGAACATATAAGGTTCAGATCTATTCCTGGAGACCGATGACCACCGCCAAATCATATTTCAATAACGGAAGTGCTGTCATCGGCTTGGGTGACGTAAAGACTGATCTCTGGCTCTCTGCACCTAAAGTCACCGTAAGCAATAAGAGCGGCTGTTCCAGTATTGCTACCTGGTAAAAACCATTTCTTTCCTATAGTCCGCCACATAAAATAAAACACCCTGCCAGATGATTCGTGTATTATCATAAGAAATCTGACGGGCACATATTTCTTTATTTTCAAATAAACACAAACAAAAACATATAATCATAGATTTCCTGCATAATGGACATAATCGTCGCATTTCCTACGTTAATATACACAAAAAGGAGTTAGATCATGAACATCAAGTTTCAAAGCAATTCCATCTCCTTCAAAGAGTTTGCCGAACAGCACCCTGATGATTCTATGTTAGTTCCGGATTCACACGGATTGGATGGAACTGTCTTATTCCAAATTCTTGTTCCCTTTGGACTTGAAGTTATAAAGGATATAGTCGCATATATTGCAAAAAAACGTCTAGAAAGCAAAGAAGAAAAAAAAGCAAAGGCTGAGAGTATTATTGTCGTTCTCAAAGATGGTCATTCCGTGCAAATTCCCATAGTCGCATTTGCCGATACAGAAAGCATTATCAGGAGAATAGAAAATGAAGTTGGAAAAATCAACAATTGAGGCTATGTTCCTTTCCGAAAGAAAGTTGTTGAAGGTCCCTGAGTATCTTGCTATTTCAATGAAAGAATACGCCAAAGTGGTTTATGATATTGCAAATGTTTGTATGCTTAAGAAAAATGCACCATATATCATAAGCTGTTATTCGCGTGAAGTTTTGCCTAGAATGTTTGAAGAAACCTGTCTAGTAGCTGATATCCATTATATTGAATTCCTGGCAGATTTCGCACATTGGAAAAGGCTAAAAGAAAAAAGCGTAATAGAAGCTATCTTCTGTAAGTACCAAAGAAATCATTATCTCCATACGAATAATATTGTTAACGCAACCTTTTACGAATGGCTTATCCGTGACAAGAATTATAACCTCCCCCACTTCTCAGCAGAAGACTACCAAGAGGGTTTTCTTATTAACTCCGTCGCACTGATGCATGAAATCATGCATTTCGTAAAAGGTTTTGAAGAAAACTACGGCGCCTTATTCCGAGAACACAATATTGACAAGCACGTTCAAAACGCAGATGAATCCATAGTAGAAGGCAACTGTGACTACATGGCTATACTCATCCTGCTGGAAAAGGGGATTGGTATAGAAATACCTCAAGAACAAATAGTGGATAAATATTTCCAGATGATGGCTGCTAATTGTCTGTATAAAACCATCATAGAAAGCGACACAAAGGACAAAGGTGAGAAATCCGCTGTAAAAGACTTGATGGACCGTGTATTCGCAACAATTAGTTTCCTGTACGGGATGAAGAACCTCACTCCAAATCTAGATATGGATAAAATCAATCTTGATACGCTAGCAATATCAACTGAAGGGCTAATGAGCATCGCTCACTTTATAGACACGCAGATGCGAGATCTTGCAAAAGAGTTCAACAACTTACCCGAAGACTATAAGGATAGTATCTATAACAATCTAAACAAGCAGGAAAAAAAACTTCAAACCCAAAAAGAATTTATTGTTTATCCTGAAATCATCATCCAAGCATAACGATCAAAAACATGAGGGTAAAAACATGAAACATTTATCAGTAATCAAAGAGGCTACTTTTTATCAAAGGCATCCCATTTGGTCCACATTAATAATTGAGATCGTTTTTTATCTTCTAACCACATTGCTTTTACCCGCAATCATTCCCGCCTTACGCAGCAATCCAGTATACATAACTAACTTTTATGCAGAACAGAAAACAGAAACCAGCACTACATCTGAAAGCCAAACAATCCAAATCCTTCAAAATAATGTGAATAATGAAAGGATAGCATTGGTACGCGTACTGATTTTTCTTTTAGCCATTATTGAAGCTATCATTATCTCATCTATAATTTATGTAAAATGTTTTAGTGACATTCCGCAAAAAGATGAAAATACTCTTACAATATTCCTGATGCTTTGTCTCATTTTATCATTCTGTCCATTACTTTATACCATTTTGGATTTATATGACAAAATACGAGCTTGGGCTCCAGCAATCGTTCCATAACACACTCTTTTCTTCTATGTCATAGAACACATACATAGAATATTATATTATATAATCAGATACTTGAAATCGTTCAAAACATTTCCATCATATTTAGTGGCAAAGTAGTTCCTTGAAGATCAACGAGCTTTTTGTATCCCTTATCATAATCTGTACTTGGGAAGAAATTCTCTTGGCTCAACAAAGCCCCATTACCCAACATATGATCAATCAAATCAATCCTGATTCTCAGGATTCCTACTACATCTTTATCAAAAATGTGCTGGTCACTTGTATTGGTATTGCCTTCAAACATATCCAACATATCCACCTTGACATCCCGTTTTCTTACAACCCATCCATGCTGTGATACAGGGCGGAGAAATGTCGGTGGTAATGCTTTTCTCAGATCAACGGTATAAGAATCCTTTCCCAAATATAATCCATTCACTTCTGGAACACCTGTATCAGCAAAATACAGAAAAATATATCCGTATTGATTCGCGTCATCTTTTTTCTTCGGATCTGTATATGTGATCCATTGTTCTTCTGTAACCGGGACTTCTGATATTACCCTTTTTGTATATGTCCCTGATTTATATTCGTTCAAAGCAAACCATAGTGCTGTCCAGTGATTATCTACAAAATCTACACTTCTGGTCTTTGCCCCATAATGTTGCAACACAGCTTCATAAGTAGTCTTGATATACAATTTCCAACCACTTACCGTATTTCCCCAGTTGCAATATTCAGTCAATGATTTGTCGCCATACATTTTTTCCAGCGAGTCCTGCAAAACAGCAAGATTTCTGCTGAATGTAGTCATATTATGCATGATACTTGGAATAAGATGCTCATAGAGTTTACATTGTCCACGATATAAAACCGTGCCTTCGCTATTCCTATGTTTTGCTACACCAATTATAGCGTTCAACCCATTCGTATCCTTAACGTCAAATATATTTATTTTTGATCCATTATTCCATTTTCCGATATACTCAGCACCGGGTACGCTGTCCTGTATTCTTAAAATCTTAGGCATATCTATCTTTCTCTCTTTCTTATACAACTGTGTTCATAAATCTACTCCGGCAGTTTAAAATCAAAGAAGATATCTTCCGGTGCCACATCATCCATTGGAATTCGGAACAAATGAGCACCATTTGCTTTCTTTGGTCCTTCCATATATTCCATTTTGCCTGATCCAATGTATGTGAATGGAAGTGTAATTCCGTCCTCTCCTTCTACTTTGCGAACAAAAAGCTCAGCTTTCTTACTGTTTTTGAGCTTTGTCAGTTCTGCTTCTGAGACATTAGCAACCGTTTCCCACTGGAAGGTCTTCGGATCAATGTAGCCGTCGGCATATTTCAGGTTTTCATTTGTGCCGGTTCCTTTGACAACTGTTACAAAAGCATATACTACCCCATCATAAATCTTTGTTCCCAACATGATATCCTGAGGGTTATTTAACAACAGTTGCTGGATCTGACTCTTTCGGTATGCTCTCCAGAGATGGAAAGTCTTATTATGGTCTGCATCATAGAAATCCACATCATATTTCCCCAGACCATACTCCAGCAAGTCATTCATATATTCACTGAATTCTACATCCAGGTCAATATCTTTAAGTGTATATTCATTCCCATCAAGGCTGAAGAAATCAGTTTTCAGCATATATTTGAGCGCATGCCTATAAGCCTCTTCTACAAAGAATAGATAATTGGTCTTGGTATGGTTGATAATTGTTTCTTCATTCGCTTTTCCAGCATGCTGAATCAAGGCCTGAATTATCAGATACTCATAGGGTCTGACTATGGGAAGCATCTCTGAAACATATTTGATGAATTCTTCCTGGTGTTCACTGAAAGCCGGCAGATCTTCTTCGCCTATTGCCCGCAGGAAACCGTAATAAGAAGCATTCTTTTTGTTGTTGACTTTGGATTGCATGAACTTAATCAGATCCGGAGCATAGTCGTTATTCAGATAATCCACATGTTGCGGATATCTGGCCGCACTGATGTAGTTCTTGAAATTCCTGTAATCCTGTTCCAGGTATTTTCTCGTATTGAAATTCACTTCATCAATGAATGACAGGATCTCTTTTTTGCTCAAATCATCCAGATGAATTTCAACACCATATTCCGCCAATCCGATACTCTGGAAATCTTCTTCAACCAGTGCCGCTACCAGCTTCTTTTCCAGCACAAAGTTTTCGCTTAATCCGCCCAATGCAAAGGCAATCTGTACACTTCTCTTATAATCATTCCCTATAAAATCAAGGACTGTGACATATTTCTTTCCTTCATAGTTGCGCAGTCCGCGTCCCAGCTGCTGGATAAAGATCGTCTGTGAATCTGTAGGCCGAAGGAAAAGAACCATGTTCACACCCGGGATATCTACGCCTTCATTCAGAATATCCACAGTAAACAGTATTTGCAGATCCGCGTTATCATCCTGCAAGTCCTTATATGCTCTTACCCGCTCTCCGACAGAGTTTTTACCGGTCAGATGTCTCGTTCCATTGGGATAGTATTCCTCCATAGCCTGCGCCATACGAATTGCATGAGCAATATCCCGGCAGAAAGCAAGCGCCTTCAGTTTCTGCCCCTCTTCCCGATGGGCTTCTATCTGCTTGTAGATAAAATCGCAATGGGCTTCTTCCGAGAACTGTTCCACAAAGTGATGTCCTTTGGTTGCCGCTATGCCATACTCAATCAACTCGTCGCGAATACCGTAATACTTAAACGGTACGACAAGGCCATTGATTATTGCATCCCGTAAACGAAGCTCATAGGGTACATTTTCATCAAAGAGCGAAAACACATCATCCCCATCCATACGTTCCGGTGTAGCAGTAATACCCAGCAGAAACTGCGGATGGAAATAATTCAGGATATCCTGATAAGTTTTCGCCGTTGCATGATGACACTCATCAATAATGATATAGTCCCAGGTAAGCGGATCGAAAGAATCCAAATTGTTCGCCATGGTCACGTTAGTAGAGAAAACAAAATCCGCATCCGGTTCCTTGTATTCTCCATTATAGATACCATAGCTCCGATCGTTCCCAAACACCTTCTGAAATGTCTCAAAGGATTTTGTCAGAATGGATCCTTCATGAACGATATACAGCAAACGTTTGGGATTAAAGTTCAGCGCATCAAAAGCAGCCAGGAAGGTTTTACCGGAGCCAGCAGACGCAACCACCAGCGCTTTTTCCGCCCCGATTGCACGGATCCTGTTCAGTTCCTTCAGAGCTTTGCGCTGCATATAATTGGGTTTGATTTCAGAATTAGCAATATCATAGTCCATATCCCATCTTTCAATGGAATAATACAGACGGGTACGGTATTCACTGATCAGTTCTTGTGTTAAAGGCAGTGTATTTGCCCAAAGAGATTCATATTCTTTTCTGGCAGATTCGAAAGTCAGGTTATCCCTGTCATCCACAACAGAAACATCCCACTCTATGTTTTTCAACAGAGCATATATCGTAATATTAGAAGAACCTACCAGCAGTTCACAATGATCGTCAAATTCAAACAGATATCCTTTGGAATGGAAACCAATTGTATTTCCATTCAAATCATGGAAGCATTCTTTATCCAGATGACACGAGAATTTCTCATACTCATTTTGTAAGCGCAGGAAATACTGAAGCGAATCAATATCTGTGAAGTTCTGATAAGTTGAGGTAATTATTCTTCCGGACGCGCCGCGTGACAAAGCCGCTTCGATATTCGGAGCCAGCAACTTCAAACCGGGCTTTTTGATAAAACTCACAGAAAAGGCAAAAGACCGGCACAGATCCAGGTTTTTCTTCAGCTTGTCTATGAATTTCACTTCACTGTAATTGGTGAAAAATTCAGTCTGCATAGATGAGCCCTTTCTCTGAAGTATATTTCCCAACTGTTATATATAACACGTATCTTTCTTATAAAACATTACAATAAAATAATATCATTTTCAACACAGTGCTTGTATTTGTACCGTTTATCACCTTACATGAATTGCTTATTTATATTCCTTCCCTGTATAATACCCATATCATCCTTCAGGAGGCATTTTCGTGGTTCCTAACAACTCTGATTCTTCTACCCCTACTCGCGAGGACCAGCTTCGGAATCTCTACCTTTCCCAGAAGCAGACCCTGGACCTGTTTCTGAAGAACGGGGCGATAACCCAGGCCCAGTATGATAAATCCCTGGGAGACCTGACCCGGAAGATGGGAATGGAGAAGGAAAGATGATCCGGAAAGCGGTCATGGCTGACCTGGAAAAGGTCGTATGCCTGTATGGGGAACTGCATGACGCGCAGGAAGCCGGGAAGATCTGCACCAACTGGATCCGGGGGATCTATCCGTCCCGGGAAACGGCACTGGCTGCCCTGAAACGGGATGATCTGTTCGTTATGGAAGAGAACGGCCGGATCATCGGCAGCGGAATCATCAACCAGGTGCAGCTGGGCATCTATGACGGCGCTGCCTGGGAGCATGAGGTGCCCGCGGATCAGGTGTGCGTGCTGCATACCATGATGATCTCCCCTTCAGAGTTCGGAAAGGGCCATGCCCGGGAGTTCCTTACCTTTTATGAAGACTACGCCCGGTCAATAGGTTGCTGTGAACTGCGGATGGACACCAGCGAGATCAACACCCCTGCCCGGACCATGTACAGGAAACATGGGTTTACCGAGATCGGCATCGCGAAATCTGCGTTAAGCGGCATTCCGGATGTGAGCCTGGTCATGCTGGAGAAGTATATCGGGAAACTGTAAAAGACTGTAAAGAACTGTAGAGAACTGTAAAAGATTTCGAAAACTGTAAAGAACTGTAGAGAACTGTAAAAGCAGCAGGGCGCCGGCGTTGCCGGGACCCTGCTGCTTCGTTCTGCTTTATGGTTCTGTTTTCTTCTTTCTGTCTGCTTTCCTCTGTTGTGTTTTGCTTTCCTTTTGCCTTACTCTTCCGGTTTCTGCTCTTTCCTTTTCTTCAGCTTCGCTGCCGTCATGGTATAGCTCATGGCCAGGAGGGCGGAGATATCCTCATTGGGGGCGGAACCGTCCAGGAGGAGGGTGATCCACTTGTCCTTGTTCATGTGGTAGGCCGGAAGGAAGCCGGGTTTGCCCCGGAGGGAGCCGATGACCATCGGGTCGCATTTGACATTCAGGATATCCACTGTGCCCTTCTTCCGGAGGCCGAGGGTTCGGTACGGGACGGTCATCACCAGAGCAAACCACTTGCGGTTGTCGATGTGGCGGAAGACGCAGGATGTATCGTCCCTTGGGAAGGGATAGTCCGGTTCCACGCTGTACTCATCGAAAATATAATCTGTCAGTTCCTGCCTGGTCATTGATCCTTCATCCCCTGTATTCCCATCCGTGTTCCCCGTGGTAAATCATCTGGCGGGTCATGCCACCGTCGATGCAGATATTCTCCCCGGTAATAAAACCTGCTTTATCGGAGGAAAGGAAGAGAATCATTTCCGCGATATCCTCCGGTTTGCCAACCCGGCCCACCGGCTGCTGCAGCGCGTCCGAACCGGTGATGTCGCTGCCGGTGGTATCAATCCATCCGGGGGAAATGCTGTTCACCCTCGCCTTCCCCGCCAGGCTGACCGCCAGGGCGTGGGTCAGGGCGGCAATGCCGCCCTTGGCGGCGGTATAGCTTTCGGTCTGGGGCTGGCTCATCCGGTCCCGGGAAGAAGCGATGTTGATGACCGACGCGCCTTCGGAAAAGGACGGGACCAGGAGCTTGGTCAGGTAAAAGGGTGCGGTGACGCCCACCGCTAGGGCGTAGGAGAATTCCTCCCAGGTGCATTCATCGATGCCCTTCATCACCGGAAGGGCGTTGTTTACCAGCACGTCCACCTGTTCGCTTTGGGCTTTGACATATGCTGCGAACTTCTCCAGGGTATCCCTGTCGGATACATCGCCCACAAACCAGTCTCCCGGCTGCTTGTCAATGATATACACCCGGGCGCCTTCCCGGATAAACGCGTCCGCCGTCGCCCGGCCGATACCGTGGGCGCCGCCGGTAATCACTACGGTTTTGCCGTCAAATGTTCCCATCTGTATCCTCCCTGGCTTTCCTGTTTGCTGTGCTGTTTTTCCTTCATAGGGATTATATCATATTCCCCATTGGGACGGGGACAATTTGGGGAATATGAAAAATCTTTACTTTTCTTCCCTATTTCTGTCTGAAAAGTAAAGATTTTGGAAAGGGTTATTGGTTCTCTCTTTTGCCTGTCCGGGGTTTCGTTTTCCTGTACCAGGTTCCCATCACGACAAGAAAACGATCAGGGCAAGGAGAATCAGATTCCCAATGGTTGAAAGCGAAGCCAGGAAAGACACGGTAGTCGGATCTGTCATAGGCGCAGTTCCCCCTTTCGTTTCTGATCTATATAACGAATGATCTTTCCTTTTTGTTCCGCCAAGAAAACAGGCCAGCCGTTTGGCTGGCCTGTAGTGTTCAGTTTTCAGGCTCCGGGATCGGCTGCGCCTCCTCCGGAGCGGGAACGGGTTCTTCCTTCTCTTTCCGGAAAGCCCGGTACATGGCCAGGGCGGCACCCGCGCCCAGGAGCAGCGGCGGAACAAACATGACCAGGTTCAGCAGCAGGTCCGGATTCCCTCCGAAGCCAAATTGCTGCCCAAAATGCATCTTTGCAGTCGGGCTCGTGTTATACATCTCCACCAGATAATAGATTGTCCCTGACGTCATGTCCAGATTACTGATATGATACGTGGGAAGCACAATATTTCCCCAGGTGCAGGCCCCCGCCAGCAGGCCAAGGGACAGCCGCAGGAAACCGGGCCTGGCCGCGGAACAGAAACGGAGCACAAAGGCCAGCGCCACCGTCAGCAGGATCACCCGCCAGTCAAAGGCGGCCAGCAAGGCCAGCCGCAGCCCGTCCTCCCGCATTCCCAGCAGCCTGCTGAACAGCAGATACTGCGATGATATAAAGCACATCGCGGCGGACAGGACCAGGGCCGCTGCCCCGAACAGCCTGTCGGACACGGATGTCAGCAGGCGCACAAAGCTCCAGGCAATCAGTCCGCCGGCGGCGGCACCGCCCAGCGCCACCAGCAGGCTGCAGGCCAGCGTTACGGGCACTGAAACAGGTCCTTTGTTCACCAGCTGATACAGCAGCACTGAGACAGCCACATACACCGCGGCAACGGGAATCATGCAGTATTCCGCGCGGGTCGTTTTTTCCTCTATGCCCGCCCGCCGGGTCTTTTTGCCCAGCCGGTGCGCCGCCACCCCGCCGACGATCCCCTGCAGCAGCAGCTTGATCACGGCAAGGGCGAACAGGCTGGACAGCAAATATCTTGAGGTCATGAAAGCGATCCGGTCGTCCGAAAGCAGCGGCACCTTTACCCGAGTATGGATTCCGGCGTCCATGGTCATCAGGGTCAGGCACTGCATCAGCCACACCAGCACCGCCGCCAGCAGGCCGTGGAAGGGATCCTTACCCTGCCAGCGGAAAAGCCCGGCAATAAAGCAGAAGATCCCGACGGTCTGCAGGCCGGTGCCCGCCAGGTACACCAGGCCGTTTCCGGTCAAATCCAATGGCGTAATCGCGCACCACAGCGGGAAGCCCAGGGCCACCGACGGAAGCACCGCGGGAACCAGCCACAGGCAGGCCGCGGCCAGGATCTTCCCGGGATTTTTCATTTTCCGGTATCCCGCGCACATCAAAGCGGACAGACCGGCGCAGATCACCAGGTTTGTCAGCCGCATGAGAATCGTATTTCCCAGGGCGGGCATCATCCAGTTGTCGTACAGGACTTCGAGATAATGCTCCATCCCGACAAACCGACTGCCCAGGCCGTCCCTGACGTTGTAGTCCAGCAGGGAAGCGTACAGGGACCACCCGATGATATACAGGATAAACACCAGCGCGATCACAGCCGGGATTGCGATCACCGGCAGGTGGTTTTTCCGTGCAGACGGGGGCTTTTGCGGATCCCCGCTGACCCGGACTGCTTCACTGACCATTTCCCGATCCTGGTTATACCGCGTCTCATCCATTGTCTTTTCATCCCTCCGCCGGTTCTCGGAGATTATCTTATCACAGGATCGGGCGTCGCGGTGTAACATCTGTGTAAATTGTCAGCGGTTCGTCTCCTCCTTTCCTGATGATCAGATCGCAGCAATATAACTTGTTTGTACAGGCTGTACAAACAAGTTTGTGCTTCAAACAGCAATATAACCGTCTCCTGACTTGCCCTGTCCCGCCCGTCCCGGTATAATGCGGTTATTCCGGAAGCATACGGGAGGTGCGCCATGCGGATCCGTGCGGTTGTTTTTGATATCGGCCAGACCCTGTGTTACTATCCCCTGCCGCTGAACTGGTCCGGGCTGTACCGCCCCGCCTTTGAGGAAATTGAAAAGAGACACGGCCTCCGCCTGACGGAAGATGCGTATGAGCATATCGGCCGGGTGCTGACAAAATACAACACCCGGATCACGCCCCGGGACCGGGAGGTCTCATCAAGCGTGATCTTCTCCGAAATCCTTGCGGGCACCGGTATTCCCGAAGAACTGAAGGAGACCGTGAAGGAGGAATTCTACGGCTACTTCCGCCGGGACGCCCATGTATACCCGGAAGCGGAGGAAGCCCTGAAGCGCCTGAAGGAAAGGCATATCGTCACCGCGACCCTGTCCGACGTGGCCTACGGCATGGACAACGAATATGCTCTGGAGGATATCCGGCCGCTGCTGCCCTATATCGATTACCCCTGCACCTCCAACGACACCGCCTGGCGGAAAAGCAGCAGCCGGAGCCTGCTCGTCCTGGCGGAAAAGATGGGGATCCCGGCGGAAGAGACCGCCTTTGTGGGGGATGAAATCAAGGACATGCAGTGCGCGAAGGGCGCCGGGGCAAAAGCGGTGCTCATCAACCGCACCGGGGAAAGAAAGGACTACGGGCAGGACGGGGAGATCACCGACCTGCGGGAGATCAGCCGCATGATCTGACAGAAAAACCGTGCCGGAAGAAGAACCTTCCGGCACGTTTTCATTGACACAGGGACGGGGCATTGTCAGCTTTTTCCGTCAGCCCTTGTTCACCAGTTTCTGCAGGGCGGGGCAGGTTTTCAGCAGCTCCGAGTATTTCCCCTGTCCGGCAATCTGTCCGTCCTTGAGGACGATGATCCGGTCAAAGTTATCCATCAGCTCGGGATAAACGTCATGGGTCACGGCAATCCGGGTTTTGCCCTCCATCTGCTGCACGGTGCGGATCAGCCGGCTGCCGGTGCGGATATCCAGGGCGGAAGTGGCCTCGTCCAGCAGCAGCACTTTGGCGCCCAGGAGAATGCTCCGGGCAATGCCTACCCGCTGCTTCTCCCCGCCGGAGAGGTTGGCCCCGTTCTCGCCGCAGGCATAGTCCAGGCCTTTTTCCTTCACCAGTTCCTCCAGGCCCGCCTTCTTCACCGCGTCCTCCAGCACCGCCCTGTCCACGGGCCGGAAGAGGGTGATGTTTTCCTCAATGGTCGCGTCAAACAGGAAGGTCTCCTGGTGGATGACCGAAATCAGTTCAAACAGCCGCTCCCCGGAAATATCCCGGATATCCTGCCCGTCGTACCGGACGGAACCGGTATAGTCCCGCTTGGCGCCGGACAGCAGGTTCAGCAGCGTGGTCTTGCCGCTGCCGCTCTCCCCCAGGATGGCGTAGCAGCCGCCCGCAGGCAGGGACAGGGAGAGGCTGCGCAGGACCTCCTGCCCTTCGCCGTAGGAAACGGAGACATTGTCCGCCTCCACCTTTTTCCCGCAGGAAACGGCCCTGTCCTCCCCTTCCGCCTGGGAAAGGGCCAGCATGCCGTCGTGGCGCTCCATCAGCTTATCCGCGGCCTTTACGTTCGCCAGCAGTTCCGGCACGGTCACCGCCAGCTGCACGATGTTGGACATCAGCTGGGTAAAGGCAATGATCACACCCACGGTCACCGCCGGATCATTCTTTGACAGAAGCAGGCTGATAAAGAAGAAGGCGATCCGGGCGATGTGCCCCGACAGGGACGCGATATACGCCACGGAGATCTCCGTATGCTCCCGGTCCGCGAAGGTATCGGAAGCTTTCCGGTTCACCTTCAGCAGCCGCGCGGCCACAGACCCCTCCGCCCGCATGCTTTTGACCGCCCGGAAGCCGGTCAGCATTTCCGTAAAGGCGCTGAGGAAGCCGCCGTTGGCCTCCGCCAGCTGCTCCTCGCACTCCGCCACCTGGTTCACCCGGAAGGAGGACAGGAGAATCGGCAGCAGGGAAACGCCGAAGGCGATCAGCGCCAGCCGCACGTCGTAGGCGAGCATCAGCACAACGGTGCCTGCGAAGTTCAGCACCAGCTCCGCCAGGTAAGGCAGGGATTCCAGATAACTCGTCCGGATGGTGTTCAGGTCGTTGGACACCGCCGAGGCATAGGCGCCGGTGTTCTCCCGGCCGAAGGCGGAAATGTCCTTGCTCAGCACCTTCCGGCAGAAATAAGCCCGGTAGCGGGTCAGCGCCTGCCGCCGGAACGCGGTCCAGCAGAAATACTCCAGCGCCGCGCTGATCAGCAGGCACAGGAAGCAGCTCACCGCGAAAAGGATCAGGTAGGGAATCGAGCTGGGCTGATCCCCGGAAACCGTGTCCAGGATCTTCTGGGTAAAGGCGGAAAAGCCCAGCACGGACAGCGTCTTGAAAACGCAGCCCAGCAGGGACAGGGCCAGGTTCTTCCGGTTCTTCAGGAAAAGGGAATCCCTGCATTTCCGAATCCCGCCGATCTCCTCCGGGGTGATTTCGGTTCCCTTTACTGCTTCGCTCATGATACCAGTTCCTTCTGTTCAGTCGTATTATCCTGCAGGTATGATACCATCATTTCGCGCACTTGTGGATAATAAATTGTATCCAGGAAACTGCGGAAATCATCCTTTTCCGCTTCACACATCCTGTTAAAGTCAATTTCCGCCGACAGGGCACACCCACCGGAGCAGAAGCCTCCGATCGGGCAGTCCTTGCATTTTTCATAATCCAGATAGGTACGGTTCGGCGCCTTGTACTTCTCCAGGTTTTCAAGCGAGAACTTGAACTGTGAGTAGTTCTTCCTTCCCACGGTGAATGTACACCTGAACACATCCAGGGCAGCATCGATATAGTATACGTCATCAACCGGTGAAGAAGCCCAGCAGTAGTTGGAGATATATTTCCTTTCTCTCTGTTTGAACGCCGGATCCAGTTTCCTGCACAGGGAAAGAGTCGACTTCACAAAAGCATAATAGACATGAGGATGGGTGATATTCAGTTCATTCAGCTTACTGATCAGCTGTGTATCGGTGACCATCTTGTCATACCCGGTTTCAAACCGGCGATCATCCACCCGGGCAATCCCAAACCTGAAATTCGGATTGTCCAGGAATCCATGATCCCTGTAAAACCGGATCATATCACCAATCTGGTCTATATTATGCTGATCTATATTGGCTTCCACCTGTACGATAATGTCATAGTTGATCAAAGTATAGATGGATTTCAGCAGGCTGCTTCCCTTTGAGTCCACACCATCGTCAGAGCTGAAACGTGTTTTCTCGTTTTCGGACAGACTGTCAATGGTTGTATTGACCGTGATTCCCAAGCCGCTGTAGATTACCAGGTCCTTCAGATAATAGGGAATATTCACTCCGTTTGTCGTTATTCCGACAGAGCATCCATGATCCACGCAGTAATCAAAGATACGGATAACGTCATCATGGTTTTCCTTCAGCAGCGGTTCGCCGCCAAAGAGCTCAATATATACTTCCTTTTCCGGATACTTCGCCTGATAAGCTGTAATGGTATCAAGAACAAAGGTAAGATTCTCCGCAGTCATCTTTCTCCGGTCAAGATCCGGATTGCACTGCTGATAGCAGTACTTGCACCTGAGATTACAGTCGTAACTCAGCGCAATAACAAAGGTTGTTGTCTTGTTTGCTGCCTCAATGAAATTTTCCGGCAGGTCAATCTCCTGAAGCGGCTGGGACGGATAGCCGATGAACTGCTCAAATTCAGCAGGATATGCTCCGTTTTCATCCCAGTCCTTCTTTGCCATGACAAAGCTTTTATTCAGATAGGAATTTGTGATGCACAGAAAATCCTCCGAAAGGGGCTCAATCAGCAGATGGGAGGTTTTTTCCGGCTTGTATTCCCGAACACCGTTCAGTATTTGTTCGTTCAGTTTACCGTTTGCGATTTCAAGAATCCTGATCATGACTGTCACCTCTAGCAGAAAAATGAGGTGCACCCAAAGATGAATCTGTGGATGCACCTGTGGGACCGGAAAGCTTAGGAAAGCGCCGTTACACTATAGCGGCGATGGCCAACACCGCAGTTCACGCGGCGTTTTGCGATCTTAGCCTTCTTGGCCTGTTCTTCCTTGGTCAGGGTTACTGTCAGCATGATTATTTCCTCCTTTCCACAATCTGCACAAAAGGATCTGCCGATGCTGCACACCGGTTTTCCCCTGTTGCGTGCCCATTGTAGTTGCGAAGGAAGCACTGTGCCTGTTTTTGACATCATCCAATGTTTTATTGCCATGATCCAAAGAAAGCCGCCAAAAGTTGACAGAAGGACGGGGTATTTGTCCACTTTAAGAGCATCAAAAAAAGGAAGCTGTTGAAAAATCAACAGTTTCCTTTTTAACCGATTGAGGATTTATCGCTGCGGTGACTCCGAAAAAAGTTGACAAAAACCCCGTCCCTCTGTCATCTCTTGTCTCCCCAACGGATGAACTTGCTGTCATCCCCGATGTCCACGCTCACATACTTTTCCGCGGTCATCTTCAGGTCAAATATTTCCCGCAGCTCGGCCAGCCGCTTCATCATCGGGGAAGCATGGTGGGCGTCCAGCGCCGCCTGGTCCTTCCAGGTATCCAGCAGCAGGATCGTGCCCGGCTCATTCAGGGGCTGGAAATACTCATAGCGCACGCAGCCCGGCTCCCGCCGGATATCTCCCGCGATGCCTTCCGCTTCCATCTGCGTCACAAACGATCCGGCGGCTCCCTGCGTCCCCCGGTAATAAATCAGCATTGTTATCATTTGGGCAACCCTCCTGCCATCTTTTTCGGTATGCGGTTGTCGTCCTTTGTCCCTTACATCTTACCTGTAATCCGGCCGGAATGCAAGAGAAAGGCGAATGTAACCATCGTGTCGTCGCTGAAGCGATGACGGATCTGCCTTAAGCGTGGATGCTTCCTCAACAATTAAGAATTATTGCGGCTGTGGCCGCGAAGGAGATTTCTCCGCGCAGAATCCTTCGGATTCTTTGGTCGAAATGACACATGGAGGCAGCGGAATTCGTGTTAGGTTCCCGAATGTGAACGGGTGAGGAGATCCTTCACTGCGTTCAGGATGACAATTGAAGGCGATGGAAAACGGGAACGTGACAGAGGGGACAGAACAAATGTCACACTTCGCATTACATTTGGTGCTGTCCCTTATCTCACATTCCCGCATTACGCGTCGATTGTTTGAATTAGGGAACGATAGGGACTGTCCCTATCGTTCCCCCACTGGATCAGTATAATTCCAGATCTGCTCCGGGCATTTTGTCCGGCGGCAATTCCTCCGTACCGCTGGAGGGCAGTTCCACCGCTTCCGTGGGGATGCCGTCCGCGTCCACCGTCACCCGGTAGTCCGGCAGGTTGGACCAGCGGCAGCGGAAGGTGACCGTATGCCCGTCAATTTCCGGTTTCCAGAAGGTTTCGTTGAAGATGGGAATGCTCCACTCTTCCGGCAGGTCCAGGCCCAGGTCAGCAAAGTTGTGGAGCACCGCCACCTGCGCCAGGTACAGCGGGCCGTTCTCCTCCAGTTCCATCCGTGCCCAGGTACGGTGCAGCGTATAGGTGTGGTAATAGGGTTCCCAGTCAGACTGGGTTTTGAACCGATCCAGGTCCGTGAGTTCTCCTGTCACCGCGTCGACTTCCACCACCAGGTCCCTGTAATCACCGCTGTATTCCATAATCCAGATTTTCCACACCGGATTGGGCTGGGAATCAATCAGGCAGGCGACGTAGTGACTGCCTGTGCGCACTCCGGTTCCCCGGAAGGCCTTTTCCTCCGCTTCCTCCATGGTCAGCAGGCCTTCCCGCCAGGCAATCCACGGCGTGGCCTTCACCACTTTGCCTTCCATGGTTTCCGCTTCAAGATACGGGGTCATGGTTCCGACCTCCGCCCAGACGTCATTGGTCCAGTCGCACTGGGGACCCTTGTCTGCTTCCATCCGGTCCATCACATTGTCCGCGGTGATTGATCCCACGTCAGACATAAGAACCTTCACCTGGTTGTCTGCCTCGCTGACCTCCGCGCGGCAGTAACCCCATTCCCTGGTTTTGCTTCCGAAACTGATTTCCCAGACAGCCCCGTTTTCCTCCTGCCGGATCGCGTTCGCGTGCCAGTCAAACTTTTCCGGATCCTCCAGCGGTATATCCTTTTGCAGCTTTTCCCGGATGCCTTCCGCAGCGATCCGCATCATTTCCTCTTTTTCACGGGTCGGCTTCGGCCGCTGCTCCTCCGCCTCTGCCGGAGCTTTCCGGCTCCTGGCGATAGCGGCCAGCACGTTCCCGTCCCGGTCCAGCGCCGCGGTATAGTAGTCCTCCCGTTCCTCGCCCTGCGGCCAGGCTTCCAGGTGCCAGACGGTTCCGTCCTTCAGGGCTTCCGGATAATAATCCAGGGCCAGACGGAATTTTTCCCTGTCCGCCAGGTTCATTTCCTCGCCGTAATCCAACTGGTACATGTCATCGTTGAATTCCTCCTGAAGGGCCGCGATCATTTTCGCCTTTGCCTCTTCCTCGGTCAGGTCTCCTTCGCCAGGCATCTCCCACATGGGCCCGTCCGCAAAGCCGATGGCGACCATCATCTCATCAAACCAGTGTTTCTGTTCCAGGGTCCAGAAGGAATAGCTTCCGCCGAAGGCCTGCCGGCAGACCTCCATGATGGTCTCTTCCTCGTCAAAGCCCTCGCCGTTTTTCAGGGCCTGCATAATAGCGTTGTTCTCATCAATGGTAATGCCGCTCTCATTGGCGGATCGGATAAACTCCGCCAGTTCCTCCGGCGAGAATTCCGTGTTCACCTTCCAGTCCGGATCGTTTTCCTGCGCCATGGGCACCGCCACCTGCTCCACCACTTCCTTCGGGGAAAGCAGCGCCACCGCCACCGCGGTCGCCGCCGCCAGCAGCAGGACAATTGCCAGTACCAGGCCGTATGTCAGTTTCCGTTTCACTTTATACCCTCCTGTCGCGTTTTCAAAGTATTTATCACGCTGCCAGGACGTTGTCTTCAGCCCGGAAAGCTCCGCGTTCAGCGCGTGCTGAATCCGCTGTTCCAGTTCTTTATCCTTCATATGCCGCACCTCCCGTCAGCGATCCCTTCAGGAGCTCTTTTGCCTTTTCCAGCCGGCGGGACACGGTAGCCTGGGAGGTTCCCAGCGCGTCGGCTGTTTCCTGCATGGTCAGCCCCTGGAAGAAATAGAGAAGAATAATCTGTTTATACCTGTCCGGCAGCTCCATGACCGTCAGAGTCAGGGAACGGTCTTCGGGTTCCGCGGCGGCCAGCTGCGGCGGCAGCTCATCCAGCGCCTTGCTCCGGTCGATATGCCGGAACCAGGCGGAGCGCCTGTAATCCTTGCAGGTGTTGACCGCTATGCGTAAAAGCCAGGCTTTATCATTGGCTATATTGTTTTTTTCGTATTCGTCCATGTGTTTCCAGGCCTTGATCCAGGTATCCTGGAGCGCGTCCTCCGCCTGTCCCCTGTCGGACAGGTACAAAAAGCAGGTGCGCAGGATCGGATCTGAATAGGCTTCAATCCATTCATTCAGCCTCTGTTCACGGACCATGCCGGGTACCGCAGCATGTTCCATCGCCGATCACCTCCTTCACCTATAAAGACGAGAGGGAGAGGGAGTTTTATGCAGGAGGGAGAAAAAAAGATAAAAAAAATGTCATCGCCGGGGGCGAGGACATTTTTTAATTCATAATTCATAATTCAGAATTCAGAATTATTGCGCCTGCGGGCGCGAAGGAGATTTCTCCGCGCAGAATCCTTCGGATTCTTTGGTCGAAATGACACATGGAGGCAGCGGAATTCGTGTCAGGTTCCCGAATGTGAACGGGCGAGGAGATCCTTCACTGCGTTCAGGATGACAATTGAAGGCGATGGAAAACGGGAACATGACAGAGGAGACAGACCAAATGTCACACTTCGCGTTACATTTGGTGCTGTCCCCCGGTCACATTCCCGCATGGCGTTGTAGGTAATTGATTCTATTTTCTGCATTGCACAACGGAGGAGAATCCTCTGTTGTGCTTACGCTCCGCGGCATTCCACTGCGAGGATTTCCTCCATCGGCACGCAGAGGATGCAGGCCAGGGCGGCCAGGTTCTCGATGGTGGGAAGGGTTTCCCCGCGCTGCCACTTGTAGATGGCCTGCGGCGTGGTGAAACCGAGCAGACGCTGAATATCGCGGACCGTCAGGCCCTTCCGGCGCCGCAGGGATACAATGTTCTCTCCGGTGTGCTTCATGTCAACCATTGGAATCAGCATAGGGAAATCCTCCTTTGGATTATAGTTTATAAAATGAAAACCGCCCGTTCGCGTCGGAACGGGCGGCTTCATGGGGTACCCCATTATCGGTTGAAAGCCTGGCCGGTTGTCCTGCCGTTCCGTACGCCAAAAGATGCACCGTTCTTTTTGGAACGTGCATTACGCTTCAGGTTTGCCAGTTTCTTCAGGTACAGCGCAGTCATGGTCCAGGCTCCTTTCCTTCAGTATTTGCATGGGATTGTACCACAAGGCTACGGGTTTGTCATTAGCCTGTCGGTATAAAATCAGATAAAAAACCAGACAAAAGAACCGTCCCCTTGTCTGGTTTGGGGTTGGGATTATTTTGCCGGATCGTAGCTGACGGTGTAGAGGGTGTAGGAATTTCCCTCGCCGGGCAGCAGGATCAGGGTGCCGTCATCGGAGATCTTCGCGTCATAGATGCCGCTGAAGGTGACGCCGGGCAGCACTTCCTCGCCCAGCTGGCCCACGACGCGGCAGGTATCGTCCATTTCCTTGACCACGGCGTAGGGGTTGCCGTCCGCCTGGTTCTGGAAAGCCGCGTTGGTTTCCTTATACCGTCCGGGCAGCTCGCCGGCCATGGCGCTGACCAGGATCTTGCCCTCCCGGGCGTCGCTGACCAGGATGAAGTTTGCCCGCTGGTCGCCGGCGTCCTTCATGAAGGTGAAGCCTGTCTCCTCGCCGGTGGCCAGGTTCACAAAGCCGTTCTTGCCGTCCTTTTCCACATACAGGTAGCCGGTCTGCAGGGCGCCCGCCAGGGCGTAGGTCATCTTGTCATACACGCAGGGAACAAGTTCCTTGCCGGTGCTGTCCGCCAGGCCGACCTTGCCGTCCCCGTTCTCCAGCTTGACCAGGTTGGAATCCGCGTCCACCTGCGCCCGCTTGTAGGCGGACAGGTCCGCGATCACATTGCCCTGCAGGTCGATCAGCTGGTCGTTCCGGTTGACCCACACGGACTGCTGCACCTCTTCGGGCGTCAGCGTGCAGCCTTCGGTGAAGGCCGCCTGGCCGCTGCCCAGATGGGTGATGGTGTTCGCGGAGGAGTTGTTGTCATATTCATAGGCGTACTTCGCGCCGGCCGGGGATTTCACAAAGTCCTTGTTGTAGAAATCCTGGGTGCCTTCCCGGTTCTGGATGGACAGGTAGTCCCCGAAGGCTTTGGCGTTCTTCCATTCGGCCCGGGTGACGGTTCCCTTCTTCTCGCCCAGGTAGTACAGGTCCACGGTGTCCACCATGTAGGCCTTGCCGCCGAACAGGGCGCGGTAATCCGGGTTCTCCTCGCTGTCCGTGGTTTCCACCAGCCGGATGCCGGCGACCCACTTATCGCTGATGGGATCGATCTCGCCGTATTCCAGCGGCAGGATCAGCTTGCCGGTTTTATCCGCCAGGCCCATCTTCAGGTCCTCGTTCGCCACGGTAAAAAATCCCTCGTTGGAGGAAACATAGGCGTATCCCTCGCTGACCTTGTTGCCTTTCGTGTCAGCGACGTACTTCAGGCCCGTTTCCCGGTCCGTGAGGATCAGCATATCCGCCTTCGTGTTCAGCTCCAGGTTATAGGCCTCGATCACCTTTTCCTGCACCGTGGTTTCCGCGCAGGCCACGGCCGCGCACACGCACAGGACCAGCGCCAGCGCCAGTGCCATCAATTTCTTCATTGCAGAGTACCTCCTTACTGCTTTCTCATACAAAACGACTTACAGATTTTACCACCATTCTGCCCCGCCGCGTGTATTTTCCCTGTCCTCCCGGGCGTATTTGTCTGATGCGGTCTGAATCCGGCCGGACAGGACCGGTACCGGTCAGGATTCGTCACCCCTTTCCGCGTTTTTTGCCTTCCTCGGAGAAGAAAAAGGCATAAAAAGAGCCCGGATACGCCGAATGTATCCGGGCCGGTTTGGGGGATTGGGGGGTTACCGGGGAAAAGCTTATTCAGCCAGGATGGTTTCCGCCAGCTTCTCGCCGGCCAGATAGCCGGAAGTAAACGCCCAGCCCTGGTCCGCGCCGCCGTAGGTCACATATTCCTTCTTCTCGGTGAAGAGGATGCCCAGGCAGTCGGTGCCGACCGCGTACAGGCCTTCCAGGGGCTTGCCGTTCGCCTTCAGCACGCGGAACTGCTCGTCCACGTCCAGGGCGCCGGTGGTGGAATAGATCCACGGCGCGCCCTTCACGGCGTAGTACGGTCCGTTGCCCTCCACCTTTTCATACACGTTGTAGTCACCCTCCATGGGGCGGCCGCTCAGGTCATAGATGACCGGCGCCTTTTCGATGCCCTGGGGCGGGTTTTCCTTCGTGTCGCAGTAGCTGTTGTAGTCCGCCACGGTCTTCGCCAGCGTCGCGGCGTCCACGCCGATCTTTCCGGCCAGTTCTTCAAGGGTGTCGGCTTTGAAGATGATGTCCAGCTCCTCGCCCTTTGCCAGCACGTCATACAGTTCCGGAATGGGGGTGTTCACGGGCCAGCCGCCCTGGTTGATGAAGATGCCGATGTTGCTGAACTTCAGGCCGTTGTCCCGGATGGACTGCATCTGCTCGTCAGACCAGATGGTGTAGAAGTAGGCGCCCGCCGCCCAGTTGCCGTAGGCGGTCAGCGTTGTTTCATCCTTGAAGCGCACGCCCTGGCGGTTCACGGCCAGGCTGTTGGGGGCCACGGCCAGCATCATGGGAATATCGTTCAGGGAGATGGTGGCGGGCTTTCCGGTGAAGAAGTCCGGATACTCCATCTGGATGATCGGGAACTCATGCATGACCTTGTAGGCGCCGCCGATGTGGCTGACCGGGGGCATGCCGATATTGCAGGTCGCCGCGCCGCTGTCGATGGCGGACTGGATGATCTTGCCGTCGTTCTGGGTCATGCCGTAGGCATTCCAGCGTCCGCCGCCGGACAGGTTGTAGTATTCGTCGGAGAAGTATTTGTCCTCCATTTCTCCGTTGCCGGCAAAGCCGCCGGTGGCGGAGATCACGTAATCCGCGTTGATGACGTATTGGGTTCCGTCCGCGCCCACCGCGTTCACGCCGGTCACCCGGCCGGTTTCGTCTGTGATCAGGGACGTGGCCTCGGTCTGCAGCATGTAGCGGCCGCCCTTGGCAGTGTAGTTGGCCATGAACTTGTCAAAGAAGACCTGCACGATGGACTTGTCCACCATGAAGCCGTCGCCGTAGTTGCAGCAGATGAGGTAGGGATCGGACAGGCCCTGCACCGGCGCGCCGAACACAAAGCCGTTGTCGATCAGGTAGTCCACCGCGTCGCCGGAGGATTCCATCATCATGTCGATGGCCCATTCCTTGGCGTCGCCTTCGGTGTATTCCATCCAGGCCTTTTTCAGGGCCGCGGCGTCCACATATTCCTTGCCGTCGTTCTTCTCCACAAATGACTTGGGGTTGATGGCCATGGGAGAGGACGTGGTCACGGAAGTGCCGCCGTACTTGGCGGTCTTGTCGATCATCAGGACGTCAATCTTTGAGGTATCGCCGTTATAGGCTTCATAGAGCTTATCCACAATGCGGTTGCCGGTGGTGATGCCCGCGCCGCCCATACCGATCACCAGCACCTTTGTGTTGATGGTCTCGGAGGCCGTTTTCTTCTCCGGCACGGTGTAGAACGCGCTCACAGCGGAGGCGTCGCCGCCCGCCGCCGTAATGGCCTGCACCAGGCAGTCCTCCACCGCCGTCTTGATCGCGCCGCTGGACGCGGTAGCGCCGGTCACGGAGTCCACCTTCACGGACTGGTGCTCGATCATCGCGGGAATCAGGTGCTCAATCGCGGTGTTCAGGATGATCGCGGTATCGCCGTTGTCACCCACTTCGATGGAGGCGATTTTGCCGCCCTCGATCACCGTTTTCACGTTCATCTGGTAGTTCAGGGAGAAGCCCCAGGCCTGGGCTTCATAGGTGCCGTCGGCAATCTTCAGCTCGGCAGCGCCCTTTCCGGACGCCTCGGCCAGGATCTCCGTCACGGCCGCCTTCACGGCGCCGGACGTCAGGGTCGCGCCGGAAACACCGTCGATCGCGGCGGACTGAGCTTCCTTCACCTGCTCCGCCAGGGGCTCCAGCGCCGCGGCGCCGATGCCTTCGGTTTCGCTGTCGCCGGTCACCGCCACAGCGGTGATTTTGCCGCCTTCAACGGTGATGTCCACCTTTACAGGGCCGCCGAAGCCCTGCTGCTCGGCGCTGTAGGCACCGTCGTTCAGCGCGGCCTCCGCACCGGCCATGCCGAAAGGCAGGGACAGCAGCAGCACGGCAGCCATCAGGACAGCCAGAATCTTCTTCATGTTTTTTTCCTCCTTTGCTCCGGCCCGTCTCCACGGGCTTTCTTCTTATTTTTCATTCTAAACGTTGGAACAGTTCCAATGTCAAGCCGACCGTGCTATAATCTGGCTGGATCCAGATGATTCCCCGACCGGAGGAAAACCATGAAAATCAACGACGCCTCCCGCTCCACCGGCATCTCCCGGGACATGATCCGGTATTATGAAAAACTGGGCCTGGTCACCCCCGTCCACCTGCCCAACGGCTACCGGGACTATTCGGACGACGACCTGTACCTGCTCACCGTGATCCGGTACCTGTCCAACCTGGGCGTGCCGCTGAAGGTGATCTCCCGCGCCTTTGAGAGCGGGGAAACGGAGCTTGTGGTGGGCAACCTGCAGGATGAAATCGGCCGCCTGAACCTGCTCAAGGCCCAGATCGATATCCGCATCGCCGCCGCCAAAGAATCCATTGCCTGCTTCAACATGCTGTCCTCCGGCACTTCCGGGGAGATTTACAACGCCCCGGAGCGGTACCTGCTCTCCTTCGGCAGCCTTCCCTATCCGGAATACCGGTCCGGTCCGGAAGCCGGCGGCTTCTTCAGCTTTTACTACCGCCAGGCCTACCGGGCGGAAGGCCGGAATATCCCGCAGGGCGAAGCTGACCGGGGTCTCCTGCTGTACAGTCCCCTGCCCGGCGCGGAGCGCGTTCCGCCCCAGCCCTGCCTGCGGACGGTCATTGCCTATCCGTCCGAAAGCCGGCGCCTGCTGGGCGCCCGGGAGCTGTCGGAACCCCTGCGGCAGGCCCGCACCCTGACAGGCCGAACCGAATTCACGGTGCTCATCCGCCAATTCTTCCGCCGGAAGCACAGCCCGGACGCAGCATTCCTCTGCGCGGAAATTCTGCTGGGAGGAGGAGTAAACAGTTCAGAATTCATAATTCAGAATTCAGAATTCAAATGATCTCTTTACAGAAGGTGTTCCTTTAAGCAGAAGGTTTACATCTCCGGAGGAGATCTTTCGACGCGGCCTTCGGCCTTGCTCAAGATGACAACGTGGACGCTGCGAGTCATTCTTTACATAAGAGTCTGACACTCCCAGCAAAAGACGCAGCGCTCTGCAGGATGTGATCAGAAGACAGGTTCACTGTCTTTTCATACAAAAACAGGACCACCGGCAATTCTGCCGGTGGTCCTGTTCCGTATGATTACAGTTCCTTTTCCATGCTGTCCATCAGATCCGGAATGTCCTGCCGATATACCAGGCATCATTTTTAACATTATCCATAAATCCTGATCCCGTCCTTCAGCACTTCATTCAGCAATTCACTGTTTCCGGCCAGTTGTTTCACGTCCAGCAAGTCAATTTTCTTTCGCAGTTTTTCCCGTAATTTTTCCGCCAGTTCATAGAACCGGAGTCCTGTGGTTTCAGAAGAGACCAGCAGATCAACGTCGCTTCTTTCAGTCGCCTTTCCCTTGGCATAGGAGCCAAAGAGATAGCAATACTGCACTGCATAGTCCTTCATGATTTCCCCGCATGCCTCCCTGATCTCCTCCATTGTCAGGATTCCATGCTCTTCATCCAAACGTCCAAGCTCGCTCATCTCCGCAAGCAGGAGGCGGTACATCGGCGTTCCTTTTTTATCTTCCTGATTTTCATAGGAAATATAGGAACGCAGCGAAATACCGGCTTTCTCCGCCGCTTCCCGTTGAGTCATACGATTTTTAAGCCGTTGCTCTTTCAGCTCAGTCATTCGCTTTGCACCTCCTTCCAGTGATTATTATGCAATATTTGCACTTTGTTGTCAATTCCATATGCAATTTTTGCATCTTCCATCTTTACAATATATGCAGATTTTGCACATCTTCGTTCATTTCAATGTGCAAACAAAAGGAGAGGGTTCGTTCACCCTCTCCCGCGTATCGCTTTGCTTTTTCTTTTTCTCCGCCGAAGATCTTCAGTACATCCTCCAGCTCCCTGTCTCCGCCCTTCCAGATACAGATATGTTCATCAGTGAATTCCTTCACGTCGTTTTCCTGCGGTCCGGGGAACGGAGGGACTGTTCTTTTATCGTTCCTTCCGCATCAATCCCCGTTAAACATCTTCAGGAGTTCCGCCGGGTCATAGTTTCCAAAACCCCAGATCCATATACGTTCTTCATAAAACTTCATGGTTGCTTCTTCGTACGGATCCAGGCTGATAAGCCCCTTACAGGCAACCGGCTCCTTCAGCTTTCTGACCATGACCACATCCCGGTCACTGTCGTTCAGGTGGTTGCGGATCAGCAGGGCGCCGTCCATGCCCCGGGCTTCCGCCTGTTCCACGGTTTCCCCTTCATTCAGGCCTGTCGCGTCAGGCAGTTCCTCATACCACAGCAGGCTCTGGATACTATAATTCCTTCCATCCTTCATCCCTATATTGACATTATACTGGAGCGGTAAGGCGTCCGCCTCATCCATACGGTAACGGATGTAATGGATCGGACCTGCGTCACCGCTCGCGACCACTTCCAGCTTCCCGGTATCCTTGCAGACCAGGGTCACCACCGCGTCGAAATATTCATACTCGCCTTCCGGGAAACGTGCTGGTGCCGTCAGCGTCGTAACGCCGGACATGTAATCCAGGAAATCCTCTGCGCAGCGGAAATGCTTTTCCGCCTGTTTATCCGTACTGTTTTCACCGTTTGGATAATCCTCGGAATCGAACCATGCCCTGACCATCTCATCATCCGGCACGGTATCCTTATAGCGTAAAAGGCTGCCAATCAACGGCTCTTCATTTTCAGATACTCCCTGCGGTTCCTCCGGCGCCACAGTGCTGGTCACCTCGCCCTGCCAGTTCACGATCCGGAACATGGAGGTCACACCGTATGCCACGGTGCCCAGGGTCAGGATCATCGCCAGGGCCAGCACCAGGCTCTTTATCCACTTTCTCTTCATTTTTCCTTCTCCTTCCGCTTCAGAAGCAATGATGCTCTGAGCCAGCAGGAGATTGGCCTTCAGGTCGGAAGCATAACGATCCAGTGATTCGCGGAACTCGTCCGCGCTGATCTTCTTATTCATCCAGTTCTCTCCCTTCCAGCATTTTCTTCAGTTTCTCCCTTCCCCGTTTCAGCCTGCCCGAAACCGAGGAATGGGAAAGGTTCAGCGCATCCGCAATTTCGTTCACATTCATTCCCTGATAGTAGTACAGGAGGATCACTTCCCGCAGCTTATAGGGCAGCTTCATCACCGCCTCCGCCAGTTCCGCGTCGTTCCTTTTTTCCGGTTCTTCCTCCGCTGGCAGCATTTCCGGCGTCACATGACGGTTCATAAAGCGGAACCAGCCTGAATGGTTCATGTCATAGCACACCCGGGTTGCGATCTTCATGATCCAGGTTTTCTCGCTGCAGTCACCCCGGTAATTGTCCAGCGTCCGGTACAGTTTCAGGAAGGTTTCCTGGGCGGCGTCCTCCGCCTGCGTCTTGTCGCACAGGCAGTAGTAACACATCCGTAAAACCGGTTCCTGATACCGGTCCACCAGCTGTTCAAAAAGCCGGTTGCGATCCTGAGCAGTGCCCGGGCCCGTAACATTGCTCATTCACCGTTCACCTCCTGACATCTATATAGACGGATGAAAAAGGAAAAATGTCGTATTCGGGGAAAAATCTTTTTCCCCGAACGCGACATTTTTAATTATGAATTCAGAATTCAGAATTCAGAATTAGTATGCTCTCTTTACAAAAGAAGTTCCTTTGAGCAGAAGATTTACATCTCCGGAGAAAGCAGTGAACGAAACTCAATTCTGAATTCTGAATTCATAATTCTTAATTGTCTTCCTCTTCCATTTCTATCTTCCGCAGCTTCGACAGCTGACGAAGCCGGACAATGATCAGCCAGACAAAGGCCAAAGGCGCAAGCATAATCATCAACGCATAACTGGTTGTAAAAGGGAAAGGCACTTTGGGCGCGGTTCCTTTATATACCTTTTCCCCCACAAACTGGATAACCATATACATACCGCCCACAAAGGTCCCCAGCAGCAGATAAGCCGGAATGCGGCCCAAAGCAGGAGGACAGATATCATGAAGGAATTTGTCTCCCCAGTAGGAGAACGCCAGCATCGCAATCAGGATCCCGATGGTGAACGCAATCAGCGCCCGCCAGAGCACCTTCCGGATTTCCGCCGCCTCGCGCCGGGCCTTTACCGCCTTGCTTCCCATATTGTCTGCCTCCGATCTTTCCAAATCATTCACATCCTATCACAGATTGCTTCTCCGCGGTGTAAAAACTCTGTAAACAATGGAGATCGGAGAAATAACCCCCTGTATTTTCCCCTTTCCGCCCTGTTTTCCTGCCTTTCCTGTGAATATACTTGTCCCATACCGGGAGTTCCCCGGACGAAAGGAGAAGTATCATGCCCACCTGGCTGGGAATTCTGCTGCTTGGAAGTCTTTTCGGCGGACGCCGCCGTAATCTCGGCAGGAGCCTGCTCTTCGGCGGTCTTCTGGGCTGGCTCTTTCACCGGAACTTTGACACGGATGAAATGGGAAAAGACCTGCACCGGGCCGGCCGCAAAGTCCGCAAGGTAGTCCGGAACGTGAAGCATGAGTTCCGGGATTTGGGCAGAGCCGTGCGGGAACAGGCCCGGCAGAAAGCGGACGAACAGGTTGACGCCGCCCTGGAAAGGGTCGAAGCTTCCCAGGCCCGCGATGAAGAACGCCGCCGGAACACGGAGGAAAAAATCGCCGCTGCCCATGAAGCACTCCGCCGCCGGGAAGAGCTGAAAGCCCAGCGGCTGAACAGCACCCTTGAGAAACTGGAAGCCGTCCGCGCCCGCCGGGTGGAACGGCAGCAGGAAATCGCGGAGCACCTTGCCGCCGTCCGCGCGGAGATCGCGGAACGCAAAGCGGAACGGGAGCAGCGCAAAGCCGTCCCGGAAACAGCCGCGGTTCCTGGGCGGGAAACCGTTCCCGCCGCTGAAAAGGAAGTGCACGCGGCGCCCGTGCTCGATTACAATCCCAACGAGGAGCTGGTGGCCGAGCTGGAGCGCAACGCCCGCACCGCCGCCATGGCCGCGGATGTGCCCACCATTCACTTCCCGGAAGAGGACGGGAAATACAACGCGAGCGATAAATACCTGTATCACTGTGACTGATGGATCCGTCATCAAGGATTCAAAAACATCCTCCCAGGGAGGCTGCAGGGCAGTCTCCCTTTTTTCATGCATCCCGGAGTAACGCGGTCCTTAGTTAATCCGCTGTTTTCTGTAACGTTTGTTCCTCTTTTTCGCCCGGAGTTGTCCGTAAAAGTCCATACACAAGCGCCCCACTGTTTACACCGTTGTTACATCGCTGTGAATACTCGGTAACATCATGTATGTTACCTTTATACTGTCAACAGGACCCCGGGCGGTCATTTCCCCGTGCCGGAGAACAGATCCCGTGACAGGAACAGAAAGGAATGGAACAACATGAAAAAACAGACCCTGTGTAAACTCTTTGCCCTGATCGCCAGCCTGCTGCTGGTATGCGGAATGTGCCTCACCGCTTCCGCAGCGGAAACGGGAAAAGGCTTTTTCGAAGTTGACGGCACCACCCTGATGAAATACAACGGCCCCGGCGGGGAAGTGACCGTGCCCGACGGCATTGAAGTGCTGGGCGAATCGGCGTTTGAATTCACCAACGTCACCAAGGTCAACCTGCCCGAAACCCTGAAGGAAATCAAAAACTACTGCTTTCATTCATGCTATGATCTGACAGAGATCACCCTGCCCGCCTCCCTGAAGACCATCAGCGAAGCGCAGGCCTTCGCCTACAACACCAGTCTCCAGGCCATCAATGTGGCGGAAGGCAATCAGTACTTCACCTCTGTGGACGGCGTGCTGTTCGACAAGTCACTGACGACTCTGCTCTTCTATCCGTCCGGCAGGAACCGGGGCGGAGAATACGCCATCCCGGAAGGAACCAAGGCGCTCGGCTATACTGCGTTTTCAGAGAACGGCCTGACTGCAATTGAGATCCCCTCCACACTCTCAGGTCTGGGCTTCAACCCTGATTTTACAAGCTGTACCAAGCTGAAGGAATTCAAGGTTTCCGAAAAAAACCCCTACTACCGTGCTGTCGACGGTATGCTGTTTGATCAATACGGCAAGCTGATCTGCTATCCGGCGGGACGGGAGCAGGAAACGATGACGGCGAAGGATTTCCCGGCGGAGATGAGAGAGATCGGTTCCTGGTCCTTCCAGTTTGCACAGAATCTGAAAAACGTTACGCTCCCGGACGGAATCACTTCCATTCCCTGGATGTGCTTCACCTTCTCACCCTCCCTGGAAAGCATCACCCTTCCGGCATCCGTGAACTATATCGATGGATATGCTTTCGCGGACAACGACAGGCTGAAGCAGGTCGTTATCCTGAACCCGGAGGCGAAGATCGTGGCAAAAGACGACCGGTACCCGGACCGGGACAACTACAACATCCTCGATTACTCTCCCCACGCTGTCCTTTACGGACATGAAGGCAGCACCGCCCAGGCCTATGCCAAGGAGTACAACCTGCCCTTCCAGGTCATCAGCCCTGAGCAGGATCCGACCCGTAACCAGATGATCGACGCCTTCATCGCCCGCTGCTACCAGAACATCCTGGGCCGTGAAGCCACCGCCGATGAACAGAACACCTGGTACAAGGACCTTTCTGCCGGCACGAAGACCGCCGCAGAAATCGCCGACCAGCTGGCCACCGGCAACGAATTCAAGCGCAGGCACCTGAGCTTCGCCGACATGGTGGAAAACCTCTTCCAGGCCATGCTGAACAGGTCCGCCGAAGCGGCCGAGAAGACCGACCTGGTCAATATGCTGAAAAACGGCCAGCGCCTGAAGTCTGTCCTCAACGCCATCAGCAGTTCCGACGAGTATATCAGCCTCTGCAAAAACTGCGGCCTCACCCCCGGCATCGTCAAGGTTCCGGTGATCATCAAGAAGTAAAACACAGGTTCTGATTCATCCAGGTTGAAAAATCATACAGCCTTTCCCGTCCTCCGGAAGTCATGTGACTGAAAAGAACAGGGAAAGAATCGGGGACAGATTCCCGCGCAGCGCGGTGTCTGTCCCCTCTTTCTTTCCCCGCGCCGTCCAGCTTGTCCGCACGCATGCGTACACATTCTTTGCGCAGTTTACACGATTGTTACACCGCTGTGATGACACGGTAATCTCATGTATGTTATCTTTGATTCCGGAAACAGAAACCGGACGGATCTGTCGGCTGCTCCGGGAAACAAATGTCACATGAAAAGGAAGGAATCGAACCAATGAAGAAACTGCTGGTCTTCGCCGCCGCGCTGCTGCTGTGCGCCGCAATCATGTGCCCCGCCCTGGCCGAGTACGGATACACCAGAGTATCCGACATTCCCATGGCTGTGGACTTCACCTTCCGCGTGGATTTTGACGCCAAGGGTGAGCCGCATATTGTTACGGACTATCCCTACAAAGCCACCGGCGCGGAAGAATTGAACCTGGCCTATGACAAGGACGGAAAATTTCGAGTCATGACCCTGAACTATACATTTGCTACCAATGAAACCCGTATCCTGTCGTTTAACAGCCGCGTCTATCCTTATGAAGGTATTGATTGGAAAACCTGGGAAGCCAACGTCTACAAAGACCTCCGTGAAGGCGCAGTCACTTTGAATAATTATATAAATATCAATACGGCAAAGGAAAAGCTGACTGCCACAGACTGGTTTCTGGCTTATTCCATCCGCGATAAAGCCTATACCACATATGAGGAAGTAACCAACTCCCAGGGCGTCCATGCCGTAGGCGACGGTGGTGTCGTGAAAGCCATTGAATATAATAAAAATGGCACAATCGACAGTTCATATGTCATGAAACGCCAAAGCGACGGAGATCTGTACTTGTTTTATAACCAGAACGGAGACATCAAAAACGCCCAGGTTCAAATGTACGACGGACCAAATAAAGGTTACTACTATTACCAAAAATCCACCGGCCTTTTCAGCGGCAAAAAGCTCAGCGAACTGGGATTCAGTGACGACGACATTAACACCCCCGCCCCCGCCGCCCTGGGCAGCAAGCGGGATCCGAGCGCCAATCAGAAGATCGAAGCCTACGTCACCCGCTGCTACCAGATCATCCTGGGCCGGGATCCTGACGAAGGCGGACTGAAGACCTGGTACGAGGAGCTGAACTCCGGCCGGAAGGCTGCCGCGGAGATCATTGACCAGTTCGTCAGCAGCGCCGAATTCACAAACAAGAAGGTCAGCAACGCCGACGCGGTGGAAATCCTCTACAAGGCCATGCTGGACCGTCCTTCCGATCCGGCCGGCAGGGCAGACTGGGTAGCTAAACTGAATGCGGGCCAGCCCCTGCAGGCGGTCATCAACGGCTTCTGCGGTTCCGGCGAATTCGGCAATCTCTGCAAATCCTACGGCATCAAGCCCGGCACAGTGAACGTTCCGGATGTGCAGCCCGAACAGCCCCAGCCCTCGGATGAAAAAATCCAGGCCTATGTAGCCCGCTGCTACAAGATCATCCTGGGCCGTGACGCGGACGAGGGCGGCATGCAGACCTGGGTCAACGAACTGAACTCCGGCCGGAAGGCTGCCGCGGAAATCATCGACTCCTTTGTGAAGAGCGCTGAATTCCAGAACAAGAAGCACAGCAGCGCCGACGCGGTGGAAATCCTCTACAAGGCCATGCTGGACCGTCCTTCCGATCCGGCCGGCAAGAGCAGCTGGGTCAGCCAGCTGGAAGGCGGCAAACCCCTGCAGGCGGTGATCAACGGCTTCTGCGGATCCGCTGAATTCGGAAACCTCTGCAAGACCTACGGCATCAACCCCGGCACCGTTACGGTTCCGGACGCCCAGCCCGAAGCGCCCGCGGCTTCCGATGAAAAAATCCGGGCCTTTGTGTCCCGCTGCTACAAGATTATCCTGGGCCGTGACGCGGATGAAGGCGGTATGAACACCTGGTCCGCCGAACTGGCCTCCGGCCGGAAGGCTGCCGCGGAAATCATCGAGCAGTTCGTGGCCAGCGCGGAATTCCAGAACAAGAAGCACAGCAATCCCGACGCGGTGGAAATCCTTTACAAGGCCATGCTGGGCCGCGGCTCCGACGCCGCCGGCAAGGCCAGCTGGGTCAGCCAGCTGGAAAACGGTCAGCCCCTGACCGCGGTCATCAACGGCTTCTGCGCCTCCGCGGAATTCAAGGGCATCTGCAATTCCTACGGCATCACCCCCGGCACCGTCAAGGTCCAGGCCCTGAGCACCCAGGCGGACGAAACCCTGAGCGGCCGGAACGCGGCGCAGGAAACGCCGGTAATGAAGAAGACCGAAAACAACAACGTCACCAAGGTTGAAATCGTCAACGCCGGCGGCGCCGAGAACGAAAACCTGGGCACCGCGGTGCAGGCCGTCTATGTGAACGAGGAAAAGGCAAAGGAATTCATCAGCCGGTGCTACCGGAGCATCCTGGGCCGTGAAGCCAGCCAGGCCGAACTGGACAGCTGGATCGGCCAGATGCTGAACGGCTCGAAGACGCCGGACCAGATCGCCCGCGGGTTCCTCTTCTCCGGCGAGTTTGAAAGCCGGAACATCGGCGGGGAGGAACTGGTGAGGATCCTGTACCGGGTCTACCTGAACCGGGAAGCGGACGCGGAAGGCTTCGCCACCTGGACACAGAAGCTGAATGAAGGCACCTCCCTGCAGGAGCTGCTGAACACCTTCTCCCGGACCAGCGAGTTCAAAGCCGTTGTGAAGGGCATGGCAAACTAAAAAGAAAAAGCGCCCGGTTTTCCGGGCAGCAAAGCGGGTTCCGCAGAAAGCGGAACCCGCTGTTTTTCTGTGTTCCTGTCAGAGTACAGGAATCCGGAACAGCATCCGCCGTACAATGCTGTAAACTGTACTGCTATTCGGATGCGAATCCCATGCGGTGAAAACCTGCCACAGGTTCCCTCCGGCGGAGAACAGTTCCTCTCCCATATAGTCTACGTCTCTTTGGTCTTCCAGGTCCGGGAAATCCACCTGGCGGATGCTCTGCCGGACGGTTCCCAGTTCATTTCCGTCCGCGTCCAGCCACAGGTAGGTCTGCGTGGCGGAATGGAGGCCCTGCTTCTCCAGCCCGCAGGTGATCACATACTTCCCGTCGTATTCCGCCACATCTGTGAATTCCCTGCCCTTTTCCCCGTCCAGGACCGCTTCCTTTGTCCAGAGAATCTCCGTGTCCGCGCCAATCTTGATCAGCTGCGTATAACTCTTTCTCTCCGGGAAGGAGTAAATTTCCTGGGTATACAGCACAAGGATGCCTCCGTCGCTTGTCACCTTTGCCCGTCTCAGGTAATTCCAGTCATAGTTTTTCCACCGCGGCAGCGGCCTTTCCCACAGGATCTTCCCCTGCCAGTCAACCCTGACAACCTTTATTGCTTCATCCCAGTCTGCCCCCTGGGCGTGACCCATCATCAGCAGTCCGTCCTGATCCGCAATCATTCCTTCTCCCCTGACAACCCGGCCGGGATCAAGGCTGAACAGGGTCTGTCCTTCCCAGTCAATGAATTCCACGCTTTTGATTGTATCCTCCGCCCGGCAGTATTTCATCATCCCGCGGGAGGTCAGCTCATACCATATTCCCTCGTCCGTTGCAAGCGGGATTTCCTTTCCGGTCTCTTTCCCTTCCGGAGACAAAAACACAATCTTATCCTTTTTTTGTATGGCTATGGTTCCGTCCTCTGTGATCACCGCCGGAGTATAATTGCGAGTATAATCCGACAGAGCCCAGGCAACCGTTCCCTCCGGCTCCAGGCACTGCAGCCTGGACATCCCGCTTTCCAACACATTATCTGCGCTGAAAACCATTCGCCCGTTTGGCAGTTCACCGATAAATTCGGAACCGAACAACAGCATGCCCCCGATTTTTGCCACCGGTTCCGCACCGGCAAAAGAGCCGGCCAGGACCATCAGGGCAAAAGCCAGGGCCGCCAGCGCCTTCATTTTCCTGAACATGGTCATCCTCCCTTTCAAAATCCGGACAAAGGGCATCCTTATTTCTTCAGCACCTTTTTCAGCCAGATGGTTTCCTTCGCGTGCTCGCCGCTGGTCTCATACACAGGCACCAGTTTCAGGTCGTTCCCGTTGTCCTTGCCGGGAACAACAATCTCATAGGTCACTTCGTCCTCGCCGGTGGTATACATGACCGCGTCTTCCGTATTGAACCAGTTATCGTTCTGGTACAGGTTCCAGCCGGTGATGATATCCGGCATCTCCATTTCGGTAAACGCCTCGCTGTTCCAGGTATCCACAGCCTTCACCCATTCCCCGTCCAGGCCGGTAAGGGTAATGGAGCACCGCAGCTCATCCCTGCCGGAGATAATTTCCGCCTTCGCGTCATATGCGTCCGTATGCAGAGTACCCGTCTGGCACATGACCCGCTCGTCCTTCTTCAGGGTAAAGCAGATTTCGGTTTTTTCACCACGCTCGCCGATTCGATGGTAGGTGGTGTAATCCTGGAAGAAGATGGTATGGCTTCGGGAAAGGATCAGCTTGAAGGTCAGGGTATCCTTTTTGCTTTCCGGCGGAATCTTGCACTTTTTCCAGCCCACAAGGCTGCCGTCTTCCTTATACTCACTCTCTCCGTCGACGATATCGGCGTAGTTTCCGTCCTCCAGGTCCAGACCGTCCATCACGCCGGCGGACCAGAGTTCTGTCCAGCGCTGTCCCTTGCCATCCAGCCACTCAAAACCTTTCTGCTCTTCCGGGTTGTCCGAGGATATCTGTTCCGCAACGATTACATCCTCCTTGGTGTATTTCCACTCGGTAATTCCCTCGGGAGCACCTTCGTGAAGCTCTACCTTCACCAGGTCTCCGGTCACCCGGTAGGAAACATAGACCCGGTCGCCTTCATAGTAAGCCTCACCGATTTCCACGGTGATTCCGTCCTCTGTGGTCAGGGAAAACGTCATAGGGGCGGAGTCGTCTTCCTCCTCCGCCAGCGCCGGCAGCGCCGCAAACACAGTCAGCGCCAGAATCAAAGCCAGTAAAGCAGACAGTTTTCTGTACATTTTCCAATCCCCCAATTTTACCAAATTCAGAATTATGAATTCAGAATTCAGAATGATTTGTGCTGTGATCAGACAGTTCTGTGAAAGAAGTGTTTCTTTCCGTGTCCAGTTATATGACGGGAGAGGCGGGGGAATTCTTCCCTCAAGCTGCACAAAGCCGTGACTTGTTCGCATGCTTCCATACTTCTGGCCGCACTGTTTACACCATTGTTACTTCGCTGTGAATACTTGGTAACAGCGGGCATGGTACCTTTATTACGGAAACAGGAACCGGACCGAATCACCGGCCGGTACAGATCATAAAAACGAAAAGGAGAAATGAAAAAATGAAGAAGCTGCTGACCTTCGCCCTCGCGATGCTGATGTGCGTCGTGATCGTCGGAACCTCCCTGGCCGAGTACGGCTACACCAAACTGTCCCAGATTCCCGCGGCCGTGGATTTCACCTTCGACGTCACCTTTGATGAGAAAGGCCTTCCGCACATTGTCACGGACTATCCCTACAAAGAAACCGGCGCGGAGGAGCTGAACCTGACCTATAACAAGGACGATATCCGGGAAGCCGCCGTGCTGAATTACAACTTCATAACAGGCGAAACCTGCATCAATTGCTATAACGGCAATCTCTACTCCTACGATAATATGAGCGCAGCCTATGATGACATCCGGAACGGCGTCCTGACGCTGGACGATGAGGTATGCATCAACACCACCAACAACAGCCTGTCCCAGACTGACTGGATCCTCACTTATTCGATCCTCAGGAAAGCCTACATCGATTATGAGGAAAAGACCAACTCCCAGGGACATAACGCTATGGGCGTCGGCGGTGAACGGAAGATGGTTTCCTTCCGCAACGGCATCCTGGACAGCTCCTATTACCAGAAACGGATCGATGACGGCGATCTGTGCATTGTCTATAATACGAACGGAAGCATACAGTTTGCCTACATCTACCTGTACAAAGGCGAAAACAAAGGTTCCTATGACTACGACGAATCCACAGGTCTGTTCAGCGGCAAAAAGCTGAGCGAGCTGGGCTTTGACGACAGCGACATCAACCAGCCCGCTCCCGCCGCCCTGGGCGACAGCAAGGATCCGAGCGCGATCAAGGCGTACGTCGCCCGCTGCTACCAGAACATCCTGGGCCGCGAAGCCGCCGCGGAAGAGCTGAACACCTGGTTTGAAGACCTGTCCGCCGGCAAAAAGACCGCCGCCGAAATCGCCGACCAGCTGGCCACCAGTGCTGAATTCAAGCGCAGGCACCTGAGCTTCGCCGACATGGTGGATAACCTCTGCAAGGCCATGCTGAACAGGTCCGCCGAAGCAGCTGAGAAGACCGACCTGGTCAATATGCTGAAAAACGGCCAGCGCCTGAAGTCTGTCCTCAACGCCATCAGCAGTTCCGACGAGTATATCAGCCTCTGCAAGAACTGCGGCCTCACCCCCGGCATCGTCAAGGTTCCGGTGATCATCAAGAAGTAAGACACAGGTCCTGCGGCCAGCGCATACTGCCGGCTGTCCAACAGTTCAAAGCCGTTGCGAAGAGCATGGCAGGCGAATCAAACCAACCCAAAGGGATGCCGGAGCAATCCGGCATCCCTTTTTTTGACTGAATGAACGCTGAATGCGCGACCGCAGGCTTCCCGCTTCATTGCGCTGGTATTTCCGGCGGTTTTGTGATATCTTTGGGGACAGGGAAAACAATCTGAAAAGCGGAGTTGATCGTATGTATTACCTGATCAAAGAGTCCCTGTCCCCCTGCGCGCCCGAAGATCTCACCAAAGGCGGCGCCCAGTATGTGGCCGTGCTGACCACGGAGGAATGGCAGCAGCGCCGGGACTGCTTTGACATGCTCATCGATATGGACATGGAAACCGTTCCGCCGCAGGAAACAAAAGCCATCGTGAACCAGGATTCCCTCACGGGAACCTTCTCCATTCCGGACCGGACGGACATCAGCGGAACGCCCCGGGCCTTTTCCTTCGCCCTGGATGAAAAGGGAATTGTCCTGGTGGATGACAGCGGATACGCGGAGCAGCTGGTCCAGGCCATCGCCCGCACGAAGAAGTGGAAGCTGCCCGGGCTGGAGCGCTTCCTGTACGACCTGCTGGAGACCACCATCGGACAGGACCTTGCCCTGCTGGAAAAGTCGGAGCATCGGCTGAACCAGCTGGAAGAAGCCATCCTGCGGGGCGAAATCGAAAGCTATCCCGCGGAGATGAACGACATCCGGGGCAATCTCCTGGACCTGCGGATCCACTATGAGCAGCTGATCGACTTCAGCCAGGAGCTGGAAGAAAACGAGAACGACTTCTTCCGGGAAGAAAACCTCCGCTATTTCCATATGTTCACCGAGCGGGTCATCCGCCTGCAGGATATGGTTTCCGGCCAACGGGAATATGTGACCCAGCTGCGGGACCTGATCCAGAGCCACCTGGACGTGAAGCAGAACCGGATCATGACCGTGCTCACGGTCATCACCTCCATCTTCCTGCCCCTGACCCTCATTGCGGGCTGGTACGGCATGAATTTCCGCTACATGCCCGAGCTAGAATGGCGCTTCGGTTACCCGCTCATTATCGTGATCTCCATCCTGATCGTAATCCTGTGCCTGTTCTGGTTCAAAAAGAAAAAGTGGATGTAAGAACCAATTCAGAATTCAGAATTCAGAATTATTATTTTGTATTTGATCCTGTTCGACAAATCACAACAATATATCTGCCTGCAATAAACGGGTCCTGCGATGCAGGGCCCGTGCTGTTTATACTCCGGGGATTATTCCGCGCCAGGCTCTTGCCCGGATTGATTCAGGTTTTATCTGTTCATATACCTGCTCTCCGGGAAGAATTCCTCTTCCTCCGGGAGGCTGTATTCTTCCTTTGCCGCACGGGCTTTCTGCCTGGCCCGGCGGATGAAAACCCCCAGGCCGATGAAAAAACCGGCAATCAGGCCGTCCCGGAGGGGATGATCCGTCAAAGGGAACCGCGTCTGTCCGGGAAAACCGGCGGCCACCAGCAGCGCCGCGAAAATGACGCAGACCGCGCGTTCCGCGTAAAGCCCCGTCAGGGGCCTTTCCTCCTGATTCCCCGCCAGCTCGTTTCTCACATATTCAAAAAAGCAGTTGCTCATTTTCTTCTCCTTCCTGCCGGGCCAAACGGCGTTCCTTATCGTGATTCCAGCTTATCACGGAACCCGGCGGCAAAACAGGACAGGATCGGAAGGATACCCCTGTTTATCCCTTTTCCGGAAGAAAGTTACGGTTCGTTTCCGGCTGCGTTCAGCAGTTTTTCCGCGTTGCGCACGATCACATCCAGGGCATACTCCTCCTCCACGTTGTCAAACAGCCAGCGGACGCCTTCCTTCATCACCGGGCGGCGGGCGCCGGGACGCATGCCGTGCATATCGCTGCCGATGAAGGAGATCAGCTTTTCCCGGGCCATCCACTGGGCCAGTTCCCGGGTGACCGGATTGAGGTTCCGCTCCAGGTCAAAGGCGTTCACCTGCATCAGGACGCCGCTGTCCGCCAGTTCCCGGACCAGGTCCCGGTCATCCTGCAGCGCGCGATAGCGCTCCGGATGCGCCAGGATGGGCTTCAGTCCCCGCTTCTGCAGCTGCGCCAGGTTTGTGCGGATTTTTTCCGGCCGTTCATGGCGGGACCCATACTCCAGGAACTCCGCCAGCACATAACTGGTGCCGTTCATCCGGAAGGCGTCCATGCGGAAAACCCGGTCCGCCAGGTCCCAGGCGCAGTACCACTCCGTGCCCAGGTACAGCCGGATTTCCGGCACTTCCTCCGTGGCCCGCTCCTTCAGCAGCTCAAACTTTTCCCGCACGCCGGCCGCCTTCGGCAGGTAGTTGTTGTTTTCCCGGCCGTAATGGGGCGTGGCAAACACGGCTACGGCGCCCTGGTCCCGGTCCGCCTGCAGCATCCGGATGGCTTCCGTCATGCTCTGGGCACCGTCATCCGCGCCGTAGATGATATGGCTGTGGATATCGATGAATGGGATGGGAGTTGTCATGGGAGCCTCCAGTCTGGTTAAATTCACAATTCATAATTCATAATTCATAATTTATATACAGTTGCCAGCACCTGGGAAAGCCGGTTGTCTTTTTATGTAAGCGTTAACTCATCAACATCTTCTATATCTATTATCCTGAAGCCGACCTTTGCCGCCGCGGCCGCGGAGAGCCCCTGGCCGGGGATTTTCCTTCCGGAGAAGGTACCGTCATAGATCTGCTTCACCCCGCATGAAGGGCTGCGGGACTGGAGCACAATCAGGTCCGGCCGTTCCCGCACCGCCAGGGCCAAGGCCTTTTCCGCCCCCAGCCGGAACGCGGCGTCCACATTTTCCCCCGCCGTGTTCATCACGGTACCGTTCACGATCTCTGCGGACGGCCGGGGAACTGGCAGGCCGCCCAGCACCTCCGGGCAGACCGGAATCACCGTGTGTCCCTCCAGCAGGCGCAGCAGCTTCTCGTTCCGGTTGTTTCCGCCGTTATATTTGCAGTTCAACCCGATCAGGCAGCTGCTCACCATGATTTTCATGCCGGTTCCTCCTTCGCGGGCATTCCGGGAATCCCTTTCCCGGTTCTTTTCCCGCGCTCCGGAAAAATGATACCATCTCCGCTTCCCTCCCCGCAAGAGTGCGGGCAAAAGGAAAGCGCGGACCCCGCGGTCCGCGCTGATTCGCCTGGTCACATTTCGTTCGGCATATATACCCGGGACACCCGGGCGGGTTCCTCTTTCCGGTCCCGCCGGCGGCTCCCCGTCTGCTTCCGTTCTTCCACCATGATCCCGTAACCGTACACGCACAGGGAAACCAGCCAGGAAAGCGCCGCGCCGAGGATGATGATCAGCAAACCGCAGAACATGATCTGCGCCCAGCTGGCCGTGGCGTCATCCCTCAGACCGATATAAATCAGCCCGATGATAACGCTTAAGGCAATCCCAAGCCCGCCGATAATCAGCGCCCGCCTTTTCAGCCGTGCGCTCCTGTGATGATCCATACACCCGTCCCCTGTCACTGTTATGATAGGATCCAAACCGTGTCTGTTCAGTTGAATACGCGTAATGCAAAAAGCGAAACACAATGATGTGATTTTATTTTACACCATTTCTCCGAATTTGTATTGTGTTTTTTCTGATTTTGCACATTTTGCGCAAAATCCGGCAAAAAACGGACAAATAATGGGGCCGCTCCAAAGGACGGCCCCGCATTTCTATTTTATATGAATATTGAAAACTCAGGCTTTCCTGTACTCGTTTTCGGTGAACAGCGGAAGGCGGATTCCGCTGCGCCAGGCCTCCAGGGCGGCGATATGGTCCTCCGCGAACAGCTCCGGAAATTCATCCTTTCCGAAGAAGCGGAGCTCAAAGGATTCCTCGTCAATCCGGGGTTCACCGCTGACGATCTCCGCGGTATACATGGCGGAAATCACATGCGCCGCGTCCCCGTTGGCCCAGACCATATCATGGTTGTGAAAGATTCCCAGGAAGCCGGTCAGTTTCACTTCCAGCCCGGTTTCCTCCCGGGCTTCCCGCACGGCGGCCTGGGCGTAGGTCTCGTTCATTTCCACCAGCCCGCCGATCAGGCCCCACTTGCCGTTATCCGCGCGGCGCTGGAACAGGACCTTGCCGTCCTTTTCAATCACCACGCCCCCGCAGTTCAGGATCAGCTTCCGGGGGCCGGTCAGTTTCCGAAGTTCGTGAATGTAATCCATAAGACGCTCCTTTTAGTCGCTTAATGAATTATTCGGCTGCGCCGAATATGAATTATGCTTCGCATATGAATTATTTGACTTCGTCAAATATGAATTATTCTGCTTCGCAGAATATGGTACCGGGTTCATTCCGGTTATTTGACCGACAGCGCCCTGTATTCCCCGGGTGCCATGCCCTTTTCCGCGCGGAAGACCCGGTTGAAGCTGGAGATACTCTGGAAACCGGAGCGCATGGCCACCTCCGTCAGGGTCATCTTCTCATCCGCCAGCAGCTCCGTGGCCTTTTCCATACGGATCATGTTCAGCCACCGGCTGTAGTTGGTGCCGGTAATGCTGTGGAAAATGCGGGAGAAATAATCCTTGCTGATGCCCGCCCGCTCCGCCATGGCGGCCTGGGACAGATCGTCCGCCGTCAGGTTGTTCTTGATATAGTCCGTGACCGTCATCATCCGGCGCATGACCGTATCGGTATAGCTATAGGTATCCCCGCCGCGCAGCTCCGGCACAAACTCATCCCGGTAGCGGTCCAGGGTCAGCATAAACTCCATCAGCAGCATGCAGCAGCGCAGTTCCCGGTCCGCTTCCGCCTCAAACCAGATCTCCTTCATTTTATCCGCGATCACCCGCAGCCTGCCCACCATCTCCGGGTGGGCATTGATGCACAGCACATGCAGGTTCCGGTAAAAATGCATGATCCGCTGCAGGTCGAACAGGGAATTGATGAAGGTATTGCTGAACTGGATCACCAGCGACTCCTTCCGGTCCGCGTCAATGATCTCATGCACCTCCATGGGCCACATGAGCAGGAAATCGCCCTCCACCAGTTCATAGGTGCTCTGGTTCACCCGGAAGACGTTGGTCTTTCCCGGGCCCACCAGCAGGATTTCGCCATAGGAATGCCAGTGCGCCTGATAGCTCCGCGCCTCATAGCCCGTGGACAGGTTGAAGGCGCTCACCCGGTCGAACCCGTAGTTTTCATATTGGCTGTAATCCATGGTGTTTTCCTCCGTTCCCTTCCATTAAACCGCCGCAGGGGCCGGAAGTCAAGGCAGACGCCTGTACAAAAAGTGGAAAGCGGCAGGTCAAAAAATGGGAAGTTTTTTCCGGAAGCCCGGTTTTACAATAAAGCTGAAATTATGAAACCGGAGGGATCGCCTATGAACCAGAATCAGTTTGCCCACCGCCGGGCTGCCGCGCGCATCCGGCTCCTCAACCCGGACGGAACCCCCGCAGCCTGCCAGCAGGTTCGTGCGGACCAGGTATCCCATCAGTTTCTTTTCGGCTGCGGCGCCTTTGACGCCGTTGCCCTGATGAAAACCCAGGATGAAAAAGAACAGGCTTTCCTGAGCCAGCGAATGGAAAAATGGCTGAAGCTTTTCAACTACGGCACACTGCCCTTCTACTGGGGCCGATATGAGCCGGAGGAAGGCAAGACCGCCTATCCGGAAACCATGGCCGCGGCAAAGTGGCTGCGGGACAACGGCGTACAGGTGAAGGGCCATCCCCTGTGCTGGCACACCGCCTGCGCGCCCTGGCTGCTGAAGTATTCCAACGAGGAAATCCTCCGCCGCCAGCTGGAGCGGATCCACCGGGACGTGAGCGCCTACAAGGGCGTGATCAACCTGTGGGACGTGATCAACGAGGTGGTCATCATGCCCGTGTTCGACCGGTATGACAACGCCATCACCCGCATCTGCATTGAAAAGGGCCGCATCGGCCTGGTCCGGAAAGTCTTTGCCGCGGCAAAGGAAACAAATCCGGACGCGGTGCTGCTGATCAACGACTTCAACACCAGCAAAGAATATGCCCAGCTGATTGAGGACCTGCTGGAGGCGGATGTGCCGATCAGCGCCATCGGCATCCAGAGCCACCAGCACCAGGGATACTGGGGACTGGAAAAGCTGAACACCGTGCTGGAGCGTTTCTCCCGCTTTGACCTGCCGATCCACTTTACGGAGAACACCCTGATCTCCGGCGAGATCATGCCGCCCCACATCGTGGACCTGAACGACTGGCAGGTGGACGAGTGGCCCAGCACCCCGGAAGGCGAAGAACGCCAGGCTCGGGAAATCAGCGAGATGTACACCGTGCTCTTCTCCCATCCGCTGGTGGAAGCCATCACCACCTGGGACTTCAACGACGGCTGCTGGCTGAAGGCGCCCTCCGGCTTTGTGCATGAGGACAACACCGAAAAGCCTTCCTACCACGCCCTGATGAACCTGATCCACGGCGACTGGGAGACCCACGAAACCCTGACCACCGACGCAGACGGCTACCTGACCCTCGCCGGATTCAAGGGAGAGTATGAGCTGCGTACCCAAAGCGGGAGTGTTTCACTCACGCTGGACGGAAAAAACAGCAATTCACAATTCACAATTCATAATTCATAATGTGAGTTTGTGACACGATAAAGAATGATGTTCCTGTCAGATTCCCGAACGTGGGCGGGTGGGGAGATTTCTCCATTCCGCTGCGCTCCAGTCGAAATGACAACGTTGGCGCTATGAATAATCCATTGACTGCACATTACTACTAATTCTGAATTGTTGAGCATCTGTCCAAATCTATGATTTGGGTAACAGATGCCATGCTACAGCCGTCAAAGTGCCAAGGGCACTTTGGTAACGGCGATCGCAGAATTCTGAATTAAAAAACTCCAAAGGAGTTTTTTCTATGTCCCGTTTACACCACCGCGCACCGCGCAGCATGACCATGAACATGACAGAAGGCAAGCCGCTTGCGCTGCTTTCTGTTTTTGCGCTGCCGCTGCTGATCGGCAACCTGTTCCAGCAGGCCTATAACCTGGCGGACTCCATGATCGTCGGTCAGCTGCTGGGCGCGGACGCCCTGGCGGCCGTGGGTGCTACCGGTTCCATCTCCTTCCTGTTCTTTTCCATCTTCAACGGCATCAGCGGCGGCTGCGGCATCATCACGGCCAAGTTTTTCGGCGCCCGGGATGATAAAATGGTCTGCAAAGCCATCGCCAACTCCGCCTACATCACCCTGGTCACCTCCCTGCTGACCGGCACGCTAGCCTTCCTGATGGTGCCCACAGTGCTGACCTGGATGGGCACCCCGGCGGAAATCCTGCCGGACGCCATTACCTACATGCGCATGACTTCGGCCTCCGTGCCGCTGATCGCCATCTACAACTACGCCTCCTCCATGCAGCGGGCCCTGGGAGACTCCCGTACGCCGCTGTATTTCCTGGTGTTTTCCTGCCTGCTGAACGTGGGCCTGGACCTGCTGTTTGTAGGCGTGTTCCGGCTGGGTGTGTTCGGCGCCGCCTTCGCCACCATGCTGTCCCAGCTGCTGGCCGGTTTCGGCTCCCTGCTGTACGCCTTCCGCCGGAATCCCTATTTCCGGGTGAACAAACAGTCCCTGGCCTTTGACAGGGATATCACCAAACAGGCGGTGCGCCTGGGCCTGCCCCTGGCGCTGCAGTGGAGCCTGATCGCCATTTCCACCACGGCGCTGCAGTCCGTGGTCAACACCTTCGGTCCCACCGCCATGGCGGCCTATACCGCCACCAACCGCCTGGAACAGCTGGTGCAGCAGCCCTTCGGCTCCATGAGCATGGCACTGTCCACCTACACCAGCCAGAACATGGGCGCCGGGAAGAACAAGCGCATCCGGGAAGGCTTCCGGGACAGCCTGCTGGCCATGCTGGCCGTGGCCGGGCTGATGCTGGCGGTGATGCAGCTGTGGGGCGGCTCCCTGGTGGGCATGTTCGTCAAGGAAACGGACGTCATCGCCCTGGGTGAACAAGCCCTGCGGATCACCAGCTGCTTCTATGCCTTCCTGGGCATCATTTACGTAGCCCGTGGCGTGCTGAACGGCGTGGGCGACGCCATCTTCTCCTTCATCAACGGCATTGTGGAAATCGCCGGCCGCGTCGGCCTGCCCCTGCTGCTCCTGCACCTGACCACCGCGGGCGTCTGGTCCATCTGGATCACTGCGGGCGTCACCTGGATGCTGGCGGGAATATCGTGCGTGATAAGATATATAACGTGGCGGAGAAAACTGGAGAAGAAGGAAAACATTAATTCACAATTCATAATTCACAATTCATAATTCATAATGATATAGTGTTTGCCTTATCCAGCATGTTGAAAAATCAACATGCTGTTTTTTGATGCTGCATCAAGTGGCCACCGCCGCCAGGCGGAATGTGACAGAGGGACAGACCAACTGTCATCATTCCAGAGGAACGTGACAGTTGGTCTGTCCCTACTGTCACGTTCCTTTTCTGCACCGCCGCAGACACTATAATTGTGCATTTGTAAAAAGGCCTTTCAGGCCTTTTTACACTATTTCCCAGAACATGGTGGCGATTTCGAACTCCAGGTCCGCTTTGGCGCAGGCCATGATTGCCTCCTCGCTGGGGCCGGCAGTCTCTTTGCTGCAGCAGCTCCCGCCGTAGGGATTCCACAGATCCTGCTCCTGCTTCCACTCCTTCCGGAAGCCATTGATCTTTTCCCGGACGTTTGCGATCTTCCGCTCCGCCATATTCAGCATGCTCCTCATATTTCCCGTTCTTCCCGTGATCCTGTATTCCATGACTGCCACCTGTCCTTTCATTTTTTGTTTCCCCTCGGTTCATGTACATCATATCGGATTAAATGTTGCAAATTTGCCCCATTTTCTGAGTTTTTACAATTTTCTTAAAATTTTTGTAATTTTTTTGTTGGGAAAGCAAAAGGTTACATGGCGTTTTGACTGTTTTTTGTATGTATCCGGTATACACGTAAAGAACCGTATTTGTATTGACATCTTTACAACAGGTGTAAATAATGGTAAACGGCAAAGAAAATGTACAGACTAATGCGAAAAGGAGGACACAATCATGGAAAAGTATGAAACTCTTGAAATGGAAGTGGTCCGCTTTGAAGCGGAAGATGTTATTTGCGAGAGCCAGCAGTGGCCCACTAAGTAAGTAGCATCCCCGGCTGCACGGTTTGCCCGTACAGCCTTTCTGACCCATCCCCGGCATGTCTGCTGTTTATAATAGAAAATCACCCTGTTCCGCGCGACCGTTAATGCGAAAGGAGCCCCTCCATCATGACAGGAACCTACCTGATCGGAGATCAGATGATCGGAATCAGTTCCCTGTATTCCGCTGTACATGATTACTGCCGGGATTACCAGGCAGTGGGAGCGCCCGTTTTTTATGTGGAAACAACTCCGGCAGACCTGGTTTTTGAGCGTGAACGCTCCGAACAGATCGGCGGGGCGCTCCCTGTACAGTCTGAAGAGAACCGGAACAAAGAGCTTGAACTGCTGGCGGTTTACCGAAGGATTGCGGAACAGATGCCCTTCCGGGATACATTCCTGTTTCACGGCTCCGCCGTTGCGGTGGACGGCGCCGCTTACCTGTTTACCGCCAGAAGCGGAACCGGCAAAAGCACCCACACCCGCCTGTGGCGGGAGATGCTTGGGGACCGCGCCGTGATGGTGAACGACGACAAGCCCCTGATCCGCCTTACCGAAGACGGCGCGGTTGTTTACGGCACGCCCTGGAACGGAAAGCACCGCCTGGGCACAAACATCTCGGTTCCGCTGAAGGCCGTCTGCATCCTCGAGCGCGCGAAGCAGAACACGATCCGTGCCATCACCCGTGAGGAAGCGTTCCCCATGCTGATTCAGCAAAGCTACCGTCCCCTGGATCCGGCGGCACTGGCAAAGACCCTGTCCCTGGTGGACCGGCTGAGCCGAACCGTTTCCCTGTACCGGCTGGGATGCAATATGGATCCGGAAGCAGCGGAACTGTCCTACAACATCATGAAGGAGGCCACCCGGCAATGAAACTGAAAAAAGAATTCCTGTGCCACACGACCGACCAGGAGGCCATGCTGGTTCCTACCGGACGGGCCGGGTTTGCCGGCCTGGTGAGGGGCAACAAGACCCTGGGCATCATCCTGAACCTGCTGGAAAAAGAAACCACAGAGGCGGAAATCATCGCCGCGATGAAGGCGCGTTTTGACGCGCCGGAAGAAGTGCTGGCCCGGGACGTCCGGACCGCGCTGCAGAACCTGCGGGACGTCGGCGCGCTGGCTGAATAAGAAAATGGATTATGAATCATACCTGGCGGAGCACGACAGCCTGACCTACCGGATGACAGGCGTGAGCATGCTGCCGCTGCTGCGGGAAGGCCGGGATCTGTTTACCGTACGCCGGAAAGAGCCCGGGGAGAAGTGCCGGCCCGGGGATGTGGTGCTGTACCGCAGGCCGCCGAGTCACTATGTGCTGCACCGGGTCATGCAGGTCCGGAACGAGGATTACGTTATCCTGGGGGACAACTGCATCGCGCGGGAATACGGCATCCGGGACGAAGATATCCTCGGCGTGATGACGGGCTACGTGCGGAAAGGCAAAGCCCACAGTACGAAAGAACTTCCCTGCCGGCTGTATACCTTCCTGATGCTGCACGCAGCCAGCCTCCGGATCTTCCTGAAACGCTGCGGGGGCAAAATCCGGAAGATCGCCGGGAGGATCGTCCATGCGTAATCATACCGTTGCCTGGCTCTGGCGGACGCCGGGGCGGAAAAAAGGATATGTCGCGGCGCTGACGGCGGTACAGGTCCTGATCGGATTTCTCAACGTCGGTTTCGCGCTGCTGTTGCGGAATGTGATCAACAGCGCCGTCAGCCGGGACCAGGAGTCGTTCCGGTATTACGCGCTGCTTCTCCTGATCCTGACGGCGGGCTCCCTCCTGCTGCACATGGTCAACCGGTGGCTGACAGAGCTTTCCAAAGCGCAGCTTGAAAACCTGTTCAAGCAGCGGCTGACTGCGGTCATCCTGCGGAAAGAGTACGCGGCCGTGAGCGCCGTTCACTCCGGGGAATGGATGAACCGGCTGACAAACGATACGCGCATTGTTGCGGAAAACTATACAGAGCTGATTCCGGGCCTCTCCGGCATGGGGGTCCGGCTTGTTGCTGCCGTCACGATGCTGATTGTGCTGGACCGCCATTTTGCCGCGATCCTGCTGCCCGGCGGCGCGGCAATGATCGCACTGTCCGTTTTGCTGCGGGGAGTGCTCAAACGCCTGCACACGCGGATGCAGGAATCGGACGGGAAACTGCGGATTTTCCTGCAGGAATGCATCGGAAACCTGATGATCGTCAAATCCTACGCGGCGGAAGAACACGCAGAACAGGAAGCCGCAAACCGGATGCACACCCACCTGCGGGACCGGATGCGGAAAAACAACCTGGCTAACCTGGGCACCTCCGGCGTGGCCGTGGCGATCAACGCGATGTATGTATACGGCATTATCTACTGCGCCCGGGGCATTATGACCGGCTCCGTTTCCTACGGCACGCTGACCGCCGTGATGCAGCTGATCGCCCAGATCCAGGGCCCCATTACCAGCATCAGCGGATACCTGCCGCGGTGGTTTGCCATGCTGGCCAGCGCCGAGCGCCTGATGGAAGCGGAGCAGCTCGAAGATGAACAGACGGAAGAGAGAATGACGCCCGCACAGATCCGGGACTTTTATGACAGCCGTTTCCGGGCCCTCCGCCTCCGGGACGTCTGTTTCACCTATGCCGGGGAAGACCGGCAGGAGATCCTGAAGGACCTCAGCCTGGAAATCCGGAAGGGCGAAACTGTCGCCTTCTGCGGGCACAGCGGCTGCGGGAAATCCACCGTGCTGAAGCTGCTGCTGGGCATGTACTCGCCGGACAGCGGGGAAATCACCGTGGACGGACAGCCGCTGACCGCGGCCTGGCGCGGGTTGTTTGCCTATGTACCCCAGGGAAACGCCCTGCTGCACGGAACCATCCGGGACATTGTCTCCTTCGCGGATCCGGCGCATGCCGGGGATGAAGAACGCCTGGGGCGGGCGCTGCGAACCGCCTGCGCGGAGGAATTCGTTTCCGGGCTGGAACAGGGCGCGGATACGGAGCTGGGCGAACGCGGCGCGGGCCTGTCCGAAGGCCAAACGCAGCGGCTGGCCATTGCGAGGGCCATCTTTTCCGGACGGCCGGTGCTGCTGCTGGATGAATCCACCAGCGCCCTGGACGCGGAAACAGAAGAACAGCTGCTGAAGAACCTGCGCGGCCTGACAGACAGGACCGTGATCATCGTGACGCACCGGCCGGCGGCGCTGGCCATCTGCGACCGGGTACTGCGGTTTACCGAAGAAGGAGGATGCGAAGCATGATGACGGAGGAAAACAAAAAGGTGCTGGACGACCTGGTTTATCTCGCGGCCTGCGCGGTAAACGGGCAGGTTCCGGAGAAAAGCCGGACGGACGGAATGGATCTTTCCCTCGTATATGAAGCCGCGCAGAATCATAAGCTGGCGGCGGCCGCCGGAATGGCGCTGGAATCCGCCGGCATCCGGAACGAGGCTTTTGTGCAGGCCGTTGCCAAGGCTATGCGGAAAAACGCCCTGCTGGACGCGGACCGGGCGGAGCTGACCCGGAAGCTGGAGGAAGCAGGCATCTGGTACATGCCGCTGAAGGGCGCCATCCTCAAGGATCTGTATCCCCGCTTCGGCATGCGCGAAATGGCGGACAACGATATCCTGGTGGACGCCGCCCGGGCGCAGGACGTCGGCCGGATCATGCAGGAACTGGGGTTTGAAGTGAAAGAGGCCGGAAAAGGCCACCATGACGAGTATACAAAACCGCCGGTCAGCAATTTTGAAATCCACCGGATGCTGTTCAGCGGCCTGGACAGCGAACCCTGCCACCTGTATTACAGGGAGATGGAGAAGCGCCTGATCCCGGACGAAGATGGTTCTTTCGGACGGCACTTCTCAACAGACGACCTTTACCTGTACCTGACCGCCCATGAATACAAGCATTACCGGCACGGCGGTACCGGGATTCGTTCCCTGCTGGACACCTATGTGTTCCTCCGGAAATACGGAGAAGCGCTGGATATGGACTATGTGGCAGCGGAAGCGGAAAAAATGGGAACCGCTGATTATGAAAAGAAGAGCCGGGAGCTGGCCCTCCGGCTGTTCAGCGGAGAGGTGCTGACAGAGGCGGAACAGGAGATGCTGGCCTATTATGCCTCCTGCGGCACCTACGGTTCTTATGAACAGAAGATCGTGAACGAAGTCCATTCCTTCGGCGGCGGACTCAGTGGAAAGCTCCGCTTCTTCCTCTCCCGCCTGTTTATGCCCATGGATAAAATCAAATATGCCTATCCGTTAGTCTACCGGCATAAAATCCTGCTGCCCTTCCTGTATGTCTACCGGATCATCAAGGGGCTGACGTTCCGCAGGGGCGTTACCATGGCCGACCTGAAGGCGCTGAAAAAACCGATGTGAGGAAAAAGCAGATGATCATCAGAGAAACGAACCCGGGAGACCTGAAACGGGTCAGCGAAATGGCCCGGCTGCACCTCAGCACCTTTCCGGACTACTTCCTTTCCATGCTGGGGCTCCCTTTCATGAAGGCCGTTTACCGGGAGTATATTGAAGATCCGAACGCCGGTATCGTCATCGCGGAAGAAGACGGAAACCTGGTAGGGCTTCTTTCCTACATGGACGGCACCTCCCAGGTGCCGGTCAACGTGATCAACAGCCACCCGCTCCTGTTCCTGTACAGCGCCGCCCGCCTGATCCTGCGCAAACCGTCCCTGTACCGGAATGTGAAAAAGCTTTATGAATCCTGCAAAAAGGCAAAAACAAAGGTTCCTTCCCGGAAGTTTATCGAGCTGGGTTCCTTTGCCCTGTATCCGCACCTGAGGGGAAACGGAACCGGAACAAAAATGCTGGATTACATCAAGGCCATGCCGGACTACAATACCTGCGACTGCGTCAGCCTGACCACCGCCTCGGATGACAACGACCGGGTCAACCTCTTTTACCTGAAGCGCGGATTTGTTCCCGTCGGCATGGTTACCATGCCCGAAGGAAAGTGTATGACCATATACCAGTACAGCCCGAATCCCACAAAGTACCGGTCCGCCGGCGTGATCACGCAATAAAAATGTTGTAAATATGCCCCATTCTTGCTACAATTTAACCAAAGCAAACCGGTTGACCTGTGTGTTTTCTTTTGGGAAAAAGAGGGGAAAAGGGACATGAACAACCAGAAGAAATACATCCATTTCCAGCTGCTTCAGATCCTGAAAGAGGAAACGGACAGCGAGCATCCCATGCGGCAGAAGGACCTGGTGCAGCGCCTGGGCGTAGACCGGGGCACGGTCAGCCGCGCCCTGGGAGACCTGCTGGACGACCCGCTGAACAGCCGGGTCCGCTCCGTCAACCTGGAAAGGGAAACGGAGGACGGGGACGAGGACAAGCGGTCCTACCACTCCAACGTCTACTATGACCATGAGTTTTCCACCGCGGAGCTGCGCTGGCTGATTGACGGCATCCTCTTCAGCCGCAATGTGCCCCACACCCAGCGGGACGAGCTGATCGGCAAGCTGGTTACCCTCGGCGGCAAGCAGCTGCGCCGGACCGGCTCGCTGGCCAAGGTGCGCCGCCTTTCCGGGAACGAGCCCGGGAATCCGGAGCTGTTCAGCAACATTGAACTGATCAACAAGGCCATTGAAGAGCAAAAGAAAATCTCCACCGTTTACTGCTACCTGGGGCCGGACTTCACCCTGGAGCCCTCCGCCGCTTCCTCCGCCGGTCCCCAGATCCTGAACCCCTACGCCATGGTGGTACGCAACGGATTCTATTTCCTGATCTGCAGCAACAACAAATACAACAGCCTGACCAACTACCGCATTGACCGGATGACGGAAGTGAAGATCCGGAAGGAAGCGGTGAAGCCCGTCCGGGAGCTGGAAGGCTTCCGGGCCGGCTTTGATATCCAGGAATACATGAGCCACAACATCAACATGGCCTTCGGCACGCCGGAGCGGATCACCTTTATCGCCAAGCCTCGGGCGGTGCGGGAAATCATCGACGCCTTCGGCCGGGGCGTGACCTTTGCCCGCCGGAAGGACGGGGACCTGGACTGCGTGGTGTATGTACCGGAATACGATATGGAGCGCTGGGTGCTCCAGTTCGGCGACCTTGTCACCGTCACCGGGCCGGACACGCTGCTGGAGAAGCTGAGGAAATACTCCCTGATTCTTGCGGAGAAGTACACCTGACAGAACCGCAGTTCTGTCAGGTGTAAATGAATTATTGGCCTGAAGGTATCACCCTTCAGGCCAATGTGAATTATTCTGCTTCGCAGAATATGAATTATCCCTGCTGGCGCAGGGATATGAATGATTCGCCGCAAAGCGCCGAATATGACAGATACTGGGATCAGTATTCCCGTCAGGCTTATTCCATGTCCTTCAGGATTCTGTGATGAATGATTACTTCTTTTTATAGTTCTTTGAATATGTGCATACCATCACGATGAGGCTCACGGTGAGGATGGCCAGGACGAAGGTGATCATGGCGGTGGTGTTCAGGCTGCTGCCGAACATGTCCGCCTTGAAGGTGAAGATTTCCCTCAGGGTCTGCACGAAGCCGCCATTGTCCAGGCCGCCGATGCCGCTGTCAACATGGCCCAGCAGGCCGTTCAGCAGCACATTGCGCAGGAGGATGGTGATATGGCTGGCCGGGAACAGGTTGCACACGGTCCGGACGCCGCCGGAGAACTGGGAAACCGGAATATAGGCGCCGATCACAAAGCCGGACACGGCGGACAGGATGCCGAAGAAAGCGGAGGAAGCGGAACCGGAGCGGAAGAACAGCACAACGTTCATGAACAGGGCAGTGGCGGAAACGCAGCCCAGGGCGGTCACCCCGTAGGCGCGCAGCAGGCCGCCCACGCCCAGGTACAGGCTGCCCTGCAGCTGGAGAATCACAAGGCCCGCAGTCAGGATCACGGAGGTCATCAGGATGGCGGACAGGGCGGAAGCGGTGAAGTAAGCCAGCACGATCTGGCCCCGGCTCACCGGGGTTGCCAGGATATCCTGGTCCACCCGGCTTTCCCGGTCAGCCGTCACGGTACGCAGGCAGCTGAAGGGAACGGTGATCGCGGCGGAGCCGATGATGCCCACCAGGAGCTTGATGTTTGTGAACATCTCCAGGTCCTCATCCCGGACCAGTTCCCGGATCATCGGCATGGAAGCCAGCGCCTGGTTGATCGCGTCCACAAAGGTGCCCCGGAGGAACAGCAGGTACAGCACAAACAGGATAATGGAAGTCAGCAGGGAAAACAGGATCGCCTGCCTGTCCTTGAAATACACCAGCATGTTGCGCTTTGTCAGTCCCAGATACATCTTCATACTGCCATCTCCCTTCCGGTCAGGTTCAGGAATACATCGTCCATGGAACCTTTGATCACTTCATAATCCTTAATGTCCGCCCGGTTCCTGTAAAGGAAGTCCGTCACGGAATCCGTGTAGTAAACATTATAGTGGTCCGCCTCGTAGGTCCACCGGCATCCGTCCAGCAGGCTGTCCCGCGCTTCATTCTGTTCCGCGTACCAGACCAGCTTCGGCGAGGTGTACCGGCTTTTCAGCTCGGAGGGAGAACCGGTGGCAATCACCCGGCCTTTGTCCAGGATGACCACCCGGTCAGCCTCCGCGGTTTCCTCCATGTAATGGGTGGTAAGGAAGATGGTCAGGTTCTGCTCCTCCCGCAGCTTCCGGATGTGGTCCCAGATCATCCGGCGGGATTTGGGATCCAGGCCGGTGGTGGGCTCATCCAGGAAGAGGATCTTCGGCTCGTTGATCAGGGCCCGGACAATGTCCACCCTGCGCCGCTGGCCGCCGGAGAGCCGGTCATACTTCCGGTTCCAGATCTCCTTCAGCTCAAAGCCGTCCATGAAGGGCTCGATGCGCTGCAGGATCTGCTTCCGGTTCAGGCCGTAGTAGCTGCCCCGGGTGAAGAGGTTTTCCTTCACGGTCAGTTCCCGGTCCAGCACCGAGTTCTGGAACACGATGCCGATCAGGTTCCGGATCGCGTCATCATCCACCCCCAGCTCGTGGTTGTAAATGTTCACCCTGCCGGCGGTCTTGTCCAGGATCGTGCAGAGGATGTTGATCGTAGTTGTTTTTCCCGCGCCGTTTTCCCCCAGCAGGGAGAAGAACTCTCCCCTGCCGACTTCAAAGGAGATCCCGTTCACCGCGGTATGCTCCTTGTACTGTTTCACCAGGTGATTCACCGTAATTGCGTTTTCCATGTCCGGCCTCCTTCTGCTTGGTACGGGAGTACCTTACCAGAAAGAAAAGCATAAAAAAAGAGCAGTTCGACCAACATGCATTTTCATGCGACCAAGCTGCAAAATTGGGATGAAGAATAAACCGTTACGGTTTATTCTTCATCCCTGATTCCGTCTATTGCCTCATTGATTTTCTTCTCGTCCGCCTTGCCCATCCAGATGGAGGCAGCCCAGACAAAGCCGTAGATCAGCACATACATGCCGCCGATCACCGCAAAGCCCGCAGCTGAATCATACCAGCCGAAGAGATATCCGCAGCCTGCCACAACCCCGAACAGCAGGAGAAAATGCAGCACAATCCGGAGCCTGGAATGGGTGATGTCCTTTCCGTCATCCTCCCGGAGCAGCAGCGTCGCCAGGGAGCAGAGGAAACCCGTAAAGATGATGGACAGGGGAATATACCACTGCCAGCTGAGCGTCTCGCTGCCGGTCTGCAGATGGCCGACCAGGGCCTGCACGCCTACGCCGAAAAGGATTCCGGTGGAGATCATCAGCGTCTGGATGAAAATAAGCCGCCATTTCTTCATGCTCACACCCCCAGCTTTTCCTTCAGTTCCTTCACATAAGCCCGGGAAATGATAATCTGTTCCCCGTTCAGCAGTTCCGCCCGCATCCGGCCGTTCAGCTCGCTTTTGACGGAACGGATCTTCCGGATGTTGACGATCATGGCCTTGGCGCTGCGGAGGAAGCGGCTGTCCAGCAGTTCCTCCAGCTCATACAGCCGGTGCTTTGTCTCATAGCAGCCGGCTTTGGTATAAACAAAGGAACGCTTGTCCACAGACTCAATATAGTAGATCTGGTCGGTCCGGCACATCATGGTTTTGCCGTCCGTCTGCACCGGTATGGTGCGGCACTGGTTCTCCAGCAGATCCACCGCACTCCGGACGCTGTCCGTCAGCTCCGCCACGCGGATGACGGCGTTTTCCTCCTCATCCGGGCCGATCTTCTTCACTTCAACCTTCATGCTTCTCCGCTCCATCCGGACAAGGGGACGGTTCTTTTGTCCGGTTTTTTCATTGTTTATTCCGGCAGTCCCGCATAAAAGTCAACCGCCGCTTTGATTTCATCCGCGGTGGGATGACCCTTGGCAACGCCGCCCACCAGTTTGAAGGGGCCGAAGGTGTCAAAACCCCGGCACCAGTAGGCGCCGATCTCCCGGCAGTGTTTTTCCGCCAGCACCTGACGGATCGTCTTCCGGTATTCTCCCTTTGCCGCGCCCTGGGTGGAGATCAGGAAAACATCCTTCCCTTCCGGCAGGCATTCCTGCGCAAAGGCCAGCATCTGTTTCGCGAATCCGCCGTAATAAATGCCGGAAGCCAGGCCGATCCGGTCAAAGCCGGACAGGTCAACCTTCGGCTGTTTGGTCACGTTGATCAGGATGACGTCATGCTCCGCCGCGATGGCGTCCAGCAGTTTTTTCGTATTTCCGTGATGTTCGGAATAATAAACAATTGCAGTCTTCATGGTATCCCTCCTTCGATACCGAAATGATAGAAAACCCGGTCCTCTTTGTCAAGGCAGATCTCAGCACCAGACAAGGGGACGGTTCTTTTGTCTGGTTTGGAAATGGAGATCACAGCAAAGGAACAGAATAAAAAACCAGACAAAAGAACCGTCCCCTTGTCCCCTTGTCTGAAAGAACCGTCCCCTTGTCTGGTGTCTGGCTGATGTTTTATCCGTGATTTACCCGTTCGACAACGGCTTTGCTGATTCCAGTTAACCGGCAAATCTGCCGGATAGAAAGCCCTGCTTTCAGGGCTTTCCCAACAGCCTCATCCCTCCTGGCTTTCGGCCAGCCACCGATTTCCTGCACAAACTGGCATCCGCAGGCAGAACACATTTTCTTGATTGCCTCCTGATCAGTCATTCTTCTCCTGAACGACTCATCCAGATGCTCCTCTTCACAATCTGCCTTTACAAAGCTGAGCAACTCCTTACCATTCAGTATCGTATAACTGCCGATATCATCCGTCAGACCAAACTCGTCTTTTACTCCGGCGCATCCCAACCAGCGATAATCCAATGGATTCCGGATTAACCCGGCTTTCACAGGATTCTGGCAAATATACCGCAGGACATCCATAAAATACGCCATTGTCTCTATCGGTTCACTCCGGTATCTGTCCTGAAACAAATGTCCAAGCAAATCGTATTTTTCATTATAATGATAAACATAGGATACTCCAAGCCGTTTGATCACAATTTCAAGCGGTTCTTTCTCCTCTTTCACCAAGAGATGAACATGATTTCCCATCAGGCAGTATGCATACAACTTAAAGCCACCCGCCTGCTTGGCTCTTTTCAGGCTCAGCAGGAAACCGAGATTATCCTCATCATCAGCAAACAGAATACGCCTGTCAGCACCCCGCATCATCACATGATATAACCCTAATGAGGATTTTTGTCTTGCACGTCTGGGCATGGCGGTATTCTCCTTTCCAATCATCAAGCAAATGATAAAAAACCGGCATGGTGTTGTCAAGGCGAACAAACGAAAAAACCAGACAAAAGAACCGTCCCCTTGTCTGGCTGGATTGTGTTCAGAACCGGTAGTCGCCCGCGAAGACCAGGTTTCCGCTGCTCCTGACGCCCACGCAGTAATCCTTTCCCGTTCCCAGATCCATAATATCGGACCAGGCTGAAACATCCGGCGGGGTTTTTCCGTCAATCCCGGCGGAAACCACCGTGCCGTCCCGTTTCAGGCCCAGCACCCACTTTTCCCCGATGACGATTTTCGCCATGTTTGTCCAGTTGCCGATCAGGCCGGACAGTTCCTCCGGCGCGGCCAGCACGGTTCCGTCCTTCCGGACCGCGGCGCAGGCGGACCGGAGCTCCCCGTCCTCCGCGAAGCGGCAGGAGGCCGCGTCCAGGCTGATCACATCCGTCCAGTTTTCCCAGTCCGGTTCCGGCCCGTCCTCCCCTTCCTGCTGCCAGTTGGCGGCGTAGACCCTGCCGTCATCGGTGAGCAGCAGCAGTTTGGAGGCGCTGTCCGCCACCGCCGCCACATGGGAAAGCTGCTCCGGGCTGACGCTTTGGGGATAGATCCAGTCCAGGTCACTTTCCCCGGTCTTCAGCCGGTAATCCGTGGTAATCTCCCAGATCCGGTGTTTGCCGCCGGCAGCATAGATCCGTTCGGGATGTTCCTCCCCGTTGCCGGCGGAATTGTAGCAGGTGCCGTCCAGGCCGACCGCGTAGCAGATCTTTCCGCCCGCGCACAGCCCCACCTGCCGGATATTGCTGATCGCCTGCGTCCAGCCGCGCAGGTCCCGGCCCTCGGTTTCCCCGGCGCCGCCGGCCTGCTCCACAGTGCCGTCCGTCCGCAGGGCAACCATGCCCCCGTCCGCGGCGGCCACCGATTCCACGTCATGCCAGAGCTTGTCTCCGGCGTCAATGAATTCCGCCCGCATCCAGCCTGTATATTCCGTTTCCGTTCCGTCCGCGTCAACGCCTGTGCCGGCGTTGATCTCATACCACTTTCTCCCCGCGCGATCCGTCCGCGTGTCCCGGATCCACACACAGGTGCCCTTCGGCAGCCGTCCGGTAATGGTTCCGCCCATATTTGCCCGCAGCGCCACATCCCGGGCATTCACAAATCCGAAGCCCAGCGGTTCCGACTGGGCAAAAGAGCAAACCGGCAGAAGTAAAAGTATCAGAATCAGCAGTGCTGATGCAATCCGTCTCATGAGTCGATCCTCCGTCCCGCTCCCTTCACAGAAGCGTTCCTGCTATCCAACGTTCCTCCCCTCCGTTTTCTTCCCTCCTGTTTTGTGATTCTTTCACTTGCGGACTCTCCCCGCGGGTCATATAATGGTACAACGCACCGTGCAAACCGCCGTGCGCAGATTCTCCCCTGTCGAAAGAGAGAAAGACCCCATGCAGTACAAGTACGCCACAGCCCGGGATATGGAACTGCTGATCCGCAGCCGGACAGAAACCCTCCGGGCTGTCAACCATCTTCCGGAGGACTATGCCTTCAGTGAGGAGTTCCTGGAAGCCAGCCGGGAATACTTCCGGGAAGGGGACCAGACCACGGTGCTCGCCCTGGAGGAAGGCCGCCTTGCGGGCTGTGCCACCCTGTGCTATATAGATCTTATGCCCACCTTTTCCCATCCCTCCGGCCGGAGGGGCCACCTGATGAATGTATACACCGTGCCGGCTTTTCGCCGCCGGGGCGTCGGAAAGCAGATGGTTTCCCTGCTGATTGACGAGGCCCGGGGCCGGGGCATCACCGAAATCAGCCTGGACGCCACGGAGGCCGGACGGCCGCTGTACCGGGCGCTGGGTTTCCGGGATTCCGGAGAGTGTATGGTACTGGAACTGAAACAGGAGTAAAATAGAGGAAGCCGGAGCAATCCGGATTCGTTATTATTTTCAGAAAGATGATGGACCACCAAGGAGGCAGAGGCATGAAGGATCAAAGATACGGGCGCCCTGGGAACCCGCAGCCTTCCTCTGCCCAGCCGCCGGCTGTCCGCCGCGGCGTCCCGCAGCAGGAGGCGCAGTGGTATCAGCCCGCCCAGTCACAGGAGCAGCTGTCCTGGTATATCCGGCAACAGCAGCAGAATCCGCGGGCGCAGCAGCCGCAGCAACAAGCACAGCAGCCCCCGCAGGGATACTATCCCCCGCAGCAGAACGCTCCGGGCCGCCGCGTTCCGCAGGAGCCGCCCCGGCAGGGTTATTACCCTCCGCAGCAGCAGCCGGCGCAGCACGGCTATCAGGCTCCCCAAACACAGCAGCAGCCCCCGCAGGGGTATTATGCTCCCCGGCACCAGCAGCGGCCGATGCAGCAGCAACCGCAGCAGCAGGGATATTACCCCCCGCAGCAGCCACAGCAGCCCGCCCGGGGATATACGCCCGGCCGGGCGCCCGGAGCTCCCCGCGTGCAGCCGAAACCCCAGCAGCCTCCTTTCAACCTGAAGAAGTTTATTCCCGCCCTGATTCTGCTGGTGCTGATCATCGTCGCCGGCGCCCTGGGCGTCAGCGGCATCAACGCCTCCAGAGAGCGGGCCGCCCGGGAACAGACAGCCCGGGAGCAGGCCGCCGTACAGCAGCAACAGGCGGACGCCGTCCGGCAGAAGGTGGAGTCCTACCGCGACCGGTTCTGCCCCGGCGTCTATGTAAACGGCATTGACCTGGGCGGCAAAACCTATGAAGAGGCAAAGACCGCCGTCGAAGCCGGCATCCAGGCGCAGCACGCCGACTGGAAGGTCACCCTGACCTACGGTGAAAACCATGCCGACATCACCGCGGCGGACCTGAACTTCACCGTGGACGTGACAGGCGTGCTGAACGAAGCCATGCAGCAGGGCCACACCGGCAGCGACGAGCAGCGGTATGCCGATATGCTGCAGCTGGAGCAAACCCCTTACCGGGCCTCCACAGCCAGGCCCACCGGCAGCACGCAGAAAATTGACGATCTGCTGGCTGCCATCAAAAACAGCATTGACCGGCCGGCCCAGGATGCGTATGCCACCCCGGATCCGGAGAACATCAACGCGCCTTTCCAGTTCTTCGACGAGGTGTACGGGCTGACCCTGGATACCGAGCCCATCCGGAAATGGATCTTTGAAAAACTTTCCACCATGGAAAACGGCACCTATGCCATCACGCCTGCCCAGGTGGAGCCCTCGATCCGCAAGGCGGATCTGATGCACAGGTATACCCTGCGCGCCTCCGCCTGGACGGAAATCCATACCAGCTCCACCGAGGACCGGAACAACAATATCTGCCATGCCCTGCATGACTTTGTCAACGGCTACAAGCTGGCCCCCGGTGAAACCTTCAGCTTCAACAGCGTAGTCGGTTACCGGACCGCGGAGCGGGGCTTCTTCCCCGCCCAGGAAATTGTATACGGAAACTATGTGGAGGGCTACGGCGGCGGCGTCTGCCAGGCCAGCACCACCATCTACCAGGCCGCCCTGTGCGCCGGGCTCCAGATTGTGGAGCGGCGGCCCCATTCCGAAAAGGTCAAATATACGGAACTGGGCCTGGACGCCACGGTCTACCTGGAAAAAGGCTCCAAGCACAACAAGGATTTCCGGTTTAAAAACAACACGGACGGAGACATCTACATCTTCGCCACCGTGGAAAAGGATCCGGCCAAGAAAGGCAAAAAGTACCTGCGGACACGGGTGGATATCTACGGCCCGTATATGGGCGACGTCCACTATGAGCTGAAGTCCAATATCGTGGAAACCATTGACCCCGGCGTGGAGATCAAAAAGGACCGGAAGCATGAGTACACCTCCTATCCCGGCGAGCAGTACCTGTATTCCGAAGGCCGGGAAGGCTACAAGGTGGAAGTATACCGAGTGAACACCGTCAACGGGCAGTCAGAATACCTGTATACGGATACTTACGAACCGAAGAAGGCGGTGTACTACGAAGGCGTGTGAGCAAGCTCACACGCCTTCGTTTCAATGAAGAATGAAAAATGAAAAATGAAGAATGAGTTTGTCTGTATCCTATATGCCAAGCCGCGCACCAGCATGTTATTCCGTTTAAAAGTACTTCCGGCTGTGCGGAAAAGTTCACAAGAAACATCAATACTGCCGGTAGGATCCATGGTATACTTTTTTCTACGGATTGTGAGTTCCGGTTTGGTATCCGGGAAAGTATAATGATTCAAAAGCGTTTCGGAGGAAACCAGAGCATGGATAAGAAAATTCCGTACTACAAGGCTGAGGAAATCGCCGAAAAGAGCTGGATGATCACCAACGCGTTCGTGGAAAGTTCCTACGCCATCTGCTATCTGGTGGAGGGCGGGGACTATGCCCTGCTCATTGATTCCATCCTCGGCATGGGCAACCTGAAGGCCTTCTGCGAAACCCTGACGGACAAGCCCATCCTGCTGGCCAACACCCACAGCCATTCCGACCACGTGGGCGGTAACTTCCACTTTGACCACTGCTTTATGCCGGACCGGGATATCCGTTCCTTCCAGGACAGCATCGGCATCAAAAAGGAGCAGGTCGTTGAGATGGCAAAAGAGATGGCCCTGCCTGAATACAAGGACCTGATTGAGGCGGATGACAACTTCGCCGACTGGAACCCCATCAAGGTATACCCCATCCGGGACGGGGATGTTTTTGACCTGGGCGGCCGGGAGATCGAAGTGGTGGACGTGGGCGGACATACTGAAGGCGAAATCGTGCTCATCGATCACAAATCCCGCATCGCCTACGCCGGCGACGCCTGCAACGGCAACACCCTGCTGGAATTCCCGAATTCCCTGCCCATTATCTCCTACCTGCGGAACCTGCTGCACCTGAAGGAGCACCAGAAGGAGTTTGACAAAATGTACGGCGGCCACGAGATCTTCGATCCCTCCATTGTGGATGAAGCCATCGAAACCGTGGCAAAGGTAGTAGCCGGCACAGACGACAAATGTGAGCGGCCCGGCATCATGGGCGGTACTGTCTTCTATGCAGCTGAAAAAGTGAAGGACGGTTATGCCCGGGTGGACGGCAAGCACTTCAACATGAGCTACCGTCCTGATAAAGTGACTGCCCCGGATGAAACCAGGCAGGTCATCAAACTTCCGGAGAAGAAAGACTAAACCGTTCCCCGACAATTACGCATACATATTTTGCATGAATCATCCTGTTTTTCCTCCATATTCCCGTGTAAGCTGTAAGTGTACCGGGAATCAGCCCGGCATGAACAGAAAAGGAGGAACTGAACCATGTATGAGTATGCTGTGAGGACCAGCCTAGTCAGAGATTCCGAAGGAATCATGAATGAAATGGCGGCTGACGGATGGCGCGTTGCCGCTGTCTGCGTCAACCAGGCCATGGGCTTCGGCCTGGTCATCACCTTTGAACGGAAAGTAGGCTGAAAACAAAAAGGAGACTGCCCATGGACAGAAGCAATGCTCTGATCTCATTGATTATCGGAATCATCGGGCTTGCAGGTCTCATCCTCGTGATTATTTTTGAGCCCGCCAGGTCCTGGATCTTCTATGTTTCCCTTGCGGTATGCTGCATTTGCGCCATCATCAATGCTGTACGCATTCTTGGGAAGAACAAACAATAAAAAAGCCGGTCAACAGATCCGGCCTTATGGAAAGAGACTGCCGCGTTTTCCCGCGGCAGTCTTTTTTGATTTGTTCAGATCAGGATTCCGTCACAATGATCCAGTTCATGCTGGACAGTCTGGGCGGCAAACCCGGACAGGGTGCCGGTGCGTTTGTTCATGTCCATGTCCTGCCAGGTGACAGTAATGCTCCGGTACCTTTTCGTCTTCCGGACGCCTTCCAGCGACAGGCAGCCTTCCTCTGTTTCATACTCCCCGTCTTTATTGATGATCTGCGGATTCAGCATCACCATGATTAGCGGTCCGTTGCAGAAAGCAATGATCCGCTTCCGCTTTCCGATCATATTCGCCGCCAGTCCCACACAGCGGTCCGCGTTGGCCCGCAGCGTATCCACCAGGTCTTCCGCGATTGGCAAGTCCGCGGAGGTTGCCGCCAGGGACTTGCGCCGCAGAAAGATCGGATCGTGAATAATCTCCCTTACCATGTCTCTTCCTCCTTATGCAATCCTTTGCAGCCTATACAGTATAGGAAAAAAAACGTTTCGTTTCAAGCGACTTTGTCGCAAAACAACGAAACAGATTGCAGATTAATCACATCAGGGTGCCGGGACAGCGTCCCTGCACCCTGATCTTTCCTATTCACTTAACCGCAGGCGGACAAATCCTGAATACCGTTTGCTGTCGCCCTTATCTTTCTTCTCCCGCCGCGAAATACCGCACCAGCCGCATGATCTTTCCCAGCTCCCGGATGTCCCTCCCCACATGCCCGGTTTCCAGGGAATGATTGGCATCCGGACTTTCATACAGCGGAATGCCCAGCCGGCGGCAGTGGTTCCGGATGGTGTCCGTATCCGCCCAGGAGTCCGCCGTGCCGTGGAAGGCAATGGCTTTCGTACTGACATAGGAAAAAGTATCCTCCACCGGCGTAAAGAGCACCTGGCGGCAGTCGATGCCATGGGCTTTCGCGTAAGCCGGGCCGACCACCGTTCCGACGCTCTTGCCGACAAAAAGGATATCGTCATACCTGCTCCACCGGATCTTTTTCAGCATGGCCTCCGCCTGTTCGGCAGCCATTGCCACACACTGTTCCTGTTTCACGGTGTTGCCCTTTACCCCGGCCGGAAAACCGGAATAGGGGACACAGACCACTTCCCAGCCCATCTTCTGCAGAAGATTCCGGCTGTAATAAAGCAGCGGTTTGTCACAGGTATAACCAATTCCCGGGAAAAGGCATGCCAGTTTTTTCTTCGCTTTCATCTTTCCGGATCCTTTATTTCTTTTTCTGTTTCCGCGCTCCCTCGCGCTTCCGGTGGTTATATTCCCGCCCCGCGGGTTTTCGTGCTCCAGGGTTTCCTGCCTGATGTCCGTACTTTTTCTCTGGCTTAAGTATATGAAATATGTTCGTACACTTCAAGGAACTTGGTCACACAAACAGGAAAAAAACAAAAAACGCCTTTTGAAAAGCGTTTTTTGTCCCTTATTGATTTCGTTTTCTCAGCCAGGGACTCCGTTTATCCTGCTTTCCGCCCCCGCTGTACGATCCTTTCCGGCCCTTTTTCCGCTCCGCCCTTTGCCCGTCCGGCCCGGATCTCCCGCACGAAGCGGGCCCCCAGCAGGGTGAAAAACACCACATCCAGCACAGCAGCGGCAGCATACAGAAACACGATCAATCCTTCCTTTCCCGGTCAGCTCTTTGATGGTTAAAGCATAGCGCGGAAAACGGATACAAAACAGCGCGGAAGCGGAAATATACCTGCTGTTATTGCTCCGGATGCAGCCGGTTTGCTGTGCCTTTTTCCTCTTTCCGTCATGCTGCCCGCAGCGGGTGTTTACATCCGCCGGTGTAATCCTCCCCCTGTTTTTCGAAGCCCGGAAGCGTTGATTTTCCTCACTTCTCCATTTCCGTTCCAGGCGATTCCATCCGCGGATGTAATCATGCCGGACACTTTCTGTATGTTCTTCGGCTGTTTTTTTCTCCGGGAAAATGCCACAAAAACGATTCAGGCGCGTTTATATAATGTGTAAGCTTTGAAAGGAGTTCTCCCATGGAATCATATGAACTGAACGCCTGTGTTGACAGGCTGAACCGGCTGAAAAAGGATGTGCAGTATCGCCAGAAAAAAGGCCTGCCCTTCATCCTCGCTTCCGTGATCATCTGGGCGCTGATCCTGCTGAGCCGGATTGCGGCCGCGGACCTGCGGACCGCAAACCTGATGACTTTCATTTGCTGCTGCCTGCTGATCCCGCTGGCCACCCTCTTCTCCAAACTGCTGAAAGCGGACATTTTCCGGAAAACCGGCAACCCGCTCAACGGCCTGGTCGTTCTTGCCACGCTGAACCAGCTGCTGTATCTCCTGATCGCCATGTGGGCCTTTGACCGGCGGCCGGACGCCATGCTCATGATCTACGCCATGATCTTCGGGGCGCACCTGCTGCCTTACAGCTGGGTCTATGACAGCAAGGCCTATCTCATTCTCTCCGTCATCGAAACCGTCGGTGCATTGGTCATCATCCACCTTCTGGACAGCCTGGCCACCGCGGCTTTCATTCTCTGCGGGGAGATTGTGCTCAGCGTGCTGCTTTATAAGGAATGCAAAGCGTTTTAAAGCAAAAAACACCGCCCTTTTCTGCCGGAAAAGGGCGGTTGTTATGGGGGGTTGGGAGGCTTTCTCCCTACTGTTTGCACGGGGGATTGTAGCAAAAAATCCGATCAGATTCAGTGATTTTGTCACATACATTTTTTATTTTTTTGCGATTTTTTCCAGCTTCGCCAGATCCTTCAGGACAACGGTTCCCCGGCGGTTTTCGATCATGCCTTCACCGGCAAAGCGCTTCAGCATCCTGCCCACGGTTTCCCGGACGGAATTGACCTGACGGGCCAGCTCCTCCTGGGTCATGCGGATTTCACGGCTGCCCGTATTCCGGTAGGTCTGGATCAGGTAGTTTGCCAGCCGCTTATCCAGCCTGGAAAAGAGGGTCTGTTCTATGGCCGCCACCACCTGGGAAAAGCGCCGGGTTGCCAGTTCATAGGCAAAGCAGCGCACCTGGGTATTCTTCTCGCAGAATTCACCGAAAAGTTCCACGGGAACAATCAGGATGCTGGCGGGCTGTTCAACCACCATATAGGATTCAAAACTGATCTGAGCCAGGACGCTGGCGGCGGAAATGATGCAGTTATCCTCCTCCCCCAGGCGGAACAGGGTCACTTCCCGGCCTTCGTCCGAAAGCAAATACGCCCTGGAAGCCCCGCTGAGCAGGTGGATCATGCCCACGCTTTCCACATCCGGACCGAAAAGCAGCTCTCCCGGTTTATAACGCCGGATGTAGGCAGCCTCCGCCGCCTGCTGTTTTTCACGCTCCGTCAGATCCTTCCAGTACGGAAGCTTTTCCAGCGTCTCTGTTTTCATCGGATGATCCCTCCTGTCAGATTCCCGGGAAATATTCCCGTCGCTGTTTTTTTGTTTTTCTATTGTTTTTCAGCCGGTTTTGTGTCACAATCTGTTCTCGTGAGTGTTTATATATACAGAGGGGTGATTCCATGCGCATTGATATGTTCGGCTTTCCGGTCCAGCCGGTTTTCTCCCGGAAGCCTTTAAAAAATGAGATTCCCGCCACTTTCCGCCGCGGCAGCAAGGCTGAAGACAGGGCAGAGAAACTGGCGACGCTGTCCCGGCGCTGCGACGGTCAGCCCTTTTCGGACGAGGAAACGGCGGAAAGCGCCGCACGGGTCTGGAAGCGTTTTATCCGCGAAGTAGGATGGGAAAAAGACGAAGAGAACGACGAAAAGGAGAAATAAATTCTCCCGCGTTCCTGACTATATCCATTATTTGCCAAATCAAGTATAGCATTTTTCAGACAAATTGACAATCATGTGACCTGGTCACAAAAAACCGGCCGGCATTTCTGCCGGCCGGCGCTGTTTTTCACAGCGTTTATACGCCTGTATCAGGATCCGTTTCCTCCGCGGGAGTCTCCTCCGCGATTGCCGCCGCAGGGGTTTCTTCCTTCACGTCCTCCGCGGGCTTTTCGTCTTTTTCTTCTTCCGCTTCCTGCGCGGCCTTGCCGATCAGTCCGCCGGTGGTTACGTTCCGGATCGCCTTGGGGATATCCAGCCCGACGGCTTCCTTCACGGCTTCGAAGGTCTGCAGCATGGTGCCTGCGGTATCCCTCGCCATGGAGGTGGCTCCGCCTTCGCCGAAGAGGATGATCTTTTCGGTCTTGCTCAGGGGCTCAGACACAGCGCGGGCGATATCAGGCAGCTTTTCGGTAACCATCTGCATCATGGCAGCCTGGCCGTAGAGCTGCATGGCCTCCGCCTTTTTCCGCATAGCTTCCGCTTCCGCTTCACCCTTCATCCGGATGGCTTCCGCTTCCTTCTGGGCAGCATACAGCGCAGCGTCCGCTTCAGCCTGCTTACGGTATTTCTCCGCTTCGGCCTCGGCAATGGCGCGGTCCTTTTCGGCCTTCGCCTTTTCACGGATCTCCACGTTCAGCTTTTCACGCTCAATCTCAACAGCCTGCCGTTTCAGTTCCGTTTCCTTTTCCAGGCGGGTCATTTCAGCGGCCGCATGCTCGGTGGCAAAGGTTTTGTTGATGCGTTCCTGCTCAATCTTATAGGCCATTTCAGCCTTGGCGCGGGCTTCTTCCGTTTCCTGCTTGAAGGAAGCCTTCTGGACTTCCAGGTCGCGGTTCTGGCGGGCAATTTCCGCTTCCGCCTGCATTTCGGCGAACTTGGATTCCTTTTCAGCCGCGGCTTCCGCGATACGCTTGTCCTGTTCCTTCTCCGCCACATTGCGGGCAGCCATGGTATCAATCACATTGCCGTCCTTGTCGGAGAAGTTCTGGATGGTCAGGTTAATAATTTCCAGGCCCATGTTGGCCATATCAGCCATAGCGGCCTTGATGGATTCCTGGGCGAACTTATCCCGGTTCTGGACCAGTTCGGCGATGGTCATCTGGCCGATGATTTCACGCATGTTGCCTTCCAGCACGTCCTTGGCCAGGGCCTTGATCTGCTCTCCGTTATAGTGAAGCAGCTGCTCGGCGGCGGTCGCAATGGACAGGTCGTCCGATCCGATCTTGATGTTCGCCACGGCGTCCACCAGCACGGAAATGTATTCCTTGGTGGGAACGGGCTGGGCCGTCCGGATATCCACCTGGTTCAGGCACATATCCAGCTGGTCAATCCGCTCAATCGCCGGAATATAGAAGGTAGCACCGCCGCGGATGATCCGGTAGCCGAATTTCTTGGCGGAAACCGTGCCGTCCGAGTTACGGACCTTGTAGTTCCGGCGGATCAGGCCGGAGATAATCAGGGCGGTGTCCGGGGGAGCAATCTTGTACCGGGGGATAAACTTAACGATGATGATGATTGCCGCGATGGCAATCAGGATCCAGTACCAGCTGTCCCGGAGGAAATCGAGAATAGCGTCCATAGGTGTTCTCCTTTCAGTTGTTTGGTTATATCAGTTGATTATGCCCGTCATTACATCCGCCGGCTCACAGGGATTCCCCTCCGTTCATGTGTCTGTATTGGCGGTTTTTCAACCGTCAGGCACATTTTACCGGATCGTGAATCCATAATACAGCACAAAGGCCGAAAAATAAACCGGCCTAATTGTCAAGGCCGGTAAAAATACATCAGGCTCATTTCTACACGGTCTGGTGCACATACGGAAGTTCGTTATTGATGCAGTATGCCTCTGCATAACTGCCTTCGCTGACATAGATGGTTTCCAGGTTCTCGCTGCCGTCAAAGACGGCTTCCCCGATGGAGGTAACAGTTTCCGGCAGTGAAATCTCCGTCAGCTCCGGACAGAAGGCAAACGCGTAATTCCCGATGGAGGTGACTCCCTCTTCCACAATCACCTTGTCGATGACCTTATCCTCCCAGGGGGTATCCACACACAGCATCCGGCGGACGCCGTCCGCTCCCTTGTCCCCGAAGATACCCTTATAGTCATTCATTCTTCCGCTGCCGGTAATCGTCAGCGTACCGTCCCGCAGGTTCCATTTCAGGTTTTCCCCGCAGGAGCTTTTCATGCCGTAAATCAGCATCAGCAGAATTGCGGCAATCAGCAGCAGGATCCACATCCTGCTCTTTCGGATATCCATCTGTTTCCCTCCGGATTATCAGGCGTTTTCCCTATATGAACGTGACAGGGATCACATTCCTTCCCTGTTTTCCGTCCCCGATCCGGGAATCTTTTTCCCGTTCTTCCGGTATCAAGTATATAAAACCCGCTGTTTCAAAGTCATCAAGGAGATGTAACAATGTTGTAAATTGTATGTTCAGACTATTGACATTGCGCAAAAAGCGGCAGCGCCTGTCCGGCGCCGCCGCTTCGTTTTTTCGTCAGGCTTTATCCGGTTTATGGACGCCTATATACCAGTTTGCGTCCACTTCCGCGATTTCATAATACGCTGCCGGTGCATATTCCTCCCGGATCAGCTCCGCTTCCGGATCCTGCTGCATGTGCGGAAGGAAAAACAGCTTGATCCGGCTGTAGTTTTCCCCCGCCAGCTCAATATTGAGGACATTGCTGCTGCTGCCTTCATACTTGATCATCGTCAGCCCTTTGAGCATCGAAAAAGCGTCCAGCATGACCGACTGCTCTTCCTGGGCGAAATACGCGTTGTTCTTCAGTTCCTCCAGGCTGTGCAGACTGGAATTGTAAGGATGGACGTTTTTGAGCAGGTATCCGTTGAAATCCTGCTGCTGCAGCAGGATGGACGCGGCTGAAGTCAGCCTGCCGTTGGTTTCCGGATCGTTCAGCAGGCTGCGGCATTCATCCAGCGTGGTTCTTTCCGGCGGCTTCTTCCCCGACATGGAGGCCAGCGCGCCGACCGCGACAAGGATCAGCACCGCCAGGATCAGAAGAAACCTGTATCTCTTCACAAAGTTTTTCATTTACTCGTTCTCCGCGTATGAATAGGTAATATGATGGCTGACGCAGTATGCTTCCGCCTCGCCGCCTTTTTCAGCAAGGATCAGTTTCAGGTCGGGGGAGTATTCAAACGCATACTCCCTGATATCAGTCAGGGCGGCGGGAATCCGGAGTTCTTCCAGGCTTGTGCAGCCGGCAAAGGCGTGCTCCTCAAGAATTCCGACCGATTCCGGAAGCGTAATGTCCCTGAGAGAAGAACAGTTCTGGAACATACCAAAGGGAATGCATCTGAGCCCGGCCGGAAGTTTCACCTTTTGCAGGTGATAGCAGCCCGCGAATACATTTGATCCTATCGTACTGACCGAATCCGGCAGATCCAACTCGGTGATACTGCAGCTGGCGAAAGCATCGGTTCCCAGATAAGTCAGGGTCTCCGGCAGCGAAACCTGTTTCACTTCATCCCTGTCCGCAAAAGCATAATCTCCGACCGAAGTGACCCCTTCCTCAATGATGACTGTATCGATCAGCAACTCTCCCCACGGCGCAGTTGTACCCGTCACATATATATCTTCCGTAACCATCTTATAGTCATCCATTTCCCCTGTACCGGAAACGGTCAGCGTACCGTCTTCCAGTATCCAGGTCAGATTCCTGCCGCAGGTGCCTGAAACTGTCTTCACAGTCCTTTCAGGTTTTGTACCGTCCACGTAGGAATACGGCAGATACTTTCCGATACAATACTCTTCAGCGTAACTGCCCTTTTCAACGATATAGCCTTCCAGCTTCGTACAGTAACTGAACGCATTGTTGCCGATCGCGAACACAGAAGCCGGCAGCCGGATTTCCCGCAGTTTTTCACAGTGGGCAAACGCAAAGCCACCTATGCTCTGAAGGGTATCAGGCAGAACAATTTCCCGCAGGGAAACACAGCCATAGAAACACTCCACCGGAATCACCTTCAGTCCCGCCGGAAGCTTCACTTGTTCCAGGGAGCTGCACCCGAAGAAGGCTTCTCTTCCCACGGACTCCACTGAATCAGGAAGCTCAACCCTCTTCAGGGCTGTATTGCTCAAAGCTTCTGATCCGATAGACTTCAGCGTGTCCGGAAGCTGGATGGACTGAAGCGTCCCACTGCTATAGAACGCGAAACTCCCGATCCGGGTAACACCGTTTTCCACCACAACCCGGCTGAAATACCGTCCGAACCAGGGAGCTGTTGTATAAAGGAAATAGCTGCTTCCGTATGCGTCAGTTTCGGTATACACACTGTCATAATCATCCATTTCCCCGGATCCGGAAATGGTCAGCGTATAGCCTTCCAGCCTCCAGGTCAGGTTCTTTCCGCAGGTGCCGCCGGGCGCCTCAGTAGGAACGGCTTCCGGAACGCTCCCGGTATAGATATAGGAAAGTCCCTTCTTTGTGCAATACCGTTCCGCGTAGCTGTCCTTCGGCACGATCACGTTCCTCAGGGCCTGACAGCCGTCAAAGGCGTATTCGCCCAGCATCTCCAGGGACGCGGGCAGGGTAACGGTTTTCAGCGCTGAGCAGTTCAGGAACGCGTACATTCCGGCGCTCCTGAGAGATTCCGGCAAGGTGATCTCCGTCAGCTTCACGCAGGTCTGGAACGCGGCGGTCCCGATGGACGCCAGGGAAGCGGACAGCCGGATCTCTGTCAAGCCGGTGCATTCGCAGAACGCAAACATTCCGATTTCGGTGACGGAATCCGGCAGCGTCACCATCTTCAGGTTTTCACAGCGTTCAAAGGCACCCTCGCCCAGGGAAACAAGCGTACCCGGCAGGGAAACCTCTGTCATGCCGCAGCCTTCAAAAGCATAGTTTCCAATAGAGGCAACCCCGTCCTCAACGACTAAAGCGGTGAATGCGCTTCCGCTCCACGGAGCGGATGAACCCGGCCGGGCTGTACCGTTCCGATCCGGCAGTTCCTGGCTCTGCTCATAATCGTCCATCCGTCCTGTGCCGGAAATCGTCAGTGTGCCGTTCTCCAGTTTCCAGGTCAGGTTTTCACCGCAGGTATTGCTTTCCCTGATATCAGCCTGGGGCGTCGGCGTCGCTTCCGGCGTGTTTTCGCCGCCTGTATACGGAAGGCCGTTCTCCGCGCAGTACCGCTCCGCATAGCTTCCCGGTTCAACGGTCACTTTGATCCGCTTTTCGCCTCCGGCAAACACGTCTTCTCCCAGGGCACCGACAGACGCGGGCAGGGTAATCGCGGTCAGGCTGCCGCATTTGCTGAATGCTTTTTTTCCGATTTCAGCAATGCCGTCCGGCAGCGTAATCTCCTGCAGCAGGTCACAGCCTTCGAAGGCGAATTTCCCGATGCGGGTCACCGTATCAGGCAGGGTCACCGCCTTCAGCTGCCCGCAGCCCCAGAACGCGTAATCTCCGACGGAGGTGATACCCGGTTCAATCACCACTTGCGTGATTTGCTGTCCGCTCCACGGCGCGGTTATTTCTTCAGTCACGCCGAACTGGCGCGTAAAGTCATCCATCTTACCTGTTCCGGAAATGGTCAGCGTGCCGTTTTCCAGCTTCCATTCCAGCTGTTCACCGCCGTCGCTGCCAAATATTACAGGCGTATCCGCATAGGTATACGGGAGTTTGTACTGAATGCAGTATTTTTCAGCATAGCTGTCCTTCTCCACAATCACGTTCTGAAGATCTTCACAGGAAGAGAACGCATCTTTGCTGATCCTGACCACGGAAGCCGGCAGGGTAATCTCCTTCAGGCTCAAACAGCTGCCAAACGCCAAATCCGCGATGGACAGCACACCGTCAGGAACAACGACTGTTTCAAGGGCGTTGCAGCTCTGGAACAGGCCGAATTCAATCATCGCCAGCGATTCCGGCAGAACAGCGCTGTTCAGTCCGCGGCAGTCCGTAAAGACGGATTTCCCGATTCTCTCAACTGACTTTGGAAAAAGGACATCCGCCATGTTCTCGCAGTACGCAAAGGCGGAATCTCCTATGGATTTCAAAGTATCAGGCAGGCTGACGATGATCAGCTCAGTATGGCAGTTGAACGCATAAGCTCCGATAGAAGTAACGCCTTCTTCAATCACAAGTTCGTTAAAGATCTCTCCATCCCAGGGTGCGGTCGTGCCGGGCAATGTATACCAGAGATAAGGCTTCTGTACGGTTTCATCTTCTTTGAAGTCGTCCATTTCTCCTGTTCCGGAGATGATCAGCCTTCTGTTTTCCAGTTTCCAGGTCAGGTTGGGGCCGCAGGTGCCTTCATTGTCTGCCCGGGCGCACACGCCAAACACTGCTGTAAGCAGCAGGGCGAACAGCAGACACACCGGCAGCCTGTACCTCCAGGATTTCATTCCTTAACCCCCTATGACATCTTTACCACTCTATTATATAGGATAAGATGTATCCGGGTCATCAACGCGATGTAACAATCTTGTAAATTCTTGTGTAACTGCCTGACAGCCGGCAGCGGTTTGTATTCCGCCTGCCGGCTGTCATTTCCAGTCTTCCATTGTCAGCTGTTCCGGTTCCCGGACCAGCCCGTGGCAGTATCCGTAATACCAGCATTCATAAGGGTTTGAGCACTGATCCCCGCAGGGAACATCCGGCTCCTCCCTCGACTTTGCCACCCGGTTCAGGTCCCAGATGTTGTCGTTGATCCAGTCATAGTATTCCCGGGCTTTTTCCGTAACATCGTTAGGCACAAAGGGATTTTCCTCATCCGGTCCGTGGATAACGATAAAAACCCGGTCAATCCGCAGTCCCGTACGCCGGATAATATAGTACTGGAAAGCCGCGTCCCGGATGAACTGCTCATAGACTTCCGGCGCGTTTTTCACCTCATACAGATCGTGGCCGGTCTCCGTTTTCCGCAGCAGGTCCACGGCGCAGTAATTGTTGTAATTGCTGAAGGCCGCCTCACAGATCACGGGAACCCCGCGGGCCAGGGCGTCCTGTGTGTTGGCCAGCATGGCCTGCTTGTCCGGAATCCGGGTACCCGGGCGGTACACCGTCATTTCCTCATAGGGACCGAACATGGCCATGGCCCTGTCGCCGAAGTCGTTGCCCGCGTCCAGCCTGGCCTGAACCTCCGGCGGGATCACCCGCATTCCGGGCTTGTGCCGGTCCAGCCAGAGCATTTTCCGGCACTGCATCCCCCGCATGAAATCCGTTTTGGTAATGGCCATGATTTTTTCCTTCCGGTACGTTATTTCCCGGAAAGTATACCATTTTTCCCGGAGCGGAACAATCCGGACCGGCTGCAAAGCGTGTATTGCGCATCCCGTGTCCAGCGTGAACTGCTGAGTCCGTCAATAAAGGCCCCGTTCAGTTGAACGGGGCTTTTCTGATGTTGATCCTTATGCTTCCGCTTTGCTGAACTGGGTTTCATAAAGTTCCTGGTAGGTGCCGCCGGCATGGACCAGGTCCTTGTGCGTACCCCGTTCCACAATCTGCCCGTCCCGGACCACCAGGATCTCATCTGCTGCCAGGATCGTGGAAAGCCGGTGGGCAATCAGGATGGAGGTCCGCTCCTCAATCAGCGGATTAATGGCCGCCTGGATCGCCGCTTCCGAAATGGAATCCAGGGCGGACGTTGCCTCGTCAAAAATCAGCAGCGCCGGGTCCTTCAGCAGCACCCGGGCAATGGAGATCCGCTGCTTCTCGCCGCCGGACAGCTTCAGGCCGCGGTTGCCCACCATGGTGTCCAGGCCCTCCGCCTGGTTTTTGATGAAGTCATAGATGTTGGCCTTTTTACAGGCCTCGATCATTTCCTCCTCCGTGGCGTCCGGCTTGGCGTAAAGCAGGTTTTCCCGGATGGTTCCGTTGAACAGGTAGGTTTCCTGGGTCACCACGCCTACCTCGTCCCGCAGGGAATGCAGCGTGTAATCCCGCACATCCGTCCCGTCAAAGGTCACGCTGCCGGCGGTGGGATCCCACAGGCGGGGGATCAGGTTGACGATGGTGCTCTTGCCGCTGCCGCTGGGGCCAACAATGGCCACGCAGTCCCCGCTGTGCAGGGTGAAGGAGATGTCCTTCAGGATCATCCGTTCCCCGTCATAGGTGAAGTTCACATGGTCGAAGACAATCTCGCCCTTCGCGTTTGTCAGTTCCTTCGCGTCCGGCTTGTCATCAATTTCCGGTTTCATGTCATAGTATTCGAAAATCCGGGTGAACATGGCCATGGAACGGATCCATTCCACCTGGATATTCAGCAGGCTGTTGACCGGACCGTACAGGCGCCCGAGCAGCGCCACCAGCACGGTAATATCACCGACAGACAGGCTGCTGTCATGCTTCATGATCAGGATACCGCCCACCAGGTACAGCACCATCGGGCCGATGGAGGTCAGCGTACTCAGCAGCATAAAGAACCATCGGCCGGCCATCCGCTCCCGGATGTTCAGCCTGATCATCCGCCCGTTGGTCTCTTCATAACGTTCATATTCCGCCTTTTCCCGGCCGAAGAGCTTCACCAGCAGCTGGCCGCTGACGGAAAGGGTTTCGTTCAGGATGCCGTTGATCTCATCATTGCAGGCCTGGGCCTCCCCTGCCAGCTTCCACCGCCGTTTGCCGGCCAGCCGGGTAGGCAGAACAAAGAGGGGCACCACCGCGATGCCCACCAGGGCCAGGATCCAGTTCTTCTGAAACATGGCGATCAGGGCCACCACCAGGGTGATGGTGTTGGACAGGATGCTGGTGAAAGTACCGGTCACCACGCTTTCCACGCCGGAAATATCGCTGGTCATCCGTGTGATGATATCCCCCTGGTTTGCCGAGGTGAAGAACCGCTGGGACATCTTCTGCAGGTGACGGTACATCTGGTTGCGCATATCAAAGGAAATATGCTGCGCGATCCAGCTGTTCAGGTAGGTTTCCCCCACGCTGATCAGGTTGGAAACCAGGTACAGGATCAGGGTCAGGATGATCAGCCGGATCAGGGCGGACAGTCCCGCGCCGAACCAGCCGCCCAGGTCCTTGCCGGTCAGCACGTCGATGATGTTACCGGTGAGAATGGACGGAAACAGGCTGCAGACCGAAGATACCACAATGCAGCCCAGCACCAGCAGCAGCTGCTTCCAGTAGGGTTTCAGGTAGGAAAACACCCTGCTGATCAGCTGTCTGGTGATTTTCGGTGAATTCTGTTTTTCTTCTTCCGTGAGGAAGCTGGCTCGCCTTCCGAAGCCGCCGGGACCTGCCATACGGATCCCCCCTTTTGTACCATTATATGCGCCATCCGTGATCACAGCAAGAATTTGTACTGTCCGCTTCTGTCTTTTTTTGTTCCCGGAATTCTGGTATAATCGGCGAAGATACGATCTTCACATTTTCCGCAGGAAGGGGACTGGCGGATGAACATCTGGAATGACAGCGGGAAACGCAGGGAAAGTGTTTCCTATATGGCGGAAGAAATCACCCACATCTGCCGGAAAATCGGCAGGCGTTCACCCGGCAGCGCAGGCGAGCGGGCCGCGGCGGAGTATTTCGCCCGGGTGCTGCAGAAAAAATGCGGCTGCACGGATGTGAAAACCGAATCCTTTGAAGAGCATCCTGATGCCTTTTACGGATACTTCTATTTTTCCGCCTTCTGCGACGTCCTCTGCTGCCTGCTCTTTTTCAGCAAGCCCCTCCTGAGCATCCTGTTTGGTGTGCTGGGCTTCCTGCTGTTCATCTTCCACTTTGTGCTTTACCGCAAGCCCATTGATCCGCTGTTTCCCAAAAAGCAGGGCACCAACGTGACCGCCGTGCGCCCCTGCGCCGGCGAGGTCCGCCAGCGGATTTTCCTGAACGGGCACACGGACGCAGCCTGGGAATTTCCCATCAACTACCGTCTCGGCGGCATCGCCTTTGAGATTCCGGGCCTCGCGGCCACCGTCGGCGTTTTCTACTACATCGTCCTGTCCTTCCTTTCCCTGTGCGGCGTGGATGTCCATACCGCGGGACTGCGGGGACTGGTCTTCCTTCCCTTCTTCCTGCTGCTGACCATCACCTATAACCCGCTGCGGGTGGTGGACGGCGCCAACGACAACCTGACCGGCTGCCTGATGGGCGTCACCCTCCTGAAGGATATGGAGGAACAGGGAATCCGGCTGGAGAACACCGAGATCGGCGTCATCCTTACCGGTTCGGAGGAAGCAGGCCTGCGGGGCGCGAAGGCCTGGTGCGAAGCCCACAGGGACGATTACCGCGACGTGCCCACCTGCGTCATTACCTACGATTCCATCTACAATCCGGACTGGCTCATGGTCAACCGCCGGGACCTGAACAACACCGTGGCCTCGGACGAAGACCTGTGCGACTGGTTCCTGCTGGCGGCGGAAGCGGCCGACGTGCCCTGCCGGGACGGTAAGGTACCGCTCTTCGGCGGTGCCACGGACAGCGCCGCCTTCACCCAGGGCGGTTTCCGCTCCATCGGCGTAACCGGTCTCAGCCACAGGCTGGAAAGGTTCTACCACACCCGGATGGATACCCCGGAAAACCTGAGTCCCCTTGCGCTGGAGAACTGCCTCCATGCCACGGCGGAATTTATCCTGTCCGCGGACCAGGATCTGATCCTGGTCCCGAAGGAACCGGAAGAAGAGGAACCCGGAGATGCGCCGGAACCGGAACCCGTTGAGGAGGCGGAACCGGAGGATCTGCCGGAAGAGCAGGAAGAAGAACCGGAAGAAGAGGAGCCCCTGTTTTCCGCCACGCTGGAAGCGGAACGTCGGAAAGCGGCGGAAGAGGAAGCGGCCGCGGCCGAAGAGAACCTGGCGGAAGAAGAAGCAGAAGAATAAAAAAAGCGGGCTCCGTTCCCCCAAGGACGGAGCCCTTTATATAAACAACGGTTTGTGATCAGTGAATGTGTCTGTCAGTTTTCCGATTCACGTGGAAGAAAAAGATAATTCTTCCGGGGTCCCGCAATTGTCCGCAGCTCGGGAATCGTGCGCTCCAGGCATAGTACCAGGGCGTGACCCGGCCGGGTAAAGGAAACAGAAAGCTCTCCGGTCACTGCGTCGCGCCGGATATGAAAGGAATAGCTGTCAAATCGGTTCCCCTGTTTTTTGATGATCACAAACCGGTGTTTTCTCATCTCTTTCAACCTCCCTACTTATTAGACGATAAAAACGGGCATTTTGATTCATGTTTTTGTAAAAAAGATGTAAACATACTGTAAATTGTTTGTATCTCCTGCGAAAAAGCATCCGGATTGCAGGTTTTTCCGCGCAAAAAAGCCGGGGAAACAACTGCTTCTCCGGCTTTTCCTTTTGAATTTTAATGAAATTCTCCTTTTTTTCGCGTGGATTGCGTGTTACACTGCTGTATGTTGCAGAAGAAGATTGCTTCGTCAGGAGGATGACTGAACAAATGGCCAACAAGTCAAACTGGGACTGGAACTGGAACTGGAATTGGAACTGGAACGGATCTGACCCTTCCGCCAATAAAGAAACCGCCCGGAATCACCAGCACCAGACCAATCACAAAAAAACAAGGCGCAGCGGGAGCAGGAGCATCATTACTCCCATCATCCTGTTTGCCCTGTTCGGCAGGCCCATTATCCGCCTGGCAACCACGATTATCCGCTCGCTGGCCCATGGCCTGACCTCCGGCCTGTCCGCCATTCTGTCCGTGTTCGGTTCCGCCTTCCGGGCAACCTCCGGCACCGCGATCCTCGGCGGCCTGGCGGTCGGTGTGATCCTCGGCCTGTACATATACAAGCATTATTTCAACCGCAGCAAAGACGCCGAACCGGAAGAAGAGAACTTTGCGGAAGAAGCGGAAAAGCCCGCCGCGGATCCCGTGCCGATTCCCATGACCCTCGGCAATACGCCTTCCTCCGATACCGAGGAATATATTCCCAAGACCAACTATTTCTCCAGGAACTGACAAATCTCCGGCAGGCGCTTTGCCGCCTCCCGTCTTCCCAGCTGATAAACCCGGTCGAGTTCGGCCGGGTTCTTTTCTGTATGGCCGATCTTCAGCGCTTCCGGCGGACGGATCACCAGGGATATGCCGTCCCTTTCCCGCCGGCTGATTTCCTCCATCTCCCGGTTATACATCTCATGCCGGACAGCCATTGCCTCCGCAAGCCGGGGCCAGCGGCGCAGGAACAGCCGCATGACCGGAAGAGCGGCCGCCGGCTTCTTCCGGTATCCTTCCGGCTGGGTCAGGATAATCACATTCCGGTCATAGCCCTTCTTTTCCATACAGGCATAGGGCACCGCGTCCGCGATGCCTCCGTCCAGGTAAAACCGCCCGTCAATCTCCACCGGCCGGGAAACCAGGGGCATGGAGGCCGACGCCCGCAGCCAAAGCATATCCGCATCACCGCCATCCTCACAGCGGTGATAAACGCACACCCCGGTTGCCGCGTCCGTCGCTCCGGCATAGAACTCCATCGGGTTTGCCGCGAAGGCTTTCCGGTCAAACACATCCAGCTCATCCGGCAGTTCCCGGTAGCAAAAGTCCGCCCCGTACAGGTCCCCGGTGCGGATCAGGGAACGGATGCTGCAGTAACGGGGATCCGCGCAGTATTGTTTGTTATAGCGAAGGGCCCGGCCAACCTGGCCGGACTTGAAATTGCAGCCGAAAACAGCCCCGGCGGAAATCCCGGCAGCCCCGTCAAAGCGCACGCCGTTCTCCAGCAGTACGTCAATCACGCCGCAGGTGAACATGCCCCGCATGGCTCCGCCTTCCATCACCAGCCCTGTTTTCATCCGCGTATCCCTTCCTTTCCGCTGACAGTATACCAGAACCGCGGGGTTTGTCCGGTATCTTTGGTGTATAATATCAAAAACAGAAAAAAATGGCCGGCCCTTTGGCCTCTTTTTCCGGACAGATCGTCTAATCAGTGTTGAAAGGAGGGAGCGCATTGGATCAGGATCAGCGCAGAGAATGGCTGAACAGCCTTGTCATCCGCTGGGAAAAACCGCTGCTTCGGCTCTGCTTTGCTTTTCTGTGTGATACCGCGCTGGCGGAAGACGCCGTACAGGAAACATTCTTTAAAGCCTGGAAGGGTACCGACCGATTCCGCGCGGATTCGTCGGAAAAAACCTGGCTGACGCGCATAGCCGTCAACACCTGCAAGGATCTGCGGAAAAGCGCCTGGGTACGGAATACGGACCGGTCCGTTACCCCGGACCTGCTGCCGGAAGGATCCGTTCCCTTCGACGAACGGGACGACACCGTTACGCGTGCGGTGCTCAGTCTTCCGCCGAAGCTGAAGGATGTAACGCTCCTGCACTGGTACCAGGGCATGACGCTGGACGAGATTGTCCGGGTGCTGAGGCTTCCCCGCTCAACCGTCAATTATCGATTGAAAAAAGCGAAAGCGATGCTGAAGGATAAACTGGAGGACTGGTATGATGAAAACGAATAAGGAGCCGCTTCGCGCCGCGATGGACAGGCGCCTTTCCTTCCTGGATGATCTGCCCTCCTGCCGTGCCGCACTGCACAGCCGCATCGCACAGGAGGCACCTGTTATGAAGAAAAAACTCTCTGTTGGTTTGGTTTTTGCTCTGGTTCTGGTTCTGCTCGCGGCGGCAGCACTGGCTGCCGGCCTGCTGCTCTCGCCCCGGGTCTCCGCGGCCAGGACAGCCGATCTTGCCCTGAAGGAGCAGTTCGGCGTCACCGAAGAAATGCAGACCTTCTTTACCCGCAATGAAGCCGGGCAGCCCGATGGCAGCGTCATCGTCACCTACACCGGCGCCGGAAGCCTGGAATATGTACTCGGCACCTACACCGCAGTGGTGAAAAACAACAAGGCGGAAATCACCTGGAGCCGCGAGGGGGAAGATACCTCCGGCGGCTATGAAGCGGACTGCTGGGGACTGGACCAGCTGAAGCAGATGATGGCGGACGGGGCAAAGGAAGACAAGGCTTTCCTGGAGAAGGCTGAAAAGATCGCTGAAAAGCACCTGTCCGCGGAACTCCCGCCGCTTCCCGAGGCGGAAGGCGATTCCTATGAAAAAAAGGAAGCCGACAAGACCGCCGCAATGAACGCCCGCAAGCTTTCGGAGGAAGAAATGATCGCCATCGGCCGGGAATTTATCCTGACCAACTACAACCTGAATGAGGAGCAGATCGCCCGCATGGAGCTGTATACCAACTCCATCGGAGAACAGCAGCCCAACACCTGGTATGAAATGATCAATGACGCGCCCTGCTTCCAGGTGGAATACCTGCTCTACGAGGAGTATCCCCGGGAACTGATTGACGCCGGCGAACCCCGTCCCCGTACGGAAATGGACGGCTACTACAACGTGTTTGTGAATGTGGAAACAGGCGTTGTTGAAAGCTTCGAGTACAACTCCGCCCTCAACGGACTGGGATGATCCGGAATCACCCCATAAAGAGGGAGCTCACCCAATCGGTGAGCTCCTTTCTGTATCTGCATAATCAGCCTATGCGTTCCTCCAGATCCCGGAAGCGTTCCAGTACGCTGTCGATCCCGTCTTCGGACAGAACGCCCCGCTTGAGATCCGCGGGCAGTTTTCCCGCCGCGTCCGCGTCAAAATCCGCCTTCCACTCCCGGCTGGTATAATACTTCTCCAGTTCTGTCAGTTCGTCCCGGACAGCATCCCAGGCATCCAGGGCGTCTTCCATCTGTTTCGCCGCGGCTTCCGCCCGGTTCAGGATCTGCTCATAATACGTAATCCTGTCCAGCCTTTTCATCTTTCTCTGCTCCTTATCCCAGGATGTTATTTTCTACAGTATAGCACAAAGCGCAGGGTTTTCGCCCTGCGCTTTGGATTTGTGTACGGTTATTTCCATTCCGGAACAGCCTTGTACAGCTCTTCCCGTCTGCTTTGATATGCTTCCATTTCTTCCCGGTCTTCCGGAAGATTCCATCCCATCAGAAGAGTCCCGTCCGGGTTCTCTGTTTCTCTTTCTTCCTTCTCGAAGGCGTAATACGCTTCCATCTCTGCAGAGGCGGCAGGAACCGGATCCCCCTTCTTCCAGAGCGTCACACAGTCATGTCCCGGCTTTCCCTGCCGGATTTCGGCCAGATCCTGTATATTGACAATTCCCTGCCGGGTTTCAATTGATGCGAAACGATATTTCCGGAAATTCACAGGATTCCGGTTGACGCTTCCCCACGTTTCTGCCGGAGCTACCGCATAATAGAGGTACAGCACATTTCCATCCGTCTCCCTGCGTTTTTCACAGCAGGTAGAGTCATATTTTACTCCCCTGAGGCCGTAGTCCTCCACAGTCACGTCGATCCCTCCGTCCGCCAGGCAGACGAAATCCAGCGTGTACAGGCTGTTATCCACCGGTACTGAAGACCAGACCCACAGATAACCATATAAGGCTGCACCGCCAATCAGGATCGCCAGGCTGATCACTGCCGGAAGCACAATCTGCAGAATCCTGCGCCTGCGCTTCTTCCGGCGGGCTTGCTTCAGCGCGTCCACAATGGTTTTTTGTTCTTTCTCATATTCAGCACGGGTTTCTCCGGGCATCTCCGCCTTCATTTCCTCATACTGCTTCCTGCATTTCCCGCAGGAGCCCATATGTTCCTCCACCAGTGCCCGGCTTTCATCACTGGCCACCCGGTCCAGCACCAGGGGCATCAGGTCCCGGATCACATTGCAGTCATTCTTTTTCATGATGTTTCTCCTCCATGGCTTCACGCAGCATCTGCCGGGCCCGGTAATAGGTTACCCGGGACCAGGCCTCGCTCTTTTTAAACAGTTCCGCAATCTGCGGATGGGACAGATCACAGAAGGTACGCAGGGTGAACACTTCACGGTAGGGTTCTTCCAGGCTGTGCAGGTACCGGTGCGCAATCATGGCCCGGTCCTTCTGCGCAAGATCCTCCGCGAAATCATCCGGCGCGGGAATCCCCTCCGGCAGCGGTTCCGTGGGTTTCCGCCTGCGGAGCGAATCGAAATACAGATGCTTCGCGATCCCGCACAGCCAGGTATAGACGCTGCTTCTTCCGTCGAAGCGGTCAATGTTTTTGACCGCGCGGTAGAAGGTCTCCTGCATCAGTTCCTCCGCCAGCTCCGGGCTGCCGCTCAGCCGCGTCAGGTAGGCCGTCACCGTGCCGCTGTATTGCTGATAAATCTCATCCAGGTCCGCCGTAGTGCTCACCTCCCTTCCGCAGTACTGAAAGCCGCTTTCATTCTGTTTGTCGCCGAATAATGGTATCTGTTACAATATTTCTGAAAAAAATCAATTCATCATATCATATTTCCCGGCCGGACAGCAGCTCCTGACTGCGTTTTCCGCAGATTTTCGTTCCCGTTTCTGACCGGTCCGCCGTTTTCTTCAAGGTTATTTTAAGTTTCCCGTGCAGAATAGGAAGGCGCCGGGAACGGGATCCCGGCCTGAAATGATTGTAAACAGGAGGTTTACCCATGAAGAAACTGTTATCTGTTTTATTGATACTGTCCATGCTGCTTTCCGCCTGCTCCGCTTTTGCGGAAAACACCGGCAGCACCCCTCCCGGAGAACCGCCGGAAGGTTTCAGCGGCGGCAATCCGCCCGGAGAACCGCCGGAAGGTTTTGACGGCAGCATGCCCCCCGGTGAGCCGCCGGAGGGCTTCGGAGAAGGCAGCCGCCCCGGCACTCCTCCGAACGGTTTCGGAGGCGGCACCCCTCCGGGAGGCAGCAGCTTTAACTTTGAATACACCGCCGCGGCGGAGATCTCCTCCGCTGCGGAAACCACCGGTGAATCCTATGTTTCCAACGCGTCAGATGAAAACGCCCTGCTGATCCGCACCGGGGATACCGTCAGCGTCATTGACGCTTCCGTCACCAAGACCGGGGACTCTGACGGCGGAGACAGCTGCAGCTTCTACGGCCTGAACGCCGCCGTGCTCGTAATGGGCGGAGCGGATGCGCTCATCAGCGGCGGCACGGTGGAAACCTCCGCCAGCGGCGCGAACGGCGTCTTCTGCTACGGCGGCAACGGCGGCCGGAACGGCGCGGACGGCGACGGCACCACCCTGTATATTTCCGGCACAACCATCACGACCACCGGAGACGGCTCCGGCGGCATCATGACCACCGGCGGCGGCGTGACCTATGCGGAAGACCTGACCGTGACCACCTCCGGCCGCTCCTCCGCGGCCATCCGTACCGACCGGGGCGGTGGAACCGTAACGGCAAACGGCGGCACCTATACCACAAGCGGCCTGGGTTCCCCCGCCATCTATTCCACCGCGGACGTCACCGTCCGGAATGCCGTGCTCACCTCCAACCTTTCCGAGGGAGTATGCATTGAAGGCAAGAACTCCATCACCCTGGAAAACTGCAGCCTGACCGCAGACAACACGCAGTGCAACGGCAACGCCACCTTCCTGGATACGATCATGATCTACCAGTCCATGAGCGGCGACGCGGACAGCGGCACCTCCGCCTTCACCATGACCGGCGGAAGCCTGACCGGCCTCAGCGGCCATCTGTTTCACGTGACCAACACCCACGCGGTGATTACCCTGGACCAGGTGGAACTGACCAACGAGGGCAGCGATATCCTGCTTTCCGTCTGTGACGACGGCTGGAACGGCGCCGACAATATCGCAGAAGTCTATGCCAGCCGGCAGGCGCTGAGCGGTACGCTGCTGGTGGGCGACAACTCCACCCTGAATCTTTCGCTGTCCGACGGTTCCGTTTTCGAAGGCTCCGTCAGCGGGGAGATCACCAACGCCAAAGGCGAACAGGTGTCCTCCTCTGTCGGCACGGTCTCTGTGACCCTTGATGAAACCAGCACCTGGGTCCTGACCGCGGACACCTGGATTTCCTCCTTCTCCGGCAATGCGGAAAACGTCATTTCCAACGGCCATACGCTGTATGTGAACGGCATCGCCCTGGAAGGAACCGCCGGGGCAGCCTGACGCCCGGCAGCACAATCCTCTCTTTCCCCCGGACTCCCGGATTTCCCGGGAGTCCCGTGTTGCCGTCCGGAACAAAACTGTGATATCATCAGAACACGGAGGAAATGAATATGCGCGTTTTACTGGTAGAGGATGACCGGAAGCTTTCCGCGGCGGTCTGCAAGCTGCTGGAAAAAGAGCAGATTGCCGCCGAACCGGTCTATGACGGAAAAGACGGCCTGGACTGGGCACTGGGCGGCGAATATGACGCCGTCATCCTGGATGTCATGCTCCCGGGCATGGACGGTTTTTCCGTGCTGCGCGAAATGCGGAAGCAGAAGGTTTCCACTCCCGTGCTGATGCTCACCGCCCGCACCGCGCTGGAGGACAGGCTGACCGGCCTGGACAGCGGAGCGGATTATTATCTTCCCAAACCCTTTGAGTCCGCGGAGCTGGTCAGCTGCCTGCACGCGATCACCCGCCGCGGCGGCAGCGCCCCGGTCATGAGCCTGAGCTTCGGGGACATTACCCTGGAGCAGAAGGACGCCCGGCTGCGGAACACGGAAAACGGGCAGAACGTCAAACTGGGCGCAAAGGAATACCAGCTGATGGAACTTTTCCTCCGGAACCCGGCACAGATCCTGCCGAAGGAAACCATCCTGGAAAAAGTCTGGGGCCTGGAAAGCGACGCTGAATACAACAACCTGGAAGTATACGCATCCTTCCTGCGGAAGAAACTGGGCTTCATCGGTTCACGCCTGAAGCTCAAAGCCACCCGGGGACTGGGATACTCACTGGAGGAGGAAGCATGATCCGACGGCTGCGCAGGCGCATGACCCTGATGGTCATCGCCGTACTGATCCTGGTCTCCTCCGGCATTGTGCTGGCCATTTCCCTGGCCAACAGCCACAGCATCGCCGCGCAGGCGGAAGAGACCCTGGCTGTCCTGACGGAAAATGCCGGTGCAGGCGAAAACCGGATACAGCGGCCGGACGGAAGCATGGATCCGCGAGGCGGACGGATGAACCGTGACCGGCGCGGTTTCCGGGGCGAACCGCCGGAAATCCGCAGCGGCCGGGACGCCGCGGCGGCCGGCCTGAACAACTCGTACACCATTTCCCTGAACGCGGACGGTTCAGTAGCCTCCTGGAGTTCCGACCGGTCCGGCCTGTACACGGACGAGCAGGTTGCCGTGATCGCGGAGAGCATCCTGGCAGACGGCAGGAACAGCGGCCGCATCGGCACGCAGTTCTACCGCAAAACAGAGCAAAACGGACAAACCCTCCTGACCGTGCTGGACGCGCGGCTGGATTACCTGTCCGCTTCCAATGTGCTCCGCTCCACCATCCTGATCGCGGCCGCGGCCTGCGTGCTGCTTTCCCTGCTGGCCTGGCTGCTGATCCGGCGGATGGTTCAGCCGGTGGAGGAGGCCTTCACCCGGCAGAAGCAGTTTGTTTCCGACGCCAGCCACGAGCTGAAAACGCCCCTGGCCGTCATCTCCGCCAACGCGGAGGTACTGGAACAGGAAATCGGGGAAAACGAATACCTGGGATATATCCGTTCCGAAGTCCGGCGTACGGATACCCTGGTCAGCAATCTCCTGACCCTCGCCCGGCTGGACCGGAAGGAAGGCACGGCGGAGATGAAATCCTTCAACCTCAGTCGCGCCCTGCTGGACGTGGTGCTGCCCTTCGAAAGCACAGTCTATGAAGCCGGGAAAACGCTGGAGACAGAAATTCCGGACAACATGGAATGCACCGGCAACGAGGAGATGATCCAGCAGCTGACAGTGATTCTGCTTTCCAACGCCCTGAAATACTCCAACGAGGGCGGACGGATTGAAGTCAGCCTGAAGGCAAGAGGCAGGCAGCGGGAGCTGCGGGTATTCAACACCGGCGACCCCATCGCCCCGGAGAATCGGGAAAAGATCTTTGACCGCTTCTGGCGGGCGGATCCCGCCCACGGCCGGGAAACCGGCGGCCACGGCCTGGGGCTGGCCATCGCCCGGACCATTGTGGAAACCCACAAAGGGAAAATCAGCGTGGAAAGCAGCGAAGGCGGGAATGCCTTCACGGTCCTTCTCAACGGTTAACGCACAGGCCTGTAAGCCCGGTTGTTATTCAAAACTGCCCTCCGGCAGTTTTTTCTTTTCACAGAATGAAACATATTTTGCCTGTCCGGAGTATTATAGGGTGTAAGGAGTGATGACAAACCATGCGACAGCTGACAACGGAGCAGCGGGAACAAACGCTGGAACGGCTGATGGCGGACTACGGAGACCAGGTCATGCGGACCTGCCTCCTGTTCCTGCAAAGCAGGCAGCCGGCGGAAGACGCGTCCCAGGAAACCTTTATCCGTGCCTGGCGGGCTCTGGACCAGCTGCGGGAAGGGAGCACGGAGAAGGCCTGGCTGATGAAGATTGCGGTAAATGTGTGCAAGTCCGCGCTGCGGAGCCGTACCCGCCGGATTCCGGACGCAAAAGTATCAGAGGACGAAATCCATGAAGCCGGCGCTGCGGACCGTTTCCCGGACAATACCGTCTTTGACGCCGTGAACGCGCTTCCCGTCAAATACCGGTCTCCGGTCATCCTCCATTACTATCAGGGACTGCCGGTCAGCGATATCGCCGGCATTCTGCATCTGCCCGGCACCACTGTCAGAACAAGGCTTTCCAGAGCACGGGCCCTGCTCAGGAACGAACTGGAAGGATGGTATTTTGAAGATGAATGAGAAATTCAAGGAAGCCCTGGACCAGTCCATGGCTGATGTAACCTGGAAAGAGAAAAACCGCCAGCGGGTGCTTCACGCTGCGCGGCAGGAAACCCGTCCGGCATCCATACGCAAAGGAGTGCTGATCCCCGTGATTGCCCTGCTGCTCCTGTGCCTCGCCATGGCGGTGGCCGGAGCCACCAGCGAAACAGTGAACGGCTGGCTGTATCAGCAGTGGCCGCGGTTGGCCACGCTGCTCATGCCTGTAAACATGAGCTGCGAGGACCAGGGAATCCGGATGGAGGTTATCTCCGCCGTAGCGGAAGGCAATGAGGTCCTGATCAATTATTCCATGCAGGATCTGGAAGGCAGCCGGATCGATGAAAACTCCTCTGCCTGTTTCGACATGATCTATGCCGGCACCAATAACTACAACGGCGGCGGTTACGCTTCCGTGTACGACCCGGAGGAAAAAAAGCTTTACGCCAGCACCTGCCTGAATACTGAAACAGCTATAGATCCAAAGGACAGGAATGTCATCCTGTACACAAACCTGCTGGAAAACGCAAGGAAAACCACCGTGGATCTGCTCCCGCTGCTGAAGCAGTACGGAAACCAGGCAGAAGCTGTGCCGGTTCCGGAGAACGCCGTTGCCTGCACAGGATACCAGGATGGAGAATTTTGGTCCGTGTGGGGGGATATTGACAGCACATGGACGATTCCGGATTCCCTGCGGGTCCTGGACCAGAGCAGAAGCCCGGAAATCCGGCTTTCGGATCATGTTTTCCTCTCCGGCATCGGTATGGTGGACGGCCTGATGCATATACAGCTCCACATTACTGTCCCGAAAGAGGTCAGCATCCCGGGAACGGCAGAAAACGGCTGGAAAACAGTCGATTACGTTCCCTGCTCTGCCTGGATCGAACTGTATGACACCGAAACCGGCTTCGACGCAGACGACCAAAACCGCAGACAGGATAAACTCCCCGGCGGAATCAGCACCCTGTACTGGGAAGCGGAAGGCGCCGGCGGCGAGCGCTGGGAGGAAATCATCCTGACGCCGGATTCCGAACCGGAAGAAACCCAGACCTTTACTGCCGAAATCATCGAATCAAGCGTTCCAATCTCCGGGGACTGGCGGATCAAAATTCCCATGCGCACAATCCAGCACAGGAACTGAACAGAAACAGCCCCGCGCCGAAACACCGGTGCGGGGCTGTATTTCTGTTATTCTTACTGCGCGATATAATACTGCGCCTGGGTGTCCCAGAGCTCCCGATATTTTCCGTTTTCTTCCCGCAGCAGCTCGTCGTGCGTTCCCTTCTGGACAATGCGTCCGCTGTCAAAAACGGTAATTTCATCACAGAAGCGGCAGGAGGAAAGCCGGTGGCTGATATACACGGCGGTCCTGTCCCCCACCATGCCGTCAAAGTCGGCGTAAACCTGGGCTTCCGCAATCGGGTCCAGGGCGGCGGTAGGCTCATCCAGCACAATAACCGGAGACCCCTTGTAAAGCGCCCGCGCGAGCGCTGTCTTCTGTGCCTCGCCGCCGGAAATCTCCACGCCTTTCTCCGAAAGATCCTTATACAGGCAGGTTTCCAGTCCCTCCGGCATGGTTTTGTACCGGTCATACAGAGCGGCCTTCCGGATGCAGTCCTCCGCCTTCTGTACGTCGTACGCTCCGCTTGCGGCAATGTTTTCTCCCAGGGGAAGGGCAAAAAGCTTAAAGTCCTGGAAAACGAAGGAGAACAGCTTCAGGTACGCATCATAATCGTATTCCCGGATATCCGTGCCGTCCAGCAGGATCTGCCCCTCCGTCGGGTCATACAGGCGGCACAGCAGCTTCACAAAAGTGGTTTTGCCCGCGCCGTTGGCGCCCACCAGCGCCTGCTTCTGCCCGGCGCGCAGGGTGGTGCTGACATGCTTCAGCACATCCTTTTCGCTGCCGGGATACCGGAAGGTCACGTCCCGGAACTCAATGGTATGCTCCTGCGTATCCCTGACCGGCAGGCTGCCCTGCCGTTTCGCGTCCGGGAGATCCAGGTATTCAAACAGTTTCGCCAGGTGGCCGGTATAGATTTTGTTTTCGGATATATTGAAGAACAGATCGCTTACGCTCTGCACCAGCTGCATCAGGGCGCCCACATACTGCACAACGCTGCCCACCGCAAAGGCTCCGAGCGCGGCCTTGGCCGCCACATACAGGTAGCACAGCACATTGCATATGCCCCTGGAAAACTCCAGAAGTCCCTGGCAGACGCTCATCCGGGTAAGCGCTCTGCTGTCCTTCCGGTTATGCTCCTCCAGTTTCCGCATTTCCCGGTCCGCGATCCGGTCCTGCCGGTACAGCCGGACATCCTTTGCCCGGGACGTTTCCGCATACAGCGCGCGGCCGTAGAACATAAACGCGCGGTTGTACCACACAGTTCCGTCCATCCAGTTTTCAAAGACATTTTCTTCCTTTTTCCGCAGGAGGGTGCTGATTCCGCCGGACAGGACCATCAGCGCCGCAGCCGCGGCGATCCAGAGCCGGGAATCCAGCAGGGCGTTGCCCGTTCCGGAGGCAAACAGGGAAGCGGTCATCGCCACGGAAGCGGCAATCCCCACAAAGGCCTTCACCAGGCTCGGCGTGTCCCAGATCAGCTGGGCCAGGCCGTTTCCGAACATGAACAGGTTTTCCTCCACCTTCTGCCGCTGCTTCTGGATTTCCTGGTTCTCCAGATCTGCGTAATCCATGGTCATCTGCTTGTCGGCAAAGATCTTCGTGAAATCATTCCACATGCCGGATTCCTTCAGGCTGACAACCCGGTTCAGGGCGTTCCGGATTACGGAGAAGGCAAAGCCCAGGCCAATGGTAAGCAGCACCAGCAGGATCAGCCGGCCGGTATTCCGCCCTCCGGCTATTTCATTGATAATCTGCGCGGAAAACCAGATGGTCACAAAGGGAGCGAGAGCTTCCACCGCCGCCGCAATGACCTTATCCCGGATCAGGCCGGGGCAGCAGGTCTTCAGGAGGGCATAGCCGCGCCGGGTGACCGCGATCCGCTGCTTAAGCTTCATCGCCGCTCACCTCCCCTTCCGGGTTTTCACGGTAATATTTCGCCTGGGTTTCAAACAGCTCGTAATACCTGCCTTTTATCGCGAGCAGTTCCTCATGTGTTCCCTCTTCCGTAATCTGTCCGTGCTCAATCAGCACAATGCGATGGCAGAAACGGGTGGACGCCAGCCGGTGGGAAATGAAGACCGTGGTTTTCCCCTGCATCACCTCATCATAGGTTTCATACAGGCGGTTTTCGGATACCGGGTCCAGGGCTGCCGTCGGTTCATCCAGTACGATGACCGGCGCGTTCCGGTACAGCGCCCGGGCCAGGAGCAGTTTCTGGATTTCCCCGCCGGACAGGTTGATGCCGTCGTCCCAGAAGGCCTTGTCATATTTGCTTTTCACGCCGTCCGGCAGGGAGGAGATCTTCTCCCACAGACCCGCCTGTTTCAGGCAGGTTTCCACCCGGCTGTGATCAATCTGTTCTCTTTCGTTTTCCGCAACGATTTCCTCAATCGTGACCGGCAGGAGGGAATAATCCTGGAAAACCGCGCCGAACAACCGGTAGTATTCCTCCCGGTTGAATTCACGGATATCGGTTCCGTCGTACAGGACCGTGCCCTCCGAGGGCTCCGTCAATCCGCAGAGCAGTTTCACCAGCGTCGTCTTGCCGGCGCCGTTGAGACCCACCACTGCCAGATGCTCGCCCGCCTCCAGCGTCAGGCTGAGGCCGTTGATGACGTTCTCCCCTTTCTCGTCGTAGCGGAAACGGACATCCCGCAGTTCCATCCGCTTCGGCTCCGTCCGGTCTCCTACCGGTTTACCGCCCTCCCGCAGGTACTTTTCCGGATACTCCAGGTAAGAACGGAACCGGTTCATGCACTGGTTCAGCTGCTGCAGTTCGGAAGCCTGTCCCAGCAGGTTCCCCAGCCAGGCGGAGAAACCGGCTACTACATGGAAATACAGCACAAATTCCGCTGCGGTGATCTTCCCGTTCAGCGCCAGATACAGCAGATACACGTAGGTCACACCTTCCCTGACAAAGGCCAGGGCGCTGTCCGCGGCGGACACCCCGAAAAGCTTCGCCGTGTATTTCCGATACCAGCCCAGCAGGCCTTTCAGGTTCCGGTCATAAATTCCGTTCAGCCATGCCGCCATCCGATACAGCCGGATATCCTTCGCAGCCCGGACATCGTCCGCCGCGCCTGTAACATACTGCATGCGGCGTTCATAGCCGGATTTCTCATCCCGGCTGCTCTCAATCCACCTGTTGATCCGCCGGTTCAGCAGGAAGCTGACCAGCGTGGTCAGGCACAGGAAAAGAATCAGCAGCGGATTGAGCGTGACCAGGATTCCCCCGAAGGCCAGGAAACCCAGCAGGTTGGAAAAGACCTGCACCACGGCGTCATAAATCCGGGCATAATGGGAAAAGTTGCCGTTGCAGCTGGCAAAGCTCTCGTTCTGCAGCGTCCGGAAATGTTCATTTTCCTGGTTGCGGTAATCCGTTGTCAGTCCCTTGCGGGTAATCCGCCTGAGAAAGAAGGCATTCATGCTGAATTTATGCCAGTAAATCAGCCTGTCCAGGAACTTCTGCAGCCCGGATAACACTGCCAGAAGCCCGGTCATCAGCCCCGTCACCAGCAGCAGCTGCCGCAGGGGCCTTCCTTCCGTAATCTGTTCAATAACCACCTTCGGCAGATATGCGATCACCACCGGCACCAGGCAGTTGGCCAGGATCACCAGCAGGCAGAAAACCAGCAGTCTGGGACAGCCCTGCCTGGTAGCCCGGACGCAGTAAACCAGGTTCCGGGAAAGCGGGTATTCCTTATCCTGTTCCATTTTCAGAGCTGCCCTTTCATTCAGTATCGGAAGCGTTCCGCGGCGCCTGTCCGGCTTTTGCCTGTTTTCCGGTTTCAGTGTTTCTCTTCTTTATATGATCCGCGACTGCTTTAACCGGATCAGTATATCACAGATACCGCCGCGGCAGAACAGCCGGGAGCACGATATGCACATGCATCCGCAGATAACGCAAAATGTATTTTCATTTTTTCTGTTTGCATTTATAATATGCCCGTCAACGTTTTGCTCTTAACAGAATATGGAGGTGCTCTGTATGAAAAAGACCGGTATGTTTCTGCTGGCAATGATGCTTTGTCTCGGAATGATTTTCTCCTGCTCCGCCGAAAACAGGACCATTCTGCCCCCGGGCGGCTATCCCACCTCGCTGGATGACGAAGGCGCGGACGCGTATGCCGGCGCCCTGGATCACACGGATTCCCGGTATTATCAGATTGTGGATTACTTCTGGCTGGATCCGGATGAAAACCTGCGCATCCTGCCCCAGTTCCGAACCTATCAGCAGACCACGGAGTATACCTGCGGCGCCGCCTCCGCCCTGATGGTCCTGGTGCGGTTCGGCGTGGAAACCTATGACGAAATGGCCCTGGCCGAGGCTATGAAGACCGATCCGGAAAAGGGTACCACCGTGGAGGGCCTTGCAGGGTTCTTTGAAAGCCTGGGCTGGACGGTGGACTCGCATGCGGACACGGAATACCGTTTTGAGGACATTGACGCCTGGCGCGCCTACCTGGCGGAACAGCTGGACGCGGGCATCCCCGTGATGGTGGACTGGGAAGACTGGGCAGGCCACTGGCAGGTCATCGTCGGCCTGGACAGCTGCGGTACGGAGGATCCCTATGACGATGTGCTGATCCTGGCCGATCCGTACGACATCACCGACCACTGCCAGGACGGATACTATATCTTCCCATTCGGCCGCTTCTTCGACATGTGGCGGGAAGGTCCCTGCGCGGCCAAGGAAGCACCCTACGTACAGCCCTTTGTCGCCGCGAAGCCCTGACGGACAGGAAGACCGCCTGTTGCGGCGGTCTTCCTTTTTGATTTATAATGGGAAACGCCGTTTAACCGAAGGAATATCAGCATTTTCTCTTTTCCTGAAAAAAACTTTTAATTCATCCCGAAAAAATCCGGGAGTCCTTCCGTCCAATAGAGTGAAAGGGGTGAGCAGCAGATGGAAAGGATCAAGGCGCCTGATCCTGAAACAACGGAGCAGACATTCACAGATCTGGTCAACACCCACCAGACAGCCCTGCTGCGCATGTGCTACCTGAATCTTCGTGATCGGGGACTTGCGGAGGATGCGGTACAGGAAACATTTGTGAAGGCTTACAGGGCATTGCCCGCCTTCCGCGGAGACAGCAATTTCAAAACCTGGCTGATGCGGATCGCCATCAACACCTGCAGGGATATGCAGCGGGGATCCTGGCTGAAGCATCTCAGCCGTACCGTGTCGCTGGACCAGCTGGCGGAACCTTCCGAATCCTTTTCGGAGGACGCGTTGGCTGTGAATATCGGCATTGCCGGTCTGCCCGTCAAACTGCGTGAAGCAGTGCTGCTCTATTACTATCAGGATATGACGATTGAAGAAGCAGCCGAGGCCCTGGGAATATCCGTTTCCTCGGTTGCCGAACGCCTGAAAAGAGCAAAAGAAAAGCTGCGTGAATCATTGAAGGAGGTGTATTTCGATGAGTGACCGGAATGATAAACAGTTTGTTCAGCACTCCATTGATACCGGCCTTGCCGACCTGCAGGGCAATCCCTTCCTGGCGCAGCGGATTATAAACCAGGAAAGGACGGAACAACCGGTTATGAAAAAGAAGATTTCCTTCGCGTTTATCCTCGCGATCATCCTGCTGCTTGCCTGCGCCGCCACCGCGGCCGCCGGAGCATTCAATGAAGACTTTAACACCTGGCTTTACCGGATCTGGCCGGAAGCGGCCAAAACCCTTATGCCCGTCAATATGAGCTGTACAGAAAGCGGAATCCGGATGGAAGTCATCAGCGCTGTAAGCGAAGGCTCCGAAGTATATGTGACTTATTCCATACAGGATCTGGAAGAAGACCGGATCACCCCGGACACAGAAGCCGTCATAGACGCCCAGTCCGGAACGGTCAGTACTTCCTTCTCCCAGACCGCCGAACCCCTGTATCAGCCGGATGATAAAACAATGGTTTTCGGTCAGAGAATCAGGCTGGACAGCAGCCTGCAGGAACACCCGACGCTGCAGTTTTCCATTAACAGCATCAGCCCTGTCCGGACGGAGAATATAGACCTGATGCCGCTGTATAAGCAATATGCGCCTGAAGCCAAGACTATACCCGTTCCGGAAAACGCCGAAGCCCTCCGGAATGGTACTCCGGATGAAATAAGCCGGTCCGGCCCGGCAGGCAGTTCCGATCCGGCTTCCCTGTCAGAAGAAGAACTGGCATTCCTCTGCTACGCGAATGGTCAGGATGCAGAAATTCCGGAGGGGCTGCGCGTACTGGACAACCACAGCGGCCTGAAAATCCCCCTGGCCAAGGGTATCAACCTGTCCGGGATCGGAATGGTGGACGGCCTGCTGCATGTACAGATCCATATAAACCCTGTCGAAGTGGAACCTGTCGGCGGCGGCCACCACACAGACTACCATATCATTATGCATGACGCCGAAGCAAGCACTGTCTTCACTTCCATGTCCCGGTACACAGATCCGGACAAGCTTCCCAACGGAATCAACGAGATAAGATGGAAAGAGCGTCTCAAGAGCGGCAAGGAAGACCTTTGGCGCGAGTTCATCTTCGCCGTTGACGGCGAGCCGACTGAAGCGCAGAAACTGTTCGCAGAACTTTATACACATGACGGAGAAATCCGCGGCCCGTGGCAGGCCGAGATTCCTGTCCGGCTGATCCGGAAAAAGTAAACACAACCGCAAAGCCCGGCGCCAAATCCTCGGCGCCGGGCTGTTTCTTTGCTTGTGTCATGTCATCAGAACCGTATGTCAGTCGCCATCCGGACCGCACTCATTTTTAGCGCTGCCGTCCCGGTAAGTCTTCTCATACGGATCGGGCCATTCGCCCTCTTCGGGATCCGGGGGAATCACGTCCGACCATTCCTTCGCGCGCTGATCCCTCTTCAGTTCACTCACGGTCAACAGCCTCCTTTCTTCTATGAATGCTCCGGCAGCCCCGCCGTTCTGACACATACTTTTTTCTCTCTGGAAACAGTATACCACATTTCTGGCAAACCGTCTCGGTTAATGATATAATTTCCCGGAACAAAGCCTTGTACGGAAAAGAGGACGGTATCATGATCAGGATTCTGTCTGTGGATAATATGCGGAAGAGCGACGCCGCGGCAATCGCCGCGGGAACCCCGGGCCGGGAGCTGATGTTCCGGGCAGGGCAGCGCATCTTTGAAAGCGTGAAATGGAAGCCGCCGGTAGGCATTCTCTGCGGCAGCGGCAACAATGCCGGGGACGGGTATGTGATCGCGAAGCTGCTCCGGGACGCGGGCATTGCCTGCGACCTTATCCTGCTTTCCGAAAAGTTTTCTGAAGACGGAGCCTATTATTACAATCTGTGCAGGGAGGCCGGCATTCCATCCTTGCTGTGGAACCCGGCTATAGATCTGACAAAATACAAAACCATCGCCGACTGCCTGTTCGGCACCGGTTTCCGGGGCGAGGTCCGGAGCCCTGCCCGGGAAGCAATTGAAGCTGTCAACCAAAGCGGCGCTTACGTGGTCGCGGTGGATATCAACAGCGGCCTGAACGGGGACAGCGGCATGGCGGAACTGTGCGTCCGCTCCGATCTGACGGTTTCCGTCGGAGACTTCCAGCCTGGACACTTCCTGAACATGGCCAAGGACGTGATGAAGGAAAAGATCAACTGCGATATCGGCATTGAGCCGGTTGACAGAACCGTTTCCCTGGTGGAAGCCGCGGACCTGGCCGGTCTTTTCCTGCCCCGGAAGAACTTCTCCAACAAAGGCACCTACGGATATACTGCCCTGATCGGCGGATCGAAGCGGTACAGCGGCGCCATCCGGCTGGCCGGAATGGCGAATGCCGCCATGCGCGCCGGAGCCGGCGTAGTCAAGCTCGCGGTTCCGGATGTGCTATTTTCCGTAGTTGCTCCCGCGGTGCTGGAAAGTACCGTCTTCCCGCTGAGCGACAACGGAGAGGAAATCACCTTCTCTGAAAAAGAACTGGCGGAACTGACCGCCAACGTAAAGACCGCGGCCTTCGGCATGGGCATCGGCACCGGTGAAGGCGCAGCCGAAGCGCTGAAATGGCTGCTTACACATTTTACCGGACGGCTGATCGTGGACGCAGACGGGCTCACCCTCCTGTCCAGGATGGACAGGGAAAAGATCCGGAACGCTGCCTGCACCCTGATTCTTACCCCGCATCTGAAGGAATTCTCCCGGCTGACCGGGCTTTCCGTCACTGAAATCCAGCACAGTCCTCTCCCCGCGGCGGAAGCCTGTGCAAAGGAAACCGGAACAATCCTGCTGCTGAAGGGACCCGCAACGATCATCACGGACGGGGAAACCACCTGCCTCACCGACACCGGCTGTGCCGGCATGGCCACCGCCGGCAGCGGAGACGTACTGAGCGGCATCCTGGCAGCCATCCTGGGCTATGCGCCGGATCCGCTGCTCGGAACCGCTGCCGCTGCCTGGATCAACGGCAAAGCCGGGGAACTGGCGCAGCAGAAATACGGGAGCGTCAGTATGGTTGCCAGAGACACCGTCGCTTCGATTGCGGAAGCAATCCGGAGTGCATCGGTAACGGAATGAAATATTTGTCTTCGACAAACGTGATTATTTGTTTTACCTCTGATTGATAACCTGGTTTCAGTCTCTTTCACATCCGGCGAAAGCCGGATAATTCACGTTGACGAAGTCACCATTTCACGAATCCGCGGAGCGGATTTATTTCACATCGGACGCAGTCCGATATTTCACTCAGCACTTCTGCGGCGCAGAAGTGCTGATTCCATACTGTTAGTATAAAATAAAATATTCTTTCAGTATTGTCAGTATCTTCACTTACCGATGATTTTTCTTTATACTGTCAGTGTGAAAACCGAAGGGGGGATGATCCGTGAAACTGACGCTGGCTGAAAACATCCGTTCTTTCCGGAAAGAGCGGAAAATGACCCAGGAAGCCCTGGCCACAGTCCTGGGGGTCACAGTCGGAGCCGTATACAAATGGGAAGCCGGACTGTCTGTGCCCGAGCTTGACCTGATCGTCCGGATCGCCGACTTCTTCGATACCTCGGTGGACGCCCTGTTGGGCTACCGCATGCAGGATAACAGCCTGGACGCCTCGATGAACCGGATCTACAACTACTGGCTGACCCTGGATCCGGCTGCGCTGGATGAAGCAGAAAAGCTGCTGGCCAAGTATCCCCATCATTTCCGGGTCATCAACACCTGCGCCGATCTTTTCCTGACTTACGGTTTTTCCAGCCATGACACGAAACTTTTTCGCCGGTCACTGGAACTGTTGAATCTTGCCCGGACGCTGCTCCCCCAGAATGATAATCCCCACTTCAGCGAATCCCGGATTATGCACGGTATTTCCGTGATCTACCATCAGCTGGGCGAACATGAAAAAGCACTGGAACTGATGAAAAAGCACAATACGGACGGCCATTTCAGCTATGAGATCGGTGTCATGCTGGCAGTATTCATGAACCGGCCGGAGGAAGCGGTTCCCTACCTGTCAGAAACGATAGCACTCGGGCTGATCAATCTGTTTAGCGCGATGGCCGGCTATGCTTTCGTTTACCATTCACGCGGCGACTGGGCATCCATGATGGATATCACAGATATCTGCTGTCAGCTGATTGCCCGGATGAAAGCGGACAGCCAGACGGACTATATTGAAAAGACCCATGCCGAAGCGCTCTTCCTCCTGGGGTATGCCCGCTGGAAAAACGGCCTGGAAGAAGCGTCCCGGGAAACCCTGCGAGAAGCTGCCAGGCTGACCGCCCGTTTCGATACCGCCCCTGATTACAGCCTGAAATCCCTACGGTTCATGGAGCAGTCGGAGTATGCCACCCTGTTCGATAACCTGGGCGCTACTGCAGCCGAAAGCATCGAATCCCTGCTCTCCCGGCTGGATGATCCGGTTTTTACAGAAAAATGGAAGGAGAACCTATCCCTTGAACAGTAATCCCGCCAAAAAAACAAATGTGTTTTTCAACCGTAATTTCCGTCTGATTTTCCTCGGTGCGCTGGTTTCAGAGCTGGGTGCGCTGCTGTACAGTTTCGCCGTTGGCTTTTATATCCTGCAGATCAGCAACAACAACGCCTTCCTTCAGGGCCTGTACCTGGCGCTGAACGGTATTGCCCTGCTTGTTTTCACGCCTGTGGGCGGCGTACTGGGCGACCGTTTCAACAAAGCAAAGATCATGTATCTCTGTGACTTCCTGAAAGGCGGCGTTATCATCCTGGCTACCGTGCTGATGCTCCTCTTCCCGGATGCAGACACCCACATCGTCATCCTGTTTGTGCTGGGCATCCTGGGCAACATTGTCAGCGGGATCTTCACCCCGGCAGCCGGCGCCATGCTGCCCCACATCCTGGAGGAGCAGAAGCTGCAGCAGGCCAACGCCTACTTCTCCATCAAAAACTCCCTGGAGGGCATCGTAGGCGTCATACTGGCCGGCATCCTGTACGCCGCGCTGCCGATCCATACGCTCTTCTTCATGGTCGGCGCCGCCTATCTGGCCTCCGGTATTTCCGAAACCCTGATCCGCTATGAACACACGCCGTCCGCGGGCCAGCTGACACTCCGGGTGGCTTTCAGGGATATGCGGGACGGCCTGGATTACCTGAAAGGCAGGAAAGCCGTCCTGGCCCTGCTGGGCACTATGCTGTTCATCAATTTCTTCTTTGCGCCCGTAGGAAGCAACTTTATTCCCTACTTTGTCCGGACGGACCTGGCCGGAGCCGGCTCCTACCTGCTGGACCGGGTACTGACGCCCGAACTCTGGTCCTCCGTAATCAGCGTATGCATCGGAATCGGTTCGCTGGTCGGCGCCGCCATTCTCAGCACCCGGAAACCGGCGGACAAGTGCGGCCATACCATAGCCGTTTGCCTGTGCGTCATTGCAGCGCTCATGATTTCTGTCACACTGATTTACTGGCTGTCCGTGGACCGCGGCAGCACCATGAACCTGTTCCTGTTTGCCTTCAGTACGGGCAGCCTGATCATCGGCCTGATGATTGCCTGGATCAACATTCCTGTCACCACAGTTATGATGCGTATTGTGGACCGGGACAAGCTGAGCAAGGTCAACAGCATCATGAGTATCGGCTCCCAGGGCATGATTCCCATTGCCTCCGTACTGGCCGGCGCGATCCTGCAGGGACTCGGTTCCACTGCCCTGCTGTTCCTGTGCACCATCGGTTTTACCGTGACCGCCCTCCTGACCCTGAAAAGCAGGACGGTGAGGGAAATCTGACAAAGCGGGCTGAATGTTTTCATTCAGCCCGCTTTGTCAATTCACAATTCACAATTCATAATTCGCAAACCAGATCCGTAATAAAATCGAATCTGTATTATAACCTTTATTATGATCAGAACATCACTGGAAACCCGCTGATATCAGCATATAATAATTATGAATTATGAATTGTGAATTATGAATTCCTCTTTTGCTTGACAACGAAAGGTTCTGTGCTTATGATGTGCGCGTGAGGTGTTGCTTATGGAAACCCGGGTGGCTGTGCTGAGCATCATCGTGGAGAACGAAGATGCTGTCGGCGAACTGAACGAGCTGCTCCACCGTTTCGGAAAGTTTATTATCGGACGGATGGGCCTCCCCTACCGGCAGAAAAACGTAAACATCATCTGCATCGCCATCGACGCGCCCAATGATGAAATCAACGCCCTGACCGGGGCATTGGGCCGCATCCGGGGCATCACGGCCAAGGCGACCTACTCCAAGGTCTGATCCCCCAACGAAACTGAATACTGTCCCACATCCCCTGACGCCGAAACTGACACTTGAGGCGAAAGACAAGATGGACCAGCCATAAAGGCACGCTTTTTGTGTACCGCTGTACCCTTGTCTGAGGGACAGCGGTTTTTTCATTCAAAAGAGGAGGCAGCATGAACCTGAACGAAACGCCATCCGGCGAACGGACGCACATCGGCTTTTTCGGCGCGCGCAACGCCGGAAAATCCAGCCTGGTCAACGCGGTCACCGGCCAGGAGCTGGCCGTGGTTTCGGACGTGAAGGGCACCACCACCGATCCCGTCCGCAAAGCCATGGAACTGCTCCCCCTGGGCCCTGTGGTAATCATCGACACACCCGGCTTTGACGACGAGGGTGCCCTGGGGCTGGAACGGGTCAAAAAAACCCGGGAAATCCTCCGGACCTGCGACATCGCCGTGCTGGTGGTGGACGCCTCCACCGGTATGACGCCCACAGATCGGGAACTGCTGGACCTGATCCGGGAACGGGATATCCCCTTCCTCACGGTCTGGAACAAAACCGACCTGGCCGCCGCGCAGCTGGTTCCGGAAGGAACGGCAGCCGCCAGCAGCCTGACGGGAGATGGAATCTCCGAACTGAAGGAACGGCTGGCAAGGCTGAAACCGGAAAGGGAAGAACGGCCGCTGGCCGGGGACCTGGTTTCCCCCGGCGAACTGTGCGTGCTGGTCTGCCCCATTGACGAATCCGCACCCAAGGGCCGCCTGATCCTGCCCCAGCAGCAGGTGATCCGGGACCTGATGGATCACGGGGCTATCCCGGTGGTCTGCCGGGACACGGAACTGGATGCTCTGCTGAAGAAGCCCGGGCTTGATCCGGCGCTTGTCATCACCGACAGCCAGGCCTTCCGCACCGTAAGCGCCATCGTGCCGGACGCGCTTCCCCTGACCTCCTTTTCCATCCTGATGGCCCGGTATAAGGGATTCCTGGATACCGCGGTAAAAGGCATCAGCGCAGCGGGAACCCTGCAGGACGGGGACCGGATCCTGCTGGCGGAAGGCTGCACCCATCACCGGCAGTGCAACGACATCGGCACGGTGAAAATCCCCCGCTGGCTGCGGCAGTATACCGGGAAGGAACTGCAGATTGACACCTGCTCCGGCCGGGAATTTCCGGAGGACCTGACCCCTTACCGGCTGGTAATCCACTGCGGCGGCTGCATGCTGACGGAAAACGCGGTCCTCGCCCGGATGAACCAGGCGATCCGCCAGGGCATTCCCTTCACCAATTACGGGATCGCCATCGCCTTCATGACCGGCGCGCTGGAGCGGAGCCTGCGGCTGTTCCCCTCCCTGCACAGCCTGCTGACGGGAGGCGAAATATGACCGAACGGATCAAAGACCTGATTACCCGGCTTCAGGAAGAGCACAGCCTTTCCGAGGCGGAGTACGCGGAGCTGATTACCGGCCGGGATAAGGAAGCGGCGGCGCTGCTGGCCGGGATGGCCGAAAAAACGCGGAAAGCCGTCTTCGGGGACGCGGTCTACACCCGGGGACTGATCGAGATCAGCAGTATCTGCAAAAACAACTGCCTGTACTGCGGCATCCGCCGGAGCAACCCGCAGGCGGAGCGCTACCGGCTGACAGCGGAGGAAATCCTTTCCTGCGCGGATGAAGGGTATACGCTGGGTTTCCGTACCTTCGTGCTGCAGGGCGGCGAGGATCCCTTCTTCACGGATGAAGTGCTGTGCGGCATTGTGCGGGAGCTGAAGAAGCGCCACCCGGACTGCGCGGTCACCCTGTCCATGGGGGAGCGGAGCCGGGAAAGCTACCGGGCGCTGCATGAAGCGGGAGCGGACCGGTACCTGCTGCGCCACGAAACCGCAGACGCCGGCCACTACGCGAAACTGCACCCGGAGGAAATGTCCTTTGACAACCGGATGCGGTGCCTGCAGGACCTGAAGGAAATCGGCTACCAGGTAGGCTGCGGCTTCATGGTGGGTTCGCCTTTCCAGACGCCGGAAACGCTGGCGAAGGACCTGAAGTTTCTTGAAACCTTCCGTCCTGCCATGTGCGGCATCGGGCCCTTCATTCCCCACCGGAACACACCCTTCCGGGATGAACCGGCAGGCACGCTGGAGCTGACCCTGTTCCTGCTTTCCGTAATCCGGCTGATCCTGCCGGAGGTGTTGCTGCCCGCCACCACCGCGCTGGGAACCATCCATCCTCTGGGAAGGGAGATGGGCATCCAGGCCGGGGCGAACGTGGTGATGCCGAACCTGTCCCCCGTCAGCGTACGGAAAAAATATGAGCTTTATAACAACAAGATCTGCACCGGCGAAGAGTCCGCGCAGTGCCGCGGCTGCCTGGAGCAGCGCATGAAATCTGTCGGCTGTTACCTGGCCGTAGCCCGGGGAGACGCTCCGGGATATACAGGACAACGAATGTAAAGAAAGAAGAGGTAAAAAATCATGGCAGTGTACAATCCCAAATCCCTGAAAGCGGAAGAGTTCATCAACGACGAGGAGATCCGCGCCACACTGGCCTACGCGGAGGAAAACAAGAATAATGTGGAACTGATCGACCGGATCCTGGAAAAGGCCCGGCCGGTAAAAAATGGAAACGGTTGTACCTGCGCAGGCCTGACCCACCGGGAGGCTTCCGTGCTGCTGGCCTGCGAGATTCCGGAAAAGATTCAGAAGATGTACGAGATCGCCGAAGAGATCAAACTGGCCTTCTACGGCAACCGCATCGTCCTCTTCGCGCCCCTGTACCTTTCCAACTACTGCGTCAACGGCTGCCTCTACTGCCCCTATCACCTGAAGAACAAGCACATTGCCCGGAAGAAGCTGACCCAGGAGGAGGTCCGGGCGGAAGTCATCGCCCTGCAGGATATGGGCCATAAGCGGCTGGCCATCGAAGCCGGTGAGGATCCGGTAAACAATCCCATCGAGTATATCCTGGACTGTATCAAAACCATCTACAGCGTGCATCACAAGAACGGCGACATCCGCCGGGTCAACGTGAACATCGCCGCCACCACCGTGGAGAACTACCGGAAGCTGAAGGAAGCCGGCATCGGCACCTATATCCTGTTCCAGGAAACCTACCATAAGGAAAGCTACCTGAAGCTTCATCCCACCGGCCCCAAGCATGACTATGACTACCATACGGAAGCCATGGACCGGGCCATGGAAGGCGGTATCGACGACGTAGGCCTGGGCGTCCTGTTCGGCCTGGAGCTGTACAAGTATGAATTTGCCGGCCTGATCATGCACGCGGAACACCTGGAAGCGGTGCACGGCGTGGGTCCGCACACCATCAGCGTTCCACGGGTCAAGCGGGCGGACGACATCGATCCGGACATGTTCGACAACGGTATTGACGACGAAACCTTCACGAAGATCGCCGCCTGTATCCGCCTGGCGGTTCCCTATACCGGCATGATCGTTTCCACCCGGGAATCCGAAGAGGTCCGGAAACGGCTGCTGCAGGTGGGCATCTCCCAGGTCAGCGGCGCCTCCCGCACCTCCGTGGGCGGCTATACCCAGGAAGAGCGCCCCCACGACACGGAGCAGTTTGACGTTTCCGACCAGCGGACCCTGGACGAGGTGGTGCACTGGCTGATGCAGACCGGTCATATCCCGTCCTTCTGCACCGCCTGCTACCGGGAAGGCCGGACCGGTGACCGGTTCATGAGCCTGTGCAAGAACGGCCAGATCCTGAACTGCTGCCATCCCAACGCCTTGATGACCCTGGCGGAATACCTGGAGGATTACGCCTCCCCGGAGACCAAGGAAACCGGCTATAAGATGATTGAAGAAGAGCTGAAGAGGATTCCGAAGGAAAAGGTCCGGCAGATCGCGGAAGAGCATATCCGGGATATCCGGTCCTCCAACAGGCGGGACTTCAGGTTCTGAAAAGAAGCGCTGACACATGTCAGCGCTTTTTCAAAAAGATGACTTTTTATCCCAAAGCAACGTCAAGAGCCATCATGACGGTGAAGCCCAGAGAAAACATGAGCACGCCGACATTGGAGTGTTCGCCGGTGGACATCTCCGGAATCAGCTCCTCCGCCACCACATAGATCATGGCGCCCGCCGCGAAGCTGAGCAGGTAAGGCATGGCCGGCACAACAGCCGAGGCTGCCACGATCGTCAGCAGCGCGCCGACGGGTTCCACAATGCCGGAGAGTACTCCGTCCGCAAAAGCCTTCCCCTTGCTCTTTCCTTCCGCGCACAGGGGCATGGAGATAATCGCGCCCTCCGGAAAATTCTGGATGGCAATTCCCAGGGCCAGCGCCAGCGCGCCGCCCGCAGTAATCTCCGCGGAGCCGGACAGCAGGCCGGCATAAACCACACCCACCGCCATGCCTTCCGGGATGTTATGAAGCGTCACGGCCAGCACCATCATGCTGGTCCGGGCCAGGCGGGTTTTCGGGCCCTCCGCCTTCTCCGCGAACATATGCAGGTGCGGAATCACCCTGTCCAGCAGGAGCAGGAAAAGAACGCCTGCCCAGAAACCGGCTGCTGCCGGCATAAAGGCCCATTTTCCCATTCCTTCTGCCTGTTCCATGGCGGGAATCAGCAGGCTCCAGACAGAAGCGGCTGTCATCACGCCGCCGGCAAACCCGGTCAGTGCCCGCTGTACTCCCTGGCTCAGGTTTTTTCTCATAAAAAAGACGCAGGCGGAGCCCGCCGCTGTTCCCACGAAGGGAATCAGCAGACCCAGCACAGTCTTCATATCCATTGCGTTCATGTGTTTTGCCTCCTTTGTGGTTGTTAGATTTGTCTAACTACCACAAAGGAGTATATCACACTTTATACCGGAACAAAAGAGAAAAAAGCGGATTTCAGGAAAATCTCTGCCATAAAAAAGAGCTGTTCCCCGGCACATCCCGAAACCGGGGAACAGTCAGAAGGGGTTAGTCGTGTCTAATCGTAAACAACATACCCCGTTTCTTCTGTCAAGCATCCGCTTTTCTGTTTTTGCCCTTTTGCCCGGAAAAATCTTTCAGTCTTGACACCTGTGATAGAATACGGACAGGAAAGGAGGGGACGAACTGTGAACGCACGCAAACGCGGATACGCTCTGCTGCTCTGTGTCGGTCTGATCCTGGCACTGTTTGTTTCATCTGCCTTTCTGATCCATGAAGCGGATCATGACTGCTCAGGCGAAGACTGCCCCATCTGCCGGACCATCGCACTGACAACCGCCCTGATGCGGACGCTCTGCCTGGCCGCCGCCATATGGCTGTTCGGTTCTGTGCTGACCGCCATCCTGTCCGCCTGCCATGTTCCGGAATCCGTCTGCCTTCATACAGAGGGCACGCCGGTCAGCCGGAAAACCCGGATCAACGATTAACTGAACCCTAAACAGGAATTTCAAAGGAACCCGTATGCCCGTCAGGCATCCGCGGTGTTTTGGAGTTCCTGTTTTTTTCGTGCCTGAAAACAGTGAATTGATTGAAACCGGAGGAAAAACGATATGAAAAAGATTCTTGCCATAATGCTTTCCCTGATGCTGCTGACCGGCCTGTTTCCCTGCGCGGGCGTGGCTGAAAGCAAACCTCTGACCGTCGTCACCACCATCTTCCCGATCTATGACTGGGCCCGGCAGATCATCGGCGAAAATGAAAACACCAACCTGGTGCTGCTGCTGGACAACGGCGTGGACCTGCATTCCTATCAGCCTTCCGCGCAGGATATTATGACCATCTCCACCGCGGATCTGTTCATCTATGTCGGCGGCGAAAGCGACGAGTGGGTGGAGGATGTGCTTGAATCCGCCATGAATCCCGACCTGGTGGCCATCAGCCTGACGGAAGCCATGGGCGAAGACCTGAAGGAAGAGGAAATCGTCGAAGGCATGCAGCATGAACACGGTCACGACCATGACGAGGACCATGACTACGACCATGAGGAAGAGCATGATCACGACGAGGATCATGATGAAGATCATGACCATGATGAAGATCACGACCATGACCATGAGCATGAGGACGAATATGATGAGCATGTATGGCTGAGCCTGCGCAACGCGCGGAAGCTGACTGTCGCTATCGCCGAAGCGCTGGCCGGTATTGACGCCGCCAACGCGGACGCAATCCGGGAAAATGCTGCCGCTTACGATGCACAGCTGCAGGAACTGGACGCGAAATATACCGAAACCGTGGAAAACGCGGCCCTGAAAACCGTGCTGTTCGGCGACCGCTTCCCCTTCCGTTACCTGACAGACGATTACGGCCTGACCTATTACGCCGCCTTCACCGGCTGCTCCGCGGAATCTGAAGCCAGCTTTGAAACCATCGCCTTCCTGGCCGGCAAGGCGGATGAACTGAACCTGCCCGCCGTGCTGACCATCGAAGGCGGCAACCATAAGATTGCCGATACCATCATTGCCGCTTCCGCCAAAGCAGACCGCAAAGTGCTGACCATGAACTCCATGCAGTCCGTGACAGCGGAAGACGTGAAGAACGGCATGACCTACCTGTCCATGATGGAAGAAAACCTGACTGTGCTGAAAGAAGCACTGAACTGACGGAGGAATCGGGATGGCTCAACTGACCTGTGATCATCTCCGGCTCGGATACGAAGGACGGCCCGTGCTGGAAGACCTGTCTTTTTCGGTGCAGGCCGGCGATTATCTTTGTATCGTCGGGGAAAACGGTTCCGGAAAAACCACCCTTATGCGGACGATCCTCGGACTGCAGAAACCGCTGCAGGGCAGCATCCGTTTCGGAGACGGGCTGCGGGAAGGCGGAATCGGTTACCTGCCCCAGCAAACCAATGTGCAGAAGGATTTCCCTGCCACGGTCAGGGAAGTTGTGCTGTCCGGATGCCAGGCCCGGCTGAAAAACCGGCCCTTCTATTCGCGCGCGGATAAAAAACGCGCGGAGGAAAATATGAACAAAATGGGAATCAGCGCCTTTGCGAAGCGCTGTTTCCGTGAACTGTCCGGAGGCCAGCAGCAGCGTGTGCTACTGGCCCGGGCCCTTTGCGCAACGGAAAAACTACTGTTTCTGGATGAACCGGTTTCAGGGCTGGATCCGAATGTCACAGCAGAAATGTACGCGCTGATCCGGTCGCTGAACCGGGAAGGCGTTACCATCCTGATGATTTCCCATGACCTCGCGTCCGCCGTCCGGGAGGCTTCCCATATCCTGGCTGTCGGCGACTCCGTATTCTACGGCACAAAGGAAGAATGGCTGGCAGAGAAGGGCGGTGAGCGGCTGTGATCGATATGCTCAATCTCTACCTGAGTTTCCCCTATGTCCAGCGCGCCATCATTGTCGGCGTGCTGATCGCGCTTTGTTCCTCCCTGCTGGGCGTGACGCTGGTACTGAAACGCTTCTCCTATATCGGAGACGGCCTTTCCCATGTGGCCTTCGGCGCCATGGCCGTAGCCGGTATCCTGCGCCTGAGCAACGATATGCTCCTTGTGCTCCCCATCACCATGATCAGCGCCATACTGCTTCTCCGCTCCGGCCGGAATACACGGATCAAGGGAGACGCAGCCATCGCCATGATCTCTGTCGGCGCGCTGGCAGTAGGCTACCTGCTGCTGAACCTTTTCCACACTTCCGGCAATCTCTCCGGGGACGTATGCACCACGCTTTTCGGTTCCATGTCCATCCTGACGCTCCGGCCTGCCGAGGTCTGGCTGTGCCTGGGACTCTCCATCGCGGTGATGATCCTGTTCTTTGTTTTCTACAACCGGATTTTCGCCGTCACCTTTGACGAGGACTTTGCCCGCGCAACCGGTACCAGGGCGGACGCCTACAACCTGCTGATCGCCACTGTGATTGCCGTCATCATCGTGATGGCAATGAATCTGGTGGGATCCCTGCTGATCTCCGCCCTGATTATTTTCCCCGCCATGGCTGCCATGCGGCTGTTCAAAAGCTTTCGTTCCGTCACGATCTGCTCCGCGGTGCTTTCAGTATGCTGCGCCCTGGCAGGCCTGCTGATCTCCATCCTGGCGGGAACGCCGGTGGGATCAACCATCGTGGCGGCTGATATTGCGGCATTCCTGGCATGCTGCGGCGTCGTGAAACTGCAAAGGAGGACTGTCTGATGAAAAAGCGTTTTACCGTTTTCCTGGCGCTGTGCCTGGCGCTTGCATCCCTGTCCGCTGCTTTTGCGGAAACCGTCTCCGAACCGCTTCAGGTGGACCTGGATCTTTCACAGATGAGCGGAACCATCGTCTACGCGGAAGTATACAATCTCATGTATGATCCCGCCCCCTATCTGGGAAAAGTACTCCGCATCCGGGGATACTACAGCTTCTTCCGGGATCCCGTCACCGACAGCGTCTACTATGCCTGCGTCATTCCGGACGCAACGGCCTGCTGCATGCAGGGAATCGAGTTTGTTCCGGCGGAAGAACCCGCGGATCCTGATCATTACCAGGAAGACAGCGCGGATCTCACCGTCACCGGCCGGCTGGAAATGTATGATGATAACGGGGTCAGCTATCTGCATCTGGTCAACGCAGATGTACAGCTGAATCCGGAAACCTGATTCAGCTCAACGCAATTCATCATTCATATTGTTCAGATAACCGTGACAGGAGAATCGTCCCCGATGATCTTTCAGGATCATCCCGGGCGGTTTTTTGTTGATTTACACAATTTACAGCATTGTTACACCAATTTACAGTATTGTTACCCCGCCGTGTTGCAAACCATGATACAATGCGTCCGAAAGGAATAATCGGCCGTTCAGGAAGAGGGCGGCTGACAAAACAGAAAGGGGACCCCACCAATGAAGAAACTGCTTGCTTTCCTCCTGACCGCCATGCTGATCTGCGGCTCCGTTATTTCCGTATCATCCGCTGAAAAGAGTGGAGTATATGAATACAGGCTCCTGCTGGACGGAACAGCGGAAATCACCGACGTTGACAGCAGCTGCTCCGATAACGTGATTCCAGGAGAACTGGACGGCCATACCGTAACCGCTATCGGCCCCTCCGCGTTCTTCTACTGCAGCAAGCTCACGGATGTCACCCTCCCGGAGACCCTGACCTCCATCGGCAGGTATGCCTTTTCCACTTGCACCAAAATGAAATCCATCAACATTCCGGACAGCGTGCAGTTCATTGATGAAGGCGCCTTCGCTGATTGCTCCAAGCTGACCTCCTTCCGGATTTCACCGAATCACCCTGTCTATATCTTCAACAATGATATGCTGCTCAACAAGAAGGACATGACCCTGCTCCAGTACACCGGCAAAGGCGGAGACTATGAGGTTTTCTGGGGAATCAAGGCCATCGGCGCCGGCGCTTTTGAAGGAAAGAACCTGAAGTCTGTTGTCATTCCGAGCAGCGTCACCTACATCGGAGACTTCGCTTTCCGCAGCATCCGCGGCCTGAAATCCATCTCCATCCCGGGCACTGTCACCTCCATCGGTTTCCAGAACTTCTACGGTGACAGCCAGCTGCAGTCCATCACCCTCCCAGCCGGCCTGAAAGAACTCGGCTACGGCTCCTTTGGATGGTGTACCGCCCTGAAATCCATTGAGGTTTCTCCGGACAACCCCTACTTCGAAATGAAGGACAACATGCTGATCGAAAAGGCGACTCAGAAGCTGGTCTACTTTTTGGATGCTGTCAACGGCACGCTGGAACTTCCCGACAGCATTCGTGAAATCGAAACAAACGCTTTTGAAAACAACAAAGGCCTGAAGGAAATCATCATCCCGAACAGCGTCCGGATTATCGGCAGCGCTGCCTTCAACGGCTGCCAGAATGTGACCGCGATTACCCTGCCTGAAGGACTGAAAGAAATCAGCTTCTACACCTTTGAACGCTGTTCCAAACTGGAAAGCCTTGTAATTCCGGACGGCGTTACCTATATCGGCGGCTATGCCTTCGAAGACTGCAAGAGCCTGAAAGAGCTTGTCATTCCCGCCAGCGTAACAGAAATCCACAGCAATGCTTTCTACGGCTGCAAAAAGCTGGTCTGCACGGTTGCCGACGGATCCTACCCACAGAAATTCTGTGAAGAAAACAACATCCATTACATTGTTAAGTAAGGCAAAAGCCGGGGGCTCCCGAAGCCAGGATCCCGGCGCGCAGAAACAGGAAGGCCGGGGATCATCCCCGGCCTTCCTTAGTTTGCTTTTTTCTGTTCCCTTTTGTTCTCATACATGAGCCTGTCTGCGCGGCGAACCACGTCCTCCACACATTCGTCCTGCTTCGGATCGTAGACCGCCATTCCGCGGGCAACATGGATTCTTTCCCAGGGTTCCCTGCCGACGGCGCGCAGGTCATAGCAGCACTGATCAAACTGCTCCAGCAGTTCGTCCCTGCGCTCATATTCCCGTTTCCGGAGAATGGCGGCAAACTCATCCCCGCCGATCCGGAATACAGGACTGTGGGAGAAAACCTGGCAGATGGTGGCGCAGGCTCTCTTCAGGTAAAGGTCGCCCTTGTCATGGCCGTACCGGTCATTGATCACCTTCAGGTCATTGCAGTCAAAGAAACAGACGGCAAAGGGAGGAAGGCCCTGTCCCTCCTCCGCATCCTTCTTCAGATCCTGCAGGAAGAGGTTGAACGCGCCCAGGTTGCGCACCGCCGTCAGTGCGTCTCCGTACGCCAGGTCATTCAGGTTGCGGATATAGCCTTTCAGGTGGGTAATCAGTTTATTGAAGGCGCCGGTCAGGATGCCGACCTCGTCATTGGTCCGTTTCTCCAGGGTGACGTCGTAATTGCCGGCGTTCACTTCCTCCGCGGCCTTGGTCAGCTGCCGGAGCGGCCGGGTAAGATGACCGGAAAGGAGGGAGGCAGCCAGGACCACAAAAACCAGCAGGATTGCGGAGACAATCAGCAGCTCCCGGATCCAGTTGTGCCATTCCTCATTGATTTCCGACAGGGGCACCGTCACGTTCAGGCGGGCTCCGCTGCTCAGCGGCAGCCAGACCGCCTGCTTTTCCACATTGTTGTAGGTGTAGCGGATCAGCGCGCTCTCCTCCAGCATGCCGTAGGGCGTTTCCTTTTTGTTTTCGTCCTCCAGCTCTTCCTGGGTCATGCGCGGATGGTAAATTATCAATCCTTCGGAATCATTGATAAAAGCATAACCGCTGGTGTATGGCCGGATGTTGTCCACCAGCTTCGCCATGGTCGAATAATCGATCTCCATGCCGACGACGCCCACAAAAGTTCCCCGGCAGTAGACCGGAACATTGTAGGAAAGCACCCGCACATCCAGGTTGTCCGTAATATAGGGCCGCAGCCAGACCGCCCGGCCGGTGGATTTCGGAACGGTGAACCACACCAGGGCGGAAGTATCCTCCGTGTCATAGAGCGTGATATCCGTTACCTCATGCTCCTCAAAGCCTTCCCCGTCCAGGTTGGTGTACCAGAAGCCCTTTACATCGGCCGAAACCGCCGGATCAATCCGATAGTAATAGGTCAGGACGCCGTTGGTTCTTTTCGCTGTTTTCGCAAAAATGTCCCGGGTTCTGTCCACATGTGCCTGAAGCTCTTCCCCCTCCAGGCTTTTCAGGTCGCCGTCCACAAAGGATGATACAATCTCCACGGACTGCGCCACGCTGTCGTAATAGGCGTTCAGGTTTTTCTGTCCGGTTTCACAAAGAAGGCGGAGCGTCCGCTCCGCGTTCGTTTCAGCCATGCTTCTGATCGCCAGGGCTCCGAGAAGTATCGCGACGGTCAGCGCGACGGCAACCGCGCATACGGTCAGGGTGGTTACTTTGGCTCTGATAGATTTCACGGGGTTTCTTCCTTCTTTTTAGGTATATATTTGAGGGTGTATTCTTCCAGGTAATCTTCATAGTGATGGGGATGGCCCTCGTGCATGGATTCTGTCAGTTCATGCACGTCCAGGGAGTCGCTGATCAGATCCACAATCACGATGGCAATGTTGGAGCAATGGTCGCTGACGCGTTCAAAATCCGCGATCAGGTCATTGAACACATAGCCCTGGCCGATAGTGCACTTGCCCTTCTGCAGGCGGGCGGTATGCTTGTCCCTCATCCGGCGGCAGACCTTGTCGATGGTCTGCTCCAGCGGTTCCACCCGGTAGGCTTCCTCTACGTCATCGTTCAGGAAGCTTTCAAAGGTGATATTCATGATTTCCTTAATCGCGTCGGTCAGGTTTTCCATTTCCTTCGTTCCCTTATCGGAGAAGGAAATATTCTTTTCCTTCAGTTCCTGCGCCCGTTCGGCAATATTCAGCGCATGGTCGCTGATGCGTTCCAGGTCTGTGATGGCGCGCAGGTACTGGCTGACCGCCTTGTTCTGCGTCTCTGTCATTTCACGGGCTGTCAGCTTCATCAGGTAGCTGCCGATTTTATCCTCATACCGGTCCACAATGCCTTCCAGCGTGGCCACTTCGTCAAATTCTTTTTCAGAGAAGTTGTCCAGCAGGGCAATAGCCATATCCATGGACTTCTGCGTCAGCTCCGCCATTTTATTGATGGTCAGCCGGGTCTGTTCAACCGCCAGGGTGGGATACGCAAGGAAACGTTCCTCCAGCCGATCCATATCCCGGGTGTTTGCCTCGTCCGCCGGATTGCCGGGGATCAGGGCGATCATCAGCTTCTCAATCAGCGGGATGAACAGCGCCAGCACGATAATGGTGGATATCCGGAACAGGGTATTCAGCAGGGCGATGGAGAACATATCCATCACTTTATTCATGAAGGCGAACCGCAGCACCGCGTTCAGAATATAGAACACAGTGGCGAACAGGATCACCTGCAGGACCTCAATCACCAGGTAGGATACGGCCGTGCGCCTGCCGTCCCGGGAAGAACCCATACCGGAAAGCAGCACCGGTACCGATCCGCCGATGGCGATACCCAGGATGATGGGCAGCGCCACATCAAAAGTAATCAGGCCTGTAGCGGACAGCGCCTGCAGGATACCGACGGAAGCAGAAGCGCTCTGGAGCACAGCGGTAAAGACAATACCGATCAGGATCCCCAGGAACGGATTGGAAAAGCTGGTCAGGAAGGAGATAAAGCCAGGATCCTCCTTCAGGACCGAAACCGAACCGCTCATGGTTTTCATGCCGAACATCAGCACCGCAAAACCCATGAGGATATCCGCCGCGTGATGCACGCCGCGCTTTTTGGAGATATGTTTCATCAGGATTGCGCCGATAGCCGTCAGGGCCGCCAGCGCCTCCGTGCTCAGCAGCTGCAGGAAGGGGGAGGTTCCGCCTCCGGACATGCCGGAAAGGCAGATAATCCAGCCCGTAATACTGGTACCGATGATTGCGCCCATGATAATGGCGATGGCCTGGCGCAGTTTCATCATGGCCGAGTTCACAAAGCCGACCACCATGACGCTGGTGGCGGAAGAGGACTGGATCACCGCGGTGACCCCCGCACCAAGCAAAATGCCCTTAAGCGGTGTGGAGGAAAGCCGGTACAGAATCAGTTCCAGCTTATTGCCGGCAACTTTTTTCAGTCCGTCACCCATCAGCGACATACCGTACAGGAACATCGCCACCCCACCCAGGAGCAATACAAAATCCAAAAGTTCCATTTTTCTTACCCTCCATCTGCGTGTTTCCCTGACATGCCCCATGCACGTCCGCGCAGTTCTGCCCATTTTTCACTTTTCGATGTGATTCTACCACATGAATCCGTTGCTCCGCAAGGCCGGGAAGCCTGTGCAGCGGATTTTTCTCCTTCCTTTTTCTTTTCCGCTATGATAAGATGAAGAAAAGCCAGCCAAACAAAAGCCGCCGTTCCCGCCTTCTTTCCGGCAGGAACTTCACGGCGCTTAAAGGAACGGAGAACATATGTCATCAGAGAAAAAGAACAAACACAACGGTCAGACCTCTTCCGAAAACGTGTATATCAACCGGGAGCTGAGCTGGCTGGAATTTAACCGGCGCGTGCTGCTGGAAGCCGCCGATCCGCATGTTCCCCTGCTGGAACGGCTCAAGTTCCTGATGATCTACCAGTCCAACCTGGAGGAATTCTACCGTGTACGCATCGGCATCCTGACCCACCGGGCCATGCTGACGCCGGACAGCGGTGATCCGGTTTCCGGTATGCTGCCGGAAGCTCAGATTACGGCTGCCCTGCTGATCACCCGGGAACAGCAGACCCTGATGGAAAACATCTGGAAGGGTATCCGGGAAGAGCTGCACGAAAACAAGATCGATGTGCTGGATTTCCGGAAGATCAGCAAGGTGGACGAGCTGATGAGCAAAAAGCTCTTCGGCGATATCCGGGACCTGCTTTTCCCGAAGATCATCCCGGCCGACCAGCCCCTGCCTTTCCTGTGGAACGGGGAAGGCAACGTGGTCGCGTTCCTCGGCCGCGGCACGGAGCAGAAAATCTGCATTATCCCGCTCCACCGGATCCCGGCCTATCAGAGCTTTGAGATTGACGGCTGCCAGAAGATTGTACTGACTGCCCAGTTGGTTCGGCACTTCCTGCCGCTGCTGCTGAAAAAGGAAACCATTGTCCAGTCCGCCGTCGTGGACGTGACCCGGAACGCGGACGTCTTTTTCTCCAGCATGGAGGACCGGGCGGACGATAACTTCCGTGACAAGATTTCAGGTATGCTGAGCAAGCGGAAACGGGAAATGCCGGTGCGCGTCCGCATCTTCGGCAAGCTGACAGACCCCGCCCGCTCCCTCCTGATCCGGAAACTCCGGGTGCCGGAGGACCGGGTGTTCACGCAGGCCGTTCCCTTTGACCTGTCCTTCCGTTCCTGCATCGGCGGGCCTGCGTCCTTCCGTTATCCGGACCGGAAACCCTCCAGGGATATCGGCCTGAAAAAGGGCGAGTATTTTTCCTATATTGAGAAGCATGACCTGCTGCTCAGTTTTCCCTTCCAGAGTATGATGTCCTTTGTGGACCTGATCTACGAAGCGGCGGACGATCCGGACGTACGGTCCATCAAAATCACGCTGTACCGGATGAGCGGCAGCAGCAAGATTGCCGCGGCGCTGGCCTATGCCGCCGACCGGGGCAAGGACGTGCTGTGCCTGCTGGAGCTGCGGGCCCGCTTTGACGAACAGAACAATATTGACTATTCCGAAATGCTGGAGGACGCGGGCTGCCGCGTCATTTACGGCCTGCCGGACCAGAAGGTGCACAGCAAGCTGTGCGTCATCACCCGGCAGAAAGGAATGATCCTGAACCGCATCACCCAGGTCGGCACCGGCAACTATAACGAAGTGACCGGCGAACAGTATACCGACCTGTCCCTGATCACCGCCCGGGAAGAGGTTGGCCGCGAAGCCGAGGCCGCCTTCGCCGCACTGGAAAACGGCGAGATCCCGCCGGAAGCCCAGGCGCTGTGGATCGCTCCGCTGAGTTTCAAGCCCCGGGTGCTGGAAATGCTGGACCGGGAAATCGAAAAGGGAGAAAACGGCCGCGTGGCCATCAAGATCAACTCCCTGAACAACCGCGAAGTGATGGAAAAGCTGATCGAATGCTCCCGGGCCGGCGTAAAGGTGGAGCTGTTCATCCGCGGGATCTGTTCCCTCCGCCCCGGCATTCCCGGCATGACAGACAACATCACCGTCCGGGGCGTGATCGGACGGTGGCTGGAGCATTCCCGGATCTACAGTTTCGGGGAAGGCGAAGACCAGCGGCTGTTCATCGGTTCCGGCGACCTGCTGAACCGGAACCTGGAGCGGCGGGTGGAAGCCTTCATTGAAGCGGTGACCCCGGATACCCGGGAACAGCTGAACGAAATCCTGGACGCCCTGCGGAACGACAGGGAAAAATCCTGGCTGATGCAGCCGGACGGCACCTATGTCCGGGAAGAAGGCGGCGAGGGCACCTCGTCCCAGGAAGCGCTCTACCGCTACTTCAGCAACCGGAAGGTGTCGCTGACGGAGGGGACACCCGAAAAGGAAGAAAAATACGTGAATGAAACGGAAGAACCTGTGGAAAAGGCCAGCGGACTCTTCGGCTGGCTCAGACAAATCATCCGGAAAGGATGATTTGTAATTCAGAATTCAGAATTTAGAATTCAGAATCAATGCTTTCCAACGCTTCTTCTTATAGGTATTGATACCGCTAAAAAAATCCCGCAGCAAAAGATAAAACCGCTGATTATAGAGATGCGCACTATATAATTATGAATTGTGAATTATGAATTGATCTGACTGGAGGAGAAGAAACCATGGCTGAAAAGTACAACATCTGCCTGGATGTAGGCGGCACAAAAGTACTGGGCGCGATTTTTGATGAGAAGGATCAAATCATCTACCGCCTGAAAAAACGGTCCAAGAGCGGCGGCTCCGCCTCAGCCGATGTGGAAAAGGTCATCATCGACGTGGTGGAGGAAATGATCAAGGAATCCGGCATCGACCGGAAAAAGCTGAACGCCGTGGCTTCCTGTGCTCCCGGGGTCATTGACCAGGAAAACGGCATCGTACTCTTTACGCCGAACCTTCCCTGGCGGGACTATGACATGGCCGGCGCCATGCGCAAGCAGTTCGGCGTGCCCTTCTATGTGGGCAACGACGTAAACCTGGGCGTGCTGGGTGAATATCACTTCGGCGCCGCCCGCGGATATAAAAACATCGTCGGTTTCTTCGTGGGCACCGGCCTGGGCGGCGGCCTGATCCTGAACGGTTCTCTTTTCACAGGCAATCAGTTCAAAGCTGCCGAGTACGGCCACATGATCCTGGATCCGGAAGGCCCGCTGTGCAACTGCGGACAGCGCGGCTGCCTGGAAGCGTTCTCCAGCAAACAGGGAATGAGCGCCTATATCCGCCAGCAGATCAGCCGCGGCCGGGAGACCCTGATGGCAGACGCTGTACAGGAGGGCGTTTTCCGTTCCAAGAAACTGGTGAAAGCGCTGGAAGCCGGAGACAAGGTCGCCATGGAGGCGGTGGACCGGGCCTGTCACTGGCTGGCAGTCGCCACCGGCAACATGATCAACACCATTTCCCCGGACCTGATCCTTTACGGCGGCGGCGTTATTGAAGCGCTGGGCGACCTGTTTCTGGAAAAGATCCTCGCGGAAGTGGACCGTTACTGTATGCCGCAGATCCGTTCCACTGTGGAAATCAAAAACGCAGCCCTCGGGGACGATTCCATCCTTTACGGCGACCTGGCCATGATCAAGGGCCTGTAAGATACCCGTACCGATACCGGCACCGGCCTGGTGCCGGTTGTTTGTTTCCTGCTGCCACGCCCTGTTCAGTTCCGTCCTCCCGGGGCCGTTACATAGTTTACAGTTTTGTTACACCCAAAGCTTCCGGATAATGATACAATGAGGATGCACAATTGAGGATAAAGGGGTTGCGCAGGTTATGGAAACGATCTTTCTGGTAGAAGATGAAATGAATATCCGCCGGCTGACAGGAATGCATCTTCATCTGGCTGGTTACACCGTGAAGGAACTGGAAGACGCGGCCGCCGCCCGTGACGCGCTGCGGGAAGAAAAGCCCGCCCTGGTGCTGCTGGACGTCATGATGCCCGGGGAAGACGGTTTCTCCCTGGGAGAGGATCTGATCGCTTCCGGTATCCCCGTCATCTTCCTGACGGCGAAAACCGCCGTCCCGGACCGTGTCCGGGGACTCCGCATGGGCGCCCATGACTATATCCTCAAGCCCTTTGAGCCGGCCGAACTGCTGGCACGCGTGGATAACGTGCTGAAGCGTTCCAAGCCTGCGCCGTCCGATTATGTCCAGGGAGATCTCCGGGTGAATTTTGAAACCCGGGAGGTCTGGCGGAATGACGAACCGGTTCCCCTGACCACGCTGGAGTTCAACCTGCTGAAGACGCTGATCGAATCCGGCCGGACCGCCATGAGCCGGGAGGAACTGCTCCGTGCTGTATGGGGATACCACTATACCGGCGAGACCCGGACGGTGGACGTGCACGTACAGCGCCTGCGCGGTAAAATCGGCAATGACCGGATTGAAACCATTGTCCGATTCGGCTATCGTTTCCGGGAGGATGTATGAGAAAACAGATTGTCACCGGGATGCTTCTGCTGATCCTGCTGATCCTGCCTGCGCTGCTGTATCTGCAGATCAACCAGAGTTTCCGGCTGTCTGTCGCAAAAGCCCGGGAAAACGCGGAGCGTGAAGAAACGGCCGTAGCCCGGCTTGTCTCTTCGGAAATCCTGAGAAGCCGGTCCTCTTCCAACGCTGATACCCTTAAAGCAGTCCGGGATGTCCGTCAGCAGCTCGGCTTCGAGCATATGCAGATCCTGTTCTACAAGGACCGCAGCCCGCTGTCCATCATGCTGTCGGAGGAAAACTCCTTCCTGCTGGACAGCAAGGAACGCACTTCCTACCTGTCCGACAATGAGGAAATGCTGTATATCGTTCACCCGCTGGATGACCATAATACGCTGATTACCAGGTCGGATTTTTCCGAATTCTATAACATGCTCAGGGACCAGACCGCGTCCGGCCTGAGATTCTGTCTCGGCGGACTGGCCATAGCCACGGTGCTTTCCCTGCTGATTTCCGGCAGGATCACCCGCAGGCTGAAAACCCTGTCCCGCTCCGCGGACGCTGTCCGCAGCGGTACTCCCCTCGCCCTGGAGCCCTCCGGAAAACGGGATGAAATCGGCAAACTGACCAACGCGTTCATTGAAATGAACAAAGCGGTGGTCCAGAGAGAGGAAAACCTCCGGGAAGACGCCCGGCAGCGGCAGTCGCTGATTGACGCCCTGTCCCATGAAATGCGTACTCCCCTGACCTCCATCGTCAGTGCCGCGCGGCTGATCCAGAAAGGCGGCGACATGGTCGAAATGCGGGAGGAAATGTGTGACCTGATCGTCAAAGAATCCCGCCGCCTCGCCGAAATGGACGAAAACCTGATGAAGCTCACGCGGATGAACGGTTCCGAACTGAAAACAGAAACCTTCTCCATGCTGGAAATGGCGCAGGAAGCGCTGGCTGTTACGCCGGACGCGGTACTGACCGGAGAAGATTCCACAGTAACCGCCGACAGGGATCTGATCATCCACCTGCTGCGCAATCTGATCAGCAACGCCGGAAAAAGCGGCACCCTGACTCCCGTACGCGTCACACTCCATCCACGGGGATTCGCGGTATCGGATGAAGGCTGCGGCATGACGCCCGAGCAGATCAGCCATTGCACAGAGGCCTTCTGGAAAGCCGACCCGGCCAGAACCCGGGCTTCCGGCGGTGCCGGTCTCGGACTCACCCTTTGTCAGAATATTGCCCGGCTGCATGGGACTGATCTGGTCATCCGGAGCACTCCCGGAAAGGGAACCACTGTAGAATTTACATTGCCGTTACATCCCCTTGAAGACTCTGAAACATCCAATCCCTTATCCTGAAAACGAAAGGAGGTAATCGCATGTCCGGATTCAGTCCCGTCATCCGTCACAGGCTGTTCCTGCTGGCTGCCTTTCTGATCCTGTCGCTGCTTCCTTTCCCATCCTTTGCCGAAACCTCCAGAGACTATTCTCCCTATGCGCCTGAAATCGACAGATGGCCGGAACGTCAGCCGGTCAGCGCTGAGGACATTGCCCGTGCTCCGCATTATTCCGACTTTATTGACTTTGTCAGTCCCTGGCTGACGGATATCGAACTGGCAAAAATGCGTGAATTCCAGGCTGCCCTGAAGGACGGGGACATCACCTATTCGGGGGATTCCATCGTCAATCCTTCCACTGTCAACAGCCAGGACGTCGCAGTTTTCACCCTGAACCCCGAGGATTTCTGCGGGGAAAGCTATTATGTTTTCCTGCCGGATTCCCAGTCTTTATCCGACACCCAGCTGGTTGCCCTGGCCGCTGCCTTTGAGGATCTGGGCATCGATTTTGATCCGGATTCCCTGAATGACCGGAACTGCTGCCGGCACTGCAATGTGCTGGAAACCAGATGGCTGACGGATGAAGAAAACGACCGCATGGAAGAAATCAGAGCCAAGATCCGGCGCGGTCAGCTGAAGAAAGAGGATATTCCGTCAGATACACAGGTGCTGACAGCGGAAAAAAGAACTCTCCGAACCTGGGGTCTGGACAGCAAAACGTTCCTTTTCTATCCCTACAGGCGCATGACAGACGATGAACTTGCTCTGTTTGCCCTGATGGATGAAGGAATATGGGATATTGATCCGGACGAACTGCAGGCGGCTGCCCTGAAAGATACCGGAGAACTGATCAATCTTCCGGGAAATGTCCGCAAGTACAACCCCTGCACCAACCGTGAACTGATGCAGCTTGACGGCGATACCTACCTTCCCCGGAGCAGCGCGGTATACAAATACACCAGCCAGTTCTACTTTGAGGGGTATGACGGTTTCTACCAGCGGACGCACTGCAACATGGACATCGTTCAGCTGCAGGAAACCGGTTCCGTTCCCGAAACAGCGGGTATCCACCTGTGGTACGGTTATTATTCAGATTTCACGGATAATGATTTTCCGGAAAGCCATGAAGCGGAATGGCTGGCTGCCGTACAGGACTGGGCCGGTCAAACGCTGCGGCTTCCCGGAGAAGTCCTGCAAAGCGGCTGGACCGTTGCGGAAAGGCTGGATGATTACGGATCGCAGCTCATACAGGTCCGGCTGATCACGGAAGAGCTGGAAATCTACGTATGGGTTTACCAGAATTCCTGCAAAATCAGCGACTGCCTGATCTACAACCGGAAATGGTACGATGATTCATTTAAAGGATTCTACATCTGATACAGTCAGCAAAACCCCGGTGCCTTTGTGATATGCTCCCTTCATGAAAGACAGCGAAACAAAAAACTGTCACATGGAGGGAGCGTTTTATAATGTCAAAAAAGAAGTATAGCGAAAAGAAAATTGG
>OMZY01000032.1 GCA_900315675.1 uncultured Eubacteriales bacterium
GTTGAGCCCCCTAGAGTATAGACGGAAACTGGGGATTGCAATATAATGGGTTCCAATGAGCGACCGTCACCGGCGGTCCAGGAATCCGTCCGCACCCCCAAACGTTGAAAAGAAGCGACCCGGCCCTATAAAGAATTGCAGGGCTTCGCCCGGGTGGCATTGCAGCCCGGGGAAGAAAAAGAAGTATGCTTCACTTTGCAGCCCAGCCAGATGGCTTTCCTGGACGAGGATATGCGCTGGAAAATCGAAAAGGGTGAATTTCAAGTGCAAATTGGTTCTTCCTCTGAAGACATTCGCTTGCAGGACTCCTTCACCGTGACAGAGAATGCTTATCTTGCAGGCAAAACCCGGGTGTTCTATGCCCTGGGTGAAATCAAGTAAGGAGGACTTTTCAGATGGAAATCAAGACCGGCTCCTGGATCACGGTATCCCAGAATACAGGCGACATTTGTCCTGTGTTCAGGAAACTGTTCGCTCCTGAAAAAGCAATTGAAAAAGCCGAATTGCATATCACGGCACTGGGTGTCTATCAGGCGGAGATCAACGGTCGGCGAATCAGTGATTTCGTGCTGGCTCCCGGCTGGACCAGCTATGATCATCGACTGCAGGTGCAGACCTATGATGTGACGGCGCTGCTGCAAAAAGAAAACGAGCTGTGCATCACCGTAGGCCGGGGCTGGTTCCGCTCGCCCATGCCGGGCTGGCTGAACAGCGAGGACAAGCAGCGGCGGATGGGTCAGCCCTGCGGGCTGATCGCTTCCCTGCATATTTGTTATGCTGACGGTGCGGACGAAACTATCCTTACAGACGAAACCTGGCAATGGGCAAAAAGCCGGATTCTGTTCAGCGAAATCTATGACGGCGAAACCTGCGACGCTCGCATCGAGCCGAAGGATTGGCAGCCGGTGAAGACGCTGGAATGGTCCAAAGATATCCTGATTCCCCAGGAGGGCGAAGAAATCCGGGAAACGGAGCGCGTCACCGCCAAGCGCATTTTCAAAACGCCCCAAGGCGACACCGTGGTGGACTTCGGCCAGGAGGTCACCGGCTATGTGGAAATCACCCTGAACGCCCACGCGGGGGACGAAGTGTTGTTCGATCACGCTGAGGTGCAGGACAGGGACGGCAACTGGTACAACGAGAACTACCGCGGCGCCAAGGCCCTGGCAAGGTATATCTGCCGGGAAGGACAGCAAACCTGGCATCCAGAGCTGACCTTCTTTGGCTTCCGGTACATCAGGCTTTTATCCTGGCCGGGTGAAGCGAAGGCGGAGTATTTCACAGCCATTGCCGTGCATTCCGATATGAAGCGCACCGGCTGGCTGAAATCCGGTAACGCAGAACTAAACCAGCTGTTTTCCAACATCGTGTGGGGCCAGCGGGGCAACTTCCTGGACGTGCCCACCGACTGCCCCCAGCGGGACGAGCGCCTGGGCTGGACGGGCGACGCTCAAGTATTCATCAAAACTGCCAGCTACCTGTTTGACACAGAAAAATTCTTCAAGAAATGGCTCCACGACATGGCCGCTGACCAGCGGGAAAGCGGCGAAGTGGGCCAGGTGATTCCGGACCTGATGCCAGAAGGCGACAGCAGCGCTGCCTGGGGCGACGCCGCCACCATCTGTCCGTGGCAGGTGTATCAGACCTACGGCGACAGAGTCGTGCTGGAAGATCAGTTCGAGAGCATGCGGAAATGGGTGGACTTCATCGGCTCCGTTACCCATACCCCTAACCTGTGGATCGAGCATTTCCACTTTGGCGATTGGCTGGGCCTGGACGCGCCCAGCGGCAGCTATAAGGGTTCTTCCCGGGAGGATTTCATCGCCAGCGCGTTCTATGCCCATTCCACGGCATTGGTGGTAAAGGCGGGCAAGCTGCTGGGCAAGGACGTCTCCGATTATGAAAAGCTGCATCAGAATATCGTCGCCGCTTTCCGCAAGACTTTCCCGGAATACAAAACCCAGACCGAGCATGTGCTGGCTGTTCATTTCGGCTTGGCAAAGGATGCGCAAAAGACCGCCGATGCCCTGGCCGAGATGGTCAAGGCTGACGGCGTGCAGCTGCGTACCGGCTTTGTAGGCACCCCTTATATCCTGCATGTGCTGAGCAATTACGGCCACGCCGATCTGGCCTGGTCGCTGATGCTGCGGCGGGAATATCCCGGCTGGCTGTATCCCGTCACCAAGGGCGCCACCACCATCTGGGAGCACTGGGATGGTATCAAGCCCGACGGCTCTTTCTGGAGCAAGGATATGAACTCCTTCAATCATTACGCCTATGGCGCGGTGGCGGACTGGGTGTTCGAGCAGGCGGCGGGTATCCGGCACGCCGAGGACAAGCCCGGCTTTGAGGAATTGATTTACGCGCCACAGCCCGACAAGCGCCTTGGCTGGCTGCAGGCCAAGCTGGACACCCGTCACGGCACGGTCAGCGCCCTGTGGGTATGTCAGGAGGACGGGATCCGTTGTGAACTGGAAACACCGGTGCGGACAAGGGTTTGCCTGAACGGGAAAGAGACCTGGGTAACCCCCGGGAAATATACCTTCTGGACAGAGGGATAAGGAGGACACAACCGTGCGCATTTTCTACGCCGGAAATATCACCTAACACCCGAACCACCGCCAATCAACCGGAGCGTTTCAAACAGCAACTGCGGATCAATATGGTTGGTTGCCTTGATGCAGATTCCCTGGATATTATCATGGAATGCAGACGAAAAAAGGATTGCCCCTGATGACCTTTGCAGGTCACTTTGGGGCAATCCTTTTGTGAAGCCCGACAGGATCAGTCCGGAATGCCGTTCCGGCCCAGCAGGGAGCAGACAGCGTCCAGCGCCAGCGTCTGATACTGCCATGCCTGGATATGCCATGCCTGCTGCGGTGCGTTTTCAAGGACATAGGGGATATCCAGCGACACACAGACAACCCGGGTTCCCAGGCCGGCAAGGCGGGCAGCTTCCTGCAGGTCCTCTGCCAGATGCTCTCCCTTGCGCAGGAAGAATATTGCCGTTTCCGGGAGAATGTCCGGTTTTTCCCCGGATCCATTGAAACAGAAAGGGGAGGCAAAACGTTCCGCACAGATATCCGCAGCGTTGAGATAACCGCCGTCCATGGCCGGGGAAAGACGGCGCGAGGGCCGGGACCAGAAAAGCGTTTTTTGATCCGCAGCCGGCAGCGGCCGGTTTTCCGGGGCATGAACCAGGCGCACTGCCCGGCGCATGATTCCAGCGGAGATTTCCTGATCCTGCCGGTTCAGAAAATCTCCGGCGGGGCCGGCGTCAGGAAGGGAGGCTTTTCTGGCGGCGATTCGCTGATAAGCGTCCGTGATATTTTGCGGGGAAAGCATGCCGCTTTCCAGCCCTTCTCTGATCCGTACACAGGAAGCTGCGGCCAGCTCCGGTTCATGGCAGATCAGGGCGATATCCACCCCGGCCTTCAAGGCCCGGAGCACGCCTTCCGGAATCGGGAAAAGATCCAGCATGGCCTTCATTTCCATTCCGTCGGAAATAATGAGCCCGGAGAACCCCAGCTGTTTCCGCAGCAGGCCGTTCAGCACACGGGAGGAAATGGTCGCCGGAAGCCTGTCCGGCTCCAGGGCAGGAAAAACGATATGTGCTGACATGACAGCATCGGTTCCGGCACGGATGGCGTCCCGGAAGCTGACCAGCTCTGTCTGCCGGATGGCGTCCAGGCTCTTGCTGACCACCGGCAAGGCAAAATGGGAATCCACGGCGGTATCCCCGTGGCCCGGGAAATGCTTGATACAGGTCAGGACACCGGATTCCCGGATCCCTTCCATATATGCCCGGCCGAAGAGGCTGACCTGCTCCGGAACCCGGGAGAAGCAGCGGTTGCCCATGGCAGCGTTTTCAGGCTGGCTCAGGCAGTCAAGAACCGGAGCGAGATTCATATTGATCCCCGCAGCCCGCAGCCTTTTTCCGATGATCCGGCCGATCATTCTTGCGTTTTCAGGCTCTCCGGATGCGCCCAGGGCCCCGGCGCTTGGGGTATCCCCGGCCAGATGACCGACACGGGATACTTCTCCTCCTTCCTCGTCGATCATGATGAAGGGGGGCAGGCCGGTTTCCGCAAGGATCAGCTCCCGCAGCTCCGCGCAAAGATGCCGCAGCTGATGAAAGTCAGCGACATTCCTGCTGAACAGAAGAATATTTCCGATCTTGTGTTTCCTGATCAGATCCCGGACCTCCGGGGGGACTTCAGTACCCGTGAAACCGGTGCAGATCCGCTGCCCGATGGCAACGGCCAGGTTTTCCTTTGTGATATCCATTGCAATATGTCCTATCATCAGTCATAAAGCAGCCATGGTTCCCGTTCCTTCCTGAAGCGGAACCGGGCCTCTTCATGGGCAGCAAGAAGTGCCTGACCGTCCATCCGGCCAAGCCGGTAATCATCCGTACCAAGCAGCAGGTCGATCATGTACCTTCCCGGCGTGTTGGCGACCCATTCCAGCCTGTCCGGATAAAGCTCCCGGACGCTGTCCAGCAGTGCCAGCGCACCGGCAACAGGATCCGCTGAGCCGGGATCCATGATATGCACCTGTACGCCGGAACAGTTTTCCCCTGCATACCAGGAAGAACAGGGGGTAAACCAGAGAGGACGGAAATGGATCCCCGTTACAGCATGGGCTTCCGCGGCAGCGGACAGGCGGTCCGCATCAATCCAGGGCGCACCGATATACTCAAAGGGCATACAGGTTCCCCGCCCTTCCGACAGGTTGGTTCCTTCAAAAATACAGGTACCGACATAGGCTCGGGCGCAGTGAAAAGTAGGGCAGTTTGGGGAAGGTGCGGGCCACGGAAGCCCGGTTTCCTCCGGCTTCATGCTTCTGCGCCATCCTTCCAGCGGAACAATATGAAGCTCAAGGCTGTCAAGCCGCAGGAAATGCTTGACCCAGCGGGCGTATTCCCCGATCGTCAGGCCATAGCGTGTGGGCAGCGGATACATGCCGATATAGGAAGAAAAACGCGGATCCAGGACCGTTCCCTGAATCAGCTCGCCTCCCAGGGGATTGATCCGGTCGAAAACTACGACCGGTTTTCCGGCACGGCAGCAGGATGCCATGGCAAGGGACAGGGCATACAGAAAAGTATAGAAGCGGGCGCCGACATCCTGCATGTCAAAACAGAAAATGTCAAAGGTATCCAGCATTTCTTCCGTCAGTTCCCTGGTTTTTCCGTATAAAGGCCATACGGTCAGTCCGGTGTCAGGATCCCTGCAGGCGGAAACGCTTTCCCCGGCCTGCAGGTTTCCACGGATGCCGTGCTCCGCAGCGAACAGGGCCGTAAGGTGATACTGCCGGTTCAGGACATCCACGGTGGGACAGAAGGAACGGGTCAGCCCGGAGGGGCTGGTCATCAGACCGAGACGCCCGGAGGAAAGCAGGGAATGAACCGTTCCGGTGCGGTCAATGCCGGATAAAACAGGCATAGTTTTCTCCTTCCGTATCGGACAATTCTGTGAAAGGGGCCGTTCCCTGATGGAAACGGCCCCAGGCATCCCTTGGGAAAACTGCCAGTTTTATTTGGCAAGGAAAGCATCCAGCTGAGCCTGGATTTCCGCCTTGACTTTTTCCAGACCGGCTTCGTTCATTCTGCTCAGCATTTCCGGAATCACGACATCAGGATCGGAAGTGCCGGTGTAGAGCTCGCGGCGATATTCTTCGATGATATTCTTGATCGCGAGGCATTCGGTTTCAACGGGAGACAGGTCAGGCGTGAAGCCCATGGCGGCGGACAGGGTAGCAGTCTCATAGCCGGCCATGGTCTTTTCCCACTGATGAATGTCGGTGGGAACTTCCGGGAAGGGAGAAGCTTCCAGCGCGCCGACGGTGTAGTGGCCCTGCGCGTAAGCCTGGACGCCCGTGTTGGTGCTGCCCAGCTCAGTACGGGTCACAGTGCCGTCATCGTTGCGGATATAGTGCTTGCCTTCGATACCATAGCGGGCGGTCTCACGATACCAGGGATCGGTATTCATGAGTTCAACCAGCTTGAGGGCTTCTTCCGGATGCTCGGAGAAGCTGCTGATGGCGGTCATGGAGCCGCGGATGGAAGAGGTGCTCAGATAAGCGCCGTCATAGCGGGAAATGTAAATGGGCTGCTTGATGACGTTGGCCCACACAGTCTCAGCGCCGAACCAGCCCTGGCCGGACTGGACCACACCGGCCTGCGCGCGGGGCATGGACTCGGTGACAGCAGCGTCGGGATTGATGTAGCCCTTCTGGTACCACTCGTGGATCTTGCGAAGACGGTTCTTCCAGGCATCGATTTCAAGCGCGCTCTTTACAACATGCTCATTTTCAGTGCCCTGGGCTTCCCATTCCAGGCCGATCAAATAATCCATGTTCAGCCAGTCAACCAGGCAGTTCTGCCAGGAAGTGATTCCGCCGTAGCTCATCTTGAAGGGATAGTCATCGGGGTTTGCCTTCTTGTAGGCTTCGAAGTAGGGCTCGATTCCTTCGAAGGAGATGTAGAGATCCTTCTCAAAGCCGGCCTTGTTGAGGAAGAAGTCGGAATTCAGGATCCAGAAGACTTCGTAGCCAATGTCCTTCATGTGGGGGATGGCGTAGATGGAACCGTTGATCTTTGTGCCTTCCCAGGCAAGGTCCAGAACGGAATCCTTCAGCGCGGGAAATTTGTCCAGATAGTCATCCAGCGGCAGGAACATACCGGCAGCCACGTTGGTGGCATAATCGTTCCACCAGTCGCAGGTGAAAGCGATGTCGAAGTATTCGCCGGTCTGGGTGGCCAGTGCGATCTGCGATTCATCCATGTACTTGAACTCGCAGGTGACGCCGATCTTTTCCGCGGAATAGGCATTCAGCGCTTCTTCCACTTCCGGCCAGTCAATGGGGGTCTCGCTGGCGGTATACATGAACCAGACGAGGTGGACGGGCTCTGTGCTCTCAGCCGTTGCAAAGGAGCAGACGGAAAGAACCATCAGCAGAGCCAGGAAAAGGGACAGGAACTTTTTCATGGGGTTACCTCCTTTAAAGTGATATATAGAACGGCATCTGCCGTTCAAAACGATGAAGAGGGGGCTTTATCCCTTGACGGCGCCGATCGTCAGGCCGCTGATGAAATATTTCTGGAAAAAAGGATAACTGAACATGATGGGCACCACCGAGATAACGACAATGGCCATACGCATGGTCTCGCTGGGCAGCGCATTGCTGTTGGCGGACATCGCCATATCGTTGTTTGCCAGGTACTGGATGTTTTTTTCAATATTCACAAGCACATACTGCAGGGGGAAGAGGTCATGCTGGTTGCTTTCAATATAAAGGCTGGCCTGGTACCAGTCATTCCAGTACGCAAAGGTAAGGAAGAGCGCGATGGTGGCCAGGGCAGGCAGGGAAATGGGCAGCACAAGCTGGACGAAGATCCGCAGCTGGCTGGCTCCGTCAATCTTTCCGGATTCGATGATTTCATCGGGAACCGTGGTCTGGAAAAATGTCCGCATGATGATGACATAGAAAGAGGAGCAGCACAAGGGGAGAATCAGGGCCCAGTAGGTGTTTTTCAGCCCCAGGACCTGGGTGTTGACCACGTAGGTGGACAGCAGGCCGCCATGGAAAATCATGGGAATGAAAATCAGGTAAGTGTAGATTTTCCGCAGCCGGAAATTTGGCCGGGAAAGCACATAACCCATGGTGGAGATCAGGATCAGGCCCAGCAGGGTTCCGACCACCGTAATGCCGACGGAAGTCAGGAAAGCCATGACAACAGTGGGAATTCCCCGGGTATTCCGCAGGTGCCAGACATACTGGTATGCTTCAGCGGACCATTCCGCCGGAATAAAGCTGTACCCGACTTTTCCGATGGATGCTTCCGAAGAGAAGGAGATGATGACGACAAAGATCACGGGGATTACGCACAGCAGGGCCAGAAGAATAAACAGAAAGCTGTAGGCAATATTGGTGCCGCGGTGGATGGAATTGAAGCGTTTCATTCCGCTGCCGGAGATGGTAAGATCGCTGGATTTTGCCATTTTCTGTTTTCCCTCCTTTCTCAGAACAGTGCGCTGTCCCGGTCAACTTTCCGGACGATTGTATTGGCGACGACCATGGTGAGACAGCCCAGAACAGACTGAAGGAAGCCCGCGGCAGAGATGTAGCCGTAAACCGGGCGGGGATTATTGAACATGGAATTGAAGACGTAAACATCCAGCGTCAGGTAAACGCTGGTCAGGGAACTGGAGTTCCGGGTGGTCCGGTAGAACAGGCCGAAATCCGAATTGAAGATTTTTCCTACGGCCATGATGAACATGATGATCATGATGGTTTTCAGCATCGGCAGGGTGATATAGCGGGTCTGCTGCCATTTGCTGGCTCCGTCAATCATGGCGGCTTCGTACAGGCTTTCGTCAATGCCTTTGATGGATGCCAGATAAACCACCATGCTGTAACCGACGGTTTTCCACATATGGAGGAATACCAGGAACCAGGGCCAGTAACCGGAGGCTTCCCCTTGGTACCATTTGACCGGACTGCCGCCGAAGGACATGATGATGCGGTTCACCAGGCCGTTGTCCGTGGAGAGGAAAGCAAAAACAAAATAACCGACGACGACCCAGCTGAGGAAATGGGGCAGGAACATGGCTGTCTGGGTCACCTTGGCCAGCTTCTCGCTCCGGAGATGATTGATCATAATGGCAAGGGTGACCGGCAGCACGATACCCAGAATGATAAAGATGACATTGTAGCCAATGGTGTTGCGGAACATGTTGATGGTCGTTTCCCGGTTGTTGGCAAACAGGAAACGGAAGTTGTCCAGCCCGCTCCAGGGGCTGTTGTTGAACAGGCTCCACAGGAAACCTTTTCCGGGGGCTACCTTATATTTCTTGAACGCGATGATCAGTCCGAACATCGGCAGGTAACAGAACAGCAGATACCAGATGGTGCTGGGAAGGGAAAGGAAGAAGAGCTGAAGGTCATCCTGCGTGAAACGGCGCTTTTTCCGAACGGAGACACCATTTCCCGGATTGGTTCGTTTCATGCGGTTTGCTCCTTTCTCCGAGGCTTCCTGCGCCGGAATGGATCAAACACATACAGAAACCATATATGAAAACAATCATATAACAGTTTCCGCCAGGTTCATCCGTCGCCTGTATTGATTTCATCTCCCAGAAACAATAGGATTATATCACAACATTTGGAATATTTCCACTATTTTTTTGCAAACATTTCACGGGCCAATTTCGCGGCGCCCTCCGCGGGCGTTCCGCGGGGTTCCGCCACATGGAGCAGGGGACAGGTCCGGGCCAGCCGTTCCTCCAGCATGCCCCGGATAACTGGAATCTTCAGCAGGATACTGCCTGTCACCGCGAGGACTCCTTCTTCCAGGCGGCTTTTCTTCCAACCGGTTTCCGCCAGCTCTGCCAGATCCTCCGCAGCCCGGCGGGCAACGGCATCCGCTGCGGGATCCTGACGATCCAGCGCTGCGGGCAGCAGGGAAGCAAGGGCGGCGACGTTCCTCTTTCCGGTTTCGGGCGCATACAGCCAGGTAATCAGATCTCCGATGGCTTTGAATCCCTGCTTTTCAAAAACCATCTCCGTCAGGACGGTGGCAGGCCCCCGCCCGTCTTCCGAGCGGACAACGGCGGCCAGGATATCCCTGCCGATGGCCCATCCGCTGCCTGCGTCATCGATCAGATAGCCGTATCCCCCGACGCGGAAAGGATGGCCGCTGGCGTCACGGCCACTGCAGACGGAGCCGGTTCCGGCAATCAGCAGCATCCCGGGACCGTCCACTGCGCCGGCCAGGGCGATTTCCTGGTCCCCTGCAAGGCGGAAGGAGCCTGTCCAGCCGGCTGACGCCAGGGCGTTCTCCACCAGCGCTGAAGCGGTGCGGTTGCTGATGCCCGCCATTCCGATGACCAGTCCACCGATGTCCGCCAGGGTACCGGTCTGCTCCTTCATATAAAGGACGCATTGTTTCACGGTCTCGGAGACCTGCTCCGGGGAAGCGCCGTTGGGATTCAGCGGGCCGAAAACCGCTGATGCCAGTTTCCGTCCGGTTTCATCCGTCAGGCAGACCTCCGTTTTGGTTCCTCCGCCGTCCCATCCGCAGTAAAGCATGTCAGTTCCTCCGGTTGTTCTGGATCACCTGGGCGATTCTGCCGTCCGATCCGGCCAGAAGGCGCGTGGCCTCTGCGGCGTCTGTTTTCAGCAGCAGCATCACGATGGCAGTTTTACAGGAAAAACCGCTCTGCTTCAGCGCTTCTTCCGCTTCTTTTTCTTCGACGCCGGCGGCAGCGCAGACGATCCGGACAGCGCGGTTGACCAGCTTCTGATTGGTGGCCTGCACATCCACCATCAGATTGCCGTAGACCTTTCCCAGCTTGACCATCACGCAGGTTGAAAGCATGTTGAGCACCAGTTTCTGGCAGGTGCCGCTTTTCATCCGGGAAGACCCCGTGATGACCTCCGGACCCGGAATAGGAGCCATGGTGACATCGGCATGCCGGGACATTTCGCTGTTCCGGCAGCAGGTCAGGGCCATGACCGGAGCGCCCAGTTCCCGGGCATAATCCATCGCTCCGAGCACATAGGGGGTTCTGCCGCTGGCGGCGATTCCCACCAGAGCATCCCCGGCGCTGAATCCGTGATCCATCAGGTCCCGGCGGCCGAGTTCAGGGTTATCTTCCGCTCCTTCCACCGCCTTCAGGAAGGCGGTGGGGCCGCCGGCAATCAGCCCGGTTACAAGCTCCGGCGGGACGCCGTAGGTCGGCGGGCATTCGGCGGCGTCCAGCACGCCAAGCCTGCCAGAAGTACCGGCACCGACATAAAACAGCCGACCGCCCCGGCGAAGCTGACCCTCGATCAGGTCCACGCTGCGGGCGATTTCCGGCAGCACCAGGGAAACGGCTTCCGCGCAGCGGTGATCCTCCCGGTTGATCAGTCGGACCATCTCCTCCGTGGATAGCTGATCAATGTTCGCGCTGGACGGATTACGCTGCTCCGTATCCAGTTTTTTCAGTTCCTCCATGATTGACTTCACCTTTTTCTGTGTTCAGATGTCTGATTGTAGTTGATCATGTTTCATGATACTATTATAATCACTGAAGACGCTGAATGCAACCGGGGAGGAATGAAATATGCTGGACAGTGTGTGGCTGGAGGAACAACTGCATCTTGGAATCCGGGAGGGCTGCTTTCCCGCCGCGGCGGCAGCCGTCGGTGTACGAAATCATGTTCTGGCGCAGGCTTTTGCCGGCGAAGCGCCGGAGCCCGGCGGGCGGCCTGTGGATGCGCATACCCGCTGGGATATGGCTTCCCTTTCCAAAGTGATCGGTACCACGATGGTGGCCCTCCGGGCGATGGAAGAGGGAAAACTGAGCCTGGATGAATGCGTGTCGGACTTTTTTCCGGACGCGCCGGCGGACAAGGCAGGGATCACCGTATTTCAGCTGATGACCCATACCGGGGGTTTTGAACCCTCCTTCAGGCTGGACCGGCTGCTGGCGGATCCGGCGGATGCTGTCCGCTGCATTCTGGAAACGCCGCTGGCGGAAAAGCCGGGGGTCCGTCCTCTGTATTCCTGCATGGGATATATCCTGCTGGCAAAGATGCTGGAAAAACGCCTCGGCAGCCCGCTGAACGCGCTGGCTGACCGGATGGTTTTCCGGCCGCTGGGCATGGCTGAGACCGGATACTGTCCTCCCGCTGACGCGGTCTTTGCCGCGACGGAGCGGGATCCGGTTACCGGGAAAGCCTGGACCGGAGTGGTTCATGATGAGAACGCCCGTTTCCTGGGGGGAATCTCCGGAAACGCGGGTGTTTTCATGCCGCTGTGCGACGGAATCCGCTTTGCCGGGATGCTGGCCCGGGGCGGTGAAGGCCTGCTGCGGGAGGAGACCCTTTCGAAGGCGATACGAAATTATACGCCCGGCATGGATCAGCACCGGGGGCTGGGCTTCCAGATTGCCGGATCCCCGGACTGCTTTTTCAGCGCTGCTGTGCCTGAAAAATGCTTCGGGCATACCGGATTTACCGGAACCAGCCTGCTGGTTGAGCCGGACAGCGGCTTCTGGGTACTGCTGCTGACCAACCGGGTTTACCCCACCCGGGAAAGCACCGCACTCTTTCCCTTCCGCAGAAAGCTCCACGCGGAAGCCTGGGCCCTGTTTCATGAACCGATGGACGGGGAGGAGATGTACGGGCGGCTGGGCATTCCGGAGAAAGTCCGGACGCTTTTTGCCGGATGGGACCGGGAAGGGAAACCCTTTGCGGACGAAAAAACCGTTCGCCGGATCCTGACCCGTGCGGAATGGGCGGAGGCGGCGGAAGAACTGAAAAAGCGGATCGGGGAGGACCCGGATCATCTGCGTTTGCTGTGGGAAGAACTGAGGATTGCCCGGCAGCAGTGGCCGGCCTGGATTCAGAAGGGCCTGCCGGAATCCGTCTGGCAGGATACCATGCGCTTCGCCACCCGGTACCTGGAGGACGGACGGAAAGCGTTCGGACGGTACTGTTTCACGGCGGGCTGGTGGTTCCCCCGGCAGCTGGCGATGGAGCTGTTCCGCCTGGGAACCCTGGAGTTTGAACTGGTGCCCCGCGGGGAGGAAAGGCGGGTTTATCTGCATATTCCCTCGGATGCTTCCCTGGCACCGGAAGCGGTGAATGATTCCATTGCCAGGTTCAGGGCTTTTGCGGCCGAATTTTATCCGGAATGGGCGGAAGCACGCATGTACTGTGACTCATGGCTCCTGTCCCCGGTCCTGGAAGAACTGCTTCCGGAATCATCCCGGATTCTGGCTTTTCAGCACCGTTTCCGGATTCTGTCCGTGGACAGGGACAATACCGGCGCCATTGGCTGGATTTATCCCGGATACAGGGAACCGTCCGGACAGCTGCCGGAGGACACGGGACTGCAGAGAAGGATGAAGGCCTTCCTGCTGTCGGGAGGAAAACCCGGATGGGCAGAAGGAATTATGATCTGAACAGGCTTCCGAAAGCGCTGATACTTTCCGCCAGATCCCGGCGGTAATCCGGGTCGTCCGGATTCAGGCTGTTGATCGTGACCCGCGGTGTTTTCCGCCAGGCGGTGGCATGGACGTAGCGGCCGCTGCCGATGTATACGGCCACATGCCCCGGGAAAAAGATCAGGTCGGCTTCTTTCAGCCGCTCCCGGTCAACGGGCTGCAGCGGATAATCCGGCAGAATGGAGGCGTCGCGCCAGATCAGGTACCCGCTTTCCATCCAGCTCATAAAAGCCAGCCCGGAGCAGTCAATGCCGGCGGCGGATTTGCCTCCCCAGCGGTAGGGGGTTCCCAGCCAGGAAAGGGCATTGCGGACAACGGCTGCCCTCAAACCGGTTTCCGATGCCTGCTGAATCTTTGCTTCCCCATGCTGCCGGAACCAGGAGCGGCTGCCGTGTCCTTCAAGCAGGAATCGGTCGTCATCCAGACGGTCCCGCAGGGCATCCGGCTGCCCCCAGCCCGTTGTGCCGTCAGCGGCACGAAGCAGGATCCATCCTTCCCTGTCCGGTTCGGGCAGGCGTTCCACAATGCTGCCGCGGGGCAGGGTAACCAGCAGGTCCCCCTGAACGGACGGCTCCGCATGAAGGTCGGTCCAGGGGTCTGCCACCCGGGGAAAACGGCCTCCGTTCTGCCGTTCCGCCAGTTCTTCTGCCTCCAGCGGGCGGAGGAAATCCCGGCGGATCCATCCTTCATAGCCGTAATGGGTCTGGATCCGAATCCAGCCTTCCGGCCCGGCTTCACCGAGCCGGACAGCCCAGCCGGAGAAAACTTCATCTGTCTGCGGGCCGATTCCCCGGGAAGCGGAAGGACTGCCGGGTTCATCATATAAAAACTGCTGCGGGGCAATGACCAGCCCCAGCTTTGCTGCAGATGCCATCAGGCGCTTCTCCTTTCCTCTGTCTGTCAGCCGATGGATTCGAAACTGACGGGAACGCGGGTAAAACCGATCCCGGGTGTTTCAGGCAGGATAATCTGCTGTTCCCGGTAGACCGGGCCCCCGGTATAGGGATTCTCGGCGCACAGGCTCGGGCCGTCCAGGTCGCACAGCGCGATGACTGAACGGGCAGCGGCAAGGTGTGCTCCGCCGCTGACGGAAACGGCGCTCTCCAGCATGCAGCCCATCATACAGGTGACCCCGGACTGCTCCGCCAGGTCGCAGATTTTCTCCGCCGGCCAGATCCCGCCGGTTTTCATCAGCTTGATATTAATCCAGTCCGCGCCGTGTTCCTCGATGATCCGGGCGGCGTCCTCCGGACTGAAGACGCTTTCATCCGCCAGGATCGGGGTTTCCGTACGGGCGGTCACATACTGCATTCCCCGGAAGTCATGACAGGAAACAGGCTGTTCCACCAGCTCAATGTTCAGCCCCGCATCCTCCATCATCCCGATGGTACGGACGGCTTCTTCCGGTGTCCAGCCCTGGTTGGCGTCGATCCGCAGCACAGCGTCCGCGCCGGCGGCCTGCCGGACGCGGCGGACCCGCTCCACATCCTCCGGGCCGCCTTTGCCCACCTTGACCTTCAGGATCCGGAACCCGCGGCCGACCGCGCTGCGGGCATCGGCGGCCATGGTATCCGGATCGTTGACACTGATGGTCAGATCGGTTTCCAGGACGGTGTGCACCTGCCCGGGCGCCCTGCGGCCAAGGAAGCGGAACAGCGGCAGCCCCAGCGACCGGGATAAAGCGTCGTGGACAGCGATATCCAGCGCAGCTTTCGCGGAGGTGTTTTTCGCCATGGCCCGGTCCAGCCGGGTGAAGAATTCATCCCGGTCGGAAGGATCGGCTCCCATGGCTGCCGGCGCCAGATAATCACAGAGGGCCGCAGTGATGGACTGGCGCGTTTCACCTGTGATGACGGCTGTGGGCGGCGCTTCGCCGTAGCCGGTTTCACCGCTGTCCAACGTAACCCGGACAATCAGGTCCTCAATCCGGTTCACGGTGCGCAGTGCGGTTTTAAACGGAGTGAGCAGCGGAATGGAGATGGTTCCGATGGCAATATCTGTAATTTTCATGGATAATTCCCTTCTTTATCTTTTCTTCTGTTTATGATATGCTTTTCAGGAAAGAAAAGCAACTGGAAAAACAGGCAGGGGACAGAATCCATATGCCGGAACACGGCGGGAGGCAATCAGGATGGCGGAAAGATGGAACTGGCTGAAACGGGAGCTGGAAAACATACCGGGGCTGGCCAGCTGCTGGTACCGGGATCTGACAACCGGTGAAACATTCGGATGGCAGGAGGACGCGGCGCATTCCGCGGCCAGCACCATCAAAATATTCCTGATGGCATTTATGTTCCGAAAATTCAGGAACGGAGACCTGCGCCCGGAAGACCGGATCCGTCTCCGGCCGGATCAGATTGCGCCTTCAGCCGGGGTCCTGTCCTATCTGCGGGACATCAGGGAACTGTCTGTCAGGGATCTGATCGAACTGATGATCATTGTCAGTGATAATTCTGCCACCAATATCCTGATTGAACTGGCCGGGATGGAAGCGCTGAACACCTTCCTGGAGGAGGAGCTGGGCCTGGCGCAGACCCGGCTGCGGCGCCGGATGATGGATCTGGACGCGATTGCCCGGGGACAGGACAATACAACCTCCGCGCAGGAGGCGGGAATGATCCTGGAACGCATGTACAGGGGAACGCTGATCAGCCCGGAAGACAGCCGGGAGATGCTTCGGGTGCTGAAAAACCAGCAGGATTCAAGCCTGATTCCCTGGTATCTGAAGGAGGAACTGCCGGAGCATACGATTGCGCACAAGACTGGCGGACTGGACCATGTGGTGCACGATGCGGCCCTGGTGGACCAGCCGGGGCGGCCGTACATCCTGTGCTTTTTCGGCAGCGATGTTTCTGTTCCTGTATACGGGCGGCTGATTCAGGATGCGTCCCGGCGGATCTGGGAGGAAGGAGCGGTTCAGCATCGGCCACGCAAAACGCGTATTTCTCCGGGAGAGCCTCGGGGAAAAACAGATCGCACTGATGCGCGGGATCAAACATGTCTTTGATCCGGCGGGCATTCTGAATCCGGGGAAAGTATTTGAATAAGCCGCAGGAAACGGAAAAGAGCTGAAATAAATTGGCAGGAATAATGACACGGGACGCAGCGGAAGCAGGGCGGTACATCGCGGGAATGTCCGGGATCCGTGAGATGATCGACAGGATTCCGGAAGACCGGGAACAACTGGTCTGTTTCGGGGAAATTTTCCCCTCTTCCGCGGAACGGCAGCAGCTGGAAACGGAAATCCGGAAAATCCTGGCTGACAATCATCAGGTATCGCTGGTCATGGTGAATCTTCCCGCAAAGTCCGGTGTAGCGTTTCGCCCGACCGTCCCGATGTGTGCGCAGAGCACAGTGAAAGCAATCTATGTCGGGGCGGTGTTGGATTTTTATCCGATGGCATTGACGGAGCACCGCCGGGAAATCCGCGATGCCATCGTTCTGTCCAGTAATGAAGCCTATCTCAGCCTGCGGAATGTTTACGGTACGAAGCCGATCCGCGCCTGGTGCCGGGAGACGGGGGTGGACGAAGGATTTGCCGGTCAGCCCTTTCCGCGGGCTTATGCTGCACGGGATATGCTGAAGCTGTGGACGCGGCTGTATTGTTTCCTGAATAACGGATCAGACGGCGCTGGCGCCGGCGGATACTATACCGATTCTGCGCTGTCTGCTGCAAAGGAACGGCTGGGAGACCGCTGCCCGGTACAGACCAAGGCAGGCTGGGAAAACGGCATCGGCGATGATTCGACGGATTATGAATACGCGGCGGTCCCGCCGCGTTACCTGGATGGGGACCCGCTGAACGACGAATGTGCGACCAATGATTCCGGTATCATCTATTCGGACCGGGGACCGTATCTGTTTGTGATCTACTCCGATTACCCCTGGCCCTGGTCCGGCTCCAACCGGCTGTACGGCCTGACGGAGGCGCTGTACAAAATCCGTTTTGAAAAAGGCTGAAACCGGTATCTACTGAAAGCCCGGAGGAGGGGCGGCTGCATGAATCGCTTTGGTCAGACGATGGAAAAGTGGTTTTCATCGGACATGTTTTCCTGGACCGAGCTGCGTAAGATGTTTCTGACGCTCCTGATGGACCAGTCTTTTATTTATATCATCAGCGTATTGTCCACCATGCTTGTTTCCCGGGTGGGGGAGGCGGCCATGGCTGCTGTTTCCCTGGTGGGAACGGTGAACGGTATGGTATCGCTGGTGTTTACCGCGCTGGCGACCGGCGGCGGGATTGTTGTATCCCGCGCGAAAGGGCAGGGGAATGTCGCGGAGATTCAGCGGGCGATCGGCGAAGTGACGGGGGTCTGCTTCCTGGTTGCCCTGATCCTGAGCACCGGAATGTACGCGGCGGCGGATACGATTGTCCGCCTGCTGTATCCGGACGTGGAGCCGCAGGTGACCGAGTACGCGGTGAGCTATATGCGGATGATGTGTATTTCATTTATTCCGTTTTCTGTCTATAACGCGATTTTCAATGTTTTCCGGAGCCTCGGAGATGCCCGGTCAAGCCTTTTTCTTACGATTGTGATCAATGTGGCCCACCTGCTTTTCAGCCTGCTGTTCATCAACGGCCTCAGCATGGGGGTAAACGGCTCAGGGCTTTCATATATCGTAGCCAGGTCTGTCGGTATGGCGGTGGCGCTGTTCTGGATGCTGAAAGCGCATAATCTGTACAGCGTCCGTGCGGCCTGGTTTTTCCGGTTCAGCCGGAAGGTAACCCGTGAACTGTTTTCACTGGGGATGCCTCTGGCGGTGGAATCCATCCTGCTTCAGGGCGGCATGCTGCTCGTGAATATTTACCTGGCGCGGCTGAGCACGATGGAAATGGCTGCGCATGCCCGGGCCAATTCGATTCTGAATCTGTACAATACCACCGCAGGCGCCCTGACCGTTATCACCGGAACGATATGCGGGCAGTGTTTCGGCGCGGGGAAAACGGAACTGATGCGCAGCTACGGAAGGAACCTGATCCGGGCCGGACGGGTCGCCATGGGGCTGACCTCGCTGGTCCTGTATCCGCTGACACCCTTGCTGATTCTGCTGTTTAATGTACCTCCGGAAAGCCGCGGGATCATGTATCTCTGCCTGGCAATCGCCGCGGTCGGCATGCCGCTCTTTGCCTGTGACAGCAATATGACGGCGATGATCCTGCGCGTGGCGGGGGACAGCGTTTATACGGGATTCTGCGCCGTCCTGGCACTGGCCCTCGGGCGCTGTGTGCTGGGGTATACCCTGACGATTGTGCTGAAGATGGGGATTTGCGGCGTCTGGATTGCCCTCGTGTTTGAATGGTTTTTCCGGACGGTCCTGCAGCGCCTTCGCATGAGGGGAACACGCTGGCTCAAAGAGGAAAAGGCCCAGCAGGCCTGAAAGTACTCCGTGAAACGAGAGAAGGAATGCTGAAAGGGGGAACTCTGTATGCGGGTCAGGAAGATGTGCCCGGAGGATCTGCCGGAGGTGATCCGGATCTGGAATGCCTGTGTTGATGCCGGGGAAGTCCTGTATTACGATCTGACAGAGGAGTATTTTCGTCGTAAATTCGTGGATGGTCCGGGCTGCGAACCGGATCTTCTGCTGGTGGCTGAGGAGGATGACCAGGTCGTCGGCTTTCTGCATGGGGTGGCACCGGGATCCTTTCCCTCCTCCCGCCCTGGATGCGCCTACCTGACAGTAATCCTGACAGCGGCCTCCCACCGGGGGCGAGGCATTGGCAAAGCGCTTCTGGACAGCTTCCGGAAAAGCATGGAACGCCGGGGCGCGGATACCCTGTATATCTCCAGCCTGAATCCGGTCAATCTGGACTGGCATATTCCGGGAACCCCGGGGCATGATCATAACAATATGCCCGGGGCGGACGTTTCCTGTGCCGGCTATCCCTTTCTGGAGCATTGCGGCTTTGAGACCAGGTACCGGGAAGTTGCCATGTACGTGAATCTTTCCGGCTGGACGCCTGATCCGGCTGTGGCCGGAATCCGTGAGCGTCTGCGTTCGGAAGGCATTGAAACGGGACCCTATGATCCGGCCCTGAACTGCGGATTTGACCGGATGTGTGACAGTGTGGGCAGTGATTACTGGCGCGATGTCCTCCGGACGGAAATCGCGGCCTGGAAGTCGGGAACACCGAACGCAGATCCGCGCATGTGGGCGGACGGAAATCCGCCCCAGGGCCCGCGGACCCTGCTTACGGCAGTCTGCGGCGGACAGATTGTGGGCTTTACGGGGCCGGTGGATCTCCAGAAAAGCGGCCGCGGCTGGTTTACCGGCATCTGTACGGATACTGCTTTTGAACGCCGGGGGATCGCCACGGTCCTGTTCAGCCTGCTGCTGGAAGCTTTTGTGCAGGAGGGCGCCGCATTCTGCACGCTGTTTACCGGAGCGGAAAACCACGCCCGGAAAGTTTATGAGAGGGCCGGCCTTCATCCGGTCCGGCAGTTTAACCTGATGTCCATGCCTGTATCACGGAGGGAATGAGCATGTCAAAAACGATCATGGCAGTAGGAGCCCATACAGGAGACGCGCAGCTGACCTGCGGCATGCTGCTGGCGAAGCACGCAATGAACGGGGACCGGGTTGTCATCGTTGATCTGACGGCCGGGGAGCGGGGAACCCCCGCCGGGTGGTCTGTCAGCGATTTCAGGGCTTACAATACCGAATGCGCGAAGAAGTTCGCTGAAAAAATCGGCGGGGAATCCATCGTGCTGGACACGCCGGACGGAGAACTGTATGACACCCGGGAAGAGGAACTTCGCCTCGCATCCCTGATGCGGAAATACCAGGCGGACGCAGTGCTCTACCACTGGAAAAACAGCCTGCACAAGGATCATGAAGCCGCCCATCTGATTACGGACCATGCGATCTTTTACGCGTCGCTTCCAACGTTCCCCCATGAACTCCCGCCTGCGCCGGTCCGGCGTTTCATGTGCGCGGAAAACTGGGAGGATGAGCCGGAATTCATGCCATATTACTGGTTTGATGTCACCGAAGCTTTCCCCGTCTGGAAGGAAGCGATCCGGGAGCTGTGGCTGGCTGAAAACTCCCCCAGTTTCAGGTACCTGCGGTATTACGAAGCCCTGAGCATCGTGCGCGGGGCCCGCATCGGAGTGGATCATGCCACCTGCTTCGGAACTTCTCCTTCCGCCAAAAGACAGCGGCTTGACCTGCTCTGATCCGGGCAGGCGTTTCCCGCGCATGGATTGTGAATCGATGAAGAATGAAGGGATAATATGGATAATATAGTGTATAGAGAAGCAGAAACAGATGACGCGGAGGAAATGATTTCCTATTTGAATATCGTTGGGAGGGCATCCTTTAGGATAGGCTATCCGACTTTGTGTTGCCAAAGTGTTGCCACGCTTGGCACTCTTAGTAAAATCAGTTCACTATTTCGATTTTTCCTGTCTTGTGCTTCCTCGCCATATTGGATTCGTGCGGATGTGTGTCCATGAATATGGCAGCGCAGGATTGCGGATGCGGGCCAAGAGAATATCGGCAGCCATACGGCCGATTTCGATGCTCGGGATCTTCACGGTGGTGAGGGCGGGCTCCACCAAAGCCGATTGGGAGGTGCCGTCAAAGCCGGTGATCATGATGTCGTCGGGAACGGACATGCCTTTTTTCTTGATGGCGTTCATCAGATGGATGGCCAGGTAGTCGTTGGCGCAGACAAAGGCGTCGGGCAGATCGGGCATGCGATTGATTTGAGCAATCAGCCAATCGGGATCGTTGTAGGGGGAAGCGTCCGGGGCCAGGATGCAAAGGCGTTCATCCAGCTTAAGCCTTGCCTGTTCCAGGCTCAGCCGATAGCCGAACCATCGCTCATAAAAGCTGCCGCAGTGCTCCCTATCGCCCACAAAGCCGATACGGCGCGCACCCAACGCAATGAGCTGCTTCATCACGGTGTTTACGCTGGC
>OMZY01000010.1 GCA_900315675.1 uncultured Eubacteriales bacterium
GCTCGCGGAAGTCGGTGTGAATCCCGACACACGGGTAAAGGATCTCTCCGAGACCGAAATCAGCAAGCTGCGTGAATACATTGAGCACAACCTGAAGGTGGAAGGTGATCTTCGCCGTGAAGTTTCGCTCAACATCAAGCGTCTGATTGAGATCGGCTGCTATCGCGGCGTTCGTCATCGTCATGGCCTTCCCGTTCGCGGACAGAATACCAAGCAGAATGCCCGCACCCGTAAGGGCCCCAAGAAGACCATCGCCGGCAAGAAGAAAGCCACCAAGTAAGTCTCTGACTGAATTGATTCCGCTTTTATGCGGATAATACGGAGGGAGTAAAATCAATGGCACCTAAGCAAAAGCTGAAGAAGGCTACGCGTAAACGCCGCGAACGGAAGCTCGTTGAGCGCGGCGCTGCCCATATCCGTTCTTCTTTCAACAATACCATCGTGACCATCACTGATACCCAGGGCAATGCTCTTTCCTGGGCCAGCGCCGGCGGTCTGGGCTTCCGCGGAAGCAAGAAGTCCACGCCCTTCGCTGCTCAGATGGCCGCTGAGACCGCTGCCAAGGCCGCTATGGAATACGGTCTGCGCACGGTTGAAGTGTATGTCAAAGGCCCCGGTTCCGGACGCGAAGCCGCTATCCGTTCTCTTCAGGCCGCCGGTCTGGATGTGAACATGATCAAGGACGTGACGCCCATTCCCCACAACGGTTGCCGTCCGCCCAAACGCCGTCGCGTGTAAGAAGGAGGACAGACAGAAATGGCAGTGAATAAAGATCCGATTGCCAAGAAATGCCGGAAGTTCGACATTTCCCCGGCCGTTATGGGCTATGGCAATAAAAAATCCACCCGCAATCCCGGCGGAAACCGCCGCAAGAAGGTCTCCGAATACGGCGCCCAGCTGCAGGAAAAGCAGAAGGTTAAGTTCGTATACGGCGTCCTGGAAAAGCAGTTCCACAAGTACTACCTGAAGGCCGCCAACATGAAGGGCATCACCGGTGACAACATGCTCCGCCTGCTGGAGCAGCGTCTGGACAACGTTGTGTTCCGTCTTGGTCTGGCCAAGACCCGTCGCATGGCTCGTCAGATCGTCTGCCACGGCCACATCCGGGTCAATGATATCAAAGTCGACATTCCTTCCTATCAGGTGAAGGTTGGCGATAAGATCACTCTGCGCAAGCGCAGCGAAGAGATGGAGATGTTCAAGAGTCTGCGTGAAGGAACCAGCACGCTGATCCCGAAGTGGCTCAGCTTCGACGCTCAGAACCTCACCGGCACCGTCAACGCTCTTCCCACCCGCGAAGATATCGACCTGCAGGTTCAGGAGAACATGATCGTCGAGTTCTACTCCCGTTAATGATTACTGGACAACCCGAATGAGGAGGGTACAACGAAATGATCGTCGAAATCGAAAAAGCCCGTATCGACTGCGTGGAAGTTGGACAGAACGGCTGCTATGGCCGCTTTGTGATCGAGCCGCTTGAACGCGGATTCGGCCACACCCTGGGCAACTCCCTGCGTCGCGTGCTTCTTTCCTCCCTCCCCGGCGTGGCGGTCTCCTCCGTGCACATCGAAGGTGTGCAGCACGAGTTCTCCACGATCCCGGGAGTCAAGGAAGATGTAACGGAAATCATCCTGAATCTGAAGACTATGGCCTGCAAGATGTTTGCCGACGGCCCCAAGCAGCTCACCATTGATGTGAAGGGTCCCTGCGAACTGACTGCCGGTGATATCAAAACGGATGATGAGGTTGAAATCGCCAACCCGGATCTCCATATCGCCACCCTGAACGAGGATGCTCATCTGCAGATGCAGCTGACCCTCGATCGCGGCCGCGGCTATGTGAGCGCCGACAAGAACAAGACCCCCAGCATGCCCATCGGCGTGATCCCGATCGACTCCATCTTCACCCCTGTGAAGAAAGTCAACTACACGGTCGAAGATACCCGCGTAGGTCAGATCACGGACTATGACAAGCTGACCCTTGAGATCTGGACCAACGGCACGCTGAAGCCCGAAGAGGCCATTTCCAGCGCCGCCAAGATTCTGAATGAGCACCTGAACCTGTTCATCAGCCTGACCGATCAGGTCATGCCCGTGAGCATGGTGCAGCCTGAAGACGACAAGAAGGACAAGGTTCTGGAGATGACTATCGAAGAACTGGATCTTTCCGTCCGTGCTTATAACTGCCTGAAGCGTGCCGGCATCAACAGCGTTGCTGAGCTGGTGCAGAAGAATCAGGAAGACATGATGAAGGTCCGCAATCTGGGCCGCAAGAGCCTGGAAGAAGTTGAGCAGAAGCTCAACGCTCTGGGTCTGGGCCTTCGCCCCAATGATGACTAATTTAGGAGGGAATTCCCATGGCTAACCAACGCAAGCTGGGTCGCACCGCGGATCAGCGCAAGGCGCTGCTTCGTAACCAGGTGACCAACCTGATCTGGAACGGCCGGATCACGACTACCGAAGCCAAGGCCAAGGAAGTCCGCCGGATCGCCGACAAAATGATCACCCTGGCTGTGCGCGAATGCGAAAATACGGTTTCCACCACCAAGGAAACCCATAATGACAAGGGACAGCTGGTCACCCTCGAAGTGGTGAACGATGCTCCGTCCAAACTGCATGCCCGCCGCATCATGATGGCTTACCTCTACGATCTGAAGGAAGCCAAGAATGCCGACGAGAACAAGGCTGAATACCGTGAGCGGACCAAGGACAACAAGCATCCTGTGGTCGAAAAGCTCTTCCGTGAAATCGGACCCAAGTACAAGGCCCGCAACGCGGAAAAGAACTGCTCCGGTGGCTACACCCGTATCTACAAGCTCGGACCGCGCCGCGGCGATGCCGCCGAGATGGTCATTCTCGAGCTGGTCTGACATTAACCGACACATCAAGCAAGCATACCGTCCTCCCCTGCACAAGGAGGACGGTTTCTTTTTATCCTTTTCCCTTGACATTTTTGCGCTTTACGATCATCATGTTTAAGTGTGCTTTATATTCCTAAGCACCATATATAATTCTGAATTCTGAATTAATTAAACCTTTCCGGAGGAAATACATATGACCGACCTTTATTCCGACAAAGACCTTCAGCAGATTTCCGCACAGGTGAAAAAGCGCTACGTCGTTCTCGGCGTCATCCTGGCTGTGATCCTGGGCCTGTTCATATATTCCCTGATCATCCGGAAGGAATGGATGAGCATTGTCCTTTTCGCCCTCATCGGCTTTATTGCCGTCTTTGTGATTGATCTTTTCTGCCTGCCGCTGCAGCGGTATAAAAAGCTGGTTCTTTCCGCTCTTTCCGGCCGTACGCACACCGAATCCCTGGTCTATGACTACGCGGAATCTGAACCCTCCCTCGTGGACGGCGTTCCCTGCCTGGGACTGATCTTCCTTGGCGAACCGGATAAGCACGGCACCCGGGAACAGCGCTTCTACTGGGACCGTGAGATTCCCCTCCCCGCCTTCCAGTCCGGTTCCCAGGTAACCCTCAAATATACCGGCAAAAACATCATTGGCTACGAACTGTAAGAAACCTAAACCAAAACGCATGGATTTTCATCCATGCGTTTTTTATTTAATCAAGCAATATCCGTTTCTCCAACGCGTATAGAATAGCAAAACACTATATAATTATTCATTGTTAATTGTTAATTGTTAATTCGGAATTGCCGTAAGAATTTCCAATTCTTACGGCAATTCCGTCATCCCTCCCTTAATCAGATAAAACCGTGTGTGCCCGTCCAGTGTCACCGCGTCATGCATTTCATCCAGATCAGAGAGTTCAACAGTATGCGTCCTTTTGTTCACCGTACGGAACGTATACTTTATATATGCTTCTCCGGGCTCATAATTGGTCGAAAACCGGCCGCTCACTGTCACCGTCATCAATCGCTGCCACGCGGCCGCAAACGTCTCAAAGGGGATTTCTTCGCCGTTTTTCAGGCAGTGATATTTTTCTTCCGCGGCTTCGTCTTCCGTGGCGGGGATTTCTTCCACCACCAGGGAATAAAGCACAGGCTCCTCGCCCTTTTGCTCTACTAATACTTCCTCCAGCGAGGTCAGGGGCGTCAGCACCACATACCGCGCCACGGATTTGATCGGATCCGTCTTCAGGAAGGAACTCATCGTAAAATCGCTGATGGAGTAGATGTTTCCCTCATACAGGATGTAGGAGGACATCTCTCCCTTTTTCCCGCCGACCGTCAGGGTTGTCAGCTGTTCGTCCCAGGAACTGACGTCAAAAACGCCGCTCGCTCCGGTGGCGCCGGTTTTGCCGGCCACAGTATGGAACTCCAGAATTGCTGTGGGCTCCTCAAAGCCGTAAAGCTTCAGCGTTTCCGGGTTGGCTTCGTCCACAAAAAGGCCCAGCCGCAGATTCCCTGCGTTTTCCTTCATATTGTTGATGGTGTCATAATCCGCCGGATAGACAAACGGTGCTGTCAGCAGCCAGTTTTCCTCCGCGTCCCGGTCTGCCACGTCCCCCTGCAGCTTCCATTCCTTCCGTACGCTTCCGTCCCCGTTCTTCACGGTAATCCTGTCCAGCAGCGCCCGCTGGATTTCCAGCTTCGGAACGGGATGCAGCATGGCGAACTCTGTGGCAAAATCTTCTTCAATACCGGCGGAAACGGCAAACAGCCGTTCGTCTCCGTCCACCGACATATAGTAAAAGCTGCTGTTTTCCGGATCTGCGGATTTACCGATGTGTACCGTCACTTCCGTTCCGTCCGTAAAACGGGTCACCGCGGTCACCCGCGGATCTTTCAGTCCGAAAACATCCTCTTCCACTTCCCATTCGGACCGTTTTTCAGCAAACACATCGTCAAAGGTCAGTTTCGTGGCGGCTTCTGTCAGCATTTCGGCGATATTGTCGTCTACCGTCCAGGAAGACGTCTCGCCTGTCTCGTCCTGCAGCCGGAGCTTGCCGTCCACGCCGCGGACTACGGTCCATTCTTCCTGTCCCTTTTGCTTCAGCGTCAGGCTCATCATTTCTTCTGCTTCACGGAAATAGATATCTCCCGTCACGGCTTCGTGCCTGGAGTTTTCCCGGATCATTTCGATGGTGTCATCCGCCTTTTTCCGCAGCAGAAATCCCACAATCACGCTGATTGCCAGCAGAATCGCGCACAGAATCACCCAGGTCAAACGTCTCCGCTTCCTGTCTTTGTGTTTCTGTTTTTCCACGCGTTGCATATATTGATTCCTTCTCTTATTCACCCAATATTTATCATCATGATAGTTCTCAGTAACTATAATTGTTCATTGTTCATTGTTAATTGTTAATTGAAAAAACCGGTTTACCGGTTTTTTCTTGGTTCCAGTATCAGCAGCGCCGCAAACAGCACTGACAGGGGCAATGCAATCAGCAGGATGGAACCCAGGTTCAGGCTTTCGGTCTTCAGTCCGGGCCGGGCCGCGTCCTTCGGCGCGATATTCAGGCCGGTTACCCCCTGCTGCATCAGGAAGTCCATCACATTCACGGTCAGTTCCTGGCTGCGTGTGATGGAATACAGACCTTTATCAGTCAGCGTATATCCGCTGCCGATGATAAACGCCCGGGATACATATCCTTCGTTTGTCACGCGCCGTGCCTGCAGGGCCAGCGGGAATCCTTCCGTCCCGTCCGGTGCCGTCACCGTTGTATCTGTTCTGATTACAGCGGTTCCGGCGGCGCGCAGCACGACGCTGATCACCAGGTTCCGGTCGCCCTCTTCCGGCTCGGCAAATGCCCTTGTGCCCGGAAGAATCAGGAAATCCCTGTCCGTACCCACCAGATCCATCGTTATATCCGTGGAACACATTTCCGGCACCAGATAGGTTTGGGATTCATAGTAGGAATTCCGGTCCACCTGGCTCGCTTCTGCGAATCCTTCCAGCGGCTCAAATCCGTAGCTCCGCAGCAGCGTCATATACCGGGGCATATTGTCCATCGAAACGTCGGTATCACATGCAAACAGGAAACTTCCGCCCTTCCCGGCAAACTCTGTCAGCGTCTTCAGCTCTGTCTCCGTCAGGTCTTTCAGCGGATCAAAGAAAATCAGCAGGTCTTCCGGATTCGGCATATAGCCCTCTTCCTTCAGGTCCTGGTAAACCACCTCAAACTGATTGGCCTCCAGCAGGTTCTGGAAATCGGTCAGGAACTCCAGCTTGTATTCGTCATGTCCCTGCATGATTACGGCCTTCGCCACCCGATCCCTGACCACATACGCAATGGCGCTGGTTATGCTGCTTTCAAATGTCAGGTTTTCATAAACCAGTTCGCCTGTCTCGATGTCAAAGCCCTGGCCTATGAAATCCTCGCCGCCGACGATTCTGAACCGGTTCGTCTGCTCACACCATACGATCAGGTTTCCTTCAACCGGTACCGCGTTGTCCGTGGAAAACCGGTTAACCAGCAGCTGGTCAACCATCGGATCCACCTGTTTCCAGGTAATCCTGTCGCTGGCTGCAGCATACTTGTCCAGCAGCTCCTGCAGTTCCGGCCATTCCCTTTCACTGGCCTTGCGGAACAGCGCGTAGATTTCCACCGGCTTGTCCAGTGATTCAATCACAGCTTTGGTATCCGCGCTCTGGGACAGGATCCCGTTGAAAGATAGGTCAATCCGCCAGCCCTTGTTCTTTTCCAGGGCATAGATGCCTGCGTTCAGCGCGATCAGCGCAATCAGCACCATCGCCAGCATCAGCGCTGATACTGACCCGTATTTCAGCTTTCCTGTTCTGTGCTTCTCCTTAGCCAACTGTCTTTTCCTCCTGCTGCTCGCCATCGGCGGGCAACTCTACACTCTAAACTCTTAACTCTTCACTCTTCACTGGCTTCTGGCAAACTTTATCATTTTTCATTCTTCATTTTCATTCCGGTAAAGATCACGGATCTTTACCGGGTATACCTTTTCCGGTCCAGCCTGAACACCGCCAGCGCCAGGAATGCCGCGATAAAGGAGAAGTCATACAGGATTGCTGCTATGCTCAGCTGCCCCATCCTGATCATGTTCTCGTTCCGCCGGTACAGGGACAGGAACTTGAGGATTTCGGAAATCCAGTCCGCCTGGATCAGGCTGTACATCTCGTCCAGGATCCACAGCATCAGGTTGGCGCCGTATGCCAGCACCGCCGCCGTCACAGGCGTCCCGGCGCAGCCGGAAAGGAACAGGTCCAGCGCTACCAGCGCGCAGCCCTGCAGGATAAATCCCAGGTAGTTCACCGCCAGCTCTGCCGGATACACTCTGCCGTAAATGGCAACCACCAGCACAAACAGCAGCGTCATTCCCGCGGTAATCAGCAGTACTGTCACCGCGGCCAGGTATTTCCCCATCACGATGCCCGGCAGGGATACCGGACTGGTCAGCAGCAGCTGATCCGTCTTCTTCTGTTTTTCCTCTGCCAGCAGCCGCATGGTCAGGATCGGGCAAAGCAGCATCCACAGATAGCTCATCGTGTAGATGAAGTTCGGCAGTTCCCCGCTTCTCGGCTTCAGTATGCCGACGTAAAACAGAATGGAGGATATAATCAGGAATACCCCGATAAAAACGTACCCGACGGAAGTGTAAAAATATCCCTGCAGCTCCCGTTTCCGGATCGTATTCATGTCTGGCGTTTCTTCCTTTCTGCTCGCCTCCGGCGAGCAACTCTTCACTCTTCACTGGTATCTGACAAACTATCATTCTGAATTATGAATTCTGAATTGTTGGAAAAAATTTTATCTGGGAAATACTCATGTATTTCTCAGGAAAATTTCTTCCAACGTGTCTTTTTCTTCCGTCATCATCCGGATCGGCGCGTTCAGTCCCGCCAGCAGGCGGAAAATCTGGTCCGTCGCCCTTCCCTGCTCATCCGCGGTCCGGCAGGTCAGCAGGAATTCCGCCGTCCCGGCTTCCGGGCTGGCGGCTGTTTCCGCCCGCAGTACGCACGGCAGGCCCTGCAGGGCGCCCAGGAGCGCTTCCTTCCGTCCGGCGGCGCGCACCCTCAGCTTCAGGGTGTCCGTCGGTTTCTCCGTCAGGTCTATGCTCTGTACCAGCTGCCCCGCATTCAGGATAATCACCCGGGAGCACAGCTGCTGCACTTCACTCAGGATATGGCTGGAAAACACCACCGTGTGGTCCTTTCCCAGCTTCCGGATCAGTTCCCGCATTTCCACCGTCTGCCGCGGGTCCAGGCCCACCGTCGGCTCATCCAGGATCAGCACGTCCGGTGATCCGCACAAGGCCTGGGCAATGCCGACCCGCTGCCGGTATCCTTTGCTCAGGTGGCTGATCACCCGCTTCCGCACATCCTTCAGCGTACACAGCTCAATGATCTCGTTCACATGTTCCTTGTTGGCTTTCCGGGTAACCTCCCGCAGCTCGCTGACGAAGGACAGATATTCCTCCACCGTCATCTCGTCATACAGCGGCGGCCGCTCCGGCAGATAGCCGATCATCCGTTTGCATTCCCGCGGATTGGCCATCATGTCTTTTCCGCCGATGCGGACCTTCCCCTCTGTCGGCGGAAAATACCCGGTCATCAGGTTCAGGGCCGTGGTCTTGCCCGCGCCGTTGCGGCCCAGCAGGCCTACCGTCTGTCCCTGGGGAACATGAAGCGAGACATCCCGGATTCCCGGGATGCTGCCGTACATCTTCGTGACATGTTCCAGTTCTATCATTCTTTCACCCTGCGGTACAGCACCGCCCGTTTTGAGAAGTAATTCCAGATCATCACAACCAGGGTTGCGATGCACTTGTTCAGCACATACATGTTGATCGTCCGGGACCCCAGGGTCAGGATCACTGCGTCCTCTCCCAGCGTCAGCCGGAACACCAGCATCAGCAGCTCGTTCAGTCCCAGCCCGATCAGGCTGGTAATCAGGAATCCTGCCTTCGCGCCGGCTCCCCGGTTCTTCGCCCCGCGGAAAACCCACACCACACACAGCAGGTAATTCAGGATCACGGAGATCAGGAAAGCAATGGGCGTTGCGATCAGCGTATCCACGCCGAATTTACCTTTCAGCAGGATCAGCACTGCCAGCTCCACCACAAAACAGACGCCGCCGGTCAGGGCAAACCGAATGACTTCCGCTGTCCGGCTCTTCTTCTGTTCCATGAGTCTCACCCCTTTTGTTTCAGCACAACATTTTCTTTGCCGATCGCGTCCCGGAGCCTCTGGAGACAGAGTTCATCCGCGCTGCACCAGTTTTCCTTCGGGCAAAGCAGTGTAATCTTCTCCTCCGGAATGTGCATGTAGACCGGTATATTGCCGGCGCTCAGCGCCAGCACGGCGCTTACCCGGTCCATATCGGACCGGTTCAGCCGCAGGAACACCTTCTGCTCCGCTTCCGCAGCCAGCTGGGCGTCCGTCTTCGGCGTTTCATTCTTTTTCTGGAATCCCTGCAGACGCAGCGTCGAAGGCTGCGCGCTCCACTCTTCCAGTCTCGTGACCCGCTCCGCCAGCAGCTTGGGCGCTTCGTCCTCCCGTACGCTGATCTTTCCGCTGATCACCACGGCTTCGTCCGCGTTCAGCAGCATCCGGTATTTCTCAAACACCCGTGGGAACACCAGGCACTCAATCTGCCCGGTCATATCCTCCAGGGTGACAAACGCCATGTAGTCGCCCTTCTTGGTTGCCTTTTCCTTGACCTCTGTCAGGATGCCGCCCAGGTCCACAAACGTGCCGTCCAGGTCCGGCGCTTCGGCTTCCTCTTCGGGTTCAGTGATTTCCGCCGCCGTATAGCTCAGCTTCTTCAGCTTCTCCCGATAATCATCTAACGGATGACCGGTCATGTAGACTCCCGCGGCGTCCTTTTCCATCTTCAGCTTGGCTTTTGCCGGACAGTCCTGAATATTCGGCAGCCGCAGTTCCGCGTCGAACATGGGCTGTTCCTCTCCGCCGCCGAACATGTCAAACAGGCTCACCTGGCCGGATACGTTTTTCTTTTTCTGGGCCTGGTTCGCGTCCATGGCCGCCTCGTATACCGCCAGCATCTGCGGCCGGTTGGCGCCGAAGCCGTCGAAGGCGCCTGCCTTGATCAGGCTCTCCGTCACCCGCTTGTTGCATTCCGCCGTGTCAATCCGCCGGCAGAAGTCAAAGATATCCCGGAAAGGTCCGCCGTTCTCCCGCTCGTGGATAATCGCGTTCACCGCGTTTTCTCCCACGCTCTTGATGGCGCCCAGGCCGAACAGGATCGCCGCCTTTCCTTCCTCGTCGTGATCCACCGTAAACTTCCAGCGGCTCCGGTTCACGTTCGGCGGCAGCACGGATATATCCCTGCCGCGGCAGTACTGGATGTATCCGGCGATCTTGCCGGTGTTGCCGTACACGCTGTTCAGCATCGCCGCCATGAACTGCACCGGGTAGTACCGTTTCAGCCAGGCCGTCTGCATAGCCACCACGCCGTACGCGGCGGCATGGGACTTGTTGAAGGCGTAGCTGGCGAAGGCGATCATTTCGTCATAGATTTCATTGGCCACATTCTCCGGTACGCCGTTGCGCACGCAGCCGGGCACAGTGACGTTCCCGTCCTTATCCGTCATTCCGTGAACAAAGATCTGCCGTTCTTCCTCCATGACCTTGTGCTTCTTCTTCGCCATGGCGCGGCGCACCAGGTCGCTCCGGCCGTAGCTGTATCCGGCCAGGTCACGGACGATCTGCATAACCTGCTCCTGGTACACCATACATCCGTAGGTTACGTCCAGGATCGGCCGCAGTTTTTCGGTTTTATACTTTACGCTGGCAGGGTTAGCCTTGCCGGCGATATAGCGCGGAATGGATTCCATCGGGCCCGGGCGGTACAGGGAAATGGCCGCGATGATGTCTTCAAAGCAGCTGGGCTTCATGTTCGTCAGGAAGCCGGTCATACCCGCGCCTTCCATCTGGAACACGCCGTCCGTGTCGCCCCGGCTGATCATCTCGTAAACCGACGGATCATCCAGCGGAATGTCCTCCGGTTTCATGTCCTTCCCGGTTTCCCGCATCATGTCCAGCGTGTCCCGGATGACCGTCAGCGTCCGCAGGCCCAGGAAGTCCATCTTCAGGAGACCCAGCCGCTCAATGGTGCCCATCGGGTACTGGGTGGTGATAACCTCGTCGTTCCGCTGCAGGGGCACAAACTCCACCACCGGTTTTCCGGTGATCAGCACGCCTGCCGCGTGGGTGGACGCGTGCCGCGGCATACCCTCCAGCGTCAGCGCGGTATCGATCAGTTCCCGTACCTTGGGCTGGTTGTCATACATCTCCCGCAGTACCGGGCTGATCTTCAGGGCTTTATTCAGCGTCATGCCCAGGTCAAAGGGAATGGCCTTGGCCACCGCGTCCGTCTCCTGGTAGCTCATGCCCAGCACCCGGCCCACGTCGCGCACCACGCCCTTGGCCGCCATCGTACCGAAGGTGATAATCTGGCTCACGTGGTCCGATCCGTATTTCCGGGCCACATAGTCAATGACCTCCTGCCGCCGTTCATAGCAGAAGTCCACGTCAATATCAGGCATGCTCACGCGTTCCGGGTTCAGGAAGCGTTCAAACAGCAGCTGATATTTCAGGGGATCCAGCATCGTAATCCCCAGCGTATAGGCCACGATGGATCCGGCGCCGCTGCCGCGGCCTGGGCCCACCATGATGCCGTGTGATTTGGCATAGTGGATGAAGTCCCACACAATCAGGAAGTAGTCCACATAGCCCATATGTTCAATCGTGGACAGCTCGTACTCCAGCCGCTGATAGGGTTCGTCCCCCTCTTTGGCGTCCGGATAAAGCCGCTTCATGCCTTCCCCGCACAGGCGCCGCAGCATGCTCTGCGCCGTCTCGCCTTCCGGCACCGGATAGTGCGGCAGGCGGGTCACGCCGAACTCGAATTCCACGTTGCACCGTTCCGCAATCTCCTGCGTCCGGTCTATGGCGTCCGGTACCTGTTTAAACAGGGCGCGCATTTCCTCTTCGCTCTTGACATAGAGTTCTTCCGTCTCCATCCGCATGCGCTGGTCGTCCGCCAGCGTTTTGCCGGTCTGGATGCACATCAGCACTTCCTGGGCGTGCGCGTCCTTCTTCTCCAGATAGTGGCAGTCGTTGGTCGCAACCAGCGGAACGTTCATCTCCCGCGCCAGGGCAATCAGCCTCGGCAGTACGGTTTTCTCCTCCCGCAGGTTGTGATCCATGATCTCAATATAGAAATTCTTCTCGCCGAAGATCTCCTGCATTTCCTTCACATAGGCATGGGCGCTTTCGTCCTGCCCGTTCAGCAGCATTTTCGGCAGGTCGCCGCTCAGGCAGGCGCTCAGGCAGATCAGGCCCTCGTGATGTTCCCGGATCAGGTTATAGTCGATCCTCGGCTTGTAGTAATATCCCGTCAGGAATCCTTCGCTGATCAGGTACATCAGGTTCTGGTATCCGGTGTTGTTCTCGCACAGCAGGATCAGGTGGCTGTTCTCCCGGCCGGTCAGGGATTTGTCCGTCCGGTCCCGGCATACGTATGCTTCGCAGCCGATGATCGGTTTGATCCCGGCGTCCTTCATTGCGTTATAAAAATCGATCGCGCCGTACAGTACGCCGTGGTCGGTAATTGCGCAGGAATCCATCCCCAGCTCTTTCAGCCGGTCCGCAAGCGAGCTGATCCGGCAGGCGCCGTCCAGCAGGCTGTACTCCGTGTGCAGATGAAGATGCGTAAAGCTCATAATCCCTCCGGCAGCCGTGCCGCCATTCTGTGCAAGTATGAATAGTTTATTATATCACAAAACAGTATCCAATACCAAAGCAGCATCCACCGCCTCCGGCTTTGGTAATTCACAATTCACAATTCATAATTCATAATGATGATAGTCCTCTCCTGTCCTGACCCAATCCTTCTCCTTTTGCAGACATACAAAATCCAACCACCCCATACGCCTGGCAGGAATGTGAATGCGGGACAGATACTCTGTTACTGTTTTCGAAGAAAACGTGACTGAGTGTCTGTCCCCTCTGTCGCGTTCCTGCTCTCCGCAGTCTCAACAACATAGTGTCATCCCGAGCGAAGTCGAGGGATCCCTTGCTACGTCCGAAGGACGAATAATTCTGAATTTATCATCGCACTGCGATAACACTGCTTTCTACCTCACAAAATAGAAAACACGACTTCCTTCCGGAAGCCGTGTTCTCCGCCATTCTTAATTCTTAATTGTTAATTGTCATCGCTCCGCGATGACTCACTCTTCCCTGATCGACGCCATGATCTTCTCCGTCAGCTCCGCCGCTTCCTGGGAAGCATACCAGAAATCAACCTCAATCATCAGGTCCCCGTCCTCAAAGATATATCCGATTCCGGGCGCGTTATCCGCCTCGTCCGTCATCCGGAAAACCACCATCTTGATTCCGTTGACCTTCCGCACTTCGGCCTCGTTGCCCTTTTCCTTCAGAAGCTTGGCGATGTCCTTCAGGTTATCCGCCATCTCAAGATTCCCGGCTTCCGACTTCGGGAAGCTGAAGCAGTCCATCTCCAGGTTATACGTAAAATAGGTATCCACACCGTTCTCAGAAGCTTCCGGTGATTCATAATCCATATCGTCCGGTATATCAACCACATACCGGCTCTGGGGCAGGTCCACCGTCTGGTCCGCCATAGCGATTCCAAACAGCATCATCAGGCAAATCATCAGGCCGATAATCTTCTTCATTCTCATATACCTCTCCGGATTGATTACCCTGATTATACTTTTCTTCCCTTATTCCGTCAAACCATTGAACAAGTAGGACACTATATAATTATTCATTTGAAACAAAAAAGAGGCTTTCGCCTCTTTTTTGTTTCATCATGTTTCGCAGTAATACTTATCCGCGTTCCTGTACATCAGCGTTCTCGTCACAATGCACAGGATCACCAGGATTCCGCTCAGGATGCCGAAGATGATCCACATGTTCAGCTTCCAGGTAATCAGGAAGTAGCTCAATGCGGCCAGGGCAATCAGGATCGCCCAGGATACGAACATACCGATCAGCACGCCGAAGTTCTGCTTCACCGCTTCCTGCTCCGTGACCCAGTCCAGCTTGGGCTTTTTAATATCCCGGCTCAGTTCCAGGCAGGAGTTCACATACAGGAACAGCAGGCACATGATCAGGGCCAGGGCCACCTGCAGCTCCATTCCGGGGAAGAAGATGACCATGGTGACGCCCGCGGCAATGTGGCCGATAAAGCTCAGGCTGAATCCCGCAATGAATTTGGCGCGGATGAAGGTGTGTGTCGGCACCGGCAGCGCTGTCAGGAAATCATGTCCCCTGCCTTCCCGCGTCACCGCGGTGCTCAGGGCCGGGCTCAGCCCGCCCATGTAGGCCATGATAGCGGCCAGGATGCACATCACCAGGGCGGGGTTCAGTTCAGCCAGTATTCCGCCGAAGCCGTTTGCGCCTTCTCCCATTTTGCTCATGAACATGTTCATCATGATAATCATGATCACAGGCATAAAGCTGACGGGCAGAATGTTCGTTGCGTAGGAAGGAACCCGGAAGATGGTTTTAATCTCACGCTGCACGCAGGCCTTCAGCTGGCCGGCAGCGGCAAAGGATTCCTTGCCGGTGAACTTCTTTTTCCGGCCGCTGGGCGTTTCGGACTGCAGCATGCTCAGTTTCCGGTAGAAGAAACCCAGTCCCCACACCAGCAGCACCGGAGCGGCCAGGGAAACCAGGATCCACACCAGGAACATGGTGTCGTTCTGTCCCAGCATACCTTCCGCTGCCCAGGCCGTCGGCGGGAACATCTGCGTCATCCCCTTGATACGGTCGGTGTTGTTCAGCACCAGGTTTTCCAGCATCTCGCCGCCGTCTGCCGCGTCGCTGCTCATGCCGCTAATGTTCATCATCAGATACATATAGCCCAGCAGGAAGGCGATACCGCCGACGGTCATCAGCATTTCGCGGTGCTTCCACAGTGCGGAAAGCCGGATCAGCAGGCTGGACAGGATGGCAATCAGGCAGATGGGCAGGCTCGCGATCAGCAGCCAGACAACGATCATCCGGCAGTAGAAGATGGCGGCAGCCCCGGTCTTGATTCCGTAAAGGATACAGGCCGGCAGGATAATCAGCGCGTCAATGCAGGTTTCGGAAATCCACACCTGCGTCAGTTTGGCGCTCAGCAGGGTCCGTGCTTTCACCGGCAGCGACGCCAGATAGGTGGCGTCCCGGCCCAGGAACAGTACGCTCAGCACAAAGAAGAAGGCCATCACCAGTGTGCCGGCTGTTGCGAATACAACGGCCATTGTCACCAGCATATCTGCCATGTGCATTTTCATCAGGGCGTCGATGATCTTTGTTTCCGCATAGAAGAGCATCCCGCCCATATAGACAATCAGGAAAAGAATCAGGAAGAACATTCCGATGGTGCGGCCTTTCTTTTCCTTCAGCGCCGTCTTCAGGTTACGCGGTTTCATGTCCGCGTATCTGGACAGCAGCTGCAGCCGCAGCAACGCCATGAATTGCTTCATTCGTTTTCGCCTCCGTCATCCTTTTCCGTCAGCTGCAGGAACAGTTCCTCCAGGCTGGCGCCCTTTTCGCCGGAGCGCAGTTCTTCCAGAGTGCCCTGGGCGCGCAGGCTGCCGTGATCGATCACGCCGATGCGGGTGCACAGTTTTTCAGCAACTTCCAGCACGTGGGTGGAGAAGAACACGGTATTCCCCTCGTTGCAGTGACGGATCATTTCTTCCTTCAGCAGGTGGGCAGCGCGGGGATCCAGGCCGCTCAGCGGCTCGTCCAGGATCCAGATCGGCGGATTGTGAATCAGCGCGCCGATCACAACCAGCTTCTGCTTCATACCCTTGGAGTAGGTGCGCACCTGGCTGTTGATGGCGTCTTCCAGCTCGAAGATATGCAGGTATTTTTCAATGTGGGCCTTCCGGCGGGAAGCGCTCACCTTGTAAATATCCGCCATGAAATTCAGGTACTCCATACCGCTCAGCCGGTCATACAGGTCGTTGCCGTCCGGCACAAAACCGATCAGCTGCTGGGCTTCCAGGCGGTCGGTATCCAGCCGGTGGCCCGCCATGGTGATGGAACCTTCATCGGGCTTCAGCACACCGGTCATCATTTTGATGGTGGTGGTTTTTCCGGCGCCGTTAGGCCCGATAAAGCCGAATAGTTCTCCGCCCTGCACGTTCAGTGTAAGGTTTTCAACCGCTTTTTTCTTGTTTTTAGAGTATGTCTTGGTTACATTCTGAATCTCAATCATAGGTCCTCCTCCGGCTTATTGGCCGCCCTTGCTTGTTTTTGACACTACAGATGATAGCATACTGCCATTGGTAAAAAAATGCAATCTTAAGAAATATATGCGTACCTATTTCTCCGGCTCCGGATAAAAAGAAGGCGCTATCTCATCAGCGCCTTCCTTTGGCTCAAAGCCTTTTAATATTCGCTTTTTTCCCGGTTCAGTCGGAAGGCGACGGAGCGTTCCAGATACTCCATGTATTCATCATCCCTGCACATGGTCTTCCCGGCGGAGTCGGACAGCTTGGCAACCGCCCTGCCGTTCACCGTCTGCAGCTTGATGACAATGTTCAGCGCTTCCTCGCTGGTATCGTTGGAGCAGAACGTGCCGATGCCGAAGGAAACCTTCGCCCGGTCCTTAAAGTAATCATACAGCGCCTGCGCCCGGTCAAAGTCCAGGCTGTCGCTGAACAGCAGCAGCTTGGTTTTCGGATCCGCCCCGTACTTTTTGTAGTGGGCGATCATCTTTTCGCCCCATTCATAGGGATCGCCGCTGTCGTGGCGCACGCCGGTGAAGTTGTTCACCATCGCCCGGTTGAAGTCCAGCAGGAACAGGTCCGTGGTCACCGTATCCGTCAGGGCCGTTCCGTTATCGCCCTTGTATTCGTTGTACCAGTCTTCCAGGGCGTAGTGGTTCGTGTAGGCCAGCGGGATGGAGTCGATGCCCTGGTACATCTGCACAAACTCATGGGCATAGGTACCGATGGGCTTCAGGCCGTATTTCTTCGCCAGCATAACGTTGGAGGTGCCCACGCAGTTCTTTGTCTCCGTGGCCAGCCGCCGGACCACTTCGTCCTCCCATTCCCGGGACAGCCTGCGGCGGCATCCGAACTCGGCAAAGCTGAAGGTGTATTTTCCGTTCCGGAAGGCCTTGATCTTTTCGTCCAGCCGTTCCTCCGCGGATTTCCGCAGCTCCGCGTAGTCGTATTTCAGGCGGAAGTAAACCTCGTTGACAATCTCCAGCAGGTAGATTTCAAACTGCATCGCGGAGAACAGCGGTCCGCGCACGATGATCTTCAGGGTCCCGTCCTTGGTCAGCCGGGTTTCCACATAGTCCCGGATCGGCCGCCAAAGCCGCAGGAATTCCACATAATCGCTCTTGAGGAACCGGATGGACCGCAGGTAATCCAGCTCATCCTTTGTAAAGGTCAGGGAGCACAGATGGTCGATCTGCGCGTTGATTTCCTCAAACATTTCCGGCGTGAACACCACGCCCTCGTTCCGGCAGCGGAAATAGTATTCGCCGCTCAGGTCCGTGTGCTTATGGAAGATCACCTGGTCCATGTTGAACTTGTACAGGTCCGTGTCCAGCAGCGATGTGATGATGGGATCCAGCTTCATCGCGTGCTCTTTCCGTTCCGTTCCCAGCAGGTCCAGGATTTCCCCCGGCACCAGTCCTTCCGGGGTCTCTCCGCGGGTGATCAGCTCCCGTACCTGGGTGGAGGAAATGTTCTTCGTTTCCTCCGGCGTCTTCAGCACGGTGATATAGGGCATCAGCTCCGTCAGGAACGCGCTGCCGCGGATGATTTCGCCGCAGTCGTCTCCCGCCCGCTCCATGCAGACAATGCCGAATTCCTCGGCAATTTCCCGCACGTATTTCCAGCCGGTCTCCAGCTCCGTCAGCTTGTCGGAACCCATCAGCAGGGCGGCTTCATACCCTTCCTCTTTCAGCCGGCACAGGGTCTCATAGGACCTCGGCTGGTGGTCCAGGGTCAGTTCATAGTCTGTAACCGCCATCCACGGCCGCTTTTCCCGCGCCGCCCGCAGCATGGCCAGCCGTGCCCGGTCGGAATAGGCGTAATCCTTTCCCTGTTCTTCCCGGATATAGGCCGACCGGGACGGCACAAACACCACCGTCTCCCGGCCCGTCTGCACCATCGCGTAATGGGCCAGTTCAATATGGGCCGTTGTGGGAGGATTGAATGCTCCGAAAAATGCCAGTGCCTTTTTCATTGTTCTCCGTCCTTTCCGAAGGGATCCAGTACCAGCGGCATCCGCCGCTTGTGCATGTTCGCCGCTTCCCTTCTGCGGATTTTTTCATCGGTCTCCGGATTGCCGCAGGTGCCGGCCCGCAGGTACAGGTGAATATCCGCGTACCGCAGGCCCATGTTTTCCTCATCGCTCTTGCCGCTCAGCCCGTCGCTGGGGGTCTTTTCCACCAGGTCCCGGGGCAGCTCTTCCATGGTCTTGCCGACCTCCACCACCTCGATGCTGGTCAGCTTGCCCAGCACCGCAAAATCGCAGGAGGTATCCCCGTCCTTGGTGCAGTATCCGGTCGTCGCCTCGCTCAGGTTGCCGGTCCCGGCCAGCCGGGCGTTAAGCGCCTGGGCAATATAGCGCAGCGTAGTCATCCGCAGCCGCGGACCCACGTTGATGTCCGCCGCCCGGCTGTATTCCACGGAAAACTCTCCTTCCGCCGCGGTGGAGCCGTTCTGGTCGGTCACCGCCTTCAGCGCCTGATGCATCGCCCCGATGTTCACCGTCCGCTGATTGATCCCCAGGGACTCGCACACCCGGCGGCTGTCGCTGATATCCTTCTGCTCTCCGTCCGGCAGCATTACGCCGTATACATTCTCCCGGCCCAGCGCCCGGGCGCACAGCGCCGCGGTCACCGTGGAATCCTTCCCGCCGGAAATGCCGATCACCACCCGGCTGAATCCCTGCCGCTGTGCTGTCTCCCGGATCAGTTCCACCAGCCGGTCCCTTGTCTTTTCCGCGTCAAAACGATAGGCTTCCATCTTCTTTTCCTCCTTTGAGGTCAATTACAGGATTTCAATCTGGCAGCTGGCCATGGTTTCCAGTGCCGCCCGGTGCTTTTCCGGCGTCACGCCGGCGCAGCAGTTGCTGCTGACCTGGATATCCGCCTCCGGGAACGCCGCCTTCAGCAGCAGCGCGTTGGATACCACGCAGATATCCGTGCACAGGCCGATCAGCTCAATCGTCGCGCCTTCGCCGCTTCCGATCTTTTCCCGGACCAGTTCCGGCAGCCGGACGCTGCCGAAGGTGGGCTTTTCCACGATTGTGCAGTCTCCCAGCGCCTCCCGGATCACCGGATTCAGTTGCCATCCTTCCGTTCCCCGGATGCAGTGCGGCACCGGAAGCTTCTTTCCTTCCCGGGTTTCCATGTAGTTTGCTTCATGGGTATCCAGCGTGGCGAAGATCTCCGCTCCGGCTTCCCGCCATTCCCGGATTCTGGCCGCCGCGGCGGGTACAATTGCTTCCGCTTCCTTTGTGCCCAGGGCGCCGTCTATAAAATCATTCTGCAGGTCTACTGCAATCAGGATCTTTTTTTCTGCCATGGTTTATTCCTCCTTCAGCCGGTACAGCTGGGCCGGCCGTCCCCGGCGCTTCCCGTTTTCACGGTCTGTCAGCTCTATCCTGCCCTTTTCTTCATACCGTTTCCGGATATCGCGGCGGAAGTTGCTGCTGTCCTGTTTTTCCTCCAGTACTGCCTCAAACACCGTCTGCAGTTCTCCCAGTGAGAACGCGTTCCGGTCGTTCAGGAAATGAAAACCCACTTCGGTGTAATCGATCTTTCCTCTCAGCCGCGTCACGCCGGTTTCTATGATCCGTCCGTGGTCAAAGGCCAGGTCGCTGCTGATCAGCACCGTGCCGTCTTCCCCGTTCAGGCGGATCCCGTTCGTCCCCTTCGTAATTTCAAACCGGCTGAAGGTTTTCCGGGTCTCTTCCGGCAGCGCCTCCAGGCTGTTGTTGGGAATGATCACCAGGTAAGCCGTGGAAATCACCCGGCCCCGGGGATCCCGGTTCACTTCTGAGAAGGTGTACAGCTGTTCCAGGAATACGTCCTGCACCGGCAGCATTTCCTTCAGCAGCTTCCGTGCCGTTGTCTCCGCTGATTCATCCAGTCCGACAAATCTTCCCGGCAGCGCCCATCGTCCGGCATAAGGTGCGGATTTTCTCCTGGACAGTAGCAGGTTCAGCTTCCCTTCCCGCACCGTGAGGATCAGCATATCCACCGTCACATACAGCTGACCCTCATTCAGTGAATCATGCATCCTCATCCCTCCTTTTTGGTCTGTTTGACTATAATTAAAATATACGCCTTTACTGTATTTGTCAAGTATTTTTTGTCATTTTTACAATAATTATTTTATCCCTTTAAAATCAACGTTCCCAGCCCGTACACGTTCGGGAACCTAACCGGCACACCCTGTCATTCAAAACAGTGTCATCCCGACCAAGCGTAAGCGCGTGGAGGGATCCCTTACTACTATCATTTCCGGAGGCACCACTTTGTTTTCCTTTCTCCGCCGCCCCAAAGTGTCATCTTGAGCAAGGCCGAAGGCCGCGTCGAAAGATCTCCCAACCCGTACACGTTCGGGAACCCAACCGGCACATCCAGACGTTCAAAACCGTGTCATTTCGACTAAGGCCGTTGGCCGCATGGAGAAATCTCCTCACCCGTTCACGTTCGGGAACCTGACCGGAACCACATCATTCCCAAGGCAACAGGCGGAAACACTATATAATTCTGAATTCTTAATTCTTAATTCTTAATTTGTCATCGCAAAGCGATGACACTGTCCCTTCAATCAAAAAAACTGCTTCCCTCCGGAAGCAGTTTTCTCCGCCATTCTTCATTTTTCATTCTTCATTCTTCATTTGTCATTGCCCCCGGCAATGACATCGCCTCCACTCTCATTTCCGGTTCAATCCGCACCACAAATGACGCAGTGTCTTCCCCGGCATACTTCGCGTACACATGCTCATACCGCTTATACATCCATTCCGCCTTCAGGCCGTCCACCGTCTTCACCAGGTCCGGATTCACTTCCTGCAGGAAATCCTTCAGGAAGGCCTTCACCTTCTCATCCGTTTCCGCGTCCGGCTGGGAATCTTTGGTGAACTGATCGTCGGATCCGTTCTTCCATTCCGCGCTGTCCATGTCCATGGCGGTCACTTTGCCGTCTTCGTCAATCAGGAATGTCTCTTCCCATCCTTCCGCGCCGCCGAAGCTGACTTCATCGGCTCCGTCATCCATGCTCTGATATCCCATATACACAATATTATTTCTGTCAAAACCCGCAAGACCCAGGGCCCTCAGCGCCGCCCGTTCGGTGGCGTTCAGATCCGATTCGTCAATATACATCGGTTCCCCTTGTGCCATTTCGCGTTCAGAGATCACGTCGTATTCTTTCGGATCGAACCGCTTCACCTTTGTCTTTCCCAGATCCTTCACATTCATCTGGAAGCTGATATCCAGCGTCCGGTTGCCTTTACCCGCCGTTTTCAGATTCAGGGTGATTTCACCCTCCATGTATTTCGGCAGTCCGTTTTCATCCCGCTTCACATTCACCAGCGCCTGCTTGAGCGATACGCTTTGGGCCGTGAACAGGATCCCCTGCGTGACCGATACATAATCCTCAATCCTCGCATGCCTGTCGACGGCATAACTGTCATACTCATTGTCAAAATACCGTCTTGCCGCAAACTGGAAAACCTGGTTTGTCACCGCATTGAGCAGATCCGATTCCAGATCTTTGAACTCAAAACGCAGATCCCCTTCCGGCGTTTCGGTCAGGATGTCCTTCCCCAGGAGCAGGTCCGCGCTTGCGGTGAAAGCCCTGCCCAGGCTGATCAGCTGCTCTGTTTCCCGGGTATTGCGGATCAGGGAAGTATGTTCCGACGTTGTGCCGGTCCGGTAGATTCCGGGTCTGACGGTCTCCATCACATAGACTGTGGTTCCGTCCGTCACAATCTGGTAACCGTTTTTCTGGGCAGTTCCGTCCAGTCTGGAACCGCTGAGGGCCAGTTCCCGGTAGCTCTGGTTTCCGTCCTGCTTCAGGGTAATATCCGCGGTCTTGAACCATACGCCGTCCAGGGAGAATTTGGCCGTCCCGGTCAGCGTCACGTTGTCATTGTAAAACAGCAGTTTGGTCAGGGAATCGTACAGTTCCGTTGCCGGAGTAATGTTTTCCGCCATTACGGCAAAGCACAGCGCCAGCACCAGCAGCAGCGCGCCCAGACTGATCATCAGTTTTTTCATAGGTTCATACTCCTTCCGTCCGTGTGGAAAAAAGAATCCGCATTGTGTTCAGAACGTCCCTGTGGCTGATCTGCCGGGGCTCAAACTTCAGCAGGTTGTATACCACCTGCATCACCAGTCCCGCGCCGAAGGTGCTGATCAGCGTTCCGATGCCGATCGGTCCGCCCAGCAGCCATCCGGCCAGCAGCACCGCTGCCCACAGCATCACTTCCACAATACCGATCGGTATCTTCGGCAGCCGTTTGCCCAGGCCGACCAGCAGGGAATCCCGCGGTCCGCAGCATTGCTCTCCCTTCATGTAGATCCACATACCCAGGGCCATGAACACAAAGCCTGTCATCATGATCAGGATGCCCAGCCAGGTGTTTTTGTTCTCCGCCAGCGGATTCAGGTCGTTGTACATCTGTACAAAATTGCCCGTCAGCAGCGCGTCGATGATTGTTCCGAAACCGATCCGCTCCTTCAGGAGCAGGTCAATTCCCAGGATCACCAGGGACATCACTGTCATGGACAGGCCGTAGTTCAGCGGCGTATGTTTCGCGATGCCCATCCCGAAGCAGTCCCAGGGGGCCAGGCCGATATTGGCATAAATGGTCAGGTGTACACCGAAGGCAAACACCAGCAGTCCCAGCACAATCCTTCCCCACTGCAGAACAATCTTTTTACGCATATAGTCCCTCTTCCCGTATCCGGAATTCAGAGGGGATTATACCACAGGCACCTCCTCTGCGCATCCTGCTTTTCTGATCACATAGATTTAAGGATCCTCCATGCCTTTTTCTTCCCTCTCTTCATAAGAATAAAAGTAAATATCACATGCCGGAGGCATAATTCATACGCCGCAGGCGTAATTCATATGGCCGCAGGCCATAATTCATATGCCGCAGGCATAATTCATTTTCGAAGCACCTGTGCTTCGAAATATTAGCTTGGCTAAATCCATACATCATTGTTCCTTCTTTGTATACAGAACACATACAAAAAACACTGTCCTGAACCCGGGCTTTATTGCGGATCCCGGGCTTTTCATAGTAGAATAGGCACATCAAACTTGGTAACCAGGAAAACCAAAGAGAAAGGAAGCATAAAACCATGAAGAAACTGCTGTCCCTGATCCTGGCGCTCGCCATGATGCTGACCGTGATGGCCGGCCTGATGGCTTCCGCCTCCGCCGAAGAAGATACCTTCCATATCGGTATCGTCACCGGTTCCGTTTCCCAGTCTGAAGACGACCGCCGCGGTGCGGAAGCCTTCCAGGAAAAGTACGGCGAAGACCGCGTCAAGCTCGCGATCTATCCCGACAACTTCTCTGAAGAGCTGGAAACAACCATCCAGACCATCGTGAACCTGTCTGCTGATCCTGACATGAAGGCCATTATCGTGAACCAGGCAATTCCCGGCACTGCGGAAGCTTTCCGTCTGGTCAAGGAACGCCGTCCGGACATCATCTGCATTGCCGGTGAGTCCCACGAAGACCTGCCCGTCATCGGTGCCGCCGCCGATCTGGTCACCAACAATGACTTCGTTGCCCGCGGCTACCTGATGATCCGCACCGCTCACGAGCTGGGCTGCGACACCTTCGTGCACATCTCCTTCCCCCGTCATATGAGCTACGAGACCATGAGCCGCCGCGTGGCCATCATGAAGGAAGCCTGCAAGGAATTCGGCATGACTTTCGTGCTGGAGACCGCTCCCGACCCCTCTCAGTCTGACGTCGGTACCCCCGGTGCTCAGGCTTACATTCTGGAGCACGCTCCCGAATGGATCGAGAAGTACGGCAAGAACTCCGCTTACTTCTGCACCAACGACGCTCACACCGAGCCCCTGCTGAAGCAGCTGCTGGCTTACGGCGGATACTTCATCGAAGCTGACCTGCCTTCTCCTCTGATGGGCTATCCGGGCGCCCTGGGTCTGGACCTGACCGGCGCCAACGGCGACTTCGAAAAGATCCTGTCCTCTGTTGAAGAAGCTGTTGTGGCCAAGGGCGGCGAAGGTCGTTTCGGCACCTGGGCTTACAGCTACGGCTACACCGTGTCCGCCGGTCTGGCGCAGCATGCCTACAACGTCATCAAGGGCGAAAGCGAACTGTGCGATATCGACGATATCGCCAAAGCTTTCCAGGAATATTCTCCCAAGGCTGAATGGAACGGCTCCGGCTATACCGATGCTACTACTGGCGTAAAGAGTGAGAACGTGTTCCTGGTCTATCAGGACACCTACATCATGGGCAATCCCGGCCACTACATGGGCGCGACCCAGATTGAGATTCCGGAGAAGTACTTCACCGTGAAGTAATCCCTGACAGTTTTACAGGGGGAGGTCACCGCCTCCCCCCTTTTCATGAATTACGGCATATATCAAATAATAAGGACGGAATGCAGATGAGTCAGAGCGCACCGCTTCTGGAAATGAAGAACATCCAAAAGGATTTCTTCGGTAATCAGGTGCTGACGGACATCAACCTTACCCTGCGGGAAGGCGAAGTGCTCGGTCTGGTCGGCGAAAACGGCGCCGGCAAGTCCACCCTGATGAAAATCCTTTTCGGCATGGATGTAATCCGCGATACCGGCGGATACAGCGGAGATATCCTTCTGCACGGACAGAAGGTGGAATTCAAGACGCCCTTTGAGGCGCTGGCCGCTGGAATCGGCATGGTCCATCAGGAATTCTCCCTCATTCCCGGCTTTACGGCCACTGAGAATATCCTGCTGAACCGGGAGCCGAAAAAGAAAAGCGTGGTCTCCGAGATTTTCGGTGACCGTCTTGATACCCTGAATCGGAAAGAAATGACCGAAAAATCCGAAAAAGCCATCGAGAAGATGGGCGTTCATATTGACGGATCCATGGTCATTCATGATATGCCCGTCGGGCACAAACAGTTTACGGAAATCGCCCGGGAGCTCAGCAAGGACCAGCTCAAGCTGCTGATCCTGGATGAGCCTACCGCCGTGCTGACGGAGAAGGAAGCGGAAGCCCTGCTTGCCTCCATCCGGGGCATGGCCGCCCGCGGCATCGCCGTCATCTTTATTACCCACCGCCTGCAGGAAATCCTGGATGTGTGCGACAAGGTCGTCGTCATGCGCGACGGCTATGTGGTGCAGGATGTCCCCGCGAAGGATACCGGCATCACGGAAATCACCCGCTGGATGGTCGGCCGTTCCGTGGACTCCGCGGCCAAGGCGGATATCCGGGACAATCCGGACGCTCCCATCGCCCTGTCCATCCGGAAACTCTGGGTGGATATGCCCGGTGAAACCGTCCGCAATGTCAATCTGGACGTGCGGGAAGGTGAAATCCTGGGCATCGGCGGTCTCGCCGGCCAGGGCAAGCTTGGCATCCCCAACGGCATCATGGGCCTCTATGAAGCTGGCGGTGAGGTCACCCTCCGTGGGAAGAAGATTCCGCTCAACCAGCCCCGTGCCTGCCTGGACGCCTCCATGGCCTTTGTTTCGGAAGACCGCCGCGGCGTAGGCCTGCTGCTGGACGAGACCCTGGAATGGAACATTGCCTTCCCGGCCATGCAGATCCAGAACAAGTTCCTGAAGAACTACCTGGGCGGCCTGGTCAAATGGCGGGATGAGAAAGCCATTCACGATATTACTCAGCGGTATATTGACGAGCTGGCCATCAAGTGTACCAGTTCCAAGCAGAAGGCGAAGGAACTCTCCGGCGGCAATCAGCAGAAGGTCTGCCTGGCCAAAGCCTTCGCCCTGGAACCCGGCTTCCTCTTCGTTTCCGAGCCTACCCGCGGCATTGACGTCGGCGCCAAGGCGCTGGTGCTGGAAGCGCTGAAGAAGTTCAACCGGGAAAGCGGCGTCACCATCGTGATGATCTCTTCCGAGCTGGAGGAGCTTCGCCAGACCTGCGACCGGATCGCCATTGTTTCCGGCGGCCGTGTAGCCGGCATCCTGCCGGCTACAGAATCTGCTGAACAGTTCGGTTTGCTGATGGTCAGCCAGGTTGTGTAAAGGGGGGAGAATGCAATGAAAGAAAAATTGAAAGACTTTATTGCCAGTTTCGGACTTCCCCGGCTGATCATTTCAGGTTTTCTGCTGGCGTTATTTATTTTATCTCCCATTGTGGGTGCGGATCTGCCCATGCAGATTTCAAACGTCATCAACCGCTTCAGCTGGAATGCAGTGCTGGTACTGGCCATGGTCCCCATGGTGCACTCCGGCTGCGGCCTCAACTTCGGTCTGCCGCTGGGAATCGTTGCCGGTCTGCTGGGCGGCACACTAAGTCTGGAATTTGGTTTCACCGGCCCGATGAGTTTCCTGATGGCAGTGATTATCGCCACCCCCTTCGCCATGCTCTTCGGTGGAGGCTATGGCTGGTTGCTGAACCGGATTAAAGGCGGCGAAATGATGATTGCCACCTACGTAGGTTTCTCCTCCGTGTCCTTCATGTGTATGATGTGGCTCCTGCTGCCCTATCACAAGGCGGATATGGTCTGGGGGCTCTCCGGAAAAGGACTGCGTACCACCATCTCCCTGGAAGGCTACTATGACAAAGCGCTTTCCAACTTCTTGCAGATCAACATCGGCAAAATCTCCATCCCCGTCGGCGCACTGCTGCTGTTCGCGGTGCTGGCCTTCGCCATGTGGGCGTTCCTGCACACCAAAACCGGTACGGCCATGACCGCCGTCGGCTCCAATCCAACCTTCGCCAAGGCAGCCGGTATCCAGGTGGATAAAATCCGTATGCTCTCTGTCATGATGAGCACCTGGCTGGGTGCGGTTGGTATTCTGGTATATGAACAGGGTTTCGGCTTTATCCAGCTGTATAATGCACCTTTTTATATGGCCCTGCCCGCTGTCTCCGCCATCCTGATCGGCGGCGCTACGGTCAACAAGGCCAGCATCATGAACGTGATCCTGGGTACCTTCCTGTTCCAGGGTATCGTCACCATGACGCCTACCGTAATGAATAATATGATTCATATGGATATGAGCGAGGTTATTCGTATGATCGCTTCCAACGGCATGATCCTCTATGCGCTGACCCGCAAAACGGAGGTGAGAAGATGAGCAATATCAGCAAACCGGCCGGCAGCCGCAGTGTCGGAAAAACTGTCGGCTCCTTCCTTGCCAACAATTCGGTGCCGATCATGTTCATCCTCATCTGCGCCGTCTGTATCCCGCTTTCCGGTTTTTCCCTTGATTATCTGCTCAATGAAATCATCACCCGCCTGGGCCGGAACGCGTTCCTGATCCTGAGCCTGCTGATCCCGATCATGGCCGGTATGGGCCTGAACTTCGGTATGACCCTGGGTGCCATGGCCGGCGAAATAGCCCTGATCTTCGTCTCCGACTGGCAGATCTGGGGCATCCCCGGTGTCATCCTTGCCATGATCGTTTCCGTCCCCTTCTCCGTGCTGCTGGGGCTTTTCTGCGGCAAGATCATGAACATGGCCAAAGGCCGGGAAATGATCACCAGCTATATCATTTCCTTCTTCATTAACGGGGTATATCAGCTCATCGTACTGTATATGATGGGTTCTGTTATCCCGATTGCTCACAGTTCCATCAAGCTGCCCCGCGGCTATGGTATCCGGAATACTGTTGGACTGCTGAATATGCGTCAGTGCATTGACAACCTGCTGGCCATTCGTGTGGGTGGAGTCAAGATTCCCGCGCTCACCCTGCTGATCATCGTCCTCATGTGCCTTCTTATCATTTGGTTCCGCCGCACCAAGCTGGGCCAGGATATGCGCGCTGTGGGTCAGGATATGCAGGTAGCCCGGGATGCCGGTATCAAGGTCGAGCGGACCCGGATCATTTCCATCATCATCTCCACCGTGCTGGCCGGTTTCGGTATGATCCTGTACCTGCAGAACATCGGAAACCTGTCCACCTATTCGGCTCACTCCCAGGTGGGTATGTTCTGTATCGCGGCCCTGCTGGTCGGCGGCGCCTCCGTGGACCGTGCCTCCATCGGCAACGTGTTCCTGGGCGTCATCCTGTTCCACCTGATGTTCATTGTTGCTCCGCAGGCCGGCGCGAAGATTACCGGCGACTCCATGATCGGTGAATACTTCCGCGTCTTCGTCTCCTACGGCGTTATCACAATTGCCCTGATCATGTATGAAATGAAGAAGCGCCGCCAGAAAGCCAATATCGGTGAACAGCTGGCCCTGGCCCAGAAGGAGGAAGTGCAGCATGAACAATAAGCGCAAATGGATTATCCGCGGCTGTTCCCTCCTGGTCATCCTGGCGATCGCCGCGCTCATGTTCCTCGTCGGCCGCGGCCATACGGTCTATATTGACAACAAGACCCTGGAGTTCAACGGCCAGACCGCTGACGCTCTTCAGCGGGTGGAAGTCTGGGTTGGAGGCGAGCGGCTGAGCAAGCTGGCCAAACGGGAACGGACCATGTCCACCGTAATTGGCCAGAACTTTGAAATGAAGCTCATCAGCACCATCAATAAAGGCGATGAGCCCACCGAGGAAATCGTAAAGATCTCCCTCCCCTACGGCTGGGACGGCATCGTGGTGAATGTTCCCGGTTATCTTGCCGGCCTTCCTCAGGAAGCCTGGATGACTGAGTTCATTGCCGAACCCGAACCCGTCACCGCTGAAGACGAACCTGAACTCTCCGAAGACGAAATCCCCATGGGCGACTTCTGATCCCGGATTCAAAAATGTACCGCACCTGTTCATCAGGTGCGGTTTTCTTTGTCAGTCATAAACTATAACGTTTGTGAGTTTTCAGTCGTAAATTATCAGTTATTCTCCCAGCCCGCACACATTCAGGACCCCAACCGGAACGCCAAGGAGTAAAGTGTCATTCTGAGCGCAGCGCAGCGGAGTCGAAGAATCTCCCTGCCCGCATACGTTCGGGAACCCAACCGGAACCACGCTGCCTCCACATGTCATTTCGACCAAGGCAGCTTGCTGCCGCGTGGAGAAATCTCCTCCGAAGAAATAAACCTTCAACATTTACGGAACATCTTTTGTAAAGAAACCATACTAATTCTGCATTCTTCATTGTTAATTGTTAATTTGTCATCGCTTTTGCGATGACACTGTCTCCCCCGCCGCAGCGGATGTTTCATTCAAAGGATGGCGAAGCCATCCATCCACCATTATTCCTTATAAATTGTCATCCTGAGCAGGGCGAAGCTCTGAGGACTGCCAGTGGCAGAAATCTCGTCAGAGCTGAGGTCAACCGAAGCAAGCGAGCTGCCCAGTGGGGAGTGAGGGAATCGGTGACCCAGTGGGTCATTTGCCGAAGGCAAAAGCGCCCTGAGCGAGTCAATCGAAGCAAGAAGCAGGTTGAAGCGCCAGCGATGCCTGCTGCGCCGACTGAGATTGCGGAACAGTCGCGCCGACTGAGGTTGCGGACAAACGAAGTGAGCGCAGTCGAAGGATCTAGTCTTCAGTTTTCAGTTGTTCCCCGCCGCAGCGGAATAATTCTGCATTCGGGCTTTTCCCCATTCCCTCCTTTAATCAAAAAAACAGCTTCCACCGGAAGCTGTTTTCTCCTCAATTCTTCATTCTTCATTTTTCATTCTTCATTCTTATTTGACATCGCTTCGTCATAAAACTCCACAAACTTCCCGAACAGCTCCTCGTCCAGCCGGTTCTGCCACAGTGCCTTCACATCCACGTTTTCCCTGATTCCCTCGTCCCGGTCCCTGATAAACCTTTCCAGGTTCTTCGGGTCTTTATAATCATAGTCCAGGCTGTTCACCCAGTTCTGGTAACTCTGAATGATTTCCTGCGATTCCTTTGTGTCCTTGTAGAAGTATTTGTGTCCTTTCCCTTCCAGCCGCATAAAGCTGAACCGCGGATCATCCTTGTGGTTCCGGTAATACACGTCATATCCGAATTCCGGAGGAACAATATCATCATCTGAACTGTGTACCACCAGGATCTTCGCGTCGCTCTTGCTGAACCCTTCATCCGCCGTCAGCCAGGCATAACTGCCGAATTTGATCCAGTCATGCAGTTTCAGGAAGGGCAGCGACAGGTAAACTGCCGGACCGGCAATATGCCTGCCTTCAGAAATGAACAGATCCGTTGAATTGTTGAATCCGGAACAGTCAATCACAGCTTTCATTTCCGGATGATGCACCAGGGCGGCGCCCACGCAGTATCCGCCCCAGCTGTGGCCGAACAGTCCGATAGGCAGCTTCGGAAAATTCCCGCTGTTCTCCACAAACTCAATCGCGTGCTCCAGGTCAATCACGCCCTGGGGCAGGCCTTCCACCGCCGTGCCTTCGCTCTCGTCGTTTCCGGTCACGTCAAAGCCGAACACATAATATCCGTGCTTTGTGAAATAATCCGCGCAGCCCATATTGTTGTTGTGTCCGGAACCGTATCCGTGGGATAAGATAATAATCCCCTTTGGTTCCACCCCGGCTGAGCTGTACAGGTATCCTGTCAGCATCTGCCCCTTGTTGGACGGGAAGGTGTATTTCGTCCGTTCGAGTCCTTCAAAAAACTCGACGCGCTGATTGGTCGGCTGGATCGTATCAAACCTGTTTCCGAAGTGTTTTGCATATTGCACTTCGCTCAGGATCGCGCTTCCTGCAAGCACGGCAAACAGCACGCATGCTGCTATCACCAGGATCTTTTTCCTGACCGGCTTTTTCTGTTTCAAAATATCACCTCCCATGGAACAAGGGGACGATTCTGTCGTCACATTTCTTTTCTGAAATGATCACGGGATTTGTCTTTGTTTGCTCTCGAATCTGTGCCCATCATATCATCTTCCGCCGCGTCCCGCATCATCTGTACGGAAAAAATGCAAAATTGTAATGCGTTTCATGAAAACCCAGCAGCTCGCATTTTCTCCCGGCTTTGACTGTACGCCGTTAACTTGATATGATGAACATATCATTCATCTACTGTGAGGATCAGGTTATGGAGATCAGGATCAATCACCTTATTGAGGGCGCCCGGCAGGCGGAAGGCCTGGTGGTCATCATTGATGTGTTCCGCGCCTTCTCCCTGGAGTGCTGGCTGTTCGCCATGGGCGCCCGGGAAATCCGTCCCGTCGGCGCTGTTGAGGACGCACTCGCCTGGCGGACCCGCGATCCGGAAGCTGTCCTCATCGGTGAGCGCCACGGCCGGAAACTGGACGGCTTTGATTTCGGCAACTCACCTTCCTCCGTGGATCCGGAGATCATCCGGGGAAAGCGGATCATCCATACCACCAGCGCCGGTACCCAGGGCGTCACCGGTGCCGTCCATGCCCAGGAAATCCTGACCGGCAGCTTCGTCAACGCGAAAGCCATCGCGGAATATATCCTTCAGAAAAATCCGGATGTCGTCACCCTGGTCTGCATGGGCAAGGAAGGCCTGGCCCCCGCGGAGGAGGATGAGCTCTGCGCCCTCTACCTGCAAAGTCTCCTGCGCGGCTCTCCCATGCCGGATATCGACGAACGTCTTCATGCGCTCCGCACCGGCGGCGGAAAACACTTCTTTGATCCGGACAACCAGGAGGTTTTCCCGGAAAAGGACTTCTGGATGTGCGTCGACCGCGACCGTTTCAGCTTCGTCATCCGCGTCGAAAACCAGGACGGTAGTTTATCTTCCGTCAAGTTGAGCTGACAGAGGTGAGCGAAGGAAGCGGTAGCACAGTGTGCTATCCTGCGAAGCAGGAAGCGCCCTGAACGAATCAATCAAAACAAGCAGAGGGCTGTAGTGGCAGCAAGGCCGTCTGCGCTGATTGAGATTGCGGATACGGGGTATTTGTCAACTTTTTACGCGTCAAACTGATTGATTATGTTTCAATACAGCGTGTGTGACATCTCTTTGTACACCCTCGTAAGCCTATTCAATCGCTGACTGCATATAGGGATTATCCGCGGTGATCCTGTTCTCTTCCCTGTCCGCGAACTCTTCCAGCCAGTGGAAGGTGCCGGTCTTCTTCACATCATCCCCGTAGATCGTTCTGAAATCATCCTTCATGGAGATCACATGATAGCCCGCCGCTTCCCATTTTTCCCGGAGGCCCTGGGCTTTTTCCGTATTGCCGTAATCCCGTTCCTCGTCGTCCGCAATCAGCATGAATGCCGCGCTTCTGTAACGGTTGTTGCTGATCGTAAAGTTATGCATGCTGGTATCTCCGCCGGAGTTGCCGAAGGAGAGCACCGGCTGCCTGCCGATCTCCTGGGCAATCTGGAGTACCTTATTTGTCTTCAGGTTCTTGATCAGCAGCTTATCCGTCCGGATCAGCGTATCCGACCCGGTGAACGCGTAGTCCAGTCCATCCGCGTCCCCCTGGTTTGTCGCTTCCAGCGCTACGTCCATGCCGATAATCTGCTCATAGGGAATATCCACCATCCCCTCGATAAACGTCCGGCAGATGAACCGGTCGCTGCCGCTGCAGACATAGACCTTGAAGTCGTTTTCCTCCAGGTAGTCCACGACTTCGATCATCGGCAGGTAGAAGGATCCGGCATAGGTCATGCCTTCAAATCCGTCCGCCTCGCGGGCCAGCTGACGCGTCACAAAATCGGAGAATTCCGCCAGCGTCATGCCCGCGTAGGCCTTTGCCGCGTGCTCGGCGTGCAGCAGGTCCATATGATCCGGGAAGGACTTGTCCAGGGCATGATCCCGCAGGATCCGCCCGAACTCCAGCATCTCCTCGTCCGGTTCATAGGTCGGATCGGCAAAGATACGCCGCGCCAGCAGGTAGTATTCCAGGTAGGTCGGATACAGTTCGCCGCAGAGCGTTCCGTCCATGTCAAACGTGGCGATCCGGTCTACCGGCGGAATATAGTCCGGGGAGTCCTCATCCGTCACGTCTTCCACGTACTCGATCAGCGCGTTCAGCGCCGGCGCGTCCGGATCCCACTCCTCAAAAATCCCGGTAAAGGACTCCGCCGTTGCCGCTCCGGCAAACAGAACGCACGCCATCACCAGCGACATCAGCACAGCAGCGAATCTTTTCATCTTCCTTTTCCTCCCTCTTCCGGCCGCATTCATTTTCCTTTGTATTCCATGCAGAGCATCGTCAGATCGTCGAACTGCTCCGCGTCCTTCACGAAGCCGTCCACCGCCTGCCGCACGCTCTTCAGCGTCTCCTCCGGCGTACCGTCCTTCGCCCGGTTCAGCGCGGCCAGCATCCGCTCCGTCCCGAACATGTTCTTCTCTCCGTCCGTTGCCTCCGGCACGCCGTCCGTGTACACAAACAGCTTGTCACCCGGGTTCAGCTGGATTTCGTATTCCTTGTAGTTCATCCCGGCCATTCCGCCGATCACAAACCCGTGCTTGTCCTTGAAAATCCGGAACTCTTCCCCGGCGCGCATCAGCACCGGGTATTCATGTCCCGCGTTGGCCGCCGTCATCTTTCCCGTGGAAATCTCCAGGATTCCGATCCACACCGTGATGAACATTTCCATTTTGTTGTTGGAGCAGATGGCTTCGTTCATCTTCATCAGGATTTCCCCGGCGGAACGACCCAGCATGGCGCAGCTCTGCAGGATAACCTTTGAAATCATCATGAACAGGGCCGCCGGAATGCCTTTGCCGCTCACGTCCGCCATCACCAGGCACAGATGATCCTCGTCGATCAGGAAGAAGTCGTAGAAGTCCCCGCCCACTTCCTTGGCCGGATCCATCGTGGCATACAGGTCAAATTCCTTCCGGTCCGGGAACGGCGGGAAATTGTGCGGCATCATGGAGTACTGGATCTTGGATGCCATAAGCAGCTCCGTGCCGATGCGCTCCTTCTCCGCGGTAATCTGTGTTATCTCCGCCTCGTGCTCCGTCAGGCTCTTTTCCATGTCAGCCATGACCTTGCCCAGGTTCTCCAGTTCATCTCCTGTGTGAATATCCAGGCGCGAGAAATGGTCCGCGCTGACCACGCCTTCCCTCTTATCCTTCGCGTAGGCGGCCGCCGCGTCCGCAATCGTGTCCAGCGGATCCACCACGTGAGTCTTCATCCGCCGGGTTGTCAGCCAGGCAATCAGCAGCGTCGCCGCCAGCAGCGTCACGCCGATCTGCAGCGCGTACTGTCCCAGCTTTGTAATCACGCTGTTTACGGATACGTCCACCATCAGGAAACAGGCGGTCTCCCCGTTCTCATCCCGGATGGGATAGCCCGCCGTGCACATCAAGCCGTATTTGGCTGTACTGTCAATGTCATAGAGCATTCCCTCGCCGTTCCAGTTCAGGAATTTATCGATTGCGCTTTTCTTCACCGGTTCCCATTCTCCGGGATTCATATAATCGGTCGGATGGGAGTCCGCAATATAAACCAGCGCGGAGGTGTCCCGGTCAAACATGGCCAGGTAGACATAGTCCACGTCGATCACAAAATTCCGCAGCATATGAACCAGCGTGTCGCGCGGTCCGCCCTTCCGGCTCACCGATTCCAGGCCGGAGAAATGTGCCTTGTATTCTTCCGTCCCGGTTTTTGCCCGTTCCTCCGGGGTCAGGCTCCGGTAAACATCCATAATCTCTTTGGCAAAGCCGACAGAGTCCGCGCCTCTTTCCGCGGAGACAGACGCTTTCACAGCAGTTTCCGACGCCCTGCTGATAGACCGCTGCACCAGCGTGTTGCCGAATATGGCAAGGCCCAGGAGCAGCGCTATCGCGCCCAGAAGCAGACAGCTCCGCAGAGAGCCGCGCATAGCCTTTCCTGCCAGCGAATTCCGCCGTTTCTCTATTGTGTTCATTTCTCTCTGGTCTTTACCGTCCATCCGTCTTCTCCCGCCGTCAGCCGGTGCGGTATGATTTACGCACAGACTCAAATGTCTCTCCGGACAAATGTGTTTTTCTCATTTGCCGCGCTGTATTTCTGTTTTATACTGTGGTTACATGCATTATATCACACGGTTACCTGCAGTTCAACAAAATATGCCCTTTCCGGCAAACAAAAAACGCGCCCGTCAGGCGCGTTTTTAGGTCCATTTGTTTTATCCCGTATTCGGTCCGTAATCTTTAGTTTTCCGGTTTATTGCCTCCCCGGCCGGTTTGAAGTAAGATAAGTACAGCAACGGCAAATCTGCGGAAACAGGAGGGATCCTCATGAAAACAAGAACCGCTATCGTCAGTGATTTCTATAATCAGGTGAAGAATGAGGATACCCGCCTCATCCGCAGCCGGCACGGACAGCTGGAGCATGCCGTCACCATGAACTATATTCACCGGTATGCCGCTCCCGGCGCCAGGGTGCTGGAAGTGGGCGCCGGCACCGGCAGGTACTCCATTGCCCTGGCGAAGGAAGGCATGGAGGTCACCGCTCTGGAGCTGGTGGAAAGCAATCTGGAAGTCCTGCGGCAGAACGGCCGTGGGATTGACCGCCTCACCGCCTGTCAGGGCGACGCCGTCGACCTGTCCCGTTTCGCGGACGAAACCTTTGATGTGACGCTCGTGCTGGGTCCCCTCTATCATCTTTATGACGCGCAGGATGTGCACAAGGCCATTGATGAAGCCATCCGCGTCACGAAGAAGGGCGGCGTGCTTCTCTTTGCCTTCCTTTCCGTATTCGGGATCATGTACTCCAACTATCTCACCGGCAACTGGGCTGCGGGTCAGGAGGAGAACTTTACAGCCGATTACGGCTTCCGCCATTTCAAGGAACAGCTGTTCACCGGCTACGATATTGTGGAATTCGAAAACCTTTTTGAGGGAAAGCCGGTGCAGTGGATCACCACCACAGGTACCGACGGGATCCTGGAATCGGTGGAGGACCGTCCGGATTTCAAAATCACGGACGAGGATTTCCCGGCTTTTGTGGACTGGTACCTGGCCTTCTCGGAAAAACGGGAGCTGCTGGGTGCCACCAATCATCTTTTGTATATCTGCCGCAGGCTTTAAAATCAGGCCGGACGGTCCTTTTTGGATCGGCCGGTTTCATTTTTCCGGGACAAATCCGGCTTCTGATTCGTATATATATGTGAACACTTCTTTAGAAGGAGGATTTGAGAAAGATGTTCAGAAACAATCATCACGGCTTTACCATGCGGCTGCTGGCTTTGATGCTGGCCGCCGTTCTGATCGCGGGTTCCGCCCTGGCGGAAGACGCTTCTTCCGCTTTGGCCAAAGACCCCTTTGCCCTGCTGGAGGGCATTGACCTGAGCCTGTGCAGCGGCGCCGGCGCCTGGTCCACGGATATACAGATTCATGCGGACGGCACCTTCAAAGGCACTTATCATGACAGTGAAATGGGCGACACGGCGGATAATTATCCGAACGGTTCCATGTACATCAGCGAATTTTCCGGCAAAATGTCCGTTGTGGAGCAGGTCAGTGCAACCATCTGGAAGATCCGGGTGGATGAAGTGAATCAGGAAGGCAAAACCGGAGAAGAAACCATTGAGGACGGCCTTCGCTATGTCACCTGCGATCCCTACGGCGTCACCGCCGGGGACGAAATGATGCTTTATCAGCCGGGAACCTCCCTGGACGGCTTCTCCGACAGCATGAAGTTCTGGGCGCATGTTTTTGACGCTGAACAGCAGGAGCTTACGGAGCTGAAGGACTGGTTCCTCTACAGCAGCAAGGAAGACGCTGGTTTTGTGGGCACCCCCGCCGGTGCCGCCGCCGGCGTTTCCATGATCAACCCCTGGGAGGATCTGCCTTTGGATCAGGTGCAGAAGCTGATCGGCGTTCCTATGAATATCCCGGAAGGCGCTGAAAAAGCCATCTCCCGCTGGTATGAAGGAGAAAAAATGGCGGAACTGCAGTTCTTCCGGACCAACGGCGATTTCTGCTTCCGTGCCAAGCCCGTCGCGCCCCGCGGCGAGCTGATAGATATCTCGGGAATGTACTTCACCTGGCAGTATCAGGAGGACGTCACCGTCGGCGGCTGCACCGGCACCCTCGCCCAGGTGCAGAGCGAAACCGGCGACTGGGTCCAGCGCTGCCTCTGGTACGATAACGCCGCCGGCGTCAGCTATTCCCTGACCGTCGTAGCTCCCGATGTCGACGGCCTCGACCTCATCGCCCTCGCCGAGCAAATCTTCCTTCCCACCGTAGGCTAATCGGATACAACACAATGGCTGCCTTTCCGGCAGCCATTTTCTTTTTTCAACCACCAACACGCAAAACAGGAATGTGACTGCTTTCCATCGCCTCCACTACCAAACCAAAACCGTCTTCGTCTTTTTCACATTCACCGCAGGTGAATAATTCATATCGTCGAAGACGATAATTCATATTGAGTCGCTTGCGGCTCAATAATTCATATTGCCAAAGGCAATAATTCATTCCCCTGTCCCGCCGCAGCGGTTAATTGTGCATTGTTAATTGTTAATTGTTCATTTGGGCTTTGCCCATTGTCCCCTCTGTCACATTTCTGCTATCCATAACCTCCACGTTATAGTGTCATTCCGACCGGAACGAAGTGGAGTGGAGGAATCCCTTACTACGTCCGAAGGACGAATAATTGTGCATTGTTAATCATTGTTAATTGTTAATTATTCATTTGGCCTTTGCCCACTGTCCCTCTGTCACGTTCCCGCTCTCTATAACCTCCAAAATGTCATCCTGACCAAGGCCGCTTGCGGCCGCGTCGAAGGATCTCCTCCGAAGATATAGACCTTCTGTAACCGGAACATCTTCTGCATAGAAACCGCACCAATTATGAATTATGAATTGTTGAGCATCTGTCCAAATCTTTGATTTGGGGCGAAGAGCCGATGACTGCCAGTGGCAGAAATTTCATCGGATCTGAGGTCAACCGAAGCAAGTGAGCTGCCCAGTGGGCAGTCGCGCCGACTGAGGTTGCGGAATACAGATGCCATGCTACAGCCGTCAAAGTGCCTTTGGCACTTTGGTAACGGCGATCGCAGAATTGTGAATTCATATTCTCTTCTCCATCCACAGCAGATCGTACCATCTGTCAAACTTCTTCCCCACGCCCTTCATCCAGGCCACCTGCTCATATCCTTCCTTCTCATGGAACCGCACGCTGTCATGGGTCAGGTACTCGTCTTCCTCCTCGCAGTATCCGATGCCAGCCAGCAGAGTCACGATTCCCCGCTCCCGCAGCCTTTCCTCCAGCCCCCTGTACAGCAGCGCGCCCGCCCCGTTCCTGCGGCATTCATGATCCACATAGATCGACGTGGTCACGGTCCAGTTATAGGCGTCCCGTGGGCTGTAACGCCCGGCGTAAACATACCCGATAATCCTTCCCGCCTTCTCGCACACCAGGTAGGGATATTTCGCGCTGATCTTCCGGACCCGTTCCCTGAACTCTTCCGCCGTCGGCGCTGTATACTCAAAGGAAACCGCCGTGTTCTCCACATAATAGGCGTAAATCTCTGCCAGTCTTTCCGCGTCTTCCTCCCGGACGGCGCGGATTGTCATTTCACTTTCCATTGTTACTGCCTCTCTCCGATAATCTTTTCCAGCACTGCCACCGCGTTGGCAACCATCTGCGGGCAGAGCTCCTCAAATAGTTTCTTTTCCCTTGCCTTTTTCTTCCCTTCCGGGGTGGAGATATCGTATCCCAGTATTTCCCTGCAAATGCAGGATCCGCAGGCCTCCGCAAACCCTATCGTCATCCGGTCTGTCACCTCGTTGGAGTCCTCCCGGCTGTCCTTGTCCGCCAGATCATGCTGCCCGTACAGGGAGCCCAGCACCATCAGCGCGCCGGTGCAGGCACCGCACACTTCTCCCCGGCGCATGCCTCCTCCGAAACAGGATCCGAGCTTCAGCGCCTGTTCCTCCGTCAGACCGCATTCCTCCGCGTAGGAGGCCAGCACCGCCTGGGAGCAGTGGAACCCGTCCCGGAAGTATTTCACCGCTTTTTCCTGCCGCGTCATTTCTTTATCTCCGCCTCCCGGCAGGCCTCGTTGTAAATCCGCAGCGCTTCCAGCACCTGCTGTCGCCTGTCTTCACTGATCCGGGAGAAAACCTCCCCGAACTTTGCGTCCATATCGTTTTCGATCTTTTCAAACCTGGCCTGTCCTTTTTCCGTCAGGGTCAGCACCACGCTGCGGCGGTCCGTCTTCGACGGTTCCCTGTTCACATATTCCTTCTGAACCAGTTCCTCCACGCCGCGGCTGATGCCGCTTTTATCCAGGCCTACCGCTTCCGCCAGTTCTTTCACGCAGATGCCCGGTTTCCGGCCGATCTCCACGATCAGGAAGCACTGGGATTCATTGATGCCGCACTGGCAGCAGTCGGACTGATTCAGGGCCGCCAGATGGCATTCCAGCTCCCTGGTATATTCCCGGAAAAGCTTTACCTCTTTCATGCGTTCCCCTCCTTATGGCTGTCATCATATTCATTTTAGTTGCGTTTGTCAACTGTTTATTTTTGCAACTTTTGTTTTTCTTCCGTTCCTTCCGTTTTCTTTTATATGCCGGGATTGAAGCCCCGGCTTCTCCCGTTGTATTGTTGAATAGTCATAAAGGAGGCCGTATAGATGAAAAAGCAGTTCGTCACTCTTGCCCTGCTGATTCTTGCCCTGTTCGCAGTCTGTGTATGCGCCGCCAGTGCAGAAGAGCCGCTCCCCGCAAAGATCAGCGAATTCTTCAGCGACAGCTCCTTCGCGGATGCGGAGATCATCGGCACCGCCCGCTGGAACACCGGCTGGTTCGTCCTCGTGCGGAAAGGCGGCAACAATATCGTTTACAGCTTCGCCCCTTCGGAAAACGGCTGGAAGAACGACTTCTCCGCTGCCAAGGGCGTACCTCAGGGCGACGTCCGGATGTTCGTCACCGATTCCATTGACGAATATATGGCGCAGCAGTCCTATAAAGGCCCCTTCCTGGTCTTTGAGCAATACAGTGCCGCCGAAAAATCTGTAACGCTGTTCGCCGCCTATCAGCATAATTCCTCAGGCCAGTGGAATCTGATCCGCCTCTTCGGCGGCAGTTTTGACCATATGGTGCTGCAGAAAGGCGTCATCACCTATTACAAGGACGCGGCGCTGAGCGAGGTTGCCGGCACAGCGAAAGGAGCCTTCCAGCGGAACCTGCGCTATGTGAACCTTTCTTCCCTGCCTCAGACCTATAAAAAGGCTGCCAGCAGCCTGACCAAGCCTCCGGTACTCCCCGAAGGTTCCGAACTCGTCGCAACGGACATCCAGTTTGAAGGCGGAAAGAAGTATTCCGTTTATTCCGCGCCGGATAAAACCTCCCTGCGCAGCAGCAACGGCAAGGCCGCGGTTTCCACCAACGGCTGGATTCAGGTGTTCGGAAAGGAAAACAACTGGATCCTGATCCAGTATTCCATCGACAAGGATCATTACCGTTTCGGCTATATTGACGCGGCTGCCCTGCCGAAAAAGGCCAGAGTGTCGGATCTGGCCTTTGACAGGATCAAAGCGACGGTCAGCGAGAACGTCAGCGTGACGGATGACCCGCTCTTCTCCCGCAGCGAAATCGCGTCTCTTAAAGGCGGTGAAAACGTAATCCTTCTGTCTAAGATGGGTAACTGGGCCTATATCGAAGTTCCCGGCTGTCGCGGTTTTGTTCCCTGGTCTTCCCTTTCCTTCTCTTCGGCGGCTGTTGAAGGCTTTAACATCTTTACCGGCAAAGACGGCAGGCAGTACGACATGTTTGAAATCCAAAAATTGTTGTACGACGACGCTCATCACGTATACGCCGTTTCCGGTCAATACGAACGCTTTGTGGAGGGTAATGAATGCTATGAGGGCGACCTGACCGGTGAGGTCGTAACCTATAACCTCGCGCCGGATTTCCGCGCGGAGATGCAAAGTCCATCGCAACCCGATCCCGACGCTTATGTTTCCGTCACGGATCTGTATACCTGGTATATCGACGCCTATCTGGAGGGAAAAGCCCCCGAAGGCGGAAACCTGGTCTTCTCCTGTGACCTGACGGATGCGCAGGCGGAAACCACCCCTGTCGACTTCTGGTTTGTCACCGCTTATATCCGCCTCAACGACAAAAACGAAATCGAATACATGAAATCCCGTTATGTTCCCTGGGGCTGAATGTAAAAAGCCTGCTTTCCCTTCCGGAAGCAGGCTTTTTCTTTCCCCAGGCCGTATCAAGCCCCACATGTCCAGCACTTATCAGGCAATGCAGGAATGTGACTGGGGGACAGACATATCCGTCACGGCCGTCAGGCTGTGACCGTAAGTCTGTCCCCTCTGTCACATTTCTGCTATCCATAACCTCCACGATGTCATCCTGACCAAGGCCGCTTGCGCCCGCGTGGATGGATCTACCCACCCGCTCACGTTCGGGAACCCAACAGGAACGCCATCACCTTCATATGTCATTTCGACCGGAGCGCAGCGAAGTGGAGAAATCTCGTTCTCCTCTCCCCGCCGTAGCGGATAATTCTGCATTATGCATTCTGCATTCGCCTTTGGCGAATAATTCATATCGTCGAAGACGATAATTCATATTGCCGCAGGCAATAATTCATTCCAGCCCTGCCAGGGCCTTTCGCCCTGTCAGGGCTGGAGTCCCTGGTGCATTTCCGTAATCATCGGCCAGTCATTGTCGATGCTGTCTCCATGCACTTCCCACACGATCAGGCCGCCCAGGCCCTTTTCCTTGATGTAGTCCAGCTTGGCCTGCAGGGATTCAGCGCTTTCATAGGTGATGAAGTTGAGATATTCAGCCGCGTCCGGATCATCGTTCCACAGCCAGGCAGCGCCCTTTTCCGCGTCATAGCCCTTATGCCATCCGGGAGTGCCTTCCGGAACAGCCGCCTGCTCTGTCGCCATCAGGTCATGCCAGGTATAATCTTCAATCGCGTCCCCGGGAGCGCCCACGGTCTCCTCCGCCGCCTCCCGCATCTTCCAGCCATGGCTGTACAGCGGGGAACCGATGGTGATCTTTTCCGCCGGCACGCCCTGCTCCAGCAGGTACTTCACCGCCGTGTCCGCGGAAACTTCGCCCAGCAGCGCCGTGTGATGGCCCGTGTTCTCTTCCCAGGAGCCGGCCATGTCATAGGTCATCAGGTTGATCTTGTCCACATACGGATGCAGGGAGGCATAGTCCTGCTTGCTCAGGGACCAGCCGACAGAGGCGCCCGCGCACACGGTCAGCACCTTGTTCCCGGCGCCGAAGTGCTCGTCCAGCGCTTCCCGCAGTTCCTTCAGCAGCAGCGTGTAGTTGGTCCAGTCATCGCCCACCACCGGGCATCCTTCATCGTTTTCATCCTCGGGTTCCCGTTCCACGCCGGGATACTCCCAGTCGATGTCCAGGCCGGACAGGAAAGGATATTCGTCCAGGGTGTCCAGGCAGCTCTTGATGAAGGAGCCGCGGCTTTCAGCCGTCAGCGCCATCTCGGAGAAATGGCCGGAGTCGGTCCATCCGCCGATGGAGATCAGGATCTGCTTGTCCGGATACTTTTCCGCGGCGGCCGCGTACTGCGGGAAATGCGCCACGGCGTTGTCCGGGTCCGTATCCGCCCAGGGATCAGTGGAAACTACGGCAAAGCCGCCGTCCTGGGGAACAACTTCCCAGAAGGCGTGGTTCACGCAGTCAATCCGGTCCCAGGGCAGGTTCGTCACGTCCTGCCGGGCGTCGGAATAGATGTTCCAGTTCGGGAAGTATACCGTCACACCGGGTCCTTTCTTCGCTGTCTCCGCAGCGGCCGCGCCCAGGAGCAGGGCAAGTGTCAGGGAAAGAGTCAGTAACACGCAAATCAGCTTTTTCATTTTGAGCCCTCCAAATGTAATAGTTTTCCCTTGTTGGGCTCATTCTAACACTGAACCATTTGACTGTAATTGACTCGCTTTGTGCTGTTGTTGTCAGTTGTTGTGCTGTTATACCGTTTCCGGTTTCTGCCGCCGGAGATGTAACCGTTTGCGTTTTCCGGTCCCTCTTTTATTTCCGGAATATCCGTACCAGCACGCCGCCCGGGATTCCCTCCACGGTCGCGCCCAGGTCCGCTGTTTCCCAGTCCTTCAGCAGGGGGCTGTCGGTCACAATCCGGGGCGTAAACCCATTCTCCCAGCCGCCCTGGTTTTCAATAAAGATCCGGCAGGCGTTGCCCGCCGCGTCCTGGCCTTCCAGCATATAGCGGGCGGAAAGCCGGGTCTTGCCGTCCTGCCCGATCCGCTGCGTGTCCACGCCGGTGCCCACGGTCTTGCCCCGGAAATACGGCCCCTCCGTGATCCCTGTGAAGGGAATCATCACAATGGTGGTTTCCTGTCCCCGGACGGAGACGGCCTCGCCGCATTCCACCCGGATTTCCATCAGCAGTTCTTCCATGGTTTTCTCTCCTTTTCCGGCGGTCCTTACACCTCCGGCGCCTCACCGTTTTCAATCCTGGTGATCATATCGATCCTCCGCTGGTGTCGTCCGCCCTCGAATTCCGCGGTCAGCCAGGCACGGGCGATCATCTTCGCCTTCTCCGTGCCCACCACCAGGGCGCCCATGGTCAGGATATTGCTGTTGTTGTGCCGCTTGCTCATTTCGGCGCTGTATACGTCGCTGCAGGTGCACACGCGGATCCCCTTCACCTTTCCGGCCGCGATGCTGATGCCCATGCCGGTGCCGCACAGCAGGATTCCCCGGTCGCATTCCCCGTCGGCCACGGCTTTGGCCGCCCGGTAGCCGTATACTGGATAGTCGTCCTGGCTGTTCACGTCATAGGTGCCGAAATCCTTCCATTCCAGCCCCATCCCCTCCAGCATTTTCTTCAGTTCCTCTTTCAGGGCGATTCCGTGATGGTCGCAGGCCAGCGCAATCATACCGTATGCACCTCCGTTTTGCCGCTCAGTAAATCAGGGATTTTCCGGAGCCGTAATCCACCACTTCCGCTGGAATCCGGTACGTGTTCCCTTCAGGGTCCGTCAGGATGACATCCGCAGGTTTGTTCACGTCCCTGACTTCGACCCGGCAGTTGGTGGAGATAACCCCATTCCCGGGAGTAATCGTCACGGTTCCGTTTTCCGGATCCTCCAGCTGCGCGGTCCATTCCTCCGTCACGGGATACTTTTCGGGATCCAGGGGGAAACTGACCGCATAGGTGGTTCCGGTGCCGTTCCGGAAGGCCAGGAACAGGCTCACCGCCAGCACCAGCACCGCGATCCCCGCGGCAATGAGCCGGGCCGGCTTCTGCCGCAGAATGAACAGGATCAGCGCAGGCACCGCACTGTAGCAGAAAAGCATAGCCAGCAGGTACCGCGGGAAGGTACCGGTCACCGTTTTCAGGTAGTCCGTTCCGATCCAGATCAGCGCAGCCAGCGCAACGGACAGGATCAGGCCGCTGAGAATATTCCCCTTCTTGATATACCAGGCGATGAAAGCGCCCGGCAGCGTTGCCGCCGTCCAGATGAACCAGTAGGGCCAGTAGTACCTGAACAGCCCGAAGCCCAGCCTGTTGAAGGGCACCTGAACCAGGTAAACCAGGGGCTGGGAGATCAGGAAGTACACAAAGGTTTTCAGCGCGGCTTCCGCCGGCTTTTCGCAGTTGACCACCACGATAATCGCCAGGACGATCCACGCCTCAAAAGTCACGGCAATCTGATGAATGGAATTGTTGTCCGGAACCAGCAGGGCGATCAGGCCGGTGATCACGCCAGAGATCACCGCAAAAATGATCAGCCTTTTCCACGTCATTCTGATTCCGCCGAAAAGTTTGCTCAGCATTTTGAACTCCTTTTTTCTGCAGTACTGTCTTAAAAAGCCGTATTGTCAGTGATATGTTTCCCGGATTGTTATGATGATCTTACCAAAGCGCGGGTTTTCCGTCAAACTGAAAAAGGAGGCACGGAATACCTCCGTGTCTCCTTCAGGCGGACTGCCGTTTTATTTCTTGCTGTCGCCCGTCAGGCGGATAATCAGCTCCAGGATCCGCAGGTACAGCCAGAGCACCGTGAAGACCAGGCCGAAGGCGGCGCTCCACTCGTACTCCTTCGGATAGCCTTCCTTCACGCACTCGTCAATGGCGGAGAAGTCGCTGATCAGGAACAGGGAGGCCAGCAGGATGCCGAGCAGATCTAGGCCGATGGCCACTGCCGGATTCTGGAAAATCCCCTGGACGTAGGGACGGGTGAAGGGAATCAGGGAACCCAGGAAGGTGATCACCCCGAACGCGATGGAGCCGATCACCAGGGAGTAAAGCACGGTGCGGAATTTCCCGCACACCCGGACCTTTCCTGAGGTGTACAGCCAGCTCATGCCAGCGACCACGGCCACGGTCAGCAGCAGAGCTTCCAGGCCCAGGTACTCAAAGCCCTTCAGCACCTTGAACACCAGGAAGGAAATCACGTAGCCCTGGCCGGCAGCGTAGATGCTGCCGGTGACGGGAATGGTCTTCCGGACGAAGATACCCGCCATTTCTGCAACAAAACCGATCAGCAGCACCGCACCCAGGATCGCGGTTTCGTTCAGTGTCAGGGTCACGGTGAACTTTTCGTAAAAGGTCAGGGTCTGCCATGCCGGCGCGTTCGCATAGACTGCGGAAACCAGCAGCTGGGCAATCATTCCCAGCACCGTCAGCGCCAGAAAGATGCAGGTTTTCGCCGCGACGCCCGTGTAGGTGGCGGTGCCGTCCATCGTCCGGCCTTCCGCCTTGCTCAGGCGGCTCAGCACCGGATTGGGGCGGAGCAGGGTCCGGGAGGAAGTTTTATGTTCACGTGCGATGGTGGTCATGGTTCGTTTCTCCTTCTCTTTCATCATTCATTCGTTCAACACCTTTATATACGTTCCGGAAAATGGGCTGTCAGTTCATGGGCATAAATTTGTCCGTTTTCTTCTGAACAGATCCGGAGGACGCGGGTCAATGATCCCCTGGAAGAAAAAAACACCCGTACCGCTGATCGGTTGTAAAACAAGAGAAGCAGCCCCTCTCCGGCCCGCGTCCGAAAAAAAGTGAAACAAACCATACCCCCGCGGCGTTTTATATAGTGTAAAGACTAAACAAGGAGGTACACCCAACTTGAAGAAACTGACAAAAACCACCGCGTTACTCGTGCTGGCAACCCTGCTGATGCTCCTGCTCAGCAGCTGCGGCAGCGCACAGGATACAACCACTGTGTCCGCCGACCCCATGATGGCAGATGTTCTCTCCGCTGAGACCGAACCGGAAACCGTTCCTTCTGTGGAGACCGATTCTTCCCTGCCTGAACCGGAACTCATTCCCATGGCGGACAACGGCTCCTTCGGAGAAGAAACAGGGACCATTCCCGAACCGGAAACCGCGCCCGCGGCGGACAGTAGCACCAGCCGTCAGGACGGCGAGCGCTTCCAGGATTCAATCATGCTGGAGGGCATGCCGGAAGCCGTCTTCTACGAACATGTGAAAAATGACGTCATCGGCATCGAGCTGGATTATGACTATGAAAACTTTGAGCGCCGCAGCGGTTCCGCCAGCGAGTGCTTCATTTCCAAGTATGACAATGCGGACGCTCCCGAAAACTATCTGGAAATCTTCTACACCGAGGAAGACTCTGATTCCGCCGCGGCTTCCATCGCTGAAGGACTGTCCGCCAATTATGCCGCGAACAAGGAAGCCTTCACGCTGAAGAACGCCGGTGCCTGCACCCGCATCGACGCTTCCTCCACCCCGGACGGCCAGATGCCTGACCATCTGCAGACGGTTTATATTATCCCGCTGCAGAAGGGCTGTGCCGTTGCCACCGCGCATTACTCCGCTGAAGCCGCGGAAGGCTTCGGCCACCGCTTTGCTGAAATCATGGATACCCTCACCGTCATGAGCAAGTAAGCCTCCGACCCCATAAAGAAGGCAGGCGCCCGTCCCGGGCGCCTGTTCTTTGTTGCAGCGTATTAAACTCGGTGCGGAAAGTTGACAGACGGGACGGGGTTAATGTCATGCGAAGTTTGACCTTAACCCCGTCCCTCTGTCAACTTTCCGTATGGAACTCCACAACGTAAAGATATCAGTGAAACACTATATAATTGTGCATTATGCATTGTGCATTGTTCATTTGTCATCGCTTTGCGATGACCCGCCGTCCCTGAACATTGAGAACTTCTCCATCGGATATTTCTCCAGGTTCTCCAGGATCTTCCGGTCGTCCGCCTTGTTCAGCAGCGCCTGCCGGTCCCGCAGCACCTGGGCTTCCGCCTGGTGCTTGGAAGGTCCGCCGATGCAGCCGCCGGGGCAGATCATGCCCTCGATAAAGTCCTCCTCCAGCTTTCCGGCCCTGAGCAGCATCAGGGCTTTTTTGCATTCGTCGCCGCCGGAGCACTGCCGCAGCCGGATGCCTTCCGTATCCTCTCCCATCTCCCGCATGGCCTGCAGCACCGCCGCCGCGACGCCGCCGCTGCCCGCGAACTGTTTGCCGAACAGGGAGGATTCCTGGTACTCCTCTTCCACCGGTTCAATTTTGATCTCCCGGGAATCCAGCATCGCCACAATTTCTCCGTAAGTCAGGGCGTAGTCCGGCCGGTCCGCGATGAACTCGTTCAGCGTCTCGCCCTTCTTGGCGATGCAGGGCCCGATGAACACCGTGACGCAGTCCGGATCCAGGCACTTCAGGTACCGGGATACGGCGACCATGGGGCTGACGGTATTGGACTTGTACAGTTCATATTCCTTGGGGAAATGGTGCCGCAGCATGGAGATGAACGCCGGGCAGCAGGAGGTGGTCATCTTCCGCCCTTCCTTCCGGGCCTCGATCCACTCGCGGGCTTCATAGGCCGCGGTCATATCGCCGCCCAGGCCCACCTCCACCATCTCCGCGAAGCCCAGCTTCTTCAGCGCCGCGCGGATGGCCGCCATGGTGATGCCGCTGCCGAACTGACCTTCCGTCGCCGGGGCGCACATGGCGATCACCCGCTTGCCTTCCCGGATCTTCCGGATGATCTGCGTCGCGTAGATTTTGGAACCCACCGCGCCGAAGGGGCAGCTGTGGATGCAGTGGCCGCAGTGGATGCACTTTTCATCGTCGATATAGCAAAGGCCGTTCTCGCCGTAGGAAATGGCGTCCACCGGGCAGGCCTTCTTGCAGGGCCGGGTCATGTGGAGAATGGCGCCGTAGGGGCAGGATTTCGCGCACAGCCCGCAGGATTTGCACTTGGTTGGATCGATCTTCATCCGGGTGTCGCCGGGGCTGATCGCCCCGAAGCGGCAGGCGTTCAGACAGGCTTTGCCCAGGCAGAACCTGCAGATATCCGTCACCAGGTAATCCTGGATCGGGCAGTCGTCGCAGGCGGCGGGGATCACCGCCACCACGTTTTTTGATTCGGAGTTCACGTCCGGCGCCAGGCCCATGGCCAGCCGGATCCTGCCCCGGATAATCTCCCGTTCCTTATAGATGCAGCAGCGGTATTCCGGTTTGGGCCCGGGGATCAGCTTCTGCACCAGCTTTTCACAGCTTTCCGCGTTCAGGTCATCCTCCCAGGCCAGGCGGCACACCTCCCGCAGCACCTGGTGTTTCAGTTCCACAATCCCTTTGTCGTTGGTCATCATGGTCCTCTTCCTCCGTGCCTCCAACATTCGCCGCAGGCGAATAATTCATATCGTCGAAGACGATAATTCATATTGCCGCAGGCAATAATTCATCGCAGTGAGTGCCATCGCTGCGCGATGCCACTCACTGTCCGTACTTCCCGACCGCCTCGTCCACCGTCATTTCCCCGGTGCCGATCAGACATTTTTCTCATTTTCTCTTTTCCTCCTTGATTCTGCGAATTTCCCTGATCACCAGTTTCAGGTCGATCGGTTTGGCGATATGTCCGTTCATGCCCGCCTTCATGCATTCCGCCACGTTTTCGGAGAAGGCGTCGGCTGTCATGGCAATGATGGGAATCGAGGCGGCCCATTTGTTCTCCAGCTTCCGGATGTGCCGCGTCGCGTCCAGGCCGTTCATTTCCGGCATCTGGATATCCATAAAGATGAGGTCGTAGGTTCCTTCCGCGGCCTGCTCCATTTTCTCCGCGCAGATCCGTCCGTTTTCCGCCCGTTCGGACGTGATGCCGTACATCTCCAGCATGGCGGAGATGATCTCCCAGTTGATGTCGTTGTCCTCGGCGATCAGGATATGCATGCCGGCCAGGTCGGAGCAGTCGTCCTCCGGTTCCAGGGCTGTCCCTTCCGTTCCGAGCAGCTCGTTGATCCGCTCATACAGCCCGGATCGGAACAGCGGTTTGCTGATGAACCCGTTCACCCCGGCCTCCTTCGCCGCCTCCTCCGCGTCGGACCAGTCGTAGGCGGAGGTCAGCAGGACCGGGACGGGCGCGTCGATTTCCGCCCGTATGCGCCGTACGGTCTCGATGCCGTCCATCTCCGGCATCTTCCAGTCCAGGATCACCGCGCTGTAATCCCGTCCTTCCGCGTGCCTGAGGCGGATCATCTCCAGCGCCTGTGCGCCGCTTCCCGCCGTTTCCGTGTGAACGCCCAGCGATTCCAGTGTATCCGCCGCGGTTTCCAGCTGGTCCGGATCGTCGTCCGCAACCAGGATATCCACGTTCTCGAAGCGCATTTCCTCCAGGTGCTTTTCGGCCGCGGGAAGATCCAGGACCACGGTGAAGGTGGTGCCTTTCCCCTCTTCGCTCTGGCAGTCGATGGTGCCCTCCATCAGCTCCACCATCTGCCGGGTGATGGCCAAGCCCAGGCCCGTGCCCTGGATGCTGTTGACCCGGCTGTCCGTCTGGCGGGAGAAGGGCTGGTACATCTTCTCCAGGAATTCCGGCGTCATGCCGATACCCGTGTCCGCCACGCAGTAGGTCAGCTTCACGCAGCCGGCCTTTTCGCTCTTTTCCTCCCGCAGGTCCACGGAGATGCGGCCGCCCGGCATGGTGTACTTGATGGCGTTTGAAAGAATGTTGATATAAATCTGGTTCAGCCGCAGCTGATCCGCGTACAGGTATTCATGCTCAATGTGGTTGGTGCGGAAGCTGAATTCGATGTTCTTCTCCTTGATCATGGGCCGGGACAGGTTCATCAGATTCTGCACGGTTTCCACCAGGGAGAAGGTCATCGGATTCAGGGTGATCTTTCCGCTCTCCACCTTGGAAATGTCCAGGATGTCGTTGATCAGCGTCAGCAGGTGATTCCCGGCCAGGCTGATCTTCCGCAGGTTTTCCGACACCGCTTCCCTGTCTCCCGGGTTCTTTTCGGTAATCGCGGTCAGGCCGATGATCGCGTTCATCGGCGTGCGGATATCGTGGGACATGGTAGAAAGGAAATCGGTCTTGGCCTTGTTGGCGGCTTCCGCCTCCCGGGCCATGGCCCGCAGCTTTTTGTTGAAGGAATGCATGTACAGGTAGTCCAGCACCAGCAGGAGCAGCAGTCCGAAGGTAATCACCCCGATCAGGAGCCAGTCCTCCGTCACCCTGTTCAGGTCGGTGTCCGGGGCGGAGCTCAGCAGCACCCAACCCTTGGTGGAGGTGATGGGCGTATAGGCCACCACGCATTCCCTGCCTTTGGAGTCCAGCATGGTGAAGGAGCCGGTTCCGGACAGGATATCCGCAAACAGCTGCTGCTGGGCCGGGACGCCCGTCTGGTTGTAGGATTTGTAGAATTCAAAGAAGCTGGCGTTCTTGAAGGAGCGCCCCTTGATGACATAGTTGCTTTCCGTGTCGATGATGGAGAAGTCCTCGTCCTCATACTCCTCCTGCGGGAACACCCACTTCGCCTTCAGGTCGGAGGTGGGAACGATGCGCAGCAGGTAGGCCTGCCGCTTCTCCCCGCTTTCCGCGTCCCGCACCGTGATCCGGTTGCAGAAGGCCAGGGACTGTTCCCCGTTCAGGGGGTTGGTATAGGTCCGGCTGACGTTGATTGCCGTGCCCAGGTCCGCAATCCAGCTCCCGTCCCCCAGCAGCTCCAGCCGTTTGTAGGAAACGGCGTAATCGTCCGCGGTGTTCAGCTTCGGCCGGGTGGAAAAGCCGTCCAGGGTTTCGGTGTCGATCAGGTGGGCGGAGATGGTGGGATTGACATGGGTGGCGCGGACATATTCCGCCGCCTCTTCCAGGGTCATCTCCCGGCTGCTGATATACTGGGCCCAGTTGTCGCAGATTCCCTGCTCCCCTTCCAGGTAGTTGCCCGTCACCCGTTCCATGGCGATGGTCGAGTTGACAAAGTGTTCCACCTGGTAGCGGAAGTTTTCTCTTTTCTGGTAATTGGAATACAGCTCAATAAAGACCAGCATGGCAATCATCAGAGCGATATTCGCCATGATGATCCATGACCTTTTGAGACGGTTCATATCAAACAGTTCCTCCTGACAGGAATATCAGAACAAACGATTCTCTTCGGTTTGGAATAAACTCAATACGCGTTTCCCGCGGCCGTTTTCTCCCGGTTTGCTGTTTTTAACGTCCTTGTAAAGCCTTTTCTCCGTTCCGAAATGCCGGAGATCCTTTTCTTCATTATATGTTCCAAGTCGTACAATGTCAAACGTACATATCATTGCTGAAGCGATGACGCTTTCTCACGTTCGGGATCCCAGCAGGAACTCCAAATTCTGAACCAAGTATCACCTGAGGGTGTCATTCCGACCGGAGCGAAGTGGAGTGGAGGAATCCCTTACTATGTCCGAAGGACAAATCATTCTGTACTTGTCGCCCTGCTATGTATTAATCAGGATCTCTCCCGCCGCAGCGGATAAATCAAAAAGAAAAAGCTCCCTCAGGAGCTTTTTCATCCGCCAATTGTTCATTGTGCATTGTGCATTGTGCATTACTTCCTGATCCACCCCGTCGCGCCCCGCAGGCCGACGATCAGCCATTCCCCTTCATCCTTCAGGATCGGCAGGGTGGTATCGGCGTCCAGCAGGCCAACCTTCGGCGCGGTCACGTCGTTCCAGGCATAGACCGGGGTTGCTCCGGTGGTCCGGTACCAGGCCGGGTCGATCATCAGATACTCGGCGTTCACATAGCCGGCAATGCCCGCGTCCTCGCTGTCGGAACGCATGATTTCCGCCCAGCCGTCCATCTGCTTCGTCACGATGATAAAATCATTGTTCGTCAGCTCGTCGATGATGCCCGCGTCGCTCCGGGGAGCTTCCCGCAGGGTCAGTTTTTCGCACAGGATCGCAGCCCGCAGGCCGATCTGTCCTTCACCGTAGGGCGGGATAATCTCCGCCTGGGCGGAAACTGCAATCAGAAGCATGGCCAGGGCCAGTGCAAACATAATCATTTTCTTCATACGCATATCAGTACCTCTTTCTGAACCGGCGGTCTGGCAGCGGGCTGCCGTGTTTCCGACCCGCCGCCCGCTGCGAACCGGTTCATCTATATATACGTATCAGAAAGCCGTTTTGTTCCTTTTTCCGTGTCTCAGCCCAGCGGCCGGGTCTCGATCACTTCATAGTACATGGGGGTATAGCCTTCCGGAGCGGTCTTCAGCAGCTCCGCCAGGATCTCCTCGTCGTCCACCTTTTTCAGCACCATCTTCGCCCCGTTGGTGGCGGTCATCAGCTGCGCGTCCGCGGCGGGCAGCGCGCCGTACATGGCCATCAGCTCGGAGCCGTTTTCAATGTTCGCCGTGGTCTGGTTCGGGTTGATGCCCAGCTGGACGTAGTACACGTCCCCGATCTTCTGCATGCCGTAGACAAAGTAGGCGATGTTCGGCGTGCCGTCCGGGTTCACGGAAGCCACGGCGTAGAAGCCGGTGTAGGAGTTGACGGCGTTCATCAGCTCATCGCCAGTCAGGGCGCCGTAGTAGTTGGCGACGGAAGCGGTGGTCACGGCGTCCGTGGTTTCCGCCGCGGCGCACGCAACGGCCAGCAGAAGCACGCAGGCCAGCATAACAGATATGATTTTTTTCATGGGGATTCCTCCTTTATTATTTGTATGTATTTTACAGTACTTTTCCTGTTTTTGTCAATCTTTTCAATGCATTGAGCGTCTCTTTCCTCGTTGACCTCCCGATAGAAATCCGGTATAATGTCCCCGACCGGAACGGAAAAAAATAGAAAACGCAGTCCCGACTGCCAGCTCCTTTTTTTCTGCGTAACAATATATGCGGGCCGGGAAAAAGCACCCCGCTGCGGCCCGCGGGACACAAAGGAGGAAAATGACGATGAAAAAACTGCTTGCGCTGCTGCTGGTTCTCTGCCTCACCCTCGCTGCTGCATCCGTTTTCGCGGAAGAGGATTATGAGGAAGACGAAGAGTTCGGTTACTATCCGGATGAGTATCCGGAATCCCTGGTTTATGTCAACACCTGGGTCGCCGAAGACGGCGACTGGCGCATCGAAGTATTCGCCGAGGACGGCGGTCTCAAGCCCATGATCGTCCACCGGCTGGGAGACAATAAAGAGGATGTCTGGGAATATGCCATGGCCCTCAATCCCGAAAAGACCGCGCTGACCGCGGTGCCCTTCGGCCTGCATTACCGCCAGGACACTGTTTCCGGCGACTGGGACGAAACCTACTATGAGGATGGGGACGCGGTGCTGACCATCACCGAGGAAGGGACCCTGCTCTGGGAGGACCTGAAGGAAGACGCGGGCAAGGACCTGGAGTTCGAGCCCATCGGCAACTTCTACGGCGGCCGCTGGATGAAGGACGATATCGAAGTCATCTTCTATGACTGGTATGAAGGCCAGTATGATATCCGCTGCTATCAGTACGATGAGAACGGCAATATTCTGGCAGACGCCATCCTGAAGGGCGACTACGATCCCGAAACGGACACCGTCACCGCGGAAGGCTACTTCGATCCGGACGAACCCTTCACCGTCACCTTCTCCTATGATGAGCACAACAACGTGGTCTGGACCCAGGACGGCGAAAGCACCACCATGGAATACAGCTACAACGTTGACAGCGTTGAAAACGGCTGATCAGCCTCATCAGTCCCACCCCGCGCCGGCCCCGCCGGCGTTTTTTATATTTTCAATCGCATGCGAATAAAAAGCCAACGATCCCAAGTGCATACGGGAATGTGACAGAGGGGACAGACGAAGCGTCACGCAAAGTGTGACACTTGGTCTGTCCCCTCTGTCACGTTCCCGCTTTCCATAGCCTCAACTAACTCTCACATTCGCCTTTGGCGAATAATTCATATCGTCGAAGACGATAATTCATATTGAGTCGCTTGCGGCTCAATAATTCATATTGCCGCAGGCAATAATTCATTCCCCCGGCCCTACCGCAGGCAATAATTCATTCCGAAAAGCCTTCGTTCAATCGAAGGCTTTTCGCAGCTCCCCTTTCTTCAGCCCGTTCATCTTCCCTGCCCTCGGCCAGTTCATATTCGCCATCATCATATACATCCACCGCGGGAAACCCTGTACATCTGCGTATATATCTCCCGCTTTATCCCCGTTCCGGATCGCCCCGGCCAGCTTTTCCATCCCTTCTCCGACATGCTTCCCGGGTCCCTGCCCGTTCGCGAACATCTTCAGCATCTCTCCGGCCCCGATAGCGATCCCGCCGCAGTATTCATACCCGCACTTTTCGCACCATTCCTTCACCATGCTCAGCAGGTTCTTCAGCTGATGGCTTTCATAAAAGCCCATGTTGGAAACCACATAGACCTTCTTCCTGCCGCCGGGCTCCCGCTCCAGCCGTTCCATCACCCGTAGCATCTGGGAAGGAATTCCGTCCACATACAGCGGCATACCCAGCACCAGCGTTCCCGCGGATAAAAGCGTCCGGCTCGTTTCCTCCGGCCTGGTAGCTGAAAGATTGACAATCTCTTCTGTCCCCAGCCGTCCGGCCAGGGCGGTCAGGAACTTCCGGGTATTCGATCCGTTGCCCCGCAGGCTCCCGTTCAGCAGAATCATCCCGTCCTGCTCACAGCCCGCCTCCTGCGTTTTCGCCGTTTCCGCCTCGCAGGGAATAAACTTCAGTTCTTTGATCCAGCCCCGGAAGTTCAGGCACACCGCCTCCACATAGGCTCTTGCCTTTGCCTTTTCATCCTCTGTAAAGGCGCTTCCCCGAAAGATGAAGGTAATGGGCTTCTCCTCCGGATACCGCTTCTGGTGATGCATCTCCCCGTGATGGATTTCCATGTACGGAAGCACCCAGCCGATACTCCGGTCCATCACATTCTTCACAAAGCTGCTGAAGCCGCCGTAGGTGTACCGGCTGATCACCGTAACCTCTTCCGCCTGGTGGATCAGGGCGCCCATGCGGTCGTATCCGTCTTTGATCACGCACTGTCCCGGGGTTTTGAGCCAGCAGCCGAAGCAGCCCACGCAGGGTTTGATGTTCCCCTTGTCGGAGATCACCTCATACCCCTCATACTGCTGCGCAACCTCTTCCCATTCCTTTTCGTTCAGATCATGAATCAGTAATTTCATAAACAACCTCTTTCCGTCGTATTGCAGGCATATGATAGGGCTGGAAGGATGAAAAAGTAAGGAGCCAAACCTTAAAGGATTATTAATTCTTCCGCCATAAACAAAAAAGGACGGAAGGATTCCTCCTTCCGTCCCGGCTTTCAGTCATCGCTGAATGCAATATGCAGTTCCTTCGCCGCTCCGTGCGCGCCGAACACTTTCCATTCTCCCGTGCCCAGGCGCTGCATCACCGCGCCGCGTTCCTTCGCGCACAGGGCCGGATCCGTATCCACGGAGGTCATGAGCACCGGCGCGTACTGGTTGTACGCCGCCTGCTCCCGGGTCATGCCGTGCATGTTCACATAGATGTCCCCGGTAAAGGCGATCTTGTGCTGGTAGTCAATCAGCACCGTCTCGCCCGGCAGGTGGCCGCCCATGCCCTGGTAAACCTCAAAATGCAGTTCCCCGAAGTCGAAAAAGCCCATCTGCTCCAGCGGGTTTGCCTGTTCCCCCTGCGTATCCCACAGGGTTTTGATCTTTTCCGGTTCCGCAGGCCGGTAGAAGGTCAGCGCCTTGCAGATGCTCACATAGGGCTTATGCAGCGGGTTCTGCTCCCGGTAGCCGTTTTCGCCCCTGGCTTCCAGTTCCAGGCAGTCCCGGGTTTTCCGGCTGGCCAGGATCTCGTCAAACAGCGGCAGCAGTCCGCAGTGGTCCACGTCCGCATGAGTGATGAAGATCCGCTTTTTCATTTTGTCGTATTCCGGGATCAGGCTGCGGAACAGGCTTTCCATCTCTTCCCGGTACAGGGCGTAGCCGCTGTCCACGAACAGGATCTCCCCGCCGCTGCGGATAATCGTCGTGTTGCTGCCGCAGGGCGGCTCGATCAGGATAATCTCCGTATCCTTTGTGATCTGGTGCCGGGAAATTCGCGGCAGGAACGCCTCGCCCCGGCAGACGGAAAGCAGCTCCGCAAAGCGGCTGATGCTGTCAAAGGTCTTGAAGGGAGAAAGCCCCTTTTCGTCCAGCATCTGCATCACCAGGTTGGAGTTCACCAGCAGGTCGTTCCGCTTTTCCTCCGGCAGGCCGGTCAGCTGCATCAGGCCGGAAACAAAGGACTGATAGAAAATGCTGTTGTCAAACACCCGCTCCGTGTGGTTATAGTCCAGCACCCGCGCCGGGCACAGCTCCTGCACCTCCCGCAGGAACTCTTTCAGCTTCTCCTCGCTTTCCACAAACAGGCCCATCTTGAAGGCCTGGTAGGCGGAGCCGTTTTCCTGGGAGCTGATGTAGGAAATATTCAGGTGATACCGGTGGATCAGCTTCAGCACGTCCGTCACGGCGCCGGGCACGTCCCGCAGCATGAACTCCAGCAGCACAATGCTGTTCTCGTTTTTATCCGTCTGCAGGTACCCGATCTTCCGCAGCTCGCTGTCCGCCTTCGCCAGCTGTTCTTCCTCCCCGTCCGCGTCAATGAACAGGGTATGGGAGTCCACCGCCTTATTGTAGCTGACCCGGGTGATGTTGATACCCAGGGACGCAAAGCATTCGCTGGCCTTCAGGAAGGCCCCGATATGGTCCGGCATCGTCGTGATGTAAGTCTTCTTCATGGGCGAAACCACCCTCCCGCGCTGAGATTGGGATTTATCTTACTGATTAAAGTACACTCTATGTCAATAGTCAAACAAAATTTATCATCGCTGTGCGATGGCATTCTCCCCCGCCGCAGGCGGAATAATTGTTAATTGTTCATTGTTAATTGTTCATTTGGGCTTCGCCCACTGTCCCTCTGTCATCTTCTCGTTTCCGCAGCCTCCACTAAATGATCACATTCGCCTTTGGCGAATAATTCATATCGTCGAAGACGATAATTCATATTGAGTCGCTCGCGGCTCAATAATTCATATTGCCGCAGGCAATAATTCATTCCACCAGCCTGCGGCTGGTGGCAGGTGGCTTGTCATTCTCCCCTCTTTCTGCTATTGTTATCAAAACACACCCATCAAGGAGTATCGCCATGAAACACTTTATCATCGCCAAGTTCAAGGAAAATATTGACTGGAAAGCCCTGCTTCCCGAAATCACCGAACTCTTTGACGCCGGCCGTGCCATTGACGGCATTTCGGATGTGATCGTCCATCCTTCCTGTTCCAGCCGTTCCAACCGCTTCCATATCATGATCGAAATTCATCTGACCCCCGAAGGGCTGGAAAACTGGGACAAGTCTGACGTGCATAAGACCTGGAAGGCCAAGTACGGCGATATGCTGGAAGGAAAGACGATCTTTGACTGCGAATAATCAGAACTGAACGCAATAACATATCAGGAAGTGACTGACAGATGAATAAAAAGAAACTCGCCGTGATCCTGCCGGGCACGGGTTATACGCCCTTTATGCCCTTACTGTTTTACGCCGCCAATTCGGCGGAAGAGAGAGGCTATGAAATCTGCTGGGTGGACTACTGCCCCATCTTCGCGGAAGCGAAATCCCGCGGGGCGGACGGCATGAACGCCGCGATGGAAAAGGCTTTCCAGTATGCGGAAGAAAAGCTGGACGCCATCCGGTACGATGAATATGAAACCGTCGTCTTCATCGGCAAGAGCCTCGGCACCATTGTCGGAGCGAAATATGCCGCGCAGCACAATTGCACCCCGGATCAGGTCTGGTACACTCCCGTTCCCGAAGCCTATGAATATGTCAAAGGAAACGTGCTGGCCTTCATGGGCGACCGTGACCATGTGATGAACGCGGAGGAGGCCCGTAAAAAGGCGGCGGAGAAAAACCTTCCCCTTCATGTCTACCCCAACGCCGATCATTCCCTGGCCACCGGCAATACGCTTACGGACCTGGACATCCTGAAAGATGTCATGACTGTAACAGGGGAATTCCTCAAATAACACGGAACCAAACAAACCGGAGGAACAAAATCGTTCCTCCGGTTTTCATATACTCTCTGTCTGCAGCAGCGTCACTCAACCTCAATGATGCATTCCCAGAACGCCGCCAGTTTCTCCCGCAGCGTTTCAGACCGGAACCACTCCGTACTGCCGGACCCTTCCCCATGGACTACCGCTTCCGATCCTTTGATCAGGATTCTGGCCAGGGTGACGTCATCCGCGTCCAGGCGGCTGGAGATTTCACCCTTTGCTTTCAGCCGGGCAAGCGCTCCGGCCAGGGGCTGCACCATCGCTTCCAGCGTCCTGTCATGCAGCGCGTTCCGGACCGTCCAGTGGAGCTTGTCTCCCTGCAGCACATGGTAAAAGATCTCCGCGCTTCGGCCCATTTCCTCCGGGATCATCCGGATAATCTGCCGGAAAGACAGGGATTCATCCCCCAGGATGCCGCCGATCCTTTCCGCGTAGGCGTTCAGGAACCGCTCCGTCACCGCCTCAAAAAGCGCTTCCTTGGACGGAAAAAAGTGATAGAAACTGCCGGTGACAATCTGCGCCTCTTCCAGGATCATCTTCACGGAAGTCTTTTCAAAGCCATTCTGAAAGAACACCTTCTCCGCGGCGTCGAGGATCACTTCCCGGGTCTCTCCCTTTTTGGCCATTATTCCTTCTCCTTTGTCAGATCCTTTGCGGTAATATACGGGTTCATATACAGTTTACGCTTTTCCGGCAGTCTCATCAACCGGACAAGCGGAGTTTTCATGCTGCTCGCCTCCAACAGCTTCCGGTCTTCTCCTTTGATTTCGTATCCGATGGCCCGTTTCGGGCAGCTCACCACGCAGGCCATACAGTTCGCGCAGTGATGCTGGAACGTCGGCCTGCCGTTCTCCAGCACAATGTTATGGCAGGGGCACACCCGGCTGCACAATCCGCAGGAAATACACTGATCGCTGACCGTAAACGGATTGTCCGCGTACTTCTGCAGTTCGATGTAGGGAGTCATGATCCTCTCCCTTCTGCACCGGATAAAGGCGCTGGCCCGGGGATAGGCTCTTTGCTTTTGCTGACAGATATCCGCGGCAATCCGCTTCAGCTTTCTTTCCGTCGCCGGAACCCGGAGCTTTGCGGAAGGAAACGGCGGGTACACAATCACGTAGTTCGCCACGCTGTGGACAATGTTGCCGTAACTGATCTGCGCTCCCTTTTTCGCCAGGATCTCCGCCAGCCTTTCGCAGGCAATCCCGCAGATAAAGCTGGGCATGGTAACCACAAACACATAGGCTTTCGGGTTGACCGCCAGCTTTTCCACAAACGCCGCTACGGGCGCAGGCATGGTCCAGTGATACACCGGATAAACGAACCCCACCACATCGCAGTCCGTGGCCGGATATTCCTCCGGATTCACCCTCATGGAAATGATCTCTGTATCCCCCATCGCCTGGGCAATCACCCGCGCCGCCCGCATGCTGTTTCCGGTACCGGTAAAGTAATAAATACGTGCTTTCATAGCAGCCTCCAAAAATAGAATATCGTTCTACTTCAGTGTAAAAGCACGCAGATGATTTGTCAATATAAAATTAGAATATTGTTCTATTTTGTTGTGAGACAAATGCTATCGTCTGATAATAAAAGATGTCTTCTTACTTTTCCATAGTGTCATTTTATGATAGAATTATTAAGATACATTGGCACAAAACCCTATATTCGCCATATACAGATCAGTACCCTGAGGTGAGCACTATGGATGATTTGAAAAAACTGATGCAGGAAATCGATACTTTCACAGAAGAGCGGGACTGGGATCAGTTCCATAGTCCTGTCAATCTTGCAAAATCCATAGCCATCGAGGCTGCTGAATTACTGGAATGCTATCAGTGGAATGATAATGCTGATCCTGATGCGGTTGAAGAAGAGTTGGCAGATGTATTGAACTATTGTCTTCAGCTTGCATCGAAGCTAAACATGGATCCTGCGGAAATCATCCGGAAGAAAATAAAGAAAAATGCCCTGAAATACCCGGTTGAAAAGAGTAAAGGGAGAAGCGACAAATATGATCAACTTTAATGTCCAGGTTCGTGACTTCCCTTTTGATGAATCCAGTCAGAGCAAGATCGAAAGCTGGAAGGGAAACAACCGGGAATATGGCTCCAACTGGCCTGTCGTTTATCTGATTCATAATGATGATAAGCGGGAAGCCTATATTGGTGAAACCCTCAATGCCGGAAAACGTGCGGCACAGCACTGGCAGAATAAAGAACGGAAACATCTGAAGACAATTCATATTATGACAGACGATACATTTAATAAGTCTGTCATTCTTGATCTGGAAGCCTTCCTGATCAAATACATGTCTGCTGACGGCAAATATACCCTGCAGAACGGGAATGCCGGGCTCTCCAATTTCGACTACTACAGCCGGAAAGAATATGAGGACGAATTCCTGAAGATCTGGGACAAGCTGAAGGAACTGAATCTGGTTCAAAAAGGAATCACCGATATCCAGAATACGGATGAATACAAGTATTCTCCTTACAAAACACTGACAAAAGACCAGGAACAGGTCCTGGGAACAATTCTTTATATCATCAACGGCTATCTGAAGCATGGAATCAAAACATCTGTTCTGGTGGAAGGCGGCGCCGGTACCGGCAAAACAATTCTGGCTGTCTATCTGCTGAAGCTTTTGAGTGATCTGAAAGCTGAAGTCTATGATGAGGAGGATTCCGAGGAAGCAATCTCACCGGAAATCAGTGAACTGCGATCCTTGATTCGTGATCGGGAACTCAAAGTTGGTATTATCATTCCCCAGCAAGCTCTGCGTGTTACCTTAAAGAGGGTATTCAGCAAAATCCATGGAATGACAGATGCAAAAACACTGACTCCCATGGAAGCAGCACGTGCCGGAAAGGATGCTCCGTTTGATCTTCTGATCTGCGATGAAGCCCATCGCCTGCACCGGCGTGCCGGCCTCAGCCAGTATGCCTCATATGACCAGACAAATAAAGATTTGGGATTGCCCAAAGAAGCTACCGAACTGGATTGGATCATTCATTGCAGCAAGATGCAGCTCCTTTTCTATGACTCCGATCAGTCTGTGCGCCCATCTGATATAACGCCGGACACCTTCCAGCAGATTCTTTCACACCAAAGCATCAACCGTTTAAAGCTCTCCTCCCAGCTTCGCTGCTTGGGTGGTGATGACTATATTCAATATATCCATGAAGTATTGAGCATCGATGGCTTTGGTCATCCCGGAATTGAATCGACCGGACCAGTATTGCATGAGAGCGCATTGCCTCTCCCCCATGGACCATTCCAGGATTATACGCTCCGGCTTTATGATGATCTGGATGAAATGATGGATAAGATCAACCAGCTCAATGATCAGTACGATCTTTGCTGTGCTGTAGCTGGCTACGGCTGGGAGTGGGTAACAAAAGACAAACCGAAAGACACGCCTCTGCGGGATATCCAGATTGGAAGAGGATATATCTGGAACCGAACCAACACAGACTGGATCAATTCTGACCGTCTGCCATACGAAATCGGCTGCATTCACACCGTTCAGGGATATGATCTGAACTATGTAGGCGTTATCTTTGGGCCGGAAATTATCTATAGCAAAGCAACCGGACGCATTGAAGTGGTCAAGAAAAACTATCATGATCGTCTCGGCAAAGCAGTCGGTGATGATACAGAGGCTCTGCGCAACTATATACTGAATATCTATGCCACACTGATGACCCGGGGCATTCATGGCGCATTCGTTTATGTATGTGATCCGGATTTGAGGGAGTATCTGAGAAAATATCTGCATAGTTGAAAGTTTTATCCAGACGCCGAAAGATGTTATCAATTTGTATGATATTATTATTTTTCGATCAACAATAACAATCATTTAAAAAATATATAATTCTTTCTTTTTTCATCCAGCCAACAAGATGCTGCAAAAATGCAGCATCTTGTATAGTATTATTTTTATGCGGTGAAACAATAAACATCGAAGGTCACCGATTTCGAATGGCATTAAACCACATGAAGTATTATTGTAAAACACTATTGAATATCATACAAATACTTGAGGCGGTGATCGATAAGATGATATAATAAATCGATTTATACTGTTGACAGAATCATACCCTATTATTGATCAAAACCGTAATTACTATAGTAGGGTCGCTCATTCACGATTAATGACAATCTATGTTTTTTCATATATCAATTATAGGAGATAAGAATGCCGAATCACGCCATATCAACTGCTCTTCCAGATCTCTTATGGGCAAAAACAAATCCGTACAAACAATTGCTGCCTCATATGATAGATACCGGAAACTGTGCAAAAGCATATTTGGAAGCCCCAGCTTCATCTGCCCTTCTTTCCTTTCTGATGGAGCAGTGGAACTGTAACAGGGATTACGCAATAGCTTTCACTGCTTATTTGATATCCATGCATGATATCGGAAAAGCAACACCGCAGTTTCAAATGCAAAGCGAAGAACAGCTCCAACGGCTAAAATCAACTGCTATTCAGTCCATATTGCCAGAAAAAGCATTGCCTCCGGTCAGACATGAATACCTGTCCGGGCAAATTGCCAAAAGAATCTGGAAATCTGGTGAAACCAGCCATAGGATCCTTGATGCATATTCCTGTATATTAACGCTGCATCATCAGAAACCCGATGAATCTGACAGACACAAACCCAAAGTGCATGAATGCTGGCAGCAGATACAAGAGAATATAGAGGTTCAAATCCGATCAGCATTCTCCTTTGAAGGGAACCTGCCTATAACTGGAAAACTGGATGCGGTCTGTATGCTTCTGACCGGCATATTGATTCTGTGCGATTGGGTTGCCTCATCGGGACCATTTGATTGTCTGCCGGAGATCACAGAAGATTACTGTGAAAGAAGCTACAACATTGCTCAAAAAGCACTGAAGCGTTATGGCCTGATAGAACAGCATCAATTCAAAAATATTAAAACCTTTCAGTCTCTGTGGCCGAAAATAAAGAATCCCAGGGATATCCAGATCAAATGTGAGGCTTTAGTCCCGGATGCTCCCCTGACAATCATAGAAGCTCCGATGGGCGAAGGGAAAACAGAGGCTGCTCTATATACAGCTGTGCGTACGATGCAATGCGAGCAGAAGCGCGGAATCTATGTCGCTTTGCCGACACAGGCAACCAGCAACCAGATGTATGGGCGGTTTGCCCATATGCTTGAGGCTAATGAAGGTGGAAATACCAGGCTACTGCATGGAACTGCTTTTCTAATGAGGCAGGAATCAGAAATCATCCAATCGGAAGATGCAGCTGAGGCAAAAAGATGGCTCAGCACATCCAGAATGGGGCTTCTGGATGAAAACGGCGTGGGAACGGTAGATCAGGCCATGGGAGCAGTCCTGTTTGCGCGTTTCAGTGTTCTCCGTCTCCTTGGGCTTGCAAACAAAGTTCTCATCATAGATGAGCTGCACGCTTACGATGCTTATATGAGCGAAATCATCGAATCCTTATTGTATTGGTGCCATTCGCTGAAAATACCTGTTGTGCTTCTGTCAGCCACACTGCAAAAAGCGCAGCGTGTACGGTATCTTTCCTGTTTTACAGAGCAGGCTTCTCTTCCCTCACTCAGCGAAAGCTATCCGCTGATTACGCAGGTAACATCAACAAATGAAATAGTACAGACAGAAGCAAAGGCTACCTTGCAAACAATATATCGATTCGAAGCTGTACGTTTCGGAGAGGATGACGCGCAGATTGCTCGGTTTTCTTTGAGTAAAGTACAAAAGGGAGGCTGTTACTGTGTTCTGGCTAATACGGTCAGACGAGCGCAGGCAATCTATCAGCAGCTGCAGGCAGAAGCAGAGCCTGATACAGAAATACTACTTTTCCATGCCAGGTTCCCTATGGGAAGAAGAGAAGCCATTGAAAAAGAATGCCTTACCAAATTTGGCAAAAGTGCAGGATCAAAGCGGCCTGCTAAAGCAATATTAGTAGCAACACAAGTGGTAGAACAAAGTCTGGATATTGATTTTGACGGAATGATCAGCGAACTGGCACCAGTTGATCTTTTGCTTCAGCGGGCAGGGCGGGTACATCGCCACAGGGAAAGAATAAGGCCGGACGGCTTTGCAAGTCCTGTGATTCATGTTGTTGTTCCATACGAAAATGCGGACAATGACCTGGACAACAGATACGGTTTATCCGGATATGTGTATGCTCCATTTTTGCTGTACAACACAGAGAATCTTATAGGAAAGGGAATTCCGGTCAAAGTCCCGGACGATGTGCGAAAAGTAATCTCACAGGTTTATGAGCATGTAAACGTTGAGAATATGAAAGCGTGGCAGGAAAGAGCGTTTACTCAGCAATTAATGACTGCCAATGCGGACAGGGTTTCCTATCCTCATCCTGCTAAAGATTATTTCTTTCCATCACAATCGCACCCGGAATTCGAAAACATGAATATCGACGATGGATTTGATCCTTCAGCAAGAGCCGCGACCCGTCTGGGCGAGCCGACTTTCAGAATAGCTTTTACCGACTCTGAACATCTGCGGGCAGCACAGGAAGGTCGTCTGACTAAAGAGCAACAGAAAGAAATTCTTCTGTCCAGTGTTTCTCTTCGGGAAACGCAGGAAATCCGAACTTGTCTGAACGCAAGCAATATATATCTGATCCGAAAAGGCGCTCTGAATGGCTGTTATGTGACAGATGCGAGTTCCATGATTGAGATAGGTCATAAAAAACTGATTAACGATCCAATGATCGGAGTTTATTGGGAGGGATGAAAAGAGTATGCCTTATTCTGTTTTGACAGAACCGGTAATTCCTGTCCTGATGCCGGACGGGAAAAGAAAAAGCATAGGGATACGGGAATTGTTTCTGGAAGCGCATCATATCAAGGATATTTCCGGGAGCAACCCGCTGGAACGCTATGCGATTCTCAGGCTGCTTATCGCATTTGCCATGGACATGCTGCATCCGGAAACGAGTTATGATCGTATGGATTTACTCCAGACAGGTCATTTTGATGCTGACTCCCTGGATAAATATATCCGGGAATGCGAGAAAGACGGCCCGAGGTTTGATCTGTTTGATCCGGATCATCCGTTCCTACAGAGCAAATATGATGAAGCAATGGACTCTAAAGCAAAGAAGCCTATTGCTACAATTCTTCATGCGCTGCCAAGCGGTAACAACCATATTTTTATAGATCACCGTCTTGCTGACAGCCACAGCATCAGCATTCCGGATGCCTTTCATGCATTATGTGCAGCTTACGTTTTCTGCGTGTCCGGAACAGCTGGCCCCTCCAGCGTGAATAACACGCCCCCGCTGTACACTGTCATGATTGGCGGAAACCTGTTCGAAACAATGGTGCTGAACATGGTCTCGAAAGCAGAAGCAGCCCCGCTTCCATATGGCGAAGGAGACGTGCCCTGGCGAAACAAAAGGGTTGTCATTCCGAAAGAACACGTGGCTTCCGTATCTCTGATAGAAGGATTAACATGGATGCCCAGACGTATTACCTTGATCTGCAGGGAGAACAGTGACTGCGTCGATAGCCTTTATTGCCAAGCTGGGCTAAACTTCCAGGGCAATGACCTGTGGAATGATCCACATGTTCCCAAATTTCGGAAAAAAGATGACAGCTTTGGGACAGTCAAGCCAGAGCTCAGCAGAGAAGTATGGCGTGATGTTGGATCAATGCTTTATGACCATGATTGTAAGCAAATCAGACAGCCGCTTGCAATCCGATGCCTGAAAAATGTTTATGATGATGACGATCTGCCTGACTGGGTAATGATCAGGGCAGCTGGATTAATAACAAATCAGGCAGCATATACAGGATGGAGTGAAAGTGAGCTTTCGATTCCTTCGCTGTTTCTGTATGACGAGAAAAAAGCTGAAACTTTCAGAGAAGATGTCCGCTTAATCGAATCACTTCAGAATATGATTTACTCAAATGTACAGCGGTATTCCGATAAACCGAGAAGCGGAAGCCCCAGTGAAGAGCATGAAACAGCGTCCCAGTGCCGGCAATACTTTCTGAAAGCTGCGCATGGATTTCTCTTCGGGGAAAACATGACAGAGATCAAAAACGATAATCCGGCAAAGGATCACAGTAAACTATACTGTAATGCTATCCGAAAAACAGTTCAGGATACATTGACACAGATCCTTCACACCACCGGCAATGACGCCGACTCAATTATGCGACAGATAGAAACCGAAAAATGGATTTGGATCAATTATCATAAAATCATGAAAGAGAGGGAGGAACAGTATGCCGGATCATAAGTGGGATCTTTCCCGGCTTTCAGCAGGGGAACGAAGCGCCTTGAAACGAAACGCCGGGACAATGATGAATGCGGCAGCAGCGGACGCAATCGAGGGGTTCTACAGGGCATTGACGGCAAAAGTCCACCAGTATGAGGAACCTGCTTGGTTTGCAGCCTTATGTATGCAGTGCCTATGGAGAGAGAATGACAATCCGCAAGTTCGTTCGTTCCCGGAAATGCTGCGTACAATTTACCAGAACCCGGATGCAACAGAAAGCAGTCGGAAGAAATGTACAGGCTATCTGGATATTATCTGGGGAAATGATGGATTCCTGTTGGGGAAAATATGCAGTCTGGTGCGGAGCATGCGCTCGGAAAACGCGGCGGTCATGCCGGATTTCGAAGAACTTGCAGATGACCTGTCCAGATGGAATCATCCGGACAGATTAATCCAAAGAAAATGGTTGAGAATTATATGCAGTAACAATCAGAATAATGAGGAGGAAAAAGAAAATGTTGATTGAGATCCATATGCTGAAGAACTATCCCCCGGTTAACTTGAACAGGGACGACAGCGGCGCACCTAAAACTTGTTTCTTTGGCGGAGTGCAGCGCGGACGCATTTCCAGTCAGTGCCTGAAACGCAGCTGGCGTACCAGCGAAACCTTTCACGAGCTGGAAAGCTTCGGCGTCCGTACGCGTAGCATGCCGGTGTTGGTTGGCAAGCGCCTTGAGGAACTTGGTGTGGCTCCGGATTTCGTGGATGAGGCTGTAAAAAAACTGACTGGCATTGCTAATAAGGACGGAACACAAAACAAAAAAGCAAATATAACGACCCAGATTGTGATTTACAGTCAGGAAGAAATCGAACGAATTGCACAGGCTGTTAAAGCTGCAATAGAAGAAGATGGCGATATAAAGACTTTTCTCAAACGAAGCCCCAAGGAGTTTGATAAGTTGCGTTCCTGTGCGGCAGATAAACCAATAACGGCAGACATTGCTTTGTTCGGTCGGATGGTTACTTCGCCTTACCTGGCGGATGTAGACGCCGCCATGCAGGTTGCGCACGCTATCTCTACGCATGCTGTCAACCGCGAAAGTGATTATTTTACCGCTGTAGACGATCTAATTGGAGACAGTGAGGAAGACAGTGGTGCGGGGATGATCGGTGATGTCGATTACAACAGCTGCTGTTATTATGAATATGCTTCCATTGATACAGATATACTCCGTGAAAACCTGAAAAACAGTGAAAACAGGGAGGAATTGATCAGTAAGCTTATTCCGGCCATGATCAAAACCATGGCCTATACCAATCCTTCCGGAAAACAGAATACATTTGCCGGACAGGTACTGCCGGATATGGTTATGGTGGAATGCAAAAAGGATAAAATCCCGCTGAGCTATGTTAATGCCTTTGAGGAACCGGTGAGTGCCTGGGGCAGCCAGCCCAACCTGGTCAAAAGCTCAATGAAAAAGTTTACAGAGCATGTGGACTGTATGGATAAGGCATATGAGCTTCCAATTAATCAGCGTGCATACTTTGCGCCCAGGTTTGCGGACATTCATCCAGAACGTTGTGATGAATACGAGCAGTTTTCAGCAATGACAAAAGCCTGCGCAGAATGGCTTAAAGAGGATGGTCTGAAATGAAAATGATTCGATTTCCAGTTACCGCGCCTTTGCAGAGCTGGGGAGAGGATGCCCGATGGGATACACGATCAACAGCTGCGCAGCCAACAAAATCAGGAATTATCGGCTTTTTGGGTTGCTGTTTCGGGTATTCCCGCGGGGATGAACGTTTGAATCGCCTGAACCGGGGACTGCATATCGCTATCCGCATAGACCGGCCGGGACAGATTCTTACAGATTTCCAGACGGTTCAGGGAACAAACGGAGTATTCATGAATGCTGAAGGTAAACCCAGAACCGGCGGCGGAACAATCATTACCCCCAAGCAGTATTTGCAATACGCGTGGTTTACAGTATTTCTTCAGGGTGAAGAAACCTTGTTGAAAGAATGCTTTACAGCGATGTGCCATCCTCACTGGACGCCATATCTTGGCAGGAAAAATTGTGTGCCATCAGTACCTGTCAAGCCGGAATGGATTGAGGCAAGCACTCTGGAAGAAGCCGTTATGAGTTTCAGTGAAGATGACCTGAAGCATTCTGAAAAGAATGTAATTGTGGAAATGGATTTTTCTCAGAATTCTGAACTGGCGGCAAATGAAAGATCTTATAGGCGGAATGATAACCTGATTCACGCGGAAAAAAATGAATATGTATCCCGTACTGTGAAGAGCTACGTGATTCAATCCGGAGGTGACCTGCCGTGATTTTGAGTCTGCTTTCACTGGATTTGCATTCACCAAGTGTAAGACAATCATTACATAATTGTCAGGATCTGCACAGGAGCATTATGAAATCTTTTGATTCGGGGCGAAGCAACGCGAAGGTCCTGTATCGGATGATCCGATCTGACAGAAGCATCCGGATATATGTGCAAAGCAATGATGATCCAATGTGGGAACGAATTGAGGAAAACGGATATCACTGTGAAAAGAAAAAAGACATAAGCCAGTTACTGAAGACGTTCTATAAAGATCAGATCCTTCAGTTTTCCCTGCTCGCTTGCCCCGCAAAGAAAGTCGCAGGAGAAGGGAAAAACAGCAAACGTGTAATCCTGCGGGGAGAAGAAGCTCAACTGGACTGGCTGAAACGCCAGGGTGAGAAGAATGGATTCAACATTCTCGAGGCACATATAGCAGGTAAAAATGAACTGTTATATGGAAAAAAAGCCAGTGGTGAATTCCAAATTGCAGGGGTACCTTTTGAAGGAGTACTCCAGATCAAGGATCCAGATGTCTTCAGACAAGGGTTTGAAAACGGCATTGGTGCAGAAAAAGCATATGGATTTGGCATGCTTATGATCAGGAAAATGAAATGAATACAGATTACCAGAGCCTGCCCCGATTAAAGGACAGTATTAGTTACGTGTATCTGGAGCATTCCATTATTGAACAGGAAGACTCTTCTATCGTTGCGATTCAAAAGGATGGGAGAATTCCTGTTCCTATTTCGTCTGTCACATGCCTTATGCTGGGACCTGGGACATCCATTACTCATGCGGCTATCAAAGCGGCAGCGGAAAACGGATGTACAATTGTTTGGTGTGGAGTAAACGGCCTGCAGTTTTATGCCAGCGGTATGGGTAAAACAAGAAGCGCTGCCAATACGTACACCCCACGCGCGTGGGGATGAACCGTACATCACCGTTGCTCCGGTGAACAAGCAGACCGTACACCCCACGCGCGTGGGGATGAACCGTGGGCATATGCGAAAATTGCTGCCATTGCCAGCGTACACCCCACGCGCGTGGGGATGAACCGCTCACTGGCTCTCTTAATCCGGATATAATAGGAGTACACCCCACGCGCGTGGGGATGAACCGTTGCTCTCATCGTTCTCGTTCAAGGCCGGTACGTACACCCCACGCACGTTGGGATGAACCGATAGGCGGAGTAGGTACAAGCGGCGACGTTTTAGTACACCCCACGCGCGTGGGGATGAACCGAAAAGTTTTTCCGCTAGAACATCTTCAAAATCGTACACCCCACGCGCGTGGGGATGAACCGTATCCGTTGTTTGCCAGTCCCAGCCCGGTGAAGTACACCCCACGCGCGTGGGGATGAACCAGCTTTACCGGTGAGCAGGTAATCCACGGCGCTAGTACACCCCACGCGCGTGGGGATGAACCGATGCAGGATGCCAAGGGTGAGGTGCTGAATGTGTACACCCCACGCGCGTGGGGATGAACCGACTCCTGCCAACATTCTGAAGAGGGGCATGGAGTACACCCCACGCGCGTGGGGATGAACCGTACGCCGTGGAACAATGGCAAGAACGCTATTTCGTACACCCCACGCGCGTGGGGATGAACCGCGGACCGTGGTATTCGGCAACATGACGCCGGAGTACACCCCACGCACGTGGGGATGAACCGAGCATACCGGTAGATCCTGAGCCGATCATCTTTGTACACCCCACGCACGTGGGGATGAACCGAATGAAGCAGAAGCGCTTTTCAATGCCTATGAGTACACCCCACGCACGTGGGGATGAACCGATCACATTCAAGGCAAGTGGCGGTCTGGTGAGCGTACACCCCACGCACGTGGGGATGAACCGCAGCTGGGCGGGTATATGCACCATGGCAGCAAGTACACCCCACGCGCGTGGGGATGAACCGAAAGGCGTGATCCTGCTGGTTGTGCTGCTGGCAGTACACCCCACGCGCGTGGGGATGAACCGACCGGTGACTGTGAGGTGGCGCATCCGCTGTTGGTACACCCCACGTGCGTGGGGATGAACCGTATCTGGAAGCGTTTGGAGACGAACCGGACGAGTACACCCCACGTGCGTGGGGATGAACCGTACAACGGACGGAAGAAAAAGTTTGCTGAAGACGTACACCCCACGTGCGTGGGGATGAACCGTTCGTGGCCGTCATCCCGCCCTCCAGGATCACCGTATACCCCACGTGCGTGGGGATGAACCGTATTGGTCGCCCACGAAAAAACTGATGGTGCTGGTACACCCCACGTGCGTGGGGATGAACCGACGGAAACCGGATACCTGGCCAGCCATGAGGCGTACACCCCACGTGCGTGGGGATGAACCGCTGCTGGTCAACGAAGCGTTTATCTTCATTCCGTACACCCCACGTGCGTGGGGATGAACCGACAACCGGCGGAGTTGTTGCGGGCGGCAATACAGTACACCCCACGTGCGTGGGGATGAACCGTTCCGCAGCCGTGTATTTTTAACATGAACAGTAGTACACCCCACGTGCGTGGGGATGAACCGCGGCACCCGAAGAAGCCGAAGGGCGGCAGCGGAGTACACCCCACGTGCGTGGGGATGAACCGGACCAGGGCGGCTTTGTCGGCGGATGGCTGAAAGTACACCCCACGTGCGTGGGGATGAACCGCCTTTTCCACCTCGCGGAATGGTAAAACGGATCGTACACCCCACATGCGTGGGGATGAACCGCTGATCAAAAACAAGCGCGTGGTGAACTACTGCGTACACCCCACGTGCGTGGGGATGAACCGTACCTGGCGCAGGCGCTGAGTCCGCAGTACTGGTACACCCCACGTGCGTGGGGATGAACCGTACCTGGCGCAGGCGCTGAGTCCGCAGTACTGGTACACCCCACGTGCGTGGGGATGAGCCGAATGAACAGAAAGAGCATAAAGAAGAAATGCAGTACACCCCACGTGCGTGGGGATGAACCGAGATGCTGGACACCATGGGCGTATGGTGCGACGTACACCCCACGTGCGTGGGGATGAACCGAACGGGATCCGCTTTCTGAAGTGGCGGGTTATGTACACCCCATGTGCATGGGGATGAACCGAACGATGACGGATGGAGCACCTCCTGTTTGCTGTGTTGGTTTTATCTTAGAACGGCGGTGCGGAAATGGGAATGGTCTTTTACAACTCTTTTACAAAATATTACGATAATATTACAACTGTCTCAGAGAGTAAGCGAGGACAGCCGGGTCATCGCCTGCGAGATGGCAAACGAGCAGTGAATAACAGCAGAAAAAAAGGCTTCCCTTCGGAAGCCTTTGGATGTGAATGCGCTGTGCGGATGGTTGGTTCAGCGTCAGACAATCAGGGAAATGATCCAGAGGACCAGGGCGGTGAAGAGGGCGGCGGCCAGGAAGGCGATGACCTTCTGGTAATTGCGCTTGCCTTCCTCCCGGGCCTTGCCGATGTCATCCAGCTTTTCACCGTTCATGAAGGCGACAATTTCCTTATAGGAATGAATGTCCTGTTCCTTTTTGATCTTTTCCAGCCGGACGCAGAAGAATATGGCCAGGGCGAAAAACGGGATCCAGATGGCCAGGCCCCACCAGGACAGCCACTTGTACAGCGGGACAAAGGATACCAGGCAGATGAGAAGCAGTGCGGCGTAGATGTTGCTGTTCTTTTTGAAGGTACGGATGGTTTCCTGATCAATTTTCTCTTTCATGACTTCGATATCTCCCTTTACCAGTGTGTCAAGGGAAACGCTGAACAGTTCGCTGATCATCAGCAGGCTGTGGATGTCCGGATAGCTTTTGTCATTCTCCCAGCTGGAGATGGTCTGCCGGGAAACGAAGAGGCGCTCCGCCAGTTCGTCCTGGGTCATTCCCATCCGGTTTCTGAGATCCTTCAGCCGCTTGCCAAGTTCCATGTTCATGTCCTCCTTGCAGACCCATCCTATCGAAATCCGGAAAATCTGTCTGTCAATTGTGCCTGACAATGGGTGTTTTGCCCGTATCAAAATCTCTTTACATCCTTGTTTTACAGGACTTGCAGCCATTATATCAAAAACTGCCGCCGTTTCTCAACGGGTTTCCTGTTCCGGTTCTGAACAGAATTATTTTTGACTTTTTTGATTTTTTTCTCCGGAAAGCCTGCCCTTTACGGAGCGGAAAGGGAGCGGTTTTGGAAGCGGGTTTTCGGGGGTCCGTGTGCGGAGAAAACGGGCCGAAATTGAAAAAAAATCAACTGTATCCAAAAATTACCATACCCTTTTCGCGGATTCACGGGATGGCTGAAAGCAAAACGAATTACGCGGACAAAAATATACACCTTGTGCGGGCGTAACCGTATTTCTATAATGAAGCCAGAAAATGCAGACAGAACAGATCTGCAACAAAAGAATAACGGAGGTAAAAATCCATGAAACACCTGGCGCTCTTTCTTGTACTGCTCATGCTGTTCACTTCCGTGTTCAGTGTTACATCCCTTGCACAGGGATATCAGCAGCAGTTACCCCTTGAACCCACCTTCGAAACCATGGAGGAAGTGCACGCGAACGGCCCGGCGCTGTTCGGTCCGGTCTATAACCGGGAATTCGTCACGGATCCCGCCATGGAAACCTATCCCGAAGGCACCACCTATGTCTACCGGGCCAACACCTATACCGGACTGACGGCCGGTTACCGGATGAACACCAACCTGCTGGTGTACACGGATGAGGAGATCGCGGACAAGGACGCGGCTCTCAATTACCTGAAGGGCCTGGGCATCACGGACATGATCGACGAAGCCGGCGGCAGCGCCGTGCTGGTCACCCCCGTGGACAAGGCCGCGGGCTTCGGCGCCGCGGACCAGTACGCCTATTACAAACTGCAGGCCGCCATGTGCAACCTGGGCGGCGGCGTATGGGGCGGCGCGGGCTACATCGACAACTTCTACTACGGCGGCGTGACCAACCGCTACCTGATCGGCATCGGCGGCGGGGCCGCGTTCCTGTGCAACTTCGTGGCGCCCCAGCTGGACTACATCGGCCGGATTGCCGGGATGATGCTGGTGAATGCGGACATGGAGCAGATCCTGGACGTGGCGGTGCCCGTGCCGGTCTACCTGGTGAACCCCTCCGAACAGGCGGCGGACAAATTCATTGAGGTCAACGGCGCCTATGCCAGCGAGATCCTGGAGGGTAAAACCGTATACTTCAACCAGCAGTTCCCCGTGCGCAAAGTGGTGGTGGCTGACGAAGGAAAGGAACTGGCGGACTATGTGAAGGACGCCTACTATTCCCTGCTCATCAAAGCCATGCGCACGCCCGTGGTGAAGAGCGGCCTGTTCACCCCCGCCGGGGAATACAGCGGCTACGCCTTCAGCCAGGCGCCCTATACCCTGACCGCGCGCAACCCCATCCTGAACGGGAAAACCCTGGACGGCATCGTGGTCACCGAGCACCAGGAGGAACGGTTCTCCGAATTCCAGGCAGAAAACGGCGAATACCTGAACACCTGGTATGAATTCCTGCCCGAGGAAGTGTTAAGCGGCACCGCCGCGGAGCACAGCATTCCCCTGATCCTGTCCAACCACGGCGGCGGAGACGACCCCGTGCAGGCAACGGACGAACTGGGACTGATCACCCTGGCCGGCCGGGAACGGCTTGCCGTGGTGGCGCCCCGGTATGCCACGGACGTGCCCGGCGCAGGCATCTTCGGGCCCTCTCCCTTTGATGTGAACGGCAAAGCCCTCCCCGCCCTGGTGCGCTACATGCTGGAGACCTATCCCGCCCTCGACCCGGGCCGCGTGTATGTGACCGGCTACTCCATGGGCGGCGCCGCCACGGTGGAAGCGGTGGAATGTGCTCCGGAACTGTTCGCCGCGGCGGTTCCCATGGCCGCCGGCACCCCCTGGGGCCTGCATGTGCCCACGGAAGAGGAGATTGCCGCCTTTGAGAAGGTGGACGTGGCAGTCATGTTCACCACCTCCCAGTATGACCTGGACGGCGCCTACAACCAGGCCGAGGGCATCCTGGGCCAGGGGTATCAGGACGCGATCAGCCTGTTCTCCGGCTTCAACGGCCTGGGAAAGATCGAATACGACTTTGAAAAGTATCCCACGGTCGGCTTCAAAACGGACCGGATCGTGACAAAGCTGCTGAACGACGAATACGAAAACCGCACCTGGTACAAAAACAACGAAGCTGGCGCGCCGGTGCTGGCGGTCAGCTTCACGGAGCTGCTGCCCCACGGGCTGCATCCCGACTACGGCATGGACCTGGCCTGGAACTACATGAAGCAGTTCTCCCGCAACACGGAAACCGGGGAGCTGATCTATACCCCGGCGAAGTAAGCCTTTCTGACGAACCCTTTCCCCCTGCCGCCTTCTTCCTGCGGCAGGGGGATTTTTATGGTTTTCCGCTTTTGTACCTTTGCTGATTTTACACCGCTGTTACATCCCCTTGATGCCTTTGTTACCGGTTCTGTGCTACACTTTGGAAGGAAATGGAAAGAAAAAGGAAAAAAACGAGGAGAGGATGAAGATGGATAAGGAAAGAAAAACAGTAATCATCGTCGCGGTGATCGCCCTCCTGGTCCTGGCGGCGGTCGTCTACGCGGAGTACCTGAAGCCTAAATTCTATATCAGCAAACAGACGGAAAAGATGGTCGCCGTCACCGCCAAAAACGCAAAGGAAGGCGCGGTCCTGACAGCCGGAACCCTGACGATTACGGACAGCGAAATGCTGCTGCATTCCTCCGGCCTGGACAGGGGAACCATCCGGGTTGACCTGTACAAAATGAATGAAGAAGGAAAAGCGCAGACCGTAAAGCCCATCGTCACCGCCTGGTTCTACAGCGGAGAAAGAAGAGGCGGCGAATACGCCCTGAGCGGACCCACCGGCACTTACCAGGTGCAGATCACCTGCATGGAGCAGGCGACGGGCACCGTATGGCTGAAAGTGCTTTCCGGTGAATAAAAGCGGAAGAAAACGAAAAGCCCTTTCGTTTATTGATACAGAAAAGATGAAATCCCAGCATTTCTTTGAGGAGGATCTCCCCATGAAACAGAAGCTTCTTTCCGTCCTGTCCGCCCTGCTGTCCCTGTGCCTTATGCTTTTCTGCCCGGAAAGCCTGGCGGAGAACCGGGAGGTCTATGCTTCCCAGGGCGGCGCGGCCTTTTTCCGGGAGAGCGGAAAAATCGGCCTGCAGGCAGAGGACGGAACGGTACTGCACCCGGCGGAATTTGACGGAGCGGCCTATTTCGATGAAACCCAGCAGGCCAGCATCTACACGGAGGAAGGCATCGGCCGGATTGACCGGACGGGCAAAGTAGTCATCGCCCCCTTCCCCTGCGATTCCATCCGGGCTATCCCGACTCGGAGCGAAAAGGCAGGCGATCCGGCATACCTGCTGCTGGTCAGCTGGTACACGAAGGACGGCCAGGAAATGATGCGCCTGATGACCGTGGACGGGCAGTGGCTGGGAGACGTGCAGTTTGACCTGATGATGAACGACTTTACCAACGGCAGAATGTTCATTCGCCTCTTCGACGAATACAACCAGATTGACGCCCAGGGAAACCTGACCGCGGAGGACTGGTGGCTGCAGCTGACCGTGAACAGCCTGACCGGCGCCTGCGCCCTGGAAAACACCGGCGATTATCTGTATTTTGATACCCAGGGATATCCCTGGGCCCGGGAAAGCCAGACGGCGGAAGGCGAAACCCAAACGCTCCTGCTCCGCGGGGAACATGCTGCCTGGGTGCCGGAGAGCTGGACCAGCGTGGAATGGATCGGCGAAGGGTACACTGCCTACCGGGAAGACGATCTCTGGGGTGTGGCCGGCCCGGACGACAAAACAGTGCTGAAGCCGCAGTCCGGCACCGCGCCCTGGCTCATCAACGCAGATGAGGATATCTGGGCCGTGACAGACGCGGAAAGCGGCAGCTGGAAGTGGATTCATTCCGATGGGACCGTCGTAGCCGAAATGAACGAAGGCGAGGATCTGCGGCTCTTTGCCCGGACGGCATACTCGTCGGAGAACCGGTATATTGTCAGCAGCGAAACCAGACCCGTGACCCGGATCCTGGACAGCACCGGGAAAACCGCGGCGGAAATTGACAGCAGCTGCTACCTGGTGGAGGGAGAGGATCCTTCCCTCTCCCTGTACTGCAGGCTGGATGGAAACAATGAAGGCGTCTGGGGCTTTATTTCCCGGGACGGAGAGATCCTGTGTGAATACCCCGAGTCCCTGCGGGAATACAGCACGGATGATACGGAGCCGGTGAACGGCTGGTTCCGGGTGACAGATGAAAACTCCGGAAAGAACGGCTATGTGAACACGCAGGGAAACAAGCTGCTCTCTGACGAATGGACGGAGATCCGGAACTTCACCGGAAACGGCCGTGCCCGGGTGAAGGTCGGCGATTTCTACGGGTTTATCGGCACGGACGGAAAATACACAACCTCCCCGGACTGGGAATACGCCCTGGACTATTTCCAGGCGGACGGCCGGTGGATCGCGCCGGTGTTCCGGACCTCCGGAAACGGGAAAATCACCTGGCAGGGATTCATTGACGAAAACAACCAGCTGATCAGCGAACACTATGTGACTCCCGTCCAGTCGGAATACCTGATGGAATCCGCCTTTGATTCAACCCCGGATGATTGAGAACAGAGGGACTGTTCCTTTCGTTCTCGGTGAGCCATGACGAAAATAGGCTTCCCTTCGGAAGCCTTTTTGAATTGACAGGACTATATATCATTCTGAATTCTGAATTCATAATTCTGAATTTGCAATTGTCTCCGCTCACGCGGAGACTATGGCATACATGAGGCTATTGAAATCCGGCAGGGATTCGGTGAGGCCTTTTTCGATGATCTTCAGGCCGTTGGAGGCGAGCTCCTTTTCAAAGGTTTCAAAGGAGACCATGCGGCAGGAGGTGCCGGCCACCAGCATTTTACCGGATTCATGGTCCCGCTCCTGGAGCTGGAAGGCGGTGGAGATATCGCTCTTCAGCTCGGCCTCGCCGTCGCCCATGGTGCAGATCAGGGCCAGGCCGTTTTCCGCCAGGTGATCCCGCACAAAGGCATAGAAGGCGTTCCGGTCCTCATCCAGGACCAGCATATGAATCACAGCCACGGCATAGATGAAGCCGTATTTGTCCGGATGCTCTCCGCGGACGCAGTCCAGGACGGCAAAGCCGCCGGAGCGGGCCGGGATATGGGCCTTGCAGTAGGCCACCGCTTCCGGGGAGATGTCCGTAGCCAGGAGGCGGTATCCTTTTTCCAGGACGGCCTTCGCGTCCCTTCCCTCCCCGCAGCCGATCTCCAGCATGGGCGTTTCGGGATCGGAGATATACTTCCGGATCGTTTCCAGGACAATGGGCGTGCACTGGCTGCTGGACCAGCTGACCCCTTTTTCGTGGGCGGTCTTATAGCGGTCCTCATAGGCTTCGTAGTATTTCTTCATCTATCTGCGCTCCTGAAATGAATTTGATCAAAAGGAAAGTGAAAAGTATTATACCGCAAATGGAACGATAGGGACAGTCCCTATCGTTCCACCCTCTCAAGCAACGCTTGATTGACTTCAAAACCGAAACAATTTAGGATAAAGGCGCCGGCAGAAAGCAACCGAAACGGAGGACCCTTTATGTTCAATATCAACGATGTTTCCCGCATGCTCCGGGAAGCACGCATTCAAAAGAATCTTACGCAAAACGCCCTGGCGGATCAGATGGGCGTCACCTACCAGGCTGTTTCCAACTGGGAGCGCGGCGCATCCGTGCCGGACATTTCCAACCTGGCCAGGCTGTGCGAAATTCTGGAGCTGGACCTGTATAAACTGGTCGGCGCTTCCCAGAGCCGGGAGCTGACAGAAGAGCTGCTGGCGAGTCCGGACAGGCTGGACAGCGCGCCCGTTGACGCCATTGCCGCTGTCGCGCCCATGCTGCCGCCCCGGGAACTGGAAGAGCTGGTACGGGCGAAAAAGGCGGATATCCGTAATCTGAGTACGCTCACACAGATCGCCCCGTTCATTGACGCGGCGCTGGCGGAGGAAATCGGCGCGGAGCTCACCCCCGCGCACATTGCGGACGTCCTCGGAATGTCTCCTTTTGTCTCACCTGAGCTGTGCGCAAAATGGGTGGAGCGGTTGGAGCAGCAGGGTGATTTTGAGCTGGACACTGGCCTGTTATCCGCGCTGGGACCTTTCCTGCCGCAGGAAAGGATGGACCGGCTTTCTGAACGGGTGGTCCCGGAGAACCTGGTCATCCTCAACAGCGTCGCGCCCTTCCTTTCGCAGGACGCCCTGTGCCGCATGGCCGACCGTCTGGAACAGATCACGCTGGAGGATTATCTCCTGGGCGTGCAGTGCCTGATGCCGTTCCTGGGCACGGAGGAAATGGAAAAGCTGCACGGAAAAATCAGGGACAGCAAAAAAGACGCCGGAGAATGATCTCCGGCGTCTTTTGTCCCGTACAGATTATTTCCCGGGCTCGGAAATTTTGAACTCGAGGCTGCCGTTCTCGGTCACCATGGTGATGGTGCCGGTCGTCTGGCCGATGTGCGCGGACAGGTTGTTGCCGCCTTCCACCGTGAAGGAGAACATCACGTCAGCGCCGTTGTTTTCCAGCATGGCGGGCAGTTCAATCCCAACGGACTGGCCGTCCGGCAGGCCGCCTTCGCCGGGCTTGGAGACCACTTTGTTCTCGCTGCGGTTGTCGGACAGGACGATTTCGGTCACGTTCTTGCCGGTGTTGTTCACGACTGTGTAGGAAACTTTGCCGTTTTCATAGGCAGGTTCTTCCTTCTTCGCGCAGGAGCCGCATACGATCGCGACGGCGGCGAGTACCAGGACCAGGGCTGTAATCACAATTGTTTTCTTTACATTTACTTTCTTCATAATGGGTTCCTCTCCTCTCAAAAGCTGCACTGCTTTTCTTGCATCGTGCTTATTTCATTTACGCTATTTGTTACGCAGCTCCCGATCCGGGGGACAGCAGAATTTTCAAAAAAAAAAGGGAACGATAGGGACAATCCTCCCTGTCGTTCCCCGGCAGATGTTCGTCAGTTCTTTTCAGCTCCAAACCGTTTCCGCATCAGCGGTTTTATGCCGCCGGCTTCCAGAATCAGCATCGCCTGTTCGCCCAGCTGTTCGCAGGGATAGCTCTCTCCCGTCTCCTGCACGGTCACTGTGCCGGCGTCCAGGTCAAGCGTCAGCGTCTGCCCTGCGTTCACATGTCGGCTGATTCCCTTGCATATCACCGGCAGCAGGCCGAGGTTTACGGCGTTACGGAAAAAGATCCGGGCAAAGGAATCCGCCAGCACCGCTTTCGCTCCCATGGCGAGCAGGGCAATGGGCGCATGTTCACGGCTGGAACCGCAGCCGAAATTACGTCCCGCAACAACAATCCCGCCTGCCGGGAAAGCCGGGGCAATTTCCTTGCTGACGCCTTCAAGGCAATGGCTTCCGATTTCTTTCGGATCCGTCAGTGCCAGATAACATCCCGGATAAATCTGATCGGTATCTATGTTGTCGCCGACAACAATCACTTTGCCTGTCAGTTTCTTTTCCATTGTTTTTATCCTCCTTCTCACAGATACGGCCGGGGATCAGTAATTCTGCCGTTCAGCATGCTTGCCGCCACCGTAGCCGGGGACGCCAGGTAAAGGCTGGCTTCCTTGGAGCCCATCCGTCCGGGGAAATTGCGGTTGGTGCTGGTAATACAGACTTCACCGGGAGCCAGGATTCCCTCATGAACTCCCAGGCAGGCTGCGCATCCGGGGGCGCTGATTGTGGCGCCCGCAGCTATCAGATCCTGGATATATCCCTTGCTGATGCACTCGCTCAGCACTTCATTGGAAGCGGGAACAATGATCAGCCGGGTGTACGGCGCGATATGCTTCCCCTTCAGGATTCCGGCGGCAGCCGCAATATCCTCCGTCCTGCCGCCGGTGCAGGAACCGATATAGCCCTGATCCAGTTTTACTTCCTGCGCGGCGATCACCTCGCAGAGCGGATGGACGTTTTCCACGCTGTGGGGACAGGCCAGTTCCGGTTCCAGCCCGGACACGTCAAAGATATAGGATTCCGCGTATTCATAGCCCGGATCCGTGTACTGCACTTCAAACGGACGGACCGCCCGGGCCTTCACATAATTCAGCACATCCTCATTGGGCTGCATGTATGCGGTTTTTGCGCCCATTTCCACCGCCATATTGCAGATCACCATACGGCCTGCCACGTTCAGGTTCTCCACATAGCTGCCTGTGAAATCGATAGCCTTGTAGACAGCTCCGTCCGCGCGGATTTTCCCCAGCACGGCGAGAATCACATCCTTGGGATAAACCCCTTTGGGCGCGGCGCCCTCCAGCCGGACCTCAATGATCTCCGGAACCCGGAACCAGAGTTCGCCGGTCATCAGGATGGTCGCCATATCCGTTGCGCCGCAGCCGGTCCCCATCGCTCCGAAGGCGCCGTGGGTCGTGGTATGGGAATCCGTCGCGACGACAATCATCCCGGGATAAATGACGCCGGCTTCCGGCATCACCTGGTGACAAACCCCGCAGTTGGTATCAAAGTGAAAACGAAGATCATTCTTTTTTGCGAATTCCCGCATTTCCCTGTGATTGGAAGCGCTCTTCACATCCGGGCAGGGAGCATAGTGATCAAACACAAACGCGCAGCGTTCCCGGTCCCAGACCTTTTCCCCGCCCATTTCATAAAACGAATAGACGGTCTGGAGATAAAGATCGTTGATCTCCGCAAAATCGACCTTTGCAGTAACGATCTCACCCGTTCTGACGCTTTCTTTCCCACTGTTCCGGGCCAGGATTTTCTCGATAGCGTGCATTCTTATCCCTCCTGCTGGCTTTATGATCTTTTTCGTATATCGTATATCGTATACGATTTTGTCAAACAAAGAATATCATACGACCCGCTTTTCTGTCAATTGTTTATTTCAAATCTTTTGATTTTATTGCATTTTCCCCGTTCTTCCCTTGCTGAAAGGGCAGAAAAGCGATATAATCATTTCAGAATATCGTATACGATTATCAGGAGGAACGATGAATCAGTTAGCGATGCTGCCTGCCCGCGTACGGATTGCTTCTGAATTAAGGAAGGCAATTTACGCCGGTGAATATAAAAGCGGGGATGAACTGAGCCTGACAGATGTGGCAAATCAGCTGGGAATCAGCCGTACGCCTGTCCGGGAAGCTTTTCAGGAGCTGGAAGGAGAAGGGCTGATTACACTCCGTATGAACAGAGGGGCTGTGGTCAATCAAATAGACCGGAAGTTTATCCAGGATATTTTTGAAATGCGGAAGCTGCTGGAGGCGGAGGCCGCGGCCCGCGCCGCCAAAAACGGCATGGAAACAGAGCGGCTGCTGGAACGTTTATACGATCTGCGCGATCACATTGCGGAAATCAGCAGAGATACCTATGAAACGCTGAACCAGGATATTCATACCGCGATCTGGAAGGCGGCAGACAACCATCAGCTGCAGAAATATCTTCTGGAAATGTGGAACGGTCCCAGCGTGACCGGCGCCCCGGATAACGTGCTGGAACACTACCGGTCTTCTACTTTTGAGCACATTTCAATTCTTCAGTTCATCCGGGACGGAATGGCGGCTGCGGCACAGCAGGCCATGGAACTTCATATTACACGCAGCATGAAAAACATACTCAGTCTTTATCCGGAAGAATAAAAACGGAAAAATGAGAACGGAGGGGCGAAAAAAAACGCCCTCCGTTCTCCTGGTTTTCCGAAAAAAATGTGGAAACAGGTCTTGACCTTACACTTAAGGATAATGATACCGTGGTGCCGAGGAGGATGAGATATGATCACGATTCAGGGATTCGCAAAGCTTTGCGGCTGCACCACACAGACGCTGCGGTACTATGACCGGACCGGCATCCTGAAGCCGGCAAGGGTGGATGAATGGACCGGATACAGGTACTATGAAGAAGAACAGGCCCTGCAGTTTGTAAAGATCAAAAACCTGCAGCAGGCGGATTTCTCCATAGAGGAAATCAGGGATCTTCTTCCCGGAGATGACGATCTCCTGGCGGCGGCGCTTGACCGGAAAATCCGGGAGCAGCGGGAGAAGCTGGAGCGGATGGAGAAAATACACAGATCATATCTCCGTGAGAAGATGGATATTCAGAATGTGATCACCCTGCTGGGCCGTTTTATGGAAGGCCAGATCAACAATCCCGGCCTGTGGAAGGAATTCGGGCTGGAGGGCGAAAAGGACGCGGAACTCCGCGCCCGGGCGCAGGATACGCTGGTCAGCTGGCTGGCGGATCTCAGGGACGCCAGTGCTGAACTGGACCAGCAGATGGACCGCCAGGTGGTGGACGAAATCATGAAAATGCTGGAGGACGGCAACTCCGAGGGGAAAAACCTGGTTTTCTCAAAGGACGCTGAAGAAAACGGCGCCGGAAACCCGATTCCCGCGGACGCGCAGCAGGTCTTTGAGCGTAGCGGATGGCAGCACGTGAGCGAATGGATCCGGGATCTGCCGGAAATGTGCGGCGGAAAACAGGACTATTTCCTGTTCCGTGTCCGGGAAGACAGCCCGGTTGCCGCGGCGGGATTCCCCACCGTGCTGCTGGCCGTGATGGACGCCCTGTACGGCGCGGCCCAGGGCGGCATCACCTGCAAAGTGGAGCGGAGCGACGACGGAGCCAACCATTTCGCCCTGCTGGAAAAGTAAAAGCGGACGCCGGGGAACGATAGGGACAGTCCCTATCGTTCCTTTTTCAAAGCTGTTGGGAACGAAAGGGACAGTCCCTATCGTTCCCTTTCTATCTCATATATGCTATAGTAACCGTGGGTGATGAATATGCCGAGAACAGCAAGAAAAACCAGTATGTCCAATATCTATCATGTCATGTTGCGCGGAATCAACAGACAAAACATTTTTGAAGAAGATGAGGACCGGCTGTGTTTCATGAATATCCTGGGACAATGCAAAAAGATCTCAGGATTCAGACTCTATGCTTTTGTTCTGATGTCCAATCATGTTCATCTCCTGATCGAACCGGCAGACGAATCACTGGACATGATTTTCAGAAGAATAGGCACACGCTATGCCGGCTGGTACAACCACAAGTATCAACGGATTGGACACCTGTTTCAGGATCGTTTCAGGAGTGAAAATGTTGAAACTGGCCTGTATTTCATGGCTGTATTGCGCTACATTATTCAAAACCCGATGAAAGCAGGAATCGAAAGCCGTCCGGGCAGTTATCGCTGGAGCAGTTTCCTGGCTTATGAGCATGGAAAAGGCACTGTAACAGACACACAATACGCATTGGATCTCTTTGGCGGAAGACAGGAGCTGGTTGATTTTCTCAATCAGAAGGATGATGATGACACCGTCATGGATGAAGCCAGCTGTGACAGGCGTCTGAAGAATGATCTTGCGAAAGAAAAGATGTCCAGGATTACACATTGTTCATCAGTTTCAGAATTTCAGCAGCTGGATTCACTTCTCCAAAAAGAGCATGCAAGGAAAATGTACCGTGAAGGACTTTCATTGGGCCAGATATCAAGACTGACAGGAATGCCCAAAACAACAGTTTATAAAGCCGTAAAGGTTCCCGATCGTCAGACCGATGCCGCAGAAGAAATGCAGCTTCATGAACCTGGACCGGATCTCGCACTATACTGTATGGATCCGGACACGATCTGGTGAATACCAAAAGGGAACGATAGGGACAGTCCCTATCGTTCCCCCGGAGCGGGTATCGTGGATTATCTTTTGAAATAATGCACGGTGAGGGATTATGGAATGACATACGAATACAATGGAAAAGTATCTGCAAGAGCCCTGGCGGATTTACGTGAGTCTGTAGGCTGGAACAGACTGGAAAGCGAGTACGGGAGCCCGGATATGACGTCGTATTTCCATATTGCAGTTTATGAAAACCAGGAAATGGTTGGATACATAGACTGCGTTTCAAACGGCGTAACAGACGCCTATATCCAGGATCTGATGGTTCATCCCGCTTATCAGGGCAGGGGCATTGGTACAGAACTGATGAATAAAATGATTTCTCATTTGAAGGATAAGCGCATTTATATGATTTCGGTCGTTTATGAAGAAAACCTGAAGCCATTTTATGAACGTTTTGGCTTTTCCAATATGCTATGCGGGCAGATGGAAACATATCATGGATAGGAGAAAAAAGCTCGGAACGACAGGGACACTCCCTGTCGTTCCATTTTTATTCTTTCCCCTTGATGATACGGGTGGTAGGAACGATAGGGACAGTCCCTGTCGTTCCATTTTTATTCTTCCCCTTTGATGATACGGGTGGTATGAATCTCTCCTTTGCACTCAACCGAAGCGCAGCGGATTTCATGGCATTCAGCGATGTTGCTGCAAACGAGGTTGCCTTCTGTCAGATTGATCCTGTTGGCAGAAAGATTCCCCGAGATCTGAACCGGACCGAAGCTGTTGATATCCGAGCAGTCAATATTACCGTGACAGATCACATCTCCGTTGATGGAGCCGTCTGCGATAACATTCCCGAAGACTTCAACCTTAAAATACTGCGTCTCATGATTGCAGTCATGAGGAAAAGCAATGGAGAACGATGCGTTTTTCTGACTGGCGGGCATAGTCTTCAGAATCCTGTGACCCTGCAGCTGCACAATCCGTATCACATCGTCGTTTTGGATCATCTCCGCCCCTTCCCATGAACCGGGATTGTTCTCGGAGAACAGCTGATCAATCGACGTGCCCAGCGCTTTTGCGATCACAGGCAGAAGAGAGATATCCGGCGTGTTTGCATTGTTTTCCCACTTGGATACTGCCTGAAATGAAATGCCAAGCATGTCCGCCAGTTGTTCCTGTGTAAAGCCACGGGCCTTCCGAAGCGCTCTGATGTTTTCCCCGATCTTCATGTCCGGACTTCATTCCCCTCATATAGACTTGATTCTGCGGCATGAACAACATAACACAGGCTGCCGCCGGGAGCAATAACGTGCTTCTTTATTTTTTCAACCAGTGGTTGAGTTTTTGGAACGACAGGGACAGTCCCTGTCGTTCCGGATGAGCGCAGCGGGCTATGAAATTTTACTGTAAAAAACGGATGGATATGGTATCATGGAGCTCAGGAACTGATAATGACCGGCCAGTCCGTTGCCTGATCCGGAACGAGGAGACGCAGGAGAACAAAAGAATGAACAGTCTCATTGATGAAATCACACAGTACGTGATTCAGCAATCCGAAAAGTACAAAAAGGAATCGGATGATTCCTATGACTTCTGGAATGAACATATCCGGTATGTTTGCCGGGAAGCCCTGGAACTGGCGCAGAAGTACCATGCGGATACGGAAATTGTCGCGCTGGGCGCTTTGCTGCATGATATTGCGCTGATTGAAAAAGCCGGGGACAGAAAAGATCACCACCTGAACGGGAAAACTCTGAGCGCCCGGATTCTGGACAGTTTTTCATGTCCGGAGGAGACAAAGGAAAAAGTTCTGGGATGCGTGCTTCATCACAGGAGCGCCAGAAATGCTGGAAATATTGAAGAACTGTGCGTGTGCGACGCGGATATCCTGGCCCATTTTGACAACATTCCCATGCTGTTCAATTCCGCGTTCAACCGGCATGGCGTATCGCTGAACGAAGTCAGGGAATGGATGAGAGCGTCTTTTGAACACGACTTTGATGATCTGAGCGACCGTACGAAAGAAATATTCCGTGAAAGATACAATACCATCCGGAGCGTTATACTGGGTGATATCCAGTAAGAACAGGGCCTTGCTGTCATAAGGGATTTGCGGAGGTAAATGATGAAAAGAGAATTGGGAATCGCCCGCTGCGGACTGGCCTGCTGCTTATGCTCTGAGAATGTAACCTGTAAAGGATGTAAGCGGGATGGTTTCATGGAATTATCCTGGTGCAAGGACGCTGAATGGTGTGAGGTTCGCAGATGCGTGATCAGCCGGAATCTGAATGGCTGTTACGAGTGTGCGCCTGCGGAATGCCGAAAGGGGCTGTATGCTGAAAAGATCAAAGCTCGCGCCTTTGCTGAATTTGCCCGGAGGTACGGTGTTGAAGCGCTTCTGGACTGCCTTGAACGAAACGAGCAGGCGGGTATTGTTTATCATCGTGAAGGAATCATGGGCGATTATGATGAATTCGATGATCTGGAGGAGCTCATCACCTATATCAGAACGGGAAAAAGATAAATTGCTAGTTAATAAGCCAACGGCAAATTGAATTTTGTTAAGGAGAACAAAACAATGGATCAGGAATGGAAAAGATTATATGAAGAAGCACTGAGCGTTTTGAATCCCCATGATGTTTCAAACAAAATGTGGGTAGGAAGTGTGGCATCTGCTGTCCTTACAAAAAAGGGAAATATATATAAAGGGATATGTATCGATACGGATGGTTCTATCGGAATGTGCGCTGAAAGAAATGCTTTATCAACAATGCTCACATATGGTGAAAGTGAGATTACAAAAGTGGTCTCCGTATATAAAGACGGCAACATCATCCCATCCTGTGGTATATGCAGAGAATTTATGATGCATTTAGGCGGAGATGTGGAAAATATAGAAATACTGTTGGATAAAGACGGACGGACAGCAAGATTGATTGACTTAATGCCTGAATATCCGCGGCATAAGTAGGAGAACGGAGGGACGGTTCCTTCCGTTCTCAGCAGCATTTCTCAATCAGTTCCTGGATTTCAGCAGGCCGGAGGGGTTTACCGGCGGAAACGATCTTCCCGCAGATCACCAGAGCCGGCATGCTCATCACACCGTATTGCATGATCTTTTCCAAATCCGTCACATACTCCACCTGAATATCGTTTTCTTTTCCCATAGCCTTTACGGCAGCCTGGGTGTTTTCCAGCAGCGCATGACAGCTTTTGCAGCCGGATCCCAGCACTGTCACGGTCATTTTTCCGTCCGGGCAGCATGCGCTGTCCGCTTTTCTTTCTGTGCAGCAGCAGGATTCCTTCTCTGCTTCAGCATGTACAGCATTGCAGCAGCAGGCCGATGCCTGCTTTTCTTCTTTTTTCTTTCCGATTCCAAACATGTTTTTCCCCTCCGTTTATATCAGCCATGGCTGAATGATGTTGAATATATAACCGACAGCAATGATCCCCACGGTACAGATGGCGATAAAAATCCCCAGCAGTTTCGGCCTGACCGCTTTCCGGAGCATCACCATGCTTGGAACGGACAGGGTGATGACTCCCATCATAAAGGCAAGCACAACGCCCAGCAGCGCCCCTTTTGCCAGCAGTGCTTCCACAATCGGAATGGTCGCAAAAATGTCAGCGTACATGGGAATACCGAATATTGCGGCCAGAAATACCCCGAAGGGATTATCCCCGCCCAGAACCGCCACCACCCATTCCTTCGGAATCCAGTTGTGGATCACAGCTCCGATACCAACGCCTGCCAGCACATACAGACAGACTCGCCGGATCGTATCCAGCGCCTGTCGCCAGGCGTATTTCAGGCGTTCCCGGAAATGCAGTTCCTCCTGCGGCAGGTCAATCGCTTTCCCGTTGCGGATAAAGTCTTCGATCTCGTTTTCCAGACGCAGTTTCTCAATGAGCGTTCCGCCCGCCACCGCGATCACCAGTCCCAGGACCACATAAACGACGGCCACCTTCCAGCCAAAGATACTCATCAGCAGGATCAGGGATCCCAGATCCACCATGGGAGACGAAATCAGGAAGGAAAAAGTGACACCAAGCGGCAGGCCCGCGCCGGTGAAGCCGATAAACAGCGGAATGGATGAGCAGGAGCAGAAGGGTGTAATGGTTCCCAGCAAGGCGCCGATGATGTTGGCGCCGATCCCGTGAAACCCGCCCAGAATCCTCCTGCTGCGCTCCGGCGGGAAATAACTCTGGATATAAGAGATCAGCAGGATCAGGACGGCCAGAAGCACCAGGATTTTGATCGAATCATAGACAAAGAACTGAATGCTTTTTCCGATACGGCTTTCCAGATCCAGTCCGGTCAGAGACAGAAGGGATCCGGTCAGGCGGTTCAGCCATTGCATGCCCAGGATCTCGTCCTGAATGAAATCCCAGATCATGAACAGCAGCACTCCCATTCTGCTTTTTCCGCACCGGCACACCGAACAGATTCGATATAATCCCGGAACGCCGTCCATTGATCACAGTTCAGGGAGTAATGGCTCCATTTGCCTTTCTTTTCGGCACAGACCAGACCGCAGCCTTCCAGCGCCTTCATATGATGGGACAGCGTAGGCTGGGTGATCTGCATCTGCTCCAGCAGATCACACCCGCACTTTTCCCCGCTGGTCAGCAGTTGGATAATCCGGATCCGGTTGGGATCGGAAAGCGCTTTGCAGATCAGGCTAACCTGATTGGGATTCATACAGTCACCTCACATTGATCAGTATCAATGTGAGCATCATACACGATACATTGATGATTGTCAATATGTTTTTTCACACCGGTGTAATTTTGTGATTGCCGATCACCAGGCGGTCCGTTGCCACGGCGTTGACGAAGGCGTCGTCATGGGAGGCAAAAAGCATGGTTCCCTCGTATTCGGAGAAGAGCTTTTCCAGCGCCTCCACCGAGGGAATATCCAGATAATTGGTGGGCTCATCCAGGATCAGCACATTGGCCACGCTGACAAACAGCCGGGCAAAGGACAGACGGATCTTTTCGCCGCCGGACAGAACGGAAACCGGCTTGCCGATATCCCGGGCGGAGAACAGCAGCCGGGCCAGGACGCTGCGGGCGACTCCCTCCTTCTGAACGCTCTCCCGCATCACGCTTTCCAGGACGGTGTCCTTTTCCCGCAGGCCGGACAGGTCCTGGTGGAAAAAGCCCAGGCGTGCCTTGGGAACGGACCGGACCAGTTCCCCCTGCCTGATCAGATGGAAAAGCGTGGTCTTTCCGGCACCGTTCGGCCCGAGAAGCGCCGTTCTGCTGCCGCGGGGCAGCTGGAAAAAGGCGTCGTCAAAAATGACCCTGCCGTTGGGATAGGCAAACGAGAGACGCTCCGCCTGGAGGATGATCCGGTTCTGCGGAGGATCGGTCAGCTGGAAGTCCGGATAAATCACGGGCAGTTCCCGCGGTTTTTCTTTGACCTCCATATGTTCCATGCGCTGCTGGACATTGCGGGCGCTGCGTTCCAGCATCTGGGCCTTGCTGACGGGGCTGCGGTGGCTCGCGGTAAACTCCCGCACCTTGGCTTCGCTGTTGCTCATGCCGCGGGGCTTGTGCGCGATCTGGCGGGCTTTTTCCTTTTTCTTCTGATAAACGTTTTTGAGCCGGCTCATTTCCTCCGTATACTGCTCATACTCGATCATTGCCCGGGCCTTCGCCTGCTGCTTCTGCAGGACATAATCGTCATAATTGCCGTCGTAGGCCGTGACGGTTCCCTGCTCAATTTCCAGGATCCGGTTGCACTGGTGATTCAGCAGCGTCCGGTCATGGCTGACCAGCACAAAGGTCTGCACATTCCGGAGGCGTTCGTCCAGCAGGCGGATTCCCTCCCGGTCCAGGTTGCTGGTCGGTTCATCCAGCAAAAGGAAAGCCCGGTCATCGCTGAACATTTCCGCCAGGCGCAGGCGCTCCGCTTCGCCGCCGCTCACAGCCGTCTGGCCCTGCACGCCCTGAACGCCCAGCCGGCTGAGCGCCTCCGGAGAAGCGTCGGCTTCCAGGCTGTCCGCGAACTGCTGAAAATAAAACGGCGTGCAGAAGCGTTTCACTGTGCCCTCCTCGGGCTGCAGCGAGCCGCTCAGCAGGTGCAGCAGGGTGGTTTTTCCCGACCCGTTCAGGCCCACCAGGCCGACGCGGTCCCCTTCATAGATCCGCAGCCGTTCCAGGTCAAAGAGTTTACGGTCGCCGAAAGAAACGGAAAGATGATCCGCAGAAAGATACAGATTTGAATTCAAAAAAATCCCTCCTTGCAAGGCAGGGAGAGATTGTCATAACCAAAAGCAGACTGTACCCCGAAAGGGCGCAGCGAAAAACAGCTATGCAGACAACCTCTCCATGCACAAAAAACACACCCTTTTCCAGGGTTCATTTTCAGTGACGGAAAAGTTATCTGATATTCATCTCGCGCACGCTTACCCTTTCTTCATGATAGCCCAAGTATAAAGGAGCCGGTGAGTTCTGTCAACGTTTCCCATAAAGCCGGAAACAGGAAAGATTATGCTTCAGGGGTGCTTACCGGATTTTTCATGATCCGCAGAAGTTTCCATTCAGCCATTTCGATGGTTCCCTCATACGGATTATATTTGGGATTGGCAATAACCAGGAAATAGTCTTCAAAGAGTCCGTCTTCATCACTCCAGAATTCCAGGAATGAGCTTTCCTCATTCGCTCCGGAGAAAAGATTTACCTCTCCTGTTTCATCAACCGCAAGGGCTACAACAGGATTGAGCACCTTCTTGATTTTCAGGAGCAGCATGCAGTCTCCGCATTCTCCCTTGGCGTCCAGCCATTCCCGGATCGTAACGAATTTAGGTCCTTCTTCGGCCTGCGCAAAGCATGAAAGTGAAACGAGGACGAGGACAATGGAAAGTGCCAGTGCGATGGTTTTCTTCATTGTGGTCAACTCCTTTTCATTTTTGTGCTTGTCTGATATTGACCATCATAACTGATCTCTCCTGATAACGCAACAAAAAAAGGAACGGCAGGGACTGTCCCTGCCGTTCCCGGAATCTATACGGATTCTGAATTGAGCCTGCCGCTTTACTCCTCAGCGACGATCATCAACACAGCCGGGACAGTCCCTTCACAGTCTTGCAGGAACCGGCCTCTTTTTCTGGCCTCGGAGATCAGCGCGGTGGAAAAGAAGCAGGGATGCATGTAGCGGAGGAATTCCGGCACGTCGCTTTGGATCTGCTTCGGAACCTCCACAAGATTCCGGATCATGCCGGCATACTCCCCGCGGAAGGTTTCCAGCAGTTTATCCGCGTACTGATTCACCAGACCGAAGAAGGCTTTCCTGTCCTCCTCGTTCAGGACGGGGATCTTCAGTTTCAGTTTTCCTCCGGAATCCCTTTCCAGGAAATCCAGGTTCAGGAAAACGTCCACGTTCTCCAGCGTTCTTCGGGAAAGGCCGGAAAGAAGATGCTCATCGTCCCGGTAAACGGCGTACAGGAGCTTGATCGCGTTTTCCCTTGACTCACAGGAATCCGCCGCCAGATGGTAGGCGCTGTGCGTCCTGCCCAGGACCCGGTCGTCCGTGTCATAGTCATACAACGCTACGGCCTCGGCGTCCGGAAGACACGCTATGCTTCCGCCCGCCTCGCCGCTGAGCCTGTACATGTAATACGGACTCTTTGCGTCGTCATAATCCGCGGGATACCGGTCGCCCATGGCATACCATTTGCCGCCGGCCTTTCTGTCCGGATACTCCGAAACAGGCACACGGCCGACCGTTTCATCCCGCGCCATCAGCACAGACTGATAGATGGTCTTGAGCGCGAAATAGCCTTCCAGTTTCAGGCGGGCGGACGCGTTCTGTTTCCGGTAATACTCCGCGGCGCGCAGCGCCTCCAGGCCTTCCTCCGCGATCTGCCAGACCGCGCCGAACAGTTTTTCAGCCAGCGCTTTCTGATTTTCCAGGCTGGAAAGCCGGTCTTTTTCCGTATAGATGATGAAATCCGTATAGACCTTATCCCCTGCGCGCTTCATCAGCTCCCCATCCACGAGCCGCTCTACCACCGGTTCAATATAGGCGGTGGCGATGCCGATGGCGTCCGCCAGTTCGGGCAGGGTGACCGGCTTTTCATATGCCAGAATCAGAAGGTTCATGGCGATTCTGTCATCCTTCACCAGGGTATGCGGCTCGTCGTTCAAGCCGGGAATCCCGGTGCACATAAGCCATAACTGCTCAGGCTCGAAGCTTTGCTTTTCATACTTTTCCATGGTTAAATCCTTTCTCAGTATGTCCCTGCCAAGGCGAAGGCGGCTCTTGACGGTGTTTTCCGGAAGGGAGAGCTTTTCCGCGATTTCCCGGACGCCCTGTCCCCGGAAATAATGCCGGATCAGCACTTCCCGGTACTGCTTCGTCATGCGCGCCACCAGGCGGCGGAGATTTTCCTCCTCCGTCAGTTCCTCCCCGTCTTCCGGGAGATCCTGCATTGCGGCCGCATCGCGGACCGGGTCATAGTCCAGCCCGCAGAACACCAGGGGCTTCCGGTATTTTTCGCGCAGCATGTCGTAAAAGCGCCGGTTCAGCACCGTGACAAGCCAGTTCCGGGCGTTATCGATCTTCTTCCCGCTCCGAACGGCCAGCAGGCCTTCCAGAAGCACAGCCTGCACCAGATCCTGGGCGTCATCCCAGGAATCGCACTTGCCGGCCGCCGCGCCCAGCAGGTAATCTGCATGTTCCAGTAATTCTTCCGTTCTCATCTGAGGCCCCTCTGACAAGTTCATCTTTTTGAAGCTTCACCTGATAGTCGCAGAAATGTGAAAAAGGTTCACCGGATCAAATCTTTTTTTATCATATCAGATTCATTCCCGCATTACAGCCGGTTTCTGTATTTTCCCGGTTTCAGGATGAAAAAAGCACCTCCGGAGAGGTGCTTTATGAATCTCGTTCCCTTTTTAGTCAATAATCGACAGGTGATCGATGCAGGCCGGAAGATGCATCATATGATGATAGGTCATGGGCGTCAGGATCATTCCGGCGCGGGTCAGCCTGCCCCAGAACACCAGCAGCCACACGGAGCGGAAATCCGTAGTGACCCCGCCGACTTCCAGGATCCTCATGACCCACTCTTCGGGCACCATGGACTTGATCTCTTCCAGCGTAAGCTTTTCCAGGATGGTCCGCGTATTCTTTCCCACGGTGATCATATAATCACGCAGTGCTTCCGCGTTGATTTTCTCGCCGAAGGCCTTCACTTCGTCCGGCTCCAGCGCGTTTCCGGTATCCGTGATCACGGCGCCGATTTTCTTCTGCCAGTCGTCGTTGAAAATCTGGTCCTGATCCGCCATCAGGATATTGCTGACAAGATCCTCGATGCGGTAGGTATGCCAGAACTGCCAGCACAGCGGCACCATATCCGTTCCGGCGTAATGCAGGTCCGTATCCCAGATCTGCCGGGGAACCAGCACATTCTGGTTTCCGGCCAGCATATAATCCAGCACGTAATCCGCTACGGTCTTTTCGGACGCGCCGGAAACCTCCGCCGGATGCACCATTGCGTGCACCTCCAGCGTCAGTTTTTTCATCTTCTCCAGGTCATCCCCGGCCAAAGCTGCTTTCAATTCTTCGTATTTGGTTTCAAAAGCCTTGTACAGTGTTTCCTTGTTCATGAAAGTTCCTCTCTGTGGTTTCGATTGTTCTGTGACGGCCGTCACAGAAAGCATACTTCACAGCGGGAAAACAAGCAAGGGGAACAAAAATATTTTTCTGAGAACGGAGGAACGGTTCCTTTCGTTCTCGGCATTATAAAAACGGAACGTTTTCAGCTGCTCCTATTCATGGGCTTCTGAGAACGACGCCCTGACCTGCTTCAGGAAGCGTTCTGCAACGGGCGTAAAGCTCTGGTATTTATTCCAGATCAGATACATTTTCATCTCCAGGGGCGGCGTCAGCGGACGGAAAACCAGGCCGCTCCCTTCGGAGGTGTCTACCAGGTTGTTCAGCGTCAGGAGAATCCCCAGCCTTTCCTTCGCAAACATGGAACCGTTATAGGAAAGTCGGAAGGAGCCCTCCAGCTGCAGGCGGCTGAACTTTTCCTTTGCCCAGGGCCGGATATCGTTTTCCCAGCTCTGCCGGGAGCAGAAAAGCGGACGCTCGGCCATGTCGTCGGCTGTGATGCATTCTTTTTTCGCCAGATCCAGGTCTTCCGGAAAAACCGCGCCGAAATAGTCCGCTTCCGGGAACAGGATATAGTTGTATTTCCGCTCATCCGGCACTTCGCAGATCACGGCAAAATCCAGCAGGCCCTTGTCCAGCTTTTCCGTTACCTGCTCCGTATCTCCGCTTGTGATGTGATACTTAAGGCCCGGATATTTGGTTTTGAACTCACGGATTTCCCTGGCCAGGTACCGGATCTGGTAGGATTCCGCCAGGCCGAAGTAGAGGTTTCCGCCGGTGATATCATCCAGGGAGAAGAACTCCTGCTCAATTTTGTCCGCCATGGAAACAAGGTCTTCCGCCCGGTTCCGGAGCAGAACGCCCTCCTCCGTCAGCGCAATGCTGAAGCTGTGCCGGGTAAAGAGCTTTTTGCCCAGTTCATCCTCCAGGCTTTTCAGCTGCTTGGACAGCGTGGGCTGCGTCACGTGAAGCAGTTCCGCTGCCCTTGTCATATTTTCCTCCCTGGCCACGGCCAGGAAGTATCTCAAAGTACGGATTTCCATCTTTCGCCTCTTTCTTCCGCCGGTCCCCGTGATATGCCTTTAATGAATATCATGATATTCATTATAACCATTAGCGCAGTTCGCGTAAAGCATCTATAATCAAACCGCAGGAAGAAAACGCATGGGAGATGGAACCGTGAACGAAGAGCTGGATCAGATGCTCAGCAATCTTGCAGACGCAGGCTGCGGACAAGAAGAACTGGAACACGCGGCGCAGCTCTATGAGACCGGCGACGCCGAAGCGCTGCTCCGGCACTTCCGGAAATGCCGGAGCAGGCGGATGGATGAACTTCACGAGGTCCAGCGCAAGGTGGACCGCCTCGATTTCCTGATCCGGCAGAAGACGAAAGCCATACCATAAATACGCGATGAAGGAGAAACGGATTATGATCAGAAAAGAAGAGCTCAATCTCACAACGGAATGGGACAAGACATTCCCCCGGAGTGAAAAAGTCGATCACAGCAAGGTCACCTTTGTGAACCGCTACGGGATCACGCTGGCCGCGGACCTGTATATCCCGAAGGCTGCGGAAGGCAGGCTCCCGGCGATTGCCGTGAGCGGTCCTTTCGGCGCCGTCAAGGAACAATGCTCCGGCCTGTATGCCCAGACGCTGGCGGAACGCGGTTTCCTGACCCTGGCGTTTGACCCGTCCTTCACCGGAGAAAGCGGCGGGTATCCCCGTTACATGGCTTCTCCCGATATCAACACCGAGGACTTCATGGCGACGGTGGATTTCCTTTCCCTGTGTGAAAAGGCGGATCCTGACCGCATCGGAATCCTGGGCATCTGCGGATGGGGCGGCATGGCTGTCAACGCCGCCGCGCTGGACACCCGGATCAAAGCGACAGTAGCTTCCACCATGTACGATATGACCCGCGTGAACGCGAAAGGCTACTTTGATTCCGCCGACAGCGAGGACGCCCGGTACCAGGCAAAGGCAGCCATGTGTGCCCAGCGGCTGGAGGACCTGAAAAACGGCGAATACAAGCTCGGCGGCGGCGTGGTGGATCCCCTGCCGGAAGACGCGCCGTTCTTTGTGAAGGACTACTATGACTACTACAAAACCGAGCGCGGTTATCATCCCCGGTCCCTGAACTCCAACGGGGGCTGGAATGTTATCGGCTGCGAGTCCTTTATCAACCAGCCGATCCTGCAGTACTCCAACGAAATCCGCAGCGCGGTCCTGCTGATCCACGGCGAGAAGGCCCATTCCTGCTATTTCAGCCGGGACGCCTACGCCGACATGATCAGGGACAGCAAGTATACGGAGAACAAGGAACTGATGATCATTCCCGGGGCAGTCCACACGGACCTCTATGACGGCGGCGGCCGGGACGCCATTCCCTTCGACAAGCTGGAAGCATTCTTCACCCAATATCTTCAGTAAAAAACAGATGAACGGGAGGAAAGCAATGAATCCTGGAAAACGCCCGAGCGGCAGAATCTGTATACTGGCCCTTGCGCTGCTTCTTCTCGCAGGCTGCGGCAGCGGGCAGGCAGCGGAAACCAACGGGATGGAAGGAACAGACAGAATGTTTTATGCGCATGTGAACGGAAGCGTACTGACCATCGCGGCGGAAGACAATTCTTCCGCGGACGCGTTTCTGGATCTGCTGAAAGCCGGAGACGTGCAGATGGACATGCATGACTACGGCGCCTTTGAAAAAGTCGGCTCTCTCGGGACGACGCTTCCCCGCAATGACGAACCGATCACAACGGAGCCGGGGGACGTGATCCTGTATCAGGGCAACCAGGTCACGATTTATTATGACGTGAACAGCTGGAACTTCACCCGCCTCGGCCGGGTGCAGGGACTCTCTCCGGAAGAACTGAAGGAGATTCTCGGCAGCGGAAACGCGGAAGTGACTTTCTCCCTGTCCTCCGGAAAAGAGGACGCGGAAGCCGGCGTTTTTGATCTGCAGTCCCGGACCGTTCTCCTGAACAGCGGCTACCGGATGCCGGTCATAGGCCTGGGCACCTGGACGCTCTCCGACAGCGAAGCGGCGGATTCCGTATATCACGCGCTGAAGACCGGCATGCGCCTGATCGATACGGCGAGATACTACGGAAACGAAACCGGCGTCGGGCAGGGCCTGCAGCGGGCGATTGACGAAGGAATTGTTGCCCGGGAGGACGTGTTCATCACCACCAAGATTTACGGCGGCAACTATGAGCGGGCAGGCGGCATCATCAACGACGCGCTGGCCGACCTGGGCGTGGATTATATTGACCTTCTGCTGATCCATCAGCCGGGTGCTGACGATGAAGGCGTATATAAAGCCATGGAAGACGCCGTAAGGGACGGCCAGCTGCGCTCCATCGGCATTTCGAACTACTACACACCGGAAGCCGTGGACAAGGTGCTGTCCTTTGCAGCGATTCTCCCTGCCGTCATCCAGAATGAAAACCATCTGTATTACCAGAACACTGAACTGCAGGAATATGTGAAACCCTACGGCATTGTGATTGAAAGCTGGTATCCCTTCGGCGGGCGCGGGCATACCGGAGAACATCTGGGAAACGAAACCGTTGTCCGGATTGCGGACAGGCATAATAAAACCGCCGCGCAGGTTATACTCCGGTGGCAGCTGCAGGCAGGATTCATCGCGATCCCCGGTTCTTCCAACCCGGAGCATATCGCAGAAAACTATGATATTTTTGATTTCGAACTGAGTAATTCAGAGATGGAAGAGATCCGGCAGCTCGACCGCCATGAACGGTATGAAAACTGGTAAGGCGGCATTCTGACGGAACGGACAAAGCAATAAAGTGAACGCCAGGGCAAGGCCCTGGCGTTTCCCAATATCATTTCACAGGAGACTGTTCACATGCATGCAAAGAGATCACGGGCATTTCCTTTGGATCAAAGCCTTGGGGAAGCAGCGCACAAATCGGTTTGATTTCTCCGACACCGTAAGCACTGCAGTATTGCATATAAACCATATTTTTCATGATATAAAGGAATTCCCCGATGTGTTTCTTCTGAAGTGCTTTCAGGTCCTTCAGGCTTTCGTTCCCCTCTACCGGTGTACACAACTCCCGCATGGCACCTTTCTTCCGGATCTCGAGAACAGACAGCGGTGTTCCGTTTTCATCCACCCAATACTGATTATTGGTAATATCCAGCATAACCCACTTATTGAGCTTGCTGTCCCATACCTCATTCACCACATGGCAGTCTGAATCATATCCCGAATAAGGCATAATCCATACCTTTCTGGAATAAATACCAAGTGCCAGACACATTTCATTCAGAATCTGCGCTTTATTTCTGCAGTTGATTCCGTTTTCCTTTTTGTCCAGGCTGTACTTCAGCAGGGAAACGGCTGACATTTCCACATGATTATCATAATCGCTCTTATGTTTCAGCTGCGGCGCATACTCATTCATCAGGCGTAAAGCCTTCTCAAACTCAGAACCTTCGCCGGCAATCCGGTCTATACCATAAGCCGCAATCAGTTCCGGATAGTCTTTATGGTCAAAATCGTACTGAATTTCCAGGTCTTCTCCAGCCATAAACTCCATATTGTTCCGGAGAATGCCCGCCTCCATCCGGTAGATTTCATCTGTATTCTGCAGATAGCTGTCAAATCCCCAAAAGTAATTCCATACATTCAGTGCGATACTGGCTGCCAGCAAAACAGCCATGACAACAATCGCGATAGTTTTCCAGCTTTTCCTTTTTTTCGATTCCACTGCTGATTACTCTCCTCGTTAATGGTAACGCCAGGAACACTCCCTATCGTTCCCTTATTCTTTACGCAGTTTCCTGTTCTCCCATTCTTCCCGCAATATAGAATAACACAGCGTATCGCTCTGATCCCTTGCGTGCTTCCGAAGTCTGCCCTCCAATGTGAAGTCGCATTTCTCCAAAACCCGGACGCTTTCTGCGTTATGAGAGCGGACCCACGCCGCAATCACCGCCAGATTCAGTTCAGAGAACCCATAATCGACCATGCACATTACTGCTTCTGTAGTAAATCCCCTGTTACGATAATCTGCCGCGATCGCGTATTCCAATTCCACATAACCTTCGTACCGGTTCATGTCCCCAAGACAGATGAAACCGATCAATTCAGTGCTTTCCCGGTGAATAATCGCTTTGAATTGATCACTCTTTGACCAGAATCGAATGGCCTCTTCGGCATCCTGAACAGAGTCAAAAAATGCCACACCGCTTTTGTGAAGCGTTTCATCCCGGCATATTTGATACAGAGCCACGGCATCGCTTTCCTGCCAGCTGCGTAATATCAGGTGTTTTGTTTCAATCTTCATGTTCAGATTCCCTTTTCAAATGCTTCACAGAATATCCTTGAGGATCTCCGGGAAACACCCGCGTAAAAAATGCCGGTATTCGGGATGATCCGCTGCGGATTGGTATTCTTCCCGGATTGTTCTTTCGTTCCACGCTTTCACTTTGTCTGTCATTTCTTCGTATCGCCGGATCACAATCAGTCCATCCTTTTCCGCCTGAAGGATGGCTTCATATGCGTCGGGGACGAATTCCACGCCGGTGACCGGTACAGGCAGGCTGCTGACCGCAGCGTCCGGAATCTGTACCTGAAAGCCTGAATCAGTGATTTCCTCTGCGCTGTAAATGTATCCGGAAACGCCTTTATATGTGTTTTCCAGCGCGTTGGGATAGTATTCCTCCAGGCGCTGAATCCCCTCTTCGGTGAATCCGTACGGTCCCCATTTATGCCATGGGCCGTCATAGGCAAAGCCGGTTTCCCTGCAGTATTTTTCAATAGCGTTGCTCAGATAGACCAGGACGTTCTCCCTTTTCCTTGAAAAATAGATCAGCGGTACGCTATGATTTGAAACTCTGGGCTCCAGCTGAACAATGCCTTTGACCGGCGAAGCGTGATAAAACATGATATCTCCTTTGGAACAGCAGCTTCTGTTTTCTGAATCATCCCGGCAGCTCATTGCCTTTCCCGGGTAAGCATACATTCCATCTGCAGATCATAAGGTTCTGCCTCAGCAAGGGAAGGAATAGGGGCAGAGCTGAGGCGGAATCCCATGGCGGAGTAGAAGTCTATTGTTTCCTCAGCAGAGCAGCAGGATGCATACAAAGCATGCGCTCCCCTCTTCAGGGCTTCCTGCCTTGCGGCTTCAAACAAGGCTCTGCCGATTCCGCGGCGGCGGCAATCACTGGAAACATGGAAGCTGTCAATAATGAGCCGGCCTTTATTCAGCGTTGGAATCAGCATGATTTCGCCAACCACGCGATTATCTTCATAAGCGCAATAGGTCACGTACTGCCCGCTGAGCATCTCTTCCGCTTTTTCGATCAGGCGCGCAGCGTCCCAATCCTCAGTAAAAGGATTGCAGACCAGCGTCAGCTTCCCATTCTGCAGACGGTACACATTTTTTACTTCCTGATACCGGCGAAAGCCTTTCAGCGAATCCCGGGTGAAGTTATGACTGTCAATAAGCTTTATTTCCAAATGATTATGCCTTTCCTATTATCCGCCAAACTGTGAAGCCACCAGTTTTAGGTTATTTCTTATTGGCAGATGCTGAGGACAGATTTTCTCACACTTACCGCAGCCTATGCAGTCCCCCGGCTTGCCATACACCTGAGTAAGTCTGTCATAGTATTCGCCCTGAGGGGTAAATGGTTTACCCTCATATTCCTGCATCTCAGCATTATAGACAGAGAAATATTTAGGAATCGGAATGTTTTTCGGGCATCCATCCACACAGTAGGCGCATCCTGTACAGGGGATAGCAATACTTGAATTGATTACTTTGATTGCCTTTTTAATGACCTCCATCTCATCGTCATTCAATGGAGTAAAATCTTTCATATAGCCTGTATTATCCGTCAGCATATCCATGTTTCCCATGCCGGAAAGAACCATCTTTACATTCGGCTGGCTTGCTGCAAATCTGATTGCCCAGGAAGCAATCGACATATCGGGCGCATAGTCCTTAAACAGTTTTTCGACCTCAGGCACCACATTGGACAAAGTCCCGCCTTTGACAGGCTCCATGACGATCACAGGCTTACCATGTTTTTCACACACTTCATAACATTTTCTCGACTGTATCACCTCGCTGTCCCAGTCAAGATAATTGAGCTGGAGCTGAACAAATTCAACTTCAGGATGCTCAGTCAGTATCCTGTCCAGCAGATCAGCCCTGTCGTGATATGAAAAGCCCATATGCCTGACATATCCGGCTTTCTTCTTATCTGCCAGCCATTCAAAGCATCCGAATTTCTGATATTTTTTATAATGATCCTCTCCGAGATCATGAAGAAGATAGTAGTCGAAATAATCCACCCTGGTTTTCTCAAGCTGGGTGGCAAACACCTTTTCCCTTTCTTCCTCGCTGTTGAAAAAGCCGCAATGAAGCTTGGTAGCCAATGTAAACTCGTTCCTGTTATGCCTGCTTACAAGAGCTTCACCGGCAGCATCCTCACTCTTGAACCCGCAATACATCCAGGCTGTATCAAAGTAGGTAAATCCTTCAGAGATAAAGTAGTCCACCATTTTCCTGGTAAGATCAATATCAATTTTCCCAAACTTTCCGGATGCAGCCAGTTCAGGAAGCCGCATCATTCCGAAACCGAGTTTCCTGGTGTTTTCCCCGAATGTACTCTCCATGTTGTCCCATCCTTTCAGGTCTGTTGTTATTTCTCACAGCCGGTGGCTTTAAATACACGCTGTATTTACCCTCTCAGGCCGGAACTTCTCAGTCTGCCAAATCGATCCAGTAACGCTGCAGATTGATGCCTTCATTGGGTTCAAAAACGGTTGATTCATATTTCCCGCCGTTTTTCAGAATCGTTCTTCTGCTGGCTTCATTATCATCAAGGCAAGTGACAAGCACTCTTTGAATCCCAAGTTCTTTACACTTCGGCAAGGACATCTGCAGCATCTGCGATGCATATCCTTTACGGCGTTCGCTTGGTGCAACAGAATACCCGATATGACCGCCATATTGCTCAAGAAATGCATTGAAGTAATGCCTGATCTGAAGCATCCCAACGATCTTATCGTCACTTTCCCTGACAAAGATATACTGTGTGGCGGGGACTAATTCATCCGGAACAGTATCCGGATTCTTGCACAACCGGCAGTGTTCAAGCCACTGCTTCGGATCCTCCATACGCCTGAGCGCACCGGTTCCGTCCATGGAATCGCCGCGCTCGAGGAATTCTTTTCTGTATGCGCTGATTTGCTGTTCATATTCTGCGGCCGGTTCTATAAACTTCATAAAGCTGCTCCTTTTCAAATCCCGTTTTATTGTTGATTCAGTAAAAACTAGTTTCCCTGTTCATTCGGGCGGTGATGTATGATCAGGGAATCATGATACCCAACAGTTTGCATTGCTCCTCGTTCCAGGCTGCCCAGTCACGATACAATTCAGAAAAATCCTTTCCATATACCGTTTCCATGTTGTCCGGATCGACATTCCAGTTTCCGAAGACAGTATCTTTCCCGTATTCATCCACCAGATACGCGATCATACCGGACGCTTCGCAAAGAGAAAGTTCTTCCGGCTTCAGGTTCTGATCCATTTCTTCCGTGCGCACGATTATTTCATTCATAACGGCATAGTATCGTTGTCCGACCAGATCGCCTTTTGCCGCAAGCACACCCAGTCCGATATCCAGTTTCCGGGGATCGATGCAATTCTCCGCTTTGTCCCATGCCAGATCCCACATCACCGGGGGATATCCGGCTTTTTCAAATGCCATATTTACAGACCGTCCCAGCCGGTTTTTACAAACATGATCGGCAACATAATCCGCCATGCCTTCCGCCCAGAAACCGAATCGCGTACGGGGTTGAGCACAGTGCATGGTCAGATAGTGTACATACTCGTGCAGCAGTGCGGCGCGTGCGTCATTCCATCCGCTGAAGAGCTTGATGAAATTATCCCTTCTGTTGTAGTACGCAGAAGCATTTTTTGATTTTTCTGCTTTGTTGCAGAAATCAGTATGAATATCAATCGGCTGAATTTCATCAGTGATATATCCCGCAAGGGCTGCACGCGCGTCGGCAAAGTCCGCTTCCGCATCGTCAAGAATTGCATACAAACCTTCATAGTATGCCTCTTCGCCAAGCAGTTCGATATCAGCTTTCGAAATATACCATACAGCATTAGGTGTCCGGATGATCCAGGGATAGCTTTCTTTATTCCAGCCTGTGTATTCTTCTTTCTGATACCCTGTCTGCTCCGCACAGCATATGACGGGCAGCGAAAGAAGCAGAGCCGCAAGAAGTAACGCTATGATTCGCTTCATATTCCATCCCTCCGCAAAGATCTTCTTATATCATAGTTCCTGGGTGCTGTTTTTCCCCTTTATTCCGCCGCTACCCGGCGGAGAAAATCCCGCTGCTTTTCCGTCAGCGCCGCGTCTCCCGCCTCCCGCAGGGCTTCCACATGTTCCACCCGGCTGGCTCCCACCAGCGGAAACGTCGGAAAAGGCTGGGCGGTCAGCCAGGCCAGAGCCACGCTGCCCACTGACAGTCCGGTTTCTTCCTGCACCTTCCGGATGCCGTCCAGGATGGACCTGTTCTCCGGACTGTCAAATTCCTTCTTCAGGCTTTCCATCAGCGCCGCCTCTCCGCCTTTTTCCAGGCGGGTAAAGTAGGCATGGGCCTGGGAGGAGAAACAGCAGCAGATCATGCCTGTCTCCGCATGCATCTGCCAGGTTTCCGCGTCCATACCGCGGGTGGTGTCATCCAGAAAGAAATGCTGCCTGGCCAGGCTGAACTGGGGCTGGTTGGCAATCAGCCGGGTCAGCCCGTGAGCGTCTGCATAGGCATTGGCCTCCCGGATCCGCTCCGGTCTCCAGTTGGAAACGCCGATCATCCGGGCAGCACCGTCCTCAATCAGGCTCTGTAGGGTCTCCATAATGCCGCCCACCGGCCGTGACTCATCGTCCCGGTGCAGCCAGTAGATTTCCACATGGTCCGTCCGCAGGTCCTCCAGGCTTGCCGCCATGTCGCTTCGCACTTCCTCCGGACTCAGCCGGCTGTGATGCAGGTCCGTGAAAGGCGGATGACCGCCCTTCGTGCTCAGGAAAATCCGGTCCCGGTTCCCCCGGTCCTCCATCCATCGGCCTACAATCTTTTCGCTTTCCCCGTTCCGGGGCGTAACAAAGTCCCCGTAAACCCGGGCTGTGTCGATAAAGTTGCCCCCGATTGATACATAAGCGTCCATCAGTTCCCTTGCCAGGCTTTCCGGATGTCTCCCGCCGAATTCCGCCGTCCCGAAGCCGATGACGGAAACCGGATACGCCCCGAACAACTGTGTTCTCATGGTTTCATTCCTCCGCCCGCATTTTCTGAAGCAAACAGTTCTCTTTTAGTGTGCAGGATATTTGCCAGGCCCGGAAAGAGTTTCATTCATCAATCCATACCTCTGAACCGTCACAGGCTGAAATATCAGAACACGGACAGCAGTTCAGACAGGCTGTTCACTTCATAATCCGGGGTCTCACACTCTCCCTGGATGTTCCAGTACTTTCCGTACCCTTGCCGGATCCGGACCGTTTTCATACCCAGCTTCTTTGCCGGAACGATATCATTGTCGATCCGGTCCCCGATCATGACGGCCTGTTCCGGAGCGCAGCCGGCCCTGGCCAGGGCGATTCTGAATATCCCGGGGTTCGGTTTCGCAACGCCCTCTTCCGCCGATGAGACAAACACATCAAAATACCGGCGGATCCCCATGGCTTCCAGCCTTTGTTCCGCCCCGGGGATCTGATTGGCGATAATTCCCAGATGATACTTTTCCCCCAGGACCCGCAGGCATTTCACGGTATCGGGATACAATTCCTCATATGCGGGAGACCATTCGGGATATTCCACGCCGAGAAGCTGCATCACTTCCCGGTGACCTCTTTTGTTCTGCCTGTAAAACCCGATCGCCCGGGTTATGACAGACTCCGCAGACATGCCGGCAGCGTCGGCGATTTTCTGAAAGAGATCCCCGTACACTTTGGTTTCGTCCACCAGGGTGGATCCGATATCAAAAAACAGCCATTTGACGCCGTCCATACGTTTCTCCATCACTCCCGGTTTGTCGTTGGTTCATTATATTCAATATTACTGAGCAATACCGGCTCCCGCCGTCCTTCCGGCGGAAGCTCTGTTTTCCGGACAGTTTTTTCTTTACCCTTCATCATGGCATATCCCATATTTCGGGATGAAGATTCGCATAATCGATAATACGCTGATTGAAATCCGTTTCCTCCCAAATCCTCATGTATGGATCATCAAATGCGTCATAACGATACCACTCATAAGCTTCTGCATATTCAGGATCACGCTCTCTGTATGAAGTAATGACATCAAGCGTAATATCATTATCCGACAGGAAGCTTTCGTACAGGTCTGCGACGTCGGACATCCCCACTGTTTTCAGCGCATCGGGAAGAAGCTTCGCATAGTTTGCTCCGCAATTCCAGAAGAACTGACACAGCCCGCCGTTCTGTATCTCCATATCGAACATGAGAACGACATACAACGCTCTGCCTGCTTCAGAATATTTGGGAAACAATGCGTCATCCGGGTCAGGATAATTGTCAATCATTCTGATGTACAGTTCCTCGAATTGATCATAATGGAAGTCTTTCATCACACTATCCCCCCACACATTCAGCGGCATCAGGCACAGAATCAGCATCCACACCAGTATCAGGCGTTTCATGGTCACCGCTCCTCTCAGAATGAGCCAGCGCTTTTGTCTTCTTTTCTACCGTTCTCTGTTTACTTAATCAAATTCATGAATCCAGTATTGCCAGGTCTGATTTCTCATAACGATTATGACCTTTCAGACTCTTTTTATATTTCCAGCATTTAATGGCATCCTCCAGAGTTTTTCCTGCATTGTCTGCAAAAAAATCACGGATGTATGTATTGTATTCAAACTGCTTTCCGATGGAGCTCTTTTCAAACTTTTTAGCTTTATGAATCTCATTGTAAGCAGCTACAGCATCTGCATAAGTTTTCCCTGCGTTGGATTTCAACCATTGCTGAAACCGGACATTGAAAGAAAAGCCGTTACCAATTTGTTTTATAAAAAATGCCCGATGAGTTTCCGTACACACAAAGCCCTTCTCAATGATGCTTTCCAGAGTTATTTCGGATGCAGTGGCTTTATGATTTGCAATTCGTTTTGCTATGGGTTGCTGAACTTTGCCTGAATCAAGGAAACAAGCGATCCTCTCTGTCAGTTCCTGCTTTCCACCGGATGCAGGCAAATGGTTTTCACGGCAGAATACCACCAGTTCCTCTTTCAGATAGTAGTATTCCCGGAAAGTTCGGCTATCCAGATTGATGGTTATTTCAGGTCGTGATTCCATGATTCCTCCTGTTCAACGATGATATGCTCCAATAATATGCCTGAGTGTACGATCTATCTGTCCGGCGAGATCCGGATCATTCTGAACGGAGACCGTGTTCGTATTGAGTGATCTTATATAGTCTGAAGCCGGATCAAATTCTGCGTTCAGAAACCGAAAGGCAGTTTTTGCGATGTTGACCGCGGGATCCGGAGAGCCATCTCCGCCGCCTGCCAATACAAGAATGCCTTTCTTTGGTTTCAGACTGCCGGGGATCCTCAGGAAATAACGGTTGCTCCATATATAATTCAATCTGCTGATGACTGAAAAAAGAGGAGGAGTCACAAAAGACATATATAAAGGTGAAGCAATAATCAGAACGTCATAGTCATCTTTCCACAGTATCTCCATTTCATCCTGAATGCAGCACCCTTCCTTTTCCCAGCAATACCTGCAGTCATTGCAGGGATGAATGTTCGCCGCATAGGTGTCAAGGCTTACAAACTCGGTTCCGCAGGGGAATTTGCTTTTCAATGCGCCCAGAATATAAGCCGTATCACCGTTTGACCGGGGAGACCCATTCAAAATCAGTACTTTCACTCAAAACTCCTCTATGCTTCAAAGCCGGGAACTTGTCACTGCCTGGCTGACCGGTTCGCCGGATGTCCGCTTAATCCTGTCTGTTCTTTTCCCCGTCAGCCGCTTTCCGGTCTTTCCTCAGCAGGCTGAGGATCTGGATATCGATCAGGCTGCCCCGGCACATTTCATGCTCCCGCAGCAGGCCTTCCAGCCTGAAGCCCAGTTTTTCGAGCAGGGAACGGGACGCGGTATTGGGCGTTTCCACAAAAGCCTCGATCCGGTTGACGTCTGAAACGGTAAAGGCATAGTCAATGATCAGCGAAAGCGCCTCTGACATGAAGCCTTTGCCCCAGTAATGCCGGTTCAGGTCATATCCGGTTTCAATCCGTTTATGATAATCCGAAATGGCGTGGAAGCCGCAGGTCCCGATAAGTTTCCCGCTTTCCTTCAGCACGATTCCCCAGCGCATTCCGTTCTGATCCCGGATTTCATTCTGATACCCGCTGATCATCTGCTCCGCTTCGGACAGGTCCTGAAAAGCAAACCGATCGTCAAAATACAGCATGACCTCCGGGTCTGAATAAATCTCAAAAATATCCGATACGTCCCGGGCGGTAATTTCCCGCAGCAGGAGCCTTTGGGACTGAAGCTCCCTGTAGTTCCGAAACAGTTCTTCCTTCATTTTCCGTTTACTCCTTTGGGAACGACAGGGACTGTCCCTGTCGTTCCCGAATCAGCCTTTTCTCAGGATGGAAGGATCTTCCACGCGAAGATTCTCAATGTTTCCGCATTGCGAACAGGCGTCACAGATCACGCCCGTTTTTCTCTTGATTACTTTCGCCGCATCTTCCATCGGAACAAAGATAACCGAATGATGGCTGGCCGCGTCCAGCATCACGCCCTCAACCAGTACTCCGCCGCATTTACTGCATTTCTTATCCATAGTATCTCCTCCTGTATTTTTTTATATTATTTACCGTTTTGGAGGATAAAAAACAGAATCAGTTCTGAAAGATACCTTATGCTAATTCACTGCAAAGAGAAAAAACTTTGCGGGAACGATAGGGACAGTCCCTGTCGTTCCCCTCAGTTCTTCCCCTTCAGTTCGGCAGCGAACACTTCCCGCGTGGGCCAGAAGGCGCACAGGTGCAGGCGGGTAATCCGGCCGGTAAACGGGTGAAAGGACTTTAGCAGCAGGGGCAGCGCCTCGCAAACCGTCTGCGGTTCATCAATGAAGATAGTGACATGAGGCGTCCAGGCATACTGCGGATCCGGATACCGGTCGCAGAAGCTGTGCAGGGCGTCCAGGGCGGCGGTGCGTTCCGGACTGCCGAAGAGCACCTTTCCCGGCGCGAAAAGCCCGAGGTGACTGATATGGACAGGGACCGGGGAAAACTCCCCGGCGGCTTTCCGGGCAAGCTCAATGGCCTCCTGCTCCTTTTTCAGGGGAAAACTGGCCAGGCTGATGTGGAAAGGAAGTCCCGGCGTCTGGATTCCCTTAAATCCCGCGAGATTCAGGCTTTTATACCAGTCCGCCATGAGCGTCTGGGAAACGTCATCCATATCCGCCATGAGGGTTAAAAACTGCTCTGCCATCTTTTTTCCTCCGAATTGTGACTGCCTGATTATCTGTTATTGTAACACCTTGGCCTGTCATAACGCCACAGTTGTTTGCACTTTTTACATTTTGAATGTGTCCGTTTTGGGAACTGGAGGGACGGGTACACCGTTATATAACCGAAATGCAATTCCCGCCAACCGCATTGTCCCGTACCGGGACGCGAAGGAGGAAACAGGATGAAAAAGCGATTGATCGGCCTGATCATGGCCCTGGCATTACTGCTGAGCGCAACCGCGGCTACTGCCGCGGCGCCCCTGACGCTGCAGGAAATTATGGACCGGGTGGTAGTCCCGATGGCCCTGGAAAACGACACGGGAGATGCGGGGATTACCCTTGACTTCAGCCATGAGCAGCTGGCTGAGATTGTGCGGGTAATGGAGGAGAACGGCATCACCCTGCCGGAAAACAACACCGTGATGCAGTATGTGACAAGCGGCTGCGGATATTATGAAAGCAGTGTGGTCGGATACTTCTGCGATCAGGTCTTTGGGCCATCCGACACATGGACGGATGAGGAGCAAAGCTGGTATGACAGCCTGGAAGTCCGGATGGGGCATACTGAGGAGCAGATCTCCCATGTGCCGGGAAAGGACAATATGACCCGGGAGGAAGCGGTTGCCTGGGCGTTCCGGAAAATCCGGGAGGAGCACGGGGAGAATCTGCCCCTGGAGAATCCGGATATCTGGCAGATGTCAGTCCGGTTCACCAATGATTATCCGACATACACCGGCGTGGCAGACGCATGGTCGGTCTCGCTGACCCCGAAGGACATAGGCCACGCGCGATACAATGTTTCGTTCGTTGACGCCGATCCCGAGGGAACCACCGAACTGTATTATATGGCGGTGAACCCGGACGATCCGCATACCCTTTTTCAGCTGCAGTCCAGTTTCGAGATGATTTACGGTCAGAATAAAGACTGGTCACAATCCGTCTGGCAGGCATACCATGAAATGCTGCAGCAGGCGGAGCTGGACCCGGAAGACTACGACTATATCAATTATGTGGGATACCGGATGACCGGGTATCCCGAGCCGGAAGCAAATGAGATTCCCCGGGAGGAGGCCATCCGGATCGCGAAGGAAGCGATGACGAACAAGCGGGCGGCCTATAACAGCGCCGTGCTGACGGAATATGAAGGCGATCGTGCCTGGCTGGTTTCCTTTGTGATTCTGACCCCGTTTAGTGATGAGGGCGAACCGGATGAAGAGGCCGGATACTATACGGTCAGCATTGACAGCGCAACCGGCGAGGTCCGGAGCCTGCGGACGGAAGGCTCTTACGAGCAAGCCATCTGCTATATTCCGGAAAAGGCATATAAGGAAACCCGGGATCTGCTGCCGAAGGAAGAGGATCTCCTCCCGCGGGCGGCGGAAGCTGCCCGGAAGGCGTACCCCGAGGCGGGAGATCCGCTGGATGAGAAAAACTACAGCCATTTTTCCGTCATGATCGGTCGTCCCTTTGTCCAGTTCACGGCCCTGAACCTGCAGCACAGCGATATCACAGTTCAGTTCACCCCGGAGGGAGAGGTCAGGGACGTAACCATGGATCCGCCCACAGACGGGGATAACCTGTTCAGCCGGTATTATTCACTTCACGGATCCATGCCGAAATGGGATCAGTCCGTATGGGTGCAGCTGGAAAAGGACATGAAGGAACTGGAGCCGGATGGAATCGAGGGCAAGGTGCTGAAGGCCACCCACTATCCGGAAGAAAGCTCCGTGACCATAAAGCATGAGGAAGCGCGGAAACTGGGACGGGAAACGACCGGAAAGCGGCTGACGGAAGTAAACAGCTGCGTGCTGGTGGACGCGAACCCCCATCCCGTATGGATTGTGAATCTGCTGACGGATGATGTACTGTCCATCGCCGCGATTGACGCGGAAACCGGCGAAACCGTATTTACCCTGCCGGACCGGGCGGACTTTTCACCGCGGTACATGGCGTATTCCCTGCCGGAAACCTGGCGGAAGATCGAGATGGAGGAAATCGGGCCGGTGCGTCTGGCCCAGGCAGCGGTCATCGACAAGGTTTTCCCGGCGGATATTGAATGGCGGTCATACACGCCCGACAGCGGTGCCTCCTGGCATGATTACATAGGGATGAGCACGGGCTTCCTGTGGGATAATCAGGTGGACGGGCTGACCGTACGCTTTGTCAGTTTCTCGGAGGATGTGGACAGCTACGAGGTGGAGCTGGATGAAAACGGAAACGTGATCCGGTTTGAGGAGATCAAAGCCGGGAAGTAAAGACAGAAACCGCCCTGCGGGGTTATGGATTCAAAAGGAGAAAGAAGAAATGAAAAAGACAATCGTTTTGATCCTTGTACTTATACTGTGCGCGGTATCCGCTGCCCTGGCCGAGGAGAGCAGTCTTCCCGCCTTCGCCAGCTTCGGAGAAGCGGAAAAAGCATCCGTTCTCTGTGCAAGTGTCTTTGGAAAACGCAACACCACGGCCGTGGAGGCAGGCGGGAAACTGTACGGGGTTGTCACAGAGTCGGATGATAAAGCAGAGGAGCTGTACGACAATTACACCCAGCTGCACAGAACAGAAACGGAAGCCAGGGAAGAAAACTTGCGGATCGCTTTCAAAGTATTCCATGAATACATCCGGACCCTGCCTGTAACTGAAGTTTTTGAAATCACGGATGTTCCCCTGACAGAGGAGGAAAAGAAAGACTTGATCGGAAAGCCCCTGAGAGAAGTATGCAAAATGGATGATGGCGTGGAATTTTGTTATCTGGATCTCACTCCACCGAAAGAAGATGATCCCCTTTGTTTTAACCTGTACCGGAATTCTTTCATTTACTCCGTGTACGTCAACGAGTCCCGGGAAGTTTTCAATAATCTGAAAGAAAATGAGTATAAAGACAAACTGACCGTCAGGGAAATTCAGTACCTGTATCCCTATGTGCAATGAAAGACAGAGCCTGCCGGGCGGCAGGCTCTGTTCTATTTTGGACACTGGGGTCTGTCCCCGGTGTCTGGCCTGCAATCATTTTTCTGCCGTGCTCCTGCAAAAAACGGCCGCCGGGGCTGTTCCCGACGGCCGCCCCGCAGATTCCGGAGTGAAGGATTCTGCGGGTATTTTTTTCTTTTGGGAATCAGCGGTATGTGGTACTATTTGAACACGGCAGCCGGGACGATCATTACGAAGAACTTTACATTTCCTGCTCCGGAAAGAATTGTTCATGGAAGGCAGAAAGATGTCAGCGAAAGACTACATTCGATGGATCAGAAGCAAAGTCGGCCATGAGAAGATCATCCTGACTTTTGCGGGTGGATGCATCTTTGACGATCAGGGGAAAGTTCTCCTGCAGCGAAGAGGAGACAGTCATAAATGGGGCTTCCCCGGCGGAGCAATTGAGCCGGGAGAAACTCCGGAGATGACTGCAGTCCGGGAAGCCAAAGAAGAAACCGGCCTTGATGTTTCCATCGGACACCTGATCGGTGTTTATACGGATCCGGATATTGTCTACTCCAACGGGGATCGGGCACAGAGCATCGTAATCGCCTATGAGCTCCGGACTGTCGGCGGCGTGCTCGCCTGCGACCAGGCAGAAACATTGGAGTTGAAGTATTTCTCAAAAGAAGAAAAGCCGCAGCTGTTTACCGGATCACACGAAGCTCTGTGGAATGATATATTCAGAGATGATTGATGGAGGTGCATGCTATGATATACCGCCTTCCTTGCATCAGCGATGAAAAGATGCTCCGGGAATATGTTCTGGAGCATCATGACCATGGCGAAACCGGCATCAGCGCCAGCCTGGGTCTATCATCTTCTGATTATTCCGAGTGGGTGGAAAAAATACAGAGAAACGCGTTAACCGGTGATGAAACCTGGGGAAAATCATTGCTGTATCTTTGCTTTGATCAGGACCGTCTGATTGGTCTGCTGAGCATTCGATATGAATTGCCCGGGGAACTGTCTGAAAAATATGGAGATATTGGTTACGGAGTGCGGCCGTCTGAACGGAACAAAGGCTATGCAACCGCCATGCTCCGATACGCTTTGTCAGTATGCAAAGAAAAAGGAATGGGAAAAGTGGTTCTCGGCTGCTATAAAGACAACCTTGCTTCAGCAGCGACAATCAGGAAAAACGGTGGCGTCCTTACTGTGGAGAACAGCAATTACAAAGAAAACAAAATCAGCCAGTATTATTCAATAACTCTGTCGTAAAATCGGGAGACAGGCAGATGTTTATGGGAAACAACTGGGACCTCTGATTGCTCAAAAACTGATACATTGGGAACTACAACCCCTGCAGACCCCTGTTTTTCAGGCTGAAAGCACGAAACGCAAACTGAAGTTGCGCAAAAGCAAACCTGGGTTGGTGGAAAAAAAGAAACCGGGACGATACAAAAAAGGCATCAAAACAAGGAGACCTGACCATGAGCTTTGGAAACAATCTGAAACTGATCCGGAAAGAAAAAGGAATCACCCAGGAACAACTGGCCGAGATGCTGAACGTGTCCCGGCAGGCGGTATCCAAATGGGAATCGGACAGCGGTTATCCGGAAACCGACAAACTGCTGCTTTTAGCCGGGAAACTGAACGTTTCCCTTGACTTTCTGATGGATAACAAGCCGAAAGACGAAAGCGAACAGGAAGAGAAAACCGCCGTTTTCCAGGGCGAAAACACAATTCTGATCGCCACCTATGACAAAAGCCAGACGGTGCGCTGCCTGTCGGTCCGATACAGCAAAATCGTCTTCCCGGCAAAGAACGAACCTGCGTACATCCTCCAGGCGGTGGATCGGATCGGCTTTTTCGGCGCCCACAGTGTGATCCTTGGCTGGTATGAGGATGAGGAGGCAGTCCGGAAAGAAGTGGACGGGATCCTCTCCGCAATGAACGAAGGGCAGCAGACATACAGCCTGCAGTATTTTGCAGATGTAAGGATCACCGCCTGGGGAACCGCGGCGCGGAAATAAAGTGGACACTGGGGACAGTGTCCATTAGTATTGACCGTCCTCCCTTTGCTTTGGTATGATCGTCACAAACGCGGAGAAGGCGGGGTGCGGAGTATGAAGAAGCAGCAAAGCACTGGCAGTATGGTCAGGCGATATGCGCTGTTCCTGACCGGTCTGTTTATCGCCTCCCTGGGCGTGGCCTTTTCCACAAAGGCGGGACTGGGCACCTCTCCGGTGGCCTCGGTACCCTATTCGGTTTCCCTGGTCAGCCCCCTGCTTTCCTTCGGCAGCTGGCTCAACCTGCTCAGCCTGATCCAGATCCTGGTCCAGGTGGCAGTGCTGAAGGGAAAATGCAACTGGCTGGAGATCGCCGTCCAGACCGTGCTGGCCTTTGTTTACGGCTACCTGACAGACTTTTCCTGCTGGCTGATCCGCGGCATCCCCGTAAACGGATATGCGGCGCAGTTCGGATACATGCTGCTGGGCTGTGTAATCCTGGCCTTCGGCATCTGGGTGCAGTTCCGGGGCGGCGTCGCCATGCTGCCCGGGGAAGCCATGAACCGGGCGATCAGCAAAGTGATCGGCCGGAGATATGAAAACGTAAAAATCTTTTTTGATATCCTGTACATCACCCTGGCCGCCCTGATCTGCCTGGTGTTCCTGGGCGAACTGAAGGGCGTGCGGGAAGGCAGCGTGATCGCCGCCCTGGCGGTAGGCGTCATCATCCGGCTGTTCAACCGGGCGTATAAAAAGCTGCGCGGATAAAAAAACGCCGCGGTTTCACATTATTTCATATTGTTTCAGTTGCCCGCACCGAAAACCCGTGATAAGGTTATCCTGCGCAAGCGATACAAGGGAGCGCAGTCGAAGGACCTCGAACGTTATACGGAACATCGTAGCGTATAAGTGTCATCCTGAGCGGAGTCGAAGGATCTACTCAGTAGCAAAAGTCTTCTCGAACGTTACTCGGAACCCCGTCGCGTCCAGTGTGTCATCTCGACCGTAGTGGAGAGATCTCCTCACCCGTACACGCTCGGGAACCTAACCGGAACATCATATATAAAAACCACGAATAATTCTGCATTCTGCATTTGGCGTCGCCTATGCGACGCCACTGTTCCTGCCCAAAACTTCATTCAAAAAAACTTCACATTTTTTGTAAGATTTCTTCTGCTTATACGTCTAACAAAGTGAAAGGAGGGAGAAAGCGGATGCAGGACGGTTCTTTTGACCGGATCTACCAGGACTATTTTGACCCGGTATACCGGTATGTGCTTTCCCTCTCCGGCAACCAGGCCGTCGCCGAGGAAATCACCCAGGAAACCTTCTTCAGGGCGTTGCGGAACCTGGACAGTTTCCAGGGAAAAAGCAGCCTGAAAACCTGGCTGTGCTCCATCGCCCGGAACCTCTGGATATCGGAACAGCGGAAAAAGAAAGAGCGGCCGCTCAGTGATACCCTCCCCCTTTCCGATGATTCTCCCGGGCCGGAGGAATCCATTATGCGGCAGGATGAAAGCATGCGCGTTCATCACCTGCTGCACCGGCTGGAGGAGCCGTACCGGGAGGTTTTCACCCTGCGCACCCTGGGGCAGCTGAGTTTCCGGGATATCGGCGAAATATTCGGCAAAACAGATAACTGGGCCTGCGTGGTCTACCACCGGGCCCGTGCGATGATCAGAAAAGAAATGGAGGAACAGGCATGAAGATTCCATGCTCCATGGTTCGGGATCTGCTGCCGCTGTATGCGGAAGAGATGACCGAAGAAGAAACGCGGGCCCTGGTGGATGAGCACCTGGAGGAATGCTCCGAGTGCAGCAAAAGGCTGGAGGAAATCAGGGCGGCAGCCGCCGTGCCGGCCGAAAACACAGCCGTTGATACAGCCAAGCCGCTGCTGGCCCTGAAAAAAACGATCAACAAACGGCGGCGGATCACCGCCGCCATCGCGGCGCTGTGCGTCTTTATCCTCCTGTTCTCGGCTTTCCACCGCATAAACGAATGGCATCAGGTACCCTGGGAAGAGGGACTGATTCAAGTGATTGGCATCGAAAAAATGGCGGATGTTGAAAAGCGGAACAGCCCCTTCCCGGAGGAAGAGGAAGCAATTAGGCTTCCTGATGAATCGATGGGACTGACCATTCAGTTCGACAGCAAAATCAGTGGGATCCATTCCACGATGGAAAAAAACGAAAACGGCACAACCGAAATCATCCAGGGCTGGAGCAGTAACCCCAATAAAAAGCTGACCGGAGATTACAGTGAATGCACCATCAATCCGGTTCCGGACCGGCTGCTTTACGATACCGGCAACGGACAGATCCTGCTGTGGGGCGAGCCGGCGGACGGCAGCGTTGTCATCATGCCCCGGCTGGCCCTGGCAAGCTACGCGATTCTCGCCTGCTGCCTGGCTTCCCTTTCCGCGCTGCTCTGGTTCCTGTTCCGGAATAAGAAAGACGCATTTATATTCCGCCAGATCTTCTTTGCACCCGCATCCTATCTGGCCGGACATTTGCTGATCAAAGGCTTTCACGCGAGAACCTTCTTTTTAGAGGATGATCTGGGCAATATTCTCCTGGTCGGTGCCGCTGTCTACGCCCTGCTGACGCTGGGCTGGACAGCCTGGCAGCAGCGGAAACGGGACAAAGGAACGGAGCCACTGCAGAATTGACGGGCCTCCCCCGCTCTGGTATGATCGGAGAAGCGCTGGATACGGAGGGGAAAGAATGATCACAGGAATACACCATGTTTCCATGAAATGCGGGACGGAAGAGGAGCTCCGGAAGGCAAAGGAATTCTACCTGGGGATTCTCGGGCTGACCGTGAAACGGGAATGGCCGGAGGGCGTCATGATCGACGCCGGAAACTGCATGATTGAGATTTTCAGCAACGGACCCGGGATCCGGGAGAAAGGCGCCATCCGCCACATTGCCTTCGGGACGGACAACGCGGACGCCATGGTACAGAAAGTGAAGGACGCGGGATACGAAGTGTTCATTGAGCCGAACGATATTGTGATCCGCTCCGAACCGGAGTTTCACGCAAGGATGGCCTTCTGCTACGGCCCTCTGGGAGAGCAGATTGAGTTTTTCCAGGAGCAATAACAAATTCAGCTGATTCCGCCTGCGGGCGGCCGGAACGAAAGGAGGTTTCCTTTCGTTCTTTTTTTGACGGAAGAAGCAGGGATCTGATATGATCCCGGTTGTGAAAAGGAAAAACCAGACGAGAACGGAGGGACGGTTCCTTTCGTTCTTTTCACCGGACAAAAAAATAAGGACGGCACAAACATGACGAACACTGTACAGAATTACCGAAACATGGTGGAGCAGCCCTGGGGCAGAATGTTCTATGAACTGATTTACCGGCAGCTGAACCTGCCCGATGACAGAAGGCTGAAGATCCTGGACTTCGGCGCCGGGTTCTGCCTGACGGCGGACCACTACGCCAAACACCATGCGGTGACCGCGGTGGAGCCGAACGAAGAGATGGCCGCCCTGCGCGTGAAAGAGAATGACTACACCCTGGTGCCGCAGGGCGCGGAATACCTGGCCGGGCTGGAGAGCGGCATATTTGACGTTGTGATCTGCCACAACGTACTGGAATATGTGGAGGACGCGGACAGCGTGCTGAGGCAGCTGGTCCGAGTACTGAAACCTGGCGGGATCCTGTCGGTCATCAAGCACAATTTGCCCGGGAAGGTCATGTTCTCCGCGGTGCTGGCCGATGACCCGAAGGCCGCGCTGGAGCTGCTGGATCCTGATCATACCCAGGACAGCCCCTTTGGAACCCGGAACATGTACAGCAACGAATCCCTTGTCAGCCAACTCGGTGAAGGGATGAAGCCTGTTGAAACCTATGGCATCCGGGCCTTTTTCGGCCTTTCCTCCAACAATGAAATCAAATATACGGAGGAATGGTACAACGCCATGCTGGAACTGGAAACCCGGGCGGCAGCCATGGACGAATACCGGAAAATCGCATTTTTCCATCAACTGATCTTTCAGAAGAAGTCCTGACACGAAAACAGGCCGCCGGGAAGCAAAGCCGGGACTTTCTCCGTTAGATACAGTGAGCGCCGGACAGCATCCGGCATGCCCACAATACGCATTTCTGGAAAAAAGGAGGACTCCCGATGAAGAAGATTCTGTGTATGGTTCTTTGCCTGTGCCTGCTGATTCCCGCCATGGTCTGCGCGGAACGGAAGGTGGTTACGGCGGTTGCGGCCGAGATTAACCCGGACAATCTGAAATCCGTGCTGGTAGACGCGCGGATCCGGGCATACAGCAAGGAAGACAGCACGATTACCGTGGACATCATCACCCCGGAAAAGTTTGACCCGGAGGAGATCAAAAGCCTGGCGGAAGGTGACGGAATCTATACCCAGGGACATGAGATGACCGTTGAATCCATCAACACATATGACACTTTCCTCACAATCGGTTCAGGCGAGGAAGTCCTGACCCTTTATACCGATATGGAACCTTACGGATCCTATGACGGTGACTTTCCGCTGTGGACCACGCTGGCCACCGTGACAATTCCCGTATATGATGATGTCATATACCTGGATGATGTAGACCCGGCTACCGGTGATTCCCTGCCCCTGCCCACGGTTCACAGCGCTGAGGAATTTCGGACCGGCCTGGCTGCCGACGACGCTGAAAAGCCTGCGTTTGCCGCCAACTATTACACCATGGTATTCAATTCCGAAGGCAATCTGATTGAGGTTCGGCGTCAGTACGTAAACACGAACTGGCAGTAATCCTGCCGGCAGAACGGTACCGAGGCCAATCGGCCCCGGTATCTTTTTGTTTGACGGGAACCCTGTCCTCTGATATGATTTTTCCAATTATCCGCCAGATTGAAACAGATACGGGGTTTCTGTCAGTTTTTTCAGATCTGTCAATAACACGGAGGTTATCCGAAATGCTGCGCGTTTGTTCAAAAGAAGAATTTCTCCGGTATGCGGATTTCGCGTATGAGCTGGCCCTGGACCCGGCAAGGTCCGGCTATCCGACATACCGTGACGGTACCAAGACCAGGGAAGATTTTATAGAGCGCTGCCTGAAGGCGTTTGAACGGGATACAGAAGAAATGCTCCTGTTTGAGCAGGAAGGCAAAGTGCAGGGTATGATCCACTACTACTGGATTCCGGAGGATCACTATCTGCAGACCACCTGCTGCAATACAGGCACAGGAACAGAGCAGGCGCTGAAAGAGTTTCTGGCCTACATCGGCGGACGCTTCCAGGGATATGATGTTTACCTGGGCTTCTCCGCTGAAAACGAGACTGCTCTGAAATACCTGGCCGGGCAGGGATTCGAGTGCATTGAAGAAAGCTACAACAATATCGCCTTCCTGGAACAGAGCGGCGACATACCGGACTGCGGCGAAGCCATCCGGATCAGCCGGGAAAACTACGGCCTTTTCCAGGCGCTGCATAAACAGATCGAAGGCGAAATGTACTGGAATTCCGAAAGGATCCTGGCAAACCTGGATGAGTGGATCATCTGGGTGAAGGAGGAAGCCGGGAAGCCCCGGGGAGCAATCTATTACACAGCCCCGGAGGGCGACGGTTGGAGCGAGATATTCGGAATTGACCTGGACCGCAATGAGTACAACCGGGAGCTGGTGAAGGACCTGCTCTGTACGGCGCTGGCGGATATGAAGCGGAGCGGCGTGCGATACGTCGGCATCTTCGGAGAAGAAGCGGAGGAAGACGCCATAAAGGAAAGCGGCTTCCGGTGCGTGGATAAATACATCTGTTACCACACCCGGCTGGACTGAACATAAAGGGAGAATAAAGCAATGGCAAACCTGATTGTGGTATGCGGCCCGCACGCGGTCGGCAAGATGACCGTGGCGGAAAGCCTGCGGGACAAGCTGCGGTACAACATGATGATGAATCATGACAGCATTGAGCTGTCGGACCGGATCTTCGGCTTTGCCACGCCCGCCCAGAAAGAACTCAATGAAGATATCCGGCAGAAGGTGTTCTTCCTGGCCGTAAAGCACAATGTGGACATGATTTTCACCTATGTCTGCGCATTTGACGAGCCGGAAGAGCGCGAATACCTGACGGAACTGAAGGATCTGTTTGAGCAAAGCGGCGGACAGTTCTATTTTGTGGAATTGTCCGCGGACATCGAAACCCGGCTGGCGCGGAACGAAACACCGCACCGGATGGAGCGGAAAGCCTCCAAGCGGGACGTGGCCTGGAGCCGCGCGAACCTGCTGGACGGTGCGGCAAAATACCGGCTGAACTCCGCCGAGGGCGAAGTCTGGTTTGAAAACCACCTGAAGATCGACAACAGCCATCTGGAGCCGGATCAGGTGGCGGACCTGGTGATCGAAAAGTATCATCTGAAAGCGAATGAGAAAGAGGAAAAAGAATACCGCTTCGGCGTATAATACAATCAAAGGCTGAAAGCATCCCGGACGCAGACAGGAGGATACGGTTATGAAATGCAGATGGACCGCGTTTGTTCTCGTGTTATGTATGGTTGCGGCTGTTATGGTTCCCGCTGCGGCGGAAGATCTTTCCGCGGCTCCGGCCCAGTCTCAGATTGAGCGGATTGTGGTGTCCTATGCAGACAGCGGAACAAGGGATGACCGGGCGCTGGAAGCTTTGTCCGTCCTCGATCCGTCCCTTGGGGAAAAATGGAGCCGGATCATGGATCTTTGGGAGGCGCCCGTAACGGTCACACCCGATCTTCCGGATAACCTGCCTGAAGATGATTCCCTGTGCCTGGTCGGTCTTGGTTTCCAGCTGAACCCGGACGGCACCATGCGGGAAGAACTGATTGAGCGGCTGAAAGTCATGCTGTCTGCCGCGGAAAAGTATCCGCGCGCGCTGATTATCTGCACCGGTGGCGGCACAGCTCCTGACGATCCGTCCGCAACGGAGGCGGGGCGTATGGCCGAATGGCTGGAAGCCCGGGGCGTGGATCCTTCCCGCCTGATTGTCGAAGATCAGTCCCTGACAACCGCCCAGAACGCAATCTTCAGCTTCGATATCCTGGCGGAAAAATACCCGCAGGTTAAACAGCTTGCTATCGTCTCCAGCGACTATCATATTGCCACAGGCGTATTGCTGTTTGGTGCGGAAGCCATTCTCCGCGGCAGCGGCATGGAAATTGCCGGCAATGCCGCCTGGCATGCGCCGTCCGGTTCACTGTCCGCCATGTTCCAGGCCGGCGCCCTGATCGAGCTGTCCGGGGACGTGGAAACAGCCTTTAAGATCTACTATGAAACCTACGACATACACGAGCTGCCGCCGCTGCATACGAACTGACAGCGGAATCTGCAGATAAAAACAGAGAGGAATAATCAAAATGAGCGACTGTATCTTCTGCAAAATCGCTTCCGGCGAAATCCAGGGCATGCGCGTATACGAAGACGCGGAGACCCTGGCCTTTATGGATCTGGCGAAAGATGTGGACGGCCACGTGCTGGTGATCCCGAAAAAGCACTGCAAAAACATCCTGGACTGCGACACGGAGACCCTGAGCGCCGTGATGAACACGGTGAAAAAGGTTTCCCTGCACCTGACGGAAAAATGCGGATATGACGGGGTGAACCTGCTGAACGCCAGCGATGAAAGCGCCGGCCAGTCCATGCCCCACTTCCATATCCATATCATTCCGCGCAGGAAGAACGACGGGATCGATGCCTGGCCGGCCTTTGAAGGCGCGAAGGAAGAGATTGCCGACGTTTTCGAACGCATCCGGATGCTGTAAGCCCCTTGTGACCCGGGAGGTGGATGAAAAATGCTGAGCCGCGATGAAATCATCTGGCACCTGAAGGACTTTGCCATCCGGAAGCCCTATGTGTTCGCTATGTGGCTGGAGGGCGCGGACGGCGTCGGGGCCGTGGATGAATACTCCGATATTGACTTCTGGTTTGACGTGGCAAAAGAACAGCAGGAATCCTTCCTGCTGGAGTGCATTGATGAACTGCGGAAGCTGGGACCCGTTGATTCCCGGATGGATGAAATCCGGAAGGAGATTGCCCAGAGCAACATCCACCTGGCGAACACGCCGGAATACCTGACCCTGGACCTGTGCGTACAGTCCCACGAAATCAGGGGCCGGGAGGTGACCTGCTTCGATCCCGCGGACCGCGTGGAGCAGCCGCTGGTGCTCTTTGACAAGGACAACATCATCCGTTTTGAGAAAAGGCCGCCGGTCAGCGCCGCCGAGCTTTCTGCCGTGTTTGATAACTGCAGAAACCGGATCCTGCAGGAAAGCAGGGTCCGCAAGTATATAAAACGGGGCCTGTACCTGGAGGCATATGCCAAATACCTGGACAACATTGCCGAACCCCTGGTGACCATCGCCCGGCTGATCTGGCTGCCCGAACATTATGACTATTCCCTGTGCCACATTTCCGCACACCTGCCGGACACTGTAGTAGAGGAACTTGAAAGGCTGTACCGGGTCCGGAGTCTGGAGGATATTGAACAGAACCTGGACTACGCGAAGGAGCTGCTGGTCCGGTATGAAAAGCAATGGAATGATTCCCTGCGTTCGTCCCGGGGATAAACGCGTCTGACATCCATATCGACAAAAAAGAACGAAAGACGATGCCTTTCGTTCCGGTTTCGCTTTTACAGCTCTATAACCGCATACCTGCCGGAATAGGCGTCCCGGATGGCCTTCAGAACTTCTTCAGCTTCCTCCCGGGAGTCGTAATCTCCAACGGTTACCGTCTTCCCTTCCGGCTCCTTAACGTTGACCAGCCACCGGTCCGGTACGCCGGCATAGGTTTCCGGTCCGTTCAGGAATGCTTCCCCCGCCATATTGATGGACCGGACCCCGTGCCCGTCCTTGCAGACGACCGTAAGCTGACGTCTGGCCGGCGTACTACCGCCGGACAGGTGACCGACAGCTTCCTGCACCGCCCGGGGCAGAATCTTCGTAAGCTCCGACCGGATCGTTTCCCGGACAAGGTCTGTCAGGTTCTCCTGATCCGGCGCCGTTTGGACTCCAAAAAGCGCGTCCAGTGAAACGCCCAGCGCTGCGGCTATATCCGGAATCATATCGGCACCGGGAAGTGACGCGCCTGCCTCCCATTTGGAAACAGTACGGTTGGAAACACCGAGCATATCCCCCAGTTGTTCCTGGGTCAGGCCCTTCTGTTTACGGAAACTCGCAATCTGTTCGCCGATCATGATCTTATCCTCCTTCTGTTGCTGCCCACAGAATATCATTCCGTGCAGGCGAAAACAACACACAGATTGTTGAATCAGGAAGAGAATTTTGGAACTGTCCGGAGAATTGACGTTACGCTTCCCTTCCCGCCCGTTTTCTGTTATCTTTATCATCAGGCACTCAATATACATACCACATCATCTGTTCTGTGCGAGGCTGAAAAATGGAAACAATATTTGAAACAAAGCGGCTGGCTGTCCGGAAGTTCCGGGAGAAGGACGCCCGGCCGCTGTATGAAAATCATATGGATGAGGAAGTCCGGACATGGTTCCCCAATGAATGCTATGCCGATGAGGCCGAGGCGCTGGACGCCATCCGCTTCTATACGGACTGTGTGGACAACGGTCACCTGCCTTTTGTGCTGGCGGTGGAGCTGAAGGAAACCGGCGAGCTGATCGGCGACACCGGTATCAGCGAAGTGGACGGACACCCGGAGGAGACCGAAATCGGCTACTGCGTCGGGGAAAAGTACCGCGGGAAGGGGTATGCCTCGGAGCTTCTGGAGGCCATATCCGGGTTTGTGGTTTCCCGCTTCGGCATCCGGAAGATTTACGGCCGGGTAGTGCACGGCAACGGAGCTTCCGCCAGGGTGCTGGAGAAAAGCGGATACCGGTTCGTCAAAGAGGAATTCGGCGCGGAAGATGATCCTTACGGCAATGGCATGCTGGTTTATCTGAAAGAATCCTGACATACAAATGCGGTGGAAGAGCAGTTGTTGTTCAGCTGCGATCCTGACTGCCGGAGACGGGAACCGGTAAAGCGCGGAACTCCGGAACGGGAAACTCATTTCCGCCGTTGGATAATCAGCAGCCGGAATAACATAAAGAAAGCGGGGAAATCATCTCATGAAGCTCTGTAAAGCGTTCCGCATACTGCTTGCCCTGATCCTGATCCCGGCGGTCTGTGTCTATCCCGCCCTTTCACCGGCCGAAACCGCATGGGAAACCATGAAGCTTCCTGTCGCGGGTGTTGAGATTGATTTCCCGCCGGCTTCAGAGCTCAGCGGCACGCTGATCCCGAGCTATGAAGTTGAGCTGGATACCGGCGTCGTTTATTCCGAAGTGCAATATTTCGGCATTCCGAAGGAAAAGGCTGATTTTCTTCTTTCCCGGCCTGGAATCCCTTTAACAGAGGAACAATGGAATCTGGTCGACGGCGCATGTCCTGCCCTGCTGGATATTCTCTGCATGGAGGCAGGAAAAACTCCGGAAGATCTGCATCCCGATCTGAAAGAGATGCTGGCGCCGGAATCTTTTGAAGAACTGGGAACCTGCGGAGAACGCAGCTATTTCATCCGCTATCTTCCGGATCTGGATGAAACGGGAAGGAATCTTTCTGCGGAGGCAAAAGCGGAACTGGAAGCCCTGGTGCAAAGTTGCAGGGAGCCGGGCAGAATCCGGATGATTGAGCCGGAGAATACAGCCGGTAAACTTCTGAAATTTGAAACAACGGATCTTGAGGGCAATCCGGTTCGGTCCGGAGAGTTTTTCGGCAAAAGTACCCTGACAATGGTGAATGTATGGACCACCTGGTGCGGGCCGTGCATCCGCGAGTTGGTGTCCCTGGAAAACCTGAGCCGGAGAATGCGGGAGAAAAATGTCGCGGTAGTCGGCCTTGTAATGGACATCCGGGACCGGGAGGACAGCGAAACGATCCTTGAGGCACAGCAGATTCTCCGCCGGGAGGGAGCGGAGTATATGAACCTTATTCCCTGGGAAGGCATTGACAGCGTGCTGGCGGTCTACTCTTTCCCCACCTCCTATTTCATCGATTCCGCTGGGCGGATCGTGTATGAAGACTCGGCCGGCTCCCAGAGTTCCTATGAATATGAGAAGACTATTGATAAAATCCTGGCCGAAATGGAGCAGGAAAAATAAATCGACGGCAGGATCGCAGCCGGTCTGTATGAAAGCGTGAAACAAAATGGCGAATGAAATCACTATAAAAGAAGAAAGACTATCCGCGGAAGAATATATCGATTTTCTGAAGAGGACCGACCTGGGATCACAGTACCCGAAGGAACGGTTTGAAGAAAGAATCAGGAAGCTGGTCAAAAATGTATCCATCAGCCTGGTGGCAAGGAACGAGAACAACCTGATCGTGGGCGTCCTGTTCGGCCTGACTGATTTCTGCTACTGGCTGTATATCACTGACCTGGGCGTAGACCGGGCCTATGAGCGGCAGGGCATCGCAACGAAGCTGATGAAAACGGCGCATGAGCTTGCCGGCGGTGAAAAGGATATCGCGGTCTATCTTATTGCGAACGAGGACGCGGTGCCGTTTTATCAGAAGCTCGGGATGAAACGTGCGGACGACGTCATGAAATACAACCATATCGAATGGACGGAATGGACCGTCCGGTAAACTGCACGAATAAGCGCTGATACAGGGAGGAACCGCTATGGAATACAGAGTGGACGACCGGGAGCTGGACGCCGCCCGTTTTATTGCCTTTGTGAATCAGGTATGGCCGGGCAGTTATGACGAGGAAAAGACCCGGAGCGCGCTGTCAAAAACGCTGAACATCACCGCCTGGGACGGCGATGTGCTGGCCGGCTGCCTGCGCATCCTGACGGACGGCTGCTTCTTCGGGACCATTACGGAACTGCTGGTCCTGCCGGAATATCAGAAAAAAGGGATCGGCAGCAAACTGCTTCAGCTGGCGAAGGAAAACACCCCTACCACGCTGTACTTCGGCGCCCAGCCGGGCGTTGAAGAGTTCTATGAAAAGAACGGCTGTCAGAAGGGATTCCAGTCCTACACCATCAGAAAGAAACGGCAGTAAAAGAAACATCCGCCGGCAGGCCGGGGCTGGTATGCGCACCGATCACCGCGTTCAGGCTCCCGATGGCGATTTCCGGGAAGTCCGGCGTTTTTTTTGCAATGAAATGAAAAATTGTTGCTTTTTTTGTCGTTTTTTTGCAAATTTCAGCATTTAATCCATTGCTATATACCCCTTGGCTATGTACAATACTCTATGACATGCTGCCCCCGGACAGTGAATTCCGGCATAAAACACGCGAAATGAGGGCTCCATCTTATGGTTGGGAAAAAGTTTATAGTCTGCCTGCTGTGCCTTGCACTTGTTATTCCCTGCGCTTCTGCGCTGGCGACATCTGTTGAGTCGTATCCCCTCTGGATCGGCGGAGTGCAGATAACCGCTGCAAACTGCAGCGATCTGGCAAACAACCACTGGAGCTATCAGCCTGCGACCCATACCCTTACGCTGGACGGCTACACCTACAGCGGACAGGGATATCAGTATAAAAATGGCCATTATGCCGTGATCTATTATAACGGATCAGATGCCCTGACCGTCTCACTGTCCGGAAAAAACGTGCTCACCCTGGCAATGAACTTTTCATATGATGATGATCAGGTAGTCCGCAGCGATAATGCCGCCGGGAGCGCGATAACCTTCACCGGTTCCGGCAGCCTGGAAGCCACTGTGCTGGATTTCTGGGGCGGCCCGGCACTTTACAGCACCGGCCCGATCATTTTCAGCGGCGGCTCAGTGAAAGCCGTCGGCGGAGGCAGTGCAGTCAAGTCAGATAATATAGTAACGATCACATCAGGAATTACTTCCGTGATCATGCGTGCGGAACTGGATAGCGGAAAAGCTGTGCCCCTTAAGTTGATAAACGAAACAGCCGGAGTCGGCTATGATCAATGGATGCGTCCGTCAGAGATAAAAGCCAGCACATCCGGTGCGATGCTCAATTACAGGGAATTGTCTTTCCCTGCCAAGACCTATACCGTTCAATATGACGCCAACGGCGGAACCGGCACCATGGAACCGGATACAGTCCAGGAAGGGCAGGGTCTTCTGCTGCCCTGGTGCTCTTTTGATCCGCCGGAGGGACAGACTTTCAGTTTCTGGGATGTCAGCGGCATTGACCTGATTGGCATGCCGCAAGATTATGCAGCCATCACCAGTTCCTGCGCGATGGACGGAATCATTACTGTAACGGCAAAATGGGCAGACGCTCCGGCTCCTGTTATCCAGACAGAACCTGAAGGCCTGTCCCTGGCCTATACCGGTTCCGCGATGGAACTTGTTACCGCCGGTGAAGTGGCCAAAGAAAATCTACATACAGTGGGCAGAATGCAGTATGCCCTTGGCAAAGATGCGGAAACCGCTCCGGTTTCCGGCTGGCGTGACGAACTCCCCACCGGTACCGACGCGAAAACCTATTATGTCTGGTACAGGGGCACAGGCGATGAAAATCACAGCAACACCAAAAAGAAATGCGTCACCGCGTCCATCAGCAAAAAAGAGGCGACAGTCACCGCACTGGCCCAGACCATCAATGAAGGCAGCACAGTGGATTCCGATGCGAAATATGCCGAACTGTCCGGTATGGTGAATGGCCATACCATCGGCTCGGTTACGTTGACGGCTGACGGCAGCAAGGTCGTTCCTTCCAAGGCGAAGATCCTGGACGGCGAGGGCAATGATGTTACAGGAAATTATACGCTTACCTATAAAGAGGGGACCCTGACTGTCCGGGGTAAAACCGGCGTAAAGATTACCTTCAGCGTTGTCAACGGTGAATGGGATAACGGCGGAAGCGACGACATAGAAGTCCTGCTGGACGGATTCGAGGGAGATCAGCTGAAGCTCCGGGCGCCGCAGATTCCGGGTGTGGGATCCAAACCCGCGGAAAGCTGCCAGGCCGGCAGCTGGGATGTGATTCCGGATACAGAAACGGAGTTCACAAAGGATGCCGCCTTTGTTTACACCTACAAGGAGGTGATCTCCTACTCCGCAACGGGAGAGCAGAAGATCACCCATACCCGTGGCAGCGGTAAAGACGCCGTATTTACCTTTAAGCGGAACATTCATGATGCGGAAACATATGAAAACTTTGTCCGTGCCGCCATCGACGGAAAAATCATCAGCGAAGGCAGCTATCTCAAGGCGCCCGGCAGCCTGGTCCTGACCCTGAAGTCAGACTATCTGGATACGCTCGCAGACGGAGCGCACAAAGTCGGTATCACCTTTACCGATGGAGAAGCCGAAGCGGAAATAGACATCACGCAGCCTGCTCCCACGGCTGCGCCAACCCCGTCTCCGACTCCCGATCCTACGGCTCCGCCGACCTCCTCTCCGACTCCCGCTCCTACGGCTCCGCCGACCTCCTCTCCGGCTCCTTCTCCTACGGCTGCCCCCACCCCGACGGTTACGCCGCAGCCTGTTCCGCTGACCGGCGATCAAAGCCAGCCGGCAGTCTGGATCATTCTGATCCTGGTCAGCCTGGCAGGCCTGTCTGCCGTTATCACCGGGTTGAAGAAGTCCCGGAAGAAATAAATGAAAAGCGCCTGCACTGTTCGGCAATAAAAGCGCACAAAAATCCGCCGGCAATGATTGCCGGCGGATTTATCTTTATCTTGTTTACATCGGTTTCCGTTCGCCGCAGTAATAGAACACTGCCAGCAGGCCGGGACCGGTATGCGCGCCGATCACCACGCCCAGGCTGCCGATGGCGATTTCCGGGAAGTCCGGCCGTTCCGCGCGGATCTTGTCCTTTATCCACTCCGCGTCTTCCAGGCAGTCAGCATGCAGGATGAGCATCTGCTGATCCGGAGACTCAAAGCCCTCCAGGTCGCTCAGGATGCTGTCCCGGATCTGGCGAAGCGCGGCGTGGCGTCCCCTCGCCTTTTTCACAACGTCCAGCGTTCCCCCGTCCGGCACATACAGCACCGGTTTTATGTTCAGCAAGGAACCCACCAGCGCGGAGGCGTTGGAAACCCGTCCGCCCCGCTTGAGGTAGTTCAGGTCATCCACGGTGAACCGGTGGGCAATCTTCAGCTTGTTGGCTTCGCACCACTCGGTCACCTGTTCAAAGGACTCCCCTGCCTCCATATGCTTTACCGCGCCCATCACCAGCAGGCCCAGGCCGCCGGAAATGCAGCGCGTATCCAGCACGCGGAGGGTCCGGTCCGGGAACTCGGCCGCGATCTTTCCGGCCGCACTGTTCGCGTTCACATAGGAAACGGACATCTTTTCGGACATGTCCAGGAAAAGCACGTTTTTCCCGGTTTCCATGAGTGATTTAAAAAACTCGTAGTAGGTGTATTCGTTGATCATGGAGGTCCTCAGGTCATCCCCCTTGCGCATGCCTGAGAACATGGCGCGGCGGCCTTCCTCGCTGCAGTCATCCTGGCGCAGGTCGCCGTTTACGGTAAAGCTGTAGCTGATGAAGGGAACGTGATGCTCCTCCAGCCATTCCCGGGGAAGGTCAGAAGTGGAGGATGTCGCGACGATATAGTCCTGTGAGGTACCGTTATCCTTGTTCATGATTCTGTATCCTTTCCAACGCATTGGGACATTTACCTGATTTCTGTTCGGAACAAAGTCTATACTCCGTGAAGCGCCTTGTCAAGAAAAACAACGGTTTCCCGGATTCCGGCAATCTGTCAACCGCATGTTTATCATATCTTTGCTTTCTCCCGCCCGCGTGTGAACTTGACACAGCCTTTCGGATTACAGTATCATTGTCTCTGTTCGGAACAGATCGTAAAAATAGGTTTTTCACAGCTGAAAGGAGTACCCGTCTATGGTTTTTCATAAGATCAGGTCCCTGAGCATGACTGAACTGTTTGTCCGCGAGATCAAACGGATGATTCTCATGGGCGAATTGAAGATCGGCGACCGGCTGCCGCCGGAGCGGGAGCTGGCCCAGAAGATGGGCCTGAAGCTCACCGTGGTGAACAGCGGCATCGCCCAGCTGCAGCAGATGGGATTCCTGAAGGCTGCTCCCCGGCAGGCCGTATATGTTGAGGATTATCTCACCAACGGCAATATCCGCACGATGATGGAGATGATCGACTTTACGGATCACGTCATTGACGAGGACCTGCTGGAACTGATGATCCATATACGTGCCACGCTGGAACAGTTCATTTTCCGCAAGGCCTGCGAAAGCTGCTCGGAGGAGCATGTGAAGGAGCTGGAAGCCCTGGTGGAACAGTCCCGCGCCGCGGAAGATGAAAATGACATTCCGGAGCTTTGCTACCGTTTCTATCACCAGACGGCCAAATACTGCGGCAATCCCTTCTTCCCCATGTTCATCCAGACCTTCCGGGACGGTTATCTCTATTTTATCCGCTACAGTCTCGACAACGGAATCTTCAGCCGCGAATGGCTGTGCGCCCATGAAAAATCCTTGATTGAATTCATCCGGAAACGGGACGCGGAAGCCATGGACCGGGAAGTGCTCAAAGGCATCCAGACCTGGAACGATTCCTTCCGGAAGTCTGATAAATTCCGAATGCAGCAGAGTGAATGAACGGAGGAATAAAGACATGAAGCAGATTTTTACCGTGCAGCATACCCAGTCCGAACACCATGTCAACGGCATGGTGGGATCCTGGACCGACTGGAACCTGACGGAGCTGGGAAAGCAGCAGGCGGACCGCATTGCGGAAAAACTGAAGCAGGAGCTGTCCGGCAAGGAAGTGGCGCTGTACACTTCTGACCTGAAGCGTGCCCGGCAGACCGCGGACAGCATCGCGGATCTTCTGCAGGTCGCTCCGATTGAGGCCCCGGAGTTGCGGGAGCGCAATCTCGGGAAATGCTGCGGAAAGTCCGTGCAGTGGCTGCGCGAAAACCTGGAATGCAATGAAAAAACGGTTGATGACCGCCTGTTTTCAGACGCGGAAAGCCGCCGGGATGAATGGAACCGGCTCCGGCCGTTCTTTGACCGGGTCATGGCGGATGACAGTGAAAACATCGTAATTGTTTCCCACGGTGATCTGCTGAGTGTTTTCAACGCCATGTTCCTCGGCCTGGACGTGGAATTCATGAACAGCTGCGAACTGTTTGGCTTTGCCGGCAGTGTATCGCAGATGATCGTACGGGATGACGGGAAACGGATGATCCGCCGGATCGGCGATATGTCCTTTGTAAAATAAAACTTTTAAAAAATGTGGAAGGATGACCTAACATCTCTCCCGTTTCACAGACTATATAAGTGAAAGCATTGATCAATTGCTTGGAGACACCGATGGAAAAAAAGGACCTGCTGAACTTCATCGATGACGGGCTGCTGGAAAAACTGTACGGATTCTGCTACGCCCGGACAAACGACAGCTACGAGGCAGAAGCGCTGTGCTCGGATATTGTTTTTGCGCTCGTAAAAGCGGCCGGCACGGAAGGTACGATCGATGATGTTTACCCGTTCATCTGGAAAGTGGCGCGGAACGTCTACGCTGACTTCTCCGAAAAACGCAGCAGACGCACGGATCTGTTTGACAGCCGTGATCCGGAAGAAGCACTGTGCGGCATAGCGGCAGCTGAAAAAGAGGATATGTCTGAAACCTTATCCCTGATCTTCCGCCGGATTGCTTTTCTGACAAAAGCCTACCGTGAAGTGATGATCGCGTTCTATCTGGACGGGTTCTCCACAGCCGCCATTGCCCAGCGTCTGAGTGTTACGGAAAGCACGGTCCGTCAACGGTTGTTTTCTGCAAGGCAGAAAATCAGAAGCGAGGTGGAAGAAATGACAGATAAGCTTGTGAAGCCTGTGGCGCTGGATAATATCAATTTTGTGTTCTGGGGAAACGGAATGCCTTCCTGGGGAGATCCGCGCATGGTATGCACGCGGCAGTTTTCCCGGCACATTGTCTGGCTTTGCCGCAAAAAGGCGAAAAGCGCGTCAGAGATCGCCGCGGAACTGAACGTTCCCACGGTATATGTGGAGGAAGAACTGGAGATCCTGACAAAAGGTGAAAACGGTGAGTACGGTCTGCTGCGCCGCCTGGACAACGGGAAATACGCGATCAACTTTGTTCTCCTGGAAAAGGATGTGTTCGATAAAGCAACGTCGCTGTACACCGCCCGGATTCCGGAAATCTGTGATGCTATCATAAAATATATTGAAAAACATAAGGATGAATATCTTGCCTTCCCGTACCTGAACAAAAAAGTGGACCTGAATCTGATCCTCTGGCAGCAGATCAGGCACCTGGCTTCGGTGTACTGCAACGCTGTCTGCGGGTACCTGGAACATAAGTATTTCAGGGATGTGAAGAAACCGGACAGGCCCTTTACGGTATACGGATATGAGGATCACGGGGTTTATTTCGGCGGGGGCTGCGACGGAGCTAACGCCTATAACCTCTGCGGATATTCCGAGGTCCATGTGGAAAACATCTATATCACGCGCATTCGGAAGCATTTTCCCTTCGGCGTGGATATCTCCAATGATCCGCAGCTGCAGCTGGCCATCCGTGCAATCGAAGGTGTGAGTGTGAACGCACTGACCGAAAAGGATAAGGAGCATGCGGCCAAAGCCATCGAGAGCGGATATATTTATCGCGACGGGGACATGCTGTATACCAAGATCCTTGTCAGTGACCTGAAGGATCGCCATCTGTTCGATCTGAGCTATCGTCTGGACACCGCGGGCTTTGCCAAAGAAGCGGAAGACACGGCGGATAAGCTCGCAGCCCTTTTCAGGAAAGCAATCCCCGATTACCTCATGGGTGAATGGGGATGTGCCAATGCGCTGGCCAACGGGCCGGTTCTGGACGCTGTAGTGGACTGCCTGATCGAAAAAGGGATGCTCGTACCGCCGGAAAACGGAATCGGTGCGGAAGGCTGCTATATGTTTGTTTCCAAAAACAACTCCAATTGAAAACATTGATTAATCGCATGGAGGCATTGGGAGGAAGCCAATATGTCAATTGACAGAAATGAAATGATACAGAAGCTGCAGGCTTGCAAATCTTACACAAACGAACCGTTTCCCTACAAATCCGGAAAGCTGGTCAATCCGCTTCATTCCCGTATGATCCGCAGGTACTTCAAAAAAAGCGCCGGACTGGATCTGGACGCCATTGCCGCCTCCGGCCTGTCCACCTGGGAAAAGGTGCTGAAAGTCAGTGAATTCGTTTCCGCGCACATTCCGCATGACAACCAGAAGGAACCGATGAAGGAGCTCAACGCCTTCACCCTGTGGCAGTATGCGCAGCGCGTTCCGACCGGCTTCAACTGCCGCTGGCACGCCATTCTGCTCAGTGAACTGCTGCTCTCCATCCGGATCAAAAACCGTTTTGTAACCTGCATGCCCGAAGATAAAAGCGATCAGGACTGCCATGTTGTCAATCTGGTATGGCTGCCGGAACTGAACAAATGGGCCATGATTGATTCCGATATGCAGGAATACGTGACAGCGCCGGACGGAACGCCCCTTTCCCTGGAGGAAATGCGTGCGGAAGTCATCGCCGGACGTGAACTGAACGTTCATCGGAATTCCGACCAGGCCGGTGTGGAATACATGCAGGCATACTGGGCAAAGAACCTGTACTGGTTCACGATCCATATGACATACGGTTACGGTCTTGAGGGAGCCCGAATGCTCCCTGACAAATACGTTTCCCTTGTGCCTCCGGATTATCGCATTCCTCTCAGGCACAGCTTTGCTGCTCAAAACGTAACAACCAACGCTTCTGCGTTCTGGCGGGGATAAAATCAAAACAGAAGGAACATGATACCGTTCCATGAAACAGGATGGAGACAGGAGCATTTTCCTGTCTCCGTCCTGTTTTCTCTCCTCTCTGGTTTGACTGAACGCGCAGGCTTTTGGTATGATCGTTGCAAGCGCATGTCAGTATTTTATCCTTTGTCTTTTCACCTGGCGCTGATTGTTGTCTTTTCCTTTACCGGTCTGGTCAGTGTCAAATTGATTCTGCTCAACAGCAGGGTAAAAAACATTGGTTTCGGTTTTCCGCAGAAAACAAGCTGGGAGATGATGAAAAAGTGCCTGGGAGAATGCAGATGAAATCAACTGATGAGAATACTGTCTGGGAGCCGGAGGAGGCCTATCGGGAAGCCCGGTCAGCCAATCTCCGTCTGCTGATCGTGATTCTGTTGATTATTGCCGCCGGTACAGCATGGATCATGGGAATTATGGTGCATCAGAAAAGAACCGGAGAGGTGTTGCTGAACGCCTCCATGACCTTTGAGGAAGCGGACAAACTGCTCCGGGATTCCGGTTACAACCCTATGGGACTGAGCTACCGGAACGGGAAAAAGGTTCTCCAGACCTACGACAGCCGGGCTGTATTCAGCTGCTTACCGGCGTATTCCATGCTGGAAAACAACGAGGAGAATAACCAAAGGATTCTCCGCCTGGACCATGTCTTTGAGGAAGACGGAAAGCATTCCATGGCCGATCCGGGCGAGGTCTTCCGGAAACTGAAAGAAGGCCTGACAAAACAGCACGGTGTTCCGGAGGAGAAGTCTGACGTCGCCGATAAATACCTGCAGTGGGAAAGGAAGGATAATGGGCTGATTCTGCTGGGATATTTGAGCCCGTCGCTGCCTGTCCTGTGCTATATCTGGACAGACAGCGGGAGTTCCCTGCAAACCTGAGGAAGGTTATCTGCCTGTTGATGAATATGGAAAAACTGTTCTTAACGCACTATTATTTCCCTGGGACAGACCCGTGGAAAAACATCATGCTGCTTCCCAAAGAGGAAGCATTCCGTGTTGCGGCCGAGCTTGCCGCGCAGCATCCGGATACTGCCAGTTTCGGCCGGTTTGCCGATTTCGTGAATTACTATCCCCTGCGGGATGAGGCGGACCGCTTTGTACGGGAAACTTTCATTCGGCTGGGCGGCAGTCCGAAGCTGCCTCACCCCTATTGCTTTACGCTCATGGAATGCGAATACCTTCGGAACTGGTTCAGCGGCGGGGAAAAGATCGTCCTGGATCTGTCTTCCCTTCCGGACGATCAGGTCAGTTTCACGCTCGGGGACAGCTGCGCGCTGCTCTCCCGGAAGGCAACAGCGGCAGTACTGACAAAAAGCATGCTCCTGGACCAGCTCCGGAAAGCCGGTTCTGTCGAAGACTTCCTGAAAACCCTGCCTGAAGGGTATGCCTATGTGGAAGCCCAGCTGTGGGACCGGATCACCGGATAACCGGCCATACAGATCTTTTTCATTTTTCGAATGGAGTTCATGTATACAAAAACAGATATGAATAATATTTTATCTTCAGCCCATGTCCATACCACCTTCTGCGACGGGAAAACACCCGCCCAGGAGATGGCTGATAAAGCCTGTGAAATGGGCTTTGTATCCCTGGGTTTCTCTTCCCACGCGCCTCAATTGTTCGATCCGGCGCATTGTGTGGATCCGTCCCGGGAAGAGGATTACAAAAAGGAAATCCGCAGGATCCAACGTGAATACCGTGGCCGTATGGCGGTATATCTCGGCATGGAACGTGATATGCTGAGTTGCGCGTCTCCGGATGATTATGATTACTTTATCGCTTCCGTGCATTATTTCCACACGCCGGACGGCGGTTTCTCCGGCGTGGACGCTCCCCCGGAAGTCATGCGGAAATATGTGGATGAATACTGTGGCGGGGACGGGCTTGAAATGGCGCGGCGTTATTTCTCGCTGTTCCGTGACTATGTACTGGCGTCAAAGCCGGCCATCATCGGACACTATGACCTGGTCAGGTATAACAACGCGAACCTCCGCCTGTATGATGAGGATTCCCCGGCCTACCGCGGCATGGCTCTTGACGCCCTGCGGGCCATGGCTAAAACAGGCGCGCTGCTGGAAGTCAACACAGGAGGCGTAGCCAGGGGATATATGACCTCCCCCTATCCCGCGGCATTTTTGCTGAAGGAATGGAAAAACTGGGGCGGCGAAGTGATCGTCAATTCCGACTGCCATGACGCCAGGCTGCTGGATGGCGGCTATATCCAGGCACAAGAAATACTTCTGTCGCTGGGTTATGATCACGTGGTCAGGCTTGGCAGCAACCCGGAAAAAGGAATGTGGGAACGGATCAAACTGCGCTAATGGATTCAGGACAAAGCACAGTTTTCGGAGGATCGTATGAAAATTGAACTGGAACCCCTGCTATTGATGCTGACGATACTGATTGTTCTCCTGAGTAAAGCATAATCGCTCCTGAGATTAACCTGATATGCTCCTGTTCAGCTCCTGAAAAAGCAGATACAAAAAGCGACTCAATCCGTTATAAATCAATAGACTGAGTCAAAATTGAATTCTTATATTCGTGTTATTCGCCTGTTATCAGGCATTTGATGTTTCTGTTTTATTTGAGATATAGAGCATTCAGAGTTTCGAGCGATGTCTGCATATCAAGCGGCAAATCAAGCTGTTCAAATGGTATTTTCTCTTCAGCTACTTCCCTCAAAAACCTTTCTGTTTTTTCTTTAACCAGGCCAGTAATTGTTATCTGCTTACTTCTGTCCGCAATCTGCAGAAGACGGAATACATCGTATTTATGTTTTTTCAGATCCTTTTCATTTACATGTTCTCCGTTGGCTTTTCGGTCCTTCAAGTCCAGCCAGGCATACATTTTGAATGGAATCAGATATTCCGCATCCAAAACGCTTATTCCGTTCACCGTTTTTCGTCCTGCCAGCATAAACTGGTAGTAATCATCATTCAGCATGATAGCTGAAAGGCTGGATGTATCATCATCAATATGCAATGGAACAATTCCTTCCGGTACCTGCTTAATATAATCCGGCTCCCTTGAGAACAATTCGATCATAACCGGATATCCAGACTTTGGTTCTGTAAATCGATAAAAGTGCACCTGGTCACTGTTTTTCCAGCCACACTTATATCCACCTTCTTTAATATAGTCCCAGAATACTTTCGCGAATTCCTGGTACCTGGCTTCCATAATCAGGATCATATCAATATCCTTAGTTGCCCTGAATTGAAGTCCTGCTTCAGACATCAGAATATCGCTGGCTGCGCCGCCAATCACTGTATAACAATCCGGATAGTCCCTAAACTTCTCTAAGAAGCTTTCCATTCCGTTTACCATTCGTATTCCTCCAAATATTCCTCAATTGCACCTTCAATACGTTCATCCGCATTGTTTTCAAACGACATTGCCAGTGATACTGGATCCACACGATCGTTTTTTGCAAACAGTTTCGGGTTATATTTCCACAACTCCAGTTGTATAGCTTTGCTATATATATCCCAACGAATATCCACCTCAGTTATTTCATCCATTTTGATTTCATTTTTCCATACAGCAAAGACAGGAATTGTCGGCTTATTCAGCATTGTTATTTCTGCAAGAGCCGTTTCGCCCGCAGCCAGACAGAAAAAATAGCTCATGTTATTTTCAACAGTAACAACACTATGCACCGGATTGATCAGATAGGGTTTTGCCTTTCTGTAAAGATCAATACCCGTACCTTCTGTCTGCATCAGGTATTCCTTCCCCATTTTCTTTTGTGATATAAGGCCCATTTGTTCCAGTTGTTCACTTGCTCTTGTCAAAGAAGTTCTGGTCACAGCGATGGCTTCAGCTGCATCCTTCTTCATGACAGGTTTATTGTTATGTCTGTAAAGCAAATACAGGAAAAGAGCCTGAGTTACCGGCATCATCTTCTCAGCTTTTATTTTTTTCATATGAGCAATCTGGTTCCTGAGTGAAATTCCAAGAAATGGAAGATACAGCTGCCCGGAATCAGAAATGAAAGGAATATTCCTGGCAATCAGGCTGTCTCGTTGAAGCTTACTGAGATTTTGAAAGCCAAAGGCTACCGGCAGCCCATACTTCTCACCGATTATCTTTTCCTGTTTTTCAAAAGCAACAACTCCATATTTCTCATCTGAAGAAATGCAGACCAGTATAAATTCCATTTTGTTATAAGATAACTTGTAGAAAGATCTGTGGGAAGTCAGGTAAAGGGGCAGGTTATTAACGGTCATTTCTTCTTTTTTGAAATTCAGTCCAAAGAGGTTCTGATAATCACCAATCATATTTCCACCTCCAATACCATAATTTTCTACATAATAACATTAATAATGTTATTAATCAAGTTTTTATGTTACTAATGTTATTTTCTCGAGAGGAGACAGGGGACGGTTCGAGACCACTGAAGAAGTGACCTCATAACAACCGTTCCTTGCCTCTTTCTTTCGTTAATCGTTAAGCTGCGACTTTCAGTTTCCGGAATAGCCGGATTTTCGGGAAAAGAGAGAAAATGAGGGCGGTACACCCCGCATTTTCCCGATCATTTTCCTTAATCAGGTTCGCTATTCGCTTCAGATTCACCGCAATTGCAGTGAACTTTGCCTGGAAGGCCATACTTCGAAGGCCCCAGCCTTTGGCCCGGGCTAATCCATGGAATCGTTTCATTTCAGCATTCTTCCATTCCTCTGCCGCACGCTTCTTGTATTTCTTCAGGAATTCCGGTGACTTCTGGCGCTGACTTTCCTGGTAATATACGGGCGTGTTCTCAGAAATCTGGAAGCGTCTTCCTCCCGATGCCCGACCCATACATTCTTCCCGGTGAGGGCAATCCATGCATCCTTCTTTGTCGAAGGTGTATACAAAGACCTTGTATGGTTTCCCGTTTTTCTTCTTGGTTTTGCTGGTCTTCTTCACCGTCCTGTTTCCGATTCTGCAAAACCATTCATCACTATCTTTGTTGTAGGCGAATTGATCCTCATCCACCTTGTATGTTTTTGCATTTACCGGGATAACGCTTTCAATCTTTTTCTGTTCCAGTTCATCCAGGATATCTTTCCGGAAGTAAGCTTTGTCGGCGGTAACTGCTTCAACTTTTACCCCTGCGTCCTCGGTCCTTTCAAGAAGCTCATGGAATTCCGTTCCGTCCACATACTCTCCACTGTGTACGTCTACCGCTGTAATGATTCGCTCATCGGTTGTCATGGTATACTCTGTTTTGTATCCGAAGAAGGAATCAGTCTTGGATTTGTATCCAACCCGGGCATCCTAGTCCACCAGGGAGCGCAGACCTTTCTGGAGGATAAACTTCTCGTCCGAAAAAATTTCCTTTACTTCCTCAATGATTCCTTTAGTGACAGTTCCGGCATATGGTTCCGCAGCTTCAACGGTTTTCTCCAGGTATTCTTTCATGGCCCGCTTGGCTTCTTTGTGATCCTGAATTTCTTTGTAATCCGGGATGTTTGTATCTATGCCTGCCGGCAGTTGTCCGTTGTGATCCGCTTCGAGCGCTGCGAAAATCTTGGCCGCCAGATGCTTCATAATCCTTTCCGGAACCTGTTTCCTGCAGTTGGCTTCCGTATGAGTGGTATCTACCGCCAGCGTCGTTCCCTTGATGATTCCCTTTTCCACGCATTGCCGGACGATTTCCGAAAGGATCTCGTCCAGGGAAATATCCTTGAGGCGCTGTGTGCGAAACTTGGCCAGAAGGCTCGGATCCGGAAGCGGATCGTCCGGATTTAATCCCAGGAACCAGAGGTATGCCAGATTACAGTTGGCTTCCTCAATTACTTTGACATCCGACAGGTCGTATAACCTTTCCAGGATGCACAGTTTGGCCATGAGCTCCGGCTCTTTGGCCGGCCTGCCAAAGGATGCGCAGTAGCTGTCAGCCACCAGTTCATTGATGAAGCTGAAGTCCACTGCATTTGCTATCCGTTTGAGCAGATGATCTTCCGGTATTCTGTCATACAGGACAGAAAAGAAGTTTGTCTGGCTCTGATTCGGTCGAAGCATCTTTGTTTTTCCTCTCATTTGATGCTTCTATTATACCACGAAACCCGTTGATTTTAAAGGGATTGAGGACTTTCGAGGTGTTCTGAAATTGTTTTTGGGTGCTTATGTTGCTCGGACTTTTTCAGTGGTCTCAGACGGTTCTCTGTCTCCTTTGAGGTAAATAGAGATTCGTGTTTCTTACAGCGAGGGTAAATAATGATCAGTATACGCCATTTTACAGAACAGGATGCAACAATCATTCAGCAAAAGCAGTATACAGAAACCTCGATAACTGACATTTATGAAATGATTGCAGAATGGAAATCAAATACATACCAAGGTAAGTATTTTGAGATGTTTGCTATCACAGCAGATGACGCAATCGTTGGCAGTGCTTCACTGTATGAGCACTCGAAAAGCGTTGTTTCAATCGGTGTGGAAGTATATCCTGACCAGAGAAGAAACGGATATGCTGCTGAAGGGATGCGTCTGATTATGAATCACGCAAGGGATCTTGGTTATCGTATCATTCAGGATCAAGTGCGAACTGACAATCAGGCAAGTATTGCCTTACATAACAGTCTGGAATTTGAGACAGATGGATATGTCTTCAAAAATGCAAAAGACAAAGATGTTCTTCGATAGTCGGGAATCTCGGAAAATAATCTTCCTATGATCATTTCCGACGTATAATGATGATTTGAAAACCGAGGACTTTTCTGTCGACTTATGTAATTTAGACTATGCCTATTATCAGCTTTTGAAATTATCGGTCATTTACAAATATAGCAGCAATCGTGAATAGGTTGTTTTATACCTATAATTATGCTATCATAAGAACGGAAGGAGGTACGAAATGATGAAAATCGATACGAATTCCATTGTAACCGCTACCGAAGCCAATCAGAACTTCTCCCGTGTGGCCAGGCTTGCTGAAAAGCGGGGAAAGGTTGTCGTTTTCAAAAACAACCGTCCAAAACTGCTTGTGATCGACCTGGATACCGAGCCTCAGATCGAGATGAGTGAAGATGAAAAACTGGAGTTTGTTGCCGGGCGGATTCTGCGGGAACATCGGGCTGCATTTGAGGAACTGGCAAAATGATTAAGTTCTCAAAAGAAAAAGTATTGCTGCTGCATCAGATCATGGCCGAAGCAACCGGCGGCAGTGTTGGCGCGAGGGATGAAAGTTTGCTGGATTCAGCGCTTGAGGGAGCCTTCGCCGGATTCGGTGACCAGGAATTTTATCCGACCAAAGAAGAAAAAGGAGCAAGGCTTGGTTATACGCTAATTTCAAACCATGCTTTTGTTGACGGTAACAAACGAATCGGCATATATATCATGCTGTCTTTCCTGGAAATGAATGGAATCCGCTTGCAATGTACCGATGACGAACTGGTTGATATCGGCCTGTCTGTTGCTTCCGGCCGGATGAAATACGAAGAATTGCTCCAGTGGGTTCTGGATCACAAAGCATAATCAGCAGAAATGCTCTGGATTTGTTATTAGGAGAAGACAGGAGGAGACAGGCGACGGTTCTCTGTCTCCTTTGAGGTAAATAGAAAATCCGAACCCACAAAAGGGTTCGGATTCTTTTTTGCGGAGCATGCAATTACGTATCCGAACCCGGATTCATATTTGTAGACGGAATTTTTTGATTGTGTGTTTCCATGGAACAGGATTCCCTCGCCTGTTTCAGTTTGACTGGACGCATACGCTTTGGTATGATCTTTGCAAACTTGTCATTCCATTTGCTTTCTTGGATTGTCCAGTGAGGGCAAACGAAAACTATACTTCGGAGGAGATCCCTGAATGGATAAAATCATTATCAAGCCTTTGACGCCCGAATTGACTGCTGATTATCTGGACTTTTTCGATCATCGGGCGTTTACAGATAACAATCCGAACGGCCCATGTTATTGCACTTCTCCTAACCAGGATGAAGAGAGTATCCAACAGATGGTTAGCGAGTTTAAAACACACGGTGTAAAAGATACGATACGCAAATATGCGGTAGAGATGCTGAATAACAACAAGATTCATGGGTATCTCGCTTATGATGGAAATCTGTCCATTGGATGGTGCAATGCGGCAGATATGGAAAGCTATGCCGGCTTTGTTCCGGACTTCGCAAGAAATAACACATGCGGAAAAACCGTTTCTATTGTTTGTTTTGAAATTGCACCGGGATACCGTGGTATGGGTATAGCTTCAGCATTTATTGACAGAGTCTGCAATGATGCAAAATCAAAAGGGTATGTAGCTGTTGAAGGATATGCCAAAGTCTCTGATAAACGCGATGACTTTGATTATCAAGGTCCTGTCCGGCTCTATCAAAAAGCTGGATTTGTTGAGGTTGCGAGAGAAAACGGACAGATTGTCATGCGTAAAGTGTTGTAATGATGTTGACTGATTAGCTTAATGATAAGGAGTACTATATGAATCTTATAAAAATGTTTAATAATATGCATCCCGGATTCTTTGATGACTCCGGAATAAAAGGAATGCCAAAGGATTGGACGTTTTCGGAGCTGATAATGGATTTACGCAATGATTCACCGCGTGAAGTAGTGCCTCCTTGCCCTGAGAATATTACCTTTGGCGAATATAAAGGCGATATCAGCAAACTGAAGAATGCTGTAAATGAAGTGGATGAGGACTGGGTACAGTATTTCGGAGAATGGAGCAGGGTTTTTTGTGCCTTTGATCAGGATAAGGTAATTGCATTCTGCATATTAAGTGATTTGGGAATACAGGATAATCTTAAGGTAGGCGGACCGGGTTGTGTCGGAACCATTCCAGCGTATCGGGAGAAGGGCATTGGACTTGAGTTGGTCAGGAGAGCTACCGATTTACTGAAAAAGGAAAAATACGATATTTCATGGATACATTATACCCATCTCGAAAACTGGTACAAAAAACTGGGATACAAAACCGTTCTGAAATGGAACTCTGACGGAATTGTTATGGAGAAACAACATGAAGAATAACATTATTATCGCAGGGGTTCCAAGAGCCGGGAAAAGTACTGTTTCACATCTGCTTTCAAAACAATTCGGTTACCAGCATATCAGTATGGATTCCATCATCGCAGGCTTTGAGAAATGTTTCCCTGAAACCGGAGTAAATACATATCAGGGACTGTCATCGCTGGATACATTGCGTGTAATCAGCGGCAAAATGGCGCCTTTTGTCCGCGCCATGCTGGACAGCAGTGAATACGATGAGTTTGAACCCGGTATGGTTCTGGATATGTATCAGCTTCTGCCGGAAGATTATGATAAACACATTCGCGGAGCGAATTGTGAGATCGCTTATTTTATTACATCAGATGTTTCGCCGGAAGAGCGCTTCCTGATTCAGAAAAAATATGACATAGAAAAAGATTACTCTTTCTATAAATCCGACGAAGAACTTCGCGAGGGTGCTGAATGCATTGTGGAGCAGAGCATTATTATGAGGAAACAGTGTGAGCAGTTAGGGCTGAAGTATTATGAAACAGCAACCGAACGTGAAAAAAACATACAGCGATTTCTTGATGAATATGGTTTCACGAAATGAATGAAATATGTTGACTGTAATATACAATTGCAAGTACTGTCGATGGTTATGATCATCTTTGGCATGAAATAGTACATTAACTTTTGATTTTTCGTTCCACTGGGAGGAGAAAAAAGAAGATAGAAATGGCCCGTTGAACTATGGGAGGTGGTTATTGAAGATGCGGATAAAAACTTACTATTGATTATTGTTGCTTTAGTCCTTTTGATTTCTGCTTCTGCGCAGGCAGAGTATACACAATATCGATTGACAGAGCCATCTGAAAAGTATGCGGGAGCCTATGTAACCGTTTATCCTTTAGACCCTCATAATGTTATTGTACGTATGGCTCCTCCGGAAGAAGCACCATGGCGTGTGGATTGGTACAGGGATGGTCAGTTGATTCGGAGTCTCTCAGCGACAGGCGATTATGACAGAGTTTCTCCTGCCAGTCCAATCATCGAAAGAGATGGATCATTCACCATGCTTTGCCGAATCCCTGGAAAAGGACAGGAGACTGAGAAATTTCCTCAGCTAAATGCGACTGCTCAATGGACTGATGAGGGATTGTCTTACATTAGTCCACTAAAAGAACAGCTTAAGGCAGCACGTTGCGGGAACCGTATTACATTTTATGAGACGGATCAGTATGTCCGTATTTCTTACAATAGAAAGGATACGCTTGTTTCCCGTGAATTAGCCGATTCATTTAAGATAAAGACTACCCGCACATCGTGTATAGCGCTTGCTGATGAAGTATTTCTGATTCCGACCCGGAACGACGGGTTGATTTGTCTTGATCATGGAAACATTCGGTATAAACTTGATGATTCTTTCCTTGGAAACGAAATGCTTGCAGATGGGCAGGAAGGTTTTTTCTCCTGTTGTTGGGATTATGTTGAATGGACATCAGACAGGGATTATTCCCCTGTAAGGCTTGTTCACTTCGACAGAAACGGACAAACCGACCGAAATTATCAGTTGTTTGGAGACCGTGTGGTAATTACACCGTATCAAACATTTATCAATGCACAGAATGATACAATTACCCTGTATGGCAGCGCAGTTGATTCTTCAAGAGGTATTATTGCCGTATTTGCAATGACTCTGGATAAAGGAATGAATGTTACCGGGTTAGATGTGTGGGACATTGATTCGGAATACAACGGCTGCGAAGCATCCGTTTGCCTGAGCCCCGGAGGATTCCCCTACGCGTACCTCTTCAATCGAAACCATCCCGAATCAATCCAGCCTGCAGTTGTTCCGATTTCCATGCTGGAACGAAGCTCTGAGGATTATGGTATCACTCTGAAGTAGCATGATGGCAAGGAATATCGGAAAAGAAGTTTCTTATGATTTCATGAAATTCAGATACTCTCACAGCTTTCTTCTCTAACAGCAACATAATATTTTGCCTGTTCATATGTTGTGTAGTGACCGTATCTTTTTTACATCCGTGGAGACAATCATGTCACTATGCTGACCTGTCCGAAGAGCTCCAAATAACCGCAAAGCAATAAAAATCCGAACCCTCAGAGGGTTCGGATACGGATGCAAAAAGCGGAGCGGGCAAACAAAGGGAGTGACTCCCCGGTGGGGAGTGAGGGAAACGGTAGCCCAGTGGGTTGTCCGCTGAAAGCGGAAGTGACCCGAACGAGTCAATCGAAGCAAGCAGCGGGTTGATGCGTCAGCGATGCCCGCTGTGCCGACTGAGATTGCGGAAGAGTGCTTACCCATTGAGCGAACGGGTGGATCCCACCCAGCTCCGCACGCAATTGGAAAAGCACCTGCAATAATGCAGGTGCCCAATTCGCGCGGAGCGGGTGGGATTCGAACCCACGTGCCGGTAAAACCGACTAACTGATTTCGAGTCAGCCCCGTTATGACCACTTCGATACCGCTCCACGGCAACGGGCGAATTATAGCACACCACCCGTTATTTGACAAGCCGGGAGCCATTAGAAAAAGCCGAACCTACAATAGATTCGGCTTTGAAACATCATGCGGATGGGTGGGATTCGATACCGTTCGCTCAATCGTCGCCTCTCGCGCTTGGCGCGCGCTCGATGCTCGTTTCGCGCTAACAAACTCGCCTCATTTCCGGCTTCGCCGGACAGCACACCGTGCTGACATTCGGCTCGTTTGCCACGTGCCGGTAAAACCGACTAACTGATTTCGAGTCAGCCCCGTTATGACCACTTCGATACCGCTCCACGGCAACGGGCGAATTATAGCACACCGCCCGTTATTTGACAAGCTTGAGCCGTCAGTCGTCAAAGGTGAAGCGGTCCATTTCCGCCTTTCCTTCGGCCGTTTCAAAGACAAAGTATACCGCATGCTTTCCGGTGATGCCTCCGTTCAGCGGTACGGTCACTTCCCCGTTCACCGCTTCCAGCCGGGCAATCTCCCGTCCTCCGGGTGCATCCAGGCGAACGCTGACATTCACGCTTGCGTCCGCCGTGATAACTGCCGTGAGGGTCCTGGGGGTATTCAGACCGAACTGCAGATACCGGAAGCCGATCACAGTGCCGTCCGTAATGTTCATGATCCGGGCGGATACATCCTCCCGCTGCTCATAGACGGGCTCAATCCAGGCCTTTTCCTTTCCGCCGTACATATGGCAGGCATAGCCGGCTGAAATCCATTCCCGGGCGTTGATGCCGTTGATCTGCGGCCCCTGGGAGGTCATCTCCACAGGGCGGGAAGCCACCGGCTCACCGTCCAGGTAATCCACTTTGCCGATCCAGACTTTTCCGTTCTTTCCCTGGACAACATCCACCGGTTCCAGCATCGCCTGACGGGAATACTCGTCCTGCCCGGTCTGCCGGTGATAGAACACATACCACTGGCCGTTCACTTCCATGACGGAGCCGTGGTTGTTGCCCCAACGGAAGGTCATGGTTCCCTTCCCTTCCGCGTCCGTCAGGATTTCACCGCCGTTTAAGCTGATATCTCCGCCCCACTGCCAGCCGCCCAGCGGCCAGTCGCTCCACATATAGGAGAGGAAACCGTTGCAGTCCTCATAGACGCCCAGTTCCGGCACCGGTTCATTGACACGGCGGGAATAAATATACACATACTTGCCGAAGATCTTCCGCGGACTGGAAGCTTCAAAGAAGCATTCCCATCCGAAGGCGTCATCTTCCGGCGCCCAGGAAGCCCGGCAGTGCGGAATCGGATTCTCCCGCAGCGATCCCGGAACAATTGTCGCCATGTCCTCGTTCAGTTCCGCGCAGTAGGCCTTGCAGAAACCCCAGTAGGCATACACCCGGCCGTCGTCATCCACCAGGATACCCGGGTCAAAGCCCAGCTCGGTCAGCACCGGATCCGTAAAGGGCCCCCAGGGCTTGTCAGCCTTTGCCACCATGATCCGGGAACCCTTCTGCTCCGCGGCATACATATAATATGTATCGCCCTTCTGCACTACGTCCGGGGCATAGAGGATACTGTTATCCGCCGCCCGGTAGCAGGTTCCGTGGCAGGTCCAGTCCGTCAGGTCCGTTACAGGCGCCGACCAGACCACATAATCCCTTCCGCAGTATTCCTTCCGTTCCGTATCATGGGAACCGTATACGTATACCCGTGTCTCCCCTTTATAGGTGAAGACCCGCGGTTCTCCGTCCGGCACATGCTCCCACAGGGGCATATAGGGATTGGCACCTTTGACAAACGTCTTCCGGTTCATATCTGTCGTCTCCTTTATTCTGTCTTTTTTCAGCATATCGGATACGCCGGATGAAGTCAATGAAAGAAAGCGGATTTTCCTGCTTTTTGTCTTGTATTTATGCTATAATACATATAAATCCGGATATTGAAAGAAAAACGTGCTCATCCCCGTTAAATTCAGTGAAAAGGTTTTTTGGCTCTGTTCATTCTGAAGGGAGGAAATCATCATGAAAAAACGTATCCTGGCCGCGGCATCCGCTCTTGTTCTGCTGCTTCTGCTCGTCTCCGCCGCTGGCGCTGACGGCCCTTCCACCTGGGATCCCGTAAACCAGGCTTATATGTACAACGAAGAGCATTACGGCGTGGTCATCTGTACCAAAATGAATGTCCGGAACAGGCCGGCCACCAGCGGCACCACCTACGGTTCCATCCGCAACGGCCAGCCGGTGAAGATCCTGGGTACCTCCCAGGACGGAAACTTCTACCTGCTGGATCTGGCTTCCTGCGGCATCGCCAGCAGTGAGTATTACGGCTACGCCAAGTCCAGCCTCATCAAAATGGATCCGGAGTATATCATCGCCTCCCGCCTGCTGAATCTCTATGCCACGCCCTGGGGCGACGGCCTGAAGAACGGCGAGCAGAACAACCGCGCCTTCCTGGTGATCTCCGCGGTTCCCGGCTGGTATGCCGTCCAGGCAACAGATTCCACTCCCGGTTCCGCCTTTATCCGGGCAAAGGACATCGCCCTGGATAATTCCGGCCGGTATGTGGTCACCTGGGATACCGATCTGTATGATGACAACACCATGGCAAAGTCCGGAGTTGTGAAGCGTTTCACCGTCGGCAGCCTCATCGGCATCAGCGGGGAATTCTCCCGGATGGTGTTCAATGAAGGCAAAGACAATGAATTCCGTGCCTGGGTCAAAAGCCAGTTTGTTGCCCCTGTGATTAACTGATTTTCCCCTTCTTTCCCGGCGGCCGCGTACAGCGGCCGTTTTTTTACAACATTGTTACCTGCCGTTGCACGGTTTCCGTACCGCTTTGCTTGTTTTCAAACCTTCTCTTTGCTATAATAGGCGTGTTGTGAACCCGGCCAAATGCCGGTACAGGACCTTGAAACACGGAAACGGTATTGGGATGAATATGAAAAGATTCACGAAATTTATTCTCTGCCTGGCAATGCTGGTGTTGCTGCTGCTCGGTGCGTCAGCCTCGGCGGAGACTACAGTGACCTTCTCCCCTGAAAACCCGAAAATGGGCGAATATGTGGATGTGACGGTCACACCCGGACGGGAAGGCGCCGTCGGCGTCCGGTATGAACTGAGCACCTCCCAGGGTGCGGTCTTTAAGGATAAGGACAAGGAGTTCACCAAACACTACACCGCTTCCTTCCGTCCCCGCGAGGAAACCAAATACACCCTGACCGCCATCATCTCCTACGGCAAAAAGGATGTGGAAACCGTCAGCGTCACCATTCCCGTCTCCGGATCCGTTCCGGTGCAGGAAGGCCCGGATGTTCTCTACAGCCAGAAGGACGGCTGGTGGCACGATAAGGTTTATTCCAAAAAGCATCACCGTTCCCTGGAAAAGGCCGGATGCGCCATCTTCACCCTGAGTCATGCCCTGCAGCATATGGGCGTCACCGGGGACGAAGTGCTTCCGGACAAGCTGGGCACAAAGTACTCCGGCATGTATATTGAGGGACGCGGCACCGATAACGAACGCCTGCTGATGACCGCGGGCGAACACTTCGGTTTCCAGACCCACCACGACCTGGTGGAATCGGAAAAGGAGCTGGCCCTCTGGCTTAAACGGGGAGACCGTTTCAGCTTTATGATCGTCATCGGGCACATCGCCCTGGCGGACGGCCTGAGCGAGGACGGCACCAAGGTCCATGTGGTGGACTCCGCTCCCGGCGCCACCGCCGAGCGGATCAAAAAAGCCTCCATGTATATTCAGAAGGATGACGGCACCTTTACCGCGGTTGCCTCTCCTGAGGAAATTCCCGGCTGCCGCTGGTTCTTTGAAACCGGCGAGTACGGCGGCCTGGAATACTGGCTGGATCTTTCCTACTGTGCGAAGCAGGGCATGCGGCCCTTGCGGAATTCCTGGATGACGCTGGACGGCCAGTCCGTCACGGATATGGAATACGCCGGCGCCCTGGTCTCCAAGGTGACCGTCGCGGGCTCTGAGGAAGCGCAGCGGGTGAACACCCGGGATCTGCAGTGGACCACAGACGGCGCGGACGCTCCACAGCTGGCCCTGATCACCGGAAAGAAAGGCGCCTCCTTCACCGACGGCAACGGAAAGAAGAAGGACGGCATCTCCAAGCCCATCCCCTACGGCACCATGGTGTTCGTCATCGGGATGACGGATAAGCAGTTCTACATTCCCTGGAAGGACAGCTACGGATTTATCAGCCGGGAATCGGCGGAGCTGCTTCCCGTATCGCAGGACAGCTTCCGCACAGGGCTGATCTCCCTGAACGGCAAAACCGCCGGCACTTCTCCCATAACGGTCCGGAAGGAACCTTCCGCCAAAGCAAAAAGTATCGGGGAATGGAAGCCGGGCACCCCTGTCGCCGTTCTATACGATAAAGGGGAATTCTACTTCGTGGAAGGCAAAGGCCTCCGCGGATGGCTACATCAAAAATATCTGAAACTGGAAGGGGAAGAGAACGATGGGCAGAAAGTCGACGAAGGAGAATAAATCCATCTGGCAGACCACGCGTGAGGATCTTGGCCTGACGCGGGAAAAGGCCGGGGAACTGGTTCCCGGTTTCTCTCCGGAGCGCATTGAAAAGATCGAGAACGGACGCACGCAGATCCAGCCTGAGGACGTCATTCTTCTGGCCGAGCACTACCGTGCTCCTTCCCTGCTCAACTATTATTGCTGCAATGAGTGCCCCATCGGTGAAACCCAGGTCATCCGCGCCGAATCCAAGGAGCTGACCCAGATCGCCGTGGAAACCCTGAATGCCGTCAACCAGATGGACCGCATCAAGAACCGCCTGCTGGAGATCGCCGAGGACGGCCAGGTGCGCAAGGATGAGTATGAGGACTTCATGAAGATCAAGGGCGTCCTGGACCGCATCGCCCAGAGCGTTTCCAACCTGCGGCTGTGGATGGACGAGCAGATCGCCGAGAACAAGTTCGGCACTGCCCAGCCGCCGCTCAACTGACTGGTTCCCGGAAAACATAAAAAAAGAGGCTCTGCCGTTTGGCAGAGCCTTTTCTGTAAGGATTATTCCTTCACTTCTTCAACCGCTTCTTCAGCAGCCTTCTTGGCTTTCTTGGCGGTCTTCTTCGCTTCTTCGACGACTTCCTCGGCCTTCTCCTCTACAGTTTCCGCGGCTTCTTCAGCAGCCTCGGCGAACTTTTCGGAAACGGAATCTTCGGTGGCAACCACTTCATATTCCACGTCCGCGGCAGCAGTCTCAGCGGCTTCTTCAGCCACGGGTTCGGGCTCGATGGCCTGACGGATGCTCAGGCTGATGCGCTTCTTCTCGGGATCCACGCCCAGCACCTTAACCTTCACTTCATCGCCGACCTTCACAGCGTCTTCCACCTTGGCCACGCGGGCAGTGGAGCACTGGCTGATGTGAACCAGACCGTCCAGGCCGGGCTCCAGTTCCACAAAGGCACCGAAGTCGGTGATGCGGACCACTTTGCCATCCACCACTTCGCCCACGGGGAACTTCTCAACCGCGCCGTCCCACGGATGGGGCTGCAGCTGCTTGTAACCCAGCTGAATGCGTTCGCGTTCGGGATCCAGGGACAGGATCTTCACGTCCACTTCCTGGTTGGGCTTCACAACTTCACTGGGATGCTTGATGCGGCCCCAGCTCAGGTCTGTGATGTGGATCAGACCATCCACACCGCCGACATCCACGAAAGCACCGAAGTCGGTCAGGCGGCGGACGATGCCATGGATGACCATGCCCTCTTCCAGGCGCTCCCAGGCTTCCTTCTTCTTCGCGGCGGCTTCTTCAGCCACAACAGCCTTGCGGCTGGCAACAACGCGTTTCTTCTGAGGATCCACTTCCAGGATCTTCAGCTTCATTTCCTTGCCGACGAAGTCAGCGATCTTCTCAACATAGCGCTGGCTCAGCTGGCTGGCGGGCACGAAAGCGCGTACGCCGGAAATATCAGCGATCAGGCCGCCCTTAACGGCTTCCTTACCGACAGCGTCCACATACTCGCCCGCTTCGTACTTCTCCATCATGGCGTCCCACGCCTTGCGGTTGACGATATTGCGCTGGCTCAGCAGCACATTGCCTTCTCCGTCGTTGACCTTAACGACTTCGACTTCAATCTCGTCATCCAGTTTGACATCCTGATCTACCAGGTCGCTGCGTTTGATCAGTCCGTCGGCCTTGTAGCCAATGCTTACGCATACTTCGTCCTCGGTGATCTGCACGACCTTGCCGGTCAGGGTCTGTCCGGGCCGGATCCTCACCAGAGTAGATTCGACTTCCGCCATGAAGTCATTGTTTGTTTCCACCTCCGTGGCAGGGGTCAGGTCCTTGTTCTCCATGTCGCTCATGCGTGTGACAACCTCCTTAAGTGAATCCGTCGGCGTAGATGCACCGGCGGTGATTCCAATCATTTCGGAATCCGTATTTGCAAAGGCGGGCGGAATCTCCGCCGCACTCTCTACCAAAATAGTTCTGGGACAGGCGTTCCTGCAGATGTCGTACAGTTTCCGGGTGTTGGCGCTGTTCCGGCCGCCCACCACAATCATGGCGTCCACCCGCTCCGCCAGTTCCCGGGCTTCCTTCTGCCGGATCTCCGTGGCGTTGCAGATGGTGCATCTGCTGTCCGGATTGCTGACCTTTTTCTCCAGCACCGTCAGGATCTCCTGCCATCTGCTGTGGGGAAAAGTCGTCTGGCAGACAACCACAGCCCGTTCCATTTCCGGCAGCTGTCCGGCCTCTTCCGGGCTGGCGACGAACTTCACTTCGCCGTGTGCCCATCCGGCTGTGCCCCGCACCTCCGGGTGATCCCTTTCTCCTACCAGGATCACGGGAGTCCCGTCCCGGGAGCCTTCCTCCACAATGCGGTGAAGCTTGTCCACGAAGGGGCAGGTCAGATCCAGCACTTCGTTGCCGGCTGCCTTCAGCTCTTCCAGCACCTGCGGGGAAACCCCGTGGCTGCGGATCAACACCCTGCGGCCGTGCGCTTCCGCGGGATCCCCGATCGGTTCCAGTCCGCGTTCCGCCAGGCGGCGGATCACTTCCGGGTTATGGATCAGTTCTCCCAGCGTACAGGAGGGAATCCCGTCTGTAGCCATCGCTTCCGCCTTCTCCACTGCACGGCTGACGCCCATACAGAAACCGGCGTGCGCTGCTACCTCAACAGGCATATTCCCTTTCCTTTCAAAAAAATTACATTCAACTAGGATATTTCTTCTTTATTATATACATTTCCTGCCGGTTTTACAATTTTTTTGGAGTATTTTTCAAATTTTTTCCGTTCCGGCGTCCCGGATCATCCCCCGGAAGGTCTCCCGGAGGCGTTCGTTCATCTTTTCGCAGGTCTCAGCGTTGATTCCCTCGGCCAGCAGATCATCGTACGGAACGGGTTCTCCGACATACAGGTTGGTCACTTTGAACAGGCTCAGTTTCCGGTCAAAATAGATCGGGATCACCGGTGCCTTGGACCGCATGGCGATCAGCGCCGTTCCGGATTCAATATGCTCCATCTGTCCCTCATGGTGGCGTGTGCCCTCCGGGAAGATCAGCAGGATCTTTTTCATCTTCACGGCCTTCATGCAGGCGCGCATCGCTTCCATGTCGGATTCATGCCGCCCCACCAGGATGCAGTGCAGCCGGACCAGCAGATTCCGCAGGAACTTGCTGTTCCCCGCCAGCTCCTTCTTAGCCAGGAAAACAATCTGATGCTTCGGGATCCCCATGGCCATCACCACGGGATCCAGCGCGTGCCGGTGATTGGCAATCACCACGAACGGCGGATCCTGCCGCAGCCGCTCCTTGTGATGGAAACAGACCGGCATCAGGGTATGAAATACAATATGGGCCAGCACACGGGCAATCTCATAGATAATCCCGCGTTTTTCAGTCACCGGCTCCAGTTTCTTCTCAGCCATGGCGTTTTTCCTCCACAATTCTGAGGATTTCTTCCACCACCTCGTCAAAAGTCAGGTGGGTGGAATCCACCAGCACTGCGTCCTCCGCCTGCCGGAGCGGCTCCACCGGGCGGTTCATGTCCTGCTCGTCCCGCTTGATCACCGCTTCCAGCACTTCTTCAAACGTGTCCGTGCTGCCCTTGCTCTGCATTTCCAGGAACCGTCTGCGGGCACGCTCTTCCGCCGACGCCGTCAGGTAGATTTTGGCAGTCGCGTTCGGCAGTACAGTAGTACAAATATCTCTGCCGTCCAGCAGCATATCCGTTTCGGACGCCAGCTTCTGCTGCAGGCGTACCATGGCCTTGCGCACGTCGGCGTACCGGCTCACGGTGGAGGCGGCCATGCTGACTTCCGGGGTCCGGATCAGGCCGGTCACGTCCTCCCCTTCCACAAAGGTATGCTGCCCGTCGGCCTCATGGCTGACGGTAAAATTCAGGCTGTTGCACAGGGCGACAATCGCCGGCTCGTCCTGAAGATCCATATTCCTTCTGATGGCTGTCAGGCCCAGTGCCCGGTACATCGCTCCGGTATCCAGATGCAGGATGCCCAGTCTGGCGGCCACCGCGTCCGCCACCGTGCTCTTGCCGGCACCTACCGGCCCGTCAATACCAACGTTCAGCCTCATGCTGTTTATCCTCCTGTAAGCGGGATTTTCTCCCGTATCTCCCGGTTTTGTATAACCTTTTATATTATACTATTCGGGGCTTTATTATTCAATCCGCACCGTATTTTCACTGATTTTTTCATGTTTTTGCATCCCAGAGAATTTTACAATTGTCAACCTGTCTGATTTATGTTTTTGTAGTTGACACATTTAAACCGTACTTTTATAATGACCTTGAACTGATTCATCCCCCAGTAAGGAGGTTTTTACCATGAAAACAACTGGAGTTACCCGCCAGCTGGATGCCCTGGGACGTATCGTCCTGCCCGTAGAACTTCGCCGTACGCTGGATATCGGTCCCAAGGACACCCTCGAAATTCTCGTGGAGGGCAATTCCATCGTCCTGCGTAAGTACGAAGCGGACTGCCAGTTCTGCGGAGGGAAAAGCGGCCTGACCGAATACCGCAGTAAGCTGATCTGCCGCCGCTGCCTCAAGGAAATCAAGGCAATCTGAGTCTTCCTTTCCATATGTTTTTCATCCCGGATCCTGATCCGGGATGATTTTTGTTTTCTTGAAGTTTCCTCTCCCACAGCGTATAATAAAATCTGTTATCCGGATCCCTTTCCTGTGTTTCGGGACTGCGGTGAAGGGTTCGTGAATCATGTTTTCCGGAGGTTTACATGTCCTTTCCGTTTTTCGCCTATCTTTCCCGGCTCAGGCTGATCCATCGCTGGAGCCTCATGCGCAACACCGTTCCGGAGAATGACGCTGAGCATTCCCTGCAGGTTGCCATGATTGCCCATGCCATCGCCATCATCGCCCGGGACCGTTATGGTAAGGATGTCGATCCGGAGCATGTGCTTTCTCTGGCGGTTTATCACGACGCGACAGAGGTGATGACCGGCGACCTGCCCACCCCTGTCAAGTATCACAGTGATGAACTGCGCGGTGCCTATCACCGGCTGGAGGAGCTCTCCGCGGACAGGCTGCTGGCGCTCCTGCCGGAGGATCTGCAGCCCGCCTACAACCCGTACATGAAGCAGGCTTCCGGTTATGAGCATACCCTGGTCAAGGCCGCCGACCGCATTTCCGCCTGCATCAAGTGCATGGAGGAGCAGCGCGCCGGCAACCGAGAATTCGATTATGCCGCGGAAAACATCCGGGACAGCATCGCTTCCATCGACCTGCCGGAGGTCAAGGATTTCCTGAGGGATTTCCTGCCCGCCTTTGACATGACCCTGGACGAGCTGAACCATCCCTCCGGTGAAAACCGCTGAACCTTTCAGCGGAACAAACAGTCCTTTTATACCGTCTGTTTATTTGTAAGCTGTTCACGGATGATGATGTTTTCCATGGCATGAAGGATCCTGGCATCATTATGAATTATGAATTATGAATTATGAATTGTGAATTGAAACGGAGGGTTTTGCCCATGAAACGTATTCTGGCCCTGTTCCTGGCCCTGCTGATGTTCCTTCCTGTCTTCTCCCTCGCCGAAGAGGACGAGTTTGAAGAGGAGTACGAGGAAGAGTACGAAGAGCTGGACGAGGAAGAGGATGAAATTCCGGAGGAAGTCCTGAATGCCGAGCCGGTTTCCGAGGAACTGCAGGAAGAAATCCGCAATGCCCTGGAAAACGCGGACTTTGTTCCCACCAGCGAGCTGGACGAGAACAACCTGTTCATCAACCGCAACCTGCCGGAAAACGTGATCAATATCCTGCTGCTGGGCGTGGATACCCGCAACGCGGAGCTGATTGAGGAAGACGTCAAGCTGGCGGACGTTCAGATCATCCTTTCCCTGAATACGGAAACCGGCGATGTCAAGCTTTCCTCCATTCTCCGTGATACGGTCGTCGTCAATCCCTTCACCGGCGTCCGTTCTCCCATCAACTACTCCCTGCGTTCCTTTGACAGCAAGGGAAAATTCCATGACGATCCCCAGCGCGCCATCGCAACGGTGAACTATAACTTCGAAATGAACATCCAGTACTACGTCATGATCAACTTCCGCGGCGTGGCTGCCATCGTGGATCAGCTCGGCGGTATTGATATGGAACTGACCGAAGGCGAAGCGGCGAACATCAACTACTACCTGAAAAAGAACGCCAAGTCCATTCTGAAGCACTATGACACCAAGGAAGCCAAGGCTGCCCGCGTGGAGCTGAAGGTGGAAGACGGCGTCCAGCACCTGGACGGCCTGCAGGCCCTGATGTATGCCCGGCTGCGCCAGAACAAGACAAAGAAAAAGTACAACCTGGGTGACGACTGGCAGAGAACCGCCCGTACCCGCAACCTGCTGGACAAGCTCCTGCAGAAGGTGCTGAAGGGTAACACGGACATCATCGATCTGGTGAGCTTCTCCGTGGAATACATCAACTCCAACATGAACCCTGCCACCATGTTTGACCTGATCCGCACCGTCCTGGGCGGCAACATCATCAGCAAGCTCGGATCCGGCGATTCCATTATGGAACAGTTCCGCATCCCCATGGGCAGCGCGGATGACAACACCAAGACCTGGTCCTACGTCCAGGAAAAAGGCGACCTGTACGGCAAGATCTGGCTGAGCAAGACCAACGGCAATCTCCAGAAGAACATCGAAGGTCTGCATGAGTTCATCTACGGCAAGTATTATCCCGCCGGCGAATAATCATTCCCGCCGGTTCAAAACGGGCAGCTTCCGGGCCGCCCGTTTTTCTTATGCTGCGGAGAATCGGAAAGTATTTCTGCAACGTTTTCCCTGTTCACGCCGTTATATGATATGATAATGTATCATATCCGCTGGAGGTATTTTATGAAACGTCTTTTCGCCCTCATCCTTTCGCTGGTCCTGCTTCTTCCCGTCTTTTCATACGCTGAGCAGGGCGACGGAGATCTTCCCTTCGATGAAGAAACGGAAGATCTGGACCTGGATGAGGATTTTTCCTTTGATGAGGAAGGCAACCTGCTCCTCCGGGATGAGGAAACCGGTGAAACATACAGTCTCTCCGCCTTCAACGAAGAGGATATTGAAAAGCTTGCTTCTCAGTATGAAACGGATGACACCATTGATCCCAATGAACTGGAGATCAATGAAAACCTGCCGGACGATATCATCAATATCCTGCTGATCGGTCTGGATGTCCGTGGAACCAAGAAGGAAAAGCTCCTGACGGAGCAGGGCAAGTATTCCAAGCGTTCAGATGTGCTGATCGTGCTTTCCCTGAACCTGAAAGACGGATCCATCAAGCTTTCCTCCATCGCCCGCAACACCTATGTGGAGGTACCCGGCCGGAAGAAAAAGACCATCATTGCCAACAGCTACGGCCACGCGAACTATGATTCAAACGGCAAATTCAAGTCCTGGACCGATACGCCGGAAACCTGCATCCGCACAGTCAATCACAATTTTGAGCTGAACATCCAGCATTATGTTGCCATCAACTTCTACGGCGTCGCGCAGATCATCGAAGCGCTCGGCGGCGTTGATATTGACCTGACCAAGACGGAAGCCACCGCCATTAACACCTACCTGTCCACCGGAACCATCAAAAACTCCAAGGGTGAAAAGATTTCCCACGGCAAAGCCATCGCCAATTCCTATGACGACAAAAACGGCAAACGGGATAAGCTGAAAAAGCAAACCGGCGTACAGCACCTGGACGGCATCCAGGCCCTGATGTATGCCCGGCTCAGAAGCATTGACAGCGATTTCGTCCGTACCGCCCGTACCCGTCACCTGCTTGATTGTCTGCTGAAGCAGTCTCTGGAGAAAATCAAAGCCAACAAGCTGAACGTGCTGGACCTGGTATCCGATGCCATCGCCTATCCGGTGACCAACCTCAACCCCAGCACCATCATGCAGCTGATCGGTAAGGTGATGTCCTCCGATGTCATGGATCACCTTGATTCCACGGATTCAATCATCACCGAGTTCCGGATTCCGATTGACGGCTACTGGAAGTACGACACAATCGACGGCGCCAGCGTCACCGTGATGAAAGACAAGCAGTACACCGTCGAATCCCTCCATGAATTCATCTACGGCCAGTACTACCCCGCCCAATAATTCTCTTTGTAAATCATCAAAGCGGATGACCACCCGGTCATCCGCTTTATTCTGTCCCAAATCCATTCCTCCATCTGCCTATTCCCAACCGGAACTCCAACGCCTCCACTTGTCATTTCGACCGACCGAAGGGAGTGGAGAAATCTCCTCACTAGCACACATTCGGGAACCCAACCGGAACTCCGCTACCTCCACGTTATAGTGTCATTCCGAGCAACGTCGAGGAATCCCTTGCTACGTCCGAAGGACGATAAAACTTCCATTATTCAACGGCGTAATGCGGGAATATGACTGCGGGACAGATTTATCCGTCACGGCCGTCAGGCTGTGACCGTAAGTCTGTCCCCTCTGTCACGTTCCCGCAAGGAACTCCACTACCTCCACGTTATAGTGTCATTCCAAGCAACGTCGAGGAATCCCTTGCTACGTCCGAAGGACGCATTCAATCAAGAAAACCACTTCCGTCCGGAAGTGGTTTTCTCCCCAATTATTAATTCTTAATTCTTAATTGTTAATTGAATACGTTCCCTTTCCCCTTTACCTTCCACCATCCCAGGCAAAGCGCCCCGTACACCGCAACTCCCGTCACCGTCATGATGCCCAGGTTCACCCAGTTGTTCACCGGCAGCAGTCCCGCCACCAGCCTCACGCACACCATCATGATCCCGCCGATCACCGCATAGGCCAGCACATATCCCATGAACCGCTTATACGGCAGTTCCTTCCGCAGGATAATAAACTGCACCACCGGCACGGTCAGTTCCGCCGCCAGCGTCCCGACCACCGCGCCCATGCTTCCCATGGAACGGATCAGGCAGGCGTTGACGATCAGGTTCACCGCCGCGCCGCTGCAGACGCTTTTCACCAGGATATGATCCCGCTTCTGGGGCAGCACCACCTGGGTCCGGATCACGTTCGCAAACCCGATCATAATCAGCGTGAAGCCCAGCGGCACCATCAGCACGCCGGATGCAGCCGCTTTCTCATAGAACAGCGGCGCAAAGCGTTCAGCCACAGCCGCCAGTCCGAAAGCCATCGCGCTGACCATGCAAATAATCAGGTTCATGCTCTTGTCGATGTTACGGGCAATCTTTTCTGTTTCGCCCTTTTCCTGCAGATTGGAAACCTTGGCCATCATCACTGTTCCGATGGCGGAGATAAATCCGCTCAGGCAGTAAACAATCTTTTCCGCGCTCTCATACAGGCCGTTCTGATCTTTCCCGGCAATATAGAGCACCATGATCTTATCCATCTTCCGGTAGACGCTCACAGCAGCTACGGAAATAAACAGCACAGCACAGGGACGCAGATGCTTCAGCGTCTCCTTCATGGAAACGCGGTGATAGCTCACTTTCCCCTTCAGCGTCAGCGCGCAGCTCAGATTGCCGATCAACGTCGCCAGGCTCCAGACGAAGCCGTAGATCCACAGATCATCGATGCTTTTCACAAAGATGAAGGCGCTGGCCGCTGCCGCAAGCTTCACAAAGGTATTCCGCAGGGCAATGGACTTGAACTGGTCCAGGCCCATCAGACACCATTCAAAGTTGCACAGGCAGCTGACGCTCATCATCGTCATGTGCAGGGCAATGGTCTTTTCTTCCCCGGCAATCAGGAATACATAGCCGAACCAGAAAAGCAGGGCAAAGCTAGCCACCATCAGCTGCATCTGCCAGATGCCGGAAAAAGTCCGGTCCAGCTTTGCCCGGTCATCCCGGGCCTGCGCAATCGTCCGGACGCCGTAATCCGCCAGGCCGAGCAAGCCGATCAGGCAGAAAATCTCGCTCCAGGCCCAGGCGCCGGAATAAAGGCCCACGCCGTCCTTGCCCACGACCCGATCCAGATACGGTGCCGTAACCAGCGGCAGCAGGAGCGAGAACACCCGGTATGCGACATTGTATGCCGCGTTCTTTCTGGTACTCATACTTTAAATCTTAAGCATGGCTGTGGCGATACCGAAATACACCAGCAGGCTCAGGGCGTCCACAATCGTTGTGATGAACGGACTGGCCATGACTGCCGGGTCAAAGCCCAGTTTCTTTGCCAGCATCGGCAGCGTACAGCCGACCAGCTTCGCACACAGCACTGTCACTGCAAGCGTCAGGCCTACAACCACAGCAACCATAATGGTCACTTCGTTATTGTTCATAATCAGCCGGTCCACCAGCAGGACCTTGCCAACGCAGAGTACACTCAGCACCGTGCCGCAGATCAGCGCCGTCCGGATCTCTTTCCAGATCACCTTGCCCAGGTCCTTGAATTCCAGTTCACCCAGAGACAGCGCACGGATAACCGTAACAGAACTCTGGGAACCGCTGTTACCGCCGGTGTCCATCAGCATCGGGATAAAGGCAGCCAGGCAGGTCATACTTGCCAAGGCCTTTTCAAAACCTGAAATGATCATTCCCGTAAAGGTAGCGGAAATCATCAGCAGGGACAGCCAGGGAATCCGGTGAATGAACAGGTCCAGCGGCGAAGACCGCAGATAGGTCTTGTCGCTCGGCGTCATACCGGCCATGATTTCCATGTCCTCGGTGGTCTCTTCTTCCACAACGTCCATGGCGTCGTCGAATGTTACGATACCGACCATCCGGTTGTCGCTGTCCACTACCGGGATTGCCAGCAGGTTGTACTTGCTCATCATCTGGGCAACTTCTTCCTGGTCAGTATGGGTGCTTACCGTGATCAGGTTCGTATCCATGATGCTGTCAATCGTCTGCAGGTCGCTGGGTGCCAGCAGCAGGCTCTTGACGCTCACCGTACCGACCAGCAGCCGGTTCTGCAGCACATAACAGGTATAAATGGTTTCCTTGTCTACGCCCGTGCGGCGGATCCGCAGGATTGCGTCTCCCACCGTCATATCCGGCGTCAGTTTCACGTACTCCGTGGTCATCACGGAGCCCGCGGAGTCTTCCGGATACTGCAGGATTTCGTTGATCTCCTTGCGCATTTCCGGATCCGCCTGGGCCAGAATTCGCTGTACCACGTTCGCGGGCATCTCTTCGACGATGTCCACGGCGTCATCGACGTACAGCTCGTCCATCACCTGGCGCAGTTCCTTATCGCTGATGCCCCGGATCAGGGATTCCTGTTCCTCGCTCTCCATTTCAACGAAGCTTTCCGCGGCAAGCTCTTTCGGCAGCAGCCGGAAAAGCAGCGGCTGTTTGTCCGGTTCAACACCAGAAAAAACCGCAGCAATATCCGCGGGATTCATCGTGACGAGGATATCCCGGATTGTGGAGTATTTTTTGTCAGCGAGTAAGGTTTGTAAAGTGTTTTCGACTGTGACAGAATGTTCCGCCATGCTTGCTCCCTCCCATTTGGTTAGAATGGTCAGTTGCCAGAAGCATATAATACCGGGCGCACACCTTTCTGCCGGACCAATTCATTGGTTCGGATCAAAAGGCAAACCCGGTATCAGACATAGCGGCAGATTGAATTTATGACACGCGGAACCGGAACGTCACGCCGCCCGGAACCCGCTGTCTTCGCCCAACCGCTATGCCGCTGCTACTCCCAGCGTCCATGACATTCCCTCCTTGTTTTTTTCATTTTTTCAGCCGGTAACAGATCACTCTGCCCGGCCGTTCAAACTATTATAGTCTTATCTTTTTTTGCTTGTCAATCCTTCAAATGTTTCGTTTTTCTTAATTGTTAAAATCTATAGTCATCTTCCCAAAAAGGAACTCCAACGCCTTCATGTGTCATCCTGGGGTTCGGAACGCCTGGAAATAGAGCCAGTGGCTCTATTTCAGTGGAGAACGGGCGGCAGCCCTGGGCCACGAAGTGAAACGCAGTGGAATCGAAGGATCTACTTTGTTGTATAACTCTCCCCGAACGTCCTTCGGAACAGCGCAGATCCCAGTGTGTCATCTCGACCAAGGCTGAAGGCCGCGTGGAGAGATCTCCTCACCCGTTCACGTTCGGGAACCCAACAGGAACTCTATCATAGCGGATAAAACATCTGCCACCCTCCTCGCCGCAAGGGAATGTGAAAGTGAGACAGACCTATCCGTCACGGCCGTCAGGCTGTGACCGTAGGTCTGTCCCATCTGTCATATTCCCATCAGGAACTCCAGCGCCTCCAGGTTATGGTGTCATTCCGAGCAACGTCGAGGGGAGCGAAGGAAGCGGTGACCCAGTGGGTCATTTGCCGTAAGGCAAAAGCGACCTGAACGAGTCAACCGAAAGGAAGAGCAAAGCCCGCTCCAAGGGCTTTGAGCGACCTTTGAGGTTGCGGATATCCCTTACTACCGCCATAGGCGGAATAATTCTTAATTCTTAATTCTTAATTGTTAATTCTGTATTGTTCCCAGATACTTCTTCAGTTCCCCGATATACATCTCGGCCATCTGGCTCAGGATCATATTCTCCTTCACGATGTACCCGATCTCCATCCGCCCGGCAGCCACTTCCTCTTCCTTGTCCTCAAAGGCCACTGCCACGTAATCCGATCCGTTCAGTTCCTCGCAGATAATACCGCTGCACAGGGTATACCCGTTCAAACCGACCATCAGGTTCAGCATCGTCGCCCGGTCCGTCGCCTTGATCGTCCGGATATAGTCGTATGTACTCAGAATTTCCTCGGAGAAATAGAACGCCCCGCTGGGTCCCTGCTCGAAGCTCAGGCAGGGATAGTCCTGCAGTTCCTCCAGCCGGATCGACTTCTGCTTTGCCAGCGGATGGCCTTTCCACAGGTACACATAGGGTTCGCAGTTGATCAGCGGGTGGAACTCCAGCTGGTTGCTCTTCAGGAATTTCCCGATGGCCTTGCGGTTAAAGTCACTCAGATACAGGATGCCCACTTCGCTCTTGCCCGCGGCCACATCTTCGATCACGTCCCGGGTCTTGCTTTCCCGGATCGCAAACTCATATTCGTCCGTGTCGAACTGCTTCACCATCTCAACGAAGCTCTTTACGGCAAAGGAATAATGCTGGCAGGAAATGCCGAATTTCTTCCGCAGGTTTCCGCCTTTTCCATATTTTTCCAGCAGTCTGTCGTACTGGTTGACCACCTGCCGGGCATACTGGATAAACTCCGCTCCGTCATTGGTCAGGGTTACGCCTTTTCCGCCACGATTAAACAGTGTGATTCCCAGTTCCCTTTCCAGTTCACGGACCGCACTGGTCAGTGAAGGCTGCGTCACATACAGCACCTCGGCCGCTTTGTTCAGCGACCCTTTTTCAGAGATGGTGATCACATAGTTCAGCTGTTGAATTGTCATCGTCCGCACGCTTCTCTCATAACGGTTTTTCTGGATCGTTCATACCCTACCACACATGCCGTGGATTGTCAAAAAGGACCGGCCGTTTCCGGCCGGTCCAGATTCCGTTTGTCTCTTAGTCGAAGCAGTCACCCACGTGGTTGATAATCACTTCCACTCCCAGGGGCGTCTCATACTCTTCGATGTAGATTTCCTCGCCGGGCAGTCTCGGTGTCTTGCCCTGCGTGGGCTTGTCCGGACGCTGCCAGGGCTTGTTGGTGAACACGGTCACAGTACCTTCGGTTTCCATGCTCTCCAGCTCATACCCGACCACTTCCTGCTCTGTCCAGGTGTATTCCGCCGGCTGACCGTTCACTATGGTGGGCAGTCCGGTGATGGTGGCCATCCAGCCGTTCTCCTCGCTCAGGATCACGCTCATACCGTTGCTCAGGGTCATGTGGACGCTTATAGGTCTGTTGAGATGCTTGTTGTTTTCATCGTTCCAGACCTTCCTCACAGACACGCTGGTCATTTCCGGCTGATACTTGTTCCGGATCGTGAATCCATGGATCTCAGACACATACCACGGAACCGGATCTTCTGTCACAGAGTAGTGAATCGGATGTCCGTTCACAAACTTGGGCAGATCGCCGAATGTCCGCTTCCAGCCGTTCGCCGCTGTCAGCTCGGCAGTCTTGACTTCCTCGCCGCCTGCAAGCAGATGCACCGTGATGCTCTTCGGCCGGTTGCCGTCCTTGTTGTCGTTATCGTCCCAGATCTTGACGACTTCAATTTCGGTCAGCATCTCTTCTTCATCCGGCTCTTCTTCAGGCACCTGGATATCGAATTCCTTCTCGATGATCAGCTTACCCGTGTCCTTGGTGTTGGTGATCACGAAGCCTGTGGAGGCATTGCCGGTAATCTTCGCCACATAGCCTTCCGGTATCTTGGTTTCAGCCACTGTGTACTTGATCTCCCGGGCCACTCCGGCTTCACGCACGTTCCTGCACAGCTTGGTCCAGCTGTACTTCCAGCCGTTGCCGGCGTTCAGTTTTACAGCGTCTCCCAGGGCCTTGCCGTCCGCGAAGAGCTGAACTTCAACATCATCCGGATGCTTACCGCTGTCCACCCAGACCTTTTCCACTTCAACCATGGTCTTATCCGCTTCGTGCGTGTTGGTCAGTGTTGTCAGCGATCCGTTGGTGACCGTACCCGTCAGGGCGTAGCCAACCACCGTCGGTTCCTTCCAGCTGTACACGATTTCCTTGCCGTTCCTGAATCTCAGCAGGCCGGTAAGCATCGCGGTCCAGTTGTTTTCCTCGTTCAGCATGACGAAGGTTCCGGTTCCCTCGCCGTCCGCCAGAAGCTCAACCTTCAGGCCGGTCGGACGCAGGCCGTCGCGGTTCTCTTCATCCTTCCAGACCTTCTTCAGTGCCGCGGTGACGTCTGCGATCGCGGTATTCTCAACATCCGCTGTCAGAACGCCTGTGCCCTTATCTGTGGTAAAGGCCAGTTCTCCGGAAGGCACATCGCCTGTCAGCTTTGTCAGTACATCGTCACGCTTATCCACATCTGTCCAGAGGACCTCATGATCAGCGGTTACCGTAAAGGTAATGGGCTCAATGCTCTCATACCCGACGGGCGCCTGGGTCTCTGTCAGGATGTACTCACCGTCATCCAGACCGGTAAAGCTGAACCCGGTTCCGTCCGCGGTTGTTACACAGGCAACTTCCTGCTTCTTGTTGTTCTGCAGGACCTTCTCCAGCTTGAATGTTGCGCCGGCTAGAGCCTTTCCGTCTGGATCAACCTTGCTGACATCCACCTTGTAAGTGAAGCAGATGACGCTGTCGTCCTCGGTCTCCTCGGTGTCTTCACTCTGCTCGCCGTTTTCATTCAGTCTCGGATTGCAGCTGTATTCCAGATTGCCGGTATTTACGTTTCCGTGTCCGCCGATCACCGCGTTCTCGTTCAGTATCGCAGTGAAGTACACTTCAACGGTTCCGCTGTTCAGGGTAGTATCTGTAATCTTGCTCTTTCCGTCATTGAAGGTCACTGTCAGGTCGAATGCCTGGTCACTGATCTTCTTCAGCGTATACCCGTTTGCAGCCAGAGCCTTTCCGTTCACTTCCACCTTCTCAATCTTTTCAAAGGTCAGGCCCTTTTCCATCTCATCGTGGAAGGTCACATGATACTTCCGGTAGTCCGTTACATTGTTTGCCAGGGTCGCTGTCAGTTTATACGGCACGCTGTCGCCGATGTCATAGTCGGCGCTGTCCTGCCATCCGGAAGTCTCTCCGGTCGTATCATTGACATCCTGGATCTTCTTCTCGAAGGAAGGCTTGTCAGGTTTCTTGTAGGTATTGGTCAGGCTCTGGAGGCCATCCTTGTATGCGACCACAGTCGTCAGTTCCGTCGCGTCCTCGGTGACTGTCACGGTCACAGCAACCTTACCATCCGCATACTTCATACCGGGTGTGTCACCGGGTACTTCAGCAATCTCATAGGTATAGGTTCCGGCTGTGTCATACGTGATCTCGCCAAATGCCGCCTTGCCTTCGGTTTCACCCTTCTTCAGGCTGACAGATACCTCGTCGGATTCAGGCATCGGTGCGTCGCCCACAGGTGTGAGTTTGAAGACATACACGCCGTCCGGCGCTTCCTTGGCGTCCTCGCCTTCCATCTTCTTGGTGATTTCAGGTGCGGCTGTACCGGTCTTCCGCTCGTAGGTGTTCGTGAATTCAACGGTTACAGTATCATCCGCGAGGACAGCGTCACACACCTTGCTCGTCTCGCTGGTGGCTGTCAGGTTGAATCCTTCAACCTCTTCACCGCTCTCCGTGAAGGTGATTACCGTATCAACCGGCACGTTTTCAATCACCCACTCGAAAGGTGTGGCAATACCGTCTCCTGCGTCCGCGTTCAGGGCAGTGAACTCATCCTTGTTGTAATCGTTGGTAATCTTGAAGCCGGCTGGGAGCTCGGTGATACCGTCGAAGATCTTGGTGACCTTGACAGAACCCACATCCTGCGTATTTGTGATCGTGATCTTTCCGGCAGTCAGGGCGCCAATCGTACTGGTATACCCAGCGACGTCCACTTCTTCCACATCATATACGATCTCAACCATCTTGCCGTCCACGGGCTTATAGGTCGGCAGATTCTTGAAGATGTAGCTCGTCTGTGCGGCAGTCAAGGTTGCAGTCTGATCCTTCACCGCTTCGCCGTCCGCTGTCAGCTGGACTTCGACTTCGATGCCTTCCGGCCAGGTCGTGCTGCCGTCAGCATTCGCCCAGGTCTTTTCAACTTCAATCTCTGTCGTCTTCTGGCTGTTGGTGATAGTGATCTTTCCTGCCGTCAGGGCACCCTTCACGGTTTCGTAGCCTGCGACGCTGACTTCTTCCACATCATATACGATCTCTGCCATCTTGTCGTCCACCTGCTTATGGGTCGGCAGATTCTTGAAGATGTAGCTCGTCTGTGCTTCAGTCAGGGTTGCGATCTGATCCTTCACCGCTACGCCATCCGCTGTCAGCTGGACTTCGACTTCGATGCCTTCCGGCCAGGTCGTGCTGCTGTCAGCGTTCGCCCAGGTCTTTTCGACTTCGATGTCAGTAGTTTCCTGCGTATAAGCATTTGTAAATGTAATTGCAGCTTCACCGGCTTCATTAACCTTTATCTTGCCAGCCGGATCCTTTTCTTCATCTTTGAAAGGATCTGCCACACTACTTACTGTTGTCTTGCGCGTATAGCCATCCACATTCACACTGGTCGCAATTTCAGTCACCGTGTATTCGGTATTCGGCAGAATACCATCCTTCTGCGTCAGGGTGATTGTCTTCGGGCCATCCTCGAAGTCAGTCGGATAGGACATCGTCACTTCCTTACTGTAATCATCCGACCCTTCCAATTTGAACTTAATCGTCATGTTGGCCAGAGTCCCGGCATTCACAGTAATGACCTTCGTGATATCCAGTTTTGCTTTGTCGTATGTGTTCGTTACATTGATTGTTCCGCCGGCTACGGTCGCTTCCACAGTGCTCGTTTCCGTCGCTCCGACCTTCATT
>OMZY01000046.1 GCA_900315675.1 uncultured Eubacteriales bacterium
ATCATCATAGCCGGGGTACCCACAGAAGTACTGCAGATACGGGTTCTCCTGGATCTGAAGTGCTGTCTCTTCATCTGAGAAGCCATACTCCGCCTGAATAATGCAGGCTCCCAAAGCCAGACGCAGCGGCTTGGCCACATTGCCTTTGCGGTTGGTAAACAGAGTGGCGTACCGCTTCTCAATCTCCAGCCAGGGGATCGTCTGTGCTTTTTTCACCCACCGGTTACTCTCTTTCAGATTCATGCCGACTGGCTGCTTGAAATCTGCCAGGCTGATCTGTCCATTGCTGTAACGATACATAGCTGTCCTCCAAGTGCAAGGTTTTTGCCTGATTCTTGCGTTTTTCCTTGCACCTATTATACCACGGATGGGCTTCTATGGCTTGAAACATAAGGCTTTTTCTATTATTCAGGATACATTAAAATAGAAAAAGTGAAAGGAAGAAACAGGAAACTACAAAAAAGCCTGAAATGCGCTAAGGATTCAAGGATTCAGAGTAAGCGTCAACTCCGGCGGCGGATAGAAGCAAGCCCGATTTTGTGAGATACTGTTTCCGAGAATTCGCGAGAATTCTCGGGACTTCTCACGAAGGGGGCAAATGAGATGGATGCATCTGAGGCAAAGCATCAAGCGCGATTAGCAGAATGGCGCACACGGGTGGCCGAGTGCAGGAGCAGCGGGAAGAGCGTACGTACCTGGTGCGCGGAGCAGGGTGTCGGATACAAAACGTACTACCGCTGGGAACGAGAGATCCTGCAAATTGCCAGCAAAGAGCTTTTAGTAGCGCCGCGCGAAGAAAATGTGGCGCCTGTATTTGCTGAACTTCCCGCTCCATCAAAGCAGATGGAAACCGCTGTCATTGCCAGCGTCCGCATAGGTGATGCGACGTTGGACGTGTATTCGGGTGCTGACGCCGAAATCGTCACGGCGCTGTGCCGGGCATTGAGCCATGCTGAGTGACTTCACCGGCGCGGATCACGTCTATATTGCCTGCGGGTACACGGATCTTCGCCGCGGTATCGACGGTCTTGCGGAACTCGTGAGGCAGCAGTTCCGGCTGGATCCGTTCAGCAATACGCTGTTTCTGTTCTGCGGCAGAAAGCGGGACCGCATCAAGGCGTTGTACTGGGAAGGAAACGGCTTTCTGCTGTTGTATAAGCGCTTGGAGCGGGGCGTGTATCAATGGCCGCGCAGCGAAAGCGAGGCGCGGGAGCTGACGCCGCAGCAGTACCGCTGGCTGATGGAGGGGCTGAAAGTGGACCAGCCGAAGGCGCACCGGGACGTGACGGATATCAGCCTCGGCTGATTGCTTCGTCATAACGTAGAACTTTTTCTGAGGGTAACCTCCGCGCTGCGCCTGATTTCACGGTGCTGTGGGAACAATTTGCCATCTTATGCACAGATTTTGACGGTGTCCCTGCTTTTGAAGCGTGGGGCACCGTTGTTAGCGCCGGGCGGAATTAGCCATTCCGGGCCGGGCGGAAATCGCCAATTTTGGCCGGATGAAAATAGCTAATCATGATTTCATGAAATCCTTTACACTTAGAGGGTAGCCAGCCCTCGGTGAAAGGAGGAATCATGAAGAAACCTAACTTTGCAGCCATGAATCCAGTAGTAGCAGAAGCTATACAGCAGATAATGGCTGAACAGGGAGACAAGTTCTCTCTGGAAGAAATCAACCTCGCAGACCTTGGACGTCGTACAGGCATTTCCCGCGCCAAACTGCGCCGCATGAAAGAACATGACTTTGAGGATGTCCAACACGCATTGAAGGGCCGCAAGGCCACAACCACTCTCCTGAGTGGCTACACCGGCATTTTGGACGGCCTACTCAAAGCAGGCATTGTAAACTCTGTTGTGTGCCTTGATAAACTTCGCAAGAGTGGATTCACTGGTGGTAAAACCATCGTCAAGGACTACATCTCTGCCCACCATTATCTTGTTCCCGCCCCTCGTCATGCAGTTGAACCGCAGGGAAACCGTGGGCGACGGTACTCTACCGGTCCCGGAGAGGCGTTTCAGATGGACTGGGGCTTTACGAAGGTACAGGCATACGATGGAAGTGAATACAACGCCGCCTGCTTCGCTATGATTTGTCACCACTGCGGGCAACGGTATGTGGAGTTCTTCCCCAATGCAAAGCAGGAAAATCTGTTCATTGGGATGATCCACGCTTTCCGCTACATGGGCGTTCCTCAATACGTCCTGACGGATAACATGAAGAGCGTAGTCATTCGGCGTGACCTGGATGGCAATCCAATCTGGCAGAAGGACTATGAGCAGTTCATGAAGACCGTTGGATTCCAGACGAAGCTCTGCAAGCCCCGGCATCCCTTTACGAAGGGCAAGGTGGAACGTCTCGTGCGGTTCGTAAAGGAAAACTTCCTCGTTGGGCGCGTGTTCTGGAATGTGACCGATTTGAATTATGCAGCTTTGGATTGGTGCAATGAACAGAACGCTGCTTACCACAGGGGGATTGGAGTCCCCATGGATATCCATTCAGAGCGCTGTCTCAAAGTGGTATCCATTCTGGATGACAGCTACGAACTGCTGTTTTACCTCTGCCCGGAGCGCCAGATTTCTTTTGACGGGTTTGTAAGCTATGAGGGGCGTCGCTTTGGAGTCCCCTATACCTACCACGGCAAGACTGCCCGTGTGCTGCGCGACGGTGATACGCTGTACATCTATTCATCCGATATGGCTTTTCTCCTGACCACGCACAATGTGACCTGGGTGCGCCGGGACAGCTTTTGTGAGAACCAGTATGCTCTGCCTGAGCAGCCGGAAGAGTTCCCTACCATGCCGGTAAAGACGGTGATTAAACAGCTTCCAGAGCCGGTCCGTGACCTCTCCTTTGAGAAGTTCAACTTCAGCAAGGAGGATGGTTGGGATGAATAATACGCTGTTAGACACTGTGGCTGCGTGCAGCAAGGATCTGATGAAGTTTGGGTTCTCGGTGGAAGAGTTTGCTACTCTGGTACAGGAGAACAACATGACTGACGCAGAAGTCCTTGCAGTGGCTAAGGTCTTTGAACATCTAAAAGCAAAGAAAGACAGCTCCACTGTTGACTTCTTACTGCGTACGAGCCGACTGCCGCTGAAGGTTCCGAAAACCTTTGAAAACTTCGATTTCAGCCGCATCACTGGGAAGAACATTGACAAGTTGCGTAACCTCTCTACGCTGTCCGCCCTCTACGCCCACAAAAACCTCGCCTTCATTGGGAAACCAGGAACCGGAAAAACTCATTTGGCGCAGGCTTTTGGCCGCGCCTGTTGCGAGCACGGCATGAAAGCATACTTCATTAAGATGACCGAGCTGCGTGACCGAATGACGGATGCCCGACGTGCTGGCCGTGAAAGTACGCTCCTCGCAGCTCTCGTTCGGCCTTCCTGCCTGATTATTGATGAAGTGGGGCATTGCGAGTTTGACAAGGAAAGCACGCGGCTGTTTTTTGATATGGTGGACCGCCGCTACCAGAAAGACGGCTACTACAACATGGTTTTTACCAGTAACCGTGACCCCGCACAGTGGCAGGAGAATTTCTGTGAGAATGACTCGCTCCTGTGTGCGCTCGACCGTATCTTCGATGATGCAATTGTGTTTTCGATTAAGGGCGAGAGCTTCCGCGGCCGCCGTCTTGAGACGGTTTCCCTGCGGTCGTCCGCAGCGTCTCCGGCCGCCGCCCCCAACCAAAAGAGCGGCATTTAAAACCTATATCCAAACCGGGGCTGGCTACACCCTCCCGGCACGGATTGGCGATTTCTGCCCGGCTGAAATTGGCTGTTTTCTCCCGGCTCAAAATGGCGATTTTCTCCCGGCGCTAACACCGTTTTTCTGCGCCGTTGTGGAAGAACATCCGGATCTT
>OMZY01000026.1 GCA_900315675.1 uncultured Eubacteriales bacterium
CGAACGGCGTCAATCGATCTCCCAGGCAGAGTTTGAGAGCATCTGCCATGAAGTCCTTTCAAACCATTCAAACATAATCGATTGCTGGTTTGAAGAACCTGGCATCGTGCATGTAGTTTATCCTTCCCATTCCGGGAAAACAAAAAATGGAGCCACCCTGTATTTCGGTGAAAAAGGATATATCACCTACGCGGGATGGAAACATAACGCTGGAAGTAATGAAGGCATTTTTATCGGTGAAGAGATCAGCAGAAAGATTCAGTGCGCACTGTATGAGTAAACAAATCTCCGCATAATACCTGAGGATTGTCTCCCCAAATCTATGATGGGGAGACTCTTTTTTTGTGAAAGCAGGTGCGAAACCGTTCTACATCAATCTATTAACACTATGCTCCATAAAGCCCTTCAAAAGATTTCTATGGGTAATTGCACTGGCGGCACTTACAAAGTAAAATATACATGGCTTATATGCAAGGATGACAAGACAAAAGGAACCATGCGCTCACACGGCCTAACGGAGTATTCCAGCAGCGGAATATTTGGATTGTTGACAGGAGCAGCCAGGTGATTGCCTACTACAACGGCACGTCCGGAGAAACCCAAAACACCATTGATTATGCTAAGAAGCTCTGCACCGAAGTGATTGTTTCAATTAATCGAATTAACGGTTGAATGAAGAAACAATGAGGATGGAGGATAAGATCATGACCAGATTAACTTGTGAAATGTGCGGTAGTTCAGATTTCGTTAAACAGGATGGCCTATTTGTCTGCCAATCGTGTAAATGCAAGTACACCCCTGAAGAAGCTAAAAAAATATTGGTAGTCAATCCTATAAAGATTGATCAGTCGGAAAAGCTGAAGAATCTATTTGATCTGGCCCGACGAGCAAAAGATGAAGGCAATAGCGAGAAGGCTATAGAATACTATGATCACATACTGGAAGAAGAACCTCGGAATTGGGAAGCTGCCTTCTTTTCTGTATACTTCCATGCGCTATCATGCAGGGTCTACGAAATACCATCTGAAACACAGAAGTTGATAAATTCTGTAAATAATGTGGCAGATTTGATTGAGTCGATTGAAAGTAATGACGAAAAGAAGACGGCGTATTTAGAAATTGCAATCCGGATTTTGGCCTTTTCAAAAGCTGTGTACGATCATGCCTATTCAATTTATTTGCCTATTCGTACAAATATCCATAACGGAGTTACAGATAATTATATGCCACCTGAAGTGCTAAATGCGCAAGAAGATTTTACAAATCGTGTGTCGCCTTTAGTTTCGCTAGATGTAGCATGGGCCGAAAAACTTGATCAAATCTGTCTGGATCGCTATCAGGATGATCTTGAATTAAGGCAAAAAATAGTAGAGCTGTGGAAGGATGCCGTCAGTATTACTCATACTATATACAATTGGGAGAACAAGCGACAACAGGCAGTGACAGAAGAAAGTATAAATAGAATTGCAGACCCATATATTGAAAAGATAAAAAGGTATGAGCCAAATTATGTTGATCCAAAGACCAAATTAAAAAAAGCACAAACCGCAATGCAAGAATCACAGAAAGGATGTTATGTAGCTACGGCGGTATATGAGTCATATGATTGCCCACAGGTTTGGACCTTGCGGCGCTACAGGGATTTCAAATTGGCTAGAAGTGTCTTTGGAAGAGCCTTTATTCGTATTTATTATGCAATTAGTCCTACTGTGATCAAATGGTTTGGCAGTACAAAGTGGTTTAAAAGGTTCATGAAAACTAAGCTAGATGCTTTCGTCACAAAACTCATTCAAGAAGGATTTTCTAATACACCATACACAGATCAAAAGTGGTAATTATCGGCTTGCAATTCTAAAGAGGCAGAACTTTCTCATGTGATTCAAGCCATTCATGTTCCTAGTGATTATGCTAATGGAACAATCCGAATCACTCTTGGAATGGATAACACCAAGGATCAGATGAATATTTTAGCACAGCAAATCAAACATATAATACTGCATTAAAGCTAAGGAGAATTAATAAATCATATTATAGTTTATATTATTTATGCTATTTCACGCATTTTCCACATTGGTTAATTCCATTATCCTTTTCGATATTTTATATGGAATAACAAATCTCCCTATTCCACGCTCATATTCATCTATATAATCCATCAATTCACTATCGTTAATACATTTATACGAAATTAATATAAGATTTTGCTTTAATTTGACTATTCCTTGTAAAGAATCTGCATATTGCTTTATAAAATGTGTGCTTGGATTACGTGTGCCTGCTTCGACGGCAGCTATTAAGCTTCTTGTAAGATGATCCTCGCTGTTATCTGCGATAGTCTGAGCTGAAACATGCATAAATACTCTGAAAAATCGTAACACCCTCATAACTTGTGTTCTGTTTTCTTTATTATTCAAATTGATGCCATGTTGCGTTATGGGATTCTCGCTTTTTATAATATCCATACAGTCTATTTTCACACCTATCTGTCTTTTTAGAATGATTAATAGTATTATACCTTATACTGTCAATCTTCAAATGATCAGTCCACATTTTACTGGCTGGATATTAATAGTGTCTAATCTGATTATTTAAGACACGGAAAAAACATCTTTAGTGCTAAAGAGTAATGTTATAATCAAAAAACAGGAATATGAAAGAGAGCGTTTTTATGGCAGAAGAATTTTATCCCAAAAATTTTGTTGACGAATATAAGCATTTTATTACAACGTATATTCTCCCCATTCTTGGAATAACAAATAATAATCTTGAAGATTGTACTGAAACAATAGACATAGGCAATCATAGTAATGTTCGAACAAAAAATTGCATTACTGTTTTCTCTGCTTTTCAACATGATTTTTTTATGTTGAAAGATGTAGATGTGTCATCTGATAACATTGGTTTGGCACACAATCTTGTCGAAGCATTTACAAAGGTTTCACAATATCGATTTGATGGCACGTCAAAGATACAAATAGATTATTCGTCCGGAGGATTACGTAAAACCAATTATAAATATGCTATTCAAAAGGGTATATGCGACTGGTGCGCTGGTACCGACAACGTGAAGTTTTACGAACTATTTGAAGAACTAGAAAAATGGTCTGTGAAAACATATGAAGGAAAAAAAGTAACCCTCGGGTTTATTTACGATCCTAAAGCTCAACCTTTATACGAGGAGAGTGATGACAGGTTCTTCAATTGGCTTGATTTTATTAGCGATGATTATGCTGCGACGCTTACCGACTGTATTCACTCTGTGATTCAGCTTGATAAAAATTGCAACTACGTTAATCATCTTTCTATAACAAAAGGCAATGTGATCCCGGAATATACTCTGTCTCATCTGCTTCCATATCGTTTTGCACATATAATTGATACAGAAGTATATGGAAATCGCGTAGGTGTTTTCCTATTGAATAATGGGGACATTATTCTATCGAAACAAAGATCCATCAAATTCATCAAGCGAAACTACAAGTGGTTGAATTTTAGCTATGAAGCGTTTTCGAATAAGATTAGAGACAAACTCGAACTGTTTACAATTAATGATGAATTGCTTCAACAAGTGTACGCATCCACTCTTGACGTATCTCTAGCTCATACAGGTGGTATTATAGCTGTTGTCTCTGATATTTCTTCGATTACTGTCCCGGAGGAAAACGCTATCTTGAGCCCGTTTGATAATATACTAGCTCGTCCAAGCATGTTAGAGCTCAAAGAAGGTATAAAAAAGACAGAACAGCATAAAAGTATTAACGATAAAGAAATCGATAAACGCATACTGAAACGGAAAGCTATTCTGAGTTTAGTCAATGAGCATTCATTTCAAACAATCGATCGCAAACTTCGTACTGAACTTATTTCTATGGATGGCGCATGCATCATAGATCCTAATGGTAGGTTTCTAGCCATAGGTGCAATCATTCAGAATGATAGCGGTTCATCGGGTGGCGGTAGAAGCGCTGCAGCAAAGAAACTCTCACAATATGGTTTCTCGATAAAGATCTCCACTGATGGCTATATTATACAGCATCAAATAAATGATTCGTGGCCTTATATGCACATATTGACATAAGTGTCACAACTTGTTACTCATTGACATAAGTGTAACAAGTTGTTACAATATACCTCGTAAAAGAGAAGTCGGCGCAGTGATACGTCGCTCGCGTCGGATTATGAGGTTTCTGATAATCAGATTCACTCATAAGCAAGACAGGTATAGGCCTGTACAAGAAACTTGGAATAGGATGCTATTCTGGGTTTCTTTTTTTGTGATGATATCATTATCAATGCCAGTAACCGGGATTGACGTTGGGGGGAGCTTTACGTTGATCGGGGCAGCTGAATCCTGTATTGTAAAGTTAATTACCTTGCATGATTCACATATTTGTTTTGTGCTTAACGGGTAAAGAGAAAGCCTTGTAGATACATGTCTACAAGGCTTTTTGTGGAGCATAGGGGAGTCGAACCCCTGACCTCGACAATGCGAATGTCGCGCGCTACCAACTGTGCTAATGCCCCAAATGGTAAAATATACGACCATATTTTACATCGATCACTATGGCCGTCCTTCGTGATCTGTCTCATATAGGGTTACAGTCTCGGACTCGTGTCCTACCAACTGTGCTAATGCCCCATATAGGTTCCCGGATCTGCCGGGTGAGTTTCCTCGACTTTAACGTCCAGAGGTTTGGGACGTGATCTTTTTGGGATCTTTGCTGCGCAGAAACCTAAAAGGCTTCATGCGCAAGCGGCAGTATATCACAGCAAAGACGAAAAAGCAAGGAATTTTTGACGGAGAGGTTGGTTTTCGGTATAATCCGGTTGTCAGATACAGATAAAGGAGAGAGGAAGATGGCTGTGCGGATGCGGGCGTGGCTGCTTGGATTATGTGTGGCCTGTCTGCTCTTTTTTATTTTCCCCGCACTGGCGGAAACAGCGGAGCTGAGCATTTCCCTGCCGGAGACGGTGAGGGGATATACGCCCTGTGAAATTGTGATCCGGTCTCCGGCGGAAGGAGAGGCGGAACTGAAGCTGTTTGACATGACCCAGAACCTGTGGCTGGTGAGGAAGGAACAGCTGAAGGAAGGGGAAAACATCCTGCCCTGGGACGGACTGGGGGAATACGGCGAGCGGATGTTCGCCGGACCGTACCGCTTTGTGGTGAAGCTGAAAACGGCGGACGGAAAGGAACTGGCCAAGGAAAAGAAATTCAACATCAGCGGAACAACGGAGACGCTGGTTTACGCGCTGCCTTCTTCAGAAACCCTGTATCTGGAAGGCGGGGACAAATGGTTTGTGGAATGCTACGTGTCGGCCAAATGCCTGGTGGCGATGGAAGTGAAGGATTCCAAAGGAGAGACGGTTTACTTCCGGGATGAAAGCATCCGGGATCCGGACGGGATTTCCCTCTACTGGAACGGGGCACTGGACAGCCGGCGCAGAATTGCACCAGGGGAATATACAGTCCGGATGTGGAGCAAGCTGAACCCGGACTACGACCATACCTTCCCGCTGACTGTGAAGGAAAAGGCACCGGAAAAGCCCGCCATCCAGGCGACGGGCCCGGTCATGCCGGAGCGGGGCATGAGCGACGCGGAAATATGGGAAATCATGATGAAACCCTCGGTGGTGATCAATGACAACGGCACCTTCCGCCGGTTCAACCTGTACGGCGTTCCGAAGACGGGAACCCGGGCCATCGGTACCCTTCGGTGCGCCCTGCAGGGATTGGAAATCCTGGAAACGGAGGACGCGTGGGCGCATGTGCGGGCGGCCCGGCACGAAGACGGGCAGATGATGGAAGGATATTACCTGCTCAAGTCGCTGACGGTGTACGAGCCGAATCCGCACTACGGCGTGCTGATCGACAAGAAGGAGCAGACGCTGACGGTGTTCGAGGACGGAAAGCGGATCGGCACCGTGCCGGTTTCCACCGGGCTGGTGACCCCGGGAAACACCTACCGGGAAACCCCGGCGGGGGCCTTCCTGACGGACGTGCATACAGGAGCCAGTTTTGCCCAGGAGGGATACCGGTACGAATATCCCCTGCGGTATGACGGCGGCAACTATATCCACGGCGTGGGATACGTCCGGAACGGACGGTCCAGGGATTATTCCACCAACCAGCAGCAGCTGGGAAAGAAGGCCTCCCATGGGTGCACGAGGGTCAGCCTTTTTCTGCGGGAAGACAGCCCGATCAACATGTACTGGCTGTGGATTCACCTGCCGTATCACACCCGGATTATCGTCCTGGACGATTAAATGTACCTTTTCCTATTAAAGTGAAGGAAAAAAAGTAATTGACATCGAAATAAAACTATTTAGTATATTATGCGGATTTTACCGCTTGAAGGAGGATGGATCCATGGCTCTGACCCCGAAAGATATCGCCGCGATGCTGGATCACTCAACGCTTCAGCCCTGGCTGACAGAAGACGATATACGACGCGGCTGCGAGGTCGCCCTGAAATACCAGACAGCGAGCGTCTGCGCCCGTCCCTGCGATGTGCCGATCCTGAGTGAAATGCTGAAGGGCAGCCCTGTGAAGGTCTGCACCGTCATCGGTTTCCCCCACGGCGCGCACCAGACCGCCATTAAGGTGGCCGAGGCCAAACAGGCGCTGGCGGAGGGCTGCGAGGAGCTGGACATGGTCATCAACATCGGCAAACTGAAGCACGGTGACGCTGACTATGTGGAAAATGAGATCCGTCAGCTGGCGGAGACCGCCCACGCGGCCGGCGCCATCCTGAAGGTGATTCTCGAAACCTGCTACCTGACGGAAGAGGAGAAGATCCTGGCCTGCAGGCTGAGCACGAAGGCCGGCGCGGACTTCGTCAAGACCAGCACGGGCTACGGCAGCGCAGGATGTACGATCGAGGACCTGAAGCTGATGCGGGCGAATACGCCGGAGACGATGCGAATTAAGGGCTCCGGCGGCATCCGGGACCTGGATACGGTCCTTTCCGCTCGGGCCGTCGGAGCAAGCCGCTGCGGTGTGAGCGCCACGGAGAAGATCATGGCGGAAGCCGAAAAGCGGTACGCGGAAGGCACGCTGAAAGAGATTGAAGATCTCAAAGAGATGTCTGGTGGATATTGAGTCCGAAGGACAGACAAATTCAGAATTAAGAATTCAGAATTCAGAATTATAACTGGAAGAGGTTATCGACTATGTACACTAAAGTTGCGACAGATATGAATTTTGTGTCCCGGGAGCAGGCTATCGCGAAGATGTGGAATGAGAAGGACATCATCCGCAAGAGCTATCATCACCGGGACGGCAGTGAACGCTTTACCTTCTTTGACGGACCGCCGACCGCGAACGGTAAGCCCCACATCGGCCACATCGAGACCCGCGTGATCAAGGATCTGATCCCGCGGTACCAGACCATGAAAGGCAAGAGCGTGCTGCGCAAGGCCGGCTGGGACACCCACGGCCTGCCCGTTGAGCTGGAAGTGGAAAAGGCCCTGGGCCTGGACGGAAAGCCCCAGATCGAGCAGTACGGCATCGAGCCCTTCATCGGCGAATGCAAGAAGAGCGTGTGGAAGTACCTGCACGAGTGGGAAAAAATGTCCGAGAAAGTCGGCTACTGGGTCGACATGGAGCATCCCTATATCACCTATGAAAACTACTATATCGAATCCGAGTGGTGGAGCCTGAAGCAGATCTTTGAAAAAGGACTGCTGTACCAGGGCCACAAGATCGTGCCCTACTGCCCCCGCTGCGGAACCGCCCTGTCCAGCCACGAAGTGGCCCAGGGATACAAGAACGTGAAGGAAACTTCCGCGTTCGTCCGTTTCGCCGTGAAGGGCGAGGAAAACACCTACCTGCTGGCCTGGACCACCACACCGTGGACCCTGCCGAGCAACCTGGCGCTGTGCGTGAACCCCCACGACACCTACTGCAAGTTCACCGCGCCGGACGGAAAGAAATACATCATGGCCAAGGCCCTGACCGACAAGGTTTTTGAAGGACAGGAACTGGCCTTTGAAGCTGAGTTTGTCGGCACCGACCTGAAGGGCATGGAGTACGAGCCCCTGTACCGCTTCGTGGAGCCGGACAAGAAGGCCTGGTTTGTGGTCTGCGACAACTACGTCACCATGGAAGACGGTACCGGTATCGTGCATATCGCTCCCGCTTTCGGTGAAGACGACAACCGGGTCTGCCGGGAGAACGGCGTGCCCTTTGTAAATCTGGTCAATACCCAGGGTAAATTCATCGAGGAAACCACCTGGGCCGGCACCTTCGTGAAGGACGCGGATCCCCTGATCTTGCAGGACCTGAAGGAACGCGGACTGCTGTTTGCCGCTGTGCCCTTCGCCCATGACTATCCCTTCTGCTGGCGCTGCGACACGCCCCTGCTGTACTACGCACGGCCGACCTGGTTCATCAAGATGACCGCCCTGCGGGACAACCTGGTGCGCAACAACCGGACCATCAACTGGATGCCGGACAACATCAAGGAAGGCCGGATGGGCAACTTCCTGGAGAACGTCATCGACTGGGGCCTGAGCCGTGAACGCTACTGGGGAACGCCCCTGCCGGTATGGAAGTGCGAGGAAGGCCACCTGCACGTGATCGGCTCCATCAAGGAACTGCGCGAGATGGCCATCACCGATCCGGGTCCGGATATCGAGCTGCACCGTCCCTTCATCGACGCGGTAACCATCCGCTGCCCTGAGTGCGGCAAGGAAATGCACCGGGTGAAGGAAGTTATCGACTGCTGGTACGATTCCGGTTCCATGCCTTTCGCCCAGTGGCACTATCCCTTTGAGCACAAGGAAGAATTTGAAGCGAACTTCCCCGCGGACTTCATCTCCGAAGCCATCGACCAGACCCGCGGATGGTTCTACACCCTGGAAGCCATTTCCACGCTGCTGTTTGACAAGGCGCCCTTCAAGAACTGTATCGTGCTGGGTCACGTGCAGGACGCGGAAGGCCGCAAGATGTCCAAACACCTGGGCAACGTGGTGGATCCCTTCGTGATGCTGGATAAGTTCGGCGCGGACGCGCTGCGCTGGTACTTCTACACCACCTCCGCTCCGTGGCTGCCCAGCCGCTTCAGCGAGGAAGCCGTGCAGGAAGGCCAGCGGAAGTTCCTGGCCACGCTGCAGAACACCTACGCCTTCTTTGCCATGTATGCCCAGATCGACGGATTCGATCCGCTGGCCCATCCGCTTGAAAAGACCGAGCTGACCCTGATGGACCGCTGGATCCTGAGCAAGCTGAATACCCTGATCGACCAGGTGGACGATGACCTGGCCAACTACCGGGTGACCGAAAGCGCCAACAAGCTGGCCGCCTTCGTGGACGAGCTGAGCAACTGGTACGTGCGCCGGGGCCGTGAACGCTTCTGGGGCAAGGGCATGGGCGGAGACAAGGAAGCCGCTTTCGCCACGCTGTATCACGTGCTGGTGACCCTGTCGAAGCTGTGCGCACCCTTCATCCCGTTCCTGGCGGAGGAGATCTACCAGAACCTGGTGGTGAACAACGTGCCCGGCGTTCCGGAAAGCATACACCTGTGCGACTTCCCGGTGGCGGACAAGACGGCCGTGAACACCGATATCGAAGAGCAGATGGACGCCCTGGTGGAAGCTATCCAGCTGGGCCGCGCCTGCCGCAACACCGCGAACCTGAAGGTTCGCCAGCCCGTGCAGAAGCTGTACGTGAAGGGCGCCAAGTTCGAAAAGGCCTACCAGGAGCTGTGCGAGGATGAGCTGAACGTGAAGGAAGTCATCTTCACGGATGACGCCCGCGCCTTTACCACCTACCAGCTGAAGCCGCAGATGCGGACCCTGGGACCGAAGTACGGCAAGCTGCTGGGCAAGATCGGCCAGCACCTGGCCGGCATGGACGGCAACGACGTAGTGGACGCCTTCGGCCGCGGCGAGGAAGTTTCCTTCATGATCGACGATACTGAAGTGAAGCTGAACAAGGACGACGTGCTGACAACGCCCATGAACAAACCCGGCTTCATCGCGGCGGAAGACCGCGGCGTAACCGTGGTGCTGGATACCAACCTGAATGACGAACTGATCCGCGAAGGCTACGCCCGCGAGGTAATCTCCAAGGTGCAGACCATGCGCAAGGACGCCGGCTTTGAGGTGACGGACCGCATCAGCCTGTACTATGAAGGCGATGACGAGCTGGCCGCCGCGCTGGAAGCCTACGGCGAAATGATCGGACGGACCACACTGGCAACCTCCATGGCACGGGGAACCGCGCCGGAAGGCAGCGTAAGCCAGCAGTGGGATATCAACGGCAAGAAAGCCGAACTGGGGATCGCTAAAGCATGAAAATTGCCTTGATCGGGCAGGACGTTCCAACGCTCCTGCCCGCCCTTTTAACTGACCTGCTTTTTGCCGGGGCGGAAGCGAACGCCGAAGTCACGGTGGAGGAAGGCAATCCTGCCATGCAGGAGCTGCTGCAGGGCTACGGGGAAAAGATTTTCGCAAAGGCCGGAAAGGGAGGATCCTTTCAGGCTTTTGCCGAGCGGGAAAAGGTGCTGGAGGGCGCCGACTGCGTGATTTACGCCGGCGACTGCCAGGCTGCCAGCCGCTTCTTCCAGGACCGGAACGCCCTTGGCTCCGATGACGAGGACAACCCCGGACTGACGGACCAGGCGAGGGTGAACGGCGGCATCGAAGGCCTGCTGCACGCGCTGCGGGCCGGAGAGATGATCCTGAAGCTCTGCGACGACATGGACAAAGCCTGCCCGAAGGCGCTGGTGATCAACCTGGGACAGCCGGTGGCGAGAACCACCGAAGTGTTCGAGGAGCGGGGCTACCGCTGCTACGGCATGGGCCGGACGCCTATGCGGGGCGCCAACGGTATCGACACCTACGCCAAACGGCTGCAGATCAAGCCGGAAAACGTGCAGGCGGTTACTGCCGGCCTGCCGGGGTTCGCTTTCCTGACCGAAATGAAGGACGGAAAGACGGACCTGCTGAACAAACTGAAAAAAGCCGCGGACAACGGCGAACTGGGCAGCCTGGCCCGGCGGTGGCTGGGCTGGTGGGACGCGATCCCGGTGGGGGATGTGACGGACCACGCGGAGTTCCTGCCCGCCCAGGAAGGCTTTATCCCGGATGAACGCCCCGAGTTCGGGGAAACCGTGGAGAAACGCAAGGAACGCATCCTGTATATGAACACCGTGCGGGAGCAGGGGGCGGACAGCCGCGAGGGCGCCATGGCCCAGCTGCTGCTGCTTTCCAAAGTGCCGCCGGTGCGGCCGATGAAGCTGGCCCTGGCTCTGCTGCGCAGGGAAACGGCGGAGATTCCCGCCGTGGCCCGGAAGAACAACGGAGTCCTGCCGCAGCTGCCGAAGGACGCGATCATCGAGACCGCCCTGGTGCTGAAGGACGGGAAGGATGAAACGCCGGCTATCCGGGTGCCGGAAGCGCTGGCGGATATCCTGGGCGAGGTGGACAACGCGAACCGGCTGGCGGCAAAGGCTGCCTTCGGCGACCGGGAAGCCCTGCGGGAATGCGTGGAAACGGATCCCGCCCTGGACGGACTGGACAGGCTGTATGTGCTCGACGTCGTGGAAGCACTGATCCGTATGCATGAAGATGTGCTGACAAAGTTTTAATTCAGAATTATGAATTCAGAATTCAGAATTATGAGTGGTCAGCCTCCTTTGAAAGCTACAGGCAGAAGATCATAACAATTGTGAACGATGAATTGTGAATGATGAATTGAAAGGAACCGTTTATGTTTTTAGCTGACAGCTGGACAGATTACGAAGTCCTGGATACCGGCGACGGCGAAAAGCTGGAGCGCTGGGGCGATATTATCCTGCGCCGGCCCGATCCGCAGACGATCTGGCCCAAGGCCCAGGAAAAGCTGTGGAAGAGCGCCCAGGCTCACTATCACCGGAGCGAACGCGGCGGCGGAGAATGGGAATTCCTGAAGAAGCTGCCGGAACGCTGGACTGTGAAGCACGGAGACCTGAACTTCTACGTGCGGCCCACGGGCTTCAAGCATACGGGCCTTTTCCCGGAACAAGCGGCCAACTGGATCTGGATGAGCAACCTGATCCGAAAGGACGGACGGAAAGATATCAAGGTGCTGAACCTGTTCGGCTATACCGGCGGAGCCACGCTGGCTTGCGCCGCCGCGGGCGCCCATGTGACCCATGTGGACGCGGCGAAGGGCATGGTACAGTGGGCAAAGGAGAACCGGGAGCTGAGCAAACTGCCGGAAGACCGGTTCCGCTGGATTGTGGAGGACGCCCTGCGCTTTGTGCAGCGGGAGCTGCGGCGCGGCAACAGCTATGACGGCATCCTGATGGATCCGCCCAGCTACGGCCGGGGACCCTCCGGAGAAGTATGGAAACTGGAAAACGAACTGTACGGGCTGATTGACACCTGTGCCCAGGCGCTGAGCAAGGAGCCCCTGTTCTTCCTGATCAACAGCTATACCACAGGCTTCCAGGCCAGCGTGCTGAGCAACATGCTGGAGAAGTGCGTGGTGAGCCGCTTCGGCGGAAAGGTGGACAGCGAGGAGCTGTGCCTGCCTGTGACCGCGGGCGGGGTGCTGCCCTGCGGCGCCAGCGGGAGGTGGCAGCGTGATTGACCTGATCGGGGATATCCTGTATGAGGACAACCAGGTGCTGGTGGCGGTCAAGCCTCCGAACATGCTTTCCCAGGCGGACAGAACCGGGGATCCGGATATCCTGTCCGTATTGAAGAATTATATTAAAGAGAAATACCACAAGCCCGGCAATGTATACCTGGGCCTGGTGCACCGGCTGGACCGGCCGGTCGGCGGGCTGATGGTGTTTGCCAGGACCAGCAAGGCCGCGGCGCGGCTGGCAGTACAGCTGCAGGAGCACGACATCGGCCGGCAGTACCTGTGCGTGGTGACCGGCGAAGTGCCGAACGAGTTTACCCTGACCGACTACCTGATTCATGACGAGATCAAGAACAGGGAAGTGGTCTGCGAGGCGGACGAGAAGGGCGGCAAAATGGCCATCCTCCACGGACGCTGCATTGACCGCCGGAACGGAACGGCCCTGTGCGCCATCCGCCTGGAGACCGGACGGAAGCACCAGATCCGGGCGCAGATGAGCAACATCGGGGCGCCGCTGTGGGGAGACAACCGCTACGGCACCGGGATTCCGGGACAGCAGATTGCCCTGTGGGGCTACAAGCTGACCTTCCGCCATCCGACGCAGAATGAACTGATGACCTTCCACTCCCTGCCGGAGGGCGGCATCTGGGACACTTACGCGGATCTGCTGACGATCCCCGAGGATGTGGACATGCCCCGGGAACGGCCGGCACTGGTGCTGCGGGAAGAAGTTGTGCAGAAGCTGGAAGAGTTTGACAAGTTCAAGCCGATCAAAACAGACGAGCTGCTGTAATGCAGCAGGAACTGCTGCATTACAATTCACAATTCATAATTCATAATTCACAATTATGATTAGTGAATTGCCGGAAAAGATCTTGAAGTTCAGATTGTCATTTCGACCGAGCGCAGCGAGTGGAGAAATCTCCTCCGCAGGCACTTCTCGTCAGGTATGGATGATTCGCAAACAGGCATAGGCATTCAATTATGAATTGTGAATTATGAATTGAAAGAGGTAATGATTTGAGTAAACCCTTTAGCTACGAAGTAAAGCATATCTGCAAGCAGTCCGGCGCACGGCTGGGCGTGCTGCATACGCCGCACGGGGATATTCCCACGCCGATCTATATGCCGGTGGGCACCAGCGCCTGCGTGAAGGCAATGACGCCCCGGGAAATGAAGGAGATCGGCACGAAGATCCTGCTGTCCAACACCTACCACCTGCACCTGCGGCCGGGCGAAGCCCTGGTGAAGGAAGCCGGCGGACTGCACAAGTTCATGGGATGGGACGGCCCGATCCTGACGGACAGCGGCGGATTCCAGGTGTTCTCCCTGGCGGGGATCCGGAACATCAAGGAAGAAGGCGTAACCTTCCAGAGCCACCTGGACGGCTCCCGGCAGTTCATCGGTCCGGAGGAATCCATGGATATCCAGCAGGCGCTGGGTTCCGATATCGCCATGGCCTTTGACGTTTGCTCCCCCTATCCCTGCGACTGGGAAACGGCGAAGAAGAACATGGAGATCACCCACCGCTGGGCGGAACGATGCAAGCAGCACCATACCCGGGAGGACCAGGCGCTGTTCGGCATTGTGCAGGGCGCGTTCTACAAGGACCTGCGGATTGAGAGCGCCAAAGCTCTGGCGGATATGGACTTCATCGGCTACGGCATCGGCGGCCTGAGCGTGGGCGAACCGAAACCGATCATGTACGAAATGCTGGATGAGATCCGGCCGTATATGCCGGAGAACAAGCCCCGGTACCTGATGGGCGTGGGAACGCCGGACTGCTTCATTGAAGCGGTGATCCGGGGCGTGGATATGTTCGACTGCGTGCTGGCCACCCGTATTGCCCGCAACGGCAGCGTGATGACCAGCAAGGGCCGGGTGGTGGTGAAGAACGGGAAATACGCCCATGACTTCAGCCCCCTGGACGACAAGTGCGACTGCTACGCCTGCCAGAACTTCACGAGGGCGTATATCCGCCACCTGTTCAACGCGAAGGAGATCACCGGCGGACGGCTGGCATCCATCCACAACCTGCGGTTCCTGATCCACATGATGGAGGAAATCCGCGAAGCCATCGCGAATGACAGCTTGTTGGACTACCGTAAGGAGTTTTACGAAAGGTATGACCTCACTAAGAATTTCTGATGGAACAGAAATTCTTAGTAATTCACAATTCATAATTCATAATTCATAATTATGATTAGTGAATGTGCCGATGTCATAATGTATAATGATTGAGTGAATTTCCAATGTCATCCTGAAGAATATTCTGAATTCTGAATTCTGAATTCTGAATTATATAACGAGGAGGAAATGAACATGAAGATCTTACCCGTAAGCGACCCGTCATTCCAGAACTACGGCCAGGTGATGACCGGCTACGACCTGAAGGAACTGCTGGAGACCCTGGACAAGGTGACTCCCTGCCCGGACGGTGTGGAATATGTGCCGGAGCAGCCCGAACTGCAGGCACTGGCCATCGAGAAGGATCTGCGGAACAACGCCTATGGCGGAATGCCCATCCAGATCGGCTGGTGCAACGGCCATAACACCAAGATGAACTGCCTGGAGTATCACCGGGACAGCGAGCTGAACGTCGGCACGGAAGATTTCATCCTGCTGCTGGCCAAGCGCGAAGACCTGGTGGACGGCATCCTGGACAGCGATAAGGTGGTCGCTTACCTGTGCCCCGCCGGCACCATGGTTGAAGTGTATGCCACGACCCTGCACTACGCGCCCTGCAGCGCGAAGAAGGGCCAGGGCTTCAAGGTCATCGTTGTCCTGCCGAAGGGAACCAACCTGGCCAAGCCCGAGTTCACCGTGAAGAACGCTGAAGACGAGCTGATGACCGCCGCCAACAAGTGGCTGCTGGCCCACGCGGATTCCGCTGAAGCGGCTTCCGGCGCGAAGGTCTGCATCAAGGGCGTAAACCCCGACATCGCCGACCTGATCTGAGAGAAGGCATAATGAAGGGCGCTGCATGAAAGCAGCGCCTTTTTTTGTGGTATAATCATTCTGTTAAGCCGACAAAACAGAACAGAAAAAGACGGGAAGTTTCTGCACGGAGCGTTTATAGTATTACCAGAATAAGGACGGGAGGCAGGGAGTATGGACAGACCCATTACAACGCTGTTTATGCTGGTGTCGGTGGACGGAAAAATAAGCACGGGAGCAACTGACGTACTGGATGTTGATCAGGATTATGCCTGTATGGATGGCGTTAAGGAAGGCCTTCACCAGTATTATGAAATAGAACAGACTACGGATTTATGGTCACTGAATACCGGCAGGGTGCAGGCAAAGCTTGGAGTGAATGAAAAAGAGATGCCGCCCAAGACGCCGGTTTCCTTTGTGCTGATCGACAATTCCCATCTGAATGAGCACGGAGTCCGGTTCTTCTGCGAGCTGTCAAAGCAGTTTGTACTGATTACCACCAATCCGGATCATCCGGCCTTCAGGGTGAACGCGGAAAACCTGGGGATTATCCTTCAGGAAGAACTGTGCCTGGAGAAGGCACTGGTGAAGCTGAAGGAGGAATACGGGTGCGACAGAATTACGATCCAAAGCGGCGGGACCGTGAACGGACTGTTCCTGCGGGAGAAGCTCTTTGATTATGTGGACATCGTTGTGGCACCGGTACTGGTCGGCGGAAAGACGACCTCCACATTGATTGACGGTGAATCCATTACAACCAGGGAGGAACTGGACAAGCTGGGGGTTTTAAAGCTGATCGATTGCGAAAAGCTGGAGAATTCATACGTCAGGCTGAGATATGAAGTAATCGGATAACAGAAGATGAAAGGAAAAGGACGCTGCAATGACGCAGCGTCCTTTGGTTATACCGGTATGTTGCATTACAGCTTATAGAGTTCCCCGAATTTCTTCTTCAGATAATCCGTATAAACCTTCGCGTCCAGCGGGCCGCCCATGGCAGCGGGCAGCAGGTCGGCGGGCTTTTTCAGGCTGCCGTACTGATGGATCTTTTCGGTGAGCCAGGCGGTGACGGGAGACAGGTCGCCTTTGGCAACGGTGCCGCGGACATCCACGGTTTTTTCCATTTCATGAAGCATCTGGACGCCGTAGGCGCTGCCCAGGGCGTAGCTGGGGAAGTAGCCGATGCCGCCGAAGGACCAGTGGCTGTCCTGCAGGCAGCCGCGCTTGTTGTCCGGGACATCCACGCCCAGGACTTCCTTATACAGCCGGTTCCATTCGCCGGGAATGTCGGCCACCTTCAGGTCACCGGCGATCATGGCCTTTTCCAGCTCATAGCGGATCATGACATGGAGGGAGTAGGTCAATTCGTCCGCTTCGGTGCGGATCAGGGAAGGCTTGGACAGGTTGATGGCGGAATACAGTTCCTCTTCGGTGACACCCTTCATCTGCTCCGGGAAGACTTCCCTCATGATCTTCAGCAGGGGCGTGCAGAAGGCGCGGCTGCGGCCGATGATGTTCTCATAGAAACGGGACTGGCTTTCATGGACGCCCATGGATACGCCGCCGGCAAGATTGGTGAACTGCAGGTCATCCCGCACATCCAGTTCATACAGGGCGTGACCGCCTTCATGGATGACGCTGTACATGCTGGAGAAGGGATCGTTCTCATAATAGTGGGTGGTGATGCGGACGTCCCACTTGTTGGTGCTGTCGGTGAAGGGGTGTTCGGTTTCACCCAGGGTGCAGTTCAGGGGATCAATGCCTTCCAGGGCCATGATCTTCCGGGAAAACTGACGCTGATCATTGACGGCCCAGGGGCCCTTCATGAAGGCAGGAATCGGCTTTTCCCGCGCGGCCACTTCCAGGATCACCGGGGACAGTTCCTCCCGCAGGGTGCGGAAGAAGGGATCCAGGGATTCCATGGAAGCGCCTTTTTCAAACTGGTCCAGCAGGACGTCATAGGCAGGCTTTGACGGATCCTTCAGGGAGGCGAAGCGGCGGCGGAAAGCGACAAGCTTCTCCAGGTAAGGAGCAAACATTTCCCAGTCGCTCTTTTCCTTCGCATCGTGCCAGACGGCGCCGGATTCGTTTGTCAGTTCCTGATAGGCGACAAATTCCTCCATGGGGAGGATGTTATATTCATCATAGTTTTCCTTCAGCAGTTCTGCTTTGCGGAAGGTAACTTCATCGGTTTCTTCCCTGTGCTGCAGGATGGTATCCAGCATTTCACCGGTTTCCGGGTTTACAAGCTGTTTATAGGCCAGTTCGGTCAGGTAGGCCATGGCTTTGCCGCGGCCTTTCCAGGAGTTTTTCGGCGCAACGGTATCGCCGTCTACAGACAATATGCTCAGGGCATGATTGAGGGCATAAGTGGATTTTTCCAGTTCGTTCAGTTTTTCAATGGCTTCATTCAGGGTCATGGGGTTCACTCTCCTTTATGGGCATGATTATAGCAGAAACCTGAGAGAAAAAGAAAGACGAGCCGGCGCCGAATGCCGGGACCATGAAAAACATTTTCCTTTGGACTTGCCTGATGACCCTGTGCGCAGGTATACTTGCTGTATTAACAGCGAGGATTCCTTTCAAAAAGAGAAGGAAGTAAAAGAGGGACAGGGGCATGCCGTATTATCCGGAGAGAAGACCGGATCCGTATGCAGAAGAACAGAAGCGGATCGCGGAAGCCGCGGCGCAAAGCAAGCGCCGCAGGCTTGCTCTTGTTGCGGTATTTTCCCTGATTATTGTCTACAGCCTGATCCGCCTGATTGCGTACGGCGTGGAATATTTCTCCTCACGGGAGACAAGCCAGGCACTGTATGAACTGTACGAAGAACCCACTGAAGTGATTGCAGCCGTTCCGACCGCGGCCCCAACGGCTGTGCCCGTGACTGAGGTACCGGTGCAGGCAATGAGCACCCCGGAACCGGAACCGACACAGTCCGTTTACCTGCCGCCGGTTCCCTATCCGGACAATCCGGACTGGAAGATCTCTGAACGCTTCCGGAAACTGAAAAAGAAAAGCAGTTATATTATCGGTTGGCTCAGCATGGATGCCCTGGAAGAAGCTGTGGTGCTGAAGGACAATACGTTTTTCCTGACGCACGACGTGTACGGAAAAAAGAACGCGAACGGCGCGATTTTTGCGGATTCCGGTCTCAATCTCATGACAAGGCCTTATACGATCTTTCTTTTCGGACATAACATGAAGAGCGGAAACATGTTCGGAAGACTGAAGAAATACAAGGAAAGCGCCTATTACTTTAAGCACAGGATCATCACGTTTGACAGCGAGTATGAGGACGGACAATACGCGGTGTTTGCCGTGGCGGATATCAACACGGAACCCGGAACACCGACCTATTACAACCTGTGGTCCCTGGAGTCCAACCGTATTGATGAACGGGAAGAGGCGCTGAACAAGCTGCTGTCCCGCTCGGTCCATGCCAACATGCTGGACGTGCAGCCGGATGAGCAGCTGCTGGTGCTGGTGACATGCGACCATAAGGAAACAGACCGGCTGGTGGTTGCAGCCAGGCGCCTGAGAGACGGGGAATCGGAGAATCACCTGACGCTTCCGGTTCGCTGAACAGCATTTTTCAATGGATACAAAGCTTGTGAAAAAAGTGCTTTACAAAGCGGAAAAGATGTGATAAGATATCCGCTGTTCGGGGCATTAGCGCAGTTGGTAGCGCACAACACTGGCAGTGTTGGGGTCAGGAGTTCGAATCTCCTATGCTCCACATCAAAACCCGGAATCACCTTTACGGTGGTTCCGGGTTTTGACTTTTGGATCATCGTCGATTCGGAACTCCTGACTCGAGAACACTGTCAGCGGCAGTGGAGGGGGAAAGCCGCCGAGGACCTCCAGTGGAGGAAATCTCGTCGGCGGCTTTCTCAACCGAAACGAGCGAGCTCCACAGTGTGGAGTCGCGACGATTGAGGTTGCGGAACAGGAGTTCGAATCTCCGGGCAGGAGACCAGAAAAGTATGTTTTTGTGTACCGAATGTGTACCGGATTCATGAAAATGATTATAAATTTATACCGGTGTGAAATTATACTGATCTGAAAATCGTTCAATCAATGTGGGCATATAAGACTGAAATGATATAATGGAGCCGGACAGCTGCAGACACTTTGAAATATTATGATGAGGGAGCTGTGACCAATGAAAAGAGTTCTTGTATTGCTTCTTATTTGCCTGGCATTAGCAGGACTCACTTCTGCAGAAGAAAAACCGGAACAGATACTTACTTCGGATGCACAGTCATTTCTTTTGCCTATGCCGGATATGAACGGCAAATGGGGGTACATTAACAGCGAGGGACAGTTTGTCATTTTCCCCCAGTTTGACTATGCTTCTGAATTCAGGGGATACTATGCGGCCGTTGGCGTTAAACGGGATGAAGACGATGATGATTACCATGAAGGGATCATTGACAGGAGTGGCAGTTTTGTTCTGGAACCTTTCTACATCATTGATGCGGGGTATGACGGAGCTTATTATGGAGGGAAAGATACCGGGATCTGGCTTGTATTGCGAAAAGCGGATGAAACTGAAGATTCGAACGGAATAATGGGTTTTTTTGATATCCCATCCGGCCACTTTTCCGGATTTCATTGGTCTGATATATGGCATTGGTGCTCTGAAAGTCATCTGATCCCCGTGATGGACAACGAATGCAGAGTGGGTTATGCAGAACGGTCTTCCGGGGAAATGGTGATCCCATGCCGATATGACTTTGTTGATCCTTCCAACTTCTACGGAGGTGTGGCTGCAGTCTGCCTGATTTCGGATGATGAAGACGAGGAAAATGAGGGGTGCATCATCCTGATCGACGAGGCAGGCAGAGAAATTACCTTGCCGGAAGGAATTCATGCTGTGCAATATGAAGGAGCATTTGATGACCGTGTACTGGTCATTAATGATGAAGGTTTATATGGTTTTACGGATTCCCAAGGAAATATCGTTATCGAACCGCAGTTTATTGATGCCGGGCATTTTTACAAAGGCCGGGCAGCAGTGGGATTTCAGACAGATGAATATGGATTTATTGACACAACCGGTACTGTGACAGAGCGCGGATTGAAGAACAAACCGGATTGGGAAGATGATTACAGTGATGGGATAACCTATGAAGTAGACGATAAAGCAGGAAACAACATTGTTATTGTAAAAAAATACTGTGATGATAAAGAAGAGCCTGAAGCATATGGATTCTATGACAAGCAGAGCGGCTTTTTGCAGATGCCGATGTATGAAGAAATATCCGAATACACGGATCGGGATGAACCACTGATCGCCGTATGCCAGAATCAGCACTGGGGATTCTGCAAAAGAGACAGCGGGGAACTGGTGATTCCGTGTGTTTATGATGATGTGGATGATTATGTGAACGGATTCGCAATCGGTTCGAGCGGTGAACAGGATGATATGTTTTTTGCTGATCAATACGAGTTATTTGATCGGGAAGGAAAGGTTGTTTCGTTTCCGGACGGCATGAATCCGGTGGATCTTCTCAGGGCGGATGAAGTATGGTTTGATCAGGAAGGGAATGTTATTCCATTTTCGGATGGAATCCATTCGGTAGATCTTCTCGGTATAGATACTATAGTACTGATTATGCAAAGAACCGATACGGGTTATCTGTTTGGCCTTGGAAGCATAGACGGAAGTATTATTCTGGAACCGTATGCTGCGTATTGGGGTGATATATATGAAGAACTTGGCGTTGATGGATATTTGCCGGGAGGTTAAGGACAGGAGCTTAATACAATGAACAATTAACAATTAACAATGAACAATTATCCGCTGCGGCGGAGGAGACAGTGTCGTCGCTTCTGCGACGACAAATGCATAATTCATAATTCAGAATGCAGAATGATATAGTGTTTCCGCTTGTGTTGAACATTTCTGACTTTATCAGAACAGAACTCCGGACCGCCATCGCCGGTCCGGTTTTTTATTCTCCTGATCCGGCATTTCATGTATGCGATCCGGCAACATACGTCAGGAGATATTGAACGGGGTACGGCTTTCTGTTAAGGTTTGCTGCGTTGAGAAAATGTATGCCTAAGGAGGAAGCAACATGATTCAATGCAGCGGTATCACGAAATCCTTTACGGATAAGAAGGTGCTGTCCGGCATCAGCTTTGATATCCCGGACGGACAGATTTTCGGTCTCCTCGGTCCGTCAGGCGCGGGCAAAACCACCCTGATCAAGATCCTGACCGGACAGCTTGCGTTTGACGAGGGATCGGCCATGATCCTCCAGAAAAACGTAAGGCGCCTTACGGGAGAGGATAAGAAGAAGATCGGCATTATGATGGACCAGTTCGGCGTATACGAGCGGCTGTCCTGCTATGACAACCTGAAGGTGTTTGCGGACATCTACGGTACCCCGAAGGAAAAGATCATGGAAACCCTGAGACTGGTAGGACTGGAGGATTCCGCAAAGAAGCCCGCTTCCAGCCTGTCCAAGGGTATGCGGGTCCGGCTCCAGCTGGCACGGGTGTTCATGGTTTCCCCGGAAATCATCTTCCTGGATGAGCCCACAACGGGCCTGGATCCGATGACGATGAAACAGATCCACAGGATCATCCTGGACAAGAAAAAGCACGGCTGCACCATCTTCCTCACGACCCACAACATGGAGGAAGCGGCCAAGCTCTGTGACACCGTCGCCCTGCTGAATGAAGGCGTGATCGTGGACACGGGAGCTCCGGAAGAAATCTGCCGCCGGTTTAACCACCAGAAGAAGATCGTCCTTCACCTGAAGACAGGTGAGGACAGGGAACTGTCCCACAGCAGGGAATCCGCGGCTGAGATCAGCAAGCTGCTGGAGGAGGAAAAGGTGGAAACCATCCATTCTTCAGAGCCGACGCTGGAGACCGTATTCCTGGAACTGACCGGAAGAAAACTGGAGGAAGAGTGAGCATGAATAATATTCTTGTTATGATCAGAAAGCAGATGAAGGATACCTTCAAAAACAAGGCGGTCCTGATTCAGCTGATACTGCTGCCGGTGGTTGCATTCGTGCTGGAACGGGTCATCAGGCCGGAAGGAGTACCGGAACTGATGTACACCAAAATGTTTGCCGCCATGTATATGGCCATGGCGCCCCTGACCGCAATGTCTTCCATTATCGCGGAGGAAAAAGAGAAGAACACCCTCCGGGTGCTGATGATGTCCAACGTAAAGCCTGGGCAGTACCTGACGGGTATCGGCGCCTATGTATGGATCATCAGCATGATCGGTTCCGTATTGTTTGCCATTTCCTTCCCGGCGGCTGAGATGCCCTTCTTCTTCCTGGTGATGGGCGCGGGCTTCATTATTTCCATTGTGATCGGCGCCGTGATCGGTATTGCCTCAAAGAACCAGATGTCCGCCACTTCCATAGGAGCTATGGCGATGATCATCCTTTCTTTCATTCCGATGTTTGCCATGTTCAATGACGGAATCGGAAAGGTGGCCAGGTTCCTTTACACCCAGCAGACCCGGTTCCTTCTTGACGCTATGTCCTTTGCTGAAATAAAATGGGATGGAGCTGCCATCCTGGCGGCGAATGCTGTCCTGGCGGTGGTGATGTTCTTTATCGCCTTCAGGAAAAAAGGACTGGAGTAAATGAGGATAGATATCGACATCAACGATCAGTATCCTGATACATCCGTGACAATCCATGCCCCAAGGTTGTCCCAGGATATAGAGAAGATGATCGCCATGATGCGGATGCTGGATATGCAGATCAGCGCGGAGAGGAACGGGGAAACCTACATCCTGGACGCCAACCAGATCCTGTATATCGAAGCGGTGGAGCGAAAAACCTTCATCTATACAGAGACGGATATGTATGAGTCGGAACTGAAACTGTATGAGGTGGAGGAGCAGCTTCTCGAAAGGGATTTCCTGCGGATCAGCAAACAGAGCATCGTCAACCTGAGGATGATCAAGAGCCTGAAAGCCGATATCAACCGAAAGATCAAGCTGACACTGAAAAACGGGGAACAGATCATGGTTTCCCGGATGTACGCCGACGAGCTGCGCGCAAAGCTGGGGGTGAGGTAAGATGAAAGAGAAAATGAAATACCTCAACTGGCTTATCAAGGAAATCATGGCAAGCTTCGGAGGGGGCATCGTGACGCTCGCCCTGATGAGCTATCTGCTGGGAGACGGTGCGGCAGAGTTCAGTCCAGTATTCGGCCTCGGGAAGCGCGGCATACCGCTCGAGATCGTGGTGCAGTTCCTGCTGCTCGCAGCCTTCTCCGTCATTGTGAAAGACGTGTTCATGACGGACCGGTGGATCAAGAACATGAGCGTCTTCCTGCGGAAAACCCTCTATTTCTTCGTGATTATCCTGGGCGTATTCATTATGAGCCGCCTGTTCAAATGGTTCCCGGCAGACGCGGCCAGGGCCTGGATTTTCTTCGGTGCATTCTTCGCGGCAGCTATGGTTATCATGACCATACTGACCCGAACAAAGGAAATATCGGAGAACAATAAGCTGCAGGAAGCGCTGGAAAAATACAAGAAAAGGGAAAAGAAGTAATGATGAGGCAGCGGAGCGGAAGCTCCGCTGCATTTGCCTTCGGCATAGTAAGGGATCTCTCGACTTCGCTCGAGATGACAGCCTTTATTCAATGCTGCATGCACGGCCTGAGTCAGTATATTGCCTTGCTCGCAATACCTGGCATATGCTACAATCCAGACAGGTATAAACCGTTATTACAACAGGAGATCAGGAAAAGAGAAAGGCATTACGGATGGAAGCAAAGACACTGGTTGAACTGTTTGACGAGCGGCCGCTGGAAAACGTACTGGGCGTGGAGATTTTCCGCCCGGAAAAGGTGATCTACATCTGCCCGGAGGGAACGCCGGAACACGCGGAAAAACAGCTGTCGGATTATTTTGCCCACCGGGGCGTCCGGACAGAAACGGAATTCCTGCGGGTGAATGTTTATGATACACAGGAAATCCTGCAGGTGTTCCGGAAGGTGCTGCAGCAGTATCCGGAATCCGTGATGGACATTACCGGCGGAACGGACGCCGTGCTGTTCGCGGCCGGACTGGCCTGCGCGGAAGCGAAGATCCCGGTGGTCACCTACAGCCGGACGCAAAATAAATTCTATAACATCCAGAACGCGCCTTCCGCCCATGCTTTCCCGTGTGAGATTACCTTCTCCGTGGAGGACTGTTTCCTGATGGCCGGCGGATCCATGCGCAAGGGCCGGGTGGATAACAGCATCCTGTCCCGATATATGGAGGATATTGATCCCTTCTTCGAAATATTCCTCAAGTACCGCCGGAAGTGGGATAAGATCGTGACCTACATCCAGCGCGTATCAGCCGCACGGGAGGACGGAACCTATTCCCTGAGCGTGCAGGGAGACTATACGGTCAAGGGCGAGCAGGGAGCCCGGCTGACGGCGCCGGAGGAAGCGCTCCGGGACCTGGAAAAGATCCGGATGATCTCGGGATTGAAGATCGTGCCGGAGGAGAGCGTGGAGTTCTATTTCCGGGATCCGCAGGTCCGGGCCTGGCTGCGGGACGTGGGCAGCGTACTGGAACTGTATATCTACAAAGCCTGCCTGGATACCGGCATGTTCAACGACGTACGGACCAGCGCGGTGGTGGACTGGAACGGGGATGACCGGGACAACGCGGTGTCCAACGAGCTGGACGTGATGTGCACCCAGGGCATTACACCGGTATTTATCAGCTGTAAGACCTGCATGATCCGGACCGAGGCGCTGAACGAGCTGGCAGTGCTGCGGGACCGTTTCGGCGGGGAGATCGCCCGGGCGGCCATTGTGACGGCGGAACCGGCGGGGGCGTCCGCACGGAACCGGGCGGCGGAACTGAACATCCGCATTATCGACCTGAACGACCTGGAGGAAGGAACTATCGGGGAGAGCATAAGGAGCCTTATGAAATAATGAAAAATGAAGAATGAAAAATGAAGAATTTCAGATACTTTCTTCGCAGGAGTAATACATGTCCGGCACAAATGAAGAGAGTATGAAAAACAGTTATAAAAGAACCCGGAATCACCGTGAAGGTGGTTCCGGGTTTTGGTTTTGGGGGTCAGGGCTTGACCTGACCTTTCCGGTAGCGGCCGAAGAAGACGCCGTCGTCCACATAACCGGCGGTTTCAGAAACCCACATGGGGAACTTGCCGGTGGCCAGGGCGGTCTGGCCGTTCAGCATGCCGGTATGGAAGGAAAGATGCCGGTACTGACGGAGGACCAGCTCCATACGGGTGAAGCGGCAGTTCTCCGGCTTTTCATACAGCATTTCATCCGTGAGCGTATCCAGGTAAGCCATGGTTTTTGCTTCAATCTGATCCAGATAGGACAGCAGCTGTTCATCGGTCAGGACGACAGACGCGGGATTATCCGGATTATCCATGCCTTCCTGATGGAAGGAAGGCTCTTCATAGACATTGGGATTGATGAACCATTTATCCGCGGAATGAAGCGCGTGGTAAGCCCACCGCCAGCAGGGAGCGCCGCAGCACAGGGCATTCCGGTCATAGGTCTGCAGGGAGGTTCTGATATTCAGAAAGTTAGGTTTGACGGTATCCTTGATAACCATAATCAGTTCGTTCATGAGCATTCTCTCCTGTTCGGTTGCTTTTTTCCGGGCCCGTGAGTATAATAGCATCGGTCGTATGATCAGTAAAATTGAAATAAATGAAAGAAACAATCACAAAAACCGATGAGGAGAGAGGCGACATGACGATCACCCAGATGGAAACCTTCCTGAAGATTGCGGAGACACGGAATTTCACCATCGCCGCGAACCTTCTGGGATACGCGCAGTCCACCGTGACCATGCAGATCAAACAGCTGGAGGAGGAGCTGGGCTGCCTGCTGTTTGAACGGCTGGGGAAGACCGTGGCACTGACCGCGGAAGGGGAGCGGCTATGTGAATACGCGGCGAAGATGACGCAGCTGGAACGGGAGATCAGGCTGGAAGCTCCGACGGTGAAGGAACCGGCCGGAATTCTCCGGCTGGGCGTATCCGAGTCGCTCTGTTACCAGGGCTTGCCGCAGGTGCTGCTGAAGTATAAACAGCAGTATCCCAGGGTGGAAATCCAGCTTTCCTTCATCATGCACGATACCTTTCCCGCCCAGCTGAAGAAAGGCATGCTGGACATTGCCTACTCCCTGAATCCGCCGACGGAATACGGCGACCTGGACATGCTGTATGACAGGCCGGAAACGCTGGGGTTCTATGCGAGCCCGGAGCATCCGCTCGCAAAGAAGAAAAAGATCACGGAAAAGGACCTGAAAGGTGTTCCGTTGCTGCTGACTTCCCATAGCTGCAGCTTCCGGCATATGCTGCTGGAGGATCTGGCAGAGGCCTCCGTGACACCGCATATTGCCCTGGAAACCAGCAGCAAGGAGGTCCTGAAGCAGTTTGCCATCAACGAGCTGGGAGTTGCTTTTATGCCGGATCTGGCGGCCCGGGGAGAAGTCCAAAAAGGCCAGCTGAAAAAGCTCGGCTGGGCCGGAAAAGCATTCCCGATCTGCGCCCGGATCTATGTCCACAAGGATAAGCATGTGAGCACGGCCATCCGGGAACTGGCGGAGCTCATAGCGGAAAGTGAAGGGTAAAAGAGACGGAGTATTCTGATCAGCTGAACCATTTCCGCAGGATCTGGGTATCATTTCACAGTATCTGTTACGTTTCTTACGATATTGTAAGACAGAAGTCACCTGAAAGTAAGGTTGGTCTGATAACCTTACAGCCAAGGAGGGATGACTCATGGAGATGATACTCGGCGGACGGAAGACAGAAACCATCCAGAACTACGAAACTGTAGTTTCCGCATGGTATGACGCCTACGGAACGGACATTCTGCGCTATTGCTTTATGATGCTCGGTAACCGGACGGACGCAGAAGACGCAACCCAGGAGACATTCCTGAAGGCCTGGCGGAATATCGGCCGGTATGAAGCCAGAAACGGATGCTCCCCCAAATCCTGGATTGTCCGGATTGCGGGGAATACCTGCCGGGATTACCTCCGGAGAGCCTGGCACAAGTATGAGAGCCGGCTGATTACCCCGGAGGACCTGCAAAAGCTCGGGAACGCCCCGGATGAAAGCCGGGAACTGATCATGGACGTGATGAACCTGCCGGAGAAATACCGCGAGGTGGTACTGCTGGTATTCATGCAGGGCATGACGGTGCGGGAAGCAGCGGAATGCATGCAGACCAGCGCCTCCACCATATCCAGAAGACTGGAAAAAGCCAGAAAAATGATTGCCTGAACGGATCATAATGAATCCTCCTTTTTTGCAGAGGCCCTGCCGGGTTGCCCGGGCAGGGCTTCTGAGTTATGATCGGTATGATTTTCCGATCAAAATCAGCGAAAACGGAAAAATCCCCTTACGTCATGTATTGCATGTGACGCGGCGTAATATTGTAGGATGACGCCGAAAGGAGGTGGAACGCTATGGCACAATACACCACCGGAGAACTGGCGAAAGAGTGCGGCATCACAGTCCGGACCGTACAGTTCTATGACCAGCGGGGTATCCTGGTTCCCAGCGCACTGACCGAAGGCGGACGCAGGCTGTATTCGGAGGAAGACCTGAGGATGATGAAAATCATCTGCTTCCTGCGGGATACGGGACTGTCCCTGGACACCATCGGAAAGCTGCTGAAGGAAGAGGATCTGGGCAGCGTGGTCTCCATATTCCTGGAACAGCAGGAACAGGTGCTGCAGGAGGAGATCACAGACCGGAAAGATAAGCTGGACCGGCTGGAAGAACTGAAAAGCGGACTGAAGGATCTTCCGTCAGTTTCCGTGGAATCCATCGGTGACATAGCGACCGTTGTGGAAAATAAAAAGAAACTGAGCGCGGTGCACCGGAAAATGGTGCTGGTCGGACTGCCTTTCACAGTGGCAGAAGACGCGGGGATCCTGCTGTGGATCTTCAAAGGACAATGGTGGCTCTTCGCGGGCGCCCTGGTGGCGGCCATTCCCGTACTCATCTGGATGGTCCGGTATTATTACCGCAACGCCGCCTATATCTGTCCTCAGTGTCACGAGGTTTTCAAACCGGCCATGAAAGAGTTTTTCTTTGCGAACCATACGCTGAAGACCCGGAAACTGACCTGCGTAAAATGCGGGCATAAAGGATACTGTGTAGAAACATACGGAGGAAACATGGAATGAAGAAGGTACTGTCTGTTTTACTGGCCCTGATGATGCTGGCTGCCTGCGGAACGGTTTTTGCGGAACAGGAAGCCCGGAAGATCGAAACGCCCGCGGACGCGGATGAATGGATTGCTACGCTCTTTGGTGAGCATCCGGAGGAACTGGAAGACGCCTGGGCAATGGTGCCTGAGGTGAAAACAGCGCTGGCCGCATCCGGCGGTATGAAAACCCTGGCGGCACAGCTGGCTGCCCTGGGCGCGGCGGAAAAGATCAGCCCCGCATATATGAAGGAAATCCAGGGCTTTCAGGCGTTCTTTGTCCCCTGCAAATTCGCCGCCGCGGCCATCGATCTTGTGCTGTATGTCCAGGACGGCGCGATTGCCGGCGTGCAGACAGGCGTCTACAGCGGAAAAGAAGAAGAGAACGAGTCTGAAGACCGGATCAGCAAGGAACTGAACCTGCCGGTTCCTGCCATGGACGGCGAACTGCCGGGTATCCTGACCCTGCCGACAGGGGACGGCCCGTTCCCGGCAGTTGTTCTGGTACACGGTTCCGGCCCCAACGATATGGATGAAACCATCGGCAACGTGAAGCCTTTCAGGGATCTGGCGGAAGGCCTGGCGGCGAAAGGCGTCGCGGTCTACCGTTATGACAAGCGGACCTATACTTTCGGTATGAAGATGGCCGAAAACCATCAGGGTACGCTGATGGAGGAAACAGTGGATGACGCCGTCGCGGCGGTACAGCTGCTGGCACAGCAGGACCAGATTGACGCAAGCCGGATCTATGTGCTGGGACACAGCCTGGGCGGCAACGCGATTCCGATGATTGACAAAATGCTGAAAGAGCAGCCCGCGTCCGCCTGCGGATACGTTATGATGGCCGGTTCTCCCAGAAACCTGGGCGAGCTGATGCGGGAGCAGTATGAATTCCTTTTCACCGTACAGCCTGAACTTATGGAACAGGCCCAGATGGACAAGGAAGCCATTCTCAGCGATCTGGACAGGCTGAATGATCTGGACTCTCTGACGGACGACGATATGGTGCAGGGCGTCTACGCGCCGTACTGGAAATGGCTGGCGGAATACGACCAGCTGAAGATGGCGGAGGAGATCACAAAGCCCGTGCTGGTGCTTCAGGGCGAAGAAGACTGGCAGGTGACGATGAAGGATTTCGGCATCTGGAAGGAAGCTTTCGGAGACAGGGAAAACTGGACGATGATCTCCTATCCGGGACTGATTCATGCCATGACGCCCGGAGTGATGAACGAGGCATCCCTGAACTATACGAAAGCGGAAAAAGTGGATGAAAAGGTGATCGGCGATATCGCTGATTTTATCCTGGCTCAGGCCGAATAAGCGTATACAGAAAAAGGCTGGAACCGTTCTGAGACGGTTCCGGTTTTTTTGTGCGGAAAAGATTGCAACAAAACAGATGACAGTGTCGTTTTATATAGTGTACAGAACAATGTACGAAGATTCCGGAACGGAACAAGGAGGAAAAAATGAAGAAACTGATATCACTGACAATGGCTGTGCTGATGCTGATGACAATCGCAATTGCGGCACTGGCCGAAAGCACTGCCTCAAGCCCCATTGCACAAACCATAGACAGCTGCGGAACGCTGCTGTTCAAAACAGACAACGTTACCCTGAAGGGCGGCGTGGAGCTTTCCCTGGACGGAAACTGGTTCAAGACGGCGGAAGTGACCTGCCAGCAGGAAGGGTACAACTCCTGCATTGACCTGAAGGTCAAGAGCCTGCGGAAGAACGGAAAAACCAAAGACAGCGGATACACCGTCTTTGACCAGAACGGCGCGGTACACCTGGTTGAGGTGATCAATCCCGGCGTTTACCAGACGACGGCGGCAGTTAAGAACAACACGGTGCTGCGCGGTTCCGCAAAGACCGAACTGCTGCTTAGCCTGCTGCGCGCCCTGGGAAACCAGGCGGAGGCTTTTGTAGGCGACAAAGCCGTGACCGTAACGAAGGCTGAAAACGGCGGCCAGGAAATCCAGCTGAAGCTGGACAGCGCGAAACCGGAAATCCTGGACCAGGCGCTGACCCTGCTGCTGCAGTTTACGGGTGAACGCTTCTTTAACGTGAACAGCGACGATATCTTTGATCACACGGGAAACTTCAGCGACTATATTACCGTTTCCCGGGCGATTCTTTACACCACAAAGGCCGTTTCCGTGCAGAACGCGGAGATTACCGTGAAACTGGACGAAAAGGGCGAACTCGAGTCCATTGCCGGCAGCGGCGCGGTGAAGCTGACATCCGTCAAGGGTGAGGAACACCTGCTGGAGGGCAAATTCAACATGGATGTTTCCGAACGCGGCACGACCAAAGCTGAAGCGTTTGACGCTGAAAAGCATGCGGCGAAGAAGGCTCAGTAACAATTTACAACAGAAAACGCGGGACGTCCCGGCGACGTTCCGCGTTTTTTTCTGCTGTCATGACCGGGAAACTGTTCAGTCACGGTCTGGCGCTTCCTCAGGGGTGCGGTTCTTTCGGGCCAGGCGCAGGGTCACAATTTCAAAGGGATGGAAGGACAGGGTGAAGGTTCCGTCAGACACGGGCAGGACCTCCTGCGGCTCTTCCGCCAGGGAACAGGTACAGACCGCACTGAAGGGCAGGAAGGGATGCACAACAGCGGTCCGGGCACCGCCCATGCTCTCATACAGGCGGATGACCAGGTCGCCGGTGCCGTCTTCCGACAGCTTGACGCTTTCCACGGTGACAGAGGGATCACTGCAGATGAGCAGGCGGAGGGGAACCGAGGAACCGGGGACGGTGATGAGCGGGTCGTTGAGGGCTTCGGCGGCTTCCGTCACGCCGCTGGTTTCCAGCGGACCGTTCCAGGCCCGGTAGGCATAGACGAAACGGTGACGGCCGCGGTCGGCGGAGGCGTCCGGATAAGTCGGCGCGCGGAGCAGGCTGAGACTGATGACGCCGTCATTGACGGAAACACCGTATTTGCAGTCGTTCAGGAGCGCAGCGCCGTGGGTGGCGTCCCGCAGAACGGTCCAGCCATGAGCGCAGACCTCAAACCGGTCGGCGTCATACTGACGGGACCGGTGAGCGGGGCGGGAAAGATAACCGAACTGAATCTGGTGATCCGCGTTGTCCGCGTCGATGCCCGTATCGAAGGAAACCTTCAGCAGACGGTGGCATTCCTGCCAGTCCGCCTCGGTAATAAACTCAAGCTGTTCTTCCTCGGCGGTGAGCCGGATCCACTGGGTGATGACGGAAGCAGAGAAGCGGGTGGTGATCTTCAGCTCCGCAAACAGGCCGCTGGCACAGACAATCTCCGTCTCATATTCCGCGTTCATGGGGACCTCCCGGCGTTCCGTCTGGCTGTCGATATCCCAGGCGTCAAACATACGGGGAAGATCGCGGAAGAGATGGAAGACGTTGGAGGGCGTACGCACCCGCTCCCGGTCGTCCTGCAGGAGAACCAGGGAAAGGAGTTCACCCTTTTTTGAAATGACGGCGCGAAGCCGGGAATTCTGCATGATATAGTTGCCGCCTTGGCGGCGGACATCCGCAGTGGAATGCACCGGCACCTCGGCAGGGTACATGGTGACGGCGGACATGGGCTCCAGGCAGGCAAGCACCAGCGCTTCCTCCTTATAGGCGGCAGCCTGGAAGCGTACGCCCTCCCGGGTAACGGCGCCGGCGGTAAACCGCTCGTCCGCCCGGATGATCCGGGTGATCCGGTGGGAAGAGGGATTGAAGACGGTCAGCCCGAGTCCGTTGCGGCAGAAGGTGAGCAGGGCGTCCCGGGCGCCGCGCAGGGACGTATCACGGACGCGGGCAATATCCTGCCGCGCCTGTTCATAGACCCGGGCAATGGAGGAACCGGGGAGAATATCATGGAACTGATTGACGAGAAGCAGCTTCCAGGTTTTCTCCAGCGCCGCGGCCGGATACTCCGCCCGGCCGGTAAAGGCCGCCATGGCAGCGAGCATTTCCCATACGCGCAGGACGTGCTCCGCCCGGCGGTTTCCCTTTTTGATCAGCGCCTGGGTGGTATAGGTTCCCCGGTGGCAGGGGAAATACAGCTCCCCGCGGTAAACGGGCAGGGGTCCGTTGTTCCGTTTTTTCAGGTAATCCTCCGGAGTCATCCAGTACAGCTTCGGCGCTCCCTGGAGATCCCGCTGACGCCGGATCTGCTCCAGATCGTCCCGCGTAGGTCCGCCGCCTCCGTCTCCGTAACCGAAGGGCAGGTAGAAATCACGGCTGCCGTCCTGCTCCAGACGGCTGATCCAGCGGGCATGGACTGTTTTTGCGTCTGTCCGGGTCTCATAGCCCATGTGCAGGAAGCCGGGAATCACGGAGCCGTCCAGGCCGCGCCAGAGAAAGGCGTGATGCGGGAAGGGTTCCGAATCGTTATAGGACCAGAAGATTTTCTGGGTGGTGAGGCCTGTCATGCCGAAGCCTTTGATGATCTGCGGCAGGGCGGCGCTGTAGCCGAAGGTATCCGGAAGCCAGGCAACCCGGCTTTCCACGCCCAGGACCTCCCTGAAGTACCGGCGCCCGTACAGGAACTGACGTACCAGCGATTCGCCGCCGGACAGGTTGGTATCCGGCTCCACCCACATACCGCCGTCGGCAATCCATCGGCCGTCGGCAATGGCGGCTTTGATTTCCTCAAAGAGCTCCGGATAGTGCTGACGGCAGAGCTCATATTCCGCGCACTGGCTCTGGAGGAACCGGGCTTCCGGGTATTCTTTCAGGAGACGGAGCACAGCCGCGAAGGTGCGGGCAGTCTTCCGGCGGGTTTCCTCCATGGGCCACAGCCAGGCCAGGTCCAGATGGGAATTGGCAATCACGCCCATGGAAGCGGCAAAGGTGCCGTTATGCGCGTTGATGAGGGGCGCGATCAGTTTCCGCGCCTCCGTATATGCCTGCCGGCGCTGCTGCAGGGGCTGCTCCGCGTCCAGAATATCCAGGAGACGGGTGAAACCGACGGAAATGGCCTCCCGGAAGGGATCCTGCGGATCCAGATAATCATGCACATCCCGCAGCACCGTCAGGTCCAGCCAGAGCTGATAGGCTTCCTCATTCCACCAGCCGAAGGTGCTGCGTCCGGTTGACGCGGAACTGTTGGGGGAGAAGGTGATCCCGGTTTCCGGGAAAACGGGGCGGCCGGGATGCTCCGGCAGCGGGGTGCCGCCGTAGACTTCCAGGGCGATATCAAAGCTTTCTCCGCCTTCCGCCTTCCGACAGACAGTCTGATCGGATATATACTGATGGGGATGGTCCATCCGGTCTGCCCGGCGTGCGCCGAAGGCCCTGCCGTTGACAAAAAGTACGGCTTCACCGCCGGGATTCAGATCCAGGACAATCCGTTCCCCGCGGGCTTCCTCCGGGACGGTAAAACGGCCGAACATCCAGGCATAATCCCAGGGCATGCCCCAGGCGGTTCCGGCCGGAAGGGGCGTGCGCGGGTGCTTTTCAGCCTCCCGCAGGGTCAGGGCGGACGGCGCGGAAAAACCTTCCAGGATAATTTCACCCAGCGGGTGATACAGGTCTGAAGCCAGCGCTTCAATGATACGCTGCAGCTGTCCGACGGTTTCGCTGATCATGCGCATACTCCTTTACAGTTTTTTCCACAGGCCGATGAAATGAATCTCATGAACGGGTCAGGCATTTTCATACCGCAGCGGCGGAGCACAGTATTCAAAGATAACGCTGTCATTGTTCTTCGCGTCGGCGACCGCGTCATGGGAGGTCCAGCCGACCAAGAGAACGCCCCGGTTCCGCTTGCGCAGGATGCGGGAAGGACGGACGCCGATTTTATAGGCAATGAAATCAGGACGGTTCAGGAAAGAGAACCGGCAGCCTGCCAGCATCCGGGCAACCGGAGCGGGAAGGGAACCGGCATAGTCCTCCGCGGGCTGGGACAGCTGGCCGCGGAAGATTTCCGGGGCATGCTTCCGGAACCAGTAAACAATCCGGGGATCAAAGGACTCAATACAGAAAACGCCGGGATAGGACCGGAGAAGCTCCAGGGTCTTTTCGCACAGTTCCGTGTTCCGGGGTCCGGTTTTCAGTTCCACGATCAGGGGACCGGCTCCCTCCCGCAGGACGGCAAGGACATCCGTGAAAAGAGGAAGGGTCTCCTCCGTATCCAGCAGCTTCATTCGCTGCAGGTCCGCCAGGGAAAACTCAATAACCTTCCCGCGGACGCCGCAGATCCGGTCCAGGGTATCGTCATGGAAGACGACCACCTGCCCGTCCGCAGAGAGCTGGACATCCAGCTCCACCCCGTAGCCTTTTTCCGCCGCGGCGCGGAAGGCAGGGAGGGAATTCTCGGGAACACCGTGATGATTGTCATACAGTCCCCGGTGGGCATAGAAGAAACCGCGGAAATCAGACGCGGAATACTGTCTCATCTCAGTCATCCTCCGCAAAGGCTTCCAGGCCGGAAACATTTGCTACTTTCCGGGTTTTGATGTTTTTTACCAGCAGGATGAAGACCAGGGCGCTGCAGACGGTGAGGATGGAAGAGTAAACAGGCAGCGCGCCCCAGGCGCCTGTCCGCATGAAGATCAGGCCCAGCAGAATGGGGGTAACCGTCTGGGCAGACATGCTGGCCGCGTAATAATATCCGGTAAACTTGCCGATCTTCCTGGAGGTGCACAGCTCCACCACCATGGGGAAGGAGCAGTTGTGCACCAGCGCCATGCCGAAGCCCTTGAGCGCCCAGACGCCAAAGAGGATGGCCGGGAAGGAGAATTCCCCGTGTTCACCGACGACCTTGCCGGTGGGATGGACGAAGATCATGATCACGGTAGCCAGGACAGAGAGCAGCAGGCCGCAGGAGACGGTCCATTTCCGGCCGATCTTTTCGGCAATGCTGCCGGCGATCAGGAAACCGACGGCGGAGGCCAGGCCGCCGCCCAGGGTCAGGATCATGGTGGCGCCGGAAGAGGCGTTCAGGTAATAAATAACATAGTTGCCGATATAGGTGCCGATGGCGTTGTCAGACATGAACCAGAGGAATTCGGCACCCAGGATCGCCAGCAGCATACGGCGGTTGGCGGGGGACATGGGGCCTTCGTCCGTGGCGGGGGTCTCAATCGCGGCAAGGCGTTCGCCTTCCGCCAGCTCGTCCTTCATCTCCTCCTCAATCTTGTTTTCCCGGATGGTGAAGAAGAGTACCAGGGCGGAAATGACCATGAGCAGGGAAGCTACGATGAAGGGGATCTCAATGATCCACATCTTGGTGCTGCGGTCGGTGACGTTGATATAGTCACTGAGCTTCAGGAACAGGCCGAGGATGGTGGCAAAGCCGCCGCCCAGGTAGCCCATGATATTGATGATGCCGTTGGCTTTGGCCCGCAGGGGCTTGGGGGTGATATCCGGCATCAGCGCCACGGCGGGATTGCGGTACATCATCATGAAGATCAGGACAACGCCCATCATGATGATCATGCCGGCGATGTTGTTCTGATGGAAGAACAGGGGGATGAAGGGGAAAGCCACAGCGGAAACGAAGGTGCCGACGAGAATGTAGGGCATCCGCTTTCCGATGGGCGTGCGGGTCTTATCGGACAGGTTGCCGAAGATCGGCAGGAGGATCAGGGCGGCCAGGTTATCGCAGGCCATGATGATACCGACCAGCCACTGCACGTTCAGGATATTCTCCGGGGCGCTGGCTTTCAGCTCAGCGGAGGTGAGGCCGTACATCCTGTGGGCGAACAGGTCCGTCAGGAAGGTGGGACACCAGGAGTCGTACACCTGCCACAGCAGGAGGATGCCGAAGAAGGCAAAACCGATCTGGCAGGTCCGTTTGACGTTGAGTTTCATACGATACAATCCTTTCCGCACAGTGGGATTCCGTCTGTACCGCCGGAAGAAAACCGTCCGGCGGACGCCGGTATTCTGTGTTTTTCCCTGTCAGGGAAATTATACCACAAGGAGGCAGGAAAAAGCCATCCAATACGGTTGACAGACGCGGCGGTAAAGGATAAAAAAAGAAGTGAAGAAAAGACTGCCTGACGGAAAGAAAAGCAGGAAGCAGGAGGAGCCGGAAATGAACAGACCTTTGATCGGGATCCCGATGGGAGACGCGGCCGGAATCGGACCGGAAATTGTGCTGAAAGCTGCCGCTGACCCGCAGACGCAGGAGACTGCCCGCTGCGTGGTGATCGGGGACCGGGGCGTGATGGAAAAAGCAAAAACCTATCCGGGAATGCCCGCGCTGGAAATCAATGTGATCCGGGGACCGGAGGAAGGAAGATATGAGCCGGGAATCCTGAACCTGATCGACCTGCACAACATTGACATCAATCAGCTGCGGGTCGGCACGGTGGACGGGATGTGCGGAAAAGCGGCCTATGAATACATTGCCGAAAGCATCCGCCTGGCGAACGCGGGAAAGATTGACGCGGTGGCCACAACGCCCATCAACAAGGAATCCCTGCGGAAGGGCGGGGTACCCTACATCGGCCATACGGAAATTTTCGGCGCGCTGACCGGGACGGAGGATCCCCTGACCATGTTTGAGGTGCGGGGAATGCGGGTGTTCTTCCTGACGCGGCACGTATCCCTGCGCCAGGCCTGCGACCTGGTGACGAAAGACAGGATCAAGGATTATGTGCGGCGCTGCACGGAGGCGCTGCGCCGGCTGGGCGTGACCGAAGGAACGATGGCAATCGCGGGACTGAATCCCCACAGCGGGGAGCACGGCCTGTTCGGCAACGAAGAGATGGAAGAGGTTTATCCCGCGGTAGATGAACTGCGGCAGGAAGGATATGACGTAGCCGGTCCCATCGGGGCAGACTCCGTGTTCCACCTGGCGCTGCAGGGAAGGTTCAACAGCGTGCTTTCCCTGTATCACGACCAGGGACATATTGCCACAAAGACGCTGGACTTTGAGCGGACGATCGCGATTACCAACGGGATGCCCATCCTGCGGACTTCCGTGGATCACGGAACGGCCATGGACATTGCCGGAAAAGGAACCGCAAGTGCGGTGAGCATGATCGAGGCGGTACGGCTGGCGGTGAAATACGCGCCGGCGTTTATGAAAAATTAAAAATGATGCGATCGCCGTATTCCGCAATCTCAATGGTCGCAACTCCACACTGTGGAGCTTGCTCCCTTTCGATTGACCTCAGAACCGATGAAATTTCCGCCACTGGCGGTCATCGGCTCTTCGCCCAAAGTTTTTCAGGACTTTGACGGCTTGCTGATTTGTCCAAATCTTCGATTTGGGTAACAAATCACATACAGAGGAGTAGCATGGGAAGCATTAGCCACGAATGGCTCGGCGTTACCAGTGAATGGCTCGGCGTTACCAGCGAATGGCTCGGCGTTACCAGCGAATGGCTCGGCGTTACCAGCGCTGAAGCGCTGACGCCTGCATGGACGATCTGTTACCAGTGCTAAAGCACTGACAGA
>OMZY01000018.1 GCA_900315675.1 uncultured Eubacteriales bacterium
GAATAACCGCCCGACCTATCCGACACAATGGCCAAGTGTCGGATAGGAACGGCAAAATTTTTTGCACTTCTATTGCTTCTTTATCACACATAAGCAAAGAGGAAGAGATTGAAGCGGAAGGCGAGATTTTCCGTGCGGCCAGGGAATCCGGTGTGAAGGTGCTGGATAACAGCAATCCGCTGAACATTCCCCTGGGGAAGAGCGATATCCTGCTGACAGGGATTGGCTGGATTGATGGCAAACTGCATGTGCGGGTACAGAACAAAGGCAGGGAAAACCGTGTCTGGGGTCCTGATCTGTATATCAGTAATGTGGAGATTACAGCCACGCCTTTGAATGATGACGGTTCTGATCCTGCAAACCGGTACGACTACGGTTCAGCGGCCCTCCCGATTGAATGGTATGACAATGATGCAGGAATGGTATACCAGAGAGAGGATATCCTGAACTGCGCACTGGAGGACATGGCCAGGGTTCAGCTCACAGCGCGTGTCAGCATACAGGAAAGCGCGCTGTCAGACGACTGGAGCGTTGAATTCCCGCTGAGTATGATCTGCGCGGAAGAAAAATAAAACAAAAACCAATCGGAGAAAGCAGTTCCCTGCGGGGGACTGTTTTCTTTTGCCTGAGCGAAAAGAAGGGAGGGAACTGTTTCTTTTTATTTGGAATGGTAGGTAGTTAAAGGCGTTGGTGTTCCGGAGGCAGGGCAGCGGGGCTGGAATGAGGAACGGGGAGGCGGTTTGGATCGTTCTATGGATAACGGGAAAAATCCCGGAGAGGAGTTGATTTGATGCGAAACAAGACGATGACGAACGGACTGAAAATGATCAGGCGCGCGCTGGCGCTGTGCCTGTGCCTGGTGCTGGCGGCGGCTGCCGCCGGCGCGGAGGATATGACAGTGCTTTCCTCCGGTGCGGAGGACTGGCTGAATTATGAGTGCACGCTGCCGGACGGACGGATCCTGCTGACCGGCGGGAAGATGGAAAACGGCCGGGACGGCAGCTTTGTCCCCTGGATCATCTGCATGAACCAGGACCGGACGGTGAGCTGGGAACTGATTGACCGGCAGGAGGAGGGTAGCACCGCAGCCGGCCGCGCGGCCGTGCTGGAGGACGGAACCATCGCGGTGAACATCGGGAACATACGGAAAAGGAAATGATCAGGTTTTTCACCAAGGACGGAGAAAAGGCCAGGCTGGACCTGGAACTGCCGTCCGCCGCGATTATAGAGGCGGCGGAAGCGTCCTACGTGATGCTGACCGACGCGGAGGACGGAGGCGAACAGACCATCCTGATGGACTATGAAGGGAAGGAGCTGCTCCGGTACAGCGGGGTGAGCTTGCCCAACGGATACGGCTATAAAGTGAAGGGCGGGGAGGACCTGGTGCTCTACGGCCAGGACGGCGCGGTGGACGGCCGCGCCCGGCTGGTGAAGCTGAACGGCCTGCAGAACACGGTGCTGTGGGAAACGGTGCTGGATTTCCAGCGGCCCGATACGGATACCGCCGCCCTGTGCCAGGCTGTGAAAACCACGGACGGCGGATACGCCGCCTGGCTGCGGGAGTCCGCCTTCGGCCAGGGAGAGGAGCTTTATAAGGATACGGACATCCTGGTGAAATTCGACGCGGAGGGCAAGGTCCAGTGGATGGACGCGGAAAGCTTTGCGAAGGATCGCCAGAATATCCGGCAGATAGCCGCGTTTAACGGCAAAATTGTGGTTTCCTGCGTGTCCGACGGACCGGACGCCCTGGATATGAATATGCCCCAGGTGTTCCGCTGGTACGGGGATGAGGGAACCCGGCGGGGAACCACGGAAGTGAAACTGGACCCGCAGGCCTTTGCAGCGGTGAAGGAATCCCTGGACGCAAAGGACGCGGGCACCAAACGGACGCCTTCCGCCTATGAGGTGCAGATGATCCCCATGGAGGACGGCCTGTGGGCGATGGAAAGCTGCTGCGTGTGGGAAAACGAAGAGGACGAGAACGCGGATTCCATTTTTGAAAGCCATGAAATTGCCCTGGTGAAGGTTCCGGAACCGTAACAAACCTGAAGTGAATAATAAAGCCAGAGGGAATATGTTTCCTCTGGCTTTGCTATCTATGTGTTTTCCGGAAAGTGAAATCTTCCTTACTTTTTCCGCAGCGCGCCGATCACGACTGCGACGGCGCCGTAAGCGACGGCGGCAATGGGCCAGACAATCCAGGAGTCCTGTCCGTGGTTCTTCCCCGTGAAGAGCCAGAGCAGGTAGCCGGCGGTGACCAGGCACCAGTAGGCGCCGGAGATGAAACCGAAGTGCCGGGTGCTTTCCTTGCTGCTGCGGGTGTATTCCCCTTCCTCTAGCAGCATCTGATAGCTGCCCTGGATGATGGAAACCCGGACGATCAGCATGACGCCGATGGCGGAAAGCACCAGGATGGCCGCGAGGCCGATGACCTGCAGGAAGGAATCCTCCTTGCAGACAATCAGGCTCAGGAACAGGGGAATGCAGGAGGCGACGCACAGCAGGATGCCGGTGATCAGGTAACGGGAATGAACGGGCTGGAATTTCTCCTTCCGGTCCTTTACCATGCCGCTGACGCCGTAAAGGGTTTCCACCGGCTCCTTTTCCAGGTACTCATAGGGAGCGATCCGGAGGCCGGAGGTGATGAACAGGCCCACAGCCGGCAGGATCATCAGGATCAGGATGGCCAGGCCGAGGCCCGTGGCAGCCTGCGCGGTCCAGTTCCACAGGCCGAATTCATGAATGCCGCCCAGCAGGATCAGCGCCACCGGGGACAGGATGCACAGCAGAACGCCCAGGGCTACGCGCCGGGAGTTTTCCTCCTTAATTTTCAGGAAGGCGTTGGCTTCCTCCATGCCGACGGTGCGGGAGGGATTGTCCGGCATCGTTTCCCGGGAAAGATCCGTGCCCGCTGCCGCGTCCGCCGGCTCCAGGTTGTCCTTCAGCAGGTAATCGGTGCTGACGCCGAACAGCTCTGACAGCTGAATAATCCGGGCCATATCCGGGACGGACTGGGCACCCTCCCACTTGGAAACAGCCTGGCGGCTGACGTTCAGCTTCTCGGCCAGTTCTTCCTGAGACCAGCCGCTCTTTTTTCTTAAGTCCACTAATTTGTCCGCAAAGATCATTTTATGTTATCCTCCTTGGCTTTGTCCCTTTCGGGCAAGGCCAGCATAACCGATCCGGCGGTGGCATGCTATCAAACAGGGCTGGAAATGCCGCAACCGGCAGTTGCGAATCCTTTGTTTTCGCGGTTTCCCTGATTGTAGCACAACTGTTTTGCGGCGAAAAGGCAAAAACCGGAAAATCCGGTCCCTTGACAGGAGGGCGGGTCTGCCGATATCATCAGAGAAGAGAAACGGTTATGGAAAAGAACGGAGGGACGCGGCGATGGAAAGTCAGTATATGAAACTGGCGAAGGCTTTCAAGGCGCTGTCTGACCCGAAACGGGTCAAGATTGTGGATATGCTTTCCTGCGGGGAAATGTGCGGCTGCGTCCTGCTGAAGTGTTTCGAGATTACCCAGCCCACGCTGGCCCATGATATGAAGGTGCTGAGCGAGGCCGGGATTGTGACCAGCCGGCGGGAGGGGAAAAAGACCTATTATTCCCTGGACCGGAAAGCCCTGGAGAGAATGAGCAAACGGGTGCGTGATATGCTGAGCCGGGAGCCGGAGAAGGAATCCAAAACCGGGAAATGACCCGGTTTTTTTCATGCCTTGTAAAACTGTATATTGTATCCATTTCTAAATTGAAATATAGAAATATTTCTATTGATTTTGTGTGCGCGGAAGCATAGAATAGCCATGGGACGAAGTCCCGTGAAAAGGAGGATAAAAACCTATGAAAAAGTTTATTGCCCTGTTGGTTTCCCTGATGCTTCTCCTGACGGCTGCAGCTTCCCTCGCGGAGGGTGAGATCCTGCTGGGCCAGGTGGACTGCGCCGCCCATGGCGACCGCGCTTTTGCCGTGATCACCGTGGCGCTGCAGGACGATGTGATTGTGGCTGCCAAGATCGATGAGTTCCAGTTCATGGCTGACCGGGAAGACCTGAAGGCTGTGGGCGTTCCGAACAGCGACGCCGCTTTCGGCCAGAACTATCCTGAAGGCCAGGTGCTCGGCTCCAAGCGGGCGAACAGCGATCTGTACAGCCTGAACATGCAGCGCGCCGGTTCCACCGTGCAGATTGCCGCCAACTTCAACGCCATCGAAGCCTATGTGAAGGGCAAGACCGTCACGGAACTGGAAGCGATCGTGAACGGCTATACCGAAGAGACCAAGGCTGACTTCATCGACGCCGTGACCGGTGCCACCACCGCGGACACCTGGGGTTATGTGCGGGGCGTCCTGGCTGCCGCCAAGGCTGCCCAGCTGAAGGCCGGTACCTACACCTTCTATAACAAGACCGGTGAGAACGTTACGGAACTGTACCTGATCAACAACCTGACCGGCGAACAGGGCCCCAACTACGCGGTGAACGGCTTTGCCGCCGACGCGAAGTATGTGATCACCCGTTCCGCCACCCCCGAGGAGATCGAGGCGGGCTTCAGCATGACCGTTGCCTTCAAGACCGAGGGCGGCTATGAAGCGAAGTTCGAAACCCTGCACATTGAGGAAGCTCCGATCACCCTGCTGGCGCAGGACGCCCTGACCGGCGCGACCCCGATCAGCTTTTTCGCTCCCGCGGAATAAGCTTTTCCGAAAAGGAAAAAAACAAGCCAGGGGAACCGTGCGTTCCCCTGGCTTTATTGTATGCCGTTTTACAGATCCACCCGGACTTCATTCAGCAGGCTGTCAAACAGTTCCGTAAATGCGTCTGTGGAAACCTTCGCGCCCACGTCCACATAAACGATTTTTCCGTCCCGGTCCACGATCAGGGTGGTGGGGATGGCGTTCCCCCGCATGCGGCTGAAGATGCCGGTTTCGTCACGGCCGATCCGGAAACTCAGGCCGTTCTGCTCCGCAAAGCGCTGGAGTTTTTTGATCGTGTCCGTTTCCTCCACGCTCAGGGCGATCACGTCAATGCGGTCCGCGTACTGCTGCCAGGCGTCCTGCAGGAAGGGGAATTCCATGCGGCAGGGGCCGCACCAGGTGGCCCAGAAATTGATCAGCACCAGGTCATGGCTTTTCAGGGATTCCGACAGGGTGAAGTCTTCGCCGTCGAGGGTCTTCACGGTAAAATCGGGAAGGGTTTTGCCGTAATAAGACTCAGGATCCGCCAGCGCGCCCGCGGCGCCCAGCAGGAGTACCAGGGTCAGGGCGAAGGCAATCAGTTTTTTCATTTGACCATTCTCCTTTTTAACAGGACAGTTCAGATGGTTTTTCATTCGATACGGCGAAGGAGAAGTCCTGCCTGCAATGGCAGGAACTGCCGTTGCAGGCAGAATTCTTAATTCTGAATTCCCAAACATCTTTCCCTTTTTATCCCTTCGGAATTCTGTTATAATCCGGATAAGTTTTGATGGGGAGAATTGTGTATGGCTACACCGAATCAGAGGCAGTGGGCCCAGGCCAGGGACCGCTTGGCGGGGACGATCACATCGCTGGGATTTCCGGAGGAATTTGCCGACCTGCTGGCCAAACAGCTGGGAAGCCCCCGATCCATTGACCGGATGACGGACTGGCTGTACCACGTCCGCCCACACAGCGTGGAGATGGTGGTGGACGAGATGCTGGCCATCTGCTCGGACGTTGAAGCCTGGCGGAAGAAAAAGGAAAGCGAGGAAGCCCAGTGGGGCTATACCCGCTGGCTGAACAGCGAAACACGCTGGAAAAACGAGGAAGAAGAATAAAGATGGAAAAGAATTACCGGAAGACCCTGATCGCCTGCTACCTGGGCTTCATCACCCAGGCAATCGCCGCCAATTTCGCACCCCTTCTGTTCCTGAAGCTGCATACGGACTATGCGATCCCGCTGGGCAAGATCGCCCTGATCCCCATGGTCTTTTTCCTGACCCAGCTGCTGGTGGACGTGCTTTGCGCGCGGTTTGTGGATTCCATCGGCTACCGGCGCTGTATTGTGATGTCTGAAATCACCTCCTGCCTGGGCCTGGCAGGCCTGGCCTTTATTCCGGACCTGTTCGGGGATCCGTTCATCGGCATCCTGGTCTGCGTGGTGATCTATGCCATCGGCAGCGGCCTGATTGAGGTGCTGGTCAGCCCCATCGTGGAGGCCTGCCCCTTTGAACACAAGGACGCGGTCATGAGCCTGCTGCACTCCTTCTACTGCTGGGGCTGCGTGGGCGTGATCCTGCTGTCCACCGCCTTCTTCGCGGTATTCGGAATCGATCACTGGAAGTGGCTGGCCTGCGTCTGGGCGCTGATTCCGCTGTATAACATCTACAACTTCGCCACCTGCCCCATTGAGCGGCTGACGGAGGAAGGAAAGGGCATGACGATCGGCGGACTGTTTAAGCTGAAGATCTTCTGGATTGCCATTGTGCTCATGGTCTGCGCCGGCGCTTCCGAGCTGGCCATGGCCCAGTGGGCGTCCGCTTTTACGGAGGCGGCCCTCGGATTCTCCAAGACCGTGGGCGACCTGGTGGGCCCCTGTCTGTTTGCCGTGGCTATGGGCGTCTGCCGCGTAATCTACGGGAAGTTCGGCCCGAAGATGAACCTGACAAAGTTCATGATCGGCTCCGGCGTCCTGTGCCTGTGCTGCTACCTGCTGGCCAGCCTGTCCGCCAGCCCGGTGCTGGGCCTGGTGGGCTGCGTGTGCTGCGGCTTCTCCGTGGGCATCATGTGGCCGGGAACGATCAGCATCACCTCGCCCCGGATTCCCACCGGCGGCACGGCGCTGTTTGCCCTGCTGGCCATGGCGGGGGACCTGGGCGGCGCCTTCGGCCCGAGCCTGGTGGGCACCGTGACCCAGCAGGCAGGAGATAACCTGCAGACCGGCATCCTGGCCGGAAGCATTTTCCCGCTGGTGCTGATTATTGCCCTGGTGCTGCTGGGCAGGAAAACAAAAAAGAGCTGATGAATGAAAAAACCGGCGCTGCTGAAGAAGCAGCGCCGGTTTTTTTTCCGGGTTTTTAGTTTGCGCAGTAAACAGCAATCGCTTTCGCGGAGAATTCCGCGGTACCTATACCGCCTGCCCGGTCAATGTTTTCCGTCATCTCCCCGCCGGCGGCATACATTTGCCCGAGGCCGGAGAGGATCGGTTCGGTGCAGTTGTAATAGTGCGCTGTGATGAAGTCCTGCAGCCGGCGGACCAGGGCCTGGGCCGCCTCCCCGGCGGGATCCGTATCCCGGATGGCGCCGAAGTCGGCAAAGATTGCCATCATCTGCCGGTTCAGTTCCGCATTCTCCGTATCGGTTCTTCCTTTTGCTTTCTGCTCAAATTCCTTGTATGCCGGGGTGTCTCCCCAGGCTTCCTTTGCCCGGGCGGCATATTCATCCAGCTTTTTGGTATCAAAGGCTGAAAAATCCATGTTTTGTTTCACTCCTGTTGTCTGGATTCCACGGGCGAGGGCAATCAGCCGGTCCAGGCGTTCCTTCTTCAGCTCCAGCAGCTCAACCTGCTGTTCCAGTGCCTTGCAGCGGTCAAAGGCGGGACTCTGGATGATCTGCCGGATTTCCTTCAGCGGAAATTCCAGTTCCCGGAACAGGAGAATCTGCTGCAGGGTTTCCAGGGCTGTATCGTCATACAGCCGGTAGCCCGCTTCGGTGTATTCCGCGGGCGGCAGCAAACCGATCCTGTCATAGTACTGCAGGGTGCGTATACTCACTCCTGTCAGCCTGCTTACCTCGTGAACCGTCATCATGATCCGGCGTCCTCCCTTCGTGGTAAGTTTATCATAAACTATGACGTAACGTCAGAGTCAAGCTTTTTTTTGATTGACTTAGAGTACACTCCAGGGTTTAGTATACAGATACGGAAAAACAGCGCTGAAGATAAAAAAACGAGCAAAAAGGAGGGAAGATCCGGGAGAGGTATATCTGTTCTGTCTGCGGCTATATCTATGATGAGGAAAAAGAAAAAATCCCCTTTGCGGAGCTGCCGGAGGACTGGAAATGTCCCCTGTGCGGCGCGGCTAAATCGGATTTTGTGCCGGAGGGGCAATCCGCCGGAAGCACAGCGGCGCCTGCCGCACCGGCAGCGGAGACGGACCTGAAGCCCCTGACGGCCGCGGAGGTGAGCGCCCTGTGCTCCAACCTGGCCAAGGGCTGCGAAAAGCAGTATCGGGCGGAACTGGCGGAAGCCTTTATGGGCCTGGCGGCCTGGTTCGGCGGCCGGGAGCGGACGGTAACGGACGCGTCCTTTGAACAGCTGCTGGAGAGGGTCAATGCCGACCTGGATTCCGGCTTTCCGGCGGTGAACGCCGTTTCACGGCAGGAGGGTGACCGGGGCGCGCTGCGGGCCCTGGCCTGGAGCGAAAAGGTAACGCGCATCCTCAAATCCCTGCTGACCCGGTACGCGCAGGAAGGGGAAGCGATGCTGGCGGATACGCAGGTGTATGTCTGCACGATCTGCGGTTTCGTCTATGTGGGGAACGATCTTCCCGAAGTCTGCCCGGTCTGCAAGGTGCCGAACTTTAAATTTGAAAAGATCGGAGGGTAAACGATGAGTGATCGGATCGCGGTCCGGAATGTCCGGAAATGTGAAAAAGACTGCCTGTGCCTCTACGTCTGCCCTACCGGCGCGTCGGACACGGAAAACAGCGTGATTGACGCTGAAAAGTGCGTCGGCTGCGGCGCCTGCGCGGACGCCTGCCCGGCCGGCGCCATCAGCATGGTGCCGAAGGAATACCCGCCGCAGCAGGAGAAGAAGGAAGCGGTGATCGCGGCGCTCCGCAGCCTGGTGGCCAGCAAATCGGAACAGGAACAGCTGGCGTCCCTGCTGCCCGGAAAACTGGCGAAGGCGCTGGAAAAATCCAACCGCATTATGGCCGAGGATCTGCTGCGGGAGGCAGGCTACATGCTGCCCCAGAGCGGAAATGTGAGACAGTTCCTGCAGGAACTGCTGTCCCGGGAAGGGGACGGCTTCCCCGCGGAAACGGTGAAAAAGCTGCTGGCGGAACTGCCGTTCAATGAACCTGAAAACAAAAAGGAGGATAAAAAGATGGAAAAATGGAAATGCCCGATCTGCGGCTATGTTCATGAAGGACCCCTGCCGGAAGGATTTACCTGCCCGGTGTGCAAACAGCCCGGCTCCGTGTTTGTGAAGGTGGAGGCGGCGAAGAGCAACCCCTACGCGGGTACGCAGACCGAAAAGAATCTGGAAGCGGCTTTCGCCGGAGAGTCCCAGGCCCGGAATAAATATACCTACTTTGCTTCCAAGGCAAAGAAGGAAGGCTTTGAGCAGATTGCCGCCCTGTTCCTGCAGACCGCGGAGAATGAGAAGGAGCACGCGAAGATCTGGTTCAAGGAGCTGAACGGTATCGGCAGCACTGCTGAGAACCTGGCCGCCGCGGCGGACGGGGAAAACTATGAGTGGACCGATATGTATGAAGGCTTCGCGGTGACCGCGGAGAAGGAAGGCTTCCCCGAGCTGGCGGCCAAATTCCGCATGGTGGCCGCGATTGAAAAGCACCACGAGGAGCGCTACCGGGCGCTGCTGCGGAATGTGGAGGCCCAGGAGGTCTTCGCGAAGAGCGAGGTTAAGGTCTGGGAATGCCGGAACTGCGGCCATATCGTGGTGGGTACCAAGGCGCCGGAAATCTGCCCGGTCTGCGCCCATCCCCAGAGCTACTTCGAGATCCACGCGGAAAATTATTGATCAATCCACCTGCACTCAGCCGGGAGAGCATTCTCCCGGCCTTTGTTTGTCCAAAATTCACTTTCAGGAAAATTGTGCTTGACAAATGAATTATATTTGATAAAATACAATCGTATCAAAGATACTTCGAAACGACTGAAAGGAGCAATAATGCCATGAAGACCGTATATGATTTCACCGTAAAGGACAGACAGGGACAGGAAGTCAGTCTGAAGGACTATGAGGGCAAGGTGCTGCTGATTGTCAACACGGCCACCGGCTGCGGCTTCACCCCGCACTATGAGCCCCTGGAAGCTATGTATAAGGAACTGAAGGAGAAGGGCCTGGAGATCCTGGATTTCCCCTGCAACCAGTTTGCCAATCAGGCGCCCGGCAGCGAAGAGGAAATTCATCAGTTCTGCACCCTGAAGTACGGCACCGATTTCCCGCAGTTCGCGAAGATCGACGTGAACGGGGATAACGCAGATCCGCTGTTCGCCTTCCTGGCGACGGAAAAACCCTTCACCGGTTTCGGCAAAGGGCTGAAAAATGCCGCCATGAACAAGTTTGCTGACCTGAACAACCGGAAGTTTGGAGACAAGGCGTATGTCAAGTGGAACTTCACCAAGTTCCTGGTGGACCGCGAAGGCAAAGTGATTGCCCGCTTTGAGCCGACGATGGACATGAAGGAAGTCAAAGCGGCGGTAGTGTCATTGCTGAAGCAATGACAAATGCATAATGCACAATGCACAATGGCGGATAAAACGACTTCCGGAAGGAAGTCGTTTTTTTCTATTATGATCGCCTGCGGGCGGGGAGATTTCTCCATGCGGCCTATGGCCTTAGTCGAAATGACAATGTGGAGGCAGCGGAGCGTGGAAACGGGAATGTGACAGAGGGACGGCCCTTTCCGTCACGGCCGTCAGGCTGTGACCGCAGGACCGTCCCTTACTGTCATGTTCCCGCAGAACGCCTGGGATGTTTAGGGTATTGCGTCCTTCGGACGTAGTAAGGGATCCTTCGACTGCGCTCAGGATGACAACACGGACGCTGCGGCTTACTCATACGTCCTGTATCCGCAGCAAAATCAATTATGAATTGTGAATTATGAATTGTGAATTCTTAAAACACGAAGTGTATTAATGCCATATAGCATATAGTTCCCGCCAGGATACTCACCAGCACATTTCTTTTCCAGGCCTGCAGGGCAACCACCAGCAGGGCGGAGATCAGCTCCGGGATGCCGAAAGGCGCGGAGCTGATTTTGGTATCCTTCAGGCAGTAAACCACCAGCATGCCGATGATTGCCGGGGGAAGCACTTTGCCCAGGTAGGCAAGCCAGTCCGGGGTATTCTTCCGGAAAACCAGGAAAGGCAGTGCCCGGAGCAGGATGGTGACCAGGGACATGGCGGCCACCAGGAGGGCGGAATGGGAAAGGCTCATTCGCTCACCCTCCTTTCCGCGGGGACGCGGCTGCGCAGCAGCAGAAGCAGCAGGGTAATCAGCACCATGGCGGGAATGAGGAAGCCCTCCGTGCCGAATACCAGCAGGCACAGCAGGGTGCAGACCAGGCCGGTGAGGGCCGGCAGGTGATCCTTCGCCGTGATCCACTGCTCCGTGAAGGAGGCAATGAACAGGGCGGTCATGGAAAACTCGATGCCGGCAGTGGAAAAGGGAAGCACGCTGCCCGCCAGGCTGCCCAGGACGCTGCCCAGCACCCAGTAGGAATGGTTGAACAGGGAGACGAGGAAGCGGAACCGGTCCGGATCCGTGCCTTCCGGCACCTGGCCGTCGCAGAGCAGGGAATAGGTTTCATCCGTAAGGGCAAAAATGAGATAGGGCTTATACCGTCCGGCGTCTTTGTAGTGTCCGAACATGGAGATGCTGTAAAACAGGTGCCGCGCGTTGACCATAATGGTGGTGAGAATCACCGTCAGCAAGGAGGCTCCGCCGGACAGCAGGCCGATGCCCACAAACTGCATGGAGCCGGCAAACATCAGCAGGCTCATGGCAAAGGCCCAGGGCAGGCCGTATCCGTTGTTCCAGGCAAGAATACCGAAGCCGGTGCCCAGGATGAGGTACCCTCCCATCACTGGCAGGGATTTGATAAAGGCGGCTCTGACAGTTTTCATCCGATTGCTTGGTTCCTTTCGGCGGAGGGGACTGATCCCGGTCCGCGTTTTCCTCCTTATGCTATGCCACGAAGTCCGCTCCAAGTCAAGTTTTTGTTCTGCACGAAAAAGGGGCGCAAAAAATGGAAGGCGGCCTATCAAAAAATGGGAAGCGGAAGGCGGGAAGGGTCCGGTATACTCTTTGCAGATGAACGCAAAAGGAGGAAACGGGAAATGGCACAGACAGTCCTGATTACCGGAACCGGCAGGCCCTACGCCCTGGGGTTCAATATGGTAAAGCGTTACCTGGAGCACGGGGATACCGTGTTTGCTTCCATCCGCCGTCCGAGTGAAGCGCTGGAGGCGCTGCAGGAGGAGTATCCGGACCGGCTGCATATCCTGATGATGGATATCGCGGTGACGGAATCCGTGAACGCGGCGGCCCAGGCAGCCGGAAAGCTGACGGACCACCTGGACCTGATTATCAACAACGCCACAACGGCTTCCGCGGACACCATGAAGGAACTGCCGGACTTTGACCTGGACCTGATCGCCCCGGCGGTGAATGTGGGCGCGGTAGGCCCGATCCGGGTCCTGAAGGCCTTCCTGCCGCTGCTGAAGAAAAGCGCGATCGGCGGCCTGGTGGTGAACATCTCCTCTGAAGCCGGCAGTATCGGCAAGTGCTACCGGACCTTCTACCTGGATTACGGCACGGAGAAGGCGGCACTGAACATGCTGACCATGACCGTACACAACTATTTCAAAAACGAGCCTAACCTGAACATTATCTGCATCCATCCCGGCTGGATCCGGACCAACCCGGGCAACCATGAGGCGCCCCTGGATCCGTATGAGCATGCGGAGACGCTGCGGAACCTGTTTGAAACCCGTCGGCATGACAAGGAAGGCCCGGTATTCATCACCTATGAGGGTGAACCCTATCCCTGGTAAAAAGAAAAAACGGAGGAACGAAACAATGGCTGGTGTTGTGGGAACCCACCTGGTGGCCCAGGTTGGCTTCATCGTGAAGGATATTGAGGAAACAAAGCGGAAATGGGCGGCTTTCCTCGGCGTGGACGTGCCGGAAACGCAGCCCTGCGGAGATTATGAGATTACGCAGACCGTGTTTGAGGGAAAGCCTGCGCCGAAGGCCAATTCCCTGCTGGCGTTCTTTGACGTCAATCCCGGGCTGCAGATTGAGCTCATCCAGCCCAATGAGGAACCGTCCACCTGGCGGAATTTCCTGAACGAGCATGGCGAAGGCATGCATCACCTGGCTTTCCAGGTGAAGGATTCCGCGGCGCAGGTGGCCAATGCGGAAAAGGCGGGCCTGCGGCTGGTGCAGCACGGCACCTACGGCGACGGCGGCGGGGAATACAATTACCTGGAAGCGCCGGACCTGAAATGCATTATTGAACTGCTGGAAAGCTACGCACCGGGCGACAGCCGGAGGAAGGAAGTCAAATGAAGTACATCAATGTGAAAAACGGACCGCAGAATGTGTCGGCCGTCATCCTGGGCTGCATGCGCATGCCCGCGCTGGACACGCAGAAGGCGGCGGACATGATCCGCACCGCTGCGGAGGAAGGCGTCAACTTCTTTGACCACGCCACCTGCTACGGGGAGAACGGGGAAGCGGAAAAGCGCTTCGGCGACGCCTTCCCGCTGACCGGCCTGAAGCGGGAGGACGTGTATCTGCAGAGCAAGTGTGGCCTGCACTTTGACCGGCAGGAGTTCGACTGGAGCCGGGACGATATCCTGGAAAGCGCGGAGGCGAGCCTGCGCAGGCTGAAGACCGATTACCTGGACGCGCTGCTGCTGCATCGGCCGGACCTGCTGTTTGATCCGGAAGAGGTGGCGGAAGCCTTTGACCGGCTGGCCGCCAGCGGCAAGGTGCGCCACTTCGGCGTGAGCAACGTGACGCCCGGACAGCTGGAGCTGCTGAAGAAATACGTGAAACAGCCCCTGGTGTTCAACCAGCTGCAGTTCTCCCTGGAGCAGAGCCAGCTGATTGACCAGGCGCTTTACCTGAACAACAAGACCACGGAGCGTTCCGCAAGCCGGGACAACGGGGTGCTGGATTACTGCCGCCTGCATGACATTACCATTCAGGCCTGGTCTCCGCTGCAGTTTGGCATGTTCGGCGGCTGCTTTGTGGACCATCCGGATTTCCCGGAACTGAACAAGGTGCTGGGCGAGTTGGGAGAAAAGTACGGCGTGACGAAAACCGCCATTGCCATCGCGTGGATCCTGCGCCATCCGGCGAAGATGCAGGCCATCGCGGGAACCATGAACCCGCAGCACCTGAAGGAGATCTGCGCCGCCGCCGGTGTCACCCTGACGCACAACGAATGGTATAAGCTGTACCTGGCGGCAGGGAAGTTCCTGCCCTGATGCAATGAAATACCTGATTTAAATGTGACAGCAACTCAGCGCGGATGCGTGACACGCTTTCCGCGCTTTTCTGCTTGTCACGCCTGAACTTCTCCCTGTATAATACCCTCAATCAAACAAGGAAGCAGGGAGAAACATGAAACTGAAGAAGCTGCCTTATACGCTGACGGTGTGCAAGCTGGATTCCGCGGAAAGCATTAACCTGAATGAGGATTTTTATTTCATCGGCAAAACGGATGAGGAACTCTCCCTGGTCTGCAGGACAGAAAGCACGCCTGCAAACACCACCGCCCGGGAGGACGGCTGGCGGGGCTTCCGGATTGAGGGGACGCTGGATTTTTCCCTGATCGGGATCCTGTTCCCGATTGCTGCGATCCTGGCGGAAAACAAAATCGGTATCTTCGCCGTATCCACCTACAACACGGATTATGTGCTTGTGAAGGAAGAAAACTTTGACAAAGCAATGACCGCCCTGGGGGCGGCCGGATATGAGATCACGGAATAACACCAAATCCAGACAAGGGGGACAGCCTTTTGTCTGGTTTTATTATTCGGGCGGAAATGGTATAATGCCAGACAGAATATGGAATATGACAGGCGGGAGAGGATAGCATGCTGTGGAACTTGTTCCTGACCTTCTTCAGGATCGGGGCGTTTACCTTCGGCGGAGGCTACGCGATGATCTCCGTGATTGAGAACATCTGCGTGGAAAAGAAACACTGGATCACCCATGAGGACCTGGTGAACGTGACGGTGATCGCGGAAAGTACGCCGGGACCGGTAGCGATCAACTGCGCCACCTTTGTGGGCTATAAGCAGAAGGGACTCCTGGGATCCATCGCGGCCACGCTGGGTGTAGTCCTGCCGTCCTTTATCATTATCTGGGCCATTTCCATGTTCCTGGAGCGGTTCCTGGAGATCGCCTGGGTGGCCAGCGCGTTCCGGGGCGTCCGGGTGGCCGTCGGCCTGCTGATCCTGGACGTGGGCATCAGAATGGCGAAGAAGATGCCGAAGGAGCCCATCCGGATTATCCTGCTGATCGCGGCGCTGGTTCTGATGGTCCTGATCAATCTGCTGAACTGGAAGATCTCCACGATTGTGCTGCTGCTCTGCGCCGCGGCGGTGAGTCTCATTGTATTCCTCTTCCATGAACGGAAGGGAGGTGAGCAGGCATGATTTACCTGGAACTGCTGATCGGCTTCCTGAAGGTGGGCCTGTTCTCCTTCGGCGGCGCGTATGCCGCGATTCCGCTGATCCGGGAAGTAGTGCTTTCCTACGGCTGGGTGTCGGAGGAAATGCTCATAGACATGATCGCCGTCAGCGAGAGTACCCCCGGTCCGATCATGGTGAACCTGGCGACCTATGTGGGCACCAGACAGGCGGGAATTCCCGGTGCAATCATTGCCACCCTGGCGTCCATCCTGCCCGCGTTTGTGATCATCCTGCTGATCATGGCGGTGATGAAGCGGACGGTGAACAACAAATACGCCCAGGCAGTCATGCGGGGCCTGCAGAGCTGCGTGATCGGCGTGATCACGGCGGTGGGCGTCCACATGCTGTATAAGAACGCTGTCCTGCCCCTGACGGCGGCGGAAGCGGACTGGCGGCCGCTGGCCCTGGCCATTGTGCTGGCGGTGATCTATTTCGGCTCCCGGAAGATCAAAGCGCTGAAGAAGGGCATTTCGCCGATCCTGCTGATCGGTATTTCCGCGGTACTCGGAGTACTGGTTTTCTGAGGGAAACCTCAGAAAACAATGAATTATTTGCCCGAAGGGCAAATATGAATGATTGCTTCGCAATATGAATTATTCGGCTTACGCCGAATATGAATTATCCGACTTCGTCGGATGTGATATTTTACTTACGGGAACGCGGCATTTCCCGGAAATTGTTGTTGACATAATTATTTCTATATAGTAATATCCTATATGGGAGGAGATAAGACATGAGAATCTCACGCAGCGGGGACTATATCGCGCAGATCCGACTGATCGGAGGGCGCGTGTTCGAAAAACTGCTTGCGGAGTCCGGCGCGGACACCTTCAACGGACCGCAGGGAAAGATCCTGGACGCCCTCTGGCAGCAGGACGGACTTTCAGCCAACGAAATCAGCCAGCGGACTGGATTGGCCAACAGTACGCTGACGAGCATGCTGGACCGGATGGAAGACGCCGGACTGGTGCAGCGCGTACGGTCGAAGGAGGACCGGCGCGTGGTGCGGCTTTTCCTTGGTGAAAAAGCCCGGCTGTGCAAAGAGCAGTATGAAAGCGTGTCGGAAAAGATGACGGACATCTATTTCCGCGGATTCTCGGATGATGAAGTCACCTCCCTGGAAGGACTGCTGCTGCGCGTGCTGGAAAATGTGCGGGAGGCAGACCGAAACGATAAAAACAGGAACTGAAAGGAAGTACCATCATGAGTAAAGTCAATATTGCGCCTACAAACGATTTTTGCCCGCAGACCCTTTTCCTGTACGGAACCTATGACGATGAGGGGAAACCGGATTTCGGGCTGTTCTGCTGGTTCAGCTATCTCTCGGATGACGGGCATCTGGGCGTGATGGCCTGCATCGGCGGGGAAAAACTGACGAAGGACAACATTCATAAACGGAAGGTGTTCTCCGCCAACCTGGTGACTGAAAAACTGCTGCCGCTGGCGGACTACATGGGAACCGTGGATGGCCGCGCCAATCCGGACAAGATGAATGTGGATATCGCGATTGACAAGGGAAGCGTGCTGCCCGTACCGGTGCTGAAGGATTCCCCTGTGACCTATGAGCTGGAAGTGAAACAATTTATTCCCCTGAAGGGCGCGGAAGTGATCCTGTGCGATATCCGCAACGTGATCATGGATGAAGAACTGACAAAGGATTCCGCCAGCCTTGAGGAGAAGCTGGCGTCAATCGCTCCGGTATCAACCACTGCCGTCACCTATTTCGACTGGACAGGAAAAGAACTCGGCGGATGGGGCAAGGTAAAGGAACAGTTTAAGAAGAATTAAGAATTAAGAATTCAGAATTAATACTTGAAAAGCGGAGAAACAGTTTTTGCTGTTCCTCCGCTTTTTCTTTCCGTCCGGATGATGTCCGGAATGTTTTTTGCTGCATAACTGGCAGAAAAAAGTATCTGTCATTATGAATTATGAATTGTGAATTATGAATTGAAATAAAAGAATGCTGTTCTTTTATTTCTGGTATACGTTGGAGTAAAGCCTTCCGTGCACCGGGGTGACGCCTGCCTCGGCAAAGAGCTGAGCGCAGGTGACGAAGCGGTAGCCGCGCTTTTTCAGCTCCGGCACGATGGTCTTCAGCGCTTCCACAGTGTTGACGTTCCACTCCATATCGTGCAGGAGGACGATCTGGCCGTCCTCGGCATTGGCCAGCACCCGCTCGATCCGCGTCTGCGCGGAAACTTCGGGCACCCAGTCCTCGCAGCCGGCGCCGCAGATGAAGGTGAGCTCAATGTTGTCATACATCTCCTGGCTGACCCGGATGAAAGGCGGGCGGAAGAATTCCGGAGCCCGGCCGGTGATGGCCGTGATCTTCTCTGAGCAGGTTTTCACCTCTTCCCGGATCTGTTCCGGGGACATCTCATCCATGAAGCTGTGGGTCACGGAATGGTTTTCGATATCACAGCCCATGGCCACGGCCCGCCGGACCATTTCCGCGGATTCCGGATTGATGTTCTGCGCAATGAGGAAGAAGGTGCCGACGGCGCCGTTTTCTTCCAGGATATCCAGCACCTGGGGCGTGATGACGGTATTCGGGCCGTCGTCAAAGGTCAGGGCAATGTTCGGCATAGAAACCTCCGGGAGAATATGCAACGAAGAATGAAAAATGAAGAATGAAGAATGATGTAGTGTCAGAGCTTTTGTCCGTACAGGTCATATTGTATACAGAAGATTGAGGATGTCAATCATTCGGAGCACCGAATGAGCAGCGGGGAAGAAAAACGTGCCGGAAAGCGTAAAATATAATGAATCATGGGAGCAGAAAGGGAGGAGAAAATGAAAGCCGATAAAGACTTCAGGCGGGGTGTGATTGCCTTATTGATTATCGCGATCCTGGTTCTTGTCCGGGGTTATTATCGGACAAAACTGGACTGGCTTCAGCTGCCGGAAGGAACAACGGTTTTTCAGGGAACAAGGATAACGGCGAACGATATCAACTGGGAACACTGTATTGTGGAAAAAGTGGTCCGCTGCGAACAGGGACTGGACTGGTTCCGGGAATATCTGAAAGAGCATAATTCGTATGAGCGGCTCAAGAATGTGATTGTCTGCCCCTTTGATGTGATGAGTGATATGGAGCATTATTGCTGTGATAATCTGAAGGAACCGGGGTACAGTAAAGTCCGGGAGGACGGCGTTGAGAAGTACATCATCATGCAATACTGGGTATACGGCGCCAGGGGAGAAAGCCGGTGGCGTCTTGTGGATGAATGAAAAGTATAGTTAATTCACAGTTCATAATTCAGAATTTATATACCTGAAAAGCCGGTTTTCGGGAATCATAAAAGAACACCAAAAAACTTGCAGATAGATTATATAAAAAGGTATAATAATTTATTGTGAATGTCCTTGGCCCATATGTATTTCAGGGATGGGGCAGGGCAATCATCATTATGAATTATGAATTGTGAATTATGAATTATTCATTTCCGGAGGGGACAGCATGAAGGAAGTAATCAGGAAGACGGTCAAAGAGCTGAAACAGATCACAGTGGAACAGATCCACTGCAACGCTCATGCCTGTCCCCCGCCGGACCGGCAGGAGATCGTCAAGGTGATCCACGAGCTGCAGGCCCTGCTGTTTCCCATGGCCTTCCGGCGGGAATATCCGGATATGGCGGATGAAACGCTGCTGAGCCGGGCCCTGTACCGCCTGCGGGACCAGCTGACGGCGGCCCTGCGCTTCCGCAACGGCCTGGAGGGAGAACCCATGGCCGAGGCGGACAGGATCTGCGAAAAGTTTTCCGCGCGGCTGCCGGAAGTCAAACGCCTGCTGCTGCTGGACGTGGAAGCCCTGTATGAGGGAGACCCTGCCGCGGGCAGCCGGGAAGAGGTGATGGTCACCTATCCGGGTTTCCGGGCGATTTCCATCTTCCGCATTGCCCATGAGCTGTATGTGCTGGACGCGCCGCTGATTCCCCGGATCATGACGGAGTACGCCCATGAGCGGACGGGAATCGACATCCATCCCGGCGCCACGGTCGGGGAGTATTTCTTCATTGACCACGGCACCGGTATTGTCATCGGTGAAACCACCACCATCGGAAACCATGTGAAGCTGTACCAGGGCGTGACCCTGGGCGCCAAGAGCTTCGAGCTGGACGCCAACGGCAACCCGGTGAAGAAGATCAAGCGGCATCCGGATATCGGAAACCACGTGGTGATCTACGCCAACGCCACCATCCTCGGCGGCAATACCCGCATCGGGGATAACTGCGTGATCGGCGGTAATACCTGGCTGACCCACTCTGTGGAGCCGGGCACTGTTGTCACCTTCCGGGAGGGAGAAGTATGAGGAACCTGCAAAGGATCCTGGCGCTGCTGCTGTGCCTGTGCGCCCTGGCGGGACCCGTGTGCGCGTCGGGGGAGGAAAATCCGCTGGACAGCTTCACGCTGAAGCACGGAAGCCGGGAAAGCAAAAAGGTTGCCATCACGGTGGATGACTGCTACAAAACCGCGACGGAATGGATTGAGGCGGATGTGGAGCTGTGCAAACAGTACGGCATTCATATGACCTTCTTCCCGCTGTATAAGACAGGCTGCCTGTTCCCGGAATACCGGGAGCTGTGGCAGAGCGTGCTGGACGCCGGCTGCGAGATCGGCTGTCACGGATACCAGCACCTGCACCTGGGTTCCTTTGATTACTGGACGCTGGTGAAACGCCTGGGCATGTGGCAGGAGAAGCTGGACGAAACCCTGGGCTATCATTACGAAACCCGGTGGATCCGCGGCCCCGGAGGCTCCATTGAGAACGGCCGGAAGCTTTCCAAGGACCAGGTGATCAGCGCCCTGAAGCGGTACGGCTATCAGCATATCGTGCACTGGGACGTCAGCGAAACCATCAACATGGAAAAGGCACTGAAGAAGATCCAGAACGGCAGCATCATGCTGTTCCATACCAAGAAGAAGGACACCCGTTTCCTGGAGCAGCTGATTCCCACGCTGCAGGAGATGGGCTATGAGATGGTCACCCTCAGCGAGCTTTTCAGCATGGATCCGGTGGAAACAAGCCCGGAACTGTACAAGTATGACAGGAAAAACTATGAAGACAAGTAAATGTCGGCTGCCCCGGCTCCTGGCCGCGGTGCTGTGCCTGATGCTTCTGATTTCAACCTCCGCGGCGGAACAGTCCGCGGAGGATCTTTTGAGCGTTTTTACCCTGAACCACGGCAGCCGGGAAAGCAAAAAGATCGCCATCACCATGGATGACGTCTATGAACCGGAGTGGGTATGGAAAACCGCGGAGCTGTGCAGGCAGTACGGTATTACGATGACCTTCTTTCCCATCGGGATCAACGTGAAGGAAGCGGACGGGAACAACTGGCGGGCGCTGGTGGAGGCGGGTCACGAGATCGGCAGCCACAGCTCCAATCACAAGGAGTTCCACGATATCGGCGACCTGGTGGCGATTGAGCGGCTGGGCAAGTTCCAGGAGCGGCTGGACCGGGCGCTGGGATACCACTATCCGGTGCGCTGGTTCCGCCCGCCCTTCGGGAATATCAACGCCAAGGACGGCACTTCCCGGGCTATGGTCCGGGCGATCCGGACCTTCGGCTATGACCACATTGTCCGCTGGGACGTGAGTGAGACGGATCCCGTGAAGGCCTTCCCGAAGGTGCAGAATGGCAGCATCCTGCTGTACCACGCGCGGCACAAGGATTATGTGTGCCTGGAAACGCTGATTCCGCAGCTGCTGGAGGCCGGGTTTGAGCCGGTCACCGTCAGCGAACTCTTCGGCTTCGACAAACCCGAAGCGGGAGGGAAAGTGTATGTGTACGATAAGGAAAAGTATAAGAATCAATGAATTCACAATTCATAATTCATAATTCATAATGCTTAGTAACCAAAAGCACGGGATTATTCCTTACGTAGGAGGATGCATACGGGGGGTGTCATCCCGAGCGAAGTCGAGGGATCCCTTGCTAAGTAAAAGCATGAATGACTACTATGTATACATTTTAACCAACGAGCGGGATACACGATTTTATATCGGTGTGACAAATAATCTGACCCGCAGGGTGTACGAGCATAAGAATGAATTGATAGATGGATTTACCAAGCAATATCATATTCACAAGCTTGTATACTTCGAAATGTGTCATGATGTGGAAGACGCTATTCGCAGAGAGAAACAGCTGAAAAGCTGGACCCGCGTGAAAAAGATAGCGTTGATTGAGCGTATGAATCCTCGCTGGAAGGATTTTGGAGAAGAAATATAGCAAGGGATTCCTCGACTCACTTTGTGCCCCGGGGCTGCCGCCCGTTCTCCACTAAAATAGAGCCACTGGCTCTATTTCCGGGCGTTTCGAACCCCGGAATGACACCTGGTATTGAAAGTCAGGAAGAAGTCATGACCGGGAAACCTGGATGTTTTTCAGGAAGGTCCTGATCAAGTTCAAAATCCCGGTTCAAAAGCGGCAGGGATCCTGAACAGTGTGAAGGATCATGAGTAATAATTCTGAATTCTGAATTCTTAATTGTCTTAGGGGTTAAATCAAGTGAGTAACAAATCTCTTCGCGGCAGCCTCCTGCTGCTCCTGGGCTCGATGATCTGGGGCGCGGCCTTCGTGGCGCAGCGCGTGGGCATGGACCATGTGGGTCCCTTCACCTTCAACGGCATCCGGATGCTGCTGGCCTGGCTGGTGATGATTCCGGTGAACGCCCTGATGGAACATAAAAACAAAAACACCCCCGGCTATACAGCACCGGATCCGAAGGATCAGCGGCTGTCGGGAGTGATCTGCGGGGCGCTGCTGTTTATCGCCACCTCCCTGCAGCAGATGGGCCTGGTGTCCACCACCGCGGGAAAGGCGGGGTTCATTACCGCCCTATATGTGGTGCTGGTGCCGGTGGCGGCCTGGTTCCTGTTCCGGAAGAATCCGGGCAAGGTGATCTGGCTGGGCGTGCTGATCGCGGTGGGAGCCCTGTGGCTTTTGTGCATGCCCGCGGACGGCGGCTTTGTGCTGCAGAGCGGAGACCTGCTGGTGCTGGGCTGCGCGGTGTGCTTCACCTTCCAGATCCTGTGCGTGGATCATTACGCGGCGCGGGTGAGCGGCGTCAAGCTGGCCCGGGATGAGTTCCTGGTGACCGGCGGACTGTCCATGCTGATCGCCGTCGCCACGGAACCCATCTCCTGGGAGGGCGTCCGGGAGGCGCTCATTCCGATCCTCTATGCCGGCATCATGTCCGGCGCGGTGGGCTACACCCTGCAGGTGCTGGGGCAGCGGGATACGGATCCCACGGTGGCGTCGCTCCTCATGTGTATGGAGGCGGTGTTCGCGGTGCTGACCGGCGTCCTGCTGATCGGCGAAAAAATGACGGTCCGTGAGACCGTCGGTTGTGTGCTGATGTTTTGCGCGGTGATCCTGGCCCAGCTTTCGCCGGTTATATCCAGCATCCGTCGAAACGGACAATCTCACCGTTAAAGTATTCCGGCATATCCAGCAGGCGGAGCATTGCCTGCGCCGCCTCTTCCGGAGAGGCGATATAGCCCGCGGGGATCTGATCACGGATCTCCGCGGTTTCATTTTCCGACAGGTGCGCGTTCATGCGCGTGCCGATGATGCCCAGGGCGATAGCGTTGACCCGGATATGGGATGGGGCCAGCTCTTTGGCCAGGGCTTTGGTGAAGGCGTTCACCGCGCCCTTGGAGGCACTGTAGGCCACCTCGCAGGAGGCACCGCAAAGGCCCCAGACGGAGGAGACGTTCAGGATCTGGCCGCCGCCGTTTGTGACCATATCCGGCACATAGGTATGGCAGGTGTTGTACAGGGAGGTCACGTTGACCTTCATCACCCGGTCCCATTCCTCCGGAGACATGTCGGTCAGCAGGCCCACGCGGGAAATACCCGCGTTGTTGACCAGCGTGTCCACGGGGCCGAACCGCTCCCGCAGGCTCCGGACATAGCTGAGGTCGCTGACGTCGCCGACGTCGGCAATGCAGACAAGATCGCCCGCTGCGGAAACGCGGCGGGCGGTATCCTCCAGGGCGGCTGTATCACTGCCGCCGTTCAGGATGATCTTTGAGAAGCGCCCGGACTGCGCGCAGGCAACGGCGAATGCCTTGCCCACGCCATGGGAGGCGCCTGTAATCAGGATGGTGCTCATCAGTAGTTAAAGACAGTGATCAGGCCGCCCATGTTGTCCAGGGAGGTTTCCCAGGACTGGGTGCTGCGGGTCAGCTGTACGTCGAAGGAGGGAGCGTCGCCTACAAGCTGGCGGTAGACTTCATACTTCTGTGTGCCGTTCTCGAACAGGACGATATGGGGATGCTCCTCCAGGTATTCGATGTACTCTTCCATGGTGAGATCCAGGTAGTGCATGATGGCGGCGTTGCCTTTGCCGACATAGCGGTAGAGGTTCAGACGTACGGAAACGCCGGTCTTGAAGCTCTTGTCGGTGGAGGTTTCCAGCGGCCAGGCGTTCTGCGGGAACCGGAAAATGATACCGTATTTCCAACAGTTCTCGTTCATCCATTTGCCCTCGGGCGTGGTGGAATACTTCGGCGCGCCGACGTCCGGATCGTTCCGGTCATAGAGACGGAGGTCGAAACCGAGACCGGAGTTGTATTCACTGGTACCGGGATAGTTGACTTCCTTCTTCGCGGCTTCTACCAAGGCTTCACCGGAATACTTGGAGGAAAGCTTCTCCATTCTCGCGTTGAAGTATTCTTCCTGCGTTTTGTAGGAACGGTAGCCGCCGTCCACCATGTAGTGGGTATAACCCGCGGCTTTCGCGTCCTTCAGGGCCAGTTCCAGGGCGTCGATAGCTTTCGGATAGAGAAGCACGTTATTGTCCTTGGCCTGGATCTTCTGGTCGCCGCTGCGGGCCTTGCTGACGCTTTTGAGTTCGGCTTCGTTGAAGTCGTTTTCCGGACGGGAATGCCAGGCATTCACCAGCAGCATTTCGTTGCCGTATTGGAACAAATCCGCACGGGTCATGGTTTCAGCAGTCTGATTCTCCAGCGGGATATTGGACAGGTCCAGGATCTCCCATTCCTTGGAGGGATCGTGCTCGGGCCAGTCCGGATTGGTGGGCTTGTTATGCTCACTTTCCAGTTCGGCAATCAGGGCTTTATATTCCGCTTCAGCCTTCTTGTTCCGCTCTTCAACGGCGGCTTTCGCGTCCGCGTTTGCCTTGGCGATGGCATCTTTCTGCGGCTCAATCACCAGGGGCTTGATCAGAAAGCAAAGAACGGCCAGCGCGGCAATCAGGATCGTCAGGAAAACGACTACCGGAACCGCCTTGCTTTTCTTTTGTCTACTCATTACTACACCGCCTTCTTGTAAAATTCAGAATTCAGAATTCAGAATTCAGAATGATTAAGTACACACGTCAGAAAACCGATTCTTTAATCAATTCGTTACATAAAGTTACATTTCCTTCACATTATAATGGAATCAATGTAAAAACGCAAGCGTGGCAACAAAAAGGCTCGCCGCAGATGAGTACGGCAAGCCTTTTCTGAATGAGTTATGACATTCTATCATTCTTCATTTTTCATTCTTCATTACGTATGTAATGCGTTCGCATTACATACGTTCCGGCGCTTCGATACCGATCAGGTACAGGCCGGTTTTGATCACCGTCTTCGCGGCGTCGGTCAGGGCGACCCTGGCCGCGGCCTGGGCGGGTTCGCCGTCCAGGATCCGGTGCTCGTAGTAGTACTTGTTGTACGCCTGGGCGATGTCGGTCACCGCGCGGGTGATCATGCTGGGCTCGTACTTGGCGGCGGCTTCGCGGATGACGTCCGGGAAGCGGCTGATCAGCCGCAGCAGCGCCTGGGCCTCGTCGTCCGTCAGGGCGGACCAGTCCGGAGTTACGCCGGAGAAATCCGGAGCCTTGCGCAGCACGGAGCAGCAGCGGGCGTGGGTGTACTGGACGTAGGGGCCGGATTCGCCGTCAAAGTTGAGTGCACGATCCCAGCGGAAGTCGATATCCTTGATCCGGTTGTTGCTCAGGTCGGTGTAGATCACCGCGCCGATACCTACCTGGCGGGCTACCTCATCCTTGTTCTCCAGGTTCGGGGATTTTTCCTCGATGATATCCCGGGCTTTGGTAACAGCCTGGGTCAGCAGGTCCTCCAGCAGGACCATGTTGCCCTTCCGGGTGGAGAGGGCTTCGCCTTCAAAACTGACCATACCGAAGGCCACATGCACGCAGTCCTTCGCCCAGGGATAACCCATCTTGTCCAGCACGCGGAAAACCTGGCGGAAATGCAGATCCTGCTGGTAGGCCACCACGTACAGGCACTTGTCAAAGTGGTAGGTGTTCTGGCGGTAGATGGCGGCGGCCAGATCGCGGGTGGCGTAGATGGTGGCGCCGTCGCTCTTGAGGATCAGGCAGGGGGGCATGTTGTCCTCGCTCAGGTCCACAACCTGGGCGCCCTGGCTTTCCACCAGCAGGCCCTTGTCCCGCAGCTCCTGCACCACAGGCTCCATCTTGTCATTGTAGAAGCTCTCGCCGGCATAGCTGTCGAAGCTGACGCCCAGAATGTCATACACCCGTGCGGCGTCCTTCAGGGTCACTTCCTTGAACCAGCGGAAGATTTCCATGGCTTCGGGGTCGTTGTCCTCAATCTTCTTGAACCAGGCGCGGCCTTCGTCTTCCAGCGCCGGATCGTTCTCCGCTTCCTTGTGGAAACGGACGTAAAGCTCGGTCATCGCGTCGATGCCGCGCTCTTCCACGTCTTCCTTTTTGCCCCACTTCTTGTAGGCACAGACCATCTTGCCGAACTGGGTGCCCCAGTCGCCCAGGTGGTTGATGCCCACGGTCTCATAGCCCAGGAAATCAAAGATCCGCTTCAGGCTGTGGCCCAGCATGGTGGTGGACAGGTGGCCGATGTGGAAACGCTTGGCGATGTTGATGGAGGAATAGTCCAGGCACACGGTCTTGCCCCTGCCTTCCTCGCCGGAGCCGAAGCGGTCTTTCTTCTCCTGCAGCTCAGCCATGATGCCGGCGGCGAAGTTGGCCCGGTTGAGGAAGAAGTTCATGTAGCCGTTCACGGGCTGCACGGAGGCGGTGTCCTCGTTCTTCCAGGCAGCGCAGAGCGCTTCCGCGATCTTCGGCGGGGCGGAACGCAGGGGTTTGGCCAGGCGGAAGCAGGGGAAGGCATAGTCGCCCAGGGCAGGATCCGGCGGTACCGCCAGCAGGCCGCGGATTTCCTCCGCGGCAGGCAGGCCTTCAGCGTCGGGCCATACAGTCTTTATGGTATCGGCAAGCAGTGTGGCGATGGTGGTCATCATGTCCATGGAAATCCCTCAATTCACAATTCATAATTCATAATTCATAATTATATATACTCAACCCCCGGAAGTTTTCCGGCAAAGGCATTGTACAAAATAATATTATACAGGGTTTACAGGTTTTTCCGCAATACCAAAATCCCGAATCCTGAGGGGCATTGATACAGGGATAAACAGACCACAATTATGAATTGCTATTTGTCTTGCCTTCTGCTGACATCCTTGTAACAGGGGAGGGAACAGGCTATGCCCGGAAACGGCCGGAAAAGTATATCATTGTGCATTGTGCATTATGCATTGTGCATTATGAAACTTCATCCGCTGACGGATGAAGTTTCATTGACATCTTCCTATATAATGCATATAATTACATACAGAGGCGAACCGCTTTTTTCGTGCGCATTTTTATACGAAAACGACGGTCTACATACGGGCGGGCAACCGCCCCGCCCACATCAAGTCAGGAGGTAAGTTCATGTCCATCAAACTGACCATTGACGGCAATACTGCTGTCAGCCACGTTGCGTATGCGTTCAGCGATGTGGCAGCCATCTACCCCATTACCCCCTCTTCCCCCATGGCGGAAGTTGCGGATGAATGGGCCGCCCATGACAGGAAGAACCTGTTCGGCCAGACGGTGCGCATCGCCGAGATGCAGTCCGAAGCCGGCGCCGCCGGTGCCGTGCACGGCTCTCTGTCCGCCGGTGCTCTGACCACCACATTCACCGCTTCCCAGGGTCTGCTGCTGATGATCCCCAATATGTACAAGATCGCCGGCGAACTCACGCCCGCAGTCTTCCATGTCAGCGCCCGCGCTCTGGCGTATCACGCGCTGAACATCTTCGGTGATCACAGCGACGTTATGGCCTGCCGCCAGACCGGTTTCGCGATGCTGGCCAGCAACTCCGTCCAGGAAGCTCACGACATGGCTCTGGTTGCCCATCTGGCGACCCTGAAGAGCTCCGTGCCGTTCCTGCACTTCTTCGACGGTTTCCGCACCAGCCACGAAATCCAGAAGATCGACGCGATCGACACCAAGAACAACTACGAAGAGATCAAGGCTCTCGTGCCGTGGGACAAGGTTGAAGAGTTCCGCGCCCGCGCCCTGAATCCGGAACATCCGCATCAGGCCGGTACCGCCCAGAACAGCGATATCTACTTCCAGGGCCGTGAAGCCGCCAACAACTTCTACGCTGCCGTTCCCGCCATCGTGGAAGAGTGCATGGACGAAGTCGCCAAGCTGACCGGCCGGGTTTACAAGCCCTTCCAGTATGAAGGCGCTCCGGATGCCGAAAAGGTCATCATCTCCATGGGCTCCAGCTGCGACGTTGCTCACGAGACCATCAACAAGATGCTCGAGAGCGGCGAAAAGGTCGGTATCGTGAAGTGCCACCTGTACCGTCCCTTCTCCGTGGAATACCTGATGAAGGTGCTCCCGAAGACCGTGAAGAAGATCGCCGTGCTGGACCGCACCAAGGAATCCGGTTCCCTGGGCGAGCCTCTGTACCTGGATGTTGTTTCTGCCCTGGCGGAAGCCGGACGCGGCGACATCAAGGTTGTGGGCGGCCGTTACGGTCTGGGCAGCAAGGAATTCACCCCCACCATGGTGAAGGCCGTGTTCGCCAACCTGGACGGTGAAATGAAGAACCACTTCACCGTGGGTATCGATGATGACGTCAGCAACACCAGCCTGAAGCTGGGCGAAACCTTCGCCGCGGCTCCCGCCGGCACCGCTGCCTGCATGTTCTACGGTCTGGGTTCCGATGGTACCGTCGGCGCCAACAAGAACAGCATCAAGATCATCGGTGACCACACCGAGAAGTATGCCCAGGCTTACTTCTTCTATGATTCCAAGAAGTCCGGCGGTCTGACCGTCAGCCACCTGCGCTTCGGCGACACCCCGATCCAGAGCCCCTATCTGATCGACGTGGCGGACTTCATTTCCTGCTCCAACCCCGCGTACGTCACCATGTACGACATGGTGAGCCCGCTGCGTGAGGGCGGCACCTTCCTGCTGAACTGCCAGTGGAGCGTAGAAGAGCTGAACGAGCGCCTGCCCGCTTCCATGAAGAACAAGCTGGCTGCCAAGAAGGCGAACTTCTACATCATCAACGCGATTGACCTGGCCCGCAAGGTCGGTATGGGCGGACGTACCAACACCACCATGCAGGCTGCCTTCTTCAAACTGGCCGACATCATCCCCTACGAAGATGCCGACAAGTACATGAAGGAAAAGGTTGTCGCTTCCTACGGCAAGAAGGGCCAGGATGTCGTCAACATGAACTTCGCCGCGATCGACGCTGCCCTGACCGGTCTGGTCAAGGTTGACATCCCCGCCGACTGGGCGACCACCACTGAAGGCGCCGTGCCCGCCAAGGTGCCCGGAACTAACGAGTACTACGATGAGTTCATCGCTCCGGTTCTGGCCCAGGAAGGCAACAAGCTGCCCGTCAGCAAGCTGGATCCCCGCGGTATCGTGCCCACCGGCACCACCAAGTTCGAAAAGCGCGGTATTGCCGTGTTTGTGCCTGAATGGCAGATCGACAACTGTATCCAGTGCGGCACCTGCTCCATCGTCTGCCCGCACGCCTGCATCCGTCCCATCTATGTTGAGGGTGATGCGAAAGTGCCGGAAGGCTTCGCCACCAAGAACGCGACCGGTAAGGAATTTGCCGGTATGAAGTACCGCCTGCAGGTCAGCCCGCTCGACTGTACCGGCTGCGGCAACTGCGTTGACGTCTGCCCGCTGAAGGACAAGGAAGGCAAGCAGGCCCTGGTTATGAAGCCCCTGGACAGCCAGCGTAAGGAAGAGGCCAACTGGGAGTACGCCATGACCGTTCCGGAAGTTGCTTCCAAGATCGAGAACAAGGCTTCCGTCAAGAACAGCCAGGCCCTCAAGCCCCTGTTCGAGTTCTCCGGTGCCTGCGCCGGCTGCGGCGAGACGCCCTACGTCAAGCTGGTTACCCAGCTGTTCGGCGACCGCATGATGATCGCCAACGCGACGGGCTGCTCCTCCATCTACGGCGGTTCTGCCCCGACCTGCCCCTACACCACCAACGAAAAGGGCTTCGGACCTGCCTGGTCCAACTCCCTGTTCGAAGATAACGCTGAGTTCGGCTTCGGTATGAACCTGGCCACCACCCAGCGCCGCGCCAAGCTGGCTGAAGTGATCGCGGAAGTGGTCGAAGTCGGTAAGGACGAAGCCATCGTGGCCGCTGCCAAGGAATGGCTGGACAACATGGACGACGCTGAAGGTTCCCGCAAGGCCGGCGAAAAGCTGGTTGCCGCGCTGGAAGCCAAGGACGGCGGCGCCGACAAGAAGGCCTTCATCCTGGCCAACAAGGACCTGCTGACCAAGAAGTCCATCTGGATCTTCGGCGGCGACGGCTGGGCCTATGATATCGGCTACGGCGGAGTTGACCACGTGCTGGCTCAGAACCAGGATGTCAACATCCTCGTTCTGGACACCGAAGTGTACTCCAACACCGGCGGCCAGGCCTCCAAGGCTACCCCCACCGGTTCTGTGGCGAAGTTCGCTGCCTCCGGTAAGCGCACCAAGAAGAAGGACCTGGGTATGATGGCCATGAGCTACGGCTATGTGTACGTTGCCCAGGTGGCTATGAGCAACCCGCAGCAGGTTATCAAGGCCATGCTGGAAGCGGAAGCTTATCACGGCCCGTCCCTGATCATCGCCTACGCACCCTGCATCAACCACGGCCTCAAGGCCAAGGGCGGCATGGGTAAGGCCCAGGCTGAAATCAAGAAGGCCGTTGACTGCGGTTACTGGCAGCTGTACCGGTACAATCCGGAAGCTGAGAACCCGATGACCATCGACAGCAAGGATCCCACCGGCGATTATCAGGAATTCCTGAAGGGCGAGGTTCGTTACACCTCCCTGGCTCAGCAGTTCCCGGATGCCGCCGCCAAGCTCTTTGTCCAGCAGGAAGAGGACGCCAGAGTGCGCCGCGAATCCTACAAGAAGATGGCGGGACAGAACTAATCCCAAAACAAATATCAGGACTGCCTTTCGGGGCAGTCCTGATTTTGTTTTGGAAATGAAGAATGAAGAATGAAAAATGAAGAATTGCAGAGTGTTTACCTGTATGCCTGATGGCATGGAAAAGCGCATCGGCAGGATGTCCGATGCGCTGTTGATTCAGTACCTATCATTCTTCATTGGTCAGCCGTTTATGCCCCTTATGTTCCATAAACGCCATAAGGGCCAGCGTCGCGGCAACAATGCCGTAGATGGCCCACTGGGACATCATATGGCCGAAGGGCATGATCTTGCCGTCCTTGGCGAATTCGGCGACGATCACGACGCCGCAGACCAGGAGGCCGGTGAGGGCGGGTACCCAGGAGCGGAGCTTCTTCGGCTCGGCGCGCAGGGCATACCAGATCAGGACGCCTTCGCACAGCAGGAAGCAGAACAGCTGCTCAGACCGGACGAAACGCCAGGAGATGGAGACCCAGCGCAGGCTCTCGTGGATGATCTGCGGCAGGCACAGGTAGAACAGCGTGCGGATCCAGCGGTACTTCTCGTCCCTGTGCACCAGGGAAAGGATCATGGCGATGAGGGAGAAGATGCCCTCCAGCATGAAGACCGCGGGATAGAATTCGGAGAAATCCCCGTAGTTGAATTCAATGGTCAGGGGGAAGAAGAGGCCTTCCTCCATCCAGGCACCGAGACCGAAATCGCCCAGGAAATACTCGGCGAAGCGGATCGCGGCCGCCAGCAGGGCGCCCATGGGAGCGAAAGCGTTCAGGGTTTTCCGGACGTTTTCCCCGCAGAGTTTCGCGGCCAGGCATACCGCCAGGACCACGCCGGCCATGCCGCCGTAATAGGAAAGCTCGTCATAGCTGAGGGCGAACAGCGGCGGGTGATAGCTGATCATGCACAGCACCCAGACCAGCCGGGCGCAGGCGACGCCCAGCACCGTGCCCAGCACCAGGATCAGCAGGCTGAGCAGGGCGGATTTTCCGCTGCCGGCTTCAGCACGCCGGGACAGGAAAAACCAGAGGATGCAGAGCAGCGCTCCGCATCCGGTGACAAGCAGGAATCCGGTCAGATTAATCTCCATGGGTTGTCTCCTCAGAAAGGTCCGGGCAGATTACCTGGTGAACCAGGAACTTGCGAAATAGATGATATCGGTCACGGGACGCTCGCCTTCCTTGTCCTTGGCGGTGTCGGGATTGGTGTCGGTGTTGTTCTTCTTCCGGCCGAGGAAGATCATCTGGGAGGAGTTGCCGCCGTCCAGGGTGTAGATCGTGCTGGCCTGGTAGTTGGAAACATACATGGCCAGGTCACGGAACCTCGGCAGGGTCAGGCCGTAGTGGGCGCAGGTCAGCACCATGTAGTGCAGCTTGCCCAGCTGCATGATGCCCATGCGCTGGTTGGCCATATCCGGCTGGGCGTCCCGGGGGGAATGGGCCCGGTCCACCAGCTTTTCGTCCTCCACGGGCTGGCCGTCAACGACCAGTGCGGGGCCGAACTGGAAGGCGTTGATCACCTTTTTGCCGTCGATCGTGGTCTTGTCGATGGAAGCCAGGTCCTGGTCCGCGGTGATGACGTGGAAGTCGCCTTCCTCATCCACCAGCAGCACGTCGAAATTCGGCTCGCAGCTGTCGCGGTAGACATCGCCCTGGCGCAGGACGAAAGCGTTGCCGGAGAAGCCGGCAAAGAAGTCGCCGTTGATGGCGATCACCGGGTTCAGCCGGGCGGAAATGGCCCGGACGGTTTTCTTGGCGTTGGGATTGAACTTCGTGGTGTTGGTCGCGAAGGAGGTCCGCATCTGGGTGGGCTCCTTGATCTGGATATCGGCGAAGTAGTACACCACGCCCCAGGTCTTGCCGCCGTTCACCCGGTGGTATTCCACGCGGATGGAGGGATCTTCATAAACGGAAATGTCGGAGGTGTAGGTGAAGGGCACCAGCTTCGCGCCGCCCTGTTCAATATCCAGGGGCAGGGAGCGGAACTCACCGCCGTCTTCCTCTTTCACATGGATGTCCGTGGGACTTTCCGGGAAGGGAGGCAGCGGCTCCACCGTGGGGGTGGCAGTCGGCAGCGGCGTGGGGGAAGGGGTGGGCTCTTCCGTCGGGACCGGAGTGGTCTCTTCCGCGGCGGGGACATCGGAAGCGTATGCGCCGAAGCTCATGAGCATTATCAGCAAAGCAAGTATCAGTGAAAGGGTTTTCTTCATCAGTTCAGACTCCATTGCGCACAGCGAAAAATAAGCCTTCTCAAAGCCTTTTGACATTATAACAATGAACGGGAGGCAAGTCAATGAAGGGGAGCCTTGTCCGGAAGCCGGGAAAATGCTACAATAATATGAATAAGTTTGTGAAGGAGGTGCCCCCGGATGAGCAAAACAAAGGATCGGATCCGGGAAAGCAATCTCCGGTATAAACAGTCCCTCGGACAGAATTTCCTTTATGATGAGGCACTGCTGGCGGAACTGACCGCCGCGGCGGGCGTCACGAAGGATGAGGATGTGCTGGAGATCGGACCGGGCTGCGGCAGCCTGACAAAGCATCTGTGCGACGCGGCGAACAGCGTGCTGGCCGTGGAACTGGATGAGCGGCTGATTCCGCTGCTGAAGGCCTTCCTGGACGAGAAAAAGAACCTGACCGTGGTGCAGGGCGACGTGATGTCCCTGAACCTGCAGGAGATTACAGCCGGGCTGAAAAAGCCCTTTGCCGTGGTGGCGAACATTCCTTATTATATCACCACGCCCCTGATCAAGCTGCTGCTGACCGGCGGCCTGCCGGTGAGCCGGCTGGCCCTGATGGTGCAGAAGGAAGTGGCGGACAAGATCCTGGCTTCCCCGGGAGAGGAAAGCTGGGGACCGCTGTCGATTCTGTGCCGGTTCCTGTGTGAACCGCGGCTGGCGGTGGATGTGCCGGCAGAAATGTTCACGCCCCCGCCGAAGGTGGACAGCGCGTTTGTGGTGCTGCCCCTGCGGGAGAAGCCTGCCGTGGATGTGAAGAGCACGGAGATGTTCTTCAGGGTAGCTAACGCGGCGTTTGCCATGCGGCGCAAGACCATGCTGAATAACCTGTGCGCCACCTTCCGGGTGGAACGAACGGTAGCGGCCGGATGGATGAGTGCGGCCGGCCTGGATGAAAAAGTCAGGGGCGAGAAACTGACTTTGGAAGAACTGGCGCGTTTGGCTGACGCGATAGAATAAGCGGAACGAAAAGAGCGCGCTTTTCGTTGCATGTTCGGAATAAGGGTTGAATGCTTCGCTGCCTGGGGTTAAACCTGGCAGGCCTGATTTCGGGTGGCCCCCCTCAGGCCCGCTTGCGCTTAGTAAAACGCGCAGCGGTACTAAGCTCTGCCTTCGCTTACGCTTGCCAGTCGCCAAGAACCGGCGCACTTCAATCCCGCGCATCCGGAAACCCTGCCCTGCTCGCTGGAAAAAGCGGATCCGCGGCAGGAAGATTTTGCGGGTTCCTTTCGTTATGATAGAGCATTGCGTTTGGGTGTCATTTCGACCAAGGGCGCGGTTGCGCCCACGCGGAGAAATCTCCTTCGGAACAGGCACCTGATCGCGGCAGGAACAATCAGGAGTATATGAAAATGAGTATTGCAAAGTTCACGCATGTTTCGGAAGCGCAGTACGCTGAGGCCATGCAGGGCAGGGCATGCCTGCCGCTGAATGAAATCGCTTTACCAAAGCGTGCTACGACAGGAAGCGCGGGATATGATTTTGTTTCACCGCTGGAGGTGACCGTCGAGCCTGGCGAAACCGCCCTGATTCCCACCGGAATCCGGGCAGAGATGGATCCCGGCTGGGTACTGCTGCTCTTCCCCCGCAGCTCGCTGGGCTTTAAGTACAGCCTGCGGCTGGCCAACACGGTGGGGGTCATCGACAGCGACTACGCCTTCGCGAAGAACGAGGGACATATTATGGTCAAACTCCGCAATCCGCTTTCCGTGCCGGTGACCATCGGCCGGGGAGACCGGTTCTGCCAGGGCATTTTCCTGCCCTACGGCACAGCGGAGGAAGACGAAGTCACCGCCGGAAGAGTCGGCGGGTTTGGCTCAACAGATCGTTGAGGAGGAGTATTTATCCATGGAACTGATTCAGGCAACAGAGCGGGACCTGGAAAACCTGCTTGCCTTTTATCAGCATGTGGCGCAAAGCATGGTGGACGGCGGCCTGCGGCAGTGGAACTGGGGCGTGTATCCATCGGAGGAAATGATCCGGGAGGACGTCCTGAAGGGAGAGATGTATATTCTTCCCGGCAACGCCGGAACAATTGACGCGGCGGTGGTGGTCACCCCCGGACAGGAGCCGGTGTATGAAAACCTGGACTGGTCCTGCGGGATTCGCCCCGGCATGATTCACCGCCTGGCGGTGGAACCTGTGCTGCAGGGCCACGGCCTGGCCGGCCTGGTGCTGGACGACGCCCAGAAACTGCTGCGCGCGGCGGGCTGCGACTGCGTCCGCTGCGATACGGCGGAGAATAACCGGAACGCGATCCGGATGTATGAGAAGATGGGTTTCCGCCGATGCAGTTCACTGAACTGGCCGGATACGGACTGCGGGTTTGTCGCCTTTGACAAGCCGCTGAAGCGGGAAACCCCGCTCTGGCCGATCCGGATGAAACCGGCGTTCCGGGACGGGGAGGAAACCCCCTGGGGCGGCACCCGGCTGCATGACCTGTTCGGCAAGGAAACAAAGGACAGACATACCGGCGAAAGCCTGGAAGTCAGCTGCATCCCCGGCCTGGAGAGCGAGGATCCCCAGGGACGGAAGCTGCCGGAGCTGATTACCGAGTTCGGGGAGAAGCTGGTAGGCGGATACGCGGGCAGGGCTTTCCCGCTGCTGCTGAAGCTGCTGGACGCCCGGGAACGCCTGAGCGTGCAGGTACACCCGGATGATGCGTATGCCGCGGCCCGGGAAAACGGGAAATTCGGCAAGACGGAAGCCTGGCTGATCCTGGACACGCCTCCGGAAGGCGGCAAACTGGTCTACGGCCTGCGCCCGGGCACAACCCTGAAGGAATTGAAGGAAGCCTGCGCGTCGGGGGAGGAAATGAAAAAGCTGCTGAACCGGGTGAAGGTATTCCCCGGGGACGTGTGCTACATTCCCGCCGGCTGCGTGCATGCCATCGGCGAAGGCGTGCTGCTGTATGAGCTGCAGCAGTCTTCGGATATCACCTACCGTTTCTATGACTGGGAGCGGAAGGATGAGCAGGGCCGGAAACGGAAACTGCACCTGGATAAAGCGCTGGACGTGGTGAAGGTGAAATGCGCCTCTTCCCCCATGCGGGTGGAAAAGGCCTTCGGAATCCGCCGGGTGCTGTCGGAGGCATATTTTACCCTGGACCTGATCCGCACGGACAGCATGGTGCTGCTGCCGCAGGTGGAGGAGTTCGGAATCCTGACCGTGACGGAAGGGGAGACCGAGCTGCGCTTCCCCGGCGCCTCCATGAAGCTGAAGGTCGGGGAAACCTGCCTGATCCCGAAGCAGTCGCCGGAACTGGCCCTGGTGGGCTGCGGCGCCGCGGCGCTGGCTATGCCGGTGGGCGCGCCGCTGTATACGGATGAACCTATCCTGGAAGACCAAGCATTCGGAGAAGACTGATCATCTATGTTAAAGCATAACGTAAACGGAAATATCGAGGGTGTGCGGGACGCGATGCTCGCACGCCTGGACAGCCTTTACAGCTATGAGCTGGAAGAGGACGAGTTCCTGCCCCGGGAGCTGATGAAGCTGCTGGCGGAGTGTTCCTGCGCCCTGAACCGGGAGATCGCGGTCTATATTACCCGGGACGGGGAGATCGTGAACGTGGCCATCGGCACGGACTGCGACGTGGAGCTGACGGACTTCCGGCTGCGGCGGAATACGAGCCGCCTGAGCTGCGTGCGCTGTGTGCACACCCATCCGGACGGAGACGGCCGGCTGAGCGACGTGGATCTGAGCGCCCTGAAGATCTTCCGCTATGACGCCATGACGGCGGTGGGCGTGAAGGATGATGAGCCGGTTACCGTGCAGACCGCTTTCCTCGGAGAAAACGCGGAGGTGCTGCTGGTCCCGCCGGCCCGCTGGTACAAGCTGCCGGAAAAGGAATGGCTGAACCAGATCCTGGAGAGCGACCGGCTGGTGGGCCGGGAGGAAACCGAAGAGAATGAGGACGGCCGGGAAAAGGCTGTGCTCATGGGCATAGAAAGCAAGGAATCCCTGGAGGAGCTGGCCCGGCTGGCGGAGACCGCCGGCGCGGAGATTGTGGGCAGCTTCCTGCAGAAGCGGGAAAAGCCGGACAGCGCCATGTTCATCGGCAAGGGACGGGCGGAGGAACTGGCCCGGGACTGCCAGGCGCTGGAAGCGGATGTGTGCATTTTTGACGAGGAGCTGACCGGCATTCAGGTCCGGAACCTGGAGGAAACCCTCCGGGTGAAGGTCATCGACCGGACCGCCCTGATCCTGGACATCTTTGCCCAGCGGGCCTCCAGCGCGGAAGGCAAGCTGCAGGTGGAACTGGCGCAGCTGCAGTACCGTTCCGCCCGGCTGATCGGCCAGGGACTGGCGCTGAGCCGTCTGGCCGGCGGGATCGGCACACGGGGTCCCGGTGAAAGCAAACTGGAAATGAACCGGCGGCGCATCCGGGAACGGATGACAGAGCTGAGGCGGCGGCTGGACGAGCTGGAAAAGCAGCGCAGCCTGCGGCGGAAAAGCCGGGAACGCAACGAAATTCCCGTGGTGGCGCTGGTGGGCTATACCAACGCCGGAAAGTCCACGCTGCTCAACGCCCTGACCGGGTCGGACGTCTATGTGCAGGACCAGCTGTTCGCCACCCTGGACGCGGTTTCACGTCGGATGACAACCCCGGAGAATACGGAATACCTGCTGACGGATACCGTCGGCTTTATCCGCAAACTGCCCCATACTCTGGTCAGCGCCTTCCGCTCCACGCTGGAGGAAGCGGCGCTGGCGGATGTGCTGGTGATCGTGTCCGACGGATCCAGCCGGGAGATGTTCAGCCAGCACGATACGGTGGAAGAGGTTCTGGCGGAGCTGGGCGCCACGGAACAGAAACGGATTGAAGTCATCAACAAGTGCGACGAGGGAGATCCGGATCCGGTGTTCCCCGGCGCGATCCTGATTTCCGCGAAGACCGGAGAGGGACTGGAGGACCTGAAGGCGAAGATCGCCGAAACCCTGCAGGCGTCCCACCGGCCGGTGACTTTCCGCATTCCCTTCAGCCGTTACGGCATTCTGTCCGAGATCCGGCCCCTGGGCCGGGTGATCACGGAAAACCACACAGACACCGGTACCGAGATCACCCTGATGATCGCGGAGGAAGACGCAACGCGGCTCATACAGAAGTATGGAACAGAAATCGTGATTCAGAATTGATTCTGAATAACGATTTCCTGCAAATTCATAATTCACAATTCATAATTCATAATTTTTCGACCTGCAAACACGTCGGATCAGTCCGGCGTTTTTGCTTTTATTGGAACGTATAATTGTTCTTCCCTGAAATAAGCAAAGCGCGTTGAGTTCTCAACACGCTTTTTGCTATGGGACTTTAATTATGAATTATGAATTGTGAATTATGAATTAACTATAATGCAGTCATACCAGTGGACGAACAGTTCCCCGTTGACGGTCAGCTGCTCGTTTTCGGGCAGGAGTTCGGACCAGCGCTTTCCGTAGCGGTCGATGGCCCAGTTGTCCCGGTTGAAGCGGCGCCAGAGCACGGTGCGGCCGTCCCGGCCGATAAACTGCTCACTGAGGGTTCCCTGGTCATACATTCCGAAATCCATCAGGCAGACGGTGTCATAAGCAACGCCGTCCAGGGTCACTTCGCAACGGCCTGCCACATCCCGGAAGGGCTTGTTTTCACCGGTGGTCACGACGGAACCCTTCCGCTGGATTTTTCCTTCCGGTTTCAGGCGGACGCAGGTGCCGATGTTGTCATCGCCGAAGCCCCAGTTGTCCATAAAGTCTTTCCCGTCCAGGAAAGTGGTCAGTACGCTCTTTCCGTCCTCCAGGTGTTCGGCGGAAAGGAAACGGGTATAGCCGTCCTTTTCCTGGGCAACGAATTTCCATTCCTCCCGGCCGCCGCAGGAAGCTTCCACGGCGTCCTGCATCGGATCGCCGGAGCTGACGGCGGACTTGGGCTGGATCACCTTCGCGGTGATGGCGACACCCTCCAGGCCGTGCACGCTGGCAGGGCCGGTCACGGTCATCTCATAGGAAATGTCCAGCTTGCGGGAAGGCAGGTCATACATGCCCCAGGTGATCTTTTCCCCTTCCTTCGGCACGATGAACCAGCCGGTCAGTTCTTCACAGTCCACGGGAAATACGGGATCCTTTTTCCAGGTGATGGAGTATTCAGGCAGCATATCGGGTAAAACCGTAAAATTCTTTTTCATCATCTTATCTCCTTTCGGCGGGCAGGGGTAGGCGGTCCGGAACCGGTCGCGGGCGGTATTCATACGGCTCTTTACCGTGCCTTCGGGAATGTTCAGCCGGGCGGAAATCTGCTTCTGCGACAGCATTTCCTGATAGAACAGGCGGAGCATCAGCCGGTCCCGCTCGGGCAGCACGTCCAGCGTTTCCTCCACGGGGAGTTCTTCAGGGGTTTCTTCCGCTTTTTCCGGCAGCTGATCCATCGGGATCTCCCGGCGGCGGGTCTGCGCCCTGTACCAGTCCGCATACTTTCTTTTGGCAATACTCAGGATCCAGGGGAGAAACGCGTTGTGATTCCGAAGCCCGGAAAAGCTCTGGAACGCGGCCAGGTAAATCTCCTGGAGGATGTCCTCCGCGTCAGCCGGGCGGCTCGTGCGGGCTCTGACCCACCGTTCCACCGCTGTTTTGCCTGACGCAAGCAGAGTTTCGAATTCATCCATGCGTTTCACCTCCTTTTTTGCAGGATGGAAAATCGATTTTCACCTGTATAGTCGTATCAAAGAGCTGAAAGGTTCAGGGGAAAAAGAAATTTTCCCAATTCTGAATTATCCGCTGCGGCGAGTTGACAGAGGGACGGGGTTTTTGTCAACTTTTCCAAAACGAAAGGTTAAGTCGGAATAGCCAAAAAAGTTGACAAAAACCCCGTCCCTCTGTCAACTTCAGGGGAGAGCAGGAACGTGACAGAAGGGACAGTAACTATCATTCTTCATTTTTCATTCTTCATTTTATCCGCGGGCTTTGCCCAGCGGATAAAACCGCCTGTCCAGCCTTTCCTCGAAATCCTTGACCGGCAGGGGCTTGTCATAGTAGAAGCCCTGGGCAATGTCGCAGCCGCATTTGCGCAGGATATTGACCTGGCCGATGGTTTCCACGCCCTCGGCCACGCAGATCAGGCCGATCTCCTTGGCCATGCTGACCACATGGCGGAACATGATGTTCTGGCGCTCCTCATCGGCGCCTTCATTGACGGGCAGGAAGTTCTTATCCACCTTCAGAATGTTCCAGGGGATTTCCCGGATCAGGTTCAGGGAACTGTAGCCGATTCCGAAGTCATCCACGGAGGTATAGACGCCGGCTTCCTGCAGCGCGCCGGCCACGCGCTTGAGATCGCGGAACTCCACGTCCGTGACCGTCTCTGTCAGCTCGATTTCAATCAGTTCGTGCGGGACCTGGTACCGGTCCACAACCTCCAGGATGTTTTCCGTCAGGCTCAGGTTGATCAGGTGCCGGCGGGAGAAGTTGACGGAGACGCGGACAGGCTGGCGGCCTTCGTTCAGCCAGCGCCGCAGGTCCCGGCAGACCTGATCCAGCACATAGAAGTCCAGTTTGCAGATATCCATGGTCTGTTCCAGGTCGGAAATGTATTCCGCCGGCATCATCAGGGTGCCGTTGCGGTACCACCGGCTCAGGGCTTCCGCCCCGGCAATGGAGTTATCCTTCAGGCTGATCTTGGGCTGATAGAAAACCAGGAACTCCCGGTTTTTCAGGCCGATGGGGAACTGGGCGCGGATCTGCATGAACCGATCCTTTTCCGCCATCAGCTCTTCGCTTGCGTAAACAATATCCCCGGCGTCCCCGCGCCAGGCGGCGTTGTAGGCGCCGGTGAGTCGGTCCATGATGTCTTCGACCTGGTAGAAATAGTAGTCATCGGGAATCAAAAAGATCCCGGCGCGGGAGGAGATCATCACACGATCTCCTTCATTATAGGAAATCGGGACGCCCTCAAAACGTGCCAGGACTTCATTCAGTTTTTCTTTGAGGAATACCGCCACGAAGTTGTCTCCCCCCAGGCGGCTGACAATGCCGTCCGGACTGACGACCTCTTCAATGGTATCGATATATTTTCTCATGGCCTCGTCGCTGACCTTCCGCCCGAGCTGGCGGTTGATCAGGGAGAAATGGCGCAGGTTGAAACGGGCGAAAGCATACTGGTTGATTTTGCCGGAGGAACCGATCTGTTTAACGGTGGCATGGAGGAAGCGGTAATTGCTGTAACCCGCGTCATCAAAGAGGGTAGCCTGCTCCACCAGGCCCGCGGCGCGCAGGCGGCCGACCACTGTGAGCATCAGGCGCTCGACCATTTCGATCCGCTTCCGCTCCACATCGGTCCATGGTTTGACGCCTTTGGCGCGGTAAGCTTTGCAGTCCGCCACCACGATATCGCTGAGAACTGTCCGGCAGGTGATGACCTCTGCCGTTTCCTCCCCGCTGTCATAGCAGGTGAGCACGGTGCCGCGCCCCAGGCGCTCCTCTTCCGCGCTGGTGTAATACTCCATTACGCCTTTGCACACACGGAACGCGATGCACATCTGCCTCAGGATGGTATATGTTTTCTCAATGTTGAAGTGATCCAGATCCGTGATTGTGTCCGTCAGATCCTCCAGATACTGCGAAAACAAGACGTCCTGATTCATGGCAAGCGCTCCGCTTTCTTCTTTAGTTTTGAAAACCATTTACATCATACAGGAATCGAATCCGAAAAACAACCCCAATGTACGGACATTTTTGTACAAAAACGGCCAAAAGAATAAATAAACCTATGGTTTTTGTAAGCATTGCAAGATTTGTCCGCAAAAAAGTATAAATTGTATTTTCTTTGCTCTGCGGATACGGTGTTTCTTCACGCTGAAGTTCCGGAGCAGAACAGAAAAGCAGGAGTCCTTTCGGACTCCTGTTGTCAATATCAGATACACAACGGCTCAGAATTGAACGGTATACTGAAACCGTATATTGTTTGGCCGGAGTATCTCATTCTGCATTCTGCATTTTTAATTCTGCATTGCAGCTATCTGATCCGCGAAGCGATCAGATGGCTGCCAGCGCCTGCGCAATATCCTCGATCAGGTCGTCCTTGCTTTCCAGGCCGACGCTGAGGCGCACCAGGTCCGGAGAGACGCCGGCGGCGAGCAGCTCCTCATCGCTCATCTGGCGGTGGGTGGCGCTGGCGGGATGCAGGCAGCAGCTGCGGGCGTCCGCCACATGGGTTTCGATGGCGGCTACCTTCAGGTGCTTCATGAAGGCTTCCGCGGCCTTCCGTCCGCCCTTCACGCCGAAGGACACCACGCCGCAGGAACCGTTGGGCAGGTATTTCTTTGCCCGCTCATAGTATTTGTCTCCGGGCAGACCGCAGTAACTGACCCAGGCGATCTTGTCATGCCCGGCCAGGAATTCCGCCACGGCCTGGCCGTTTTCGCAGTGACGCTTCATGCGCACGTGCAGGCTCTCCAGGCCCAGACCCAGCAGGAAGGCGTTCTGCGGCGCCTGGATGGAACCGAAGTCCCGCATCAGCTGGGCGGTCGCCTTGGTGATGAAGGCGCCTTCCAGGCCGAAACGCTCGGTATAGGTGATTCCGTGATAGCTGTCATCCGGCGTGGTCAGGCCGGGGAATTTGTCCGCATACCTGTTCCAGTCGAACTTGCCGCTGTCCACAATGGCGCCGCCGACCGCGCTGCCGTGGCCGTCCATGTACTTGGTGGTGGAGTGGGTCACGATATCCGCGCCCCATTCAATGGGCCGGCAGTTGACGGGGGTGGCGAAGGTGTTGTCAATGATCAGCGGAACACCGTGGGCGTGGGCGGCCTTCGCGAACTGCTCAATATCCAGCACGCACAGGGCCGGGTTGGCGATGGTCTCGCCGAAGAGCGCCTTGGTGTTGGGCCGGAAGGCGGCGTTCAGCTCCTCATCCGTGCAGTCCGGGCTGACGAAGGTGAAGTCGATGCCCATCCGCTTCATGGTCACGGCGAAGAGGTTGTAGGTGCCACCGTAGATGGCGGAGCAGGCCACCACATGGTCTCCGGCGCTGGCAATATTGAAGACGGCGAAGAAGTTGGCCGCCTGGCCGGAGGAGGTGAGCATGGCCGCGGAGCCGCCCTCCAGGGCGCAGATACGGGCCGCGACTGTGTCGTTGGTGGGATTCTGCAGGCGGGTATAGAAATAACCGGAGGCTTCCAGGTCAAAGAGCTTGCCCATATCCTCACTGGTATCATATTTAAAGGTAGTGGACTGGATGATCGGAATCTGGCGGGGTTCGCCGTTCTTCGGCGTATAGCCGCCCTGTACGCAAAGAGTTTCAATGCGGGACATAAAGTTGCCTCCTTTTAATTCAGAATTCAGAATGAAGAATTCAGAATGATAAGATGAACGCAGGACAGCCAGGACTGCTCCTGCGACCAGAATACTATATCAGTTTTTGAAGGGATGCGGATGCCCTTTTTGTGTTTTCGGAGGAAGGGATATTCTATTACGAGTTATAGCCTCAGGCTATAACTTCTACTGTCTCTTTATTATATAATGAAGCAAAAAACGCAATAAATGAAAAATGCACGGCGAGCTTACGTCTGCCTGAAATCAAGGAAATACAAGGATACATGAAAAAACCGGTCAAATATTGTCCAGTTCATACCAAAATGCTTGCAATGTGTTCGTACAGAAGAGTATAATGTGTACAATTCCTGCTGTGCAGGGGACATTTTTCACAATTCTGAAAGGAGACCTGAACCATGAAGAAACTGTTGTCTGTTGTACTGGCTGTTATCATGCTGATGAGCATGGTATCCCTGGCCGGTGCCGAAGAAGTACAGGAAATCACCTGGATGTTCTGGGATGACCTGGAGGCGTCCTCCGACCTGATCACCCAGGGATTCAAGCAGGTGATTGACCGGTTCAATGAGGATTACGCCGGAAAGTACCACGTAACCCCCATCACCACCCAGCTGGAGCCGTACTACACTGACCTGAACGCTCTGGTTGACGCGCAGAAGACCCCCGACGTGTTCATCGTCAGCCCCGGCCCGAACCTGACTGACTACGTGGCTCCCGGAATCGCCGCTCCCCTGGATGAATATCTGGAAGCGGACGGCTGGAAAGATACTTTCGCCGGTGACGCTGTGTTCGCTCAGCAGACCTACGATGGAAAGATCTACGCCATCCCGCTGAACACCGCTGCGGCTTGCGTGTTCTACAATAAGGAAATCTTCGAAGCGGCCGGTGCTGCTGTTCCCACCACCTACACCGAACTGCTGGACGCCTGCGAAAAGATCAAGGCTTACGGCAAGACCCCCATCACCATCAGCGCCGGTACTGCCTGGTGCCTGTCCATGCTGGCCGGCTACCTGTGCGACCGTGAAGGCGTTGACCTGAAGGCCCTGAATGCCAACGAAGCGAGCTGGGTCAATGAAAAGACCATCGCTGCCGGCGAAAAGCTGGTTGAGCTGTCCCAGTACTTCCAGGAAACCGCGGCCGGCGACTCCAACGATGACGCCACCACCGCCCTGTACATGGAAGACGCTGCGATCCTGATCCAGGGTTCCTGGGCGATCGGCCAGATGAACGGCGGCAACCCCGACTTCGAAGCGAAGTGCGGCGTGTTCCAGTTCCCGGCCATCGAAGGCGCGAACGATCCTAACCGGATCATTGCGAAGTCTGACTCCCTGGCGATGAGCTCCACCACCAAGTATCCGGAAGCCTGTATCGCCCTGATGAAGTACTTCACCGATGACACTGCCCAGAAGTACACCGCTGAAGTCGGCGGCAAGATCCCGGTGACCAAGGTTGAATATGACGCGGACAAGGCTCCTGCCCAACTGGCCGACGTTATGGCGATCTTCAGCAACGCTTCCGCCACCTTCGGATTCTACAATGAATCCCTGGTGTCCTCTGACGCCGGTTCCTACTTCGACGATCAGATGGTCGCGATGTTCCAGAAGGAAAAGACCCCTGAAGAAGCCTTCCAGGCTGTTCAGGACTGGTATCAGAACTATTTCGCCGAGCAGGCAAAGAAAGCAGAATAAGAGTATTCTGTGATCGGCGGGGCTGTTACTGCAGCCCCGCCCTTTTTGAAAAGCAGCCCGTGAGCGGGCATCTGAAACAGATCTGAAGAGGAGTACTATGGAAAAACTGCTGAGAAACAAAACCGCCATTATCCTGTTTATGGCGCCTACCCTGATTCTGTTTACGGCAATTCTGCTTGTCCCGATAGCTACGTCCTTTTATTACGCGTTATGCGATTACGATAAGGCGACCCGCGCTTATTCCTTTATTGGCTTTGACAATTTCAGCAAAATGGTGAAGGATCCGATTTTCTGGATCTCCATCAAGAATTCGCTGTTTTTCCTCGTTTTCTCCTGCGTTTCCCAGTTGATCTTCGGTATGCTGTATGCGGCTCTCCTGACCAACATCAACAAAGGACGGAACTTCTTCAAAAATACCATTTATATGCCCTGCGTGCTTTCATCCGCGGCCCTGGGCCTTCTGTGGGCGTTTGTGTTCCACGCCAAGGTCGGTATCAATACGCTGCTGGCCGGTATAGGGATCAAAGGCCCCGGATGGCTGTATGACATCAAGGGATTTATTACCCTGCCCATGTGGGTCATCGCCTTTGTAGCCCTGTGGCAGTACGTAGGCCAGTCCATGATGCTGTACATGGCCCAGATTTCCGGCATCAGCAAGTCCCTGTATGAAGCGTCCTACATCGACGGCGCAACAAAGAAAAAAGCTTTCTGGCACATTACGCTGCCGCTGATCAAACCCATGGTGGGTACCGCAATGAGCCTGAACGCGATCGGCTCCCTGAAATTCTTCGACCTGATATACTCCATGCTGGGAGATAAAACCACGAACCTGAAAATGGACGTGCTGGCCACGTTCCTGTACCGGTCCGGCTTCTCTTCCAAAGGCGGCAACCATTACGGCTACGCCAGCGCCATCGGTGTGGTGCTCGTGGCGTTGTGCCTGCTGTCCACGTTTGTGATCAACAAAGTCTTTAAAACTGAAAATTACGAGATGTAAGAAAGGAGGGTGTCTGCAATGACCGCTGTTACCGCGAAAACAAAGATTAAAGAAAACAAGCCGAAATTGAAGAGTTCCACCGTCCTGATTTACGTCTTGTTCTCGATTCTGGTAATCCTGTATATTGCCCCGATCGTGTGGATTGCCATCACATCCCTGAAAACGCGCCCGGAAATCTATAAGGATCCTTTCGGACTGCCGACTGTGCTGCAGTGGGAAAACTATTCCTTCGCCTGGAATGCGGGTAAGCTGGGAACCGCCATGCTGAATTCCCTGTTTGTCTGCGTGGTGACCCTGATTTTTACCATGCTGTTCGGCTCCATGTCAGCCTTTGCCATCGGCCGGATGAAATGGAAACTGTCCGGGGCAGCCATGATGTATATCCTGATCGGCATGATGATTCCCGTCCACTGCGTGCTGATCCCGCTGTTTGTGCGGTTTGCGGGGATGGGACTGGACAATAACCTGTGGGGTCTGATCCTGCCGTACCTGACCTTCTCGCTGCCAACCTGCGTGTATATCATGACGGGCTTCTTCCGGAGCATCCCCAATGAGCTGCTTGAATCGGCCTGTATTGACGGCTGCTCCATCTACAAGACCTTCTATTCCATCTGCCTGCCGCTGTCCAAGACGGGCCTGTTCGTCACCGGCCTGATGACCTTCATCGGCAACTGGAACGAGCTGCTGCTGGCGATGGTATTCATTCACGATGACACCAAAAAGACCCTGCCGGTAGCTGTGACCAAGTTTGTTTCACCCTACCAGACGAACTACGAAAAGATGTTCCCGGCGATCCTGATCGCTATCATCCCCTCGATCATTGTCTACAGCATGTTCAGCAACCAGATTGTGGACGGCCTGACGCAGGGCGCGGTGAAAGGATAAAAAAAGAAGCGGGCGTTCCGCTTCTTCATAATGAATCATGACAGGTATATGCCGGATGGGCGGATGACGCCCGTCCGGTTTTTTCAGTACTTGGAGTTGCCGTCCAGGATCCGGTTCCGCAGGGAGTCGAGATGTTCCGAGGGCAGGCACCCCAGCTCCGCCTGGAAGGCCCGGCGGAAGGTGCGCATGTTGGTATAGCCGCAAGCGTCGCTGACCTCGGTCAGGGTCATGTTGGGATCCCGCATCAGCAGGCGGGCCTTGCTGATCCGGATGGCGTTAATGAACCGGCGGAAATTGGTGTGCATCCGTTCCGAGAAGAAATGGCTCAGGTGGGACACGCTGATGCCCAGAGCCCGGGAGGCGCTTTCCAGGGTGATTTCCTCAAAGGCGTGATCGGAGATATAGTGGATGATCCGGTGGCCCAGCTCCTTCTCGCTGTAGTCATAGACCGGGCGGTAGGAGAGGTTGTGGAGCAGGCCGGCCAGGACCACGTGCAGGTAGGCGACGCACAGGGGCAGGTCGTTCTCCATGGTCAGGCTGCTCAGCCGGCCGACGGCGAGGCGGAGATCCATACAGGTCTGGGACGCAGGCAGGAACGGGCTTTCCGGCTGGAGGCCGTGGAAGGTGCCCGCGTATTCCGGAATGATGTCCGGCGGGAAGATGGCGGTGATTCCGTTGATGTCCTCACTCATTTCGTCATAGCTGTGGGGCACCAGGGGAAAAACAACGGCCGCGTCCCCGGGATTGAGCCGGTAGGGCGTTTCGTCAATGGTCATGACGGTGGTGCCCCGGGTGACCACCACCAGCTCTGCCACGGCATGGACGTGGGCGGGGAAGGTATGGTGGGTCATCTCACCGATAAACATCTTTTCCGGGCGCTGCTCATAGAAAGTACTCACAGTCTGGAAACCTCCGTTTTTTGCTGCATTCTTTGTCCTGCATGCGGTACATTATACGGTATGTTCTGACCTATTGTAAACCAAATCCAACAAAAAGAAAATATTTTTCAACTGCCAAAAGCAAATTTTGTCCCTCACTTGTTCAAAAAAGGCGTTGTAGGTGAACGTTCTTCCTGCTATAAATATAGGGTAAGTAAAAGCAGAACAGGGAACACAAAATGTTTTTTGAAACAGTAACAAAAGCGAAACGATTCGCGGAAGGAAGTGAAGAGATGAGCAAGAAAACCCGGTCATACGTGGAATTCCTGTATATCCTTCCGTTTCTGATTCTTGCGGCATTCATGTTCTATTATCCCCTGTACGGATGGATCTATGCGTTCCATGACTATATGCCGCCCAAGCCTATTTCGTCAGAAACCTTTGTGGGCCTGAAATGGTTCCAGTTTATTGTCAGCAACCCTGTCCGCCTGGCGGACGTGGGCCGCGTGCTGGTGAACACCTTCGCCATGAGCGGCATTTCCCTTGCCTTCAGCTGGTTCCCGATGATCTTCGCGGTGTTTCTCAATGAAATCCGCTGCAAACCCTACCGCAAGTTTGTCCAGACGGTCACCACCCTGCCGAACTTCATCAGCTGGGTGCTGGTGTTCTCGGTGGCCTTCAACGTGCTCAGTTCCACCGGCGCGGTGAACACGGTGCTGACAAGCCTGGGGCTGATTGACAAGCCCGTCGCCTTCCTGAGCTCCAAGGAGCATGTCTGGTTCAGGATGTGGCTGTGGCTGACCTGGAAGAATGCCGGCTGGGCGGCCATCATGTACCTGGCCGCGATTTCCGCCATCGATGAGCAGATGATCGAGGCAGCCAAGGTGGACGGTGCTACCCGGATGCAGATTATCTGGCGGATCACCATTCCCTGCCTGCTGCCCACTTACTTCGTGATCGTCATGCTGAACCTGGCCAATTTCCTTTCCAACGGCATGGAACAGTATTACGTGTTCATGAACAACTTCAACAAGAAGTCCATTGAGGTGCTGGACCTGTATGTGTATAACATCGCCACCTCGGGACGCGGCAACTATCCGCTGTCCACCGCGATCAGCATGCTCAAGAGCATCGTGAGCGTGGCGCTGCTCTTCATCACCAATACCGTTTCCCGCCTGGTCCGCGGGGAAGGCTTCGTGTAAGCGGAAGGGGGAAGAAGAGTATGACAACGAGAACTGCCGCAAGGCATATAAAGCACCGCAATCCCATGGACCGGCAGGGGCCCGGGGACAAAGTGATCAGCGTGGTCACCTATATCGTCTACGCGTTCTTTGCCTTCGTCTGCGCCTACCCGTTCTACTACATCATTATCAACTCCATCAGCGCCAACAACCTCTCCGAACGCGGCAAGGTCCTGTTCTGGCCCATGGAGATCCACTTCAAGAACTATACCCGGCTGACCAGTATTCCCGGCCTGCTGGACGCGGCAAAGATTTCCGTGCTGCGGACCGTGATCGGTATGGCTCTTACGGTGCTGATCGCCGCCTTCCTGGGCTATATGTTTACCCGGGAAACCATGTGGAAACGGAAACTGTGGTTCCGCTTTGTGGCCGTAACCATGTATTTCAACGCCGGTATCATTCCCTGGGTGCTGTGCATGCGGAACCTGGGACTGAACAACAACTTCTGGGGCTATATTCTCCCGATGGTGATCCAGCCCTTCTATATCATCCTGTGCAAGACCTATTGTGAATCGGTTCCCAGGGAACTGCAGGAGGCTGCCGAAATAGACGGCGCCGGGACGCTGAAGGTATTCTTCCGGATCATGCTCCCGGTTATCAAGCCCATCCTGGCCACCATCGCGATCTTCGCGGCGGTGAACCAGTGGAACGCCTTCCAGGACAACCTGCTCCTGATGCCCAACCGCCGGGACCTGGACACCCTGCAGTACAAGCTGTGGCAGTATATCACCCAGGCCAACAGCCTGAAGGCCCTGGTCAGCAACACCACCAACTCCAACGCGATTATGGCCGGTATGGCCACCGCCGCCACGGCGACCGCCATCCGGATGTCCGTTACCGTTGTGGTTGTGCTCCCCGTCATGATGATCTATCCCTTCTTCCAGCGGTACTTTACGAAGGGAATTATGATCGGAGCGGTGAAGGGCTAAAGCCCTTAACCGCCCGATCAAATGAACAATTAACAATTAACAATGAATAATGAGAGTGTGTAACGACAAATTGTGAAACGTTACGGCGCGTGAAAGAACGTTGGTCTGGAGAATAAAGTATTAATTCTTCATTTTTCATTCTTCATTTGGAATAAAGACCAGAAGGTCTTTATCATATTTAAAAGGGAGGGGAGCGAGGGAAGCGGTGTCCCAGTGGGACATTTGCCGAAGGCAAAAGCGACCCGAACGAGTCAACCGAAAGGGAGAGCAAAGTCCGCTCCAAGGACTTTGAGCGACCATTGAGGTTGCGGTAGTAGTCGATGTGGGCGCGCAAGCCCTTACATCATATATTAAAAGGAGGGGAGCGAGGGAAGCGGTGCCACAGTGTGGCATTTGCTGAAAGCAAAAGCGACCCGAACGAGTCAACCGAAACAAGCAGAAGGCTGCAACGACAGCAAGGCCTTCTGCGACGATTGAGGTTGCGGACCAAGGAATTATGGCCTGCAACGACAGCAAGGCCTTCTGCGACGATTGAGGTTGCGGACCAAGGAATTATGGCAGCATTGCCAAAAATTCATATATTTAAAGGAGGGTATTGCAAATGAAACGGTTTCTGTCTGTTCTGCTGACAATTGCCATGCTCCTGAGCCTGGTAACCATCAGCGCGGTGGCTGAGGAAGAAGCACCCCTCGTCATCGATGTGTACGATGATGCCGCCAACTACAACGGCATCCAGAGTGGCTGGTTCGCCAAGGTGATTAAGGATCGGTTCAACATCGAACTGAACATCATCGCGTCCCAGGTGGTTGGTAATACTGTCTATGCCACCCGTTCCGAAGAAGGAAATCTGGGTGACATCCTGCTCGTGGACAAATCCAAGTTCCCGGAAATCGTGGAAGCCGGCCTGGCCAAGGATATCAGCGACAAGCTGCCCGGCTGCGAAAACATCATGAAGTTCAAGACCCAGATCGACGTTTACAACAAGGGCCTGACCGGTGAAGAAGGCAAGTACTACGGCATTCCTACCGAAATGACCGATACTTCCCCCAGCACCCTGACCGATGACGTGATCTATTCCAGCCCCATGCTCCGCTGGGATCTGTATAAAGAGATCGGCGCCCCGAAGCTGGAGACCCTGGATGACCTGCTCGACGCTCTGGTGAAGATCCATGAGATCCATCCCAAGAACGAACAGGATGATCCCGCTTATCCCTTCTCCCTGTGGCCCGACTGGGACGGCAACGACAACATGGTCGGTCCGGCCAACGTTGTGCAGCTGACCACCTGGTACGGCGAAAAGTTGAAGGGCAGCGCCATGCTGAAGCCCGACAACACCTTCAGCAAGCTCTATGAACGCGACAGCGCCTACTACAAAATCACCAAGTTCCTGAACAAGGCTTATCAGCTGGGTCTGGTGGATCCGGACTCCGGCACCCAGAACTGGGATAACGCCTGCGCCAAGATGTCCTCCGGCCGCGTGGACGTGATGTGGTACAGCTGGCAGGTTGGTTTCTGGAACAGCGTGGACCGTCTGAACGCCGGTACCGCTTTCCGCTTCATCCCCGTTGGCGATATGCAGTTCTATGCTGACGCTGACCGTTACTACGGTTCCGACCGTATGTTCGGTATCGGCGCCGGTGTGGAAGGCGAGAAGTATGACCGGATCATGGAATTCCTTGACTGGTATGCCAGCCCCGAAGGCGTCACCTTCCAGCACAACGGTATCGAAGGCCTGAACTACACCATCGGCGAAGATGGCAAGTTCGTGCCCTACAAGGACAACGCCCTGATGGACAACCTGCCCGTGCCGGACGAATTCGGCGGCGGCGGATTCAGCGACGGTAACAACGCCATCAACCAGTGGATCGTTTCCTCCATCTGCGTGAACCCCACCACCGGCGAGCGCTTCGCCCAGAAGTACTGGCAGTCCTACAAGGACATGACCATGACCGAGATGAAGAAGGAATGGTCCGAAATGTTCGACGCTGAGGACGATGTTGACTGGATGAAGAAGAACGGCAAGCTGCTGGCCAGCCCGAGCGTTGACTTCACCCCCGCTGCGGACGACAACACCATCGCTGCCATCCGTACCGACGTCAACAAGTGCCTGTGCGAATACACCTGGAACCTGTTCTTCTGCGCTTCTGACGACGAGTTCGAAGCCATGTGGGACGAAATGATCACCCAGCTGGACGGCTTCGACTATCAGACCCTGTTCGATTATGACTGCGCTCTGTGGCAGCCCGAAATCGACGCGAAGGTTGCTGCTGCGGCCGCCGCGGAATAATCACTCAAAACAAACATGATCTTTTAACCCCTATGGGGCGCTCCTCACGGGGCGCCCCAATTTAATTCAGAATGAACAATTCATAATTCACAATTAATTATGGATTGTGGACTTCATCCGTAAAATCCCGGCCGGAGCGGAAACGGACTTTTGAAAAGGCTTTTTGCAGTTGTGTTTTTCCTGTTGCTAAATGACAAATCATTATGAATTGTGAATTATGAATTATGAATTAAACTCTTCTCTTCTGCCGGACGGCAGCAGCTACGGGTTCTGGGAGACCGAGCCTGTATGGGAACGGGAGCTCTTTGTGAACGGTTCGGATCCGGCTGCTTCGGATGATAATGACGGCAGCGAGGCGCACCCGTTCCGGACCATCAGCCGGGCGGCGGCGGAAGCAACGCCGGGCACCCGGGTGCGGATCCATGCGGGCCTGTACCGGGAATGCGTGAAGCCTGCCCGGGGCGGTACGGATCCGGAGCATATGATCTCCTATGAAGCCTTCGGCGACGGGGACGTGGTCATCAGCGCCTCGGAGGAAGTCAGGGACTTTATCCCCAGCGAAGGCTGGATGCTGAACCGGGGCTGGGGAGCGGAGCAGCCGGAGGACGCCCGCGTCTGGGAATATGACCTGGATCCGGACCTGTTCCGGGGCTACAATCCTTTCTGCGCGGTGAACATCCTGCACGACCGGCTGTTCATTGAGTATGACAAGACGGATATGACCACCTACCTGAACCGGCGGGGCTGCGTCTTCTGCGACGGCAAACCGCTGAAGCAGGTGCCGCTGTACGGCGGCATGGCGCAGGAGGACAACACCTACTGGGTGGAAGCCAACGGCCAGAAGGTGCATTTCCGCCTGGAGTATGACGAGGATCCGAAGGATCACCGGATCGAGGTGACGGTGCGGGAGCAGTGCTTCGCGCCGGATAAGCCTTTCCTGAACTATATCCGGGTGAAGGACCTGGTTTGCGAGCACGCGGCCACCGGCGCGCCGGTACCGCAGCGCGGGGCGATCTCCGCCTACCGGGGCCACCACTGGATTATTGAGGGCTGCACGGTTTACTGGACCAACGGCGTGGCCATTGATGTGGGCAACGAGTGCTGGCATCATACTCACCGGCCGGACGAGGTCATCGGATACAGCGTGATCCGCAACTGCACTATCCAGGACGCGGGCGTCTGCGGCATTGCCGGGATGTTCGCGGAGGGGATGCTGATTGAAGGCAACGTGATTGAGGGAACCGGCTGGCAGAAGATGGAGCTGAGCTGGGAGGCCGGAGCCATCAAGCTGCACAACAGCGTGAACGGCCTGATCCGCAACAACGTTTTCCGGAACACCTTCCGGGCGGACCACCTGTGGCTGGACTGCGGGAACGAGAACAACCGGATTACCGGCAACCTGTTCCTGGACGGTATTGAACAGCGGGAAGCGATCTTTATCGAGTGCACCCGGGAAGGCGTCAACCTGATCGACCACAACATCATCTGGAACGTGGAAGGCCGGTTTGATCCGGCGAAGGTGCCGGCGGAGCCCGGCTCTTCCGGCTGGTACAAGCTCCGGGAGAACGAGGCGGTGAACGGCTACGGCGTCTACGGGGAGGGAACGGACCGGCTCCATGTGTCCCATAACCTGATCGGCCGCTGCCGCCACAGCGGGTATTACCTTAAGCCCGTGCCCTTCCGCATGCACGGCTTGCTGCGGGGCGGCACATCCCGGGACGCGAAGATCCGGAACAATATCTTCTATGACTGCGGCGAGGCGGCCATTGATTTCCCCACCCGGGACAATGAGGCGGAGGGCAACCTGTATGTGCGTATGCAGGGCGGCTACCTTCGGGTGATGTATCCGGAACCGGAAAACTGCCTGGATCTCAGGTCCTGGCAGGAGTTCTTCGGCTTTGACAAAGAAGGGCAGAACGCCTGGTTCGATATCGACCTGGACGAGGAAACCGGAGAAGCGTTTTTCCGCCGCGCGGAAAAGGCGCCCTTCGGATTTCCGCGGGACCTGGAAAGGCTGAACATGATCCTGGAGCCTGAAAAGGTCCGGAAGGTTCCTGCGGACAAAGACCTGCCCTATGAGCAGGAGGAAAAGGTGCTGCCGGGGCCATGGGAAAAATTCAGAATTCAGAATTAAGAATTCAGAATTAAATGTTGACTTCGTCAGCGTGAAATATTCGGCTGACGCCGAATGTGACAGTTTCTTATAGCCTGTATCTGATTCAGACTGAAAAAACAATGCATCATTATGCATTGTGCATTGTTCATTATGCATTGAAAAAGCCGGAGGTGTGTTTATGTTAAGACAGGTAAGGACAGAGAACGGCCTCGTTCGGGGCATTGAAGCGGCGGATCCGCGGATTACGGCCTTCAAGGGAATTCCCTTTGCCGCGCCGCCCATCGGGAAGAACCGCTGGCGGGCGCCCCAGCCCTGTGAAAGCTGGGCGGGTGTGCGGGACTGCTCCCGCTTTGCGCCCATTTCCATGCAGTGGATCCCCGGCCTGGGAGACGATATCTACTGCCGGGAGTGGCATGTGGATCCGGAAATCCCCATGGGCGAGGACTGCCTTTACCTGAACGTCTGGACAAAGGCGAAGAAGGCGGACGAGAAGATGCCCGTTCTGGTCTGGTTCTTCGGCGGCGGCCTCCAGTGCGGTTATCCCGCGGAAATGGAATTTGACGGGGAGAGGATTGCCCGCCGGGGCATCGTGGTGGTCACCGTCAATTACCGGGTCGGCGCCCTGGGCTTCCTGACCCACCCGCAGATCAGCCGGGAACAGCCGGACGCTCCGGCCAACTTCGGCAACCTGGACCAGCAGGCGGGCCTGAAATGGGTGCAGCGCAATATCGCGGCCTTCGGCGGGGATCCGGGCAGGGTGACCATTGCCGGCCAGTCCGCCGGCGGCGGCAGCGTCATGAGCCAGCTGGCCTGCCCGGCCAACAAGGGACTGTTCTCCGGCGCGGTGGTCATGAGCGCCATGATCTTTGATCCCTATCTCCGGCGGGAGGTGGGCCGCCCGGAGACCCTGAAGCAGGCGGAGAAAAAAGGCGAGGATTTCTTTGCCTTCCTGAAGGTGAAGAGCCTGGAGGAAGCCCGCGCCGTGGACGCGGTGACCCTGCAGCGCAGCTATGAAAAATACATGGAAGGTCATACGCCTTTCTTTACCGTGCAGGACGACCTGTTCTGCGTAGGGGACCCGATTGCCCTGTATACCCGCGGGGAATGCGTGGACGCCGTGATGATGGCCGGCAACACCTCGGACGAATTCCTGAACACCATTGAAGCGGAGAACGGAGATCAGCTGAAGGAGAAGGCGGAAAAGCTCTTCGGCAGCAAGGCGGGACGGTTCCTTTCCTTCCCGGAAACCGGCGAAAAGGTTCCGGATCAGGGCTACGCCCCGGTCAGCGGGATTGAGTGCACGGTCAAGGGCGTTCTTTCGAAGACCGCCCAGGCCGGAAAGAAGGGGTACTGCTACTGCTTCGATCCGGATATGCCCGGCTGGGACAACCCCGGCACCTTCCATTCCTCGGACCTGTGGTTCTGGTTTGAAACCCTGGCCAAGTGCTGGAGACCCTTTACCGGCCGTCATTACGACCTGGCCCGGCAGATGTGCGATTATTTCTGCAACTTCATCAAAACCGGCGATCCGAACGGGGAGGATCTTTGCGGCCTGGCCCTGCCGGAGTGGAAGCCCTGGTCGGCGGAGGAACCCTGCAACATGCGGTTTGAAAAAGACGGCGCCGTGCCGTCTGCCGAACCGCTGACGCCCTTCAAACAGTTCCTGTCCGACCGGATTATGGAAAGAATTGACAGCATCTGACCGGTTTTCGGTCTCTTTTCCCCGGATGACGTAAATGTTTGCAGCAACAGAACAAAATCCATAAACTGGAAATCGCTGCCGGAAAGTTCCTGTGATAAAAAAGGAAGTTTTCGGCAGTGTTTTTTGTGCCGAAAGAAGGATTTTGATCAAAAATTGTCGAAAAATTACATGAAAGTTACATTCAAAAAATGGAAAAATCACATGTAACAATCTTTTAAGGAATTTGAAACAAGCCCTAAATACTTGACGTTGACAGGAATATGTGCGGTCGCTATATTACAAATAACCCAGGGAAATTGATGGCCATGCCGCAAGAATATTGCTCATTCCGCGACACGACCTTGAGCCTGCGGAGCTGCTCCGCGAGGCCTATAAGGAGTGAAAGCTGATATGAAATCCACCGTAAGGATCCGTCTCCTGTGCCTTCTGCTGTGCCTGGCAGTGCTGGCGCCCTGCGCGTCCGCCCTGTCAGAGACCACAAAGGTCACGGGATACCTGCTTCGCCTCCGGGAGGGGGCGTCCACAGACAGCAAGGTGATCGACGCCTATCCCCGCGGGACCAAGGTGACTATCCTCAAAAAAGGGGATACCTGGACCAAGGTCAGCGTGAAGGATAAGGAAGGGTACATGATGACCTGCTATCTGGCCTACAGTAAAGACAAACCGGAGGAGGAAAAGAACGGGGACGCTGGCCGGAAGTCCTCGTCCGCGACTTCTTCTTCATCTTCTTCCAAAACTTCTTCAGGGTCTTCTTCCAGTGCTTCCTCCAAAGCCAGCAAGAATGAGAAGTCTTCCTCCTCCGGCTCTACCATGTATATCGAAAAGGGCGCCCGGGTAAACTTCCGGGAAGAAGCCAACAGCGACAGCGCGGTCATCGACTCCTACCGCGGCGGCACCAAGGTAACCGTGCTGAAGAAAGGCAGGTACTGGAGCCGGGTTGAAATCAACGGCGTTGTAGGGTACATTGCAACGGAATTCCTGACAGACGAAAAGTAAGACGCAAAAGAGGACCGGGAAACCGGACCTCTTTTTGTGTTAATTCACAATTCATAATTCGTTTAGTTCCGTGCCTGTGATACCAACACGCTGAATGCGGTCTGCAGGTGCAGAAAATGGTATGTCATTCCGACCGGAACGAAGTGGAGTGGAGGAATCCCATGCTATTTATAGCAAGGGATCCTTCGACTTCGCTCAGGATGACAGCCATTAGGCTCCGAACACCGTACGCATTGAATGATTCCAACGTGCGGTCAGTATCTGAAATTATGAATTATGAATTGTGAATTATGAATTAAAAAAAGGCTGTTGTCAGCCTTTTTTCTGTACTTCTTCGATTAATTCCAATACTCTTTTTGTTCCGTCCGCAGGAGGAGCGTTTCTCAGCGCTTCCGTCAGCGCATCCCTTTCCGCCCAGGTTTCGCGGATTTCCTGCACCATGGTTTCGGGCGTCATGTTTTCCTGCAGGAGGACGCGGCACAGGCCGCGCTTTTCCAGGCTCTTTGCGTTCAGGATCTGGTCGCCGCGGCTGGCGCCCTTGGGGTAGGGGATCAGCAGCATCGGCCGGCCCAGGGCCTGGAACTCGCACAGGGCGTTGGCGCCGGCCCGGCTGAGCACCAGATCAGTGCAGGCCAGTACGTCCGGCAGGTCCGCGTCCAGGAATTCAATCTGTTTATATCCGGGCGTGCCTTCCAGTTCCGCGTCCAGGTTGCCCTTGCCGCAGATATGGGCGATATCAAAGTGGGGGGTCAGTTCAGGCAGAGCCTTGCGCAGGCAGGCGTTCACGCTCTGGGCGCCGGAGGAGCCGCCCATCATCAGCAGCACGGGCTTCTGTCCGTCAAAGCCCAGCAGGGACAGCCCTTTTTCGCGGCTGCCGGTAAACAGCTCCGGTCGCAGGGGCGTGCCGGTCATTTCCGCTTTGCTGCCCAGGGCTTCCGCGCATTCCGGGAAGGTGGTGGCAAACCGGGAGGCGAAGGGCTTGCACAGCTTGTTGGCCAGGCCGGGAGTCAGGTCGCTTTCATGGCAGAGCACCGGAATCCGGTGTAGCCAGGCGCCGAAGACCACCGGTACCGCGACGAAGCCGCCCTTGGAGAACACCACGTCCGGTTTGATTTTGCCCATCAGCCGGGCGGACTGGAAGGCGCCTGCGATCACCCGGAAGGGATCGGTAAAGTTCTTCCAGTCGTGATAACGGCGGAGTTTGCCGCTCTTCACCGCGTGATAGGTCACCCCTTCCACGGCGCGCATCTTCGGCGCTTCCATTCCGTTCTCCGTACCGATATAGTGGATTTCGTACCCGGCTTCCTTCAACCTGGGAATCAGCGCCAGGTGAGGAGTCACATGGCCCAGGGTTCCGCCGCCGGTCAAAACGATTTTCTTCAAAAAAACACCCCAAACAATATTTGGAATTCTGAATCTGGAATTCAGGATTCCAAATTAATTCATAATTCACAATTCATAATTCATAATTATATAATGTGAATTCCATATGGGAATAAAGCAATTATATATCATTCAGCTATTTGAAGCAAATTTCTCACCGCTGTCAACTTTCCTCCAGGCGATGGTTGAAAGTATATATCATTGTGCATTATGCATTGTGCATTGTTCATTTTCCAAAAATCAGCAGGCCGGGAGGCCTGCTTGATTTTTGGAAGGTTGTATGGCATGATATCGACAAACGACAACCGGAGATGGAAGCATGGAGAAGAAGAATATCACGATTTATGATATTGCCAGGGAAGCTCAGGTCAGTCCGGCCACTGTATCCCGGATCCTGACCGGGACTACCTCCGTGCGCGAAGAAAAACGCAAAAGGGTGATGGAAGTCATCCGGAAGCACGACTTCCATCCGAATGCCTATGCCCGGGCCCTGACGGAGAACCGGAGCCGGACCATCGCCATGATCGTGGCGCACAGCGACAACTCCTATTACAGCAGCGTGTTCGCCGCCTGCGAAAGCGAAGCCCACAAGCGGGGCTATGTGACCATGCTGATGGATACCTCCTCCCGGCCGGAGAAAGAGGTTTCCGCTCTGAACCGCATCCGGGAGCTCCGCCCTGAGGCGGTTATCCTCTGCGGCGGCCGCATTGACCTGGAAAAGCAGGACCCGGCCTTTACCCACCTGCTCCGGCAGACGCTGGGCTATACCCGGATTGTGGTGGGCGCCCGCAGCCCCATGCCGGAAATCCCGGGAATCTTTGTGGATCACCGGGCTTCCGTGGAGATTGCCGTCCGCTACCTGGCGGGACTGGGACACCGGGAGATCGGGTTTGTCTATGCGGGAAGCGAATACTACGGTACGGTGGAGCGGCTGGACTGTTTCCGCCGGGTGATGGGGGAACTGGGCCTGCCGGTGGAAGAGGAGATGCTGATCGGCGTCTCGGACTATACCGTGAAGGCAGGCCTGGAGGGCGTGGAAACCCTGCTGAAGCTGAAAAAGCGGCCCACCGCCCTGCTGGGCATGAACGACCTGGTCAGCGCGGGCATCCTGCAGGGCCTGCTGGCCGCCGGGTTGCACGTGCCGAAGGATATTTCCCTCCTGGGTTTTGACGACACCTTTGTAACCGGCATTACCACCCCGCAGCTCACCTCCGTGGGGTACGACTACCAGGCCTTCGGCACTGCCCTGGTGCAGGCGGCGCTGGATCCGGAGAACCCCTGGCAGCCTGAAAAACGGATTCCGGTTTTCATCACGGAGAGGGAATCCTGCGCGGCACCGCTAAAATAAAAGCCAAAACTTGTATAATCTGGTAAAAAAGTATAAAGATCTTGCAATGCCATGACACATTTGTTATAATAATTCCAGACAAAGAAGATCCAAATTTGATTTTGCTTAAGGAATGAAAGGGTTTCCGGGTTTTTTACGACAGGAGGATTGAAACCGGTTTCATTTTTTCTCAGAGATTTGAAACCGGTTTCAGAATTCCGGAAAGTACATGTTTCTGTCAGGACCGAGAGAGAAGGAGTGAGTCACTTGCAGAAAGCTGCGCAGCAGAAGGTGATCAATTACCGCAAACCTTCCGTGGGCCGCACACTGAAGCAGAACAGGACGCTGATCTTTATGTGCATACCGGCGATCCTGTTCTTCTTCGTCTTTTCCTACCTGCCCATGCCGGGCGCCTATATCGCGTTCACCAACTTCCAGTACAACAAAGGCATTTTCGCCAGTCCCTTCGTTGGCCTGAAGAACTTCCAGTTTCTCTTTATCTCCGGCCAGCTGGGACTGCTGCTGAAGAATACAGTGCTGTACAACCTGGCTTTCATCATCCTGGGAAACATCCTGCAGCTGGCTTTCGCCATCATGCTGAATGAAGTGGCCTGCAAGGGTTACAAGAAGACGGCCCAGAGCATCATGTTCCTGCCATACTTCATTTCAGACGTTCTGGTGTCCCTGCTGGTTTATAACCTGATCAATTACGACTTTGGCTTCATCTCCCACCTGGTGCGGAACCTGGGCGGTACCATGCCGAAGGTTTACCAGAACCCGGGGGCCTGGCCCTTCATCATCGTGCTGGTTCATCTGTGGAAGTCCACCGGTTACGGCACGGTGGTCTACTTCGCCGCCATCACCGGCATGGATTCTTCCATGATGGAAGCGGCGCAGATTGACGGCGCCAACGCCTGGCAGCGGATCCGCTACATTACGCTGCCCACCCTGAAGCCCACGGTCATTATCCTGTTCCTTTTCGCCATCGGCGGCATCCTGAAGGGCAACTTCGGACTGTTCTACAACCTGGTCGGCAACAACTCCATGCTGTTTAAGACCACGGACATCATTGAGACCTATGTGTACCGGTCCATGATGAACAGCTTCAACTTCTCCCAGAGCAGCGCCGTCGGCCTGTTCCAGAGTGTGGTCGGATTCTTTATCGTGCTGGGGGCCAATGCCTTCGTGAAGCACCTGGATCCGGATTACGCCCTGTTCTGAGCGGAAAGGAGGAAGGGAAAAATGACTGAAAAGATCCGCGCCGAGCACCTGATGCATACGACCCATATCCGCAAGGATAAGAGCCAGATCGTCATCAATGTGCTGACCTATATCCTGGTGACCATTTTCTGCGTCATGTGCATCCTGCCATTCTGGATGATCATCGCGTCCTCCTTCGCCACAGAGGACAGCATCCGCCGGTCCGGCTTCACCCTGTGGCCTTCGGAATTCACCACCTTCTCCTATGAACTGCTTTTCCGCAGCCCGGACCAGATGATCGGCGCCTATATCGTGACCATCGGCCTGACGGTCGTGGGAACCCTGATCGGCCTGTTCATTATTGCCATGACAGGCTACGCCCTGCAGCGGAGGGACTTCCCCTACCGGAACGGGATCATGTTCTATATCTACTTCACCTCCCTGTTCTCCGCCGGCCTGGTGCCTTTCTACCTGCTGATGGTTCAGTACCTGAACCTGCGGGACAGCTACTTCGCGATCCTGCTGCCCCTGCTGATGAGCTCCTGGCTGATCGTACTGATGAAGAACTTCGTGAAGGCCATTCCCCATGAGATCACCGAATCCGGCAAGATCGACGGGGCAGGGGACTTCCGGATTTTCTACAGCCTGATCCTGCCGAACCTGAAGCCGGCCCTGGCCACCATCGGCCTGTTCCTGGCCCTGAGCTACTGGAACGAGTGGTATTACAGCTCCCTGTTCCTGACCACCAAGGTGGAATACCGGCCCCTGCAGTATCACCTGTATAACGTGATCAACAAGGTGGCCAGCCTGAAGAACTCCGTGGCCGGCTCCAACGTGGTCATTACCGACCTGCCCGGCGAAACCCTGAAGATGGCCACCGCCGTGGTTGCCACCGGCCCCATCATCCTGCTGTACCCCTTCGTGCAGAAGTACTTCGTTGCCGGCTTGACAGTGGGCGCAGTGAAGGGATAAATCGCGAAGCGCTTTATCCCTCCAAATTCACAATTCATAATTCATAATTCATAATGAAAGTTACTGAAACCGCCGGAACTGCTCATTATGAGACATGGATTAGGAAACAGGGATTGTGAACGGAACACCAGTTGGTATCACGGTCAACAAATTATGAATTATGAATTATGAATTATGAATTATGAATTGATCTCGGATTTACGCCCGGATGGGCTGAATCATATTTAGTAAGGAGGACATCCCATGAAAAAACTGATTGCGGTTTTCCTGACACTGGCCATGCTGCTCAGCATCGTGCCGGTCCTGGCCGAAAGTGCCATCGACACGTCCGAACACGTGAAGATCGTGTACCTGGTGACCGGCGACAAGCCCACCAACCGGACCGATGAAGTGCTGGCGAAGATCAACGAGCTGCTGACCGAAAAGATCAACGCGGAGCTGGAGTTCCGCTGGATCGAATGGACCGACTGGCAGACCCAGTACAACCTGGCCCTGGCCACCCAGAGCGGCGACATCGACCTGATCGGTACCGCCACCGACTGGCTGGACGCCTGGCCCAACAGCCAGAAGGGCGCTTTCCTGCCCCTGACGGAAGACATGCTGAAGACCTACGCCCCCAAGACCTGGGAGAGCGTGTCCGAAGCGCACTGGAACCTGTGCAAGTACAACGGCGACATCTACCTCATGCCCGAAGACAACTACGCGCAGTGGACCAACCACGGCTTCATGTACCGCGGCGACTGGGCCAAGGAAGCCGGACTTGAAAACGGCGTGCATTCCTGGGAAGACCTGGGCGTGTACTTCAAGTACATCAAGGAAAACAAGGATGGCGTGATCCCGTGGGACGCCAACGGTAACGGATCTTCCTACAGCCCCCAGATGGCCGGCGGCTGGCAGACCTCCCATACCGGCAACATCGCCATTGAAGGCTTCCCGGTAGCCATCTTCTACGGCGAAAGCAAGGACAACCCCTACACCCTGAGCCGCTACTATGTGGAAGGCGACGAACTGGTGAACTTCGCCAAGACCATGAAGGAATGGGCCGACGCCGGTTACTGGCGCGCAGACGTGCTGAACTACACCGGTGACGTGGTTGCCGAAATGGAAGAAGGCAAGACCGGCGCCCATCAGCACCACACCCAGACCTGGACCAGCGAGCGGACCGCCATGGAACGGAAGCAGCCCGGTTCCGACCTCGGCTTCTTCTGGTTCGGTGAGGAAGCTTCCAACCTGATCTCCCTGAACATCACCCACGGCGCCATGGCTGTGGCGGCCCAGAGCAAGAATCCGGAACGCGCCCTGATGGTCTATGACCTCATGCGGAACGATCCCGAAATCTATCACCTCATGCAGTACGGCTTCGAAGGCGATATGTACACCGTGGATGAGAACGGCCTGTTCTCCCGTCCCGATGGCTTCGAAGACTCCGTGGACGGCGTCTCCTTCAACTTCTGGTGGGGCCGCAACGACAACCTGGAGTACCGCAACGCGCAGCTCGACTGGGACGCCATCCAGAAGATGTATGACGCCTATGACGCGGTCAAGATCGACTATCCCTACGGACAGTACATCTATGACAACTCCATGGTGGGCGTCTTCATGGACAACCTGAGCAATGTGTACAACACCTATATGCCCCGTATCGTCTTCGGTATGAACGATGATCCGGAAGCGCTGGTGGCTGAGTTCCGTCAGGCTCTGCAGGATGCCGGCATCGAAATGGTGATGTCCGAGATCCAGGGCCAGCTGGACGCTGTTTACGCCAAGTAATTTCCTGACTTCGGGGGCTGTCCGCGGTGTGCACTCCGCCGGGGCCAGCCCCCTTTTTATGCCCGAAGTGCCGCGCGTGAGCGGCAGGGGGCGACAATCCTTTCAAAGGAGAGACGCGTATGAGAAAAAGCATCTGCCTGAATGACGGCTGGCGGTTCCATCTCGGGGACGCTGCCGATGCGTACTATATGGGTTATGACGACCGGGGCTGGCGGCAGGTGACCGTTCCCCATGACTGGGCGGTGGAGCATCCTTTTGATCCCTGCTGGGCCAGCGGCACGGGCTATCTTCCCGGCGGCGTCGGCTGGTACCGGGGGCATTTCTGCCTGGACGGGGAGGACGCCGCCCGCAGGGTCCGCGTCACCTTTGAGGGCGTCTACAAGCGCGCCCGGGTCTGGATCAACAGCAATTACCTCGGGCAGCATGCCTACGGCTATACCGGTTTTTCCTTTGACATCAGTGAATTCGTCCGTCCCGGGGAGAATGTGATCGCCGTCCGGGTGGATCACAGCGAGGTAGCGGATTCCCGCTGGTACACCGGTTCCGGAATCGACCGGCCGGTGAAACTGACGGTGACGGATCCGGTCTGCTTTCAGGAGCACGGAGTTTTTGCCGTGACCGAGGCGGACGACGGAGAGGAAGCACTGATCCGGATCCGGTATGAAACGGAGGGAGCGGACGCGGTGCGCTTCGCCCTGCTGGACGCGGAGGGACAGACCGCCGCGGAAGGAAAGGCGGAGGGCGCGAAGGGCTGCCTGCGGCTGCAGGCGGTTTCTCCCCGGCGCTGGAGTCCGGCGGATCCCTTCCTGTACACACTGTGCGGCGAAGCGGAAAAGAACGGAACGGTCTGCGACCGGATGGAGATTCCCTTCGGCGTCCGCACGGCCGTCTTTGACGCGGATAAGGGTTTCTTCCTCAACGGAGAGAACATGAAGCTCAAAGGCGTCTGCGTGCATCATGACGCGGGCTGCCTGGGCGCCGCGGTGCCGGAAAGCGTATGGCGGATCCGTCTGGAAAAGCTGAAGGCCATGGGCTGCAACGCCCTGCGGACCGCGCACAACCCGCCGGATCCGGATCTGCTGGACCTGTGCGACCGGCTGGGCTTCCTGGTGATGGACGAGGCCTTCGACGAGTGGGAAGGTATCAAGAATAAATGGTGGCAGGGGCATAACGTCTATCCGCCCAAGCATTTCGGCTACGCGGAGGATTTTCCCCAGTGGCATGAGCAGGATCTGCGCGCCATGGTGGAGCGGGACAGGAACCATCCCTGCGTGATCCTCTGGAGCATCGGCAATGAAATCGACTATCCCAACGATCCGTACGTGACGCCCCTGTTCAAGGAGGTGCTGGGCAACAACGACGCCAATAAGCCCCTGGCGGAGCGTCTGTATGATAACCGGAAACCGGACGCGGGCCGCCTGGCGAAGGTGGCGGCGGAGCTGACGGCGCAGGTGCACGCCCTGGATGACAGCCGGCCGGTGACCAGCGCCCTGAGCTTTCCGGAACTGAGCAACCGTACCGGCTACGCGGACGCCCTGGACCTGGCGGGTTACAACTACCGGGAGCAGTTCTACGAGGAGGATCATAAGGCCTATCCCGGCCGGGTGATCCTGGGCAGTGAGAACAGCCACGATCCGGCGGCCTGGCGGGCGGTGACGGAGCATGAATTTATGGCGGGCCAGTTCCTCTGGACCGGCGTGGATTTCCTGGGCGAATGCCCCGGCTGGCCGAAGCGTATCAGCCAGGCGGGCGCCCTGGATCTGCGGGGAAAGGAGAAACCCCTGTATGCCCAGCGCCTGGCGCTGTGGACCAAAGACCCGGTGATCCGCATTGCCGTGGGTCCCGGGGAGGAGGAACACGATTCCGGCGCCTGGGGTGAATGCTTCCGCTGGCAGGGCGTTCCCGGGGAGAAGAAACGGGTTTCCTGCTATACCAACGGCGGTGCGGCGGAACTGTTCCTGAACGGAAAGAGCCTGGGAAAGAAGACGCTGAAGGAAGAGGACGGCGGCCGGGCTGTATGGGTCATCCCGTATGAGGAGGGAGTCCTGGAAGTAAAAACAGAGGGCGCTTCCGACCTGCTGGCTACGCCTGCAAAGGCCTGCAGCCTGAAGTGGATCCGGAATGCTTCACAGCCCGGAGAGGACGTGATCCAGCTGGAAGCGGTGCTGCTGGACAAAGACGGCCGGCCAGCGCAGGACGAAGTGATCCGCTGCCAGGTGCTGGGAGACGTGGAAATCCTGGGCATGGAGAACGGCCTGCCGGATGACCTGACGCCCTATACCGAGCGCTTCCGCACGACCGGGGAAGGCACCCTGACCGTATACCTGCGGAAAGGGAAGAGCGAAGGCAAAACCCTGGTATATGCCAGGACAGACAGCGGACTGGAAGCGGAGTACAGAATGTAAATTGAATTCATAATTCAGAATTATGAATTCAGAATTAATACTGCCGCCGGGCGCATCGGAGGTTTGGTTTTGGCAGTAGAGGCTATGGAGAACGGGAAGATGACAGCAGGGACGGGGTAAAGGTCAAACTTCTCATGACATTAACCCCGTCCCTCTTGTCAACTTCCCGCCAGGCAAGGTGAGCATTCTGCTTTTTTTGCGGGAGGTTTTGAGAGCCGGAAGACTATATCATTATGAATTGTGAATTATGAATTGCAAATAAAGACATCCGCTTCCATTCGGAAGCGGATGTTCTTTATTTGCTTTTGTGGAACAGCAGCCGTTCGTACCGGTCCTTGTCGCAGCGGCGGACCATAACTTCCAGCTCCTCGTCGCCCATGACCGTGTTGCGGCCCTTGGCGTAGAGTTCGTCTACGCGGGCGCGCATATCGATGATCAGCGGATCGGTCTTGTCGATGGTGTTGTCGCCGGTCAGGCGGAAGTAGTTGTTCAGCCAGTGGGCAATGGAGGCGGTGCCGCCGCGGCTGTCAACAGCCACGGAAGCGGGCCGGTTCAGCAGCTTGGCGGTGTTGAAGATGTTGTAGATCTCTTCGTCCTTCAGCATGCCGTCGGCATGGATACCGGCGCGGGTCACGTTGAAGTGGCGGCCGACGAAGGGCTGCCGCGGGCTGATTTCCAGGCCGATTTCCCGCTCCATGTAGTCCGCGATTTCGGTGATGGCGGTCAGGTCCATGCCGCCGTCATCGCCGCGCAGGCTCTGGTATTCAATCGCCATGGCTTCCAGCGGGCAGTTGCCGGTGCGCTCACCGATGCCCAGCAGGCTGCAGTTGATGCTGGAGCAGCCGTGCAGCCAGGCGGTGGCGGCGTTGGAAACCACTTTGTAGAAGTCGTTGTGGCCGTGCCACTCCAGCTGTTCGGAGGGCACTTCGGCGTAATGCCGCAGGCCGTAGATGATACCCTGTACGCTGCGGGGCAGCGCGGTACCGGGATAGCTGACGCCGTAACCCATGGTATCGCAGGCACGGATCTTGATCGGGATACCGCTTTCACGGCTCAGGTCCATCAGGGCGCCGGCGAAGGGAACCACGAAGCCGTAGAAGTCGGCCCGGGTGATGTCCTCAAAGTGGCAGCGGGGACGGATGCCGTATTCCAGGGCGGATTTGACGATACCCAGGTATTTGTCCATGGCCTGACGGCGGGTCAGGTGCATTTTGTTGAAAATATGATAGTCGCTGCAGGAAACCAGCACGCCGGTTTCGGCGACGCCGGCCTGCTTGACCAGTTCAAAGTCCTTTTCATTGGCCCGGATCCAGGTGGTGATTTCCGGGAACTTCAGGCCCGCGTCCTGGCACAGGTGCAGCGCCTTCTGGTCGTTTTCCGTGTAGAGGAAGAACTCGCTCTGGCGCACCATGCCCTTGGGTCCGCCCAGGCGGCTCATGAGCTTGAACAGGTGCAGGATCTGTTCCGGCGTGAAGGGGCTGACGCTCTGCTGGCCGTCACGGAAGGTGGTATCGGTCATCCAGATCTCATCGGGCATCTGCATGGGAACATGACGGAGGTTGAAGGCAACCTTCGGTACATGGTCATAGTCATAGATTTCCCGGTACAGGTTGGGTTCCGCCACGTCCTGCAGGTTGTAGCGGTACTTGGACTGCATCAGCAGGTTCACGGTGTTGTCAAAACTCAGCATACGCGATCACTCCGGTTTCTGTATACAATGCGCTCATTATAGTCTCAAAGTTTCGGAAACTCAAGCAAAGAACAAAAAGAACACCAAAATGAGCATGTTGGTTTAATCATTTATCATTGTGCATTATGCATTGTGCATTGTGCATTGAATTAAACAGAATCAGGGATTCTGTTTAATTGAGTTCTTCTGTTTCGGGCTCCTTCGGGGCTTTTTCCCCGCTGCGAAGGAACAGGTAGAACACGGCTACGGAGCAGCCCATGTATACGCTGATGGCCAGGCCGGCCAGCATCTGGACCAGCAGGGAAAGGGTGCCGGTGAAGAGGGAGGAAAGCGTCATGGCCAGCAGGTGCCACAGCAGGAAACCGATCAGCAGGAAGAACAGATCCTTCTTTTTGTCCTTCATCAGTTCCTTGCTCTGCCGGATGCAGTCCAGGATCCGGGTCTGCGGTTCATCCGCCATGATGAACTCCGACAGGGCGTAACGCAGGGCGGCCATGCCGCCGGGAATAATAATCAGAAGCATGACCGGCAGGGTCATGTTATAGCTGCGCTGCAGGGCGGCCAGCTGGGCGTTGATGTCTCCGGACTGATAAACCGGCAGCAGCAGGTATACGGACAGGGCAATCCCGGGAAGCATCCACAGCAGGATCTTCAGGATGACCAGCAGCTGCAGGGCGATCGCCCGGAAGAACTGATTCATCCGGCACAGTACGGTGCTGACCGGATCCTCCAGGCCGCGTACCCGGTTCATGAGCCACCGGTACATGCCCAGCGTGAGACACGGGGTGATCAGCCAGGCAAGCAGCTCCAGGCCGCGCATGGTCCAGAAAGCGGTGCTGCCCATGATGGAATCAATTTCCTTGAGCAGCTGCTGCTGGGGAATGAGTCCGTCCCGGGAGGAGGAGATCAGCACGCTTTGCAGCCGGCTGGCCAGGTCATTGCCGGTGAAGGCGGAAAAACCCTGCATCAGCAGCGTGGGAAGATTGACGATCAGCGCGATCAGCAGGGCTGTCTGCCAGTGGCCTTTCAGTACGGAACGGGCCTTCAGGCGGAATAGTCCGGAAGGGTAGAACATGGGAGAATCTCCTTCATAAAAGCAAAAGGGGATGCCTTGCGGCATCCCCTTCATGCATTGGTCAGTCTTTCAGGGCATTCAGGTCAACCTTGATGCCGGCTTCTTCCACCCACTGCGCTTTGGCGGTCTTATAAGCGTCATCCTGTTTCGCGGTGAGCAGAGCGGAGGAAATGGATTCCTTCACAGCGTCCAGGGCCACAGGACCTTCGGCCTCGTCGCCTTCATAGCGGATGATGTAGTATCCGTAGTCGTTTCCTTTTACTTTGCCGCTGTAATCTCCGGGCTTGGCCAGGGCCATGGCGGCTTCCACAAAGGCGGGGTCGAAGCCGGTCATATCGGCGGCAACGGCGTAGCCCTTTTCATTGTTCTTCATGCCGGGATCTTCGTTCTTTTCATCCATCAGCTTCTGCCAGTCGGCGCCTTCGGCCAGCTGGGCCAGGATGGCGTCGGTGTCTTCATCGATGTTGGCGAAAGCTTTGTCAGTGGCGTCTTCCAGAGCCTTGGCGGCAGCCTGCACGGCCTTGTCGGCTTCGTCCAGTTCCTGCTTGGCGGCGGTCAGGGATTCTTCGGTCTTGGCCTTGTCTTCCTCGGTGATACCTTCGGCGTCCAGGGTGGACTGGAGAGAATCAACCTTGGCCTGGGCGGTGGACAGGGCGGTGTTGGCTTCAGTCTGCGCGGTCTTGGCGCTGCTGATGGCGGTCTGGTCTTCTGCCTTGAACTTGACCAGGATCTGCTTCACGCGGCGGATGCCGGCGGGAGTGTAATACAGGGTGGAACCGCTGTTCGCGGCGGAAGCCCAGGAACCGGCATTTTCAGCATAGGAAGTTTTGTTGGCTTCCACTTTGCTGTCATAGTCAACCTGGATTTCTTCGTCGGAAACTGTGATATCCTTTACGGCATAATCCTTCAGTTTCTTGTCGATCTCGTTCTTTTTCGCGACTTCGGTCAGCGTATCAATGTTGATATTCTGCTCGGCCAGCAGATCTTCGACGAACTTGGCGACTTCTTCCTCGCTCTTGCCTTCCAGCGCGCTCTGGTTCAGGAGTTCGGCATAGTTCTTATTGAGATCCAGTTCCTCCTGGGCGGCGGCTTTGACGGATTCAAGCTCTTCATCGGTCAGCTGATCCAGTCCCAGTTCCTTGGCCTTTGCGGTCAGGGCAAGGTCTTCTTTCAGGCCGTTAATAGCGGCGTCCTGAGCCATGGAGATAACGTTTTTATCTGTGGTATCAACCCTCTGGCCATAATACATATACATGTTGGAAGCGTACTGTGCCAGATAATTTTCGATCTGGGATTTAACTTCCTTTTTTGTGATGACCTGGTCACCCATCCGGATGATTTCGGTGGCGTCATCCACGGCCTGGTCTTTGACAATCAGGTTACAGCCGCTCAGCAGCAGGACAGCGGCCATCATGAGTGCAAGAAGAGCTTTTTTACGCATAGGAATCTCTCCGTTCATATCTAGTCTTTGGGAACACTTCCAATATTATAACAAAGCGGACAGGTGCAGGCAAGCGAAAAAACGGGGATAAGGAAAAAATACAGCAAAGAACCTGAAAGGTTTTCATGTGTTGTGTTTTGTGATATAATCACATATATATTCTGCCATTCGTTAAAATTGAAAGGAGAAACACCATGAAGAAAATCACAGCCCTTTTGCTGGCACTGTGCATGCTGCTGGCGATCACTCCTGTTCTGTCCGAGGACAGCCCTGCCGGAAACTGGTATATGTCCCTGGCGGATGTTACGCTTGGATACATCCTGCTCAATGAAGACGGTTCGGCAGTTGTGAATATAGCGTCCAAGGAAGACATGCAGGGAACCTGGACGGGTGACGGGGAAACCGTGACCATCACCATCAACGGTGAAGGCCTGGATTTCGCCTATGACGGCGCTTCCCTCAGCAGCTCTCAGTTCCCGCTTGCCCTGACCCGGGAAGAGGGAAAACTGCCCATGACGCTGATTGCCAGCGTGATGAACGGTGAGGAATATACCCTGCCGGAAGGCGTGACCGATCTGGAAGTAATGTCCATTGCCATGAACTTCATGGCTGAGTATGCAAAGATCGTACAGAACATGGGCGGCGAAAGCAGCATCGGAGGGACCGACGGCGGCGCGGCACTTTCCAGATCCGCCAAAGCAACCGTCCTGAAGGAAAACTTCAAGATTGTGGAGAGCTACAGCGGCTATAACGGACTGTACATCGCCAAGATCAAGAACGAAACGGAATCCCCCATGTTTGTGACGGACGGCAGCATGCAGCTGACGGACAAGGACGGCAAGACTGTGGGCGAAGCCAAATACATGTATCCCACCGGATCCCAGTACCTGGAGCCCGGTGAAGTCACCTTCGTTGCCATGCAGGCGGATCTGGAAGAGGACATTGAAGTCAACGTGGCAAAGCATGTGAATACCAAATTCGATTCCTATCAGGATACCGACTTTGCCGTGACCGTGGAAAACCCCACCTACGTTAAGGGCACCGGCGAATATGACAACGACACCATGCGGGTGACCGTGGTCAACGATTCCGATGAACCCCTGGCCGGGATCCAGGCAGTGCTCGTGCTGGAAGACGCGGACGGCAACCTGCTGTTCATCACCACTGAGTCCCTGTACCGCTATGAACTGGGACCGCATAGCTCCCTGACCCTGGTTTCCTCCGTGGACAACAAGATCCGCGATTACTGCACAAAGAACGGCATTGAGCCGACCACCGTGGAAGCCTATGCCTGGGTTGAAAACAGAAGCTGGTAAGCAATCTGAACAATCAGGGATAAAAAGAAATTGCCGTGCTCACAGTGAGCACGGCATTTCTTTTATCTTTCAGAATCAGGCGGCGGGTTCTTCTGCGGCAGCCTTGACGAAATACATGGTGGCGCTTGTATCGCCCATAACGGCGGTCAGGGACAGCATACCGTCTTCCAGCATTTCCAGTTTGAGCCCGTAAGAGGTTTCGCCCAAAGAAACGGACAAGCTGAGGGCACCGTCGGCGAAGGTCAGCGGCAGGGCGTTCGTTCCGAATACCTGGGCCAGGCTGCTTTCACCGGTAAATTTCATGGTGCTGTTTTCAACCACCAGGCCGGGGAGCGCCTGGCCAGCCAGGGAAGCGTCCACGAGCGTGCCGTTATATCCGATGTACGCGATGTCCCATGTGCCGTCAAAATCTTCCGCGGCGGCGGCCGTGTTCACTTCCGCAATCTCGTTGGCTTTGGGCATCTCGCGGGTGAAAACCATGGTCATATCTTCGTCGCCCAGCGTGATTTTGCCGTCGGCGTAGGTGCCTTCGGCGGGAGAATCTTCGATGGTCACGGTGATCTTTTCACCGTCGAGAACCCAGGTGCCGGAAGCGGCGTTTTCACTGCCGGGCATGGTCATTTCCGCGGTTCCGTCTTCGGACAGGTTCATGACCATTGTCACACCGGCCAGGGAAGCGTACCATTCGCCTGCAATGCTGTCTTCCGCCATCGCGGGAATCATCATGCATGCCATGCACACAACCAGGATCAGAGAGAACAGTTTCCTCATCAGTTCATTGCTCCTTTGTTTTTTCTTTCATCTGTCGCACTCATTATGCGAAAAGTCTTTTTTTATCCTACCATATGTTGGAAGATATTGCAAAAAGGAGCGACGGGAGCAGTGGAGCAAATTGATTGCTTCAGATGGGATTTTGCAGGGAATCAAATCTTTCTTTATGGAAAGCAGTAAACTGCATAGTTTCCTCATAGGGTTCCTCCTGAAGCGTGAAACAAAAACCAATTGTCTCTTATTTGACATCATCCCAGGTGAGCCAGACGGCTTCAGACCGTTGACCTTTATCTTTGGGCGCGTCCGTATCTACCAGGAGACCGGTTTGCGCGTTAACAAGTGCTGCAGGTGTGGCTGCGCTTTCCGGTTCATCATCATCTTCCAGCACCCAGAAGGGAAGCAGGATGGGATTTCCTTGCCGGTCTTCCGGATTGTTCATGGACAGATATACAAGACGAAGCCTTGTGGGTTTGTGCGGTTCAAGATTGATTTCACTTCCGCCGGACTGCTTCAATGCCTGGATGACATCGGACAGTGAGCAAAGCGGTATGTCGTTCGCCAGAATGCCGGATTCATTGCTCATGTCAAGGTAATACCAGTAGCATTCAGGGGAAAAGATATTGAATGTGCATTGACCCAGGGGCAGTGTTCCCGGCTTTCGGTCATACCCGCTGACTAAAGCATAGTAATGAGATATATGGCCGTAATAGGGAAGACCGTGGAAAGCTTGCTCATATTCCAGTGAATAATATCCGGTGCTGTCAACCGGCTGATCCATAGACGGCTGCAGCCCCTTTGCCCGGTATTGCCGGGAATTGGCCCAGGAACGATGCAGGCGGAAGACAGGATTGCCGCTGCCTGAATTCAGAGTCTGATCCGCGAAAGCAATGGCTTCAGCCATGGTCAACGGGCTTTCATCCGCCTGTGCATCCGGTCCGAACCGGCTGATTCGCATGACGCCTTTGATCGGCGCTCCAATCAGTTTTTCTTTCCGGAGCTTAACAGCCCAGCCGGTCATATAACCTGCATTACCGGGACGGCGTTCCTCTTCAGCACCGCCTTCCGGAACCGGCGGGGCCTGATCGGGGTCGGGAAACGTTATGGTGATTACCGGGAGCTGATCAATCTCCGGAATCTCCAGGGAGACGGGATAGCGCCCTTTGAGCGTTTCAATTTCGAGTGTGCCGTCAGTGAGGGTTTCCGCCTGTTCCCGTATCTGACTGATCGTATAGTATTCGTTGTCAGCGACTGACATACAGGGCAGACATAATATGCATATAAGAAGTGCTGTAATTCTTTTCATCAGAATTCCTCCTGTAAAACGGAGGGCACAGGCTTGTCTGTGCCCTCGCATGACGTTGGTAGTCAGTCTGCCGGCTTTACCAGCACGGCCTGGCTCATATCCACCTTGACCTGGCTCATATCCACGTTTCCGTCTTCATCTTCTTCAGGCATTTCAACGGGCGCCAGATACAGCTCATCCGGGATTTCTTCCAAATACGGGTAAATGAAATCCGCAGAATCACTGCCGCCGGATTCGCAACCGCGGTGTTCCGGGAAGATGAGATTGCCGTTGCCGTCCACCAGTTCAAGGCTGAAGGTCCATCCTTCGAACACGTCCAGAGGTGTATAGGGCCACAGATCTGTACCGTCATCATCTTTGAAATATTCGCCGTTTTCTGCTATGAAGGCAGCCATGGCGTCAGGATTAACTTTTAAATCCAGATTGATATAGGTCATCAGGGGCGTGAAAGCGGCTTCCCTGACTTTGGCTGTTACTGTGGGTGTAACAGTTTCTTTATCCGGATGGAAGGTTTTGACCCTGGACTGGATCGGGCCGGCGTCATAGGTAAAAGTGACCATGCCCTTTTCAGGCTTGGGCGAATTGCCGTTTTCATCCTGTTCTTTCGGGAATTCAGCTTCACTTGTATCACCGACGGCCAGGCTGATTTCAATCGGCCCGTCCACGATGACGTTGTTGTTATTCAGCCGCCAAACCAGCGTACAGACAATTTCACCGGGATTCTTTGTTGCCTCCATCCCGTTTTCGGAACCTCCGGGAGCGTTGACTTCTTCTCCATTCACCCAGATTGAATCATACCACCAGCCGAGATGATGAGCGGAAAGCGCTTCATACATCTCGTCATCTCCCCAACCGGGGACGGGCATGTCAGGATCACCGCCGCTCTCTTCCAGGTAGTCTTTTGGAATATTATCGCCGAAACGGTCCCTGAGGGTGACTCCGAATGGCTTGTCCATATCAGGGAAGTGATAGGAATACTGGACCATCAGGATGCGGCCGTCATAGCCGGCTTCATCGACGGTGACTTCCACGCCGTTAATGGTTTCCTTGTACAGATCACGCTGCATGACGCTGTCCGCGTTCGCCGGAGATTCTCCGGTCAGGTAGGAAATGGATATACGTTCAAACAGATGCCACTGGGTGGCGGCCAGGGCGATGGCGCCCAGGGCCAGGACGATAATCAGCGCGATAACCAGGGTACGGCGGCTGAACCGTCCGGCAGTCCGGATGGCCTGCTTTGTACTTTCTTTCATTTGAGCCTCCTGCGTTATGATATCCTCCAGCGTTTTTTCAACGCGGAGATGGAAGTGTTCGGGAACGTCAGGAGCCGCGGAGATGAATTGCTTTCTGAATTCGTTGTTGGTCATTCTTCCATCCCTCCTTCCATGAGGAGAGTTTTGCCGAGCTGTTTCCGTGCGATCCTCATACGGGTTTTGACCGTGCTGGGCGGCAGGCCCAGCGCATCAGCCAGCTCCTGTATGGAATAGCCATCCGCATAATGAAGCGTAATAAGCAGGCTGTATTCAGGTTTCAGTTTCCGGACAGCCTCCATGACCGGAGCCTCCGGTACAGGAGGTTCCGTTGCTTCCGCGGCGGCGTCTTCCAGGGGACTGAAGCTCCATTTTTTGCGCGTGCGCAGCAGATCCTTGCACTGGTTGGTGAGAATCCGGGCCATCCACGGTCTGAAAAGTTTCAGGTCCCGCAGGCTTTCCCGCCTCTCCCAGGCTTTGATCAATGCATCCTGTACCGCATCCTCGGCGTCGGCATTATTGCCCATGTAGGACCAGGCGATGCGGTATAACAGCTTTTCAATCCGCCTGACTTCCGCTTGAAACATCAAAGCATCCACGACATTGTTCCCCTTTGAATTCTTCGTTTTGCGCGTCCGCTTTCCGAAGACCCTCTGAACAGCGCTGATTACAGATTCCACCTATAAGACGAATGAGGAGGGGAAAAAGTTTTCATTCTGAAAACTTTTTTGAAAAAGAAAAAGCCGCGTCCGGAATGAACACGGCGGGTAGGCGGATGGCCAGAGTTATAAGGTGTTCCGTAAATGTTGAAGGTTCAGGTCCCCGGAGGAGATTTCCCCGCAACTTCAATCGTCGCGTCTCACGCTTGGAGCGCGCTCGCCGCTCGTTTCAGTTGACTTGTTCGCATCATTTCGGCTTCGCCGACAGCGCACTGCGCTGACATTCAGCTCGCTCCCCACGCGGCCTGCGGCTTCGGTCGAAATGACACGCGGAGGCGCTGATTGATTCACAACTTTCAGGACACTATATCATTTTTCATTTTTAATTCTTCATTCTTCATTTCATCGGATATTGATCATAGATCAATATCCGACAATCAGCCCTTCTCTTTCCGCGTAGAAACTGTCCAGTCCCCGTGTGGCCTGTACCAGCACTTCAATGCCGGCATGGGCGGCTTCCAGGGCCTTCTTCAGCGCTTCGGCGTCCTTCAGGTTCTGGCAGTGGCTGATGACGATCTGCTTGCCGGCGATGCCGACCTTGCCGATCTCCTCCACCAGGAAGCGGATCATGCCCTTGCTGCCCCGGGCCTTACCGCGGATTTCAATTTCTCCCTTGTCGCTGCCCGCGCCGATGCCCCAGAAGCCCAGGTGGCCGGCGATGAAGCCGATCAGGCGGCCGACCCGGCCGGACTTGATCAGGTTATGATAGGAGGAAAGGGCGAAGCAGGTATGGATCCTGTCCGCGGTTTCGTTCAGATCCTTTTCAATCTCCTCAATGGATTTGCCCTCGAGGATCAGGTCCCGGGCGCGCCAGATCAGCATGGCTTCTTCCGGACCGGTGGCCCGGGAGTCAATGATGAGGATCTGCTTGTCCGGTTCATCCTCCAGCAGCATATCCCGGCCGAGGCAGGCGCTGTTGTAGCAGCCGGACAGGGCGCCGGAAATCGTGAAGGCGATCACGGGGCCGGGAGCAGAAAACTTTTCCCGCCAGATTTCCGGGGAGGGGCAGGCCGTCTGGGCCATTTCGCTATGAGTCTCATTGGCCTCCAGCATATCGCTGACCGGCATGTTTTCATCATCCACAAATTCTTTGCCGCCGATCCGGATGGTGAACGGAATCGTGGCGAAGTCCATTTTTCCCTCTGTGCCCTCCAGCTCATACAGGTCACAGGCAGAGTCGGCAACCAGGTGCCACATTCAGGAACATCTCCCTTCAAATCATCACTGCTTGAATACCGGCACATCAAATTCCGGTGTTTCCGCGGAGGGCATGGAAGCAAAGTCGACGGGATTGCCGTTGATATCCTTCACGGAAGTGTTGGGTGCGATTTTCTTCTCCTGCAGCAGGAACAGCGGCTCCGCTGTTACCACCACATACTCTTCATAATCCGAATAGTCCCCGAAGGACAGGATCCACATCCGGGCGTTTTCCGGCAGCGGGCCGCCGGCCGGAGGCAGGTCGGTCATCGTAGCCAGGCGAAGCATGGAAGGCGCGGCGTCCGGATAGTCGCTGATGACGGTCATGGTGGCTTCTCCGGGATCGAAACTGTTGTTTATCAGCACTTCGAACTCTTCCGCGGACGCGGTCATCGGCAGGCTGCGGGCCTTGAATGCCTCGCCGTCCGCACGGTAATCCAGGGACAGAGGCGTTCCTTCCGCGTCCAGCATGACGTTCAGCTCATAGCCGCCGTAGTCCGCGGAACGCCAGCCCAGGGAGCAGCTTTCCGTGTTTCCTTCCGGCGTGAAACTGACCACGCGGGTGAAGCCGGCGTTTTTATTGGAAAGGGTCCGGGTTTCGGAAATCAGGGTGCCGTCCTCCCGGAAGGAGTAAATGTTCTCCCCGGAGTTCCAGGAGGGGAACATGGAAACGTCCGCCCGCAGGGTCAGCTCGGCCCGGACAAAAGCCATGTCGCCGGACCAGGTGTTGTACTCTTCCACGAAGCGGCGTTTCTGGGCCGCGTCCGGGTAGATATAGGCGATGAAAACGCTGTATTCGTTTCCGGTTATTTCAACTTCGGCGCCGGAGGCGTTCTCCTGAGAGAAGATGACCTTCTCCGCGCCTTCCGAAAAATCCAGTTCGTTAATCTGCAGATTGGCGGCGGGCCGGTCCAGCGTCAGCTTCAGCTGAGTGCCTTCCGCGGAAAAACCGGTCACCCGCACGGGCTTTTCAAGGCCTTCGGGAAGGGTAATCTCCCCGGTGGAAGCCGGAACGGTTTTCATGCTTTCAAGCAGGACATATCCGCCCTTGGGGGCAGCCGCGTACGCGGAAGCCAGGAGGCAGACGGCCAGCATAAGGACACAAGCCAGAACCAGGGCACGTTTCATGATACGCAGCCCTCCTTTCACCGCTTTAAGCAAGCCGGATTACCTTTTATTATACACTTTCCCCTTGTTTGTTTGCAATGCATGAGGCCTTCGCGTCCGTCCTTTTTGTGCTTTTTCCTCCGGACAGGAAAACGGAGCGGCACGAAACCGCTCCGCATGGAAAACAAAGGGATCTTACAGGTTGACAAAGCTGACGTACTGTTCCCGGGGCGCCTTCGCCCGCTCGCACTTCAGCTCGTTGAGCATCAGGGCGGTCTGGCCGTCCGGTCCCTGCACCATTTTGCAGCGGGCAGTCAGCGTGAAGAAGGTCTTGTTGTCCGGCGTACGTTCGCCCTTGCAGACCCAGCCGCAGGGGGCGATGTCGTTGGAGCAGCAGGTCATGGCTTCCCGGGCAAAGTAGTAGAAGCCCTTCGGGAATTCCCGGCGGCGCCAGGCCTGGCCGATGATGGAAACCACCTTGCCATCATAGCGCTCCGGATGCTCCATGCTGTCCACGTAGAACAGGCCGAACTGCTCATCCGTGATCCGGATGACATCCGCCTTCATATCATAGGGCAGGTCCTCGTCCGTGATGCCGTCGTCCACCGTGCCGTCCAGGTTTTCAAACATGATCGTAGCGCCGCTGTTCATGGCCCGCAGCTGCCGGCGCCAGGAGCTCTTGTTGAAGTTCTCCCCGCAGCGGTTCACATAGATCATGTCCGCGGTCTTCATCGGGTCGGTGAGGAGCTTGCGCATGTTGGTCATGTAGTTTTCGAAGGTGGTGGCGTCGGCCGTGGTGACCACCTGGGCCCAGTCCCACAGGCGGGGCAGGGTGATCTCATCCAGCTTTTCCAGGCCCCACATGGTGTTGTACTCCATGATGACGCAGGTCGGCTCGATCTCCCGGTCCAGGTCCGCCAGCTTCGCCGTGGTCAGCTCATCCTTGCTGTCCAGGTTCACCAGCACGCCCTTGTACTTCTCCAGGCTGTCATCGTCCCACTCGGTCTCGCCTTCCTCGCAGCACAGCACCAGCACCCGGCCGCCGTTGGTAAAACGGTCGTTGCCCAGGACCGTCAGTCCCAGGGTGGTCTTGCCGCTTTCAATGAAACCGGTGATCAGATATACCGGAACAAATCTCCTGATCATAAATGAAACAACTCCGTAATCGCTTGTTCGTTTAGGTCGGCGCCGATCACGCACAGGCGGCCGGTATAGTCCGCGCTGCCGTCGCGCATATCGATTTCGCCGGGCACATAGTCAAACTGGAACCAGCCGCCGGCCGCGTTCTGCAGGATACCCTTGGCCCGCAGCACCTTGCCGTATTCCTCTTCGTCGGACAGCTTCTCCAGCATGCCGCGGATCTCGTCCTGCTCATACCGCTGCGCGGTTTCAAGGCCGATGTTGCCGAACACTTCGTCCGCGTCATGGCCTTCACCGTGATGGTGATGGTGATGATGATGCTCATGGTCGTGGCAGCCGCAGGTGCAGCCCTCACCGTGTTCATGATGGTGATGATGTTCGTGTTCGTCGTCATCGTCATCATCGTCGTCATGGTCGTGGTGATGGTGATGATGTTCGTGCTCGTCCTCATCATCGTCATCGTCGTCATGATCGTGGTGATGGTGATGATGTTCGTGCTCGTCCTCATCATCGTCATCATCGTCATCGTCCAGCGGGGCGAACCAGATGGGCTTGCCGTTCTCGATCACGTCCAGCATGAAGTCCGGCTCCATTTCATCCCAGGGGGTGGTGATGATCCGGGCGTCGGGATGGGCTTCGGCGATCAGCTGGCGGCTCTTTTCCACCCGGGCGGCATCCAGCAGCTGGGTGCGGCTGAAGATGACCGTGGAGGCGCTCTTCACCTGGTCCAGGAAGAATTCGCCGAAGTTCTTCATATACATCCGGCACTTGCCGGCGTCCACCACGGTGGCGCTGCCGCCGGTCTCAATATCCGTGTGGCGTTCCTTGGCCTTTTCCACAGCGGCGAGGATCTCGCTCAGCTTGCCGACGCCGGTGGGCTCCACCAGGATCCGGTCCGGGTGGTAGGTGTCGATCAGCTGGTCCACCGCGGCCTGGAAGTCTCCGGCCAGGGTGCAGCAGATGCAGCCCGCGTTCAGCTCGGTCACGGTAATGCCGGCGTCCTTCATGAAGCCGCCGTCGATACCGATCTCGCCGTATTCATTCTCCAGCAGTACGACCTTCTCGTTCCGGAGACGGCCGGTCAGCAGTTTTTTAATCAGTGTTGTCTTGCCGGCTCCCAGGAAGCCGGAGATCACATTTACCTTTACCATGAAACAGTTTCCTTCTTTCCTTACGATCGACGCCGCCTTTATCTGACGGCATACCTTTTATAGCGCTTGATCCCTTGTTTGTCAAATGTTTTCCTGCTCAGAAGGCAGGAATGGGCATACTGGGACGTTTTTGGGATAATGCGTGACAAATATTGTGAAAGATGCTATAATACCTTACACAGTTACATGAGTATGTTCGATCAGTGACATAAACAGATTGCCTCCGGGCAGTCATTCGCTTCTTTCAATTGGGTATAACTAAGGAGGAAAGGCCGTGAAATCAGCCAATGTAACGGACTTCCGCAGGACAGCAGCGCTGGCGTTGCTGATAGCCCTGCTTGTGTCCGTTTGCGTGCCTGCCCCCGCAAAGGCAGCGGATCCCGCGGACGTGGATCTGATGCTGGCGGGCAGTGCCGTTTCGGCGATGGGCCTCACAGACGCGGCGGGAACGCTGATCCAGCCGCATAAGGCACCGGAACTGCTGGGCAGGGGCAACCCGGACGTGACAGGCATTGAGCCTGATTACCGGGGAACCGTGGGATATGTTGCCCTGCAGACCGGATGGGAGGTCAGCCGTTTCAACACCTTCACGGAAACGCCCTGGATGCTTCCGCTGTACGAGCAGGAGGGCACAAAGTGGAAGGTGGTCGGCGCCGTGGCGCACAAGACGCCGGTGCTGGTAACCGATCAGCAGATTAAGGAAGAAAGGGGACACAAGTTCGGCGGCCACCTGCAGGTGATCCGGCTGGATACCTTTGAGGAAGCGTGGATTGACGTGATCCATTTTGTCACCGCGCCCTACTGGTCCATGAACCTGACGGACGCCGTGGGCTACGGATACTGCATTGCCGTGTACAACAACAATTCCGGCATTATGCCGACGGACCGGAAGGGCAACCGGGGCGAACTGCAGGAAGGAACCCGGGTGCTGATGTGCGAAAGGCGCACCGCCCGGTATGTGAGCCCCGACAAGAAGAACAATCCGCTGCCGGGCATTATCTTCCGGAGCGGGGAGAAAAAGGATTCCTATTACCGCACGTTCCTGTTCTTCAACGCAAACGACCTGACGCTGACCTACTGACAGGAAAGACTGAAAGATGACGGGCCCCGGCAGAAAATGCCGGGGCTCTTTTCATGCCTGCGGAAGACCCGGAAGAGAGGCGGCGGAGAATAAAAAGACAGTCAGTGGAAACTTGAAAAACAGTAGATTCGGGGTTTATCATTAGGATAGAAAAATATGTTCAGGGCTCCGGCGGCGACGCCGGGGCCCCTTTTTGCTGAGGAGGGAAGATATGCCGGAAACCACAACCCTGTGCGGACTGCGCCGGGAACTGACAAAGGATCTGTTCGAGGAGCTGGCGGCGCTGCAGTGCACCACAGAGGAAATCCTGGGCTATATCGGCACCACGGAGAAAAAGCTGGAAAGCTGGTGCCGGAAAACTTACCGCCGTCCGCTGGAAGTCATGATTCCCATGATCCGCAAGGACGGGCTCATTGCCATCCGCCGGGCCAGCTTTGACCAGCTGAAGAAAAGCGCCACCATCATCTCCCAGCAGTATAACCGCTTTGTGCCCCAGGCCTGCGCGGATCCGCGGGAGGAGACGGAGAACGCCATCCGCCTGCTGACGGCCGCGGTGACGCCCTCTCCGGAGGCGATGCGGGAACTGTACGGGGAAGGTGAGGAGGAATGAGCTTTCAGTTCCGGCCCTTTTCCCGCAAACAGAGCCGGCTGCTGAACTGGTGGCGGCCGGGATCCGGTTATGAGGACCGGCGCATTGTCCTGGCGGATGGCGCCATCCGCAGCGGGAAGACCGTGGCCATGATCCTTTCCTTCCTGCTGTGGAGCCTGACCTGTTTCAGCGGAAAGGACTTTATCCTGGCGGGTGTCACCTCCGGCGCCCTGGCGCGCAACGTGCTGGGCCCGATGCTTTCCATGCTGGAAACCCTGGGTATTGACTATGAATGGAAGCGCGGGGAATCCCGGGTGATCATCGGGGAGAACAGCTATTACCTGTTCGGCGCGGACAAGGACAACGCCCAGGACAAGCTGCAGGGCATGACGGCCGCCGGCGCCTACGCGGACGAGGCGGCCCTGTTTCCCCGCTCCTTTATTGACCAGATGATCGGCCGCTGCTCCGTGGAGGGCAGCCGGATCTTCCTGAACTGCAACCCCAACGGCGCCTGGCACTATATCAAGACGGACTTTATCGACCGGGCGGAGGAGATCGGCCTGTACCGGCTGCACTTCACCATGGACGACAACCTGACCCTTTCCCCGGAAATCCGGCAGAGCTATGCCCGGAGTTTTTCCGGGGTTTTTTACCGCCAGTATATCCTGGGCGAGTGGGTCAGCGCCGAGGGCGCGGTATATCCCATGTGGGACGACCGGGAGAACACCTTCATCGAAGGAGAGCGGGAAGCGGAGGCGCTGCCCTTCCGGGATATGCGCCGCTTCTGCGCCGTGGACTACGGCACGGTGAATCCCTGCGTGTTCCTGGACGTGCGGGACGACGGAAAAACCTTCTGGATTATGAAGGAATACTACTGGAATTCCGCGGTCCGAAGGCGGCAGAAAACGGACGCGGAGTACGCGGATGACCTGGCGGCGTTCCTGGATCATGACCGGAACACCCAGGTGATTGTGGATCCCAGCGCGGCCAGCTTCAAGGCAGAGCTCCGGAAGCGGGGTTACCGGGTGCTGGACGCGAAGAACGACGTGAGGGAAGGCATCGCCACCACGGCGGTATGCATCGGGAACCGGCGGATCCGGGTGGAACGGAACCACTGCCTTTCCCTGCTGGGAGAGGTCCACAGCTATGTGTGGGACGAGAAAGCCCGGCAGAAAGGGGAGGAGCGGCCGGTGAAGGTGCATGACCACGCAATGGACGCGGTACGCTATTTATGCCACACGAAAGCGTCTCGCTTTCGTGCGACATAAATAGCAATTAACAATTAATAATTTACAATGAACAATTATATAGTGTTTCCGCTTATGTTCCCGGTTGCACGCGACAAAGTAAAACAATTATGAATTGTGAATTATGAATTATGAATTGAACTCTCGCCGCCTCAGCGGCGCAGACGGCTATTCCAACAGTGCGGCGTTCCTCGGGGATGAGTCGCCGCTGCTTTCCTCCGGAACTTTTGTCCGCTCCGGGCTGACCTCGGATCCGGAGCTGCTGACGGCCATGTACCGGGAATCCTGGCTGACCAAGCGGATCATCGACACCCCTTCGGAGGATATGACCCGGGCCTGGTACCGGCTCTCCGCGGCCCGGGAGCCGGAGGAGATCCACGCCCTGCGCCGGCTGGAAGCCCGCCACAGCGTGAAGCAGGAGCTGACCAACGCCCTGCGCTGGGCGCGGCTGTACGGCGGCTCCCTGGCCCTGATGGTGATCCGGGGCGAGGAGGACCGGCTGGACCGGCCGCTGGAGCAGGACCTGCTGCTGCCGGACTGTTTCCAGGGGCTGCTGGTGCTGGATCGGGCGCAGGGGATCGAGCCTTCAGCGGAACTGGTTGCAGACCTGGACGATCCCGATTTCGGGCTGCCGGAATACTACACCGTGAACCTGGAAACGGAAGGATACCGGACCGTGCGGCTGCATCACTCCCGGGTGCTGCGGTTTGTGGGCCGGGAGCTGCCCCGGGGAGAAACCATCCGGGAAAACTTCTGGGGCGCCAGCGAAATGGAGCATATCCGGGACGAGCTGCTCAAGCGCAGCGCGGCTTCCGCCAACATCGCCCAGCTGATTTTCCAGGCGAACATCACAACGCTGAAGATGTCGGACTTCGGGGAACTGCTGGGTACCGGAACGGAGGAGCAGCGTCGGAACCTGGAACAGGCCATGGGCCTGGAGAACCGGTTCCGAACCTCCTTCGGCATCCAGCTGCTTTCAAAGGACGACTGCCTGGAGAATCATGCCTACTCCTTTGCCGGGCTGAGCGAGATCTACGAGCAGTTCATGATGGATATGGCAGGCGCTGCGGAGATTCCGGCGACCCGGCTGTTCGGCCGTTCGCCCCAGGGCATGAACGCCACGGGCGAATCGGATCTGAAAAATTACTACGACATGATCGCCTCCCTGCAGGAACGGCTGCTGCGCCCGGCGCTGGAGAAGCTGCTGCCGGTGATGGCCGTCTCCTGCTGGGGTTATGTGCCGGAGAACCTGGAGATTGTGTTTGAGCCGGTGATGACCAGCAGCCCCGCCGAGCGGGCGGAGCTGGTGCAGAAACTGTCGGCGGATGTGATTGAAGGCTTTAAGTGCGGCCTGTTCACCCGGGAGGAAGCGATCGCGGAACTGAAAGCGCGGGGAGAGGAGATGGGAACGTATAAGACAATTCAGAATTAAGAATTCAGAATTCAGAATTAAAACTGTTGCTCATCCGGTAAATAAAAAACAGCTCGAAAGAGCTGCTTTTGCCATTATGAATTAATTCTCTGCCGTGGTGACTCGGACAAAGGCGATGCTGCCTTTGGCCTTGTGGCCGGTAACGGAGATGTGATAGGTGCCGGCTTCTGAGATGGGCAGGAGCATCTCGCCGTTCTTCTGGCCGGAACCCCTGTAAAGCGGGGTTTGCCCATCCATGCCGACGACGATGTCCACGGTGCCCTGGGTATGGGAATACTCGATGTGGAGCTGCTCACCCTCGGCCAGGACCAGATCCGCGGAATCCTCACGGTTCAGCGTGGTGTAATTCATGCGGAAGCTGTTTTCGTCGGCTGTCCGTGAACCGTCAAAAACACTTTCACTGACGGTTCCGCAGCCGGACAGCGTCAGGGTGAGAAGGACCAGCAGGCAGGCTGCCGCGATTGTCTTCAGGACTGTTTTCTTCATGGTTCCGATCTCCTTATGAATGATATGTGAATGCCTTGCCCCAAAGGCACAGATCAACAACGGGAAAGAAAATCAGTAATTGTGATATCCGTAGGAATCTTCCTTTTCCTGCGCGATTCTGTCCTGCTCGTCCTGATGGTTCTTTTTACCCTGATAGCTGAAGATGAGCCACAGGGCAATCATCGGAACGGTCGCCAGGAGAAGAACAAGAAACAGATCAGACAGGCCGCCGAACAGAATCAGGAGGAGAAGGAACGCAACGCAAACGGTTCCGAGCAGCACCCGCTGGCCGGTGGTGAACGTTGAAATCCCGTAGTTCTTTATATACCTGAATCTCATGATCAGGGGAGCTTCCTTCGGCTTGATGCTTTCGGCTTTAATGTTCTTCCAGCTCCTGTAGGTACCCATCGGTCCGGCCTCCTTTCAGCGTATACGGCGGGTTTCACCGTGAGAAAAGCATATCATCCCGGCGCGGAAAATAACAGGGCCGGATGCGAAAAATAAAATAGTTATTTCACGGGCGCGGGAACAATAGCGCCGGGAAACAGGGCTGCAGGCGCAAAAAAGAAATACCGGCCGAGTTTCAGCCGGTATTTCTTTTCGTATGCTGTTATGCCTTTTTCCTGCGGAAACGGGCGGGCAGGTGATCCGGATTAATCGCTTTGAACAGGAGAGCTGCGCCCAGGTAGACAATGGCGCCGACTCCGATACAAACCACTACCAGCAACAGCTGCTTTGACAAGCCCGCACTGAGCAGACCTTGCTCGCCGCCGAAGATATAGTTGTAGATCGCCCAGACAGCACCACCCATCACAGCAGCAGCTCCCAATGGACGGATAATGATATTCATCACCGAGAACCTGTAGCCGGTGTATTTACAGGTATAGTACAGGTTGGGAATCATCGAAACTGTATAGCATGTCAGTGATGCGATAGGCGCACCGTGAATGTTGATATCATATCGACTGACCAGGATGGCGTTCAGGGCAATCTTACAAACGACGCCTGCTACCAGAGTCAGCATGGCAATCTTCTGCTTGCCTGCACCCTGTAAGGCTCCTGAGGTTGCCTGTACCATGGTGAACAGGATGATGGTCATGGCTGAAAACTCCAGAAGACTGCTGGCTATGAGTAATTCTGCAAGCTTATAGCTTCTGCCGAAGCACAGGAAAACAATTGGTTTGGCCAGCAAGCTCATACCGATGGAACAGGGGAAGCCGACCACCGAGGCAACCTGAAGGCCGATACCGGTTTCCCGGGCTACAAATTTCATATCTTTCCGTGCCAGACCGGAAGCGACAGCGGGAACCAGGTTGGTGGACATGGCCATGGCCAAGGCGGTAGGTACATTGATCAACGGGAAAACAATACCGGTCAGGAGACCGTGACGGGCTTGTGCTGCCTTGTCCGTAAATCCTGAATCCATCATCAGGCTCTTGAGCATTGATGCGTCGATGGAGTTGGAAAGGGGCACGATACAGGCACCTAACGTGATCGGGATTGCGATCATCACAATGCGTTTAGCCAGCGTACGGCCGGAAATGGGAGATTCGTTCGGAAGGGCTGGCTGTGTTTTCACAAAATGGCAGCGGATGATCATATACAGCATGGCGGCACATTCCGCCAGGGAGGTGCCCAGCAGGGCGCCGGCGCTGCCCATAATCCAGCCTGTTTCTTCGCCGCCCCGGGCAAAGCCGATGGAGGCCAGGGGCAGGGCGATCGCTACCTTACCGACCTGTTCAATCAGCTGGCTGACGGCGGTGGGCATCATGCGGCGCATGCCCTGCATATAGCCCCGGTAGGCGCTCATGATGCAGACGAAGAACAGGGAAGGCGCAATACAGATGAAGCTTTGATAGCCTTCCGGAGTCTTGACAATTACTGCAAGCAGGCGGGAACAAAGCAGCAGGATAATGGTGGAAACTATGCCAAGTACGGTCAGCAGCTTCAGGGCTGTTTTGAAAACACGGCGGGCGTTGCCCGGTTCCCCGATGGTGATGTAATGGGAAACCATACGGGAAATGGCTACCGGTATACCGGCAGAGGTGATGCTCAGAAGCAGGTTGTACCAGGGCATAACCTGTCCGAAGAGTCCCATTCCCAAACTGCCGATCATGTTGGAAAGCGGGATTCGGAACAGAACGCCGACAACTTTACAGATGAGTCCGGCTACACCCAGTACGGAAATGCCGCCGATCAGGCTGCGCTGTCTTTGAGTCATAAAGCTTCCTTTCTGAATCACAGAATGAAATCCCGGACATTATATCACAAATAGGGAAAAAGGAAAAATTACGGGGAGGGCTGACGCCATGCACTATTACGGAACGCGACTTTCAGACAATCTGTCTTTCAGGGAACCGGAGGGATATCTGCTCTGCCTGAACGTGCCGGTGGCACGGACGGGTACGCAGGAATACCTGCCGGAGGAGCTGGGAATCAGCACCAATTCAGAATTCAGAATTCAGAATTCAGAATTATCGCCTGCGGGCGGGAATGAGAATGGGCTTATTCCTGTGTACAGGCCTGAAGAAGAGGTATTCTCGCCGGCGACGATTGCATCGTTTGAGGGAATGCCGGTGACCAACGATCATCCGCCCGAAGGGGTGGATGTTTCCAATATCCGGGCCCTGCAGAAGGGCCATGCCCACAACGTCCGGCGGGGGAGCGGAGCGGAATCAGACCTGCTGCTGGCAGATCTGATCATTACTGATCCCGCCCTGATCACCGCGATCCTGGAGGAGGGAAAACGGGAAATCTCCTGCGGCTATACCTATGAGCTGTGCGAGGAGGACGGACAGTATATTCAGCGGAAGATCCGCGGGAACCATGTGGCGGTGGTGGACGCCGGCCGCGCCGGTTCCCGCGTTTCTATCAGGGACAGGCGGCCTGCCGCGCAGGCATGCGGCAAGCCGCGGCCCTTAAAGGAAACCAAAGATGAAAGGAGACAGAACATGATGAAGAAATCCCTGTCCAAGGTACTGGCCCGGATGGCCAAAGACGGCGACATTGAAACGGTCGCCGGGATCATTGAGGAAATGATCGACCCCGCCGGGGAGGAGGAACCCGTTCAGGCGGAGGGCGGCGAGACCACGGTGATCGTGGAGACGCCGGCGGAAGAACCCGCGGAGGAGACGCAGGCGGAGGAAACAAAGAACATCATCATCGATGAAAGCGGCCTGAGCGGCGTGCTGGAACGCCTGGACCGGATCCTGGCGCTGCTGGAGGGTTCCGCGGTGGGCAGCGCGGAGGATGAGGATCCCGCGGAGGCCGCGGTGGCGGAAGCCCTGGAGGAAGCGGCGCAGGAAACGCAGGATCCGGCTGCGGAAGAACTGGCTGCCGCGATGGAGGAAATCCTGGATCCCGTGGCCTCGGTCATCCTGGAGGATGAAGTGGAGGAAAGCGAACCGGAAGATTCCCGGATGAACCTGGACGCGCTGCGCGCCGCCGTCGGCGCGATCCGTCCGGCCCTGGCCCGCCTGCCCCGCAGCGTGAGAAAACAGGTGATCGGGGATATCGCCGCCCGGATCCGCAGGACGCGGGATCACCGGGCGGACGCTTCCGGCGTCTACGCCGCCCTGGCTTCGGCCCAGCGGCGCACAGTCCCCGTTTCCGCGGACCTGGGACGCCGGATTATGAAAAAGCGCAACGCCAGTTATAAGGAGGGAAACCGTCGTGGGTAAGGTACAGGCAGTCTTTGGCAACGGCAGTCCCGGAGCGATTACCCGCTCCGTGGACGATATTGTGATCTCCGTGAAGAACGCATACAGCGGGGAGATTGCTTTCGGAACGCCCGTCTTCCTGGAGGCCGGCGGCGCCGTGCCATTCAATACGGCAGCGCCGCAGGAGTACAGCAGCTTCCTGGGCTTCGCGGTCCGGGTGGCGGATAAAACGCCGGATACCTATCCCCAGGACCAGTCCGGAGAAGAACAGGCCGGCACCTGGAAGCCGGGCGATGTGATGGAAGTGCTGGTCCGGGGCGGAATCACCGTGGAGCTGGCCGCCGGCGGGGAAACCGGAGACCCGGTTTATCTCCGCAAATCCGACGGCGCCCTGACCGCGGTTTCCGGACAGGAAGGCACCACGGTCCTCCTGGAGAATGTCCGCATCCGCCGTCCCGCCGGCGCGGGAGGACGGAACACGGAAGTGACCGTGAATAAAAGAAACCTTATATAATTCAGAATTCAGAATTAAGAATTCAGAATTAATAGTGTACGAATAACTGGTATTATGACATAACAGAAAACAACTCACAATTCAGAATAATAAATTCAGAACGAAACAAGAGAAGATGAAATGCTGTTCATCGCCATTGGCAGTTCAACAAATAATTCTGAATTCTGAATTCATAATTCTGAATTTGGTTTCAACCACGAAGGGAGTTTTGCTATGAACCATACTTTCCGGATCGCTCCCCGCCGTCTGGCGGTGAACGATTCCTATACATTCCTGATGAAGGAACTGGAGAAGGTGGATGACGTGATCCTGGAGCCGCTCTCCGGGACGGACTGGCCCCGGGACATGCCGGTGATCACCGGCGGAGGCCTGCTGGAATCCATTGCCTCCGTAGACGTTTCCTACGCCTCCTCCGGCGGGGATGACGACAACCTCTTCTTTGAGGCGGCCAACGATATTCCCGTGATCCAGGCAGACCTGTCCAAGCAGGTGGCCCGGACCTTCAACTTTGCCGAGTACATGTCCTTCTCCACCATGGAGCGGGAAAAGATGCTGCAGGTGGGCCGGGATCCGGAAACCTTCCTGAACAAGGGCATCCGCCTGCACTGCGACAAGCTGATCGACCGGAACGTCTATACCGGCTTTACCAAAGTATCCTCCACGGGCCTGTGCAACAACCCGAACATCACCCGGGCGTCCGCTCTGCCTCACACCCCGGGCGGTACGGATACTTCCTGGGACAACAAGACGGCGGATGAGATCCTGGCGGATATCAACCGGGCTATTTCCGCCCTGTGGAAGGATAACGACTGCTCTTCCGACGCCTTGCCGAACCATATCCTGATTCCCGTGGAGCAGTTCGGCCAGCTGGTGACCCGGAAGGTTTCGGATGACTCCGAGCGGTCCATCCTCACCTATGTGCTGGAGAACAACCTGTCCGTGCAGCAGGGCGGGGAACTGACCATTTCTCCCTGCAAGTGGTGCAGCGGCACGGGCAGCAACGGATCCGACCGGATGGTGGTCTACATGAACCGGGTGGACCGGATCTGCTTCAACCTGACCCAGCCCCTGCGCCGGATGGACACGGAGTATTCCGAAATGCGCATCAAGATTCCCTATATCGCCCAGTTCTCTGAGGTAAGATTCTTATATCCGAGTACGGTCAGATATTTAGACGGGATTTGATCCGAGGGCAGCCGGAGACTGACATTCCGTCGGATTAATCTCAAGCGAAAGGAGATAAAAATGCTAATATTGTCCCGCGTATGCGCCGAGTTCAGGGATCGCAGCGGCGCAGTCATTCACCGGGTTACCCCGGAAACCCGCCTGACCTTCCGGGAAGCCCCGGAAGCCATCCGGGAAGATCCCCTGTTTCAGATGCTGCTCAGCGACGGTTCCCTGGAGGCGGCAGTGACGAACGTACAGCGGAAAAAGCTTGAAGCCGAACCGCTGGAAGGAACCGACGCAACGGGCCGGAAAGTGCCTGCCGCCCCCTCTCCGGGGGAGGAAACGCGGCCGAACGCGTCCGGCCGGAAGTCCGCCGCGGCAAAAACGGCGCGGCAGGAGGATTCCGGGTCGGCAGAAAAGCAATAATTAATTGACGAACGGCCCAAAACACGATATCATTATGTGAATCAAAAAGCAGAATTGAACAGCGTGAGGGGAGGAATACGGATGAAAAGGCTCGCAGCGGTTCTGACGCTATGCGTTTTCCTCCTTTGCTGTATTCTTCCTGCCGCCGTGGCGGAGCAGAGCATGAAGGCCGGGGATTATACCTATATCCTGCAGCCGGATGGCACTGCCGAGATTATCCTGTATGAAGGATCGGAAACCTCCCTGGTGATTCCGCAGGAGCTGAACGGTACGGCGGTCACGGCCATCGGGCCTTCCGCTTTCCAGGCCAATAACGCCCTGACGGAGCTGACCATCCGGGACGGAATGGTCTCCCTGGGGGATTACGCTTTCCGCCGCTGCGCCAGCCTGACCAAGGTGACCCTGCCGGCCACCCTGACGGAGATCGGCATGAATCCCTTTGAAGGCTGCGCCTCGCTGACAGACCTGACGGTGTCCGAAGGAAACCCGAACGTGTACCTGGCTGACGGCGTTCTGTTCAGCCGGGAGGACAGCCGCCTGATCTGCTACCCCATGACAAAGGAATTAAGCGCCTATACGCTTCCGGCGGGTACCCGGATTATCGGGGCGTCCGCTTTCTACGGCAATGAAAGCCTGGCCCAGCTGGTCGTCTTTGATACGGTGCGGGCCATCGGCCGCCGCGCCTTCTACCAGTGCGGAAACCTGCGGTACATTAACCTGCAGGATACCAGCATCTCCACGGTCGGCGCGGACGCCTTCAGCGGCTGCCGCATGCTGAAGAGCATTGCCTTCCCGGCGCGGGTCAACTCCATTGCGGACCGCGCCTTCCAGGACTGCACGGCGCTGACGGAACTGGTTTTCCCGGAAAACATCACCTTCATCGGAGAGATGGCCTTCCGGAACTGTGAATCCCTGACCTCCGTACGCCTGCCTGTGGACCTGACCACCATCGGCAAGAACACCTTCGCGGGCTGCGTCAGCCTGACGGAGCTGATCCTGCCGGAAGAGCTGTTCTACATCGGCGGCGGCGCCTTCCAGAACTGTGAAAGCCTGGCCAGCGTAAAACTGCCCGCCGCCGTGGACTATATCGGCAGCGAAGCGTTTGACGGCTGCGTCAGCCTGGCGGAAGTCTCCATTCCCGATACCTGCAGCTACATCGGCGCCAAGGCCTTCAACCGCTGCCAGTCCCTGCAGAGCCTGGTGGTTCCTTCCTGGACCTACACGATCAATCCCTTCACCTTCTCCGGCTGCGTTTCCCTGACGGATATCCGGCTGCCGGCCGAACTGGAGGAGATCGGTGAGAGCGCCTTCTTCTGCTGCTACGCCCTGAAGGAAATTGTGATTCCGGATCCGGTGGAAGTGATCGGCGACAAGGCCTTCTCCAACTGCATGTCCCTGGAAAATATTGAACTGCCGGAGGATCTGGAAAACATCGGTCCGGACACCTTTGAGAACTGCCTGAAGCTGATCAACCTTCCGGACCTGAGCGACCTTTACGAGGAATGAGAGTTTGACCGAAGCTGAATTCACTTCATACTATCCACAATTTGCGGGCTTTCAGCCCGCTTTTGTTTTATCCTCCTGTATCGTGCAGGCCAACGCCCGTTTTGCCTCCTTCACGGCGGAGGACGCGGCGGAGGCCCGGCGCCTGTTCACGGCGCACAAGCTGACCCTGTATGCCCGGACGGCCCTGCCGGAAGGAAGCGCGCCCTCCCCGGCGCTGCTGGCGGAGGCAGGCATGCCGCCGCAGAGGATCACAGGCAAAAAAGCAGGGGAGGTATCGGTCACTTACGCGGCTGGTTCCTCCCCTGCGTCTTCCGCTGCGGCCACGGGTCTGGCGGATCTGCCGGAGACTGCCTATGGACTGCAGCTGTTATCCCTCATCCGGCAGTACCGCCGGACGGTGTATGTACCGTAAAAACGGATTTACTCTTCCCTGTATTTTTCCATCAGGGACTTGAAAAGCTCATTGGTGGTCGGCGGGGTGTAGGTAATCGCGTTTGCCCCGGCAAGAATGGTTTTCTCGATATTCGCGTCGGTGTTGCCGCCGCTGGCGATGATGGGAACCTCCGGGAATCGCTCCCGGATACTCCGGACAATCTCCGGGGTGGCGGCGCCGCCGGCCACGTTCAGGATGGACGCGCCGGCTTCCAGCCTGGCTTCGATATCCGTGTCCGGTTTGGTGACCGTGATGATCACGGGAATATCCACCGCCTTGACCACGGCGGCCAGGTTCGGGTTGGTGATCGGCGCGTTGAGCACAACACCCATCGCGCCCTGGCATTCCACGTCCTTCGCCAGGGTGACCGTGCGCAGGCCTTTCGTGGTGCCGCCGCCCACGCCGCAGAAAACAGGGATATAGGACGCCTTGATGATCGCGTCGCTGATGACCTGCTGGGGCGTGAAGGGATAGACCGCGAAAACGGCGTCCGCGTCGCAGTTCCGGATAATGGCCAGGTCTGTGGTAAACACCAGGCTCTTGATTCTGCGGCCGTTGATGATGATTCCGGTAGCGGAATAGCATGCTTCGGGCATCTTCAGGATCTCGTGGCGCAGGGAGCTGGAGATGGTGGGTGTGTTCTTTTCCATGGGATCTTCCTTTCGGTCAGGCGTTTTCCGCCTGTTACTTCCGGATATCCGTATCAAGAATCATCTTCTTGCAATGATCGCAGTAATGGCCGCTCAGGGTAAACCGCCAAAGCCCGCGATGGGCGTTTTTTACAACGCCGCGGCCGCCGAGGACGTCCATAAAGCGGCGCTTTACGCCGCCCGGCCGCCAGCTGAGGCAGGCACGGTCGCTTCCGGCAAGGGTTCCGGCCTGCATTTCCTGTCCGCACCAGGGACAAAGCATGGGAATCGCTCCTTTCTTCACTCTTCTCTGTCAAAACAGATTGTAGGGCGGAAGGAACGGGAAATACAGGACAAAGCCTGAAAAATACGGCCGGTTATTCGTCGTCTTCGGAATCGGTATACTCTTCCGGGTTTTCTTCCGGAATCTCTTCCGGCATTTCCTGCGGGGCAGGGATTTTTTCGGCCTTGCGTCCGGATCCCTGGGCCGTCATCTTCCAGTATTGCACAAAATGCAGCTTGGGAGTTTCCCCGGAAGCCCATTTGTGAACAGCTTTCACATTTTTATCAAAGCCGATGCCGGACTGGTCCACAAAAAGGAAAAACCAGCCCAGGGCAAGATAACCGCCGATCAGTTTCAGTACCTTCATACGTTACAACCTCCTGTTTCAGAATAGGGTACTTGTATATATAACGTACGAAAGTGCCGAAATGATCCGCGGCGGTCAGGACCCGGGCGTGTTATTCTCCCTGTCCGTCTCCGGCGGGTTCCTGGCCTTCGCCGCTGTTTTCCCTGTTTTTGTTCTCCGCTTTCAGGGCTTTGCGTTTCCGATGCTTCTCTGAAAAAATGCTCAGGATAATGTCCAGGACGACGTCGGCAACTTCAGCCAGAAAATCAATCATATTTATGTTCCGCCTTTCTGCGAAAGGCACCCATGAGGTTATGAAACCGGGGACCATTTCGCGGGAATAGTTTGATATACTTTTTCTGTAGGCCT